>CANLBM010000054.1 GCA_947488845.1 uncultured Sphingomonadaceae bacterium | reverse complement strand
GTTGGTTGCGGGAGCAGGATTTATGGGCTTTGCCCATGACCTCCGCTTTGCTCGGGTTGAACGAGGGTAAAATCCCGTCACTCACCAGAACCAAACAAAAAACCCCGCACGAGGCGGGGCGTTTTGATTGTTGGTTGCGGGAGTAGGATTTGAACCTACGACCTTCAGGTTATGAGCCTGACGAGCTACCGGACTGCTCCATCCC
>CANLBM010000053.1 GCA_947488845.1 uncultured Sphingomonadaceae bacterium | reverse complement strand
GCAAAACCGCAGGCGGGTGAAATATGTTAAAAATCATCCTTGACGGGGATGCGATTAGACGACCGTTACAAGTCCACAAAGCTATCGGGACAATTCTGGAGAGCGCGCCGCGCATAGTCAAATTGTCTCATCACGTTATCAACGCAACCTTTTGCAGATGCCGCTGCAATGGCCTGCCCCATTAGGGTGGTCCACCGGCTAAGTTAGAGTTCCGGCGGTTAAGGTCGCCCTGCTGGGCGGCCCG
>CANLBM010000052.1 GCA_947488845.1 uncultured Sphingomonadaceae bacterium | reverse complement strand
AAAGCCCACAATCTGGAGCACTCCATGAGCCGGCGCGGAAACTGTCACGACAACGCTGTCGCCGAGAGCTTCTTCAATCTGCTCAAACGTGAGCGAATAAGGCGCCGGGCCTACAAAACACGTATAGAGGCTCGGCAGGATGTGTTCGATTATATCGAGATGTTCTATAACCCGAGGCGAAAACATACTAAGAACGGAATGCTGTCACCGGCAGAGTTCGAACGGCAGCAAAAAATGAAAACCGAAGGTGTCTAGAAAACTAGGGGCTATTCAGTTGGTTGCGGGAGCAGGATTTATGGGCTTTGCCCATGACCTCCGCTTTGCTCGGGTTGAACGAGGGTAAAATCCCG
>CANLBM010000051.1 GCA_947488845.1 uncultured Sphingomonadaceae bacterium | reverse complement strand
ACAGCAC
Organism: uncultured Sphingomonadaceae bacterium; assembly: GCA_947488845.1. Taxonomy (GTDB): domain Bacteria; phylum Pseudomonadota; class Alphaproteobacteria; order Sphingomonadales; family Sphingomonadaceae; genus Parasphingorhabdus. The sequence continues at coordinate 354 of CANLBM010000051.1, read as the reverse complement.
CTCCTTCGATGCCGACATTGAATCACAAAAATGCCGCGCTGGGAATCCCTTTAATAGGTCCTGACCCTAGCTACATTGAGCGGAGCGCTGGCGCCAGTCGGAATACGATGCTTCTTAAGAACCGGGCGAATTCCCTTTTCAAAAATCGCCCTCGGGTTGATTGATCCAAATTCATTAGAGGTGTTTATGTCCTCACGGATCATTTTACCCATGATTGCGGTAAGCGTAATCCCGCGGAACCCGTCAGTTTGAATCGGAATAAGTCGCTCCAGCACTTTGAATAGCCCCTAGATTTCTGGACACCTTCTTGCCTAAATTTGAGGTAAGGAGACGAAGATGAACAAGGTAAATTTC
>CANLBM010000050.1 GCA_947488845.1 uncultured Sphingomonadaceae bacterium | reverse complement strand
CAGGAACATAGCAAACCGCAAATCGAGGCGCTGCGCAGCGTGATCGACGATGCTTTGCGCCGCCTGTCGCCCAAATCAAGCATGGCCAAGGCTCTAACCTATGGCCGCAAACGCTGGGATGCGCTCACACGCTATCTCGGTGAAGGCATAGCCGAGATGGACAATAACATTGCAGAACGCTCCATCCGTTCCATAGCGATAGGCAGAAAAAATTGGCTATTTACCGGATCCAAGGCCGGAGGAACACGCGCCGCCGCTATCTACTCGGTCATCGAAACTTGCAAACTCAATCGCGTCGAACCCCAAGCCTATATCACCGATGTTATTGAAAAAATCGCATCCGATTGGCCCGCTTCCCGTTGGGACGAACTCATGCCATGGAACTGGACAGACAATAACAAACGGAACCGTCAAGCCGCATAATACGCGGCCCCCAGCTCTCGCTTAC
>CANLBM010000049.1 GCA_947488845.1 uncultured Sphingomonadaceae bacterium | reverse complement strand
CTTCCCGGATCAACTCGGTCTGACGGACGTCTTCCTTCGCCCGTTTACTCAGCGGGTTCTTGAGCCATGCATAGAAGCCGCTCGGATGGATGCGTAAGCTGCGACACATTGCGCGCACCGAAAACACAGGGCGATGCTCAGCAACAAACGCGTATCTCACTTTGCATCTCTGGCGAAATACGCGGTGGCTTTTTTTAATATGTCGCGTTCCTCGGTGACCCGTGTCAGCTCGCGCTTCAATCGCCGGATCTCGGCGTCCTTGCCATCGTCTCCGTCGGATGCCGATCCGAACCTCTTCTTCCAAGCATAAAGCGAATGCTTGCTGACCCCCAGACGCTGCGAAACCTCCGCTACCGGATAGCCCCGTTCCGTGATCTGAATTACTGCATCACGTTTGAAATCGTCACTGAAATTTACCTTGTTCATCTTCGTCTCCTTACCTCAAATTTAGGCA
>CANLBM010000048.1 GCA_947488845.1 uncultured Sphingomonadaceae bacterium | reverse complement strand
TAGGGTCAGGACCTATTAAAGGGATTCCCAGCGCGGCATTTTTGTGATTCAATGTCGGCATCGAAGGAGGTGCTGTCATGGATGTTCCATTTTTACTGACCAAAGCGCAGATGCGCCGGATAGAGCCGTATTTTCCGTTATCGCACGGGGTTCCCAGAGTTGATGACCGGCGGATACTGAGCGGGATCATCTTTGTCATCCAGGGTGGTCTGCGCTGGCGCGATGCCCCCGCTGCTTACGGTCCGCATAAAACGATCTATAATCGCTTTATCCGCTGGAGCCGCATGGGTGTGTTCAACAAGATATTCTCTGCTCTGGCTGCTACTAGCGATGCCGATGACGTGCTGATGATCGATGCAACACATCTCAAAGCGCATCGTACCGCTGCCAGCCTTTTAAAAAAGGATCTGTTTCCAGATATATCGGACGCACCAAGGGCGGCCTGAACAGCAAACTCCATGCCGTGTGTGACGGGGTAGGCAGGCCGC
>CANLBM010000047.1 GCA_947488845.1 uncultured Sphingomonadaceae bacterium | reverse complement strand
CCTATCGGGGGGCAACCAACTTTCAAATATCAGTGGTATCGTGCAGCTGATAACAGCCCCGCGATTACCCTATGTTTCGTGCCGGTGACTTGAGAGTTAAACACTCATACAAGGAGACCGACGAGATGAAGAAGCATACAGAAGATTTCAAGCAAGAGGCAGTCCGGATTGCGGTGACAAGCGGATTGTCACGGCGGCGTGTTGCTGCTGATTTGGGTGTCGGATTGTCGACGCTGGGCAAATGGGTATCACAATATCGGCCAACGGATTTGGTAGCAGCGCCACAGGCGGATTTGGCTCGCGAGAATGAACGTCTGCGCCTCGAGAACCGCATCCTCAAGGAGGAGAGGGAGATATTAAAAAAGGCTACCCAGTTCTTCGCGAGCGGGCGGCCGTGAGGTTCGCGTTCGTGCATAGCTGGCGTCATATGTGGCCGGTAGAGATGCTGTGCCGCGTGATGCAACTGTCAACGCGGGGTTATCGATCCTGGCGATCACGGCCGATGG
>CANLBM010000046.1 GCA_947488845.1 uncultured Sphingomonadaceae bacterium | reverse complement strand
TTGAAGAAGCTCTCGGCGACAGCGTTGTCGTGACAGTTTCCGCGCCGGCTCATGGAGTGCTCCAGATTGTGGGCTTTCAGGAAGGACGCCCAGTCCATGCTGGTAAACTGGGAGCCTTGGTCCGAGTGGATCAGCACCTTGCGCTTCGGCTTGCGGCGCCACACGGCCATGAGCAATGCCTGCAGGACCACATCTGTCGTCTGGCGGCTCTGCAGCGACCAACCGACCACGCGGCGGGAGTAGAGGTCGATTACGACAGCCAGGTAAGCAAAACCTTCCAACGTCCGGATATAGGTAATGTCGGTCACCCAAGCCTTGTCTGGCACTGCGACATTGAACTGCCGAGCCAGCCTGTTATCGACAACCATGGATGGCTTGCCGCCATGGCTCCCAGGACGACGTTTATAGCCAATCTGTGCTTTGATCCCAGCCAAACTGGCCAAGCGGGCCACGCGATTGACAGAGCATGTCTCGCCTTGATCAAGCAGATCATCGTGCAACTTGCGATAGCCATAAACCTTACCGCTGTCTTTCCATGCTTCCCGGATCAACTCGGTCTGACGGACGTCTTCCTTCGCCCGTTTACTCAGCGGGTTCTTGAGCCATGCATAGAAG
>CANLBM010000045.1 GCA_947488845.1 uncultured Sphingomonadaceae bacterium | reverse complement strand
GTTTTGCGCCGGTGACTGATCTCATTATGCCACCTTGGCTTCGAATGCCAGTGGACTGATGCCACCCAGATATGAGTGACGGCGACGGGTGTTGTAGAACCCGTTGATATACTGGAAGATGGCGGCCTCGGCTTGCCTCCTTGTTTGCCACTTCTGTCGCCATATCAGCTCGGCCTTCAGGCTTTTGAAGAACGTCTCGACAGACGCGTTATCGTAGCAGTTGCCTTTGCCGCTCATCGATGGTCGCAGGTCATAAGCCTGCAATTTCTTCTGATAATCATAAGCGCAGTACTGACTGCCACGATCGGAGTGGAAGATACAACCTTCGGCGGGTTGGCGCAGATTTACTGCCATCTCCAGCGCCCGGATCGCCAAGTCCTTCTTCATCCTGTCGCTAACCGCCCAGCCCACAACCCGGCGGCTGTGCAGATCGAGAATGACAGCGAGGTAGAGCCACCCCTCTGCTGTCCACACATAGCTGATATCGCCTGCCCATTTGCAGTTAGGCGCATCGGCAGCAAAGTTGCCATCCAGCAGGTTCGGAGCAATGCCAAGCCGGTGATTACTGTTGGTGGTAACCTTGTGCTTGCGGGTGCGAACTGGCTTGATCCCGTTTATCCGCATCAGCCGACCTACGCGCCGCTCACCAACATTGAGTCCCGCTTCCTTAAGCTCCATCGTCATGCGAGGACGTCCATAGCTGCCAAGGCTGAGGCCATATTGTTCGCGGATGTGGGCCAGCACCGTCATATCACCGCGCGCACGCTGCCCCATCGGCCGTGATCGCCAGGATCGATAACCCCGCGTTGACAGTTGCATCACGCGGCACAGCATCTCTACCGGCCAC
>CANLBM010000044.1 GCA_947488845.1 uncultured Sphingomonadaceae bacterium | reverse complement strand
AAGATAGTTTCTGGAGCTGGCGGCTTGTAGCCCAGCGAGCTGTGCGGGCGGAGTGTGTTGTAATGCTGGCGCCAGCATCCAATCAGGATTTCGGCCTCCCTCAGCGTGTAAAATATTTCGCCATTGAGAAGTTCGTCCCTGAGCTTGCCGTTGAAGCTCTCGTTGTAGCCATTTTCCCAAGGGCTGCCCGGTTCGATGTAGAGCGTCTTCACGCCAATCCTGCCGAGCCAGTCGCGCACGGCATGGGAGGTAAACTCCGCGCCATTATCCGATCTTATATGTGCTGGCGGACCATGACGCTGGAACAGATCGGTCAGTACCGCCAGCACATCGTCGCTCTTGAGCTGTCGCTGGACATGGATCGCCAGGCACTCCCGGCTGTGTTCATCGATCACCGTCAGCATCCGGAACGCCTTGCCGTCATGGGTGCGGTCGGCGACGAAGTCGTAGCTCCAGACATGGCCACGATATTGGGGTCGGAGCCGCATGCACGAGCCATCGTTCAGCCATAACCGACCACGTTTCGGTTGCTTCTTCGGAACTTTGAGCCCCTCGCGGCGCCAGATGCGCTCGACCCGCTTCGCGTTTACCGTCCAGCCGTCATTACGCAGCAGGCCGGTAATACGGCGGTAGCCATATCGGCCGTATTGCGAGGCCAGACGGATGATCTCGGCTGTCAGCGACTTCTCATCAGGCCGCGGTCTCGCCGGCTTCCTCTGGGTCGAACGGTGCTGGCCCGTCACCTTGCAGGCACGACGCTCGGATACTCCGAGCGCCTTACACACATGGTCGACCGCCGAACGGCGCCGCGAGGGGCTCAGTACTTTCCCTCGACAATCTCCTTCAGGATCAAAGCGTCGAGCGTCAGGTTCGACACCGCCTTTCGGAGCCGCTGGTTCTCCTTCTCAAGGTCCTTCAAACGCCGAGCCTGGCTCACCTTCAACCCGCCATATTCACGCCGCCAGCGATAGTAACTCTGCTCCGATATGCTCAACGACCGGCATATCGCACCAACCCTCTCGCCTTGTGCCAGCCGAACCTCGGCTTCTCGCAGCATCCCGATGATCTGCTCCGGTGTATATCTCTTCCGTGCCATTCAAAGCTCCTTTCAAGCCATAAATAGCCGAAATCCTAACTTTCAATATGGACCACTTTTCGGGGGG
>CANLBM010000043.1 GCA_947488845.1 uncultured Sphingomonadaceae bacterium | reverse complement strand
GATTGTGTTGAAAAACTCAGCCTTGCCAGCGGCGTGAAGTTCTGATTCAATATTCCTGTGGAAGCGGGAGATACTGCGATGATGGGCGAGCGAACGGTGATGCAGGAGGCGCTGTTTTACGGGTTCAGTTTGGAGGATCATGTGCCGGGTGATCATCTGTTGCGGTCGATTGACCGGTTTGTTGATCTGTCGAGCATCCGCGATTATTTGAAGCCCTTCTATAGTGCAACGGGAAGGCCCTCAATCGATCCTGAGTTGATGATCCGGATGCTGATCATCGGCTATTGCATGGGCATCCGTTCGGAACGGCGCTTATGCGAAGAGGTGCATCTCAACCTGGCCTATCGCTGGTTCTGCAGGCTGGGTCTCGATGGCGCGGTGCCGGATCATTCCACTTTCTCAAAAAATCGGCATGGCCGTTTCCGCGATAGTAATCTGCTGCGCGAGGTGTTCGAGGCGACCGTGCGGTGGTGCATTGAGGAAGGGCTTGTGGGTGGTGAAGGCTTTGCCATTGATGCCAGCTTGATCCGGGCCGATGTTGACCGGCAGCGTGCGGTTCCCGGTAGCGAGGGACTTCCGCCCGAAGCTGCGGGACGCGCCGTCACCGAGTATCTCACCGTGCTCGACGATGCAGCCTTTGGCGGCGCTACTCCGGTCACACCGAAGCAGCTGGCACCCACCGACCCGGCAGCGCGATGGACCGCAGCTAGCCGCGAACGCGCCTTCTTCGCTTACTCGACCAACTATCTGATCGATCTGGATCATGCCGTCATCATGGATGTAGAAGCGACAACCTCGATCCGTCAGGCCGAGGTAACCGCACAGCGAACTATGATCGAGCGAACGCAAAAACGCTTTGGCCTGTGGCCTGACCGGCTTGTGGCCGATGCCGGTTATGGCGATGCGCCCAATCTCGCCTGGCTGGTCGAGGATAAAGGCATTGAGCCGCATATCCCGGTGTTCGATAAATCTGCGCGGAGGGATGGAAGCTTTGAACGTGCTGACTTCACCTTCGATCATGAAGAAGACCGATACACCTGTCCGGGAGGCAAGGAACTGAGACGGCGCAACCGCAACTTTGCCATGCCGCGAAACGATGCCGACAAGGACGACTTCATCCGCTATCGCGCCCGCAAGGCAGATTGTGATGCCTGCGCGCTCAAACCGCAATGCTGTCCCAATGCCCCGGTTCGCAAGATCATGCGTTCCATCCATGAAAGCGCGCGCGATGTGGCACGCAATATTGCCACCAGCGATGCCTATGTTACCTCGCGAAGGCAGCGCAAAAAGGTGGAAATGCTGTTCGCGCATCTCAAACGCATATTAAAGCTGGACCGGTTGCGCCTGCGGGGACCAAATGGCGCAAAAGACGAGTTCCTCCTCGCCGCCACAGCACAAAACCTCCGCAAACTCGCCAAAACAATCCCGATGCCAGCCTGATCAACAGATCAAACCGCACTCGTCTCGCTACCAGAAGCAATATCAAACGGAATATCATCCGAGTTTTTCAACACAATC
>CANLBM010000042.1 GCA_947488845.1 uncultured Sphingomonadaceae bacterium | reverse complement strand
TGGACTTGTAACGGTCGTCTAATCGCATCCCCGTCAAGGATGATTTTTAACATATTTCACCCGCCTGCGGTTTTGCAATCGCAGCTTTGGGTTTCGTTGTCTGCACTTCCTGCTTCAGTTGCACCGTTGATGTTCGTTTGCCGGGAACATGGTCGTCTACGCGGTCGAGACGTGCTCGCCGCATGATAGGTTTCGTAAGGAGGGATCTTGCCAATGTTTAGTTCGCATTTTACCGATATGGCACTTGCAGCCGTTACAACGCAATGATCCAGTCCGCGTCCCGGCAGGGACGGCTCGGTGCGCCTAAAGCGTTGGCGCAAACTTAACTCAGTCAGTTATCCTTTCTATTGTGTTGCGCACCTCATGCAGCAGCACCGGCTGAACGATTGAACAGTTCGCCAGTCTTAAGCATGGTATGCATGATGACCGCAAGTTTGCGCGCAACCGCGACAGCCGCTCGCTTAAACCCGATCTTCTCCCTGAGCTTCAAGCCCCAGTTGCGTAGCGCGCTGTCCGCACTTGTCCGCGTGAGGATCACCATCGCGGCTTCATACAGCAATGCGCGTAAGTGAGTATCACCACGCTTCGAGATGCGCCCGGCATAGTCGACCTCACCTGATTGGTAGCGTCTGGTGGTCAAGCCGATCCAGGCACCAACAGAGCGCGACTTGGCAAAGTTGGCCGGGTCCTCGATCGCTGCAATAAAGGACGACGCTGTTACCACGCCGATACCGGGTATTGACATGAGCAACTGGCATTGCTCGCTTGTGCGCGCTGAGGCGATCAGTTGCTTGCTCAGCTGTGCGACACGCACGCGTAGGGCCAACCATGCCTCAAGCATCGGCAAAACGATCCGTTCAAGCCCTGCATTGGTTGCCAGCAGAGAACGGATATGCCCTTCCAATACGCTTCCCGCACTTTTTGGAACAACCAGCCCGAATGTTTTCATGACACCGCGGATCTGGTTCGATATCTGAACCGTCATTTTCAGCATTTGTTGGCGCGCCGCGACCAGCGTGCGGACAAGCATGGCATCAAAACTCTTTACACGAACCTCGCGGTAAAAGCCGACCTCGGCAAGTTGGGCCAGCCCGTCTGCGTCGTTCTGATCGGTCTTGTTCGGTGCCATGTCGAGCGCTGCCTTGGCATGGCGCGCATCAATGCAAATCGCCGGCACGCCCTTGGCAGTCAGCGCATGATAGAACCACACCGACAGCGGCCCTGTTTCAAAAACGACACGCCGCGCATTGGGCGCACGCTTGGCTAAGGTCTGCGCTATGATCTCCGGGTCAGACGGGCATTTGCCGCGCCAGATCCGCTTGCCGTCTCCGCGGACCGCGATGAATGTCTCTTTTAATGAGACGTCAAGACCGATATATTGATTCATGGTTGTTCTCCGTTCGATGCTTGGGCCCGGTCAACAATCGTGAGCCCGTATTTTCATCCTATCGGGGGGCAACCAACTTTCAAATATCAGTGGTATCGTGCAGCTGATAACAGCCCCGCGATTACCCTATGTTT
>CANLBM010000041.1 GCA_947488845.1 uncultured Sphingomonadaceae bacterium | reverse complement strand
GATGTTGTCACCGGCAGAGTTCGAACGGCAGCAAAAAATGAAAACCGAAGGTGTCTAGAAAACTAGGGGCTATTCAGTGCCAAAGTTGAAGCTCACCAAAACCAATATCGACCGTGTTGCCAAAGCTGGATTGTCCAAATCAGATGTTCTGCATTGGGATACTGAGATAAAGGGCTTTGGTTTGAGAGTTACGCCCACGGGCAAAGCGACATTCATCGCGCAGGGACGAGTCAATGGTGTTGGTGATGCCGTACGCGTTACCGTGGGCACTTATGGCATTTTTTCACCCGAACAGGCACGCGATGCTGCGAAGGAGCACCTGCGTAACATGGGGATGGGCATTGATCCGCGCGAAATGAAGAAACAGGACGAAGCTCTCAACGTCACCCTCCGCAGCGTTGCAGATGCGTATTTTGCGCGACCTGGCAAACTAAAAGATGCCACCCGAAATGAAATGGACCGTCAGATTCAAACCGTTTTTGCGGCATGGGAAAATAAGGCCATAGCGTCAATTACTGAGGCAGACGTTCGCAAGCGCTATCGCGAAATGACCACAAAAGGTATGCGCGGCAAACCCGCAATCGGTAGCGCAAACTTGTCTATGACCACACTTCGTACCCTCATCAACTATGCCAGCCGCCAGTATCGCCGCGCTGACGGTACACCACGGATGTGATTGACAAGACATCTGGCTTCAAAATATGTTATGATTTGAATGCGCGGGCGACCTCGCGGCGAAGAGCGGAACGCCGGCTGCAAGTTCCGTCAGGCCGCCTTTTCACAGCCCTGCCGACTTGAGGCGTCCGCGCACCTTGTCTTTGGGCCGTGTTTGCCATTGGGCGACAAATTGTTCGTATGCCCATTCAGCATGGCGTGCGATTTCCATTTCCTGATCACGCAGGATCTTGCTGTTGTAAGCATGCGCAGATCCAGGTTGGTTGCCCTTCTTTTGCGGCATTCCTGATTTCAGCTCCATAGCCCTGCGCTTGCTGGCAACCAGTGCTGGACGGATCCAGCGATAGTCAGTGTCTTTGGTCAGCAGGTGCCAGCACAGCACGGTGAGCTTGCGGGCAACGGCAACTGCGGCAATCTGGTGACCGCGCTTTGCCCGAACCCGGACAAAAAATGCGTGCAGCGGACCGGGCGCCTTGGCCGCCGCCCATGCGGCCTCGACAAGCATCGCGCGCGCGTGACTGCGGCCGCTTTTGCTGATCCGTCCGTGATGGGCAATTCCCAGACCTGATTGGCGGACCCGCGGGTTAAGCCCAAAATAGCTGACCAGCTTCTGGGGTGATGAGAAGCGGGTGATATCGCCGATCGCGGCCATTATACCGGCCGCGACCGTCAGGTTGATCCCCGTGATCGTGAGGAGGTGCGCGATCTCTGGATCCTCAATGGAATCAAGCGCGATATCCTTGTCGAGCGCATGAAGATCTTGCGCCAGGCGATCCAGTTCACGGATGTGCCGCTCGATCGCGGCGCGCTCATCGTCAGGCAGTGGTTGTTGGAGCAACCAGGCCCGTCCCACCCGACTGAACAGATCGGCGTGCGGGCAGCGAGGAATCAGGTTCGCGTGCAGGATCGCATGCACCTCGTTCTTGATGCGTGTGCGATGTCGCACCACTTGGCATCGGCGTGCGGCAAGCCGGCCTCTGCGCTCGGTCTTCGCGTCCGGCGTCCATATTTCCGGCAAATTGGACTTGTAACGGTTTTGCGCCGGTGACTGATCTCATTATGCCACCTTGGCTTCGAATGCCAGTGGACTGATGC
>CANLBM010000040.1 GCA_947488845.1 uncultured Sphingomonadaceae bacterium | reverse complement strand
ATTCAAAGCTCCTTTCAAGCCATAAATAGCCGAAATCCTAACTTTCAATATGGACCACTTTTCGGGGGGCAGGCCAATCGCAACAATCCCGCAAGATTTTAAGCCTGTATACGAGATACCGGATTGGAAGATTTGGAAGCTTATTTCTGGCAGATTTACTGGCGAATCCGGGAGCGAACGCGGTGATTGTCTTTGTCCTGCACATAAGCGGCGTTGCCGATATGGCGGTCGGGCTAAATTGTGCCAAAATGCAGCGAAAAGCGGGGAAAGCGTAACGTGATTGTGCCCGAAATGGTAAATCGACGCCGGAAAAGGCCAGTTTTCGACGGCCCGGACAGCACAGCTTCGATCCCGTCGCCCGGTTGCGGCTGGTGACCGGAGCCAGTTTCGAGGCACTCCGTCGGCTGGATGCATCGGAAGCCCGCCAGTGTTCGTGATCGAGCGGATCGATGTGGGCGAGGGGCAGGTTGCCGCTGTCGGTTAGTGGGTGACTGTTGGCGACAAATATGCTGTCACGGCTAACCTGTCTCCAATGTCTCCTCCAAAGATTGTGACCTGATGTACCCCACTCCCGATAAACAGGAACGCCGCGCCGATTACATTGTCCACGGCATAGGATTGTTGTTCATCCTGGCGGCCGGCCTAGCCTTGTTGTTACAGGCGGCTGTCGGCGACGGTCTGGCGGCGGTCGCGGCAGTCGGCACCTATGTGGCCTGCGTGGCATTTTCTCACGTCATTTCCATGTTCTACCATTTGTCGCCTTTTCATGACCGGCGGCTGATGCTGCGCCGGATAGACCATGCAGCCATCTATCTGACGATCGCAGGAACTTTTACCCCGATTTTTGTCCTCGCGGGCACGGAGTTCAGCCTCTTCCTGCTGACGACGGTCTGGGCGCTCGCCATTCCCGCGATACTGTACAAGATATTCGGCAAGAACCTGGATTCGCGCTGGTCGCTGGCTTCCTATCTCGGTCTGGGATGGATGGGCCTTATCGGCGTGCCCGAGATGATGGAGCAGTTACCGCCATTATCTTTATGGGCGATGTTGGCGGGTGGAGCCTTTTATTCGCTCGGCACGATCTTCTATGTCCGCAAGGGTCGGCCCTTTCGCTATTCGATCTGGCATAGTTTCGTGATGATGGGCGGGGCGAGTTTCTTTGTGGCGATTTGGGTGGCTTTGGTGGCGGGTTAAATATGTTGTAGGCCATCTATGTGCGGTTGTCGGTTAGTGGTGATTTAGTGCATTGAGTAAACTGTCACCGTAATTCCGGATGGTCAGGAAGATGGCGGGGAAGAGAGGGGGGCAAGAATGGGCAGTCGCTCAGCGTTATTTGATTGGAGAGCTGTGGCGATGGGAGTGTTGTTGTCGGTTAGTCAGGTGAATTAGTGATTATAAATAAACTGTCGTCGTAACCATAGATAACTAGGCAACTTTTGAGTCATTCGGTTTTTCATTCGATTTATAACCGCTGAGTACAGCTTTAACAGACAAACCAATTCTTCGCGCAAGTTCACAGGGAACAGCGTTGCCGATTTGTGCAAAGACAGAAGACGTTTTGCCTTGAAAATTATAATGAGAAGGAAATGTTTGGATCGCTGCTGCTTCATCTATTGTCAAACGACGGAGTCGTTTTGGAGCTTCACGCTTCGACCAAATTTTTCCGCCTGATATAAGCTGATGGTGGTAGCTTTCGACCCATGCGCTAAGTCCTCCTGAATAGCCCCTAGTTTTCTAGACACCTTCGGTTTTCATTTTTTGCTGCCGTTCGAACTCTGCCGGTGACAACATCC
>CANLBM010000039.1 GCA_947488845.1 uncultured Sphingomonadaceae bacterium | reverse complement strand
TCGATCACGCTGCGCAGCGCCTCGATTTGCGGTTTGCTATGTTCCTGACGGTTCTGGCGGCGAACATCGGGCGGCTGACCGCGAACATCGTCCTCGATCCGGTATAGTCCTGCAATCCGTTCCAGCAGGTCGGTGGTGAGCGGCGTCGGACTTGCTTGATGGTTCTCGAATATCTTGCGGCGAAAATGTGCCCAGCAGGCGACCTCGCGTATCCGGTCATCCTGATAGAGCTTATCGTAACCTGCATAGCCATCGGCTTGCAGCAAACCTGTAAATGCCTTGAGCTCGGTCTGCGGATGGATACCGCTGCGATCAAGGGTAAACTTATACCAGACCAATGCCGGACCGGTAGAGCCAGATGCGCGGTCATCGACGACATGGGTCCACAGTCTTGCCTGCGCCGTTTTACCCTTACCGGGCACTAGGCAAGGCACCGGTGTGTCGTCGGTATGGATCTTTGCGGCCTTTAAGCCTTCTTCGCGGATACGGCTAACGATAGGATCGAGCAGACTGGCGGCTTGACCAGCCCAACCGGCCAGCGTCGAACGGTCGATGTCCACACCTTGCGCTGCCATCATCTCGGACTGACGGTAGAGCGGCAGATGATGATCGAACTTGTTCACGACGACATGGGCAAGGGTTGCAAAGCTGGCTTTACCCCGGGCAATAGCTTTGACTGGTGCGCGGGCCTGCACAATCTTCTCGCAGGAACGGCAGCTATACTTGGGGCGAATGGTACGGATAACGCGCCATTGCACCGGCAGTACATCAAGCATCTCGTCGCTGTCTTCGCTAAGCGGGCGAAGGGTACCGCCGCAATCAGGACAGGCGCAGGCACCTGTCTCCGGTTCAATGCGGCGTTCAGCGCGTGGCAGATGATCAGGCAAAGCGCGAACGGGCGATGGCCGTCCGGCCTTTACGATCGGCTCAGGCGCCCGGGCATCGGAAATCGCAGCTTCACTCTCCAACTCTTCGAGCGTCAGTTCCAGTTGCTCGATCTGCTGGACAAGCTTCTCCGACGACTGGCCAAAGGTCATACGGCGCAACTTGTCCAGTTGTAACTGCAGGGTCTCGATCAGCGTGTCACGGGCCGCCAAAGCAGCTTCCAGCTCGGCAATCCGGGCGTCTTTATCGGGGTAAGAATGAGCGGTATCTGACACCGCCATTTAATAGCGGAGTGGGTCATGGATTACCAGTGAAACCAGCCCAAATATGCCGTTTTATCCCGCCAAAAGCGGAGCGGCCGTGCGTTCAGGTCTACGCCAGTCAATGCCTTCGAGAAGCATGGAAAGCTGAGCCGAAGAGAGGTGCACTTTACCGGTCTTTGTCACCGGCCAAACGAACTTGCCGCGATCCATCCGTTTGGAAAACAGGCACATGCCCTGGCCGTCGTACCACAGCAGCTTGACCAGATCTCCGCGCTTGCCCCGAAAGGCAAACAAAGCTCCTGAATGCGGGTTCTTCTGCAATACTTGCTGTGCCAATACAGACAGACCGTTAAACCCTTTGCGCATGTCGGTTGCACCGCAGGCAAGGTAAATGCGCGTCGAAGGAGATTGCGGGATCATCGGGAAAGCACCCCGAGCACCCGTGCCAACGCATCGGCATCGACCGCCGCGTCCACCGTCAGCCTTATCCTTGACGGCAGGTCTATCCTGATCAGACCAGGCTGTGCAGGGTTTACCGCCGCTCGGTCGATTGGGCCAGTATCCAGCGAGACTTCGGCAAAAGCGGGTGCGGCAAGCGCTCGGCTTGACGGGGTCATGCCCTCTAGCTGACCGTTCATCGCCAGACGCCGCCATGTGTATAGCTGGCCACTGCCAATCCGGTGACGCTCGCAAGTCTGGCCAACCGATCCTTCCGGACCAAATGCATCTGCCAGCATCGCCAGCTTCTGCTCGGCTGTCCAGCGCCGACGGCCGCCGACAATCTCTACACGGCCAAGACTAGAACCACTCATATGAGTGGTCATATGACTAATCGTATGACTGCTCGCTGATCCCGAACCCATGTCGTCCATAATCGCCGCTCCCAAATAAGCAGCCTTCAACCCTTAAATGCCATAACGCGCAAGGCGGCCTACAGCTCTCGCTTACGT
>CANLBM010000038.1 GCA_947488845.1 uncultured Sphingomonadaceae bacterium | reverse complement strand
ATTCAAAGCTCCTTTCAAGCCATAAATAGCCGAAATCCTAACTTTCAATATGGACCACTTTTCGGGGGGCAGGCCAGAAATACTTTCGCGGCGCGCGACTAAAACGCAATCTACAGTCACATCAATCTGGGTTCGTATTGTGTTGCCTGCTTTGGGACACCGAAAGCTGAGCAGCATCGGGCAAAGTGATATTGAACGGCTGCACAGCAATGTAAGCAGTTCAACACCTACCCAATCCAATCGAATGCTTGCCAGTTTGCAGCACTTCTATTCAAAAGCTATCCAATGGGGATTGGTGAGCTCCAACCCCGTGAAGGGCGTCGAACGAAACGCAGAAGAACGGCGCGAACGATATCTTTCCAAAGGTGAACTTCATCGTTTTCTGACCGCCGTCAGATCACGCCCGGTTACTCCATCGACATTGGCAATCCAGTTTTTACTTTTGACAGGCGCAAGGAGCGGCGAAACATTCAAAGCAAAATGGTGCGAGTTCGATTTCATCGAAGGGGTCTGGGTGAAGCCGAGCGCGCATACAAAACGCCGCCGACTGCATCGAGTTCCATTGAGCAGCGATGCTATGGCCATTCTAGATGAGGCAAGCCAGATAAGAACAAACGAGTATGTGTTTGCCGGAATGAATGACGGCAACTTAACGACCGTGAAAAAGGTTTTTCGCTCGATATTGAGAGAAGCCGGTATAGATAACTTCCGACCACATGATCTTCGCCACACCTTCGCATCAATCCTTGTCCAAGGTAATGTGTCGCTTCCAACCATCGGAAGACTTTTAGGTCACACACAGGTTTCCACCACAAATCGGTATTCACATCTTGATGACGGTACGCTTAGATCAGCTACAAGCATTATCGGACAAAGGACTAGAGACAATGGCAAATAAACGAAAGACATCAGGGCACTATGAAATTAGTGAAGCACAAAGTCTTTTTGAGCAATCTAAAGCGATTGGTAAGCCGGATTTTCGTTATGTTGCTTTAGCAATAGGAAATTGCCCACCTAAGCCACCTCAATGGGCAATTGAAGCCTGCATTGCTGAGCGCAATGAAACTCAAATACAGCCATTTTCTTTGGAGAAGAGGCGCACAGGTATCATTCTTGACGAGGTTGTCCGAGTTTTGGACGAAAATGAACAGTCTGGTCGAGAACCCAAAAAAATGTCCTTACGGGCAGCAATAATCACCACAATAAAGCGTATTGATCCTGAGTTTGATCCAACTGCTCCAATGGATGACAACTCGATCAGAACAATTCGTAAAGCGTGGAACAGAGAACAAAAAGAGGACCGTGTTCAAAGTCAATATTCTTTGACGGGGTACCAAATGACCTCCAGAATAGATCGCGTGATCACGGCGTCAATCGGCAAAGAGTTTGATATGCCCACGGACCCCATTGTCGATTTTTGGCAAGCTGAGAACGGAAAAAAATAGCGCTTGCAATGTCTCCAATTGTCCCAATAAAGACATGTTGTCTGTGATCATTGTCGGCCAGTTTCCTTCCAACAACGAAAGGAAACAACAATGAATAACGAGCAATTACTTTCCAGTTCAGATGCAGCAAAAATTCTGAATGTGTCGATACGGACGCTCGGACGGTGGGCGAGACTGCGAAAGGGACCTCCACGGATTAAAGTCGGTCGCACTATATATTACCGTATGGATGCAATCGACCAATGGCTATTGTCAATTGAAGGGGCCGCATAATGGGCTCACTCGCGCAGCAAGGCCGTTCCAAACGAAAACGTCTAGCCAAGATTGCTGGACTAAGTCACGCTGGAACTTCATCTATAATAACCAATATGCTCCAACGAGAGATTTCGATGTTTCTGAATTCTCATGCGGTTCAATCGGCAACCTTATTCAAAATCTGGAACAAGCGACTGGACGCAAAGGAAGCGATGCAGCGTTGGAAGCAGAGGCAGCTTGCGCCAATTGTGTGTTCCAAGGTCGATCGTTTGCCTCCGGAGCCTATAAGCTGGCGACCCAAAGGGCGGAGCACTAGTGGCTTTCGCAAGATTTGTTTGGACTTGTAACGGTCGTCTAATCGCATCCCCGTCAAGGATGATTTTTAACATATTTCACCCGCCTGCGGTTTT
>CANLBM010000037.1 GCA_947488845.1 uncultured Sphingomonadaceae bacterium | reverse complement strand
CAAAACCGCAGGCGGGTGAAATATGTTAAAAATCATCCTTGACGGGGATGCGATTAGACGACCGTTACAAGTCCAAACTCCATGCCGTGTGTGACGGGGTAGGCAGGCCGCTGGTCCTGTGTTTAAGCGAAGGGCAGATGAGCGATCATATCGGTGCAAAGCTCACATATCCCGCGCTGCCAGAACATGCCATCTGCATGCTTGGGGACAAAGGCTATGACAGCGACGAGTATCGCGCCGCCCTGCAGGCCAAAGGCATCACGCCATGTATCCCGCCACGAAAGGGACGGATATTACCCGCAGGCTTCGACAAAACCCTCTACCGGCAGCGTCACAAAATCGAGAATATGTTCGGGCGCCTCAAGGACTGGAGGCGTATCCACACCCGCTATGACCGATGCGCGCACACCTTCATGTCCGCCATCGCAATCGCCGCTACCGTCATCTTCTGGCTCAGTTAATGAGTCCTGACCCTAGGCTCTATAAAGTTAAGCGCGCAAAAGCAGACGCACGATATGTATTCGACTTTCTTTTACAGATTTTGGGTGGAGAGATTGTCCAGCCTTATTCGTGCGTCAATTCACGATGACAGCCGACTAGCAGACCAATGCAAGATTTGATCGACTGCTTTCCTGGCTTCATTGATATGGAGATAATGCACCTGGAAAACGTGCACCATATCGCTCCAGATCTCCAACGTGGCGTCGACATTCGCGATGCCAGCGTTTTCGGCCAACAAAATTGAATCGGACAGCAACATTTCATGCGAACCGGCCTGAATAATCATGGGAGGCAGTCCGCTAAGGTCTGTCAAGCCGGGCGAGATGTAGCGATGACCCGGGTCAGCCCCGTCAAGATAGGCATCTGTCATCATTTTGATCGCTTCAGGTGATACAATGGGATCACGGTCAACGCTGGTCCCATGCGTTTTTCCAGACAATGTCAAATCGGTCCATGGCGACAACAGGATCAATGCTGCCGGCACAGCCAGTCCGTTATCTTTGGCTTTCAGTGCAGTCGCCAGCGCGGCTCCCCCTCCGGCACTATCTCCCATCATGATGATCTCGTTTGCCGCCACGCCACTTTCTACGAGAGCATCATATGCAGCAAAGCAATCATCTATCGCTGCAGGATATGGCGCTTCCGGTGCAAGTCTATAGTCCATACTCCACGCTACCGCGTTTATCTTGCTTGCTAGATAGGATACGAACCCTTGGTGAGTCTCGGCACTGCCAATGGCATAACCTCCTCCGTGGAAATAAAGTAGGTGTCGATTGGTCATTCCGTGACTAGGTGTGAATTTGAGACCGGACACACCGCCCAATTCTATTCGCTCCTTTGTCACTCCAGCGGCAATAGGCATAGTAGCGCCAAGCTCTTCCATATTTGTTCGCATCTGCTCGATCGTTAATGACGATCCCGCTTCTTCTCGTGCAGCAAAAAGCATTTTCCGAAATACTTCGGGGGCAATGGTCATATCGATATCACTTTCTACTGTGTCTTAAAACCAACGGTCGAATTTGGCAGGCAGATAGAGGAAGGCTTTTAGAAGTCTTTAGTTATTGAGACGCCGTAGGTTCGCGGGGCACCATAAACACGGAAGCCGTTTCCGAACACCAACTGGTCAAGGCCTTGGGTTACATACCGCTCTTTCGTAAGGTTTTTGGCCCAAGCCGAAATGTCCCAATTATCTTCGGCAAATACCGAAACCCGCGCATTAATGACCCAGTGACTTTCGGAGATCAAGATTGGATCATTCAATGCAGAGGTAAAGGCATCAGATTGATAACGTCCGTCAATGCCGAGACGGAAAGAAAGCGTGTTGCTGAGATCGCCTTCGTAAGATGCAGCAAGATTGACGCTGAAATCAGGGGCATCCGGAAGGTCATTCCCTGCGGGAATCTGACCGGCAGAGGCTGCGAAGGTTCCAAGCTTCGTTGAAAGCAGGCCTAGACCTGCGGAGATATTTAAACCTTCCAAGGCACGAGGAGATAAATTGAAACCAACTTCTGCACCGTATATTTCCGCTTCTTCTATATTGCCCAGCCGTTGCACGGGAAGAGCGCCCACGGTATCCTGAATAAACGTCTGAACATCATTATAGTCATAATAGAAAACCGCTGCTTCGTAGCTTAGCCCAAAGGATCCCACCGAACCTTTGGCACCAATTTCATATGCCCGAAGTTTTTCGCGATCATAAGGCACGAGCTGAGCATTGCTTGTGGCAACACCAGTGAAAAAGCCGCCGCTTTTATCGCTTTCTGACGCACTGGCGTAAATTAGCATATTGTTGACCGGTTTCCAGTTTAGCCCCACTTTCCAAGATATGCTGGAATTGTTGATCTCGTCATCTACACTCGCGAGTATGATCGGACCTGATCCGAACGGTGCCATGGTTAGAAAACTGCCGCCGGCTTCCGACACGTTATCTTGAGTAAACCCGATGTTTGCTCGATTCTCATCGGTATAGCGAAGTCCGGTAATCAAACTGAGTGTATCCGTCAGTTGCCATTCCGCGTTACCGAATATCGCAATACTTGTGGCTTCCTGATCAGCAGATGTGAACGTCGTCGTGTTGAACAAGTCTTGCAATGATCCGTCGTATCTCGTTTGAACGTCATCTTGGGCGTAAAATACACCAACCTGCCAATCCACGAGATCGGATTCTCCCGACAACCTCAGTTCCTGTGAAAACTGCCTGACATCATCAGTGTTTCTAAAGTCAGTTATACGGGCCGGTGAGGCATCAACATCTGCTGAGTAAAGCCGATCAAAATCTATAAAACCAGTGATCGAAGTCAATTGAGCAAATCCTAAGTCCGCCTCAATTCTGGCGGTCAGAGCGACTTGATCAAAATCATAGGTGGGGTCGATAGAATAGGCCCCTGTATAAGGATTTCCATCGGTGTCGGAATAACCAAAGAAATTGGTGCATCCTGATTGTCCCGGACAATTAGTCTCAGAGGTGGTCGGAAAAGCGCCAAAAAATTCTGGCGACCCCAATTCCGAACGACCACTCTGCGCTTCTGCTTTTAGCAAGATTGTGACGTCGTCAGATGCACGCCACAATAGCTGTGCTCGTCCGAGCAATACTTCACGTCTACCGACATCACGACCCAGGCTGGCATCCTGATAAAAGCCTTCATCTTGTAATACCGCCTTCCCTGCGATACGCACGGATATCGAATCGGATAATGGCAAATTGGCCATAGCTCCGAATTCTTTGGTATCATAGTTGGACAGACCCGCGCTCATCTGGGCCGAAATCCCATCAAAATTTGGCTTCGCTGTAATGATATTCAAAGCACCGGCGGTTGAGTTTCGTCCATAAAGCGTGCCTTGAGGCCCCTTCAGCACTTCCATCCTCTCCAGATCGAACAGATCACTCCCTAGCAAAGCAAGAGAGCTTAGAGAAACATCGTCGATATAAACGCCAGTCGCCGGGTTATTGGTCGAGCTAAAATCATTAAGGCCGATGCCGCGAATTGAAACGATGGGGATTAAGCCGGGGACTTGTTCTTTGACAGAGACGTTCGGGGTGAAGGTAACAAGATCGGATGGGGTCTCGATCCGCCTCGCTTCGATCGCTTTCTGGTCAACCACCGATATCGCAATCCCCACATCCAACGTGGATTGTTCGCGCTTTTGAGCAGTAACTACGATTACATTATCATTTAAATCATTGGTATCGTCATTCTGCGCCATCGCGGGCGATGCCAGCAGGGCGCTGATCGCAGTAGAAGTCACAAGCAAACCGTATTTCGACAAAGCTATCATCAGAATCTTCTCCCTATCCGAATTTTCGACACTTCGGTATGTCTGTCGCTAAGCATAATATTTTCACTGTGGCAAGCCTTTTCGACAATTGAGTATGTAATTTTTGCTGCCATGGGCAGTGGATTTTTCCTGACCACTGGCTAAGAGGAACTGTGTCCCGACCAAATTTTATAGATAGTCGCACTGAGCGCAAACGAGCCGGCAAGCGCGATGTGATTTTGGACATCGGTGCCAGGATGATGAATGAATTTGGCGCAGGCGCAATTCGCTTGGGTGATATCGCTAAAGATGTCGGTATGTCGCGAAATGCCGTTTACTATTATGTGAAAGATCGCGCCGATCTGGTGAGCCAATGCTATCACCGGACGTGTGACCGGATTGAAAAGGTTATATCAGACGCGGCAAAAATCGAAGCGTCGCCGACGGATAAGATAGAAATGATAATATCAGCTTTGCTGGTATCATCAGATAACGAATTTGCCATCATCAGCGATGCCGCATTGCTACCGATAGCGGATCAGGAAAGCATATCCGAACGTCTATTGACGCATATCAGAATGCTCGCAGACATTCTTGTCCAAGGCGAAGCTGAAGGTCAGATAAGAGCCCGCGACTTGAATTTGGTGGCATATATGATCTTGGGGATGGTCAACTGGGCAATCCTGTGGAACAAATGGTCCTCCCCCGATAAAACAGAGAATGACCTGCGAAATAGACAAGCATCGGCTATCATCTGCGATATTGTTGTTAACGGCTTGGCGAACAAGCCCGGAGTTGAATTTCAATGTAAGGCGGTGGCAGAAGAATTGGTGATTGGTATGATTGCGAACCGGGAACAATCGCTCGAAGAACCAAGGCTCAGGGAAAAGCTCAAAGCGGCGGCATCATTGTTGTTTAACCGGCATGGCATTGAAACGGTATCTATAGATGATATTGCAGCTGCAGCCGGAGTGACAAAGGGCGCTGTTTATCATCATTTCAAAGATAAGCGAGATTTGCTGCATAGCTGTTACGATCGCGCGTTTGATCATTACGAGAGCTTTGCTGAAGCGGCAGAAAAAGCAGAAGCAAATTCTTTGGGCCGCATGCTCACGGTATTTTATCTCAACTGCCAGGCGCAATCGGGACCCGCGCCACCTCTTGTTTTACAACCGGGCCTCAATGCTCTGCCAGACAGATTTTTGGTCCGTGCGAGCCTGCTCGCAGGACGCATGAGGAACATTCATGCGGACGGAATCAGACAAAAATCTATTCGCGGAACCGATCCGGCTATTGTGGAGCTTACTGCTGGAGCTTTCTTCTGGTTGCAAAAGTGGCGTGGTCAAAGATCGGACCTGGCCGGAAGGGATATAGCAGAGCTAATGACTGCAGTGCTTTTGTCCGGAATTCGAAGACAATAGTCTTTGATAATATATCTCGCCCAAGGCGTTTTACCACAGTGACCTGAAATGAGGATTGTTGACCGAAATTTCTTTCTTTTTAACGACCGCTTTTAGGCTGTTCGGGTCATGGTGTGGACGACCGATAATGGGCGGATTGTGTTGAAAAACTCGGATGATATTCCGTTTGATATTGCTTCTGGTAGCGAGACGAGTGCGGTTTGATCTGTTG
>CANLBM010000036.1:0-2500 GCA_947488845.1 uncultured Sphingomonadaceae bacterium | reverse complement strand
AATTATTGGATGAGTTGTGTTTAGGGGTGAAAGGCCAATCAAGCCGGGAAATAGCTGGTTCTCCGCGAAAACTATTGAGGTAGTGCCTCGGATGTTTTCCTATGGGGGTAGAGCACTGGATGGGCTAGGGGGTCGCGAGACCTACCAAACCTAACCAAACTCCGAATACCATAGAGACAAGTCCGGGAGACAGACGGCGGGTGCTAAGGTCCGTCGTCAAAAGGGAAACAGCCCTAACCTACAGCTAAGGTCCCCAAGTCATATCTAAGTGGGAAAGCATGTGGGAATCCCAAAACAACCAGGAGGTTGGCTTAGAAGCAGCCATCCTTTAAAGAAAGCGTAACAGCTCACTGGTCTAAATAAGGGTTCCTGCGGCGAAGATGTAACGGGGCTAAAGATATGCACCGAAGCTTAGGGTTCAGAATTTATTCTGAGCGGTAGCGGAGCGTTCCGTAAGCGGATGAAGCCGAAGGGTAACCGACGGTGGACGTATCGGAAGTGCGAATGCTGACATGAGTAGCGACAAACAGTGTGAGATGCACTGTCGCCGAAAGCCCAAGGGTTCCTGCTTAAAGCTAATCTGAGCAGGGTGAGTCGGCCCCTAAGACGAGCCCGAAGGGGGTAGTCGATGGGAACACGGTTAATATTCCGTGACCTGGTGGAATGTGACGGATCTCGTGTGTTGTCTGATCTTATTGGATTGATCAGGCTTCGAAGAGGTTCCAGGAAATAGCTCCACCATATAGACCGTACCCTAAACCGACACAGGTGGGCAGGTAGAGTATACCAAGGCGCTTGAGAGAAGTATCCTGAAGGAACTCGGCAAATTACCTCCGTAACTTCGGGAGAAGGAGGCCCTGTCAGAAGGCAACTTTTGGCAGGGGGCACAAGCTGGGGGGTAGCGACTGTTTAGCAAAAACACAGGACTCTGCTAAGTCGGCTTCAAGACGACGTATAGGGTCTGACGCCTGCCCGGTGCTCGAAGGTTAAGAGGAGGAGTGCAAGCTCTGAATTGAAGCCCGAGTAAACGGCGGCCGTAACTATAACGGTCCTAAGGTAGCGAAATTCCTTGTCGGGTAAGTTCCGACCTGCACGAATGGCGTAACGACTTCCCCACTGTCTCCAGGATATGCTCAGCGAAATTGAATTCTCCGTGAAGATGCGGAGTACCCGCGGTTAGACGGAAAGACCCCGTGCACCTTTACTGCAGCTTCAGAGTGGCATTAGGAAAGAATTGTGTAGAATAGGTGGGAGGCTTTGAAACTTGGGCGCCAGTCCGAGTGGAGCCATAATGTGAAATACCACCCTATTGTTTTCTGGTGTCTAACCTAGATCCGTTATCCGGATCAGGGACCCTCTGTGGCGGGTAGTTTGACTGGGGCGGTCGCCTCCTAAAGAGTAACGGAGGCGCGCGATGGTTGGCTCAGGACGGTTGGAAACCGTCTGTTAGAGTGCAATGGCATAAGCCAGCCTGACTGCGAGACTGACAAGTCGAGCAGAGACGAAAGTCGGTCATAGTGATCCGGTGGTCCCTCGTGGAAGGGCCATCGCTCAACGGATAAAAGGTACGCCGGGGATAACAGGCTGATGATTCCCAAGAGCTCATATCGACGGAATCGTTTGGCACCTCGATGTCGGCTCATCACATCCTGGGGCTGGAGCAGGTCCCAAGGGTTTGGCTGTTCGCCAATTAAAGTGGTACGTGAGCTGGGTTCAGAACGTCGCGAGACAGTTTGGTCCCTATCTGCCGTGGGCGTCGATAATTGAGAGGAGTTGACCCTAGTACGAGAGGACCGGGTTGAACATACCTCTGGTGTACCAGTCATGCCGCCAGGCGTGCAGCTGGGTAGCTATGTATGGACGGGATAACCGCTGAAAGCATCTAAGCGGGAAGCCTCCCTCGAGATAAGTTATCATAGAGTCGTGGAAGACCACCACGTTGATAGGCTGGGTGTGGAAGTGCGGTAACGCATGAAGCTAACCAGTCCTAATTACTCAATTCGCGCTTGTAGAATCCCGCCATCAACAACAATGTTGGAAACAGCATGTTGTCTGATTGAACGGACAATTAAGCTCGGCCCATGGTCAACATGCACGGCTTCAAAACCCCGTGCATCATCTTGCCACATCGATTAAAAGACCCGTGATTACAGCTTATGCGCCTGCTTCATTGCTTGGTGGCCATAGCGCCTGTGCCCCACCCGATCCCATCTCGAACTCGGCCGTGAAACCAGGTTGCGCCGATGGTACTTTGTCTCAAGGCATGGAAGAGTAGGACGTCGCCAGGCATTGCAGCAGGCGCATGAACAGTAATCACGCGGAAATAACCCATTCACCTTTTCAAAAGCGGCCTGTCCCTCAAAGGGCCGGCCGCTTTTTTGATTCTCTGGTCAGGCAAATAGCCCTGCCAGATATGTTGGCGCGGGATGGAGCAGTCCGGTAGCTCGTCAGGCTCATAACCTGAAGGTCGTAGGTTCAAATCCTACTCCCGCAACCAACA
>CANLBM010000035.1 GCA_947488845.1 uncultured Sphingomonadaceae bacterium | reverse complement strand
CCGGGCCGCCCAGCAGGGCGACCTTAACCGCCGGAACTCTAACTTAGCCGGTGGACCACCCTAATGGGGCAGGCCAATGGAAGCCTCAATTACTCCACACGCATGCATAATGTCATGATGGGGATGATGGGCGATACGATGCTGGTCAATGGTGTTGTTGAACCTGTCTTCGAGGCAAAGTCCGATCGTCTCCGACGGCGGCTAGTCAATGGCTCAAACGCACGCTTTTACCGTTTCGGGTTCGACGATGGCCGCAGCTTCCATCAGATCGGCACCGACGGCGGTTTGCTCGACGCGCCGCTGCCAACCGACAATGTTGTTCTCGCTCCCGGCGAACGCGCGCAGGTAATCGTCGATGTCAGTGATGGAAGGCCGGTTTCGCTGCTTGCGGACGGGCTCGAAATCATGGGTATGGGAAATATGGGCCGGGGAATGAGAGGGTCCGGGCCCATGCGCGATTCCGACCGGCCGACGGACAATTGGATGATGGGCGACCGAGGCGGCCGTGGCGGTATGATGGGCGAACGGGAGCGTCGCGATGGGATGATGGGCGGTATGATGGATGAAAGGCGTCGCTTTACCGTGCTGGATATCCGGCCAGCCGCAAGCCGCAGGCGGGCGATCGCATTGCCGCGCCAGCTCGCTACCTTGCCTCAGATCGATCCAGGCGACGCGGTCCGGACGCGCCGTTTCGTTCTCGATATGGGCATGGGAATGCGCATGATGCGTGGAGGCGGTTTTACCATCAACGGCAAATCGATGGACATGCAGCGTATCGACGAGACAGTGCGGGTCAATACCACCGAAATCTGGCAAGTCGAGAATGCCTCGATGATGGCGCATCCGTTCCACATTCACGATGTGCAGTTCCGTATCCTCGACCGGAACGGTCGGGCGCCTGATGCGGCGGAGCAGGGGCTAAAGGACACGGTTGTCGTCTATCCGGGCGAGACCGTGCGGCTCCTTTTGCGGTTCGAGGACTATACCGACCCGGATTTGCCTTACATGTACCACTGCCACATCCTCGAACATGAAGATGCCGGCATGATGGGGCAATTCACCGTCACAGCCTAGGCTAGGCGCAGAGCAAAAGACTTTCCACCGACAGCTCCTCAGGCCCTCACCAACGCGAGTGTCCCCCGTCAGCATTCGATAGCCAGATTGCAGTTCATTAACATGTGAGTGTTTTGGTATTATCGTAGTGACACAAGGAACAAAGATAAAACCAAAACAGAAAATTCAAAAGCATCCGCTGAGTGTGCGGTGCAGGACATCCACCACCGTCAGACCCGCAAGCAGTATAGCGCTGCAGAAAAGATATGGATCTTGCTGGAGGGCCTACGCGGTGATGGCACGATCGCCGAACTGCGTGAGCTTTTGGGCCATGTTGATCCGGACGACTGCACTTATGGCTACGTTCTCGCGATCAGCAAACAACATGCGCATGGCATGGAAGGGAAGATTGCAGACCTGAGGCGGCTCGAGCGAACGTTGAATTGAATGTCAGCAGAGTGCAGCGGCGATGCCGTTCCCGAATGCCCGCCTGTGGATGCGCTATTCAAATATGCTCCTCAAGACTGAGTGCCAGCCAAAATGCTAACGCTTGCAGACAAGCTTGGAAAAATAACTTTCCAGATATACCGCTTGGCCACTGCCACTCAAAGGCTGACCGGCGGGAATTGGCAAAGCCTTGGTGCGCCCTAAATCGGTACAATTGGGCGCATTGCAGTGATTGGTTCCTTATATAATTTCAAACACCTCCCCGCTTCCGGCCTCCCGGTAAAAATCCACTCGCGCACCATCCCAGTGATAATCGAGATGGCGGCCTTGAACGACATCAGAGGCCAAGTCAGGATAGAAAAGGCCTGCGCATTCCCCTTCATCATGGCGGACACTGAGATAAGCAATGCCGTTCGAACCGGCAGAACGTAGCTCAGCCCCTAAGCGCTGGCTTTCACTATAATCGCCAGAATTCAGCGCTTTCTCATATGCGTCATCGCCGCGAATATCGTGCAGCCGGGCCTCGATATCGAGCACGACCTCGCGGAATTGCGATGTCCATCCCGGCGCTTCGTTCGTGCGTGCCATGAAGTGGCTATGATGGTGAATGGTTTCGAGCAGCGCGGTCTCGAAATGTTTTCCGGCGTAGAGCACGCCATAGCTGCCGTCGCTGAACCGCGTAGGCCGGTCCTGGCTGACATGCGTGAAGGGTGCCATAAGATAGGTCGCTCCCTGCCCGCCGACACGCCGGTCTTCCGGCACGAGGTTGAGATTCCCGATATTTTCCATCAATCGCGGATTGGTCTTTTGCTCCGCCGATATGAGCAGCGGCCAGTCGGCAGGATCGGCAATATCCTCGAACAGGTCGATTGGTGGATGGATACTGCGGATGATACGGACCGCGCCCTGCCATTCGATAGTGGAAACCGGGACCGTGTCGGGATCGATCACCAGCCGCCACGCTCGGCGTCGAGATAACGGCGCACCCGCATCAGGTCGGTCAGTTCGCCGCCCAGCATAATATCGAGCGCGGAGCGATTCTGGAATGCGCTATTGGGTGCCTTGATCCAGTCATAGGCGCGCCGCGTCTCGCGGAACATGTAACGCAGCGCCTTGTGAATGCCGATCAAATTTGACAGCCGTGCCTTGGTGTCGCGGTCGATGCGCCCCGGTTCGCCGTCCGCTTTCCAGCGGCGGTAAGACCGCACCGGCACGTCGAGCAGTGTGGACGCCTGTTCGTCGGTCACATCCCATTTTCCGAACAGGTTGACCGCCGCACGAAACATCGCTGCGGCCTCGTCATCGGTAATCGGCGCGGGCCGGAAATCGCGAATGGTAGTATCGACGGGCTGAAATGCTGTCATGCTCATAACTCCTATATGGCATTGTATAACGTATATAGTGCCATTTGGCAACATCCAATCGTGTTGATTGTATCCTGACCGGAAACGGTTTCCCTCCCGCTCTGTAGGGGCGCAATTCCTTGTCCGGCGAAGGGCCTAGTGCGGTCAACCCGTAAAGGGTCCGCTTACGCTTCGCGTGCGGCCTTGCCGACTTTGCCGGCTACGGTGACCGCGACCCGGCGCCGTCCGTGCGGGCGCCTGTCGAGCGGGAACGGTTCCCACTCCCGGACAGGAGCCAGAACAATGTCGGAAAATTTGCAAATAGCTCAGGAATATGCGTGGAATCTCGCCACCACCCTCATGGTTTGCACCACGCTATTCGAAAGCGACAACGGTTACGGCGTCATGCCATCTGCCGAATATGACGGCGAACCCGATACCGTGATCCGCGAATATGACCCTTTCGCCATCTAGCCTTTTCCCCTTTGCTTGCGGCTGCTGCGGACGCGATTTTCGCGTTCCGCGCCAGCGCTTTTCATGCTATTATCATTTCATATCGAGCGCTGTAGTGGAGGTGGAAGCGCGTCCTGAAATCCGTGGGAGGACGCCATGATCCTTGTTGCCGCTCTGAGCCTCGCCATGCTCTTTTTCCTGTGCTGGACGGTTTTCAATCTCGCTGTTTATGCGTTGCCACTTTTCGTTGGCGTTACGGCGGGCATGGCAGTCTATGAAGGCGGTGCCGGAGCACCGGGCGCGATTGCAGTCGCACTGATTGCCGCTTCGGCAACACTGGTTTTGGCACAAATGATCTTTGGCGCAGTCCGCTCGCCGCTTATCCGCATGCTGGTCGCACTACCTTTTGCTGCTGCGGCATTGATAGCTGGCTATCATGCCATGTCCGGCATTCTCTCGCTATCGGTGCTTTCCGCAAACTGGCAGCACATACTGGGCAGCATCGCGGGGCTGATCGTCGGCGGTGTCGCTTGGTCGCGGATAGGCATTTACCGTCCGCTAGAATCCGGACGAGACGTTGGTTGCTATGCATCGCCGAAAATCGGCAGGTCGTCCAACAAGCTCTAGCCACCGTCTTCCCGTCAGAATTGCGAGCAACGACGCGGTTCACTCATCTACGCATAAGGCCGGGAAGAGGAAAGAATAGGCCTCGCTCTGGCCCCAGCCGACCCTCTTTGCGCCTCCATCCTGAGTTTCCGGTTCGCCAGTGCAGGGCTTTGGGAATTGGATTCGGACCGCCCGTCTGTGCGCTGGCGCTTCTCTTTGTGCGACGCATAGTCATCCGGTCTTGAAGGATCATATCCGAACTGGCCATGTCTGCCTTGGTGAGGGTTATGTGCCCGCTGCCCGCATGGCCTCTCACTGGCTTTATCTAACCGAGACCGGCTTCGCCTCGCATCGCCTTGGCCGCAACGGCAGATGCCAAGACTTTCTTCCCCTGTTGGCAAGCCAACATTCCTCGCGGGAACAAGAAAGTCCCGGCCCTTGCCGTCCTTCGCTCTCGCTACGGGCTTTCAGCTGCGGCGGCGATGCGCCCCGGTCTTCGACAGCCATCGAGGCCGCGATGGGCGCGGGCTCGAAACAACCAAGGAGACTTAATCATGGCTACTATCGGAACCTTCAAAAAGTCCGGCGACGAATATACCGGCGAAATCGTTACCCTCAGCGTTCAGGCCAAGGGCGTTCGAATCGTTCCCGAGGACAACCCTTCGAGCAACGAGAACGCACCGTCCCACAGGGTCTTTGTCGGCCGCGCCGAAATCGGAGCCGCCTGGAGCAAGACATCGAACGAGGACCGTCCCTATCTCGGCCTCAAACTCGACGATCCGAGCTTCACCGCCCCGATCTACGCCAACCTCTTCGATGACGAGGACGGCAAGGGCTATAGCCTGATCTGGTCGCGCCCCACGCGCCGGAACGGCGAATAAGCCGACACTCACCGCCCCGCCCGGCTTCGGTCGGGCGGGGCTTTTTTATGTTTCCTCGCACACGCCCGGTTCGTCAGCAGGCGTTCGCTGCAATAAGTCGCTCGCTTCCATATCCAGCGCCCTCGCCAATTGATCGACGACCTCGATCGACGCCGCATAGACGCACCGTTCCAGCGAACTGATATAGGTGCGGTCGATATCTGCCCGGTGCGCCAGTTCTTCCTGCGACAGCCCGCGTAGCTGACGACATTTTTTCAGATTTTGCGCAAGTACGGCCCGTATCTCCATGAGGCGCAAAGCACCCGCTTGCAGAGTATTTCTCCACGGAGTATTCTCTACAATTGCGCCTGTCGGCCCTCGGCATAAGCCGAGCGGTCTTAATTCATTAATCGATTTGCGTTATTTATGACCGTATTTTCGGCAGTGGGAGCGAGAGGAAGCTCATGGCTGAAACAGAGGAAGCAGCGATCGCGGATATGGCGCCGGACGCCGAAACGCTGACCGATTATGACCGGGCGCATATGGCGACCTATCTGCGCCTGCTCGATGCAGAGGCGGACGGCGCGGACTGGACTGAGATCGCGGTCATCGTTCTTCACCTCGATCCGTCTTCGCACCCCGATAGCGCCCGCCGGACATGGCAAAGCCATCTGGACCGGGCGCACTGGATGGCAAAAAGCGGTTATCGACACTTGCTCAAGACTTGCCCGAACGACAGGAAGTAGCCGCGCAGATCCCCTAAAGGCCGTGCCTTAACTATACATAGCGCTGATTTTAGGCGATAATAGACGCATTGGCCCGCCGTCTGGGTCGGCGGACCTTTCGAAAGAGAGGACGCCATGCGAGTATCCGACTGGCGATCGGCCGAAGCCTATGACTATCTGAGCGATCTCAGCGCATCGGAATTTGCTTGGGAATTTCTCCGGCGCAATCCCGATTATATCAAAGAATTCAGAGATATGGGCCGCCATTCGGGCGCGTCCGAGATCAAGGTGGCGTCCCGCTATTGGGGGTTATCCTTTCGCGATAGATCCCGCTCTTTCCGCGCTCGAAACATCCATTCCCTGGACTCCCGAAGCATCGTCCTTCGTCCTGATAGGCGACTCGGCTCCCCGTGAATTCTCCGAGTCGCTGACCCTTGCCGATCTTGAGGACGCCGGTTTCGCGCAAACTCGGCCAGAACCTCCATATTGGACCAATAACTCCCGCAAGCCCTATCGGCTGTCCCTCACCCGCGCTTTTGGCAAAGCCACGCCGCTCGCTCTTTTGCTCCCGGTCGATAGCGATCTGCCGGCTCGTCTCGCTGCCGCTTCGCGGCTTTGGAGGTTGCTGTCGACAGGCGTGGCCGAACCGCCCGGCACACTAACGCCCCAACGGCGCGCAAGACTGATTGACAGTTTGCGCGCACTCGATGGCAGGCACTCCGGAGCGAGCATCCGCAAAATCGCCGCCGGCCTGTTCGGCGAGAGCAATCTCCCTTCGGGACGCGACTGGCAAGTACATGACCTTCGCAGCCGGACCCGCCGTCTGATCGATACCGGCGTTTCCATGATGCGCGGCGGCTATCGCAAATTGCTGCGGCCAGGTCGCACCTGATTGGCCTGCCCCCCGAAAAGTGGTCCATATTGAAAGTTAGGATTTCGGCTATTTATGGCTTGAAAGGAGCTTTGA
>CANLBM010000034.1 GCA_947488845.1 uncultured Sphingomonadaceae bacterium | reverse complement strand
ATTCAAAGCTCCTTTCAAGCCATAAATAGCCGAAATCCTAACTTTCAATATGGACCACTTTTCGGGGGGCAGGCCAGCACGCGCACGCTATTGGACGGGTTCTCGCGATAGTAGGACAATCTCGCCTCAAGCGACCCAAGATGGATTTCAAGCTTATGTCCGTCTGGATCAAGGAAGTAGGTTGATGCTCCTTCGCTCCTGTTGTCCTTCCAGATGACGCATTCGGCGGTCAGCCGTTCGCTCATGCGACTGAAATTTGCCTCGGATACGCTGAAGGCAACATGGGTATAATCAGCGTGCGGAGATGACCGCGCGTTCTCATCACGGGATAGGCAGAGCCAGAGCGGTCCAGCCTCAAGATAGGCACCATCAGCCCACACAGCCCGCACGCTACAGCCAAGAACATCACGATAGAAAGCCAGAGATCGATCCACATCGGCAACTGCCAGAGTTAGATGGTTTAATCCGCTTATGCCTATCCCCATTGCCTATCTCGCAAATCCATAATTTTACAACCAGCATAAAGCTGAACGAATTGCGTTTCAAGCGTCCGACTATCGAGCGGATGCCTAATCTATTAGAATCCAATAGCTGAAGGGCTGCTCTTATTTCTCCATGGTTGAGATCCTATATCGCAAACTGAGTGGTTTGCGGAATGTCCGGTTTAGGAAGTTAATGTAGCTAAGCGATCATTCCGGCTAACAATCGGATAGTGAATCAGAAAGGTATCTAACCTTATATGTCCCGGTGTTCGACAAACCCGGGCGGATGGACGGAAGCTTTGAGCGCGCCACCTGTTTTCATGAACTAGAGAAACCGTTAGCCACAGCGATAGCAACTTTTGTGCGCTAGCGCATATTTGATTGGTGCTCCAGCAGGTATCAACGGTATATTTCACCGTCCGATAATTATGAAATTAATTGGCCTTGACTACCAAAAAAAGGGCAAGCGGCCCCCACCACTTGCCCATACTGATCCAACAGGAGAGAGGGATCAGAACCAGTTAAATTTCGGGATCTGATGGGTTCAATACCCTTAGATTTCCAACCATTTTTTCCAGCGCGGTTCGTATGATGGCTATGTTTGAGCTGGATATGCCTTTGAACATTTTCCTATAAACGGCGTCAGCTTCTTTCCGAAGTTCCGGAATAATGTCGATCGCCTTTGGACGCAGGAATATCCGCCAAACACGCCGGTCATCTTCTGCCGCCCGACGTTCGACAAAATCCAGTTTTTCGAGATGATCAATCGTCAATCCGATCGTAGCCCGTTCCAGCTCAAGACACTGTGCCAGCTCTGTTTGCGTCATTCCCTCGGTCTTGATCAGATAGGCCAATGTTCTCCATTGTGTGCGGGACAAGCCGAACTGGGCAATTGATTCATCAAATGCTTTGCGCAGGACTCGCGGCACTTCCTCCAGCAAAAACGCAAACTCATCGGTCTCATTAAGGAACCCGTCTGGCGG
The DNA here is from genome assembly GCA_947488845.1 of uncultured Sphingomonadaceae bacterium. Taxonomy (GTDB): domain Bacteria; phylum Pseudomonadota; class Alphaproteobacteria; order Sphingomonadales; family Sphingomonadaceae; genus Parasphingorhabdus. The sequence goes on along the minus strand of CANLBM010000034.1, from coordinate 5,660 downwards.
GTTGGCCCTCATTGTAGCTGTTTCGGTTGTCATGATAGTGACCATATCGTAAATTTAATATAATATAAAGCCCTTTACTGTCTGTCCCTATACAGTCTATAAAATCGGTATGGATCATGAAGAGGGCACCTTTACGGGCCACAACGGCTTGAAGATTAAGGCAAGCACGACTGGGCCAAAAACCGGCTTTCCGGTAATGCTTGCGCATGGCGGCGGGCAAACCCGTCATGCCTGGGCAAAGGTGCTGGATGAACTCGCCAATGCTGGCTACCGCGCGACGGCTATCGATATGCGTGGCCATGGGGACAGTGAATGGGCATCAGATGGCGCCTACGATATGCGCGATTTTGCGCGTGATCTGATCGCTATTTCCAATCAACTCGATAACCCCCCAGCGTTGGTCGGAGCATCACTGGGCGGAATAGCGGGTATGATTGCAGCCGGGGAATTGGCCCCCGCAAGCTTTAAGTCACTCACCTTGGTTGATATCGCGCCAAAGATGGAAGCTGCCGGAGTGTCAAGGGTGGTCGGGTTCATGCAGGCGCATATGACTGATGGATTTTCCTCCCCTGAAGAAGCTGCAGAAGTTATCGCCGAATATATGCCACAACGAAAGAAACGCACCGGCACAGGCAAGCTTGATCGATATTTGCGCAAGCGGGAGGACGGGCGATATTATTGGCATTGGGACCCCAATTTTATTCACCATGTGACGCATGCTCGTGACGACGCTACCGAGGCAAAAGACAATGGCTTCGACAGATTGAGTGCGGCGGCCGCGAAGTTGACATTGCCGGTTCATCTCATACGCGGAGGTTCCAGCGACATGGTCTCTGAAAAGGCCGTAGCTCATTTCCAAACGCTGGTTCCTAGCGCGCATTTCACAGACATTGCAGATGCCGGCCATATGGTCGCCGGTGACCGCAACGATGCATTTTGTTCGGCGATCCTGTCTTTCTTGAATGCGACCCACAAGCGCGGTGCTGCAGCATGAAACACAATCTGGAAAATCTAGCTGACGCGATACAGATTGCGCCCTTCCATCGCTGGTTGGGTCTGAAAATTGTTCAGCAAAACAACGATCAACTGGAACTGGAAATGCCGTGGCGGGACGAACTTGTATCTAATCCCGTGATTGGAGCCGTGCACGGCGGCATATTGGCGTCTTTGATCGATTTGACCGGGCTTTATGCGATTATTGCTGCAGGGGGTATTGCCAAGGCGACCGTGGATCTGAGGGTAGATTATCATCGGGCAGCCACCAACGGCCCGCTTCGTGCAATTGGGCAGGTCGTGAAGCTTGGAAAAACCATAAGCACCGCAGACACGCGCATTATCGACGATGATGATCGCTTGGTGGCTAGCGGTCGCGGGACTTATTTGGGCACGTAAATGGTCGTCAGAAAAATCATAATCATCTTGGCTTTAGTCATGCTGGGCTTGGTTTCGGGCTGCGCGAACGATGATACCGAGAATGCCAATGATGATGACATTCATATCAGCGCCCCACTCGAAGTAGAAATTTTAACAGCAAAATCTCAACCTTTAGCCGAACCCGTAGAGGTTTTTGGCACGATTGCGGCCAAACAAAGCAGCGCAATTGGCGCTCTCGTCGAAGGACCGCTCGAGACCATGTTTGTGACGGTCGGTGACCGGGTGAAGAAGGGCCAAGCGCTGTTCCAGATCAGGCAAGCAGATTATAAAAGACGGGTTGCGGAAGCATCAGCGGCGCTACGCCTGACGGAAGCGCAGGCGACACAAGCCCAGCGTCAATATGACCGCGTAATTGCGCTTGCCCCGCGAGGCTTTGTATCGAAAGCACAGGTCGAAAGGGTGGAAACAGACCTGGTCGTCGCGAAAGCGCAGGTATCGCAATCACAATCGCTACTTGCCACGGCCAAACAAGCGCTGCGCGATACTGTTGCCCGCGCTCCATATAACGGCGTCGTTACAGCCAGATTGGTCGATGAGGGGACCTATCTCAACAATCGCTTTTCGATGGGTGAACAATCTGCAGCCTTGCGACTACAGGAATTAGAAATAGTGGCAGCAATCGTCAATGCTCCGCAGGCCCGGGTTGATGATTTCAAGCTCAACCAGAAGGCAAAGGTTTATATTGATGGCTTTGATGAGCCTTTCGACAGCTTTGTGTTCATCATCAATGACCGGGTTGACCCGGAATCCCGAACAGTCGAATTGCGATTGCCGATAAGAAACCCGAACTATCGGATCAGCAGCGGACTTGGTGTGCGGGCGCTAATCGAGACGCCGCCAGAATCTGCAATCATTCTTCCAAGATCGGCTGTTAAAGGTGATAGCGCTGCCCCATATATATTCCTGTTTGACAAAGGCATCGCTCGCCGAAGAAATGTAAAGGTCGAAAGCATAGATTTCGAACGGGTCAAGGTCACACAAGGCGTCCGGACCGGCGAAAAAATCATCCAAAACCCACCATCCACTTTGCGCGATGGGCAAAAAGTAGAGCGCAAGCAAAGAAAGCCTGCACGGTAAGCTGATGTGGATTTCTGATGTCTCGATCCGGCGTCCCGTTTTTGCGACGATGGTGATTGCTTCGCTAGTGGTTCTGGGCCTGTTGAGTTTTGGGAGACTGGGTGTTGATCTGTTCCCCAAAATCGAATTCCCATATGTTTCGGTAACAACGACTTTGCCCGGTGCGTCTCCAGATACGATAGAGACTGAAATAACCGACGTTATCGAGGAAGAGGTCAACAGCGTTTCGGGCATTCGGCAAATGCGCTCAGTCAGCGCCGAAGGCGTCAGTCAGGTGGTGTTGGAGTTTGAATTGTCGGAAGATGCCGACGTGAAGGCTCAGGATGTCAGGGACCGGGTGGCCAGCATATTAAGCAATTTGCCGGAAGAATCGGACGCGCCTATTGTCGAAAAGCTTGATCCGGACGCAGCGCCGATATTGTCGTTGCTGATAGCAGGAGATGCGCCGGTCCGAGAACTCACGGTCTTTGCAGATGAGGTCGTTAAAGAGAGGCTTCAGCGTATTCCCGGCGTAGGCTCCATTTCAATTGTTGGCGGGCGAGAGAGAGAAATGCGGGTCTGGCTTGATCCGGCAAAAATGCGTGCGAGCGCCATCAGCACCGATAATGTCGTAGCTGCCTTGAGAAACGAAAATGCCGAGTTGCCGGGCGGCCGCCTTGAGATCGATGGTCGCAGCAAGCAATATGGAACCAGAACATTGGCGGAAGCCAATACAGCCTCGGAATTTGGCAATCTCGCGGTAGCTTATCGGCCCAACGGACAGGTCACACGGATCCGCGATATCGGTCGGGTGGAAGACTCGGTCGAGGATGAAACCAGCTATGCCCAATTAAATGGTCGCCCCGGGGTTGTGCTTGAGGTTCGCAAGCAATCTGGAAGCAATACCGTTGCAATGACCAGAGCAATCAAAGCGGAAATCGAGCAGATCAAGGACCAGCTGCCGAGCGGGGTTGAAATTGTCGTCACCAGAGAAACAGCGAGATTCATCGAATCGGCCATTGGTGATGTGCTGTTTGATCTGATGATCGCAGTGGTATTGGTTGTTTTTGTCACATTCTTTTTTCTGCTCAGCTGGCGGGCAACTTTTATTGTTATGCTGGCCATTCCGACTTCCGTTATTGCTACGTTCGCTGCCTTTGCTGCGTTCGATTTTACACTTAATTTCATGACATTATTGGCGTTGACGGTGGCGATTGGATTGCTTGTTGATGATGCTATCGTGGTTGTTGAAGCCGTGCAAAGCGACGTCGATGATGGCGTTGATCCAATGGCGGCGGCACCAAAAGCAACCAAGCGGGTCGCATTGGCAGTGCTTGCCGGGACATTTGCCACATTGGCAGTGTTTGTGCCGATTGCCTTCATGGAAGGGATCGTTGGCCGCTTCTTCTTTCAATATGGCTTAGCGATTGTATTTTCGGTCAGCGTCTCATTGCTGGTGGCGCTTACCCTGTCGCCGATGCTTGCATCGCGGTTCCTGAAATCGGAAAAAGAAAAAACAGGATGGCTGGGAAAAATTGAAACCTTCCACCAGACCATGCGGAAGCATTACGAAAAGCTTGTAGGTTGGTCGATCAGAAGACGATATCTCGTTTTTCTGGGAGCGATCATAAGTCTTTTAATCGGTGGTCTTTTCGCAGCAATGGTGCCCGCCACGTTCATGGCCCTCACGGACAGGTCAGAGTTCCTTGCAAGTGTGGAACTTCCGCTGGGAACTGGGATTGCGACAGCTAAAGAGGCGTCGCTGCGAGCCGACGAGGCGTTGCGCAAAATTGATGATATAGAATATATTTTCGTAACCGTCGGGGCAGGAACAAATCAAAAAACCAATTTGCTGGACTTTTATGTTGATCTCACACCCAAGCAGGGTCGATCAGTCAAACAGGGTGCCATCATGGACCAAGCGCGTGAGGTTCTTGCAAAGGCGCTACCAGAGGCGAAGGATATTTCCGCCGTGGAAGTTCCATGGGTGTCCGGGGCCGGCGTGGGATCGGCTCAGATAGAGCTTATAATTTCTGGTTCCGACCTAACGACGATCAACGAATATGCAAATATCATCGCGGAGGAAATGCGTGCTATCCCAGAACTAGTGGATGTCGCCTCTACCTACGAAGGCGGCAGGCCGGAATTGCAGATCAGGTTAGACCGCAATCGGGCCGCAGATTTAGGGGTGACGGCACGGGACGTCGCAGCAGCATCGCGAACTTTAATTGGCGGGAGTGATGCGGGAACATTTGAAGCCGACGGCAGACGCTATGACGTTAGAGTGCGAGTGGATGAAGATAAACGGCAAAAGTTAAATGACATCGCCAGACTTCCGGTTCGGGCAGGTAACGGGAGTTTGGTCGACCTGGCGGCGGTGGCCGATATTGAAGTTGCCGACAGCCCAGCTCAGATTGATCGCGTGGACAGAGCGAGGCAAATTACAGTCGTCGCGAACACACCGCCCGGGGTAGCATTGAGCGTTGCTGTAGCTCGGGTTGATGAGATTTTGGCCAAGCATCCCCCACCTGAAGGAATGTCGACGAAAATGGAGGGTATGGCGCGGAGACTGGCAGACACAACTTCTGCCATATTGCTGGCCTTCGCGCTTGCCTTTGTGGCCCTATACATTGTCCTCGCAAGCCAATTTAACAGCTTCGGACAACCTGTCTTGATCATGCTTACGGCTCCCCTTTCTTTTTCCGGGGCGTTTATTGCACTTTGGCTTTCCAATCAGGAATTGAGCATGTTCGCGCAAATCGGAATGATTGCCCTGATGGGGATCGTGATGAAAAACGGGATTCTTCTTGTTGATCTTGCAAATGAATATCGGACAGGCGGTATGAGCGCAGGAGATGCGATGAAAAAGGCGGCACCCGAGCGGCTCCGGCCGGTGTTGATGACGGCGCTGGCTGCAATTTTCGGCATGATGCCGGTTGCTTTTGCTCAGTCCGATGGAGCCGAATGGCGCAATGCGATGGGCTTTATTATTATGGGCGGCTTGACTACCTCGACCTTTTTGACTCTGCTGGTCGTGCCTGCTGCTTATGTCTTGCCCGATGACTATGCGCGCCTAAAAATTCGCGTTCGCGCAATGGACTTGTAACGGTCGTCTAATCGCATCCCCGTCAAGGATGATTTTTAACATATTTCACCCGCCTGCGGTTTTG
>CANLBM010000033.1 GCA_947488845.1 uncultured Sphingomonadaceae bacterium | reverse complement strand
GGATGTTGTCACCGGCAGAGTTCGAACGGCAGCAAAAAATGAAAACCGAAGGTGTCTAGAAAACTAGGGGCTATTCAACCGCCATTTTTGCGCGGACATAACGATCAAGATGGCAGCCAATATGCCAGAGTTGTCTGGTCGGGTATCTAACGGGCGGACAGCAACCGGCTATCCTTATATTGATGCAGCTTATTCCGGACGAATTTAGCGTTACAACGATCTGTTGGCCAAATTTTCCCCACCCGGGTCTTTCTGGCGAGCCACGCAACCGTTTAGTTGTAGCAGGAGCGTGGGAAATTCTGCTTGCAGAGTGGAAACAAGCGATGGATCGCAAGTCGCCACGATCGTGTTCGGAGATACTGACGCCAGGCGGCTGGCATCGCTTGTCTCTTCAACACTCCGCCCGTTTTCGCGGGCGACCATGGCGTGGAAACGCAGTTCGGGTGCATAATGGGGATCGATGGAAATAGCTGTTCCCTTATCCACCAGCAATAATGGGGCGCGCTCGGCCGCCAGGGCATCGAGCAGGACGCCATAGCGCGCGCCCGGATAATCCAGTCGTGGGTCGATCAAATTCAGGCGCATTTGCACGGATTGGGCCATAGCGATTACGAGTAGTATCACGGGAGCGATGCGCATGATCGAGGCGCGGCGAGAAGACAGTTCGCCGGCTGCGGCAAGCGCCTTTAAGTGGGTCATGCAAGCATGGACAGCGAGCGCGGCGGCTATCGCGAGAAAGGGATATGCCGGAAGATAATAATGTTGGAGCTTCGTGGCACTGATCGATACGATGACAAGCAGCCCGAATGCGATGCAGAGCGCATAGATTAGCGCAAATCGCGTTCTGCCACGGGCGATCGTCAGCGCGAATGGTGCCAGTAAAACTGCGGTGCCGAGGCTGAACAAACCATTGACGAAAGTGACCTGGAGATAAGCCCAGGGCGGTCCGGAATGATTGCCCAACGCTTCGCTGAAGCGGCCAGCGACATCATTATAGATCGTCGCGCCCAGATATCCCGGTCCCGCATTCTCGCGTAGAGCCAAGAAGAAAATTAGCGGCGCAAGCGCGAGCAGTCCGGCAATGAAATAATAGGGTGTCGTAAATGGCCTGCGCCAGCGTCCCGTTACCAAGATGTAGAGAAAAACGCCGGCAACCGGCGCGCCACCAGCCACGCTCTTGGTCATCAAGGCAGCAGCTGCAAACAGGCCGGCAAGCAATATCCAGCGAAATGGCGGGCTTTGCCGGTGCAGCGCAAAAAACAACAGCATCAGGTAGCCGGTGGTGAAGAAGCAGAGCAATGCGTCATAGTCCCCCGTCCGCGCGCCATGCTCTCCGAAAAACCCGCCGCTGATTGCGAGCACCAGCCCGCCAAATGTCGCAATCGCCACAGAGCGCGTTATCCGGCGCAGGAAGAGCATGACCAACAGGACCGTTCCGAGCGAGCTAATCAGCGATGGTAAACGAAGCGCAAATTCTGTTGGGCCGAACAGCGCCATGCTGCCCGTCATCAACCAGATGAGCAGCGGCGGCTTGGTATTCCAGAGATCGGGATCAAAATTATAGGTCGTAACGAGACCAAGCCCGGTTTGCCTCATCTCCATAGCGTTGACTATGATCCGGCCCTCATCCCAGATAACAACCGGAATCGTCTTCCCGGTAAATAGAAGCAGAATGGCAAAGGTCGCCATTACCGCCAATATGAAGACGAGATTTCTGTGGGCCAGCACGGACGCGTTACTCCGCAACAAGATCAAGTCGCCTCTGCGCCGCTGGAAGAATGATCGCAGATCCCGCGCAAAGCTGTGCCCGTCACCGAAAACGACGTAACGCGACAACACAAAGAATAGCGCAGAATAGACAAACAATCCCAAAAGATGGGCAAGAGGCTGATCTACATAGCCGGCTGCACGGAACGATGTCAGCAGCAGAAGGTTGGCCGAATAGGCGACAGCAAACACGCCGCAAAAGACTGTTATTTCGCGGAACGACGGCTGGTTTTTTGCAGAAAATGTCCAATTGCGATTCAAGCTGTAAGATACCACCAGACCAACGCCATAGCCGAGCGCGTTGGCAGCATAGTCATTCAGGCCCGCGAATAGCGCCGCAACGATGATGGCAAAACCAATGGCTGTGTTTAACAGTCCAACCAGACCAAATTTCACAACGGTCATCTTGACGACTATCAATTCGCTGCCAGCGAATATTGCGCACCGAACGGGACGCGAACAAGCGCTGGCTCCAGAGCCCTCAGCGCTCTGAGCGGGCCAGGAAAGAAAATGCGGAAATTGGTGTTTATCTGCGCAAAGCCTGCCGCAACCATCCGTCGGCGCATTTCGGTGGCGCTGATCAGCACTGCATTTTCATCAAAGGGACAATTGTTCACCGCGTGAACCGTCAACGGATTCCAGGGATTATGTTCAAAAAGTATGAAAATACCGCCTGGTGCCAAGCGTTTGCGGATTTGGGAAAGCAGCGAAACGTGCAATTCTGCGGGGATATGGTGAAACACGCAGGCGGTGAACATAAGATCATAATTGCCGAGTTCATCGGGCATATGCTCACCATCATAGCTATGAAAATCCACACGCTGCGATAATTCCTTGCGGCATAGATCAAGCGAACGGGTCGAAACGTCGAGGCAGGTGATATGGGCGTCTGGAAACTGCGCGCGGAGCGGCTTCAGCGAATTGCCGATGCCTGCCCCAAAATCCATGATGCGATTGACATTCAGCTTCCGCCTGTCTGCTATCTTGCGCATATCCTCAATCTTGTAGCGCGCGAAATATCCGGCATCCTCACCGCTCAAGCGGATGGAGCGTGCGTGCTGCGCTTCATATTGCGAGGCTATTGCATCAAATTCTGCCTCAACCATTAACCGTCTTCCTGATTTGTCGCTGGATACGATGAACCGGATTCTCCCTGTCTACCCCGTTTCGGCGGGAGCGGACTTCCTGCACAATGAACAGGGGGCGATGTTTTGATTCCATATACATGCGACCCAGATATTCGCCGAAAATACCGAGCATCAGCAGTTGCAAGCTTCCCAGGATCAGCACGAGGGCGGCGATACTGGCCCAGCCCCCTACCGTGTCGCCGACAAGATAGGAAATGAACACCCAGCCCAGCATCAACAGACCAATCATCCCCGCTAGCAGGCCAAGATGGGCGGTGAAACGCAAAGGAATGGTCGAAAAACTCGTGACAGCGTCAATGGCAAAAGAAATCATTTTCTTGAGCGGGTAGTTGCTTTCCCCCGCATGGCGGGCTTCTCGTTCATAGGGAAAGGCCGCTTGCGCAAAGCCCACCCAGCTCACCATCCCCCTGATGAAACGATAGCGTTCCGGCATGGCGTTGAGCTCTTCGACGACGCGCCTGGTCATAAGCCGGAAATCACCGGTGTCGCGCGGGATTTGAACATCAACCAGCTTCTGCAGCGTGCGGTAGAATATGCTTGCTGATGCCCGCTTGAACATTGTCTCTCCGGCCCGGCTAAGCCGCTGACCATAGACAACGTCATAGCCTTCTTCCATCTTGTCCAGCATCGCGCCCAATAATTCTGGCGGATCCTGCAAATCAGCATCCATGACCATGACAATATCGCCGCGGCATATTTGCAAGCCGGCGCTGAGCGCAAGTTGATGGCCATAATTGCGCGCCAGATTGACCGCGACTATATGCTGGGACTTATCGGCAAAAGCTGCGATCATCGACCATGTCTGATCCTTCGACCCGTCATTGACCAGGACGATTTCAAAACTGCCCGGAGCAACATCGGCGCACACCGCTTCTACACGCTCAACGAGGTTTTTTACGTTATCTTGCTCGTTAAAGCATGGAATAACGACCGAGATCGCGGGAGTATGTTCGCCCTGATGCTGATGCATTACACTCAATCCTTTGCAGGACCGTCTAATGGTACCAATTTAAGAAGTTATTAATGCTGTTTTGTAAGCTTTGATAAACACGCCAGCATGACCCGTCTCAAGCGTGCCGCTTAAGGGCGCACCATTTTTTCTATTTCTGGAAACCGCGCTGAACTGCATCCATCGGTTCCGAAGTGACCGGATAGCCGATGCCTTCGGGTATGCACAAATGGACTTGTCCGTCGCGTTTCTCGATACTCGGGGACACCATCACCGAGGGATGCGTCTTGCTATGGGCCACAGCCTCGTCAAACGATCCGAATTGCGCCAGCCGCTCGAGATTGCGCTTGGTCGGGAAGATGATCTTGACCTCGCCGGCCTCGGCGCGATCGAGTACCGATTGCGCGTTGCCCCAGAACAGATTGTAATTCTCGGTTTCGTCGACCGTTGCCTGCGCCTTGTGGTCATCATGCGAGATCATGTAGAATCTTGTGTCGAACACGCGCTTTTCGGCAAAGGGCGGACACCAGCGCGAAAAGGGTATCAGCTTTTCCAGTTCCAGCTGCCAGTCGAACTGGTTGCAGATGTCGGCCAGGACCGTCCCCTCGTGCAACGCATTTCTCGCCTCGAGAACCCGTTTGGCGTCAAGATTTCCTTCTACCGCCACCGCTATCCCGGTTTCCTCGATGGATTCTCTGATCGCGGCAATGCGCGCGCCATATTCGTCAAAATCATCATGGCCGAGCGCCTTGGCATATTCAAAATCCGCGTCATCGATCCGGCCACCCGGAAAAACCGCGGCACCGGCAGCGAATACCATTTTGGCGGAGCGCTCTACCATCAGCAGCTCCGGAGCATCGCTGCCCGGCTGATCGCGGAATATCACCAATGTTGATGCAGGAATCGGCTTGGGCATCGCTTTGCCGGTAATCGCGTCGGTCGCAGGTGCTTCGTGGTCGGTCTGTTTTTCGGTCATATTTCATATGAACAGCTAGCGGGGGCTTTGCCAAGCCTTTTGATTGGCGATCACCGGCACAAACGGATTTGCCAAAATTCCAACGCCGTGGCAGGATCGGCATATGGGAATAGTCGAGCTATTGGGATTGGCCGGTAGCGTCAGCCTGATATCGGGCTGGCGGCTTTATCTGACGGTGTTTGTGACCGGCCTTGCCATGCGTCTGGATTGGATCAGCCTGCCGGAAAATCTGCAGATGCTTGATGCTCTTGCCAATCCCTGGGTGCTGGCAATTAGCGCGCTCGGCGCAGTGGCCGAATTTTTCGCTGACAAGATACTCTGGCTCGACTCGATCTGGGATACGATCCATACGCGATCCGGCCGCTGGGCGGTGCGCTATTGGCTCTGGCGGTTGTCGATGCCAGCGACCCTGTGTGGCAGGTTGTAGTCTTCCTGCTGGGCGGAGGCGCGGCCCTGATGAGTCACGGCGCCAAAGCCGGCGCCCGTGCCCTCGTCAACACCAGCCCGGAGCCGGTCAGCAACGCGGTCGTCTCTACTGGAGAAGATATTGCCACCGGCGGACTGCTCTTCCTCGCCTTCGCCAATCCGGTCGCCGCGCTGATCATCGCATCGGTGATGCTGATCCTGTGCATTTTCCTGGTCTACAAAGGTTTCAGGCTCTGGCGACAAATGGTGTCTGGCGGCAGCTAGCCAATGGGCCCGCCGAGGCCAGTCGGCATTTGAAGCGCAAGATACAGAGGGAAAAATGGTCGGGGAGACAGGATCCCCGACTATTTTTTCTCAAATTCCGCGAAATGCTAAAATACCCCGGACTTCCGCCATTTACGCCACTTCGAATAAGCGGCGCTATTTGTAAAAGACACAATTATTAGCACAATTGCAAGCACAATTCAGGCGCACACGATCGATTGCGGCGTGCCTTGCCTTTTAACGAATTCTGGAAATGGTCGGAATGTGAAGATACCCCCTATAACGTCTTTCTAGCTTCAAAGTGGCTTAACTACAATCCGCTAACACCGGCCATAGGTGATTTCGTTCATAACAAGCCGATCGCCGTTGCGTTCGACCTGCGAGGTTACAGTCTCCAGTTGCTCGGGCGTTTCGAATTCATCAGAGAACGTGTCAGGATAGGACATCCGTTCTAAGAACGTGATCTCGTTATTTTTTAACACGAACTTGCCCTCTTCATCAAATTCACTGTAACTTCCATCAGTTTTAAAGGTAATTGCTGTGTCTGTTGCGCAATAAAGTTTGGGATTGGCAACCGGTGAATCTTCCGATTCATCGATCGCGACCCAAGCACCCAAAAGCCATTCTCGTTCTACGCGCTTTGCTTTTTCCTCGACTTCAATCCTCAGTTCTTCCGCACGGGCAGCAGCGGCTTCTTTTTCTTGCTGGATAATTTCTGCTTGGCGATTTTCTTCAATCAGATTCTGTTCAGCCTGATAGTTAAGTGCCGTGGCAGCAACCCAGATAACTAGCGAAAGAATGAGACCAATCCATCGATATTGTTGATATCTGAGCTGCTGTTTCTCAATTTTTTCGGGATCACAATCTGAGCCGCCGGTTAACGATAATTGCCGACCTTTCGCATCAAGTCCGGCAAACAAGATGAGACCGATGCCAGCCACTGGCATTGCGAGGTCACGAAGTGGTCCAATCCAAATTTCTTGGTCGACGTGCGACAGAAGACCTCGCTCGCACAGATCAGGAATCTGATAACGACTAATATCTTTGGCGATACTCCAAGCACCATCGAAACAGAAACCATCGTAAAATGCGTATCTAAGCAAGGGCGACAGCAGGAGAAGCGTGCCTGCTGCCACGATGCCAGCAGCCATTCGGGAGCCGATGAGTTTGATTAACGGTTTGAGCCCGGCAATTGCGATAAACAGGAGGAAGCATATAAACGAAGCTTCGAACCCGTAGAACAACCAAATCAGCGGGATCGCTGCTAAAGCCGTAACCAACCAATCAAAGCGCTTGTCGTATAGCTCTAGTTGATCCAGCCCCTTATTAATGGTCATCGGTTTTACTCAATGTGACTGACCCCCAGCGAATCGAGGACCCACCATCGCCGATGGAATTCGTTATGGTCCTCTAATTGTTTGCCGAGAACACCGAGCCAGCCGCCTTCCCACACCCCAAAAGCGGGTGAGCCGTCAGGGTCACTAATATGCTCTTGCATGGTTCTTATTGTGTATATCGGGTTCTCCGTGTGGCGAGTGACCCCACTTTCCTGAAAATATTTACCGCCCATGACGAATTTGGTTGTGCCCTTATGTATTGTGGGCGAATTGTCGCTGTGGATTACAGCACATCAGCGATCAGAGAACACATTATAGCTCAGGCATCTCGGTCTTAATCACAGCCCTTGTAATTGTTCTCAAAGCAGCGCTGAGACAGGGCTTGAGCTTCCGCGATTTGTTCGCGTGTCATTAACTCGACGATAAGTTCCTTCATTTTTGCGCCGTTGCTTTCTCCTTGTGCTGCTGCCATCGAAAGCCATGAATATGCTTTGATGAAATTTATGGGCACACCCTCGCCGACCACATAATCGAGGCCGAGGTTGAGTTGGGCTCGCGCGAAACTTTGCTGGGCAGCGAGTCTATACCATTTTGCTGCTTCAACGTCGTTTTCAGGTATACCCACACCGTTGTCATAGGAGAGGCCTATGCTGTATTGGGCAACAGCAACACCTTGTTCAGCAGCCAGTCGAAACCATTTAACTGCCTTAGTATCGTTTTGTGGCACTCCTTCGCCTGATTGATAGATCGCGCCCATTAAGGCTTGGGCACGTGGGTTCCCTTGTTCGGCAGACCGCCTGAACCATTTAGCAGCTTCAGCAGTATTTTTAGGCACGCCCATGCCTTGGTAATAGATCAAGCCTTGAGCTAATTGGGCATCGCGATCACCCCATGCGGGACTAGCTTGCTCTAGCTCATCGGGGTCGATCTGGGCGAATGCCGCCGATGGAAGGCTGACAAAGAGCAGTGCTAAAGGCAAATTCGGGAAACGCATCTCTAGTCCTTCTCATACAAATCGCTTATACAACGTGTATAGGCTGAGCTTGGTCCCAGTGGTCTAGATTAAAAAATCAATAGGGCAATCCAATGAAGGTCAAGCATAGCAGTGTAGTTTTAAACGTCTACAGTCTGGACTTGTAACGGTTTTGCGCCGGTGACTGATCTCATTATGCCACCTTGGCTTCGAATGCCAGTGGACTGATGCC
>CANLBM010000032.1 GCA_947488845.1 uncultured Sphingomonadaceae bacterium | reverse complement strand
CGCGCACACCTTCATGTCCGCCATCGCAATCGCCGCTACCGTCATCTTCTGGCTCAGTTAATGAGTCCTGACCCTAGCATTCAATGCATGAATGCTAGGACGAACTAATCAAGCTGCTGCACTTATGCTTGTCCCGATAATTGAGGAGCATTTCGTAGGTGATATTTCACTAGTACTCGAGAAATAGCCTCGTTGCCAGAAACGCCGGCCCCAATAGCGTTTGCTGATATGCTCGAACTCTTGCTGTAGCTTGCGCGATGAGCAGCCACGAAGTCGCTGATCGCAATATGGGACGGGGATCGTGCGATAGAGCACCGTGGTGGTATAGTGCTAAGCAAACAAAACGAAAAAACGGTTGAAGTCTATATCAGCTATTAACTGGCGAGTTTACTCCGAAGGTGAGACATTGAACATCTCGCAATTTAGAGGAACAGAAAGTTTCGGTGGATACGATTCAACAAAATACGAAACAAGGCTTAACGAAATAACGCTTCTGAACCACTGATTCGTGCCCTAACCTTCTGCACGATGTCGTAAAAACGATCACGTTTGTGTCATATTGCCCGGTTGGGCTGAGGCGCATTAGCAGGGGAGGGTGGAATGATCTTTAACGGAAAAACCTATATAACGGGGGGCAGTATTGCTGCGTTGATATTTCCCTTGAATGCTTATGCCCAGGAAGTCTCTGACGACCAGAAAGAAACCGCGCAGGTGTCCGCATTCGACGAGATCATCGTCACAGCGACGCGGCGCGAAGAAGGTGCGCAGGACGTTCCTTTAGCGCTGACTGCTGTCTCGCAAGAGTCGTTGGTCGTGGCTGGTGTCCCTTCCGTACGAGAGTTGACCAGTGTTGTTCCAGGATACAATGGTGGCCGAAACTTGGGCGCCTTTCAACCATTCATCCGCGGGGTCGGGTCGACCGGCGTGACAGTCAGCGACGAGTCGAACGTTTCGACCTATGTGGACGGTATTTATATGCCCTTCGCGCAGTCTGCAAATGTCGACATTGTAGAGATTGACCGCGTCGAGGTTTTGCGCGGCCCGCAAGGCACGACCTTCGGCCGCAACGCTACGGGCGGCCTTATCAACATCATTACGCGCGATCCTCAGTTTGACGTCGGTGGGCATGTCGACGCCCGAGTGGGTGCGATTCTCGGCTCGTCGAAAGATGCAATGACGTATGATCTGCGCGGTTATGTCACCGGCGGCCTGTCAGACAAAGTTGCTGCAGATATTAGCTTTCTGCATCGCCGCGATGGCGGGTATATTCGAAACTTGGTTGGATCGGACAATTTCGGGGATATTGCCGTTACCGATGTGCGATCCAAGCTCATGTTCCTGCCCAACGAGCAGACGAAGATCGTCCTGATCGGCGAATACTACCGCATGGAAAGTCAAGTCAATGCGCCGCAGCCGGTCGATGGCAATACTCTTGGCCGTAGTTATGGTGCTATTGTCCCGGCTGAACCATGGCAGGCAGCCCTTGACGTGGAGCCACTGCTCGATGGGGAGAGCTATCATTTCGGCCTGCTGACCGAATTTGAGCTCGGCGATGTCACGCTTGAGACCAGCAGTGGGTATCTTGACACCGTTATGCGTCAAGATACGGATTCGGATGCTTCGAATATCAATCTCGGGACGCTGTTGACTTCGCCCGTGGGCCGCCATGGCAGTGTCTTCAGTCAGGAAATACGTCTGCTGTCGAATGGCGATGGTCCGTTTACGTGGCTGGTCGGCGCCTATGGCTTCTTTCTTGAGAGTCACAACGGCACCACGATAACCAAGGCAACCTACGGTCCTGCTCCTGAGTTTCTGATAAGCGGCGAGAGCACTATACTTTCGACATTCCGCAATACCACTACCTCCTACGCAGGGTTTGCAGAAGGTTCACTTGAAGCATCACCGGGGCTGTTTATCACTCTGGGTGGGCGTTACACTACCGAGGAGCGGAGCCAGTCAGGCTGGCTCAGCATCAACGGGAACGAGGCCAATCTCCCGTCGGACACCGCCAGCTTCAATAAATTGACCTATCGCGGCTCGATCCGGTATGAAATTACGCCAGATACAAATATCTATGCGAGTTATGGTAATGGCTTCAAAAGCGGGGTCTATACTGGCACGGTTACGCCTGTCCTCACCCGACCGGAAGAAGTCAAGGCATTGGAAGGCGGAATTAAGTCTGATCTGACACCGTGGTTGCGCATGAATATGGCTTTGTTTCACTATAATTACACAGACATGCAGGTGACCGCACGCGATCCGGCTTCTACCACATATATCGTGCAAAATGCCGCGGAAGCGACACTTTACGGCGGAGAGCTAGAATTCCAGCTTGTGCCAAGTGACAATTTCAAACTTCGAGGATCGGTGGCCTATAATCACGCCCGCTACGATTCCTTTCCGCTTTCGCGGTCATACATACCTTCGCCGCGCGGCGGCAATGATGTGGCGGCAGTAGATGTCTCGGGTAACACGTTGCTTCGCGCCCCTAAAGTGACCTTCAGTCTCGCGCCAACTATGGAGCAGGATCTGGGAGGGGGGCGTTTGGCTTTTACCGCGAATGTATTCCACAGCAGCAGAGTCTATTTCGATTTCCTTAACCTTGTCTCTCAAAAGCCTTATACGCTTGTTGGGGCCGAGGTGTCGTGGACTGATCCGGATGAATTGTGGAGGCTCTCGATCTATGGTCAGAACATCTTCAATGAGGCAGTCCTGCAGCAAGCTCGGGTCGGTGATATCAGCACTGACGGAATCTATGAGCCGCCAGCCCGCTTCGGCATTGGAATTTCTCGAAGTTTTTGAATTTAGGGACTAGCCTTCCGATTAGGCCAGCTTCCACTACAAAGGAGTAGAAATAATGGAGCACACCAGAACCACACAACCGTCTTCGGGTCTTGCCGATCGACTCAAGAAATGGGTCGTGAAGGAAAGTTCTGGCCGAGTTCGGCTCGACCAAGAGGTCTTCACGAACGAAGAGTTATTCGATTTGGAGATGAAATATATTTTCGAAAAAAACTGGGTCTTCGTTGGACATGAGAGTCAGGTGCCTAAACCAAGCAATTACCTGACGGGACATGTCGGACGCGAACCTGTGATTCTTGTCCGGACTAGTTCAGGCGATCTGAAGTGTTTTATAAATTCCTGTACGCACCGCGGCGCCCGGCTTTGTCGCCAGAAGGCTGGCAGTGCAAAGTTTTTCAAATGTTCTTTTCATGGCTGGACCTTCCGTAATTCCGGCGAATTACTGGATGTGACAGATGAGGGCGAAGGCGGTTATCCCGACGATTTCGACAAGAGTCTGCTTGGTCTGCATGAGGTGATGATCGACAGCTATGGCGGCTTTGTCTTCGCCAGCCTGTCGAAGGATGTCATGCCGCTGCGCGAATATCTGGGAGAGGCAACGAAGTTCATCGACCTCATTGTACAGCAATCGCCGGATCGCAAGCTTGAGGTGCTGCATGGCACCGTACGTTATGTCTATCACGGCAATTGGAAGCTTCAGGTTGAAAACGGGGTGGATGGCTATCATGCGCCGATCGTACATGGAAATTACATCCAGACTACCAGCCGGCGAGCAACGGGCGATTCCACATACGGCGTCCAAGCTGGCATCGGTGACGGAGCGAGGCCGGTGCTTGGTGGCAATCGCCGGTCGACCGGCGGCGGGGTTGGCACTGGCGGCTTTTTCTCTTTCGATCAAGGGCACCAGATCGTCTGGGGTATGGCCGGCGCTCCTGATGCGCGTGCGAACAGCAGCATCGTCGAATGGCTGACGCAGACATATGGCGAAGACGCGGCCTGGTGGACTAACAAGACGATTCGAAATTTGATGCTGTTTCCTAACTTATTCCTGATGGATCAAAACGGAATGCAGATCCGAATTGTCCGGCCGTTATCAGCAGATCAGACCGAGGTGATTTCCTATGCTCTGGGGCCAGTTGGCGAACCTGCCGACGTTCGTGCCCTGCGTATTCGCCAGTTCGAAGATTTCATGAACGCAACTGGTATGGCTACGCCAGACGATCTGGCTGAGTTCAATAACTGCCAGATTGGGTATGGTCGCGGCGGACGCTTTAGCGACATTTCCCGCGGCGCGACGCGCTGGGAAAAGGGCTCAGGGACTTATGGTGAAAAGTTAGGCATCGACGCGCTAATGAGTAGCGAGGCGGTGGCTGATGAGGGTCTCTATGTGGAACTGCACGAGGAATGGCTCAGGCGAATGGAATTTGCAGTTGAGCAGGAAGCGGAAGAAAAACAGAGTGTTGATGATGCTGCAAACGAGGTGACGGCATGAAGAACGGTCAGGTGGAAGGTTGGATGAAGGCCCAAATGCTTGTCGCTCAGGAAGCATATTTCTTGGACGAGAAATTGTGGGACGAGTGGCTCGATCTCTATCTTGCCGATAGCGAATTCTGGGTTCCGGCCTGGGGTGATAACGGGGAGTTGACCGATGATCCGCAATCGCAGATATCGATGATCTATTATCCCAATCGGGGCGGGCTTGAAGATCGCGTGTTCCGTATTCGTACTGGCACATCTGCTGCCTCGACCCCCCCCTTGCGCACAAACCACATCTTCTCGCTTCTTAAACTAGAGGAATTGGATAGCGGCTACGAGGTGCGCACCAACTGGCTGACGGAATCGTTCCGTGAAGACCAGCGTCTGAGCTATCGGGGCCGCGCGGTCTATCGGCTTGTTGAGCGAGAAGGGCAGCTAAAGATTGCCAGCAAGCGTACTGTCGTATTGGATCCGGTCACGGATACAGTGCTCGATTTCTATACGATTTGAGGCGGGCGTTGTGTTGACCAAAGCTGAAAAGCCAATCACCGGCATTGTGATCGGTGACCCTGCGGGCATTGGCCCCGAAGTGGTGGTGAAGGCATTGGCGGACGAGGCAGTTGCCCAGTCCGCCCGCCATTTACTGATCGGTAGCGTTTCGGTTGTCGAACGAGCGCTGAAATTCTCTGGATTGGACGCGCGAGTCGAGCGGATACAGACGCCTGATGAACTTGGCGACGAAGCGGGGGTACTCTATGTGCTCGACACTGGGGGGCAAGAGGCTTCAGCGTTTCCGATTGGCAGCGATTCCGTGGCGGCGGGTCATGCCGTCGCAGGTTGGATGGACACGGCGATTGAATTGGCCGGGCGGGGTGCGATTGCCTCATTCGTGTTGGCCCCGATCAGCTCGGGCTCATTCAAACTGGCGGGCGAACGCAGCCGCACGGTCAGCCCGGTTGTGGGCGAGAGCTATCTGATCATTTTCTCCGGTCCTTTGCGGGTCGCCCATCTGACGGACCACGTCCCACTTGCCAGTGTTAGCGGCCTGATCCAAGCTGAACTGGTTACCAGCGCGCTGGTCGATCTCGACAAGGCGATGCAGGCATGGGGTATGGAACAGCGGCGGATTGGTGTTTCCGGGTTCAACCCTCATGCCAATGGCCCCGAAGACCGAGAAGCCATTGCCCCTGGCGTGGAACAGGCACGGACGCTTGGTATCGACGTCAGCGGACCGCATAGCCCCGATGCGGTGTTCCGCCATTGTGTGGAAGGCAAATACGATATGGTTCTTGCGATGTTCCATGATCAGGGACACATTGCAGTTAAAACATGGGGCTTTTCAGGCAATTGCGTGCTGATACTAGGGCCGCCCTACCTGTTCTTTTCGGTCGCACATGGCACAGCTTACGACATTGTTGGCACTGGCTTGGCGGACCCATTGATGCTGCAGAGCGCTTTGGAGACGGCGGCCCGGTTGTCCCGTGGTCAAGGGCTTCAGCTCGACTGATGACGCGCTGGCCTGATCCGTTGATAAAGGAATTTATGTGACTACATTGCCTCAAAATGCCGGATCGAGTGAGCATACCCTGCAGGATATCCAACCAGCAGGGGAAGGGCCTGCCGATTGGGGGGTTGCTTTGATCTGCACCGCGGGCCTGACGGTTTGCATGATATACCTCTATTCGCTTGGGCCCCTTATTATTCCAATTTCGCAGGACCTTGGCTGGACGCGTGGGCAGACCAGCGCGGGGTTAACCATGGTCAGCGTCATTTCTGTGATTGCGGCCCCATTCGTGGGGTATAATATTGATCGCTTCGGGTCTCGGCGCATAGCAATCGTTGGCTGCATACTTTTCTGTACGGGCATTACCTCGCTATCGCAGGTTGGCAGCCTTTATGCATGGTTTGGCGTCTGGGGGCTGGTTGCAGCAGGTTCAGTCTTGATGAAGCCAACGGTCTGGATGTCTGCCGTTGCCCAGCGTTTTAGCCGCCGCCGCGGGCTGGCCATGGGCGTTGCACTCAGCGGTACCGGAATCAGCGCGGCGTTGGCGCCGGTGATTGCCGGGATGCTGGAAGAACGGTTTGACTGGCGCACTGCGTTTTTGGGCCTCGGAATTGGTTCAGCATGCCTGTTGCTGCCATTGCTGGTTCTGTTCTTCAAAGATCCAGTGGCCAGAAATCAGGATGCCGGTGCACAGACGGAAATCGCCCCGGTTGCGGGCGTATCAATTGCGGATGGTTTCCGGTCTGCCACATTTGCTAGACTTGCGATTGCAGGTTTCTGCGTGAATTTCACGGTGATCGGATTGGTTGTTCATTTCGTTCCCTTGCTTACTAGTTACGATTTTACTGCTGCCCATGCTGCAAAACTGGCAAGCATAATTGGCGTGAGCACCATTCTGGCGCGTCTGGTCATCGGGACCTTGATCGACCGTTTTCCAGCCAAATTGGTCGCGGTGACCGGCTTTTTACTGCCAATGCTGGCGTGTGTCTTGCTGCTCTTATTCGATGGTTCGCAGGTAATGGCGGTGGTCATTGCGATGTTGATCGGGGCTAGTTTGGGCGCTGAGGTGGACATCATAGCCTATCTTTCATCGCATCATTTCGGGATGCGCAATTTTGGCACGTTGTTTGGTACAATTACGGGCGCAATCAGCCTTGGCATAGGGCTTGGGCCTACAGCCGCGGGTGTAACATTTGACTATTTCGAATCCTATCGACCGATTTTCTTTGGGATGCTGCCGCTCATCATATTGGCAGTAATACTCATTGCCACGCTCGGCCCCTATCCCGACCATTCGGAAGGATCCAGCCCATAGGGCCAGGGGCCGGAATAGGGAATTTCGATCAAGCAAGGATAATTACATTTCAAATAGCAAATATAAGGAGGAATTAATATGCATGAAAGTATCTGGTCAGACCTCGTCGAGGTAGAATTTAACCAAGGGTATCTGGATGTCGGCGGCATCAAGACCCGTTACATACGAACAGGTACCGAAGACCTCCCGGCACTGATCTTTTTGCATGGCACCAGCGGCCATGCCGAGGCATATTCGCGTAATATGGGCGCGCATGGGAAACATTTTGACACATGGGCGATCGATATGATTGGTCATGGCTGGAGCGATTTTCCAGACACCACTTATGAGATCCCAACCTATGCGGAACATATTCTACGCACAATGGACGTCATGGGCCGCGAGAAGGCGCATATCTCGGGCGAATCCTTGGGCGGATGGGTGGCGACCTATCTCGCTGTTCATCACCCAGATCGGGTCGATAAGGTCGTTCTAAATACAGCTGGCGGCTGGGTTGCCAATCCAGAGGTGATGGCGCGAATCAAGACCGTTTCTAACGCGGCGGCCGATGATCCTAGCTGGGAAACTGTGAAGGCTCGGATAGAATTCTTGATGTACGACACGTCGATGGTTCACGATGATCTTGTCGAATGCAGGCGGCGGATTTTCAATCGCCCTGGTTATTCGGAAGTGACCCGTAGCATTCTTTGTCTGCAGGAAATGGAAATTCGCAAGCGCAATCTGATCACCAAGGAACAATATGGATCAATTTCGTCACCAGCACTGGTTCTTTGGACGAGCCATGATCCGACGGCGACAGTGGCGCAAGGCAATGAAATTGCCAGCATGATCCCGGGCAGTGAATTCGTTGTCATGGACAAATGTGGGCATTGGCCCCAATGGGAAAACCCTGATGAATTCAACCGGATTCATATCGACTTCCTGAAGGGCTAGATAGGCAATATCTCTTGGTGACAGGGCCGGGAACATTGATGCGCGCGCGGGCCATGATGTGTCGGGCCCGCGCCTGCCTAGATCAGCCGTCAAGCATACCCTTCTGCCGCTAACGCGGGGGTAGGATATCAATGGTGCACCGATGCTTTTTTGAATTTGGGTCACCACGAACAATCCCAATTTTGGTGTAAAGTTTATAATTTGCGGACTTGGTGGCCAAGAGCGTTGCTGATTGTGTGCTTTGGCAACTTAGCGGCTTGCTATTATGATAGGATATTGGGCGGAGCCGATTGGTTTTTCGGCCAGATTGGGGATTTCGGATGCTATCCGGCCGTCGTCATCCAAAACCACTAAGCGGCGCATATTGTAGGAGAGTGTCAGTAATTTCCTGTGTGGTGAGGTATAATGAGTAAAAAGGAGGCTCACTATCTCACCACGCAAAGAGCTGGCAATCCCGGCAGAGTTACGGGATCAACTTTTGGCAGGCTCGGATGCAGTTTCTGCGCTGGATCAGGGCGGATTGTTGAATTCGTTGAAGAAGGTGCTCGCCGAACAGGCGTTGAACGCCGAGATGAATTGTCATCTGGGTGATGATGAACAGGCAGGTAGCAGCCGCAATGGCTATGGCAGCAAACATGTCATTACCGACAGCAGCAAATTGGAGATGCCGCGCGACAGCATTGGACATGTAAGGCTTGGGTTCCGGTTGTGTGTCTATCATTATGGTACCTAGCTTCGAAAGACATGGGGCTTATGCCACCCCAATATGAGTGGTGTTCCGTTGTAGAATCCTTTGATGTACTGAACGCCAGCCTGAGAAGCGCCGTGCAATTCTCCCTTTTTGTAGAGCGGTTATATCATCATACTTTCGATATTGCGCCTCTGTTCCAGATAGATATTTTGTTCGCAGCGCCGGTCCCTGATGACTGCTTTTCCTATCATGTGCCCAAAAGCAGTTAGTCCGATATCCACCGACACGTAGGCGTTCGCGGCGATAAAACTGGCGATTTTCGCTGTCGATCCAATTGTGGGCGAAGACAATTGGACTTGTAACGGTCGTCTAATCGCATCCCCGTCAAGGATGATTTTTAACATATTTCACCCGCCTGCGGTTTT
>CANLBM010000031.1 GCA_947488845.1 uncultured Sphingomonadaceae bacterium | reverse complement strand
CCGGAACCTTGAAGTTCCCGGGTCTGGAGCCGCCGCCCACATGTCCCTTCATCTTTCATTACAATGTCAAAGAGCCCATCAAAACGCAGACAACGATTTTTCCCGCTATCGCTACCGGGGAGAACCGTTGTTTACTAATTTTGACGACCAGTACAGTGGGGCCCGTTCGAGCCGCGTCGTCCTGATGAAACGTCCTCTAGATGCACGCCCCGATTCCGTCAACATAGTTTTTGCACTTTTGTTTCAAAAATATTCGTATTTGAAGGCTATAGCGGGGTTTCCGGCGATAAGGCGGTATCAAGAGCTTTAAACTTGTTGAAGGATATCACTTCATTGGACGACGATAGCAACTTCGGGAACCGCGTAAGAAGTGCCGTTTTCTGGCGCTCCGGCACGCAAATCCTGGCACAGGTCATTGCCTGGGGTTCGACTCTGGCGGTGGTCCGAATCCTTGATCCTGGCGATTACGGAATATTTGCCATGACGCAGGTCGTGCTCGTTTTTCTGAGTTTCCTGAATGGATATGGCCTGGCCAGCTCGATCATCCAGGCGGAAAAAGTCGAGCCAATCCGGATTCGCCAGGCCTTTGGCATGCTGCTGCTGCTGAACGGCGGGATCGCGATACTCCAGCTGATTCTCGCGTCTTTTGCGGCCGAATATTACCGGCAACCGATAATCGCCGATTTGCTGCGCGTGCAGGCGCTGATCTTTCTTGCCACGCCGTTCATGGTATTGCCCGAAGCCCTGATGACCCGCGAGCTGGAATTCAAGAAACCCGCGATCATCAATCTCATCTCGGCGGTGGTCGGCGCAACCACAGCACTATATTTTGCCTATAATGACTATGGCGTCTGGACATTGGTCTATGCACCGCTGGCTATATTCTGGAGCAGAGCGATCTGCCTCGTCATAGCGGTGAAATTCTATATATTG
The DNA here is from genome assembly GCA_947488845.1 of uncultured Sphingomonadaceae bacterium. Taxonomy (GTDB): domain Bacteria; phylum Pseudomonadota; class Alphaproteobacteria; order Sphingomonadales; family Sphingomonadaceae; genus Parasphingorhabdus. The sequence goes on along the minus strand of CANLBM010000031.1, from coordinate 9,058 downwards.
CCGACCTTCAATTTCAAAGGTGCCGGCGCGATGTTCGGGTTCGGCGCCACCTTGCTGGCCAGCCACTTGTTCTGGACGATCCAGAGCCAGTCCGACATATTCATCGCCGGCCGTCACCTTGACCCGCATGATCTTGGTCTATATGCAGAAGCGCTATTTCTGACGACGATCTTCGCCGCAAAATTTGTCCCGCCACTGAACGAAGTCGCTTTCCCGGCTTATTCGCGACTGCAGTCCAATCCCCGCGCCCTGGCCTGGTCCTTTCTCAAGGCGATCCGGCTGATCATGCTGATCTCCTGCCCCCTGTATCTGGGCATGGCGGTTACCGCCTATCCGCTGGTCGAAACATTGTTCGGCCCGAAATGGACCGAAATGTCTCCCTTTGTCGCGATACTCGCGCTGGCGATGCCGGTGATGACGCTGCAGATATTGTTCACGCCCGCCAATAACGCGCTCGGGCGTCCGCAAGTGACAGCGCGGACCAATATGTTCGGCGCGGTCCTGATGCCGATTACATTTCTGATCGCGGTCCAATATGGTGTTTACGGCCTCGCCTGGGGCTGGGTCATCGCCTTCCCGATCCTGACGATTTTCACCTTTGCACAATCGCATCGCCATATCGGCGTAAATGCGTGGGAAACCGGTCAAGCGGTGTGGCCGGGCCTGTCGGCATCCATCGTCATGGCGGCCATTGTCTATCTCGCCGACCAGATGCTGCCGGAAATGATTGTCTATCTAAGGCTAGCGCTGTTGGTCGCCACCGGAGGCGTCGCTTATATCGGTTTGCTCTATATATTGGCCAGACCGACACTGATGGAAGTTATCCAGCTGATCCTCCGGCGCAAACCACCGAAACCGGGTCCGGCAATATTGGGATCCGGAACGGCATAGGTCCCATATCAGCAAGGCGCGCTATCTGGCCGGCCAGGGGCTTGGGCCATTGGCCTCATCAAAATGGCTGTTGCGGTGATGCGATGAAAGGCCGAGCCTGGCAGAATGGCTCATATCTTATCCCTCGCCGCAGGCACATTGCCCGAATTTCAACCGGAAGACGTGGCGGCCGCCGCAGGGCGAGCGGGATTCGGCCATGTCGGCTTCACTATCGAGCCCGGAAAATGGACCCCGGAGACCCGGCGGCGCACGCTTGACGCGATTCGGGCCCATGACCTGTCAGTGCTGGACGTGGAGGTCATGTGGATAGCGGAGGGTGGAAAGCTGACCGATGACCACAAGCGGATCATCGACGCGGGAATTGAACTCGGCGCCGCCAATATTCTGGTGGTAAGCTCCGAACCGGATCATGGCCGGACAGCCGATGCCTTGCATCAACTATGCGCTTGGGCAGCCCCCGGCAACATGCGGGTGGCGCTGGAGTTTCTGATGATCACCGCGGTGCAGTCGATGGACAGCGCGCTCGACATTGTCCGGAAGGCCGACCACCCGGCCGCCGCATTGCTGATCGACACGCTCCATTTCCAAAGGGCGGGCCATTCACCCGCCAAATTGGAAGAAATGGAAACATGTTTTCTGCCTTATGCGCAAATCTGCGATGGCAATCCGGACTGCGCCGACAGTTTCGAAGCCTATCTGGAAGACGCCATAGATTTGCGAAGCTGTCCGGGTGAAGGAGACTTGCCTGTAGCCGATATCATTAAGGCGCTGCCGCAGCATGCAGCGCTCAGCCTCGAAGTCCGCTCCAAAGCCTATCGAGAGCGATTCCCCGACGCGAACGACCGCGCAACTGCGGTGCGCAATATTAGCCTGGAATATCTGAACCGGAACAACATAGCCATTCTATAGAAACAGGCCCTAGGCCGACTGAATATAATCGCGCATCGCCGCCGCTTCGCTTTCGATTTTGTCGATCCGGTATTTGACCAGATCGCCAATAGAGACAAAGCCGACAAGCTTGCTGTCCTCGACCACAGGCAAATGGCGAATCCGTCTCCTGGTCATCAATGACAGCGCACCCATGACGCTTTTGGTTCGTTCGACGAAAATGACATCGGATGTCATCACGTCGCGCACCACATGGTCCATGGCGGCATGGCCATATTTGCGCAGACAATGGAGCACGTCCCGTTCCGAAAAAATCCCGACAACGCCTTCTCCATCGAGAACCGGGAGAGCGCCGATGCGTTTTTCCGCCAGGATCTCGACCGCCTGTGAAACCGACATATCTGCCGTACAACTATATATATCGGCGCTGCGTCCCTGCAGAATTGTATGAATGGTCATCGTCCATCTCCTCGGCTCTGATTCTGTTTACTGCACTCGTATAGCATATTTTTGAAATTGATTGGACTTGATGGTAACAGGATTCGCGTCCAATGCACTGTAAACCAACGGAGCCCCCCTTTGTCCCGACCTTCCCGCCTTGACGATCCCCTCTACGCCAGCATCGCCTGGTCCCGATATTGGCGGCTGATGCGCGGTATGGCGCTCTTCACGTTATTTTGCGTCGCGGTCACCTTGTCGATCCTCTATTATCTCCACGGTTGGGTCTCGATACATATGTATATTGCCACCGCCGGCGGCATAGCCTTTGCCCTGATGCTGACGGCAGCGTTGATGGGACTGGTCTTCATGTCAAGCGGGACCGGGCATGACGAATCAATCGATGACAAAGCTTTCAAGGACATATATCCCGATGGGTAATGATGATCTGACCGCACTGGCGAAAATGCAGCCGGTACTGCGCGTCGCACCGCAACCGAGGGATCTGAACAACAACGGCCATATATTCGGTGGCTGGGTATTGTCCCAAATGGATATCGCCGGCGGGATTATGGCGGCAAGAGTGGCGCGCGGATCGACCGCAACGGTCGCCATCGAGGCAATGGAATTTATCGCGCCGATCCTGACCCGCGATCTGATTTCGGTCTATGCCCGGGTGGAACGGATCGGACGGACCTCGGTCGCAATCCGGCTCGACGTGATTGCCTCGCGCAATCTGGCAGAAGAGCAGGTGCCGGTCACCAGCGGATTGTTCACCTTTGTGGCTCTCGACGAGAACCATCACCCCAGAATCATACCGGAAGAATCGAAACAGAAATATCTGCAACGATAATCTGATCGCTATGGGCGCAATTTGATCGTGTAGGAAATTTTCGTTTCGTCATTCGCTGGAACAGTCACTCGCCAGGTGGGAACATCGTCAATCACGTCGATCCCTTTGACCCGGCCGGAAATATCATAAGGAATTTCCATTTCAAAGCTGACCGGATGATCGCGCGCGTTGGTGACCACTGCCTGCCAGCTTGACTTGCGCCTGGATCGACGTGTCTCGATCACCGACAAGCGCACGTCGGACGAGCTGCCGACTTCGACCTCGACTTCGTTATTTATCGCCCGATCGGGCAAAGCCCCCTCGCCCGCCAACAGCGGTCCGGCGAAACTATTCTCGAAAACCGCGACCCTGCCAGCCGGAAGCGGCACCCCCAATCCGTTCTTCGCATCATTTTTGCTTCGCAGAATATAGCTGATCGCAGAGCTATTTTCATTATAATTTCCGGCGTTAGCAACATAGATACGTTCATAAGTAACGCCGGGCTGGACGATCATCGCCACCTGCTTCTGGCCCTTGGCGCTAACCGCGACCCGCTCGGGAACCCGATATAATTTGAGATCGCCAAGATCCTCCTGCTCAGCGACCACAACCGCGACCGGCGACGCCATGTCCATCATTTTTTCACTACGTCGCGTCGCAGTGACCATGATCTCCGCTCCCTCGTCGTGGTACATCATCGGCGCCGGAGCGGGCGGAGGCATCGGCGGACGGGACAGGATATATCCCGGATTATAGGGAACCTGATCCGTGCGCTGCATCGGCCAGCAGCGGATGATGAGCGCACCGCCGGTGGGACGCACCTGATCAGTCCGCCGTTCGCGATTGGGTTCTCCCGCAACCACCATCATATTGGCATTTTTATAACTCTGGTTGCCGCCATTCGCTACGGTCAGCCAGGCGAACAGATCCATTTTCGCTTCCTCGCCCGCTTCGCGCTGCTTGACCGTCGCGATATAATCGGCCTGCCAGTCAAAGCCGGAAGCCAGATAGGTCAGGGTCAGGTTCGCGGTCACGGCCTGCTGTGAGGTGGTAAGAATCGAAAGAGTCGGTTTGGCAGACAGATCCGCGGGGATTTCCGAGAAGGTCATCCGTTCCGGCAGGCCGGTACAGCGCAGAGCCTCAAAGCCCTCGTCGCTCTCGAAAATGACGCCGCCAGCCGGCCCTGCGGTGATGAACACATCTTGCGTGCGCGAGACGCCGGTCGCCTTGTCCGTCCGGGTGATCGAGACTTCGCGCTTGAGATAGGCGTCCACCAGACCTTGTGGTGACAATAGTCGAGCGTCGCGGTTCTTTTCCCGCACACCGTTGGGCAGACCGGTCACCATGGCGCTTTCCGGGAACATGCCTTCGGACACGCCTTTGAAACGCACCGTTGCGTCTCCGGCAGGCAGAAGCACCGTTCGGGTTTCGGTGATCAGCGCATAGCCTTGCGGCCAGTTGGCATTGATCGCTCCGTCACCCCTGCCGGGCGCGCGGTAAATGGTGATCGACACATCTGTCGGCTCGTCGGAGACGACAAGCTGCTGCGCCGCAAGCGGGCTAGCCTGCGAGCCTAACACCAATGCCACAAGGGCCAGGAGCCGGGAGACGGTCATACCGCTCGAGCCGATCAGTAACGGCTGTCGAAAGTCGCGGTCACCGTCACGCTGCCATTGGCCGGCACGTTGAGTCGCCATTCCACCTTGTCGGCGGACACCCGCTCGCTGGCCTGGCTTTCCTGCTCGATGCGGACGTCTCCCCAGAGTCCGGACTGAGCGAGGTCGACCGTGACCGCTTCGGGCCGCGCATTGGTAACCTCGTAGCGCATCTTGCTCCGCCAGCGGCTCGACGAGCGGCGGGTACGCTCTTCGACCACGGTCTTCACCTTAACGTCAAAGGCTTCGCCGGTACGGATCGACATCGAGGAACCCATGGGCGTCGCCTCGATCTGGCTTTCGCCGATAAATTGCGGATCGCCCCGCTTGTCGCGCATATAGACCCGCATGATCCCCGACGGCAGCTGGTCACCCAGACCGCCGGACCGCGAGGTCGAAAATTTCAACACCGAATTGGCGCTGGCAGCATCGCGGGTACCCAGCCAACTGTTCGTGAACTCGTAGACCTTGCGCGCGGGCGCTGCCGTTACATCGAGAAAACTGACCTGCTTCTGCTGGGCATTGGCGATCGTGGTCCGTTCGGGGAGCGGATAGAGATAATAATCGCCCAACCGCTCACGATCGTTGGATTCGGTTCCGGCGCTGTCAATCGTACCGGTCGGCCATTGCGGATAGCTGTTCCGCCCGCCGCCACTGTTGGGACTGCCTGCAACCAAAAGGGTGTTGGCATTACGATAATCGGTACCGCTATTATTGGTCAGCGTAATCCAGCCCTGGACGTCAATTGTCTGCTCGGCGTCGTCAAACAGGGTCACATAATCCGCCTTCCAGCCGAGCCCCGGCGTCAGGTAACTCAACGTCGTCGGCACCTGCCCTCCCGTCGACTCCAAAGTGATGGATAGCGTTGGACGCGCCCTCAGATTGGGTGGCACGCGATCAAAAATCACCCGCACCGGCAGACCGTCGTCGCGCAGCACTTCGATCGTATTCCCGATTTTCATCACCACGCCGCCATTGGCCGCGAGTATTTCCGCCCGCACCCGGGTTTCTGCGCCGGTCGCCGGATTGGTCCGGATCAGGGTAACCGTCTGCCCCACAGCCTTTTCCATCAGCTTGGCCGGGGTGAGCAGATCAAAATCGAAATTCTGCTCAACTATGCCGATACCGGGACCGGACAGGGTCACTGTTTCCGCACGGATTTGCGCAGAAACATCAGGAAATTGCTGCTTGCTGCGTCCTTTGGGCAGATTCAGATTGCGGACATCCTGCACCAGTGCCTGATTGTTATTGTAGATGGTAACCGAAACGGAGCCCTGGGCGGATTCATCCGGTGAAGACTGGCTGATGGCTGGTGTTGCAACGCTCGCCAACAAAAGCCCGGTGAACATGAAATGCCGCATCGTCTGTCTCCCCTATCAAGAATTTAAGCTAACCGATTGAAAATGAACCTCGCCTAAACATTCATCATTCTGCACTCACGCCCTCTGACGGCGCCAGCCAGCGCAGTCTCACACCGCCATTGGGCATGACCATTTCGGATTCCTGAGCTATCGCAACATTTTTGGCCGTCAAAGCTTCCTTGACCACGGCGGTGTCTGCAGCCGAACCGTTCAAGCCCAACGGCAGGCCAATCCGTCCATAAGCCCAGATTACCAGATTAAAATTGTTGTTCGACTTCGGGTCCAGCACGCCTTCGGTGACGATCAATTCCGGCAAAGCTATGGCTGGCGGCTGCAAACTTATGATCCAGCCCTTCGCGCCCGAAGCGACGCGCTGTTCAAGCGCATAATATGACGCCAGCGAGGCACCAGGCAGCGGTTTTGCAACGACCATGGCACGCCGCTTGCTGGTATCCAACGTCACATTATCCACCGAAACCCCGGCGATGAGGGCAAGATTCTCCCGCAATCGTGTTACCTGAATCTCGGCCTCCTGCGCCTGCGCTCGCATTTTCGCAGCGGCTAGCTCAGCTGAATTCGCATCTTCTCCGGTTTCTACCTTGAATTGATCCAGATTCACGGAGATCGGCTTTCCCAATGTCCTGCTCAGGACCCTTGAGCTTTGTTCAGCGGCCCCTGCCAAGATCTTGGGCGTAAACACGGTAGCGTTGACGACGATCGGATCGGCGTCGAAATCTATTTCTATTTGCGAGACGCTTGAACGTTTCCCGAACTGATCCTTGATAAATCCGTTGGCCGACCGCGAGACATTGGCTTCCCAGGCTATTTGTCGCAGGGAAAGACCAAGAGGAATCGCGAGCGCTATGAATATCACAACCATCGCGGCGATCTGAAATTGCGATTGGCGTTCGGATAGGTAGGAGCGAAAACCATAGAGCCAGGCCATAGCTGTCGCGGTCAGCGCGATTGTCATCAGGTTGGTGAAAAACAGGAGCAACGAACCACCGAATACGGCCCAGTTGAAGGTCGCCAGTCCAAAACCGACAACCGCAAGCGGCGGCATCAGAGCCGTAGCAATCGCAACGCCAACAATCGTTCCCATCCGCCCCCGGATCATTGCATAGGCACCGGCCATGGCAGAGAAAAGCGCCACCAGCAGATCAAAAAGATTGGGCCGGGTGCGCGCCGCAATTTCTGCGGTGACGGTTTGGAGCGGCGACAAGGTCACCACCAATCCGGCGAATAATATGGAGATTATCGTTCCCAGAACAATCGCTTTTCCGCTCTCTTTCAACCAGGCAGAATCGCCAACGGCCAAAGCAAAACCTGCCCCCATTATCGGCCCCATCAGCGGCGAGAGAAGCATTGCGCCAATCACGACAGCTGGCGATGAAAGCAGTAGACCAAGGATCGCGATGCCGGCCGACATCGAGGTCATGAATGCGAAATGGGGCGTAAATCCGCTGTCTTCTCGTACTTTATCGATAACAGCTTGCTGATCGACATCGGCACGTACGACCATCCGCCACCAGCGGCGGAACAAGCTAACACTATCGGTAACCGGTGCGAATGGACCGGCTGCCGGCTTTAATTTTGATTGTTCCGGACTGGTAGTTTGAACTTTATCGTCTGTCATAGCACTGCTTTAGCGCTGAAAATTGATCCCGAATAGGCAAACATTACCTCGGGCGTAGTTGAAAAATGAACGGTTTCGTCTTTTATCGCGAAACTGTATCACCTATATATATCACAGCGGCCATAATGCCGCGACAAGGAGCCTGGAGGGGAGCCACATCATGCCACGTCCCGAAACCGACATCGCAGCCACGCGCTTGAGAATAATCGCTGCCGCCGACCGGATGATCCAGGACCGAGGCGCGATAAGCTTCACGATGAGCGACCTCGCGACAGCAGTCGGCATGTCGCCTTCCAATCTATACCGCTTTTTCGAAAATAAGGATGCGCTGGCCGAAGCGATGGCGGGAGAATGGTTTGCCGAACTGCTGGTGATCATGGAGGATCTGGTTTCCGCCGATATGCCGGTCGAGGAGAAACTCTATCAGTTTTTTGCCAAGCGCGTGGTTATCAAACGGGCGCGCTACGAAGATGATCCGGAACTGTTTGAATCCTATATGGAACTGGGAAACGAGCATTTTGACGTGATCAAGGGCTATGTCGATCTGGCCGATCATTATATGGCCTCGATCCTCGCCGAAGCGATGGAGAAAGGCTATTTCAAGGGGCTGGAGCTCGATGCCGTCGTGTCTTTGGTCAACACCATGATGCAGCCCTTTTGCAATCCCCAGTTGATGATGCAGATGATGCATCTGGCGACCGAAGACCGGCTTAGAATCGTAATCAAAACCATCTTCAAAGGCTTGCAAGCCGATGATGCCCGGCCGGTCACCAAGCCCGAACTGCACGTTGCCAGCTAGGCGTCTTTCGCCAGCCATTGCGTCATCATCGCAGGCGGCGGGCTTGGGTTCATTTCCGTCTCGTCCAGCGCCGCCAACGCCCGGGTGCGATCTGCATCGGTGAAGCTGCCGGTGGTCAGGCAGAATTCGATCATATTGCCATTGGGATCGCGGGTGTAGACCGAATGGCACCAATTATGGTCGATCTCCAGCACGTCGAGTCCCGCAGCATTCCATTTGACGCGCCAGCCGACCAGTTGCTCTGCCGTATCTACGGAAAAGCTGTAGTGATTGGTGCCCTGAGGCGTTCCGGCAGCTTCGTTGAGGTCGAAACTATATTCCCCTTCTTTCGGCGTATCCATCAACTCCCAGAAAGCGATGAACCGGCTGTCGTCACCGTCCATCCGGTAGAAAAAATGCTTGCCCCAGCCGCCGCCCATAACCGGCGCGATCTCGACCTTGACCAGTTCGAAGCCCATTACGCCTTCGTAAAAGGCGTGGATTGGACTTGTAACGGTTTTGCGCCGGTGACTGATCTCATTATGCCACCTTGGCTTCGAATGCCAGTGGACTGATGCC
>CANLBM010000030.1 GCA_947488845.1 uncultured Sphingomonadaceae bacterium | reverse complement strand
AATTTACCTTGTTCATCTTCGTCTCCTTACCTCAAATTTAGGCAAGAAGGTGTCCAGAAATCTAGGGGCTATTCACTCATTCCGCCGTCGACTGGGCCGTCATCGGCCTCAACGTTCTCATCGGCCGCTCCCGGCATAGGGAATTCTATAGCGGCAATGCTGCGATTGGCAGGATCAGAATGGGTGTCGGATGCACTGTTGCGGCAGTCCTATGAGCAGCTGTTCGGACGAGCCGATGCGGCGCTCTACAGGGCCAAGTCGAACGGCCGAAACCGTGTCGCGAATGCCGAGGAGCACGATCCGGAAGCGCCCACGCCCGAACCGAAATCAGAACTGATCGAATTCAAGCGCGTCTCGGGCTGATCGACAGCCCGCTCGACACTGCCCGACACCTTGCTTAGCAGGCGACGCATAAACACTGTCGCTGCGCTCTCGCATCGTGCCGCTGTCTGGTCGATCTTGCTTAGAATCCCCTGCTCTCGAATGGGGCGCTGACGAGGCTCTGGAAGGCGAAATGAGCGCATCTTATGATATCGATCCGGCTTTATCGACCGTGTCACGACCAAAGCGGGACCGCGCCAGGCAGTCTAACAGTCTGCTCCGGGTCCGGCCCGGCCATTCCGCAGGTCTAGGCGGCGCAGTCTGTGCGAGGCTCGTCCCGGGCCAGCTTCACAATATCCTGTTTGTAGACATCGGGAAAATAGCGGACGCTGCCGTCGTCCGTTCCTTCTGCCGTAAAATAGGCGATGTAGATCGGGATGGCCTTGGCCAGTGACAATTTGGTCGTGGTCCGGCTGACCAATATTTCGTCAATCTGTTCCGGTGTCACCGCACCCTCGAGTAATGTCTTGTCGAGATCGATGGCGCCGCCAACCCGGATACAGCCGTGGCTGAATGTTCGCACGGCTTCCGCAAACAGATTCTTGTTCGGCGTGTCATGCAAATAGATGCTGTAAGGATTGGGCATGACCAGCTTCATCTGCCCGAGCGCATTGCCCGGTCCGGGTCGCTGGCGATAACGGCCATTTTCGAAAATATAACCTTTTCTGCGCGCCGCGGACGGATTGTTGCGCACCATAGACCCGATGCCTTCCGCAACAATTGAGGTCGGAATTTCCCACCACGGATTCAGGATCACGCCCGTTACGGTAGCTTCAAAAACCGGCGTCGGAGACTTGGTCTTGCCGACGATGACCGGCCAGGCCTTCAGCTTCGTGTCATTTTCCCAAAGCGTCACCTCGAAACTGGCGGCGTTCACCAGCAAATATTTTTCACCCATGACGAGCCGCATCCAGCGCCAGCGCTCCATGTTCAGCGCCAATGTTGCGCGTTTCCCTGCATCCGCTTCTGTTGCGTAGGCCGCGCGTAACGCCTGATAATGGGGGTTGCGTGGCCGGAGTGCAGCGAAATAGGCAGTGAGGTCATTGCGAACCAGCGCCTTCATCAGCAATTGCTGCGTGTCGATATTGCGGTCATCGCTTCCGATATTCCATTTCGCCCGAGCCGATGCCGGATAACAACCGTCGAGATAGGCCAACATCAACTCGTTTGCTGCAACGGAGGCAAGACGCGATCGGCGGAAGGGGTCTGTGGCGGAATTTGGCTGGCTGAAATCGGTAATCCCGCATTTTTCCAGACCTTCGGATGCTCTTGCATCGACCAGTTGCTGCAGTTCGGCAATCTGGGCCTCGGTCCAGATCAAATGATTTTCTGTCTGCGCCGAGGCCGATGCGGACAGCAGAAACCCGACCAATAATGCTATGATTTTTCTCATCCGATCCATCTTCAGCCTATTGGCCGGTGCTACAATAGGTATTGATACTTAATCCTGCGTACAGGAAATATCTGCTATGAACGGATGATGAAAAGAAGAAATTTTATTACTGCCGGTCTGCTGGGTATCACCGGTGCCGCTTATGGAATCAGCACGCGATCACAAGCCTCCAGCAAGATTGCGACACCTTTGCCTGCCCGCCCGAAGATTACCCCGCCTTCAGGTCCATCCACTTTGATCGAACGCGCCAAAGCGGCGATGGCCACCCATGGATCATCCCTGCTGCACACAGACAGGATCGGGATTGCCGACTATTCGCTGCATAGCGCCAAGGAGCGTTTTCATATTGTCGACCTGACGAGCGGAACGACACAATCCTTTCTGGTCGCGCACGGCAAGGGCTCCGACCTCGGACATACCGGATGGCTGCAGGAATTTTCCAACGTGCCGGGATCCGAGGCTTCGTCCGGCGGCAGCTATGTGGTCAGCGAGACCTATGTCGGCAAACATGGTACGTCGCGACGGCTCAAAGGCCTCGATCCGAGCAATAATCTGGCCGAAGCACGAGCGATCGTGATCCACGGCGCCTGGTATGCAGAACCGGAAATGGTCAAATCACACGGAAAACTGGGCCGCAGCCAGGGCTGCTTTGCCTTTTCCGAAAGCGATCTGCCGGTCATATTGGAACGGCTGGGACCGGGCCGCCTGCTCTATGCCGACAAGATATAACCGATAATTGACAGCGCTGCCTGCCGCGAGAGACACCACCGGCGGAGGCCCCTCTCGCGCAGGTCAGCAATCCGGCCGCTATTCGTCTTCCGGCCATTTGATCGAAGGCCGGAGATCGTCGAGAACCTTCCGGGCATCGAAAGCGCGCGCTGTGTCGGTGCGCATGGGGCCGCGGTGCATCACGATTTCCGCTTCCGCCTCGAACCGCTCCACCGTCCTTACATCGCTATTGTAGGACCAGAAGGGATCGCGGCCATAGGGGTGCCAGGTCGACCAGACACCGCCGCGATAGTAGCGCCAGTGTGGCCGCCAGTAGACATAGCTCGAACCGTACCAAGGGTCGTAGCGCGAGAAGCGCTCTACATAGGTTCGCCGATCCGCTTCGGTAGTATGGTCGGTAATCCGGAACCAATCATAGCCGCTCTGGACCGTCAGTTCCGCGGCGCGGTACAGCAGATAATCCTCGACCGTATTGCGCAAAGTCAATGTATTGCCGGCAAAGCGGACTCGATAGCGGGTCTCGCCAAGCCGCGTCTCCGAATAGCCGCCGGAAACACGCTGGCCGGCGATTTGCGGCTGGTAGGGAGTCGCCGTGGCACAGGCGAGCAGCAGCAGGGTCATAAGCATAGCTGCTGTCCTGGAAGCGGTTTTGGAAAATATTCTATGATCTGTCATGGTCGCTCCTTCCGATTTTGCCGCTGCAGCGGCTGAAGAGTCCCCATTCTCGGATTATGCCGGGCGTTTGTCGTTACGTAATAGTTCGTAAGACCATGACGCCCGGTCCGTAACAATACCTATCGCCGCCAATCTCCACCCATTCTAGAAAGTCTCCAGATGAATAAACTGATCGGAGACTGACATGCTGGTGCGCAAGGATAGCAAGGTTATCGCGATTGACGGCTCCCGCATGGCGATGTTCAAGAATATCGGAGAAGCCTTTGCACCGGTGCTGGAACTGATCGAGGAACATAAAAATCCCTCGTTGCGCACTTCGGAACTCGGGACTGACAAGCCGGGACGGAGCTTTCAAAGCAAGTCGCCACGCCGGGGTGCTCATGAGCAGGTCGATCTGCAGCAACAGGAAGAAGACCGCTTTGTTATAGAAATGACCCAGCGGATCGAACAAATCATGTCGGGATCAGACGCAGCTGTCATATTAGTTGCCGCGCCTCGCGCACTGGGGGTTGTCCGGAAGCATCTGGGTCCTAAAACCAGTGCACGATTGCTGGCAGAAATTCCGAAGGATTTCGGTCCGGAAGATACCGAACCGCTGGCAAAAATGCTCGCCAAGCACGCCGCCTGACAAAATCATCGGTGTTGCGGGGACTGTGCCCGAAAGGATCGATTGAATGGCCCGTTGATCAAAACCGGAGAGTTTGTTGGCGGACGGAGACGCCAGTCCCGGCCGGCCAGCAAATTGTGACGAAACTCGGATCAGGTTTTGGCAGGCATTGCCGTCAGATCAAATTCGAGCAACATCAGCGTGGCATCGCCGGGATAGGATCGCGCGGAAAAGCCCATTTCCTTTTCCAGTTCAATCGCCGCATGATTTTCACGGGCTTCGATCGACTGAAGTTTCCTGATCCCGTTTTCGCGAGACTGGTCGATCACATATTTCAGGAAAGTCCAGCTCATCCCGCGGTGTTTATAATCGCTGCGCACCGCGAGAGCGACCTCCGCTTCGGACCGGTCCTCATTGGCTCCCACCATCGCGCTGGCGATGATGGTCTTGTCATCTATATCGAAGGCGAGATAGTCTTCCTTGTGATCATGATCGACGTTCACCAGATCGTCGAGCAAGGCACCCTTGACTTCCGGGATCGCGGACAGAAAGCGGAACCGCAGGTCATCTTTCGAAACATGGGTGAAAAACTCTGCCAAAGCTTTCTTGTCAGATGCTTCGACGGGCCGGACATGAAACTCGAAGCCAGTGCGGGTAGTCAGCGGTATGCTGTTACTCACGATTACCGCATGGTCAGGGCGGATCGGTTCTACGGGTGTCGGTTGCGTAGAAGATGATTTTGCATCGGACATGAATCTTCCTTTCAAGAAACCAGGGGGAAATGGAAATTTGATGAAGCTAGTCTAGCCGGTTCCGCGATATTGCCGCCATCCGTAAACCAACGTATCTCTGCACATATCCCTGATGCTCCCTATTGACTCGGGTGGCGTTTATCCGGTCTGTCAGCAATCGACCGTTCCGGCATTTCTCTTTCTATCCGAGGCATTGGTGATGACGCATATAAAAGCATATAAATCGCGGATCAGGACCGCAGCCGAAGCTGTACAAGGATTAAAGTCCGGATCGCATATGGCGATGGGCATGGCGACCGCTGAGCCCCCGGCCCTGCTCGGCGCAATTGCCGACATGGCGGAAAATGGCGCTGTTGAAGATCTGAAACTATGGTATTTTCATTCGATGGATCACGCCAGTGATACGGTGCTCCGGACCGACTTGTTGGGCCGCATTCGCCCGCGCTGCATGTTTCTGAGTTCGATAGAGCGGAAATTGCTCGGCGCACAGCAGCCCGGCGAGAAAAGTCCGATCGAATTTGTTCCGGTCGCTTTCAGCGACTCCCCAAGGCTATTCGAGCAAGATGTGTCGCTCGATCTTTTCGTGACGACGGTCTCGCCGATGGACAAACATGGCTGGTTCACCTTTGGTACCAGTAACGACTATTCCACCACCGCTGCCCGCAGCGCAAAAAAGCTGGTGGTCGAGGTGAATCCCAATATGCCGCGCGTGTTCGGCGCTTCCCTGCTGCATGTGTCGGAAGTCGATGCTATTGTCGAAAACAGCATGCCGCTTACCGAGGTTCATCCGCCTGAAAAATCTGCGGTAGACGCCAAAGTAGCCGCCATTATCGCGGACATGATCGACGACAGAGCCTGTCTGCAAATGGGGATAGGCGGGCTTCCCGGTGCGGTTTGCGCCTTGCTCCACAATCGCAAGGATCTCGGCATCCATACGGAGCTGATGACCCCTGCCCTGGCCGGGCTTATCCATTGCGGTGCGGCTACCAACCAGGCGAAGACCACCTACCGTGGTCTCAGCGTCTTCACCTTCGCCATGGGTGACCGGGCATTTTACGATTTCCTCGATGACAATCCCGCGTTCCACAGCGCGCCGGTGAATATCGTCAACGATCCCCGCCATATTGCCAAGAACAGGAACGTCGTGTCTGTCAATGCAACGTTGCAGATTGATCTCGGCGGAGCGTGCAATTCGGAGCATATGATGGGCCGGCAATATAGCGGTTCGGGCGGGCAGCTCGACTTTGTGCGCGGCGCTAACGCATCGAAAGGTGGCAAGTCGATCATCGCGTGTCAGTCGACGGCGCGGAACGGCACAGTCTCGCGCATTGTCCCCCGACTGGATGGGCCTGTTACAACCCCGCGCAATGATACGCATATCGTGGTCACCGAATATGGCTCGGTTGATCTGAAGGGGAAATCGCTGAACCAGCGCGCGGAAGCATTGATCGGGCTCGCGCATCCAAAGTTCAGGGATGAATTGGCCAACGGTCTGTAGGGTTTACTCGCATGTTCCTCTGCGGAGGCCCGGGAAGGAAACGCCGTCCTACCCTATCGTCCGGCCTTGCTATCCGCATAGGATTGCAGCACCGGAAACAGAGCAAAAGCGATCTGGCCGCCAAGCCCTATCCGGTTTTCCGGCAAATCAAAGGTCATGAAAAAATCTGTCATACGGCCCTGCTGCAGGAACACCGCGACCAGAGCCTCACCGATCATCAAGCAGGAAAATGCAATCAAGCCCATAATCAGACGCTCATATGGCTCAGCCGGGACTGCAAATCGTCTGGTCAAAAACCGGCAGAAAACCCATGAAAAGAAAAGTATCACGGGGAGCTCGATCAGGACCGCAACCATCGGTCCGGTATGGGGGACCAGAAAAAAAATACGGATCACGCCCAAAATAAATCCGAGCGTGAACACGCCAAGAAAATAAAGAACGCCAGCTTTCAGGGCATTGGCCATGATCGCTTTCTAGATCGACCGGAGCTCGTGGCAACATACGTAAACTCCCTGATATTTTCGAACGCGCTTGTCCCATATCATGCCCGTTTTCCAAAGGGGGCAACGCGAGCCATTGAAGCATGTAATTCTTTCCACTTTGCCACATTTTTCTCGGGCAACAGCGCGGGAAAGCACCGGACTATCGGTTGTTTCGCTGACCAAGAAATTTGGCAAGAAGACGGTTCTACACGATGTTTCAATCGAAGTCCGTCCTTCGGAGGTTGTCGGCCTGCTGGGCCGTGACGGAGCGGGCAAGACGCTGACCTTCTATTCGATTCTCGGATTATTGCGGATAAGTTCGGGGCATATTATTCTAAATGGCGAAGATATAACCAGATTGCCTCTCGACCAGCGCGCGCTTCGCGGCCTGGGATATCTGCCTCAGGAATCTTCCATTTTCCGCGGACTTACGGTCGAACAGAATATCATGACTGTTCTCGAACTATTTGAAAAGGATCCGGTTTCGAGAGCAGATAAGCTCGATGAACTGTTGGCGGAATTCCATATCGACTATGTTCGCAAAACGCCGGCACGGGCGCTGTCAGGCGGCGAACGACGCCGCTGCGAAATCGCCCGGGCAATGGCAGCCAATCCGGGCATCATGCTTTTCGACGAACCATTTGCCGGGATTGATCCACTTTCGGTCAGGGATATCAAGGCAATGATTGCCAGTCTGGAGAGACATAAAGTCGGCATCCTGATCACCGACCAGAATGTACGGGAAATGATTGATATACTGGACCGTGTTTATGTCCTGCACGAAGGCAGAATCGTATTCGACGGGACTCCCCAAGCCATGCTGGACGACAAGGTCGTACGCCATTTATACCTCGGCGAGGAATTTCATGCCGCCGCTAGGTAACACTACGGATGGCTTGCCAATCGCGTTTCCTGCATCTCCGGAAAATGACGTGGCGAACAGAGTCAGGCGGACTAGTCGATTCTCCAGACAAATTTCGCGGACAGGATATCAAATAGGAGAAACAAGATGAAATCCGTGCTGCTATATGTGAACAACGATTCCGGACTTGATGCACGCTATCAGGCAGCGCTGGATTTGACCCGGGCGCTTGAGGGCCATCTTCATTGCCTGCGCGCCAATCCCTATCAACCGCAAATGGCCTTCGACGGTGTCACCGGCATGTCGGTCATGTACGACATCAGCAGATATGCGCAGGAAACCGATACGCTGCTGAAAGCCGAAATCGAGAAGCGACTGGCAAGCGAGGATGTTCCGTGGGATTATCACACGGTCAATGCCGAGCCGGCGCGAGGGCTATCGAGAAGCTCCGCCCTGACCGACCTGATCGTGCTCAGTTCTTGCAGCGGCATAAAGGACAATACCGAACCGCTTGGCATTCTGGGGGACGTGGTTTTCAACACCAATATTCCCGTGATCGTCCAGCCTGACAGCCTCAAGAAATTTGATGCAGCAGGTCCGGTTGTGGTTGCCTGGAATGGCAGCTTCGAGGCAGGTAATGCACTGCGCGCAGCTGTTCCGTTACTGAAGCTTGCCAGTGATGTGCACATCGTGGTCGTCGAGGAAGACAAGGATCACGACCTGCCGCCTCTGGAAGCCTCGGAATATCTGTCACGGCACGGCATCAAATCCAAAATCCACGAACTTGCGGCCGACAAGTCGTCCGTGCAGGCGGTCCTGCTATCGACCGTCGATGCGCTGAATGCCGGCTACATGGTGATGGGCGCTTATGGCCACAGTCGGGCCCGCGAGTTTCTGTTCGGCGGCGTAACGCGCAATCTGTTCCGGGATTGCCCGGTACCGCTGCTCGTCGCCCATTAATCTTGGAAATACACGTTCCGAGTGGAAGAGTCGAATGAGTGATGTAACCATCAAGTTTCATGGCGCAGCGGGAACCGTCACCGGTTCCTGCTTTGAAGTCACGGGTGCAGGCAAGACGATCCTGGTCGATTGCGGCATGTTTCAGGGTACCCGTTCGCTCGAGGCGCTGAACCATGAAGCACTGCCTTTCGATCCGAAAAAAATAGATGCCGTTCTACTGACTCATGCGCATCTCGATCATAGCGGCAGACTGGCCTATCTCTATGCCAGTGGTTGCAAGGCAAAAACATATTGCACCGCGCCCAGTGCTGATATCATCAAACCGCTTTTGCAGGACGCCGCAAAGTTGCAGGCTGCCGATGCCGAGCGCCGCAACCGCCGCGCGGACCGCGCAGGCCTGCCGCCATTCATCCCCCTCTATGACAGCAAGGACATTGCCAAATTGCACAGGAATGTCCGCGTGGTCTCCTATTGCGAGGAAAACAGCCTGGCCAACGGCGTGTCATTCCGCTTCTGGAATGCGCGCCATATCGTCGGGTCGGCATCGATTGAAATCAATATCGCCGGTCAGCGGTTGCTGTTTTCCGGCGATGTCGGACCCGGTCGATCGATCAATTGCACTGCCTCGGAAATCGGCGGCTATGACCATGTCATCTGCGAATCCACTTATGGTGACCGGGATCGCGAACTTGTCCTGGTCAGCGAGCGCCGCGAGGCACTGGCGCGTTATGTAGAAGAAGTGATGGCGGCTGGCGGCAATCTGCTGATCCCGGCCTTTGCGCTGGAACGCACTCAGGCGATACTCGAAGATTTCGACGCCTTGTTCGAATCGAGGCGGCTCGCACCGGTAAATGTCTTTCTCGACTCCCCGCTCGCACAGAAAGTGACGATGGCGGTCATGCGGTACCGCGACAGCGGATTCGATATGTTGAAACGCACAAATATCCGCTTCATCCAGAACACGGCTGAATCCAAAAAGCTCAACCGGATGAAGGGAATTGTCATCATTGCCGGATCGGGCATGTGCGAAGGCGGCCGGATAAGACATCATCTGATCCGCAACTTGCCGAACCGGCAATCCCGGGTTTTACTCTCCGGCTATCAGGTATCCGGTACATTGGGATCGGTACTGAGAGACGGCGCCAGACGCGTTCGCATATCGGGACATGATGTTATCGTGAAAGCGCAGGTTGTGACGCTAGACGGCTATTCCAATCATGCCGACCGCAGCGGGCTGCTTGAATGGATCAAGGATCGCACACCGATCAGTGGCTCGCTCTTTCTGGTCCACGGAGACCCGACCGCGCTGACAAGTCTTGCTGAAACCGCGGCAAAAATTCCGAATTTGCCGCCGACGATAATTCCAGCGCTCGGCGAGATATGGGATTTGCAGCCAGCCCAACCGGCCACGCGCAAATCTGCCGGCCGTTCCGATGCAGCCAACCTGACCGCCTCGCGCGACTGGATATCAAAGCTTGCGGCTTTGCGTGCCGAAGTGGACAAAAAGATACTGGAACAGCCGACCGTTCAGGATCGCGAGAAAATACTGGCGGCGCTCAAACGGGCGCTCGACAGCGTGCACTGAACAAAGTGCTATTTTCTTTCGCGTACCATCAGCACGTCTTCCTCCACCCATCCAAGGACCTGCTGCGCATTGCTGCCCAGGGTTGCGCGCGACAGCGCGCCCCGGCCATGGGTTCCCAAGACCACCAGATCCGATTTGGTCGCCGCGATCTTGCGGAACAGCACTGCGCCCAGATTGCCTTTTTCGATTGATCCGTTCACCCGGTCGAAAACCGCATCGGAAATCGCGCGTTTTGCGAGAAATCGCGTCAATGCCGTCTGTTCTTCCGACTTCACATCCTGCGCAACCTGATCGGAACTCAACCATGCGCTATAGGGCTCGTGATAGGCATGAACCAAATGGAGCCTGGGATCCGGAAATAATTCGGCCGCAGCGTTCAATGCCTGCAACGAGCAATCCGAGAAATCGGTGGCGATCAGAATATTTTTATAGGCGTGCTTGGGTCGGCGCTTGACGACCAGCACCGGTACCGAAGCATTCCGGATCAGCTGATCAACCGGACTGCCAAGAAAGATATCACCGATGCTGTTGTAGCGAGCGACACCGGTCACGATCAGGTCGCATTTTTTTGTCTTTGCCGTTTCAACAATCGTCGTGGCAATGTCGCCAAATTTGACCAATATTTCGACATCCACCTTGGTTTTGGGCAGTTCATCGGCGATTTTCAGTTCGATATCTCGGATATTGGTGACTGGGTCGTTGGCCAGACCGGAATCCATGACGTGCAGCAGGACCAGTTTACCCCTCCATTCCTTTGCCAGCATCAGAGCGCGGTCGAGCGGACGATCACAACGCGCCGACAGGTCAGTGGCCAGAAGAATTGATTTGTGATTCATGGTCCTACCTCTACTTTCTACTTTTTTGCCATCCTGACCAAAATCGCGGGCCACACTGACTTTCCTCGCCCGGGGGGTGGGGAAGAAAGAAGATGTAGCCCGCTATCCTGTCACACTCCCTCGAGGGGTGTGGATCGGGATGTTTCGTTCAGGAGATAAGTTGACGAAAATGGACTTATTCTTCTCAATCTTCCCTCCTGACACCGGACTTGCATCCCCTGCTCGCCCATCTCGCAATGATGTAATAATCTTCATCGGCACCCGCTATCCGTGGTTTTCCTTATGGATTTTCACCCATGCGATTCATTTGCCGGCATCGTGCGAGCACCTGCTTCCTGCCGTAATTGATCAGGACGTCATTTTGAGGACCGGTATTTTTTCAGCGAGCGGACAGGCGTCGGCTCGGACGTGGGCGCCCTTGCCATGCAGATATTCGATCCGAACGGGATCAGCTGCTGACCATTAATCCCGATCAACTGGTCAATAGAGCTGGGCCTTTAAAAGATCTGCCTCAAGCTCGCTGATCAGCAACGGGTTGGACATCCATTTACTCAGCACCTCGCGCGGCGGAGCGGATTCCGACAGACCGGATCGTTCGGCCAGACTACGCCACGCCCGTCTTGCTTCATCCTTGTCACCCAGCATTGCCGTCGACAAAATATAGCTTATCTCCAAACCCGGTGTGGTACCTGGTGCAGAGTCCATATATTTTGATGACAACCGCTGGGCCGCTTTTGCGTCCCCGCGGCGTAATTTCTGCATTGCCAAGGTTGCCGCGACGACCAGATCCGCATTCGGATCCATTTGCAAAGCCCTCGTCGAATAGGCTTCACCCTCCGGCATTCTGCATGCAAGCATGTATAAACCCAAATAGCCCATTATTCTCGAATTTAATGGATTAAGCCGGACCGCACGTTCCCCCCAGGCCAAGCCTCTGCGACAATCACCTTCAAAAAATGCGCTTTGCGCAACGGCAAATGTTGCTGATGCACTATCATCATCCAGTTTTGCGGCTTTCAGCGCGAAATCCCTGCTGATGCCATCAAGTTCGTCGGGACCAATAAACTGTTCGGACAGATTTTTGGCGACGACAAGCATGCTCATCAAATAGGAGTCATTGGGATACTGTTTCGCCGAAGCCTCCATACACTGCAAAGCAGGCGTCAGAAGTTCCTTGTCACGATAACGTAAAAATTGATGGAATTGTAGCAGGCAAGGGTATCCGGGGGAGTAATCGCCACGATATTTCGACAGCTCGTGCTGCGCGATCTTTCCATGGGGACTGGCAATGGCAACGACGGCCTGGTCGAGATCAGCCTCCAGCGCCTCAATCGTTCCTACCTCTATCGGGCTGGACCAGATCACCTCTCTTGTTGCACTATCGACGAGACGAAGCTGGATGCGGTCTACAGCTTCGTTATAGATTGAGGATTCGAGCAGATATTGGGCGCCGATCTGTCCATCGACATCTTCATCAAACACCCGCAATTGATCGAACCTCTTTAAAGCTCCGATAAGATAACTGTGGGTCATCTGCGCTTTTGCACGCGATGAAGAGCGGGTAATATTCTCAGCCCCCTCCACGATAATCGCTGGATAAGAAATTGTGGTTTCTGTTGCCGGTGCCGTCTGCCGCAAATAGAAAAAGGCCCCGATCGCGGCCAGCATGGCGACGATAATAAACAGCCAGATATGGTCGCGAGCGATCGATAACAAACCGCCAGAACGGCCTGTTTCGGCACCAGGCTTCTTCGTGGGAACTCCTTCAGTCCCAGTCGGTGAAACTAGCGGCTCTTCAACAATCGGACGGTCGTTTCCGAGCAATTGGGTCGTTACATCTACCGGATCATTGGGTCCGAGAACGATCTCATAGTGGTGAAACG
This sequence comes from uncultured Sphingomonadaceae bacterium, assembly GCA_947488845.1. Classification (GTDB taxonomy): domain Bacteria; phylum Pseudomonadota; class Alphaproteobacteria; order Sphingomonadales; family Sphingomonadaceae; genus Parasphingorhabdus. Next base: position 1,185 of record CANLBM010000030.1, on the reverse strand, counting down.
GTATCGAAAGCCGTTTTTCACCGCTTTCGCGCAGATAAAAATGGTCGAGCATCCTCCGGAGACGCCCAATTTGAACGCGGGGATAGCTGTCAATCTGGGTATCAAAACCATCATCACGATCCAAAGCGTCAACCGCGATGGCGTAGGCCGTCAATGGCTTTCTTTCTCCCTGCAATTTGTGATCGACCAGAAAGCGCAGCAACTTGCTCATAGTTGGAGAACGCGCAAATTCGGGATCGCAAAGTAATCGGTCGCGCTCAAGGCAGAGTTGGAGTTTTTCTTCTTCGCTCAAAACTTGGCAGGGCCCTCTCTAGTTTAGCGGCGACCTCCCCCGTGCAATCTGTTCAGAGCAAGTGTTCCGGTCCTCCACTATTAACCCGCTTCTCCGAATATAGTTCCTGAACGGAGCAATAATAGCTAAAAATCACGATGATTTCCGATCTTCGGGTGTGCTCAAGTCCACGAAGCAACCGAAGATTCCCATAACCTTTCCGTCCCCGCCTATCTGGCAGGTGCCACGGGCCAGAACCGGAAGTTCATTTCCCTGCTCGGTAATGATACGAGCGCGAAATTCGAAATCTTCACCTTCCTCAAGCGCAAGCTGAACAGCAGATTCAACCAGATGCCGATCATTCGGATGATAATAGCTTATCGCGTTTTCGAGCATCGGGTTCCCCAGAGAATGCCGACGTTCATGCATGTCAAAAATATAGTCCGACCATCTTACCACATTTGTTGCTGCATTCATATGCCAGGACCCAAAGCGGCCAACATCTTCAGAAATTTCTAGCGTCAGCTGGCAGCGTTCGAGTTCAAGCCCGACCGACCTCAGGTCGGCCTTCACTTTTCGCAATCCAAAAACCAAAATGACAATGACTACACACAAGGCCAGTGACAGCGAATATGATAAATAGACCGATAACATAGAGCGACAACATCCTTGCATCTCAAAGGGATTACTTCCCATTGTGATGACCACCAAATTAGCGCTACAATATTTTTTCTACAATAGTCAGCACAATTTTGGTAAATTTCTGAAACCAACAATATTGCGATGATGACTAAAAAATTCTTAATATTGATATGGTTCCGCGGTATTAATGCACAACTTAGGGTCAGGACTCATTAACTGAGCCAGAAGATGACGGTAGCGGCGATTGCGATGGCGGACATGAAGGTGTGCGC
>CANLBM010000029.1 GCA_947488845.1 uncultured Sphingomonadaceae bacterium | reverse complement strand
TGCTGGCGCCAGCATTACAACACACTCCGCCCGCACAGCTCGCTGGGCTACAAGCCGCCAGCTCCAGAAACTATCTTACCTCGCCCTGCTGGTCTGCCCTATCCTGCCGCCGTTCTGACGCTCGCGCATTGGCTTCTGGTGCATGAAAACATCGGCCCAGCTATCATCAACTTCGCGCCGCTTCTTGTGTTGGAGACATATCGGTTTTCTCGCGGGTTGCTCCGTCGCCCTCAATCGAAAGCAGCTCGCAGCGAGTAGCTTAAAGGCTGGATTTCCTCGTATGCTCGTAAAGCAACAGACTTACAGAAAAGGTATAAACATGACACGACCTGAACCGCATATTCTGACCGTTATAGATAGCGTTCGGATCACACCTAATCTGCATCGGATCACTCTGGGCGGTGAAGGTTACGCAAGCTTTCCGAGTGGTCAGAGTGGTGGCTATATTAAGCTCATGTTACTTGGAGCCAAAGGTAGCAAACCTTCGGTGCGAACCTATACCATACGGAGCCAGTCTGAGAATGGTATAGATGTGGATTTTGCCTTGCATGGGTCTAGCGGAAAGTGTGGCCCTGCCACGAACTGGGCCATTAATGTGCAACCGGGTGATACGATCAAGGTCGGTGGTCCCGGCGCGGCGAAGCCGTTACCGGCAGGCCGCGGCCCCTTTCTGTTAGTCGGAGATATGACAGCACTTCCGGCGATTTCCGTAAATCTTGAAAACCTGCCGAAAGATGCAACAGGGGATGCTTTCATCCTCATTCGTGATGCTGAAGACGAGCAAGGTCTCACCAAACCCGGCGGCGTCACAATCCATTGGATCGTTGAAGCCGATCTCGGCGGACAACCATTGTTGCTGTCCGAAGCCATTGGGGAAATGAACGCCATAGACGATTTGGCTTATGCTTGGGTTGCGTGTGAGTTTGAGGCAATGAAGCTGCTCCGCCAATATCTGCGCTTTGAACACGAATTGGGCCCAGATCGGCTTTATATTTCAAGCTATTGGAAGCGAGGCCTGATCGAAGATGACCACAAACAAATTAAGCGGGCCGATGCCGAGGTCGTTGCTTGATTCAGCGAAATTCCAAGTCTGTACTTTCTGAGTCATTACAAACTCGGCATCCCTGCGATCTGCATCCCGTTGTCAGTCGTTGTATGGACAGGGTCTTGTCCGCTCACTAAAGCGCCGATATCAGGGGTTGTGGTTCATATTCTCGCCAACATTATCGAATTCACTGCCTGAGTTTGATCCGTTATTCCGGGACACGTTTGTCTATTCCTATATGCTAAGGTCAAAAATGACGCAGGGTAAAAACTTGGTTCGCGAGCAGCAACCTATGCTTGCAGGAATGACGCCGGTTCTAAGGTATGGTTCCTATTTTTTCTGTTCGACGGATGACGCTGCAATTATAGCTTCTGCGGCGACTACCAGCTTGGCAACCTTTAGGGAAGATGAAGGAACATCTCTTGTCCTGAGCGAAGCAGATGCATCCAATTACGGTTTCGATTTATCGACACCTATGTGCAGAATCGTGTTGGAAGTATTTTCTGCTCTTGATGGCGTTGGTCTCACAGCGGCCGTCGCTACTGCGCTCGCTGAAGAAGGCATTCCCTGCAATATTATCTCGGCCTACCACCACGATCATGTGTTTGTTCCGGAATCGATGGGGCGTCGGGCCATCCAAATTCTTGAAGATGTGCAACGCACTGCTGCCGAAACAGCAGTTTGACGGATTGTCCGGTTAAGCTGCCCTAGTTCCGTAAGCGGTATGTCAGCAATCCACCCAAGTTTCGGTCATTCGAACTGACTGGATGGAAATCAAAAAGGGGCTGGTCAGCAACCGCCCCATTTCCAGACATTCGCTGCAGCCTGATTTTATATCCGCATCGCGCCCCAGTTTCGTTCCTAGAGCACCGCTGAGGTGTTTCCCAAAAGCGGACGCAGGAGGCGATCCACTGAAAATTGACCGGGCCAAGATGAAGGAAATCATCGGGTTTTCCTGAAACCACTATGTTAGTGGTTTGCCACGGCATGCCGTAAGAACATCGTCAATATCGGCGCCCAGATACGCATGAAGTCTATGCCCATGGGGTTGCTGGGGACCACCATTTTGTACAACAATTGTTGTTTTGGTCGGTTGGCAAATTCAGTTGTGGAGATCCCCGGTTATCGCTGGCGTCAGATTTGGCCGGTCATCCTCACGCAACCCTCCCCCCAGAGCCACAAACAGGGTCGTGCCATTCTGAACGAACGCGCGGCGCGTGGTGAGCAACTGCTGTTGGGCCGAGAACAGGTTTCTCTCGGCGTCAAGCACCTCAAGATAGTCTGCGACGCCTTCGCGATAGCGTAAGCGTGCGATGCGGGCGATCTTTTGCTGCGCCACCACCGACCGCTCCAAAGTGGCAACCTGGTCCGATAACCAACGCCTTCCGGACAGCCCATCTGCAACTTCGCGGAAAGCTGTCTGCACTGCTTTGTCATATAACGCCAATTGCTCGGCCTCGCTGGCCTTGGCGAGTTCCAGATTGGCATCGCGTTCCCCTGCATCGAATATCGGCAGACTGATCGAAGGGCCAAAAGTCCATGTCAGCCCGTCGCCGCCAAACAATTGACCCAGCTCGCCCGAGGCAAAACCGCCGCTTCCCGTCAGAGAAATCGTCGGATAAAAAGCTGCTCGGGCCGCTCCGATATTGGCACGTGCGGCGCGCAGTTGCTCTTCCGCGGCGAGCACATCGGGTCGCACCAACATCAATACGGATGGCATGCCAGCATCGAGTGTCATTCCGTCAGCCTGCTCCCTCATCGATCGTGCTACTGGCAAATCTGCAGGAATTTTCCCGCCAACCAGCACGGCAAGCTGATTGCGCAGTTCTGCCTTGTTTAGCTGCTCGGCTGCAAGCTGCTGCTCCGCCGTCGTCAACAATGATTCAGCCTGGCGATAAGGCAAAGCGGATGTGACGCCAGCTTCCAGCCGGAGCTGCGCAATGCGCAAGCCATCTTTGCGGCTTTGGACTGTAGCTTCGGCGAGTGTGATCTGATCGTTAGTTTCGAGAAGCTCGAAATAGGTCGAGGATACGTCAGCAACCAGCGACAGGTAAAATGCCCGTTGGTTGGAAATCGAAACCAGATATTGCGCGCGCGCCGCTTCACTCAGATTGTTTAGCCGACCCCAGAAATCGAGCTCGAACGCTGCTACGCCGACGCTAACATCAAAACGATTCGATGTGACAGATCCAGTCGCACCGGGCGTGACACTGCCCAGCGGCGTGCGCGTTCGGGTCGCGCCTGCATCGGCCACAAAGCTGGGCAGTTCGCGACTATCCTGAATGCGGTATTGCGCGCGCGCCTGCTCAATTCGTGCGGTTGCGGCGATGAGGTCGCGGTTGTTTTCCATCGCGGCATCCAGCAGGGAAACCAGCCGCGGATCGGTAAACCACTGTGCATAGGAAAGCTCGCTAGCGACTAAAGTTCCATCCGGGCGAAATGCTTGATCATATAAAGCCTCCGTTCCCAACGCAGGGCGCGTATGTTCAGGTGCCAGATTTGCGCATCCGGCGAGTGCCAACGTTAAAGCGCCGCCAATTAGTAACCGGTTCATGATACCTCTCCGGAACCTATATCCGCTTCGGACTTCTGAGCAGTTGCCTGTACTATCTCGGCTTTGCCACCCCCGATACGGGTCCGGACAAGCAAATAGAGCTGCGGAATCATGAAGATACCAATCACCGTTGCTGTGATCATCCCGCCCATGACTCCCGTTCCCACTGCGATACGGCTAGCCGCGGCAGCACCGGTTGATATGACCAGCGGAACCATCGCAAGGATAAACGCCAGTGAGGTCATAATGATGGGCCGCAGGCGAAGCTGTGCCGCCGACATGACAGCCTCCAGCGGCGATTTGCCCTCAGCCTCTTCCTCAATAGCGAATTCTACGATCAAAATCGCATTTTTGGCAGCGAGCCCGATGATAGTGATTAACCCAACATTGAAATAAATATCTGCCGATAGTCCGCGCAGCATCGAAAGCAGGATCGCGCCCAACACGCCCATTGGAACAATGAGCAGAACAGCCAGCGGAACGGTCCAGCTTTCATACAATGCCGCCAGCACCAGGAATACGATAACGACCGACAGGCCGAGCAATAGGCCGATTTGGCCGCCCGCCTGCTTTTCTTCATAGCTGATGCCCGTCCATTCGAACGCGATGCCATCGGGGAGTTGCGAAGCCAGCTCCTCCATTTCGGTCAACGCCGCGCCGGAAGATTGCCCAGCGGCAGCCGTACCTGAAATCGTCATTGCAGGATAACCATTATAGCGCGCAAGACTCGGCGGTCCGGCCGTCCATTCGGCATTGGCAAAGGCGCTGAACGGTACCATTGCGCCCTGCGCGTTGGGAATGCGTAACGCCATGACATCTTCTGGCTTCATCCGATACGGCGCGTCGGCCTGGACGAGCACCTGAAGCACGCGGCCTTGGCGATTGAAATCATTAGCATAAGACGAGCCGAAACTGATCGACAGCGCATTATTCACGTCATCCATCGACAGTCCCTGCGCCCGCGCCTGCACTCGGTCAATTTCGACGTGAAGTTGCGGACTGGGTGGTTGGTCTTCCGGCCGCAAGCCATCAAGCACGTCGCTCTGTGATGCCATGGCTAACAACTGATCGCGCGCCGCTGTCAGCCCCTCGCGCCCCACACCGCCGCGATCTTGCAGTTTCATGGTAAAGCCGCTGGCCGTGCCAAGGGACTGAATGGCCGGGGGCTGGATGGTAAAAGCCATCGCGTTCTGCAGCTGGGAGAAAGTACCCATTGCGCGGCCAGCCAAAGCTTCGGCACTGCTTTCCGGCGCGCTACGTTCTCCCCAATCTTTGAGCGGGGTAAACATCATTGCATTGCTTTGACCCTGGCCGAAAAAGCTGAAACCCCGGATCACGATCAGATTTTTAAGTTCGTCCTGTGCCGTCCAGAATTCTGCGACCGGTGCAATCGCTTCATCCATCCGTTCGGCTGTCGAACCGGCGGGCGTCTGGACCGCTGTAATCAAATAACCCTGATCTTCGGTGGGCAGGAACCCGCCAGGCAAACGGGTGAATAACAGCACGGTTAAGCCGGCAAGCGCCAGGAAAACGGCAAAACCGCGCATCGGACGTGACAATATCCGTGCATTAGTTCTGACGTAGCGATCCGTTTGCTGTGCGAACCAACGGTTGAATTTGAAGAAAAACCGGTTCAACGCTCCGCTAACGCGTTGGATCAGGCCACGCCAACCGGGACGCGGTTCCTTTAGCTCGACATCAGCTTCGTCGTGACTTTGAACATCCTCCTTCCGCAGCAAGGTCGCGCAAAGAGCCGGTGTAAACGATAGCGCCAACAGCGCCGAGAAGAAGATCGAAATCGCCAAAGTCACCGAGAATTGCCTGTATATCGCACCAGTTGATCCGGGGAAGAACGCCATCGGCAGGAACACGGCGATAAGCACCAGCGTAATCCCGATTATTGCGCCCGAAATCTGATCCATCGCTTTGCGTGTCGCCTCAAGCGGACCAAGTCTTTCTTCGCGCATAATCCGCTCGACATTTTCGATCACCACGATGGCATCATCAACCAGAATCCCAATGGCCAGAACCATGCCAAATAATGTCAGAACGTTGATCGAAAAACCAAACAGCCACAGACCCAGAAATGCCCCTGCAAGGGCGATGGGAACCACCAATGTAGGAATTAGGGTGGCGCGCAAATTCTGAAGGAACAGGAACATCACGAGAAAAACCAAGACCATCGCCTCGATCAAGGTGGTGACCACTTCATCGACCGAAATTTGTACGAACGGAGTCGTATCATAAGGAATGGACCATATGACATCATCTGGCAATCCGGCGGAGAGTTCCTCCATCCGGTCTTCGACGGCTTCCGCCGTGCCAAGTGCGTTGGCACCGGTGGCCAGTTGAACAGCCATGCCGGCCATCGGTTGACCGTTCAAGGTAGTTGAGGTTGCATAAGTCTGCGCCCCGATTCCCACGCGGGCCACATCTCCTAATCGAACAGTTGCGCCGCCCGTATCGGCGCGCAGGATGATAGCGCGAAACTCGTCTTCGGTTTGAAAACGGCCGCCTGTCGTAATTGTGGCGTTGATTTGTTGGCCATTTTGGAGCGGCTGAGCGCCAAGCGAACCACCCGCAGTTTGCGTATTCTGTTCGCGGATGGCAGCGACAACAGCCGATGGGGAGAGGTTGAACGATGCGAGAAGTTGCGGGTCGAGCCAAATGCGCATGGCATATTCGGAGCCGAACAACGTTATATCACCGACGCCTTCCACCCGGCGCAATTCGTCAATCACTTGTGTCGAGGCGATATTGCCCAAATCGGTGCTATTGAGCTCCCCAGATTTCGACGTAAGTGCGACAATGCTCAAGAAACCGGAACTGGTTTGCCTCACGGTGATGCCCTGTTGGCTGACTTCAGCCGGCAGACGCGCTTCAACTGTGCTTAAACGGTTCTGCACCTCGGTTTGGGCGATATCAATGTCGGTCCCGGATTCGAAGGTCACCGTGATAGATGCGGTGCCATTAGATAGGCTGGAGCTGCTCATATAGAGAAAGCCCTCAACGCCGTTGAGTTCCTGCTCAATAATTTGCGTGACGTTCTGCTCAAGCGTTTCTGCATCTGCGCCGGGGTAGACAACATTGATCCCCAGTGATGGGGGAGCAATTTCGGGATATTGCTCAATCGGCAGGCTGCTCAGCGCCAGATACCCGGCCAGAACAATGCCCAGTGCAATAACCCACGCGAAAATAGGGCGGTCAATGAAATAGCGGGACATCATTTAATTCGCGTCCGCAGCATTGTCGGAAGCTTTCGCCTCAGCTTGCGGTGCCTTTCCTGTGGGCGTATTCGCGATCTGGACAGGCGTGCCCGGCCTTAGCTTCTGCAAATTACTGATGATAACGACATCTCCCACTTGAAGCCCGCTATCGATAAGCCAATTCTTGCCATTTTGACGTCCAAGTTTCACGGGACGCGCAGCAGCTTTGCCGTCTTTGTCCACTACGAAAACCGTACTGCCAGTGTCCGAGACCGTCACAGCGGCCTGTGGAACCGCAACTACGTCCGACAATTCACCCAGATAGATGCTTGCGCGCACAAATTCGCCGGAAAGGAGCAGCCCAGCTGGATTGGCGAATTCCGCGCGCAGCTGGATCGTTCCGGTTTCCTGATCGACCGTAAAGTCCAGAAAATCGATATAGCCTGAGATTCCGTAATCGCTGCCATCGGGAAACAGCAATTCGACACGTACTTTATCATTCTCCGACAGTTTGATTTCACCATTGGCAATTCCGCGGCGAATATTCAGCACATTGGTGGCTGATTGGGAAAAAGAGACATAGATCGGCGATAATTGTTCGATCCGCGTCATCAAAGTTGCTTCTGCCTGAGACACCAATGCGCCTTCTGTAACTGATGCCCTCCCCGCCCGGCCCGCGATGGGCGCACGTACGGTCGTATAACCGAGCTGTAGCGAAGATGCCTGAAGCTGAGCGCGGATCTGCGCAACATTGGCATCGGCTTCTCGCGAGGCCGCGACTGCCGCATCAAATTCCTGTCGGCTGATCGCGTCTTCCTCTACCAAGGGACGATAGCGAGAGACCACCGCGCGGGCGTTGGTCGCAGTCGCCTGGGCACTATCAAGGCTCGCCTTGGTTTGGGCGTAGCTGGCTCGCAATTCGGCCGGATCAATGCGAAATAGGGGCTGACCCTTGCCGACATCGGTTCCTTCCTCGAAAACTCGCTGCTGGACGATGCCGTCTACGCGGGCTCGTACCTCTGCCACACGCACCGGCTCTACCCGACCTGGCAATTCAATAACATTTTGGATGTTTTGCTTGGAGACGGTCATGGTGCGGACCGGCACTGCTTGGTCAGCAGGCATTTCGTCGCCTTGCGAGCAAGCTGTAGTCAATAGGCCGAGTCCCACGATCGCCAATAATTTCCACGTCATAGACTATCCCTTTATTAGTTGATCGTTGCCACTTTTTTGAAATACTGGCGGATAATTTTTGGCCGATACCAAAAGCGAGAATCGCGTTATTGATGGTATACAAGCTGATTTTTAAAAAGAAGGAATGGTGCAACCGAGCCTTGTGCATCCATTAAGAGAGCTTAGCCGATTGCCGCAAAAATTTCGGTCCAACTTTTATGATCCCGCCCCGTGGCTGCTTCGAAGTCGCTTTTACAATCTAGCACACCCAATAGGATGCCTTCGTAAATGCCCGCAATCACTGTACCTATGAACTCGCCCAGCTCTGCGACCCGCTCTTCGCGGTAAGCGGCAACCGACATTGACCGGTATGTTAACGCCGTGCCGAAAGCGCCGTTCAGCAATTCTGCCAGTCGCGCCTGTGAAATCGGTTCTCCGTGCAGATTGTACACCTTGCCATCGTGCTGCGAGCCAGTTGCCATGGAAGCATAAGCGTGGCCGAGTTCGGGCCGTGTGGTGTAGCCGCATTTTGCATCTCCTGCGCAATTGGCGATTTCGCCGCTGGCTTTGTAGCTGTCGATATATTCGATGTCCGGTTCGATATAGATACCGTTTCGGCCGATAATCCAATTCAATCCGCTGGCGCGGATATCTGCCTCGGTCTGGCGACTGCTTTGGACAATCGGACTAAAGGCCGTTCCCTCTTCCACGCCTTGGATACTCGTGTAGACGATCTTGCCAACCCCTGCCGCGCTGGCTGCGTTGATCACATTACGATGCTGCTGGATACGGTCTTCGGGTGCCGCCATACCGGATACAAGGAGTAGTGTGTCAACGCCGATCAAAGATTTTTCAAGCTCATCGCGGTTATCATAGTCTCCGGGGCGAACTTCGATATCTACCGTTTTGGCGTTTTCTGGCGTGCGGGCAAGGCCGACAATGGTCTCATGAGTCGCGCTCAGCAGCGCACCCACGATTTCACTCCCCAGATGGCCGGACATGGCGGTAACGGCGATGGTCATGGTCTTTTCCTTTACTTTATCAGGCGGTAAATTGGCGGTCGGCGGCTGTCAGACGTCTGGCGTTAGCTTTTTTCCAAATGCGGTATATTTCCAAAAGTGCCAGCGGAATGAAGTGCACCAGAGCCGGGCCAATATTATTGTGGATAAATATCCAGTGCAGCAACGTTGCAATGGCAGCTGGATAGACGAGCCGCTGCAACGTCTTCCAGAAACGACCGAGCCGACGAACCGAAGCATTATTGGAAGTCATCGCGAGTGGTACAAATATAAGAAATGCCACCCAGCCGGTCCAGATACCGAACTTTGTGATATCCGCAATGACAGCCGATAACGATCCGAGGTCAATCAAATAATAGAGCGTATGGAGCGCGGCATACCCGAAAGCGGCAACGCCAAGGTACCGGCGACGGCGCATTAGCCACTTAACAATTTTCGATTTGGGAAAGAGCATATGCAAAGGACTTAGGACCATAGCAATGATCATGAAGCGGGCAGAAAACTCTCCAGTCGGGTGCAATAACGACTCCAGGTCCCCACCCGACAATGCGCTATTTATCAACGCGATTGAAGGCACGGCAAGCAGCGCCCAAAAGGCATAAGGGGAATTGAAGATGTTTTTCAGCGTGTTCATTATTGTTCTCCAGGGCGACTATTTTGACCGTTTAAATTAGGCCTCCATTGGCGCGCAGGGTTTGCCCGTTGACCCAGGCTCCGTCCGGCCCAGCGAGAAACGCAACGACATTCGCGATATCCTCGGGCAGCCCAAGGCGTTCCAGCGGCGGCGTTTTTGCTAGTGCCTCAACCTGCTCATCGGACTTGCCGTTCAGAAACAAGCCAGTGGCCGTTGGGCCCGGTGCCACCGCGTTCACGGTTATATTTCGTCCGCGCAACTCTTTGGCCATGATCCCGGTTATCGTTTCGATTGCGGCCTTAATTCCCGCATAGACGCCATATGTCTCAAGGTGCAAACCGACGACCGAGGTGGAGAAGTTGACAATCCGCCCGCATGAGCGCAGCCGGTTCGCGGCCTCGCGCAGGGAGTTGAACGTACCTTTAAAGTTCACGGCAACCTGCGCATCGAAGAGTGCGTCATCGCTGTCCGCGATCTGAGCCAACCTTAAAATGCCAGCGTTATTCACCAGCACATCGACGCCTCCGAAGGCGGTTTCAGCAGCGTCAAACATTCGCTTTACGGCGGCGGGGTCGGACACATCCGCCTCGACCGCGATGGCGCGGCCTCCCGCCGCTTCGATATCGTTCACAACATTGGTCGCGGATTCCTTGCTACTGGGATAATTGACAATCACATTGAAACCATCTTGAGCAAGGCGCCGTGCAACTGCCGCCCCGATGCCGCGCGATGCACCCGTCACGATGGCGGTTTGATTTGCGATAGTGTTCACATCAGTCTCCTGAGTCCACGCGCGAAGGGGCTGGCTGAGCCTTATGCGTCGTTCCTGACAAATATGCGATTGCCGATAAGCCCGCAGCAATCAGCCAGAGTAGCGGGCCCAGCCCTCCGGGCATAATTGGCATAACACCCGGTATAAGCATTGTTACGATGAACCCGATATCCCCTGCGCTGACCACAACCAGATTGAGCCAAAACCCTAGTTTATTATTATGCCAGACATATTTAATTCCCACGATCGCACCGAATAATGCGAAAAACGTCAGGTTCCAGGCATCCTGCAGAACTCGCCCTTGAACCATTCCGGATTCCAGGCTTTGACCGAGCATCAACACGTCATAGGCTGAGTAGAGGTGCAAGGCCCCCCAAAGAAAATATACGACAGCTGCTAATCTTGCGAAAATCATCGCATAATCCTTTATTCTTTGAGGTCACCCCTCAGGCCGATATGGAAATTGTCTGATTCTAGGCAGCGGGTATCATTCCATGGGGATCGATCACAAATTTCTTTGGAACGCCCGCATCAAATTCCGCATAAGCAGCAGCAGCGTCCTCAAGTGGCACGACCGTCGCGTTAACGACGTCCGCAATACGGCAACGTTCGTGTAAAATGGCCATCATCAGCTCTCTGTTGTATCGCATCACCGGGGTTTGACCGGTACGGAATGAATGGCTCTTGGCCCAGCCGGTTCCAAACCGGAGTAACAATCCGCCGGTCTTTGCCGCTTCATCGTGGGCGCCAGGATCGCCAGTGACATATAGTCCTGGAATTCCGATGGAACCGGCCGAGCGCGTGAGGTCCATCAACTGATTGAGCACTATGGCAGGAGCATCTTTACCATCACCGCCTTTAGCTTCGAAACCGACCGCATCGACAGCACAATCAACCTCTCGAACGCCAAGAATTGCTTCGACCTGATCTACCACTGGTGTAGATTCCGACAGATAAACCGTTTCAAAACCCATATTTTTTGCATGGGCGAGCCGTTCCTTGTTCATATCCGATACGATAACAACAGCTGCACCAAGCAAGCGCGCCGCTTCGCATGAAGCCAATCCAACCGGTCCCGCACCGGACACGAATACCGTCGAGCCCGTTGTCACGCCGGCTTCGATACATGCGTGATACCCGGTAGGAAAGATGTCAGTGATCATTGTCAGGTCACGAATTTTGTTCATCGCCTGATCACGGTCCGGGAATTTGAGCAGATTGAAATCCGCATAAGGCACCATGACATATCGCGATTGACCGCCAATCCATCCACCAAGATCAACGTAGCCATATGCCCCGCCGTCACGGCTGTCGTTGACGGTCTCGCAAACATCCGTGTGGCCCCCTTTGCAATTGCGGCATCGGCCGCAGGCGACATTGAAAGGTACCGAGACGATATCTCCAACACTCAGCATCTCGACGTCAGAGCCGATTTCGATGACTTCTCCGGTAATCTCGTGTCCAAGAACCATGCCCGCTGGTGCTGTCGTCCGCCCCCTGACCATATGCTGATCCGACCCGCATATATTGGTAGAAATGACTTTCAAAATAGCACCATGTAGGATTTTGCGCCCCTTGGGGTCTTCGAATTTCGCCTCGGCGATATCCCGAACCTCCACGGTACCTGGTTTTGTGTAGACAACGCCTCGATTTTGGTCTGACATTTTCATTCTCTTTCGGGTGTAAAATCAAAGTTGGAGCACCAATGGGTATGTCTGGCGCTAGGTGAAACAATACTGTCCGAACTGATTTCGTTAATGATCGTGATAGGCTTTGCTGACTGCAAAGCTGTCCTCGAACCAGTTCCAGAGGACGACCTTTCCGTCCTTGACCTTGGCACGCAGCGCAAAGGTGAATTCCCCGATTGTCTTGCCGGACTCCATTGTGATCCCGTTCATTTTTCCAAAGACTGCAACAGTGTCACCCGAAGCGAAAGCGTCCGTGTTTTCCCATTGCGTGGTCTGGAAGTTTTCTCCAAAGATTGGCAGGAACGCCAATATAGCTTCTTTGCCTTCCCACGGCCCTATCCACGGCAAACTTGGGTCCCCTTCGTTGTGCCAGACCATATCGTCGGCCATCAAGGCCGACATCTTATCCATTTCACCTTTGCCCATCGCGTCCATAAAGGCCATGACAGTGTCAAAGCTTGCTTGAGTTGTTCTGTCCATGTTTAGTGCTCCTGCTTTTGCTCCAAGGCCGGCAGCCAGACCGGCCACCAGAAAGACCTTAATTACGTCTCGTCTTTGCATCGCGCCGTCCTTTTTCTAATTTGAAAATTTGCTTGCTTCATGATGCTTCACTATTAGAAACAGCGATGCGTTGGGCCGCTTCTTTCAGAGGTTGCCATTTGATTTTGATCTCTTCACGAAACGCGAAACGCTCAAGATGATCTCCAATCACGCGTTCGAGTTTCTCGGTAGCCACGCCCGATGCGGTCAGGGTCAGTGCGTCCTCCTTCGCAAGAAGAGCGCAGGTGCCGAACGGCAGGGTGATAGATCCCTGATGGGCATCAAATTCGACTGACACCTTGTGGCCGAAATGCTTGCAAAGTTGTTGCAGATAGCGGCTCGCCTTTGTGGTTTTAACGTGGCTAACGGATTGATTCATCGGTCTGTCCTTTTCTCTTTTAACCGGAATAGGGGAATTCAAATCGTTTGACTTGATGGAGCAAATTTGAATAACTATCTCACCATATCGAAAGATGGATTTCATGATTGATGACCTGCGCGCGATCGCTATTTTTGCCAAAGTTGCCGAAGCGGGCAGTTTCAGCGCCGCGGGCCGCGCGCTTCAATTATCGACTTCGGTGGTCAGTCACCATGTGAAGGCGCTGGAAACGCGCCACAGTGTGTCCCTATTTCATCGCTCTACCCGCGCGCTGTCCCTCACCGGTGAGGGCAAAAACTTGCTGGATTCTGCAAGGCGGATGGTTGAGGCGGCCGAAGAGGGTCTTGATGCCATCGCCGATGTCAGCGCTGATCCCGCGGGTGCGCTGCGGCTGACCATGCCCGCATTTCTGACGGGAAGCGCTCAAGAAAGCGCCATTTGGGAGTTCGCCCGCCGCTATCCCAATGTGGCCGTCACTCTTTATAGCAGCGATAGGCAGATTAATTTGGTCGCTGAAGGATTTGATTTAGCGATCCGCCTGGGCATGATGTCTGACAGCGCGTTGAAGAGCCGCAAGATAGGAACCTTCGAGCGCTGTCTAGTTGCAGCCCCTTCATATCTGGCGTCGATCAAAAGACCGGTTGTCCCGAACGACCTTGCTGGTTGCGATTTTGTGTTGCTGGAAATGTTGCCGGATAAATTCGTTCTCAGGCGTGGAAGCGAAGAATTTACGGTCCAGCCGGAACAGTCGCGAGTCCTCGTCAACTCAATCGGTGGGGCTCGATCTGCCGTCCTCGCTGGGTTAGGCGTACAAAAACTACCCATAAGTGAAATCAGCGATGACCTCGCTGCCGGGAGACTGGTAAGGATCTTGCCAGAATGGTCGGTTCCGACGCTTAATATTTATGCTGTTTGGCCATCGTCGAACCACCGTAGCAGCCTGATCAAACTGCTTTTGGATTTTTTGGCCGGAACATAGTAAAAAACAGAGACTGGTCATTCCACAGATGAGGAGGATCGATATTTGGAATCCGGATCGCTCGATTTCCGCTTTCCGGGTATTGCAGTCACAAGGTCAGGTCTGTTTCGTGCCTTGCTTTCGCGACCCCTGCATACCGCGTAGACACCCAGAACAGGGTTGTGATAGGTTTACCACAGAACACGACTTGATTAGACCAACGACGTATATAGTTTACGCCGTTGTCGGATGAAGGATGCGAAATCAATGAAGCATGCAATGCCAAAACTAGAACTCTATCATTATCCGTTGCGCGCTTGTTCGCATGTGACATTTAATGCACTGGAAGAGGCGGGCCTGGATTATGATGATCACGCTGTCGATATACGACAACCCGACCGCAGCGTTGAACATCTGCAGGTGAACCCTGAAGGGAAGGTTCCCGTTCTGGTGGTTTGGCCTGCCCCATTAGGGTGGTCCACCGGCTAAGTTAGAGTTCCGGCGGTTAAGGTCGCCCTGCTGGGCGGCCCGGA
>CANLBM010000028.1 GCA_947488845.1 uncultured Sphingomonadaceae bacterium | reverse complement strand
CATTCAAAGCTCCTTTCAAGCCATAAATAGCCGAAATCCTAACTTTCAATATGGACCACTTTTCGGGGGGCAGGCCATCGGCGCATTGTTGGTTGAGCTTTCGGCCTGTCCGCTCAGGCGGCTGAGCTCCATCCATGATGGCAGCTATAATATCGGGTGCCAGCCAAGAGATACGAACCAAATAGCGTTTGCTGATATGCTCGAACTCTTGCTGTAACTTACGCGATGAGCAGCCTTTGGCTGTGCGCACGAAGTCGCTGATCGCAAGATGGGACGGAATCATGCGATAGAGCACCGTGGTATCCGCGTGAATAGGGCATAGTGCTAAGCAAACAAAACGACAAAAGGGTTGAAGTCCATACCAGCTATTAACTGGTTAGTTTACTCCGACATTGAACAAACGTTTGATGGAGGGTTTTCAGGGTAAGTGAGCGAAAGATCGGACGCGCCTGCGATCTGTTCATCGATCCAGGCGCGAAATGCTTTTATTTCGGGCCGTGCTTCCTTTTGGGGAAGCGTGCTGAAGTAATAGGATGGCGCGTTGTAATTAGGCAATTTAATGTCGAACGGTATAATCAGCCTGCCTTCGCGTAGCAGATGATCCGCATTGTATCTATTGGTGAGGGCTACTCCATGCCCCAATGCGACACTGCTCATAGCCTGATAAGTATATTGTACAAAAAGCATGCGGCATTGCGCGCGCCATGGAAACTCCCGTAGTACACTGTCCCAAGAGAAAACGCGTTTCTTCGTTTCGATCAACATGCAGCGCTTAATGTCTTCGAGCGAATGCAGTTGCATTTCCTGCGCATAAGCAGGCGACGATATGGCTACGACATTGTCGTCGAATAGTTTAGTTGAACGCAGACGTTCATCGGTCTGAAGGCGATACTCGATGGCACCATCGATGTCCTCCCGCATAGGATCAAGGATAAGGCTGTCATCGAAGGAAAGCGTCAACTCTGGATGTCGCTCGAGTAGCGATGGCAGGCGTGGTATAAGGAAGAAAATCAAGAATGTTGGCGGCACGGATATACGTAGATATTGACGACGATCGCGCCGAGAGACATCGCGCGTTGCCTGCCCGATCTGATTAAGCGCTCCACTCAACTGTTCTAGATAGTGATGGCCTGCTTCCGTTAGTACTAGGCGCCGTTTGTGGCGATGGAAAAGCTGGGTGTTGAGAAAATCCTCGAGTTTGCCAATTTGATGGCTTACCGCAGAAGGCGTGATGTGCAGTTGATGTGCGGCAGCGCGGATGGTTCCACTTCGAGCCGTTGCAACGAAATATTCGAGCGCGAGAAGGGGAGGTCGATCGTACATACCGTTTTAGTAAGTTGTTCGTAAAAAATAATCAACTCGTAAAGCGGTATCGTATTTATCTAACAATGATGGCCTGTTACACGTCTTTTATTCAAATTTGAACCGAACATTGCACTTCAGATCCGCATCCAAGATAGAGGCTGACTATGACAAACGCTTCAAGTACTGAGAAAGCAGCCCCGATTAGCCGTCGCGACCGCGATGATATACGCGCAGATAGGCCGTCATTCGAGGTAGCTGAGGCGGGGAACACGGCTACAAATCAGCTGATCACATTTGTCGCCGGTCTGTCGGAAGACAATATTCCCAATCATGTTGTGGTCAGGGCAGAGGAGCTGTTCCTAGATTGGGTCGGCTCGGCGCTTGCTGGCTGGACTATGCCGCCAATACCGTTGTTCGATGCCTTTGCGAAGAAAATGGGTCCCGCAGACGGACCCTCTGAAATATTAGGAAACAAAGGAACGACAAGCCCGTGGTTTGCAGCCTTTGTAAATGGTGCATCATCGCATGTAGCTGAACAGGACGACCTTCATAACGCGTCCGTGCTTCACCCTGGCGCCGTAGTCTTTCCTGCCGTTCTGGCCGCGGCACAGGATCGCGGTGTATCGGGTATGGAAATGCTAGTGGCTGCTATAGCTGGTTATGAAGCAGGGGTCCGGATCGGTGAATATCTGGGACGGTCGCACTATCGCACTTTTCATACTACCGGAACAGTCGGCACGCTCGCGGCTGCCGTTGCAGTCGGTAAATTATTGAAACTTGATGCTACAACCATGATGGAAGCACTCGGTAGCGCCGGAACGCAGGCGTCCGGTCTATGGGAGTTCCTTCGTGATGCTGCGGATTCCAAACAATTGCACGCAGGCAAAGCTGCGGCAGATGGTCTTCTTTCGGCTTATATGGCGCTAGATGGCCTCACTGGTGCGCGAAATATTATCGAGGGTGAGCAAGGCTTGGCAGCGGGCATGTCGACCGACGCAGACGCAAGGCGGATCAATGATCGTTTAGGCACCCGCTGGGCGACTGCAGAGACGTCGATCAAATATCATGCATCCTGTCGCCACACGCATCCGGCGGCAGATGCACTGCTTGCTCTTCTTGAGCGGGAAGACATTGATCATCACGAGGTGGTGCAGATAAAAGCGCGGGTGCATCAAGCGGCAATTGACGTGCTGGGAAGGGTGATTGTCCCAGCCACCGTTCATCAAGCGAAGTTTTCGATGGGTACAATGCTCGGTCTGATTGCAGTGCATGGCCGAGCCGGTCTCGATGAATTTGAGCAATTAGCGCTTACCGATCCTGATGTTGAGCGGATTAGATCGATCACAAGCATGGAGCGGGATGCCGAGGTTGACAGGGCCTATCCCGTGCGCTGGCTAGGGCGTGTAGAGGTAAGGATGCGAGACGGTCGGATATTGCAGAGTGCGATTGACCATCCGCGCGGCGATCCGGAAAATATGCTTACCCGCGCTGAACTGGAAGCCAAATGCAAAAAGATTGGCATCCGTGCGCCTGATTGGTCACCCGAGGAATTGGATGCATTGATTGTAAGGATTCGATCATTGGGAACGGCTGATATGGCGGGGACACTATTGTGAGCCGCGTCAGGAAAGCAATGGGCGAGATGCCCGTGGCACGGGAATCGGCTACCGGTAGCCGATTGGGGTCTTCCCTGTCACGGTACTCGGCATCAGCGCGCCAATCGCTCTCGCCATTTGTTTAAGCACCTACGCAGCCGCTCGCCCAGTCGCTTATCGTGAAATGAGCCGATATCAGCTTCCCTCATCAGCCCATCTGGCTGCATCGAAACCGGAATCTTTCAATGCGCACCGCTCCAACTATTTCAGGTGCCAGAGAATGAAACATACCAATGACCATTTGTGGATAATTGAAAAGTCCATCCGCAGCTTACGCGGCGACTTTCGTCGCCGCACATCACAACCCTGTCCGGAAGCCGTTCGCGGAGCAGCTGCGAACGTCGGGAAACCGCATAAGTTCATCCTCACCGCCGACGATCTATGTAAATCACGCATGCTCTGGACTTGCTAAACTGTTTAGGAAATACAGTGGATAGACAGTTCACGGAACATAGAAGCAGTCGTCAGCCTTTTGAATAGGCGTGGGACATTATCCACGAGCCGCGCAGGCGACTAGAAAATCAATTAATTCGCGGGAATGATTAGACGGTGGCGTATCGTCCTTTATACAAATCAACATTCCGCGCTCAGCCCAAGGCTCATCTAATTCTATCAGCCGCAGTTCCAACTGCTGAGCACGCGATTTTGCGGCTATTTCTGGCAGGATTCCAATTCCGAACCCAGCCCCGACCATCCGGCAAACACCATCGAAGCTGTCCACCATCACCTTGAGCCTTAGAGTCCGTCCGACATCGTTGGCCCGTGCAGAGAGCAGCTTAGTCATCGCGGTGTCAAAGCCCATTTGGATCATATCCTCGTCCAGCACATCCTCAAACTGGATGCGCTGGATGTCTGGCCTAAACGTCGAAGGAGCAACGACTACAAGTCGGTCCTTGCGATAAGGCCAGGTTTTTAACCCAAAGGTTTCACCCCCTTCGAGAATGATCCCGACATCCAACTGGCTCTGGCGCAAATCCTCGATGATTTCAGCGCTGTAGGCCTCACGAATTTCTAGGCGGATGCCGCCATTGTTCAATTCGAATGCCGCCAAGTCTTCGGGAAGGAACTGCGCGATTGCAGACGTACTCGCACGGATCGAAACACGACCGCGCATTCCGCTCTGAAAATCGGCCATATCCAACTTGAGCAGGTTAGTTTCGGTCAATATTTTTAATGCGCGCTGCAGGCAAACTTCGCCACCTGGGGTC
This sequence comes from uncultured Sphingomonadaceae bacterium, assembly GCA_947488845.1. Classification (GTDB taxonomy): domain Bacteria; phylum Pseudomonadota; class Alphaproteobacteria; order Sphingomonadales; family Sphingomonadaceae; genus Parasphingorhabdus. The sequence continues at coordinate 13,701 of CANLBM010000028.1, read as the reverse complement.
AGTTCCACTCCCGAGCGTGTACGCTTGAAAATAGGGATACCTATCTCGGCTTCAAAGTTGATTATCCGGCGGCTCACTGCAGCGAGTGCCAGATTCGCAATTTGCGCAGTTTTCGACAGACTCTTATGTTCCGCCGCCAAAACAATTAATCTGAGTGTTAGCAAGTTAATTTTGGGCTCCTTGGTCCGCCTGCATCATAGACTGACGACGCAAAATACCCTTGCCCCGTCATGCTAGTCATCTGAATCCAAAGTTCGCTTTATTGTTTTGAGGCAGAAGCGAGGATTTCATCAGCAGACTTTAAATATTTATAGGGTTTGAGATTCTCGTTGTGGGTTTCGAGTTTGGCCGTAGTCGCCCCCCGAGAACAGTCCGATCCTCATCACGCAAACAACCATCGCCGCCTATCGGCCTCTCATCATACATACACCTGTCTCTTCACAAAGGTCTATATAATGATATTTGCTTCAGTTCCAGATGACTAGTGACAGACCTGCATAATATGGAAATATTACATGATTGAATCAACCTAGCAAGCGGAAAGCTTCATACCTGCGCGACATCTCCGTGTGTGTATCAACCAATCAGATGGAACTAATGCTTCGTTAATTACGCAGCCTTCAGTACCAAATGTTCTGACGACGGACAATCAGACCTATAGCAAGATCATGATATCAAACTCAATAATCATGAGAAAGAATCTAACAGCGACATCGCCTGACACATTGCCATGGGGATATACCGCATTGCCCTAGTCTGAATTTGAAACGTCTGCGCACCAAAGGGTTTGTTTCAGGAAGCCATCGCGCATGAAGCTCATATTCACCGCTCCTATATATCCGCTATATAGTGCGGAGCGCTTAATCCTACCCTAAGCGTCATCAACAAGATCGCAAAAGTATTTGAAACGACGCATCGGCTCTGCGTGAGTGAAGCTGACTGAAGTTGTCATCGCTGGGCGCAGGCATGCGCGTTGAGAATCCATGCGATTTCAAGGCCATCGCGCGAAAGGCGGGATCATCGCGTTCATCCAAGGGGATAGAATCAATCAAATTTCCGCCCCCAAGTGTGGTTTGGTTCTATTCTCGCCGACTCTCAGCATCCCGGAAAACTGCAATAAGATTGGGCGTCAATTTGTGGGACCGACCAAGGCCCATGAGATAATTAGCCACCTGATGAGCTGCTTACCATTTGGTAGAAGTCAGCCACCCATATCTGCGTCATTCAGAAAATTGACCACGACAACGCGCGCATCCACTCCTGGACTCCGAAGCCAGTGAAGGTGGGTAATGCAATCGACGACTTGATAGAAGATTTTGTGCCAAGATATTCTTTCATCTCATGTGTATATTTTAAGAACAACTCGTAAGAACATTAGTGCTTTGTAGGACAGCTTTATCGCGATAAGACGTCACCATCAAGGCTGACGGAGTTGCCGGTTCCTACGCAGTGATCCTAGACACGTTTCTAGTCGATAGCGATCACTAGGGACCGTTTTCGGGAATGCTAATGGTTATTTGGCCATCGGAACGGTGCGTAAATACGGTAATCCATAAATAGGAGAGTGGAATTGAATTCAATCGACAATGATAGCCTTGTCGAGATCCGGCAGTCTGTAAGGCGCCTTTGCTCGCAGTTCCCCAGTGACTATTGGCAAAAGCTTGACCGCGAACGCGCCTATCCGACGAGCTTCGTGGACGCACTTACGCGCGACGGCTTCCTTTCAGTGTTGATCCCGGAAAAATTCGGCGGTTCGGGGCTGGGGCTGGTTGCGGCGGCGGCGATCCTGGAAGAAATTCACCGGTCAGGCTGCAACGGCGGGGCATGCCATGCACAGATGTACACGATGGGCACAGTGCTCAAGCACGGCACGCCGGAACAGAAAGAGCGCTACTTGCCGCAGATCGCTTCAGGTGCGCTGCGCCTTCAGGCGTTCGGTGTCACGGAGCCATCAAGCGGAACTGATACGACCCGCATTCGCACTTTCGCCCGCAAGGAAGGGGACAAGTACATCATCAATGGACAGAAGATTTGGATCAGCCGCGCCGAGCATAGCGATCTGATGGTCCTGCTTGTGAGAACTACGTCTCGTGAAGAATTGAAAAAGCCATCCGATGGAATATCCGTCCTGTTGATCGATATGCGCGACGCGATCGGAAATGGGCTGACGATCCGCCCCATTCGTACCATGCTGAATCATGCCACGACTGAATTGTTCTTCGATAACCTGGAGGTTCCGGTCGACTGCCTGATAGGTGAAGAGGGAAAGGGTTTTAAATATATTCTGGACGGGATGAATGCCGAACGAATTTTGATCGCATCGGAATGCATTGGCGACGGTCGCTTCTTCATTGATCGCGCAGCTGCATATGCCTCTGAAAGATTGGTGTTCGGACGGCCAATAGGCCAAAATCAAGGGGTCCAGTTTCCTATCGCCCGCGCTTATGTCCAGTTGTCCGCCGCTGCCGAAATGGTGAATAAGGCCGCTGCAATGTTCGAAGCTGGTCTGCCTTGTGGTTCAGAAGCCAATATGGCGAAGATGCTGGCGTCCGAAGCGAGCTGGTATGCAGCGGACATGTGTGTGCAGACCCACGGCGGCTTTGGTTTTGCAGAAGAGTACGATATTGAGCGCAAGTTCCGTGAAACCCGCCTATATCAAGTTGCCCCGATCAGCACGAACCTGATCCTTAGTCATGTCGCAACGCATGTGCTGGGCTTGCCCAAGTCATTCTAAGGTGAGTATTGAGCTTGACATAGAGGCACTCGGCGTCGGGGTAGGGGGACGTCAATCTGGAGACCAAACTTGATGAATGGGCGCGTGTATACAGACCGTACGAAGCATTTAAAGGAACGCTCTATAAAACGTTTCGATAAAGGCTATAATCGCAGATAGAGAGCGTCTCGCCAGTCACCGAGTACACGGTCGTCGGTGAACTTCTATTGTTAGACTTGTTCGTTGCCTTTCTCATAGTGCTCCTTTTCTGCGGTTCAGCCCCTGGCAATCCACTTCAGAACAAATGGTTAAGGCGGGCCTTTGGTTCATTCTCCATCATAAGCAACCATGATAGTGTCGCCCTCAATCTTCACAGAATAAGTGCGTATGGCGTTTATGCAGGGATAGCTCGTGGGCTCACCTGTTCGGATGTTAAATGCACCACCGTGAAACGGACATTCTATAATACCCTCATCCTGAAACCCTTCGCTTAAGGATGCATTTCCATGCGTGCATAAATCATCAGTACAGAAGAATTCTTCATCTAACTTGTAAATTGCAATATTTTTCTCTGCAGAAACTGCGAAACAATAGGGTTCCTCTTCGGAAACGTCGCTTTTATTGCAGGTTTTTATCCATTTATTAGACATCTCTTGCCCATTTTACTAATGTTAGGTGATAAAAAAATGTGGCAGCGGCTGGCCGCCCTGCTGTCAATTTTTGCTCAAGGCCTTGAGTAAACTTCGCAGCGGCAAGACATCGGACGCCAAGTCTTCGGGCTTCACGTCTATCTTAGCTGCGACCAGCTTGCGGGCAACAGCCATATCTCTCGCACGATTTACCGCAACTGCGCCAACGAGGCGTTCTCCATCTAAAAAAAACGCCACGAACCCATCATCGCCCATTGATCCGCGCCAGACAATCGAGAACTCATCAGAAACCTTTCCGGCGCTCTGAATGTTTAAATCATATTGGTTGGTCCAGAATGTGCACGGGCCAGTGTTATCGGCAGCTTGGCCCAACATTGCCCGCGCTGCAGTCGCACCTTGTTCGGCAGCATTTTGATAGGTTTCATACCTCACCCTGTCCGCTCCATCAAACGCGGGCAGTTCGGCTACATCCCCGGCTGAAAATATTGAGGGAACACTGGTCCTGTTCTGGTGATCAACAACAATCCCGTTAGCAACAGCCAGACCCGCGTCGTTGGCCAGCCCTGTTTCGGGAATGATGCCGATTCCCACGCAAACCGCATCGCAGCTGACAAGGGTGCCATCATCGCATTCTACCGCCCGGACCAAGCCATCCTCCATCACAAAGCGGGCAACAGAGACGCCGTATAGGGCCTGAACACCGTGTTTGTGATGAATACCAGCCAGCCAATTGCTGAGCTGAGAACCCAAGGCGCGCGTCATCGGGCCAGTCTCAGGCTCAATCGCTGTGACGTTGCAGCCAAGTTTGCGGGCGCTGGCCGCGATTTCGGCACCGATCACTCCCATGCCAATAATCGCAATCCTTGACCCTTGGGTCAGCGCGGATGCCAACGACAGGGCATCATCTTTGGTCCGCAGGTAATGCACATTAGGCGCCTCGCCCCCTTCGATCCAAAGCTTGCGAACAGTGCCTCCCGTTGCCAGCAATAACCGGTCAAAACCGATTTTCTCTCCCGTCGTCAGTTCGACAGTATTCTGGCGGATATCGAGGCCAGCCGCGTGAACGCCCAAACGCAATTCTATGGCGTTCTCGTCATACCAACTTTCAGGATGAAGAAAGAAACGTTCTTCAATCGAACCTTTATCGTCCAATGCTTCCTTCGAAAGTGGCGGACGCTCGTAAGGTCGCCATGGCTCACCGCAAAGCATTAGGATACTGCCATTATAGCCGGATTGCCGCAATTCAGCAGCGCAGGCATCACTGGCAATGCCGCCTCCCACTATGACCACCCGTTCGGGTACAGTAGCTAACATCACTACTTCTTCCATGCCGACCCTTCTTCGTTTACCTGCGGCGATCCGCATTCATTATCAACGATGGATGCTTCTCCAATATTCACAATTTTGGACTGGCAATAATTCTTAAGGCCATCCTCGCCAAAGTCGGTGCCGATGCCAGACATCTTGCTACCGCAAAACGGTATCAGCGGCGAAAGATCGCCATGCTTGTTGATCCACACCGTTCCAGCCAAAAGCCGCGCGGCGACTTCCTCTCCCCGAATGCTGTCATTGGTCCAGACTGATGCGCCCAAGCCGAACTCGGTCGCATTGGCACGCGCGATCGCCTCGTCCAGATCCATATAGGATAAAACCGGAATTACAGGACCGAATTGTTCTTCCTGAACTAGACGCGCATTCTCGGGCAGACCGCCCACAATCGTCGGGTTCACGAAAAAACCTACCGTTCCCTCAGCAGGAATGCCACCCGCAAGGATCGTTCCCGCTTCAGCGGTATCAGCGATTAATTCCTTAATGCGTTCAAACTGCGTACGATTCTGGACTGGACCATATTGCGATTGCGGATCCATTCCTTCGCCAACAATCGCGTTATTGGCACGCTCAGTAAGTTCGGCACAGACATCATCATAAATGTCTTCTGGAACATAAACGCGTTTGATCGCAACGCAGACCTGTCCTGAATTGATCATTGCACGTTCGAAAATCTGTTTAGCAACAGCCTTGGGATCCACATCGTCGAGCACGATGGCCGCGTCGTTTCCGCCCAGTTCCAGCGTAAGTCGCTTCAAGGTTGAAGCACCACTTGCCATTACTTTCCGCCCGGTCTCGGTAGAACCAGTGAACGATACTTTCACCACATCGCGGTGCGACGTTAGCATATCGCCCAGATCATTATCATCGACGACCACATTAAGTACGCCCGGCGGCAGAAGATCGGCCATGATCTCCCCAAATCGGATGACGGTCAACGGTGTGGTCGGCGCAGGCTTTACGATCAGGGTGTTTCCGGTGACCAGAGCAGGAGCGATCTTGGCCACCAGAAGTAGAAGAGGAAAGTTCCACGGACCAATCGCCGCTACCACGCCCAATGGACTATTGCGTTCGTAAATCTTTTCTCCTGCGGCACCTTTGAATATCCGCGCGGGTATCGTCATCGACGCAAATGCGCGAAAGGTACCAATCGCCCCTGAAACTTCCCGGATGCCTTCGGATATCGGCTTACCCTGTTCGGCGGTAATAAGAGCCCCAAGTTCATCGCGATGCGATTCAATCGCATCGGCAATCACTAGCAAAGTGCGCGCACGATCTTCCCATGAGGTCCCGGCCCAGCCAGGAAAAGCAGCCTTCGCAGCGGCTACAGCGGCATTGAGTTGCGCGGCATCGGAGCGCGGGGCGCTGGCGATTACTTGTTCCGTGGCCGGATTTACCACATCCAGCCCTGCGGCCCCACCCACAAGTTGCCCGTCTATCAGCAATCGAAATGTCATAGTCTGCTTCGCTTCATTGTGACCCATTAGCTCGGCACCGCTAGCCATCATGCCCGCCTCGGCACGATCACTGGCTTGATCACTGATCCGTCCGCCGATGCCTGTTCCGCGGCGTTAATATCGGCCAGCGGGAATGTCTTGATGATCCGCTCAAGCGGCAGAAGACCATCCCTCCACAATCCGATCAGCTGCGGAATGAACTTTTGCGGCACCGCATTGCCTTCAATTACGCGGGTCAGCATTTTTCCATTTAGAGCTACCGCTGGAATGACCAAATCTTTGGTGCCGCCAACCTGTGCGCAGACCCCGCCCTGACGGATGCAATTAACAGCCTGAAGCAGAATGTCGGGCCGGCCGGTTGTATCAAAACTGAAATCGACGCCGCCTGGCGCCGCTTCGGCCACTACGGTCTCCACATCCTCAGTTCCGGCAAGCACAGTATGAGTGGCCCCGCACTCACGCGCGGTGTCCAGCCGTCCCTGTTTTAAATCCACTGCAATAATCGTGTCCGCGCCCAAGGCTCGTGCCATCATGATCGCTGCCATGCCTACCCCGCCGGTTCCGAACACCACTAATGATTGACCCGGGACAATACCAAAGATGTTCGCGGCGGTGCCGGCACCGGTCTGGATGCCGCAACCAAGGGGGCATAGTGTTTCAAGCGGCAAATCCTTGTCTACCACCGTAGAATTACGAACATTTGCAATGGCATAAGTGGCAAAAGAAGATTGCCCGAACCAACGGGTGCGCACACTCCCGCCGCCGGCGTCTGTTGTAGAACTATTCTGCTGGTCTGCTCCCACAATGTTGAGGGACACAAAATGATCACAAAAGAACGGCTGTTCAGCCAGACATCGGGCGCATTCGCCGCAAGAATCATATGACAAAATAATATGATCGCCTACGACGATGTTGGAAACATCCGCGCCCACCCGCTCGACGATGCCAGCCCCTTCGTGGCCCGTCACCAAGGGTTTAAATGCTGCATCAGCCGGTGCTCGGCGAGGTACCGCATCGGTATGGCAAAAGCCGCTGGCAACGATACGGACGAGAATTTGACCCGCGTCCGGTTCAGGCAAGTCCAGCTCCTCGATACTGTAAAGGTCTTCCGGACCGCGTAAAACTGCTGCTGAAATCTTCATCTCGCCCTCATTTCTTTGCTAGTATTCCCATTTATCGGGGCCTGAGCGTATAACGCACAGGCAGGCTGTCTACATTGCCAAGAAACAGGGTCGACGAAAGTTGCGGTTCACCGGCCAGTTCCATGTTCTCAACCCTCTCGAGAAACACCTCCAGGAATGTCTTAAGTTCCAACCGCGCCAGAAACTGGCCTAAGCAAACATGGGCTCCGAACCCGAAACCGATATGTCGGTTAGGCTTGCGGCCTACATCAAATTTGAAGGGAGCATCGAAGACGTCTTCGTCCCGACATGCCGATCCTAGCGCCATCATCAGGGTGTCACCCTTGCGGATTTTCTTACCTCTTAGTTCGTAATCTTCAGTCGCAGTGCGCAGGAAATGGCGCACCGGGTGGGTCCAGCGGATCATTTCATCCACTGCGCTTGAAACCAGGCTGGGATCAGCCTTCAGTCGGTCATACTGATCTCGGTTGCGGAGCAATTGTAACATGCCTGCGCCCAGGGATGTACTCGTCGTATCATGACCAGCGACAACCACAAGAATATAGTATGAAAACAGACGGCGATCACTGATAAGTTCGCCGTCAAACGTAGCATTCGCGATAACGCTGGCTAGGTCATCACGTGGGTTTTTACGGCGATCTTCTACCAGCGGCGCAAAATACCTGCAGAAGCTGTTCCAGCCTTCCAACATCTCTTCGCCCTGAGTTCCCCTTCTCTCGAGGGCGGGATTTTGCGCATCCACAAATGCCCGCGAACGCAGATGCATTTCATGTTCCTCAGAATCCTCGAGACCGAAAACACGAAGGATGACCCGCAGCGGATACATCGCCGAAACCGTACTGGTGAAATCGCAACCCGAGCCCTGCTCTGCCATACGATCAATGAAATCATGAGCAATTTCTTTGATATCGTCCTTGAGGCCAGAGACGCCGGCCGGTGTAAAACGATCAGCGCCCAACCGGCGCATTGCCTGATGCTCTGGCCCGTCCATCGAGAGCATGGTGTTCATGATGAGCTTGCTGCCCAATTCTTTTTGCAGGCGTCCTTCAACAGCGGTCGGCAACAATGTGTTGCGCGGCGCATTGATGAATAATGCGGGCTGCCGCTGCACCTCGCAAATGTCGGCATTTTTGGCGACGGTCCAGAACGGAGGAAAACCCTCCGGTTCTGTCCATCGGACGGGATCCTCAGCCCGTAGGTAGCGAAAGAGATCGTGATATCTTTCTTGCGTCGCATAGACAGTAGGGTCCACAATCAACCGGTCAACAGTTGCTGCGTCGTCAAACTTGAGTGTCATCTAAACTTCTCCATCAGTAAATTCCATCGGCCCAAGGTCAGAAATTCCAACCAAGTTCGATACCATACTGGCGTGGACGCTCGGTATCACGCAAACGCACAAGTGGGTTAGCCGGGGCTTCAGTCCCATATGTGCTGAACAATTCATCGGTCAGATTCTTGCCAAATACCGCAAATTGCCAACCGCCAACTTCAGGTGATATGGCGATACGCGCATTCAGAAGGCCAACTGGATCTTCCCACTGGCCCGGATCGGTGATTGCGGCGACGTTGGTTGAGCTGCGATAGTTATAGTCGACGCTTGTCTTGATGTTGAACGCATCCAGTTCAAGGGTATGCCGCGCACCCAGCGTGTAAGACCATTTCGAGGTAAATGGCAGCCGGCCACCTGACAAATCACGCCGACAAACAGTGCCCGCAGGCGTGGCCTCACGTAGCTCTACGTAACAAGCTGCTCCTGGGAACGACACATATTTGGCATCGGTATAACCCATTGTAGCGTTCAGCTGGAGATAGTTGGTAGCAGCCCAAGACAATTCAGCCTCGATACCCTTTGACCGCGCTGCGGCTGCATTACCTACGATATAGCCCAATGCGCCGTCAAAGGCACTGACCTGCAAATCATCCACGTCCATCTGGTAAGCCGTAAGGCCATAGGTCACCCCGAGGTCGCGGAAATTGCCACGAATACCGATTTCATAGGAAGTCGCCTTTTCTGCCTTGAAATCGACATCATCGGGATTGAGGTGATTAACCGCCCAGTCAAATCCGCCAGATTTTGCACCTTTGGTCACCTTCACATAGGCCATGTGATCGTCTGTAATCTGATATTTCAAGCCGGCAAGCGGCATAAAATGATCCTCTGACAGGCTGAGATCATCGAAGATATGCGGCTGACCAAAGACCAAACTGAATATCGAATTGCCCCCAAGAGAATCCAATGGCACTTCCAAATCGGGGCGCGGTGCATTGCCGACGATATCGTGGGCACGCGAATACTGCATTGCGGTCTTTTTGGTGTGAAGATAACGCGCGCCTAAATTCAGCGTTAGGCGATCGGTAATCTTGTAATTTCCGTCAAAGAAGGCTGAATATGAATTGGTGTTTTGATCCAGCCTGATAATCCGTGCGAAGGGCGGCAAAGGTGCACCGGTCGCACCAAGGTTGCCCTCAAAATCGCCCTGCAGGAACAAGTCTTCTTTTTGATAGAAAAGACCCGCTACGTAATCAAAATTGCCTACCCCGTCAGAGGTAAGCCGCAACTCTTGACTGAACATGCTGAAATCTTCGTCATGCGTGAAGTTGAACAATGGGATTGGTGACATATCTGCTTCGGTATTCAAAAACCAATCGTACCATACATAGGCCGATGTTGCTGAAATAGTCCCTAGACCGGTTTCGATCGACAGCGTACCCTGCACTGTTTGGCTCTTCATTCGCAATGCATCAAATTCATAATCGGGCAATGGTGGCCCGTTGCCAAACGAACGTTCCTGGTCAAAATCGATTTCTGTGACCGTTGGCGTGCCAAAGTTGGAAATTGGCTGGAGCGTATTGCCGTCCTTATTCAGATCGGTAATTTCATATTTGAAATCAAGCTCAACGTCTGGGCTGAATTCATAACGCCCGGATAGCCGGCCACCCCAATTTTCCCACGTTGGATCTTGCCTACTCCAGCCCGGAAACTGGGTCGGCCGATAAGTTGTCAGCCAGCCCTTATCAAGAATATCGACGAAACCAGCAGCTCGGATTGAAAGTTTATCAGTTACCGGGATCGTGAGGCCGCCTTCCAATTTAACCTGATTATTGTTGAATTCATAGCTGGCCTTGAAATCACCGGACAGTTCATTGCCCGGTTTGCGGCTAATGGCATTAACCGCACCTGCAATTGCACTGTTACCGTAAAGAGTAACCTGCGGCCCGCGTAGCACTTCGGCACGCTCCAAATCGAAGTAAGGATAGGTCTGCTGGGCGCCGCGGCCCGCATAGATCCCATCTACAAAAGTGCCGACCGCTTGCTCGAAAGAGGGATTTGAGCCGGATCCGATACCCCGCATAAAGCTGGCGACGTTCACGCCATTGGTCTGCTGATAACTCGCTACACTGAAGGAAAGTTCAGCCTGATTGACGATTTGACGATCGCTGATAGCTTCGCCGCCCAATGCAGTGATCGAGATAGGCACATCGCGTAGGTTTTCTTCGCGTTTACGTGCAGTTACGATAATTTCATTATTTGCAGGAGCCGCTCTCATTGCCTGAGGCCGTTGCTCCTCAGCCAGAGATTGGCCCTCTTCTGCTACTTCAGCATGGGCGATCGCGCTCCAGCTGCAGCCAGCTAGTATCCCAATAATAGCATTTATTTTAATACGATCCAGACTCACCCTAATTCTCCTCACTTTTTCGCCGTCACCACAACGGCGAATTATTATTAATTATTATTAACTTTATTTTGACTTTTAGTACGCGAATTTCTTCTTTTAGTTGTTCGAATAACCCCTAGCTGTCTGGAACAGCCGCAAGATGACCTACCCCTGCGATCCATCCAGGCGCAGGTTGATAATCCTTCTGCACCACTCGATAAGGTGTGCAGACATCCATCGCCGCGGCGGCTGCCAGCCAACACAATATTTCATTCGCAGCTGCCCCAGCGGTTTCCACCACTTCATTAGCCTTAAGTTTATCAAACGCATCCCAATTGCGTGCTTCCAGCAGATCAAGGATCATATGGTCCCACTCTGAATTGAGCGGCTTGATCTGGCCCCGCCCCTCATAAACCTCGCGCCCAAACTCGACCACGCGCGCTTCGCGCACGGCCTGATCTTCGGCTGTTTCGACCAGCGTTCCGAGCAGGCGTCGGCGGGCATCGCCAGCAGCAGATTTAATCTGGGCAACCGGCGGATCATGGGACAGGCCACCTGAAGCGGCAAACAGCACCCGCTTGCCCGATGAACGGGCAAATTCGCCAACGGCTCGGCCCAGCAGGCGGACACGCTTGTATTTAGGCAGGGGCGGCGCAGCGCCGTTGATGAAAATTGGCAAGAGCGGATAGCGGTCGATGCGATCGAACATACAATCCCACATCTGTACAAATCCGTGATCGAGCGTCATTGAGTAGGATTGTGCGATGTCGAAATCGGCATCCCGCAGGTGCTCAAGCAGTTCAAGCGAAAATTCTTCGGGCACAGGCAGCTTTATGCGCGGTAACGACCAGTCGCCCGCTGATTGCGCACCGGCTGCCAAACAAAAGCTGGGCATCAATGAATAGTTGAAGCCGTTGAAATGGTCCGGTCCGAACTGGATGATGACCTCTGGATCGAAATCCTCGACGAATTCCTGCATCTTTTTGAAGGACGCACGAACGGCATCGCAGACTTGGCCTTCTGCAAGAGTGCGGTCGTACATGACCGGTGTATGTGACGCGCACGCCAAAGCAAATGCCATTGAACCCACCTCAAACTGCGCCTTGGTGGCGCTCTGTTTTACCCTCGGTCAACACGAATCCCCCCTTACTTCCAACACCTTAAACTGCTAACTATTTGTCGGCTCACCCAATGATGGAACTGGACCGTAAGTCCGCTCTTCGCCGCGGATACGCACTGGCGGAGCGGGAATGTCGACATCCCCGGCCGGCGTATCAATCCTGACCCGACGCAAATGAGGATGTTTTGATAGTTCATCCATGTCATTGGCACAAGCGAAACCGATTTGCGCATTCTCAAGCTTCACGCAGACCTCATTCAGGTCAAGTTGTTTGACAGCTTGCCCCACCAGCGCATCAGTCAACTTTCGATTGTTAACCCGTTCAACGTTAGTCGAGAATCTGGGATCGGTCGCAAGGTCATCATCCAGAAGCAGGTCCTTGCATAATTGCCTCCACTCCCGGTCATGCTGCACTGCCAGAAGCAATTGTCGACCATCGCGGGTTTCAAACACGCCATAGGGCGCAACAGACGGGTGACGAAGACCAATCCGGGTAGGCGGTCGCCCCCCTTCAGCCTGAAGCAACGGCACTGCCATCCATTCAGCGATCACATCGAACATCGAAATACTAATCTCGGCGCCAACGCCAGTCTTCTTGCGCACGAGCAGTGCCTCAAGAATAGCCGCATGAGCCGTTGCGCCGGTAGCAATGTCAACAACGGAAATCCCGACCCGGGCGGAAGCCTGCGGTCCCCCTGTAATCGAACACAGACCGGCTTCCGCCTGAACCAGCAGATCATAGGCTTTGCGGCCGGCCATGGGGCCTTCATCTCCGAACCCGGTTATTGAACATGTGATCAAACGCTGATTACGCGCCCGCATGTCCGACGGCGCAAAGCCAAGCCGCTTGAGCGCGCCGGGACGCAGATTTTGAACGACCACATCGGCTCCATCGATTAATTCTTGTAGCCTTTCTAGGTCGTCTGGGTCACCAAAATCAAGCACGACCGATTCTTTGCCCCGGTTCAGCCAAACGAAATAGCTGCTCTGCCCCAGAACCGTGTCATCATAACCGCGCGCAAAATCGCCTTCCGGACGCTCGATCTTGTGCACTCTAGCCCCGGCATCCGCCAATCGCAATGTGCAATAGGGCGCGGCTACGGCCTGTTCGATAGCCACTACAGTCAAGCCTTCTAGCGGAAGCGACATCAGCAGGCCAAGCCGACTATGATGGCCGTCACATAAAGCATGGCATCGCATTTGAAGCGTTGATTACCAATAGGCTGCCGTAAATCGACGTTTAGCCTAGAAGTTGAGTTACGGCGAGCAAAAGCCTGAATCGTGAGCGGTTGTATTATCATGGAAAATAGTCCTAACGACACGGCTAGCCGCTAGTAAAGACGCCATCAGCGTAGGTAGGTTTCACCTTTTATGGAAACTGAACCAATGCTTGGCCGGTGATGAAAGAATCTAGTGGGAAGGGTCGTCTTCCCAGTCAGCATGAGCCACTGTATGATGGAGCGCCGCGGAAGGGGCCTTCCTATCTCGGTTGTGTACTTCGCTAAAGTAAGGCGCACCCGGCATCGCGGAATGACTCACGTCTCCAGCACGGATACGACCTAGGGTCAGGACCTATTAAAGGGATTCCCAGCGCGGCATTTTTGTGATTCAATGTCGGCATCGAAGGAGGTGCT
>CANLBM010000027.1 GCA_947488845.1 uncultured Sphingomonadaceae bacterium | reverse complement strand
AAAACCGCAGGCGGGTGAAATATGTTAAAAATCATCCTTGACGGGGATGCGATTAGACGACCGTTACAAGTCCATTCCTGTCATCCCCGGTGGCGGCAATCTCTTCTTCCAGCTCGTGAACGCGCGCTACGAAAAGAGCTCGATGATCCTCACCTCCAATCGCGGTTTTGCAGAATGGGGAGAAATCTTCGGTAGCCCGGTCGTCGCCACAGCCCTTCTGGATCGGCTCTTGCACCACGCCATCGTTATCCAGATCGAAGGCTCAAGCTACCGCCTGCGCCGCCACGCCGACCTTCTGCCCGAGCATGTCCGCTCCACCGCGAACCTCTCGCCGCCAGCGCCGGAGGCACCAAAACGGCGGCGGCGGCCTCCCAAACAGGGAGGCGCCATGCATCCGGAAACCTGAAAACCCGCTACCGCAAAAGTGGGGATTTTTACTTTGTCACAACTGGGGAATTTTGAAGTGTCATTGACACCACGACCTGATCACCAGTCCCAACTTCATCGTGATGAAGGCCGCCAGCGAGTTCAAGGATAAAACCACTGCACCCAACCAGTTGTGGCAGACGGACTTTACCTACCTGAAGATCATTGGCTGGGGCTGGTATTACCTGTCGACCATCCTTGATGATTACTCGCGCTACATCATTGCCTGGAAGCTGTGCACGACCATGCGCGCAGAAGATGTCACCGATACGCTGGAGCTGGCTCTTGAGGCCTCAGGCTGTGCGTCGGCGCATGTGCTGCATAAACCGCGCCTGCTCAGCGACAACGGGCCGAGTTACGTTGCGGGTGAACTTGCGGATTATCTGGCCGACAAAAAGATGCGCCATGTGCGCGGCGCACCGTTCCATCCGCAAACCCAGGGCAAGATCGAGCGCTGGCACCAGACCCTCAAAAACCGCATCCTGCTTGAAAATTATTATCTGCCCGGTGATCTCGAAGCGCAGGTCGAGGCGTTCGTCGAGCATTATAACCACCAGCGTTATCACGAGAGCCTGACAAACGTCACACCCGCAGACGCCTACTTCGGCAGAGCAGAATCCATCATCAAACAACGCGAAAGGATCAAACGAAAAACCATCGAACATCGGCGCTTGCAATACCGCAAGATCGCTGCCTAATATCAACCAACCAGATGGAACCAAATACTCGCCTATTTTAAACCGCCATCAGTCTCAAATTATCTGACGACGGACAGGCAGTCTGAGCACCGCCATGTCCGCTGCCGACGATCAGAACATCGTATTTCTCCATCTGTTAACCCTCCTCCTACAGAATAATCACGACTCTACTGCGGCAAGCATGCATTGAGTGTTCAGTCGGTTCGCGAAAGTCGTCGGCCCATGCCATACAAGAGCCGTGTCTGAAGAAGCTACCCCGATCCTTAATGACGCTCTTCAGGATCGGTACCCAAAGGCAACGATACAGCATGCGAATTGCGAGCTATGCAAATCAAAGGAATGTGTTGATATTCTTTGCTTGCAAAACGGTCTGCTGCAGGATCACTTTACGACGGGCCAGTTTCAGCGAGCCGTTCGTATGCCGCCTGATCAGATCGACGCGTCTGGCCTTCAGCTCCATCTCGTCATCATCCGCGTGGTGGCGATTGTTGATGACCAGTGAATGAACGGTCCATTCGGTAGGGGTATCGGTCGGTTCGACCTCGATATTACTCACAAGATGAAAGTGCCGGGTCGGCGGGTCTTCAGCCCATGCGGAGGGCTGCTTGGCGCGGGCTACGCGAATCTTGAGATATTCGAGATCGTCGTCGAAAAAGGCCATCCTTGTGGGACTGAACTTGGCGTCGTCATTCCGGTAGCGTGTTTGCACCCCTGGAATCCAATAGTGGATGTCGTCTGCCAGCAATTCCAGCCATTCATGCAAATACTCGCCGTCGAGTAGGCGGGCTTCGCGATAGAGAAATTGCTGAATTTCGATAATTAGATCGACGGAAACTGCACGATGTTCGCGGGTTTCGATTTTTTCGGCTTGGTTCACGGTCACCTCAAACTGGTATTTAGCGGACTGGTACGTCGGCCCAGGTTTCTGCATTCATTAGATCGGCCCAGCGTTGGTAGAACGCCCGCTGGTTCGCTTCGTTGATCTGGCTCTGATGGACATTGCCCTTCAGTTCCTCGTGTTCGATACGCGAATCGAGGCCCATTCCAGCATGGAGTTTCTGTCGCCGCGTGACGACACCTGCATTGACAGCGGTGCAATTTTCGAAATTCTCACCATCGTCCATCTCGAAGACCCCTGCTGGAGAGAAAGTCAGCATCACGCCGCGGCGATATTCTTTCTTTAGTTCCTCCGGGGCATTGGCGTTCAGAAATACCCAGGTATGAAGCTCCGTTTCTCTCGGACCTTTTGGGTTCCACGTGCGGAAGGTGTTGTGCCCGGCCAGGAAGGACAGGTTCGGAAAAACATTGGCCGAACTGAGCGAGGCGACCATCCTGCTGCGGAGTTTCCCCAGTCGTTCGGCAAACCTCGCCTCGTGTTCACGCAGATATTCGAGGATTTGCGGCGAATTGAGCGTGGCCGCGTTGCCGATGAAATCCAGGCCGAACTCCCACCCGTGGCCATTGGCGTTGGCGTGATAGGAACGATCGGGCCGCATAGTCGGCTGTTTACCGAACATGGCGATCAGAGCCGAACTGTGCGTCCATGGAGCGTGGTAGGAATCGCCTACGAAGTTTTCTGCTGGGAACTTCCAGTTGCACTTGAGGCGGGACTTGATGTTGCCGTCGATAAATTCGATGCCGCCTTCGTCATTGTCGAGAATGACGTCGAGATACCAGCGAAAGTCACCCAGATATTCCTCCAGCGAGGGTGCGTCCGGATCGAAGCAGGCAAAATGCATGCCCTTGTAGCTCTCCACCCGCGCCTGGTGGAGGCCGAGCCGAGACTTATCGAAATTGGACTTGCCATCGTAGGACTTTGGTCGGCTGACGCTCTTCAGACTGCCGTCGAGGCCGTATGACCAGCCGTGGAAATTACACGTGAAACGGCGGGTCTTGCCAACTTCGGCAAAACACACGCGGTTGCCGCGATGGGAACAGGAATTGAGGAAAGTGTGAATCTTGCCGTCTTCGCCGCGCGAAACGATGACCGCATCCTCCCCTATCGTAGTGGTAAGGAAATCCCCGACCTCTGGCAGTTGCGAATCGTGCGCAACGAAAATCCAGCAGCGTGCAAAAACTCGCTCGAGCTCGAGCGAATAGATCGCATCGTCCCAGAATATCCGGCGATCAATGTAACCTTCTTCCGCATCAACCCAGTCGTTGACCTTGGAGGCGAGTTCCGCTTTATCGTCCGTTTTTGTGGATAGGTTTGTCACCCCATTCTCCTATTGAAATTGGTTTTCCTGCCGCCATCAGGCCGGTAGGATTTCGGCAAAGCCTAGGCCAGTGACACCGCCCGACCAGGCTTCGTAAATAAGCACTTCCCCCCGGCCAGCCGGAAGGGCTCCCATCACCGCTAGATAATGGCGGATTTCCATACCCCCATTGCCCCCGTCGCGCATGATTTCTTCGTCGGTCATCGAAAGCAGCGTGGACGGGTCGCCGGCCACGATCGCATCAAGGACCTTTTTGTCGAATTCGGGATTGATCCGACCCATTTCCCCGGTGCCGACCCAGTGGCTGATCCCTCCGCTACCGATCAGCACGATACGTTCATCGCCGGGCATGCTGGCAACCGCATCGCGAACCATCTGTCCGAACTCATACGCCCGCTGAAGGCGAACATATGGCTCGACGCCGCTGGCCATGTAAACGGGAACAGTCTGAACCGATCCATCGGTCGGAAGGGCAAGTTGGGCCGGAACGCCGATTGCATGATCCACGCCCAGATCGCGCGCGACGGATACGTCGAACCCATTGTTATGGGCGTGATTGACAAGGTAGTTGGCGAAGTCCGGATCGCTCGCAATCGGTGCATTAGCTATGCCTGGCAGCCGATCAATCGGACCATGCAGCTCGCCGGTAGCAATGAGGAATTGCGGCAGGCAACGCGGGCCGAACAGAATATAGTGGTCGGCGCCGAAAATTATCGCTTTGGTCGCGCCCGATGCGCGAACCTTATCGCATATCCGGGAATAGGCCGCGAGAAGGTGATCACGCTCCTTCTTCTGCGGATTTACGAACAGCAAGGGGTCATGCGGCATTATATAGCCGCCAACGATATTCGCCATTTAACAACTCTCTCCTGTGTGTCGAAAACTCGGTGACGTGATGTCGCGCAAACTACAAACTATCCTTACCGCCGCTCGACGCTTCCAACCGTGATGCAAGCTTGGGAACCCGGGCAAGATATTCGGGCATTGATTGCGGCCCGCGGACGCTGGTCCAAAAGCCCATCAAGAGCATCGGATTGATTCCGTATTCGAACAGGTTTTCTACCTGCATAGAAATAACCATCTCGCGTTCGGTCTCGCTGAGTGCATATTTGCCCGCGACTTCTCCGGCATCTTCGCGAAATGCTTCCTTCCGGTTACGTGAAGTACTCACGTCATAAAACAATTGCTCGACAGCCCCGTAGCTCATCCCATTCGCTTTCTTTTTGCATTGCGACGACGGGGACAATCCCCAGTGTCTTTTTAGGCATTGGCAGGAATGAGTCAATACCCTTGCGTATGGTTTGGAAATTTAGGGCCGCCGACTTACCTATTTTTTTGCGCTTTCCTGCGGCTATGGCGCTACCAGGACAGCACAACTTTGCCGACTGTCTCTCGCGACCGTAGCGCCTTCATCGCCGCGACCACTTCACCCATTGGATAGACATCTCGAATCAGCGGGCGAATCCCACCTGCGGCACAAAGCTCGACCAGTTCTTGCTGGATCGCGCGGATTTCGTCGGGATCGCGGTCAAAGCTCCAGTAGACGCCGTGCACGCTGGCTGATTTTACCAGCATGTAATTCGCCTTCAGCGCTGGTATCTCGCCGCTCGCGAAGCCGCATATGAGCAGTTTTCCCTGCCAGGCGAGCAGCCGCAAACTCTGTTCCGAAGTTGCGCCGCCGACCGGATCAACCACGATGTCGACGCCATTTGGAGACAATGATTTAACCTCTTTGTACCAATCCGGCTTGCGATAATCGATAACATGGTCCGCGCCATTTTCGATTGCGAAACGGCGCTTTTCCTCCGACCCAGCCGTGGCAATGATGCGGGCTCCGGCGGACCGGGCAAGCTGGGTCGCTGCGACCCCGAGACCGCCACTCGCAGCGTGGATCAGGACCGTCTGGCCCGCAGTCAGATTGCCTTTCTGAAACAAGGCGACATGCGCCGTGGTGTAAGAAACCGGAAGCGCAGCGGCGGCCCGAGCATCGATGTCTCCGATCGCCATCAATCGGTCTGATGCAACCGCGCAATATTCCGCGAAGGCACCGCTGCGAACCTGACAAGCAACCCTGTCTCCAGGCTGAAACCGCGAGCCTGCGCTGGTCTCCACGACTGTTCCAGCAAGCTCGTTACCGGGGACAAACGGTGGCTCGATACGGTCCTGATAGCGGCCCGCGATAGCAATTTCGTCAGCAAAATTAAGCGCTGCGGCCTCCACCTTCACCAGGGTATCAACCGGATTCGGACCGCCTTGTTCCAACGAGGGAACGGGAATCCGATCGAACACCAGATCCTCTGGCTTGCCATAATCCTTCACGACCCAAGCCAGCATCGTCTTCAAATCAATTACCCCTTGAAAAACATCCATTCGCATAAGTATGGAAATGACTGTTATCTGACAAGCCCAATCGGCAAAAGGTGGAATTTAATCATGTCAGCCAGCGATGACGTATCGGCCATTTCTCGCGCTGGCGGGGTGGTCGCTTTCTTACGGCGAGGTCGTCGAACTTGCGTCAAGCATCGAGGCCGTACTCGCTCGAATGGGTATCGAGCCGGGGGAACGCAAAGATTATATGGGTCGGCCCCATACCGTGTTCACGCTCAGCTGTTTCGCGATATGCCATATCGGCGCGGTCTATGTCGGGCAATGTGTCGATAGGGGCTGAAAGCCATCGTGACCTTCGATGAGACCGGGCCGCTCGCCAAGTCTCTCCAGATAAGTGAACGCATCAGCCGTCCCGTGCCCCTCCTGCTGGTCGGTTCCTTTACACAGGGCCCGCGCGAGGCAATCGCGCTGCAAGAACCTGAGATGGCATCGTTCCTGCAGACCATACCCGACCTACTGACGGCCGGTGGATCAGTGGATTGGGCCACGTTCGACCCCGTCGCACAGCCCGCCGTGCTCCAATTCACGGGCGGTACCACCGGCACGCCCAAGGCCGCAGTCCTCACCCATTACGATCTGCTGGTCAATTCGGCCCAAATGGTCAGCTGGTATCCCCAGCTCGGGAAGTGATGCTTTCGGCAGCCCCGGCGACCCACGCGGGCGGGATCGAGCCGGTCCAGAATTTCACCATGCAACTGGTTGGAGAACGGGCAAAAAACGCGTCCAGTGCGGCGCGCGACCGGTTCCAGCAGAACTGAAGGAGATGTTCCTGGAGGCCACCGACCACTGGATCACGACTCTATACGGCATGAGCGAAACCGCTCGGGCGGTCGTATATTCCCCGCCCGAACGCACGCATGCGCAATGCACCGATGTTCCCCTGCCCTTCACCGAAGTGGAAATCCGCAAGACCGACGATCCCCGTCAGCGGGCGGAGGCTGGCGAAGTTGGCGAAATCTGCCTGCGCGGCCCGAAGGTAATGAAGGAATACTGGCGCAATCCGGAAGCGAGCGAGTAGGCATTCGTCGACGGTTTCTTCCGCAGCGGCGATCTTGGTTCGATGAGCGAAGACGGGCTTGTCACCGTTAACGACAGGCTGAAGCACATGATCATCGCTGGCGGCTACAATATCTACCCTGCCGACGTGGAGAGCGCGATGCTGGGCCATCCCGCCGTTCGGGAGGCGGCGGCCATCGGCGTGCCCGACGATTACCGGGATGAGACTGCACAAGGTGATCGTTAGTCTGCGGCGAGGTGAGCAGCTTGATCTCAAGCAGCTCAAGGAGTTTCTTTCCGGGCGGCTTTCGCCGATGGAAATTCCCACGATCCCGTCGATCGTAACCGAAATTCCGCGCAATGAGAATATGAAGATTTCGCGGCAGGGCCTGCGCAAGTGCGCAGGCCTCGCCCCGCGCGGAACAGGCCGAAGTGACCGGGCGGCGGAATTGCGCCGCCACCCGGCCCCTTTCATCACCGAACCCGGGCTAGACCAAGTCGCGTTCCTTGGCCATCGACAGCGCCGTGTCCTCGATCATGTCTTCCTGTCCGCCGATCATCTTCTTGCGAGCCAATTCAATTAGGATGTCGCGCGCGGATAGCCCGTATTTCCGCTCTGCTTCCTTGGCCTGATACAAGAAGGTCGAATATACTCCCGCAAAGCCGAGGGTGATAGAATCCCGGTCTGCACGGGGCGGCTGCGGCATAATCGGCAGCACCCGGTCTTCGGCCACGTCCATGAGTTTGAACAGGTCGACGCCAGTCTCGATACCCATCCGTTCGCTGACTGCGGCCATTAATTCCAGCGGCGTATTGCCTGCCCCGGCACCCAGCCCGGCCGCCGAACCGTCGATACGATCCGCGCCCGCCGCCACGGCCGCCAGCGAATTTGCCACACCCATGCCGAGATTGTGATGGGCATGAAAACCGATCTCTGTCGCATCCTCCAAGGCTGTGCGCAGCCCGCCGATGCGAGCCGTCACGTCATCAGGCAGCATGTAGCCGGCCGAATCCACGCAATAAATTGTCGTCGCCCCGTATCCTTCCATCAACAGCGCCTGTTCGACCAGATGATCTGTCGAGGTCATATGGGCCATCATCAGGAAGCCGACCGTATCGAGACCAAGTTCGCGACCAAGGCCGATATGCTGTTCGGTGACGTTGGCCTCGGTGCAATGCGAGGCCACATGGACGCACCGTGCCCCGCAATCGGCGGCCACCCGCAATTCATCCAGTGTGCCGATGCCGGGGACGTGAAGGACCGAAATTGTCGCATTCTTCACGACCTCGGCCACTGCCGAAATATACTCGCGATCTGTATGCAGGCCGCGCCCGTAGTTTAAAGACGATCCCCCTAGCCCGTCACCATGAGTGACCTGGATCAGGGGCACTCCGGCATCGTCGAGTCCCGAAGCGATGTCGACCATCTGGTCCAGGGTGATTTGATGGCGCATCGAATGCATGCCATCGCGCAGGCACATGTCATGCAGCTTCAGTTTGCGGCCTCTGACCTGATCATCCAGCGTCATTATGCGTTCTCCTTCACGGGTTCTAGTTCAAGCTGGCCATCCAGAATATCCTGAGCGAACATTTCGGCGGTGCGGACAGCGGCCGCGGTCATGATGTCGAGATTTCCGGCATATTTGGGAAGGAAATCGCCAAGTCCCTCTACCTCGAGGAAGATCGACACCTTGCGACCTTCAAAAGTCGGCCCGTTTTTCAACTGGTAGCCGGGCACGTATTGCTGTACCGCCGCGATCATCTCGTGGACGGAGGCGGTGATAGCTTCCTGGTCGGGTTCGTCGACGGTTTCGCAATAGACGGTATCGCGCATCATAAGCGGTGGTTCCGCCGGGTTCACGATCACGATCGCCTTGCCTTTCGCCGCCCCTCCAACCTCTGCTACCGCAGCCGAGGTCGTGCGGGTGAACTCGTCGATATTCTTGCGCGTGCCCATGCCGATCGACTTCGAAGCGACGGTGGCGATGATTTCGGCATAGTCCACCTCCTGCACACCGCTGACTGCGGCGACCATCGGGATCGTGGCTTGCCCGGCGCAGGTGACCATGTTGACGTTCATGGTCTTGCGCCCCGCAAGGTCTTTCAGATTGATCGGCGGGACGCACAGCGGGCCGATGGCAGCGGGCGTCAGATCGATCATCAGGACACCAAGTTCATTGAGCTTGCGACTGTTGTCCGCATGAACATAGGCCGAGGTCGCATCGAACGCGATCTGAACCCCATCCTCAATCACATGGGGAACCAACCCGTCGACCCCTTCTGCGGTGGTCTTGAGCCCCAGTTCTTTCGCGCGGTCCAGACCTTCGGATCCGGGTTCGATGCCCACCATCCAGACCGGTTCGAGAACCTCGGAACGCAGCAGCTTGTATAGAAGATCGGTGCCGATATTTCCCGGCCCGATTATTGCACATTTGATTTTATCCATCTCTTCTTCTTTCAGTTGAATTGAGCTTGTTCGCGAGTGCTTGAACGCTTGCAGGCGGCCTCTACCCCGGCCAAGGGCCGCCTAGGTGAAGGTCAGGCGACAGGTTCCGAGCCCGTCGCTAAGACTGAGCAGCAGCGTGTCGCCGGCGGAGATTTCGATCATCGGGCCAAGCGCCCCGGAAAGGATAATTTCGCCTGCCTTGAACGGCATACCGAGACGACCCAGCGTATTGGCGAGCCATGCGACCGAATTGAGCGGCGAACCCTGAACTGCGGCCCCGACGCCGCTCGCAACCTCGGTTTCATTGCGGTCGATTTTCATGCTCACGCTGGCAAGATCAATATCGCGCGGATCGACCTGCTGCGTGCCGATTGCGAAAATCCCGCATGAAGCATTGTCGGCAACAGTATCCTGAATCCGGATGTCCCAGTCGCGAATGCGGCTGTCGACGATCTCGAAACAGGCGGTGACATATTCGGTCGCTTCAAGAACGTCTGCCGCCGTCACGCCGGGCCCTGTCAGGTCGTGCTTCAGGATAAAGGCGATCTCTCCCTCGGCCTTTGGCTGGATGAGAGACTTGCGCTCTACTGTGGCATCATCGGCAACCAACATGGCATCGGTCAACTGGCCGAAATCGGGTTCAAATACCCCGATCATTTCCTGCACCGCCTGGGACGTAACCCCGATCTTCTTGCCGATGATTTCCTCACCGGTCTCCAGCCGCCGCGCAACCATGCGTTCCTGAATTCGATAAGCATCGACGATATCAATATCCGGATTCCGGTCCCGAAGATTGGGGATCGTCTCACCGGCGATCAGGGCATCGTAAAGCTCATCGCCCAGTGAAGTGATGATCGAAGGTTCAATTGTCATTGCCTAAAACTCTCCCAAACAGCTACTAAATTGCGCAGCCGTGACTTATCGGCTCACACCTTCGAGCCGGGATTTAGTGCGTCATCAGCCACAAATTGGATGAGTTCGCGAATCTCCCGTGTTCTGAAAGCGGTCGGATCGATCGTTCTTCAGAACATTGGGCCAACTCTCCGCATTCTACCAGCCTTGACAACCGAGCCTTTTGGTCTAGAGCCTCACCCTGTGAGAAAAATCATCGAGATGAATGAAGAGGTGGGTACATCGGTTGCCGAGCGATTGCTCGACTTGCTTGAGTGTCTTTCATCGTCACCTTTGACGGTAAGGGAAATATCCGAAACCTCCGGAATACCTCTTTCGACCGCTCACCGGTTGCTACGGCCACTCGTGGCGCGCAAATACGTGCTGCGGCACGGGCGGGGGCGCTACCTGCTAGGCATCGCCAGCTTGGAACTTGGAGCGCGCGCAGATCTCGATTCCATCATCACCAGCGCTACCCGTCCAATCATCGCAGACCTTGCCAAAACCTGCAGGCGCACGGTGCATCTTGGCGTTTTTCGGGACAATCTGGTCCGCTACCTGGTCAAGGTCGATGCTGGATATTCGCGTACTCCCTCTCAGGAGATGACCGAACTCGAGGCCTATTGCACCGGGGTCGGCAAGATGCTGCTTGCCCAGCTCGCTCACGATCAGCTGGAGGAGTATCTGGCTCCGGACGATTTCGTCCCTCTGACACAGAACACCATTTCGCAGGCCGATGCCTTGCGGAAGGAGATCGGCGACGTGCGCAGGCAAGGCTGGGCGATGGACCGGGGTGAGATATATTCCGAACTGCGCTGTCTCGCGGTGCCGATAGAGGATCGGACCGGGCGGCTGATGGCGGCAGTTTCGGTCACCGAAGTATGCACCAACGAAAATTTCGAAGAGGCGGAGGAGAGGCTGCTCACGCTCCTGCCGAGCATCGTCGAGGCGGCGGAGGCAATCTCCGTCCTTCTGCGGGCTTCGTAGAGTCGCCGCGCTGGCAAACGGGCTCTGGACCTGGCCAGTGCACCTATCCCATTCTCGAACTGAGCCCGCCGTCGCTGACCAGTATCGTTCCGTTGAGGTTCTTGCCGTCGCGTCGGGACGCAAGCAGCACGTAACACCCTGCATGATCATCTGCCGCGGCGGCTCTTCCCAGCGGCGATGCCTTCGCCACCATTTCAACGGTCCGTTCTTCTGAATCGAGCCGACGCGAAGAGCTCTCCAGCGCGTCAAGACCCGACAAGCCGGTCACCGTCCCGCCCGGAGCGACACCATTGACGCGCACTTGCGGCGCCCATTCATAAGCCAACTGATAGACCACGCCCCGCAGCGCAAACTTGCTCGCGGTATAGAGCGTCCCGCCGCCGCCAGCCCTGAAACTGGCGTTCGAACAGGTCACTATCAGGGAGCCGCCCGATTCCCGCAGCGCCTCGATAGAGGATCGTGCGATCAATAAGGTCGAAAGTACATTGATGCGGAACAGTTCCTCGAACGCGGCCTCCACATCGGCCGTGTCCATCCGGTCTATTCGCTTGTACCAATCGTACACACCTGCATTCGCGACCACGCAGTCCAGCTTGCCGAATTTTTGCAGCGCGAGCGCGACGCCGCGTCTGCAGATCTCGGCCTCAGTACAATCGCCTGCCACGACCGCACACCGATCGCCTAGACGATCCGCCAGGTCGGCAAGCGCATCCGCATTGCGATCCAAGGCTACCACATTCGCCCCCTCTTCGACGAAGCGCAGGGCCACCGCTTCTCCGATGCCCGAAGCAGCCCCTGTGATCACCGCAGTCTGTCCCGATAGAATCTCCACCATTTCTTACCCTCTGATTTTTGGCCCATGCCCATTTTGGCAAACCATACTCTTACGTATTGACATTTCTGCGAAGGTCTCGCAACACATATTTCATAAGAATTTGACAAATTGCCTGGTGTGGAGAGAGATTATGTCCGGTAATGTGAGGCTCCCCGATATCGGGGCTTCGATAGACGTCGGCGGTATCCAGACGAATTATCATGAATACGGTGAAGGCGATCCAGTGATCCTCCTTCACGGCTCGGGTCCGGGCGTCACGGCATGGCAGAATTGGCAAGGAATCCTGCCTCGCCTTGGCGAAACACACAGGGTTCTGGCCCCTGATATCGTGGGATTCGGCTTCAGCCCTTTGCCCGAAGGCGAAAAACCGGGGATCAAGTTGTGGACCCGGCATCTGGCGGGCTTCATCGACGCCATGGGTCTCGATCGAGTGATACTAGTTGGCAACAGTTTCGGCGGCGCGCTGGCGCTTGGGATGATGGCTAATCACTCCGACAAGGTGCGCTCGCTCGTTCTCATGGGGACGCCAGCGGGCGAGTTCGAGCAGACCCAGGGTCTGGCGAACAGCCGGACCTTCGAACCCAGCATGGATGCCATGCGCGCAATGATGCAGGCCTTTCCCTACGATCCGTCGATCGTCACCGACGAGGCCGTCGCCGCGCGGCTGCGCGTCGCCGAGATCGCCAGCGGTAAAGAAACCATCCGCAAACTGCAGCCCGGCGAGGAACAGAAAGCCAAGGGGTCGCGCATCGTGAAGGGCATCCCGCTGCAGCAGCTTGATGCGATCACCGTGCCGGTGCTGATCCTTCACGGGCGGGAAGACAAGATGATCCCGCTGCAGGTCGCAGTACGAATGCACGAGCACCTCAAGCGTTCGGAAATGCACGTGTTTGGCCAGTGCGGCCATTGGGTGCAACTGGAACGCGAGGAACAGTTCCTTGAACAGGTCCGGGGTTTTCTCCGCAACAATTGAACGCCTAGCAAACTCGCGAGCGCGTTTCAATCCGCCCTCAACTCAGCTTCCACCTAAGATGGTACTTTATGCAGAAATCGAAAACCAGATCCGAGATACTTCGTCGCCTCAGTGAAGGCGATCCGGTTTTTACCCGGAAGGAATACTCCGATGTCGTAACCATGTTCTGGGACACCGTCGAGACGTGCCCGGATCAGCTTGCTCTAGTCGAAGGCGACAGAAGTCTGTCCTACGCCCAGTTTGGCGCGGCGGTGGCTGGCCTTGCGGCGAGGATCGGTGAGATTGTCCCGCCTTCGGGGCGCGTCGCGATCTGCATTCCGAATTCGATCGAGGCCAATGTTGCCATCTACGCTGCGCTGAGCGCCGGTGCGGAAATTTCGACGGCCAACGCCGAATATACCCCGCGCGAGCTGGACGCGCTGTTCAAGGTAGCGCCGCCCGGCCTGGTTCTGGCTGGTGAGCGTAACTCCGATGTTGCCGGGGAAGCTGCCGACAATGCCCATGTACAGCTGATTAGCATGGGCGAGAGTGGCATCGCAATCGAGCAATTGCTCGGCGCCCAGCCCACCCGGCCGCAGGTGGAAATCACGGGCGACAGTCCCTGCATCATCATGTTCACCGGCGGATCGACCGGCGCGCCGAAGGGTGTGCAGCGCAGCCACCGATCGGAAATGAGCATCATCAAGGCAATGCATACGGCATGGCCGACGCGCGTTCAGGAAGAGGTGTGGCTCAATGTCGCCCCGGTCAGCCATGTATGGGGGACACACATGGGCTGCTTCAATCCGGTCTATGGCCGCTCGCCCCTCATCATCGTACCCCGCTTTCAGCCGGATCTGGTCGCGCGTTTGATGGAGGAACATCGGGTCAGCGTGTTCAGCGGCGGTCCGGCAGCGATCTATCAGGGCTTGCTTGCGGCCCCGGATACGGACCTTTCTGCCCTGTGGCTGTGCCCGGGTGGCGGCTCGGTCTTTTCCCGGCAAATCCTGTCGCGGTGGGAGGCCAAGACCGGCCTACCGATCCTTGAGGCGTTCGGCATGACGGAAGGCGGCCCACTCACCGCGCAGCCACTCGACGGCACGCATCAATACGGCACCACCGGGCTTCCCCTGCCAGGCATAGAAGTAGCCATCGCCGCGCTCGACGGCAGCGGCAAGCGGCTGCCCGCAAACGAGAATGGCGAGATACTGATCCGGGGCGAACGGGTGATCGACCGCTACATGGGGCTACCTCAAGCGGGTGAAGACGGCTGGCTCCCAACCGGTGATATCGGTTTCACGACACCGGACGGCTTTCTGGCGGTCGTTGACCGCAAAAAAGACATGCTGATCGTTGCCGGGTTCAATGTCTATCCTAGCGAAATCGAGGAAGTGCTTTCCTTGCTTCCCGAGGTTTCGGACGCTGCGGTGGTTTCCGTGGCGGACGATCGCAAGGGCGAGGTGCCTATCGCCTTCGTGGCCACCGGGCCGGACTCCGGCGTGACGGAAGAAGTCTTGCTGAGCCACTGCGCCGAACGCCTCATAAGTTACAAGATTCCTCAAGCCGTCGTCGTGCTTGATGAACTTCCGAAAACTCCTGCCCGCAAGCCGGACAAGAGACGACTGGGAGAGATGGCCAAGCAGTTCATGCAGAAACGAAATGCTTCGAAATAAGTTAGTTCCAAATAAAATAACGTAGAAACAAACAGTCGAAATATTATTATACCTGGGAGGTAAAAATGAAGAAATCATTGTTAACAACGGCAGCCATACTGCCTTTCCTACTCTGTCCGGCTGCGGCCAATGCCCAGAGTGACAACTCGGATGAGGCCGACCAGGCGGGCGAGGCCCAGCCAAAGGCGGATGCGCAAGCTGACGGCGCGGGCGGCATGATCATCGTCACCGCCACGCGCCGGGAAGAAAGCCTGCAGAAAGTCCCCGTGGCAGTGACCGCCGTGTCGACTGAGGTGCTGACGACCTCGGGCGTCGAACAGGTTCGGTCTCTCAACCAGGTCGTGCCAGGGTTCAACGGCGGCCGCAACCAGAACGTAATGCAGCCCAGCATTCGCGGTGTCGGCTCGAGTGGCACTTCGGTCGGCGATGAGTCAAACGTCGCCGTCTATGTGGACGGAGTTTACCAGGGCGATCCCTATTCGACACAGATTGACCTTGTCGAAATCTCCCGCGTCGAGGTTCTTCGTGGGCCGCAGGGCACGGTGTTCGGCCGCAACGCCACCGGTGGTCTGGTCAACGTCGTGACCCCGGATCCTCAGTTCACACCGCGCGCCCGTATCAAGGGAAGCTGGGGTCGCCTGCGCGAGGATGCGAACAATTTCGACATCCGTGCCTACGTCACCGGCGGCTTGACCGACACAATCGCTGCCGATCTCGCCGTTCTCTATCGTAATCAGGACGGATACGCGACGAACCTGTTCAATGGCGGCGCTGTCGGCGATACCGAAATTGCGTCGATCCGGTCCAAGCTGCTGTTCCAGCCGAGCGACCAGGCCGAGTTCATTCTGACGGTCGCATATGTCGATACGCACGAAGAAATTGCGGCCACTGCCCAGCCGTTCGAGGGGAACTCGCTGGGCGCGCAGTTCGCCGGCGCGATCATTCCCGACGAACCCTGGGAAATCTCCAACTTCGCCTTCGGAACGGCTGGCCTGTCTGACTTCACCCGACTGGACATCGCGCTGAAGGGACAGCTCGATCTGGGCGGGGTCATTCTGGAATCGACCAGCTCCTACATGCGTACGCGCGTGCACCAGATCGCCGATTCCGATGGCACCAATATTCTTCTCGGCGAAACGAACATGCGGGTCAAACCCGATACGTTCACACAGGAACTGCGGCTTATTTCGGACAATGGTAGTCCCCTTAGCTGGACTGCTGGCGTCTATTATTACCAGCTGGAGGGTGAGCAGCCGCTTATCCTGATCAATCGACGGGACGTCGCTACCCCGGTCACGCCGATCACGATCGAGCCGGAAGTGGAGAATTCGTCAATCGCTGCCTTTGTCGAAGGCACCTATGATCTGACGCCGAGCCTCTCGGTAACGCTGGGCGGACGTTACACCACGGAAACGCGGAAGTTCTCGCAGCGTATCAACGGCAACCAACTGTTCACGGATGCGGAGGAGGATTTCGACAAATTCACTTACCGCGTGGCCGTCCAGTACGAAGCTTCGCCTGATCTGAACATCTACGCTACCTATGGCACCGGGTTCAAAAGCGGTACCTTCAACACTTTCGGCACTTCGAACGTGGCGGTGGAGCCGGAAACGATCGAGGCGATCGAGTTTGGCGTAAAATCCGATCCGCTGCCGTGGCTGCGGGCGAACCTTGCGACCTTTTATTACACCTATGACAACCTGCAAGTGACCGCGCGGGCGGCCGATAACTCCTTCGTCCTGCAGAACGCGGCCAGCGCAGAGATCTATGGTGGAGAGCTCGAGCTTGCGGTGGAACCTATTGTCGGCTTGGATCTGCGTGCGGCCATCGCCTACACTCATGCCGAATATGATGAATTTTTCAACGCGCAGGTATTCATTCCCCAGGCGGGCGGCGGAAACATGGTTTCATCCGCCGATGCCTCTGGCAATCAGCTAGTCCGCACCCCGGAGTTCACTCTGACACTGGGCGGACGCTACACATTCAATGCGTTCGATGGAGAAGCCTTCATCGGTGGCAACTTCTTCCATTCAAGTGCGGTGTATTATGATTACCTCAACATCTTTGGCCAGGATTCTTATGAACTCGTGTCGGCAGAGATCGGTTGGACTAGCCCGGATGACGATCTTACTTTCCGCATCTTCTCTAAGAACCTCACCAACGCAGCGGTGGCCCAGCAAATCTCGCCTGGACCGCTCGCCGCCTACATCATCTACGAACGCCCACGTGAAGTAGGCGCAAGCTTAGAATTCAGGTTCTGATCTAACGGTCGACGCAGGGCACGACGATGAACAGGCCCTGTGTCGCCATGCCTTCGGGGCCTCGTACTCTTACGAGTAGCGAGGTCCCTAGATTTTTGGCGCTGCCGCATCGCAGCAATCGACACGCGGCGCCCCGAATAAGACTCCGGCCGGGCTCGGCGAAGATTCAACCCGCAGTCGAAGCAGTCGCTCCGGTGTTACTGTTGGTATTATTGGAATCCTTTTTAGGCAGTTCACGCCCTACTGTTGCCGAAAGGTATGCTGCAAGGAATGCCTTGGTTCCGTCGGCATGGCACCGATTCGCCTGGGAGCGTGATAAGATGTTCAGGCCGATGATTTGAGCCAGCGCCATTGTCGCCGTTTGGTGCGCCTGAATTTCGCTTTTGCCCAGTTCGATATAGGCATCGGCAATCAAGCTGATCCGGTCCTGATCGACGCGCCGGGTGGTTTCGGCAGCAATCTCGGAAACCCGCGCCCATTCTTGCAGCGCCCGTTCGACGGAGCCGCCTGGAACATCGTGCCGTCGATTCAGGGCAAGGGTGTAAAAATATCGCAGACGATCCAACGGATCGTCGAAGGCACTTTTGCCCGCAAGGCCAATGGCCTTTGTCGCCGAATTATACCAATATGACAGCGTCTCGTAGAGAAGTGTCTCTCTGTCATGGAAATGCCAATAGAAGCTTCCTTTAGTTACATTCAGCTCCTTGGCTAATGATTCTATCTGAATGCCAGCGACACCAACTTCACCTATTTTTCTGAGTGTGTGTTTTAACCAGATGTCCTTTGACAGCCTGATCCGTTTTTTCGATCCGTTACTAGCTTCGGACATGGAGTTCCTTAATTTTACAATTCAGTCCGAAGATTTCGCTCTTCGGACCGCTTACCTCTTTAGTGGCGAAACGCGTTGACATTACAGGTGTTGATAGCCGTATCTGCAGCATCAATCGCGCTTTGACAATCCACGTAATTATATGACGGCGGCGAGGATTGGGTCAAGGAACCTTCTGATAATCCGTCATTGATTATGCTGGCCGAACTTGTGGAGCTCAGACTTCAAACGGATATGCGCATCGTGTCGCAGGAAATCAGCGAACTTCGACATATCGCAGTTACAGTCACGACCCAGGTGAAGATCAGCCGGACTCTCAAGGGAACGTCGAGCCGCGGGTGAAATGGATATTCCATTCCCTTTCTGAATCTGCGCCGTTCTTTAGCTGCCAGACGCTGAAACCAGTTAATCGACGCACCAATATCGGTACGCTCTGATTCAAGCTCTCTCGTAAATTGGGACTGGGAATTCCTGCGACTCCCGAGACGGTAAACGGATTGCTACCAGCGCGTTTAGAGCCCGATTCGAAAGTTTTTCAATCGTAGCAATATCTTGCGGTTCGCCTTGTGAGCATGCGGATGGAGGCGATCAACGCCCAGGCTGTTGATGAGGCGATGGACCGTTCCCAGTCTTTCGCGAGGCGTCGGCATCGGCCCAGCCATGCGAACGTCCGCTCGACGACCCAGCAGCGCGGCAAGAGTTCGAAGCCTTTGGCGGTGTCGGAGCGTTTGATGATTTCCAGCGTCCAGCTTCCATGGCCTTTGAGCGCGCGCCTGAGCTTGTCCCCCGCATAGCCGCCATCGGCGAACATATGGCGCAGCCATGGGAAGCGATAGCGGATAGCTTTGAGGACATCGACGGCCCCGTCGCGGTCCTGAATATCGGCGGCATGGACCAGGATGAAGATCAGATAGCCGCAGGTGTCAGTAACGATATGCCGTTTGCGGCCTTTGACCTTCTTGCCCGCGTCATAGCCGCAAACTCCGCCACTTTCCGTGGTTTTGACGCTCTAGCTGTCGATGACACCGCCACTGGGCGAGGCTTCGCGACCCTCGATGGGAGTGTCAGAAATTCCTGTGTGGTGGGGCGGTTGAACATTATGCCGTCATAGCTTTGATGAAGCGTTCGCCGAAGATAACTGCGAACTGTGCTTTTGCCATGGTCCACTCACGAGGTGGCATCTTCCACTCTTTTTCCGATCGGTTCAATACCAGATAGAGCAATTTCGTTGCCGCCTCGTCATTGGGGAAATGACCTCTGGCCCTGATCGCCCGCCTGAGCTTTGAGTTCAGGGCCTCGATGGCATTCGTAACCGGTATGAGAGTGTCGGTGCCAATGTTCCTGCTGCGACTCAGAGGGTTGCGGTGTATGGTGCGACCGTCCGGGACAGAGGCACCGGGAGCACGAATGTGCGGGCAGGCCGATGTATACCATGAGCTTCGAGCTCGAGTTAGTAGCTGGCCGCCTCTGCGACTCGCCCGGTTGCGCTGAGAGCGCGGATCCGTAGTTGTCGTGTCGCCCGCCGCTCCCGTCATTTATGCTGACAGGAGAAAATTATGCGACGTGTAATTGGGATCGATATCCACCGAACCTTTGGCGAAGTGGTGATCTGGGAAAATGGAAAGCTGCACCATGCAGGCCGGGTCGATATGACCCGCACTGCGCTTGAAGGATTTGGCAAGGGTCTACTGCCGAGCGACGAGATCGTGATTGAGGCGACCGGCAATTGTATGGCGGTCTCGCGTGTGCTTTCTTCGTTTGCGGCGAGGGTGATAATCGCCAATCCACTGCAGGTAAAGGCGATCGCTCAGGCCCATGTGAAGACCGACAAAATCGACGCTGGTACGCTCGCCAGCTTGCATGCTGCGGGGTATTTGGACTTGTAACGGTCGTCTAATCGCATCCCCGTCAAGGATGATTTTTAACATATTTCACCCGCCTGCGGTTTTGC
>CANLBM010000026.1 GCA_947488845.1 uncultured Sphingomonadaceae bacterium | reverse complement strand
CGGGCCGCCCAGCAGGGCGACCTTAACCGCCGGAACTCTAACTTAGCCGGTGGACCACCCTAATGGGGCAGGCCACGATGGTCTCGTGGGCGGGTCAAAGTCCGCGCTGGCTCCGCCGTCACAATTCCGTCGTGCAGCAGTCGCCGAAACGTCATTCAACCACCGTCAGCCCGTCACGGCCTTGCTGCACTGCACCATCCATTCCAGTGTCGCATATAAAAGGCTGATTCCTTCATGACAAAATTGTCTTCCAACGCCCTCTCCCGCCCCTCGCTGATCGCCCTCGCCTCCGCGCTATTGGCCGTCAGCACCACCCCGGCCCTCGCCCAGACCGGCACCGATGATGTCGCCGAAGAGTCAGACGACAATGTCATCATCGTCACCGCCCAGAAATTCGAGCAGAAATCAACCGATGTGCCAATCACCATCTCGGCCAATAGCGGCAAGCGGCTCAAGCAGCTGGGCGTAGCGGACCTCGACGAGCTGTCCAACTATGTTCCCGGCCTGAATATCCAGGAACAGAGCGCCAACAATCCCGGCATCGTCATTCGCGGCATCACCTCCGACAGCGGCTCGGCGCAACAGGCGGCGCGCGTCACGCTCTACTATAATGGTGTAGACATTTCCCGTTCGCGTGGTTCCTATCAGGACATTTATGACGTTGACCGGATTGAAGTCATCAAGGGGCCACAGGCAACCCTTTTCGGCACCGCCTCTGCTGTCGGCGCGATCAGCATAATCTCTAACAAGCCCGAAGCGGGCTTTTCAGGAGAGCTGTCCGGTTCCTACGGCAATTTCAACCAATATTCAGTCGGCGGGCACCTCAATGCCGGCTCTGACACAATCGCTGGCCGTGTCGCTTTTGCCTATAAAAGGCGCGATGGCTACGTGACCAACCTGGCCCCAAACCAGGATGACCTCAATGGTCAAAACCAGCTCGGCGTGCGCGGTTCCCTACGCTTCACGCCGAGCGACAATTTCAACGCCGACCTGATCGTGACCTATGATCGTCAGCGCAACCCGGGCACTGCCTTTATCTCCGGCACCCTGCCGACCAGCGCCGGACCGGCAGATCCATTTGGCGCCGCCGACCTGCGCGGTTCACCTTTTTCGGCAGCAGTGCTGGGCGATGCCAGACTGGGCCTGACCCGCG
The DNA here is from genome assembly GCA_947488845.1 of uncultured Sphingomonadaceae bacterium. Lineage (GTDB taxonomy): Bacteria > Pseudomonadota > Alphaproteobacteria > Sphingomonadales > Sphingomonadaceae > Parasphingorhabdus. The sequence continues at coordinate 24,772 of CANLBM010000026.1, read as the reverse complement.
ACGTCTATGACGCCAATCTGACAATGAACTGGGATATTGCCGACGACTGGACAATCACCATGGTCAACGGTTTCCGTAAATTCAACAGCAACGAGGTGTTCGACGCCGATGGCTCCGCCGCCTATTTTCTCGAATTTGCCGAGGACGCAAACGGCGAACAGGGCAGTCACGAAACCCGCTTTGCCTACACAAGCGACACATTCCGTGGCAGCTTCGGCTGGAATCTGTTCCGCGAAGACAGCAATCAGCGGGTCCCCTTCTCCACCGATGAAGTGACCTATTTCCAATGTCTGGCGAATGTCGTCGTACCCGGCGTGCCCTGTGTCGACAGCAATGGCGTTCCCGCCGGCGATGCAATCAAGGCGCTGACCGGCGGCGCAGTCGGAGCAGTACCCTATCAGGCCGTGTTCGAAAATCTCGGCAAGAATGACAGCTATTCCGTGTTCGCCGACGGTACATGGATTCCCGCCCCCAGCCTCGAGCTGACCGCAGGCGTCCGCGTGTTGATCGAAAAGCGCCGCTCCGGTTATCGCGCGACCGCGCCGGGTTCGTTCTTCACCGGCTCGCCGCCCTTCCCGCTTACCGACACCGCCGGCCAGACCTTCCGCACCGAGGACAGCTTTTCTGCAGTCTTGCCGCGTTTCAATATCCTCTACCGCTTCTCCGATGATATCAACGGCTTTGCCACGGTCTCCAAAGGCCGTCGCTCGGCGACGGTAAACGCTGGCGCGACCGCTACCGCTACCGGGCCGGTCGGCAATTTCACCGACATCGCACCGGAAATCGTGTGGAATTATGAAGTTGGACTGAAAGGCGCGGTCGGGCCGGTATCCGGTTCACTTGGCGTCTATTACCAAACCTATGAGAATTTCCAGGTTAGTGTGAACGACCCGACCAGGCCCGGTACCACAATCACCCGCAGCGCTGGCAGTGCAACCAATTTCGGGGTTGAGGCCGAGGTCAACGTGCGCGCTGCTGACTGGCTGAACCTGTTTGCCAATATCGGCTATATTGATGGCGGAATCGCGAATGATCCCGACAATGGCAATCTCGCTGGAGCGCGTTTTCGTCTGCAGCCGGAAGTTCAGGCAGCAGCCGGCTTCACGCTCGATTATCCGATCAACGACAGCACCCGCCTCTTTGCCACACCCAGTGTTACGTATCGCAGTCGGGTATATTTCGAAGCACCGAATTCGAACCTGATCAGCCAGCCTGCCGTCACTCTGATCAATGTACGGGCTGGCTTATCTTTTGCCGACGAACAGTTCGAGATTGCCGGATTTGCACGCAACCTGACCAATAAAAATTACCTGCTCGATGCCGGTAACACCGGCGGCGGCTTTGGTATTCCGACCTTCATCCCGGCCGAACCGCGCTTTTACGGCATTCAGGCCAGCGCAAAATTCTAGAATGTCTCTCGTCGGTTAGCGGCGGTGCATGTTCTGTCGATCATAACGAACGAAGCCCATCCGTTAAGGATGGGCTTCAAATTTCGAATAAAAAATAGCCGTTCAATATCGCGTTCGACTTTTTCAGCAGGGACAGGCGCTAATCCAACTCATCCGATGACGCGCAGGAGCTTTTCGTCTTCGCGTCTTTCTGCGATCCGACGCGGGGCATGAAACAATTTCAGGGTGACGAGTGTTCGCGCCTCTCCCCGCAAACCGCCTCTATTCCGCCAGCGCCTTCTCGATATCGCCAATCGGCGAATTGGTCAGTGTCTTGGCCTGTTCCAGTACGATCTTGTCGCTCACTTCCTGATGCAGCAGCGGGCGGATTTGGCCGAGCGTATCGGGATCGGCAATCAGGATCAGGCGCTCAAAGGCGCCCCTGTGCGAGCGTTCGTAAAGTTTCTCGGCGATGATCTTGGAGAATGTCGCCTCCATGCTTTCCCGGGGCGTCTGCTCGGACGGGGATTTGCCGGAAGGGCCCTGGTCAGCCAGATCGCCGGGGGTCCAGTCGCCGTCATGTTCCAGCGCGCCGCTCCTGACGTAGAAGGTCTTAGCCTCCCTCCCTGTCGCAATCACTGCAAATGTTTCTTCCGGAAAATTCAGCATAGCCATATTGTTGTCCTCTCTAGGTTCAGACCATCAATGCGCGAACGGACGAAAGGTTGCCGTTCACGCTTGCCGGGAGGCCGGCGAGGCTCGCCGGAAATTTCGGCACGAGCCCGATTTTGCGGGCAATGCAAACTGCGGCAGACGGGACTTTGTTAACCCTATTTTTACAAGCGGAGCCTAGTAAAATGGCGTAAATTCGATCAGCCATTATGGGATGCCCTGAAGACATGGTGTTAACGCCGCAAAACGAGAAAAACTGGCGGACATCCTCGCTAACCCCATGGCGGTCGCCAAAGATCCCTGAAGCGATCCGGCCGGCGGTCGAGGAAATGCAGCTGCAGCGGGCGCTGACGCATGTGCCGATGATCTATCTGGTCGCGATTTTCAATCTCGTAGCGGTGATGATCCTGTCTGCCCATGAAGGGGTCGAAACGATCTATTATGCCTGGATGGGGCTGTTGGCGGTCGCCGGTCTGGGGCGGATGATCATTTGGATACGCTATCCGAAAAATCCGGAATCGGCAGAGCAAACGCACAAAATACTTCGAAACCTGTCCATCCTTGCGGTTGGTATCGTCTCGTTTCTGAGTATCTGGTCGGTATATATAATTTCAACCGGCATTTTCGCCAACCAGATGTTCATTCCGATGTCGCTGGTTTTCGGATCGACCTGTATCGCCCATTGTCTGGCCTGCCTGAAAAAGCCGGCCGTAACCGTCCTGATCCTCGGCGTCATTCCCACCGCCGTGGCGATGATATTGGTTGGCAGCTTTGATGATGTAATCATGGGGGCGAGCATGATTACGATCGCACTGCTGATGATCCGCTTCATCATCGATAGTTATAACCAGATCATCTCCGGCCTGATCATGCGTCATACGATATGGAAACAGGCGCATAGCGATCCGCTGACGGGGCTGGCCAACCGTCGGGCGATGATGAACCACCTGCGTCTGGCCGAGCAGAGTTTCGCGAGTCACGGAAGCGGTTTTGCGCTCGCCTTGATCGACCTCAACCAGTTCAAGGAGGTTAATGACGATCTGGGTCATGATGTCGGTGATCGTCTGCTGGTGGAGGTTGCTGACCGGCTGAACCGGAGCAGCATGGCAGAAGAGATTGTCGGTCGTCTCGGCGGGGATGAATTTCTGATCTTCATGCCCGATGTGGCAGGTCATGAAAAAGCGATGGCAAGAGCGACGGCCTATCTTTCCAGCTTCGCCAGACCAGCCGAAATTAGCGGTCATATCCTGACACCATCAGCCAGCATAGGCGTTGCCGTGCAGACGCTCGACGGCGATGGGACGGAGCAATTGCTCAGGGCCGCCGACAGCGCGCTCTATAAAATGAAACGCGCGGGCAAAGGTCCGGGTGGATTTGCGAACGAGGGCTTACGCAATATTGCGTGATGTAGCGAAGGCCAGCCGAGGGCGAAGCCGTTCGAACGTGCCGGGCCAACTCGCGAGCAGTGCAACCAATATCGTCGTTCCAGGTTCTACCATGATGAAGATTGCCCGCGACGGGCGCGCATACCTGTCCAAAAACACGTACAGCGACAACCGGTTTGTGACCCTAGACTCTTCTCAATGACCATCGGGAGCCGGAATCCATGAAAGCCATATTCGTCCTCATCATAGCCATTGCCTTTGCCATCGCGCCTTTTCTGTCGCCGGAATTCGGCGGCATTGATCCGGACAGATATCCTGTACCCCAGCTAAATCCGCCGGTTCAGCCGATCGGATGGGCCTTCAGCATCTGGGAGCCTATCTATCTTTGGCTGGTGGCCCACGCGTTTTTTGGCGCCTTTAAATTCAGGCAGGATGCGCAATGGGACAAGGCGCGCATTGCGTTGATGCTGTCGCTGGCGGTCGGCACAATCTGGCTCCCCGTCGCGCTTGTTTCGCCGATCTGGGCGACCATCCTGATATGTGTCATGCTGATCGCCGCCCTGATCGCATTATATCAATCGCGGGACGCCAGTCCCGGCTGGATCGCCCGCTGGCCGGTCGCACTATATGCTGGCTGGCTCTCCGCCGCATCCTTCGTGTCCATAGGCCTGCTGCTTGCCGGCTATGGCTTTGTCGATGAATTTTCAGCGGCGGTGATCGCGCTTGTTCTGGCGACCGGCTTCGCAGGCTATAACGGCTATCGCCTCAGATCATGGCCCTATGCCATTGCCGTGTCATGGGGGTTCATGGGCATTGCGGTCGCCAATATGGATTCCGCGATAATGTTGACGGGTGCGGCCAGCGTCGCCGCGATTGTGGTAATCGGCCTAACGGCCCTGCCGCGACTTTCGCACCGGCAGCCACAATAGCAGTATCCCGATCACCGCCGGGCCGCCCTGCACCAATGCAATATCGGTCGAGACCCGCCACGCCCCGAAAATGCCTGCGGTGGCAACGAACAGCAGAAAAGCGGTCGCGACCTTCCGCTGCCATTCGGCATCGCGAATGAACAGCGACCAGACCAGGCCCGCCGCAAGGCAGAGATTATAGATGCCCTGATTGGCGGCCATGGCAGTTGTCGGCTCAAACAGGTTGGCCGGGAGGTCGGGAAAAGTCGCCGGCCCCTGCCCTTGCCACGCGAATATGCCAAACCAGGCTATATAGAGATGCAAGAGAGCGATCAGCACGATCATGATCTTTGCCAGTCTGGACATGTTGCGACTCCCCAAGCTTTCGATCTTATAGAAGGTAGAATTTCAGGTTGTAAAATGACAAGCGCAATTTTGGCTAGCCGCGCTCGCCAAGCACTTGATTCTCGACACCGATCCGGTGGCGCAGCAACGCGGCATTGAGGATGGAAAAAACCAGGGTCACCCAAGGCAGGCCGAGCATCAGCGGGACAATCGCGATCTCCAGCACCACCACCAGATAATTGGGATGGCTGATATATTTATATGGTCCCCGCTTCACGCGATCAAAATGCGGCGCGGATATGATCCTTGTCGTCCACCAGCGGCCAATGCTGGCCAGCGTCCAGATGCGCAGGACCTGTGTGCCGACGAACAGCGCCAGCATCGCAGGATGGATGATGTGCTGCGGGTCGACCAGCAACGCGATGATCGCGATCCAGGCGCTGTGGAGAAAGATGAAATAATGATAATGGTCGGCGCCATGTTCCTGCCCGCCCTCGCCGAGCAGACGCTTGGTGTTGCGATTGGCGAGGACCAGTTCGCCCAGCCGCTGGACCACGATATAGACCAATACCCAGGTCACCAGCGTTGGACTGGTCGTGAAAATCGCTCCCAGTTGGCCGGTCATGCTGCACCCTGCGGATCAAGGATCCCGACCGCAGCGGTAAATCCCGGACCGAGCGCTGTGAGCAATATCGGCTTGTCGGGCTTCTGCGCCAGCAGCTGTTCGAGCACGAACAACACCGTTGGCGAAGACATATTGCCATGCTGACGGAGGACCTCCCGGGTTGCAGGGATGCCGCCAATATCCGGCGCGAAATATGCCTCCAACGCTTCCACCACCCGGCCGCCACCGGGATGGCAAGCGGGTTCGGACAGGTCCGATTTGGCAAGGCCCTGCGCCTCGAGAAACGCATCGCAGAATGGCGCGAAATCCTTGGTCACGAAACTTGGAATATCGCGGGCCAGCACCAGATCGAAACCGGTGGTGCCGATGTCCCATCCCATCATATCGGTGGTGTCGGGCCAGGTCTTCTGGTCAAAGGCACGAAAACTGGGCGCGCCAGCCGATCCGGCCTTGCCACTGATCACCGCAGCAGCGCAACCGTCGGCAAACAGCGCGGTGGCGATCATGTTCTTCTTGTCAAACTGGCTATAGTCGTAAGACAGGCTGCACAGTTCGAGCGAGATCATCAGGACATTCTGCCCGCCACCCGCCGCAGCAAGGTCATTGGCCAGCCGCAGTCCGAGCACGCTGCCGGCACAGCCATAGCCGAACACAGGGATCGTCTGGGTCGACGGATCGAAACCCATCGTCTCGATCATCCGGCTGGGAATAGAAGGCGTCATCGTACCAGTGGTCGAAATCATAATGATGGCGTCGATATCGGAGGGCAGCAGCGCGGCCTTGTCCAGCGCATCCCCGGCTGCCTTGTGAGCCAGCCGCGTGCCAACCTGATGGTAAATCCCCGCTCGCTCCGTCCAGCCACGCGGCTCCAGATAATAATCCGCCTCGCAGGCAAGATAGCGCAGATCAATACCGCTATTGCCGAGTATCTGCTCCAGCCGCGCGGGTAGCGCCGCCCCCCCTGCCCTGGCCAGCACCGCCAGCACCTCAGCCTGGGTGATCCGGTGATCGGGAACGGCTGTCGCGATGGATTTCAATACAGACATAGAGAACTTTCAATGATCATGTTCCACCTGTTACAACAGATACAGGCTCGAAACACTGAAATCCGGAGCATTGCACCATAGCATGTATGCCCGATGCCCGGGAAATGCAGAAACAGGAGAATTACATCTCAGAGAAAACACCTATATTACAGTAGCATCGATCCCGATTAGCCATTTATTGTGCAATGCACCATTTTTCTTGACATCGGCGATCCCATCCTTTATTTGTGCACTGCAACATAGAAGTGAGATAACCGATGGCTGACACGAAAAACGAAACATCTACTGCTCCGGCAGACAAAGTAACCGGCTCGCTCTCTGCTGATGCGGCTTATGCTGCAGCAGCCTCCGCGACCAGTATTTCTGACAAACCGGCTAGTGAAGCTTCGGTTGCGGAAAAGACCGAAACCATTAAGCCGGTGGCTACTGCTGCTAAGCCGGCAACAGCGGCACAGCCTGCTGCCAAAACATCCGCAGCAACCAAGCCGGTAACAAAGAAGGCCGTCGCTAAGCGTAAAGTCGCTGCGAAGCCCGTTGCCAAAACCACATCGAAGAAAATGACCAAAGGAACCAAGAAAATGGCTACCACCAAAACCACTGCAACCAAGCGCGTTGTAAAGAACACCAAAGCGGCCAACACCAAGGCTGCCAACACCGCGAAGAAAACCGCTGACAAGCTCGGCTCGCGCTTTGAAAAGCTGACGGCCGACGCCCAGGCACGCGCCAAGGCAGCCGCTGACCGTGCCGTTGCACTTTCGAAAAACGCTGTTGAATTCAACCGCGAAAATGTTGAAACCCTGCTCGAAAGCGGCAAGATTGCTGCAAAGGGCGCTCAGGAAATCGGCAAGACAAACGTGAAATATACCCGCGAGAATTTTGTTGAAGCCAGCCGCGCCCTGCAAGGCCTGTTCAGCGTAGCGACGCCAAAAGACATGTTTGCAAAGCAAGCTGACTATGTCCGCAGCGGCCTGGACCGGGTAATGGACCAGACTTCGAACAACGCAGACGCCGTCGTCAAGCTCGCCGGCAAAGCTTATCAGCCGATTGCTGATCGCGTCAGCGAAATCCGCAAGGAACTGAAAGCAGCTGCTTAAGCCGCTTTCTCTAGAGATTAGAAAAGGACCGTTCCGTTGGAGCGGTCCTTTTTATTTGCCTTTTGTTAACACCGATAACCGCAAAAGCTGTGGAAACTATCAATCCACCACTTGCCCTCGGGGGTAAAAATACCATATCCTGAGACTAATGATGAACCAGCAGATTCTTTCACCCGCACAGAAACCTGACCGGCCTAGCCGCGTCTGTGACCAACCGGTCATGGGCGACGATGCGGACAAAGGATCGGGTGACGATGATGACGACACAAATCTCGGTATCGCGACCAAGACCCGGGCCAAGACCAAGAAGCCCAGTCCCTATAAGGTCCTGATCCTCAACGACGATTATACGCCGATGGAATTTGTTGTTCTCGTATTGAAACGGTTCTTCAACATGGACATCGATGAAGCAACGCGCGTCATGCTCCACGTTCACCAGAAAGGCGTCGGGGTTTGCGGTACGTTCAGCTACGAAGTCGCAGAAACCAAAGTCACGCAAGTGATGGATTTTGCCCGCAAGAACGAGCATCCACTGCAGTGCACGCTTGAGAAAGCCTGACAATAATCAAGGAAATTGCCATGTCCGATATACCTGTCATCACTGTGGATATCGTTTCCGATGTGGTCTGCCCATGGTGTATCATCGGATATAAGAAGCTTGAAAAAGCAATGCAGCAATTCGAAGGGAAGGCCCGTTTTGAACTGGCTTGGCATGCCTTTGAGCTAAATCCTTCCATGCCACCGGAAGGCCAGGACATCAGCGAACATATGGCCCAAAAATATGGTGCCACGCCCGAACAAAGCAAAGCCAATAGGGAGCGTCTGCGCAATGCCGGGAGCGAACTGGATTTCGAATTCAGCTATGGTGACAATATGCGGATGGTGAACACATTTGATGCACATCGCCTCCTCCACTGGGCTGCAGAAACCGGCAAGCAAACGGCCTTGAAACTGGCTCTGTTCAAAGCGCATTTTACCGACGGCAAGAATGTAAGCGATCATGAAACCTTGATTTCTGTCGCAGCGTCTGTTGGTCTCGACGAAAAGCGTGCCCGGGACCTGCTCGTTACGAACCTATATGCCGACGAAGTAAGGGCGACCGAAGCGGAATGGCAAGACCGGTTCATCACCGGCGTGCCGGCTTTTATCTTCAACAAGAAATTCATGGTGCCCGGTGCCCAGGAAGCCGATGTTTTTGCCAATATTATCGAAAACAAGCTGCTCCATAAAGCTGCCTGAGCCTTATTTTTTCTTGGGCGGCATCGGAAAGAAGCCTGACGTCCGCTCGATATAGTCGACATAGTCGGGACGGTTCTTTTTCAGGCTTTTTTCCAGCAAGGGCGCTCCGCTCCACTTCATCAACGTGAAGCTCAGGAACAGAGGCCCGACCACCGCGATCCAGACCGGCCAGCCGGTTTGCGAAGCCACCAGCCAAATGCCCCACCATGCACAAAAGTCGCCGAAATAATTGGGGTGACGGGTATATTTCCACAAACCGGTATCAAGCACCTTGCCTTTGCTGCCAGGATTAGACCGGAAGGCTTTGAGCTGCATGTCGCCGATCGTTTCAAAGGCGATACCGACCACCGCTATCAATGTCCCGATGATCGCAACCGGGCCAGGACTGTCAGCACCAGCCAGCAAGATACCGAGCTGTGCGGGAAGACAGACGATGAAAAGCAGCGGTATTTGGGTGACCCATGCTTTCAACAGCGCAGCTTTTGCAAAACTCATCCCCTGCTTGTCCATCGCCCGGCCCATTATCTTTTTATAACGTGGGTCGACACCTTCCTTGCGCCAGCGCAGGAACAGGTGGGTTCCAAGTCTGATCCCCCACAATGCGGTGAGCGCCCAGATTATATAGGCCAGAGATCCCGGATTTTCCGACTGCATGAAGGAAGCGCTCGCCATGATCGCCATGCCATAAGCCCAGAAGGCATCAATGAATGACACGTCGCGGATGCGAACGGATATCAGCCACAAGATTAGCATGATGCCTACCAGCAATGCGAAGTTCAGGCCCAGCGCTGTCAATATATTCACTTTGGCTCTCCCGTATCTGGCTTGCCGCCGGCGTTTCCGGGATCTGTCGAGATAATATCGCGCATCGCTTTTTCCGGATATTTCGGGGTCACGCTGTGATAGAAATCGCTGAGTATCTTCATGTCGGCTTTATAATCTCCCGAAGGCATGAACGATGGCCCCAGACCACCGGTCTTTTTCTGATAATCCATCAGACCGATGATCAATGGAACTTTTGCCTGCAGCGCAATATAATAGAAACCGGTCCGCCATTGCTTGCCGGCACCGCGCGTGCCTTCGGGCGGAATGGTCAACAGGAAATCATCCCGCCGCTCGAATTCCCGAACCATCGCATCGACCATGTTATGGGATTTGAACCGGTCCACGGGAACGCCGCCCAGGCGCCGCATCATGTCGCCCCAGGGCCATTTGAACAGCGTGTCCTTGCCAATCCAGTAGGAGGAAATCTTGAGCTTGTTGAGCAGCCCGAAATAATAAAGGAAATCCCAGTTACTGGTGTGGGGTGCCGCGATGATAACCGCTTTTCGCGGAGGCGGGTTTTCCTGGACCGCGGTCCAGCCGTTTATCGTAAACATGAATACGGAAAACCGGCGGACAATTTCCGACAACCAGCTCGGTTTTATCTCGTCGTGCACGCATCCTCCCTCTCGCGGGAACGGATGCCGCGATGATGGATCGACCATAAGTCTATTTTCAGACTGCGCAACGAGAGATATTCGCAACGCATCATCCCGATGATATAACGCTGACCTTCCGCAAGCCGGTTCTCGAGACTCGAGAAGAACGTTTGCAGCCCCCCCCTTTGTACCCACTCCGTGAACCGGACTAACCGGTTGACGACGGCGATCGTTCCCTAGTGCATTGTATAGCGGTAGAGATGGACCAAGCCGCCTATTCGGCTGCTATTTGCAAGGAAGGATATTTGGTGATGATATGGTTATAGACGGCCGGATGGAGTGATTGGGCAAATTCACAACCAAAATAGTCGCCATCGCGCCAACATATCTTGCTCTCAAGCGCGGCGAATGACGGCAGCTTCAGAAAAATTACCTTTTCACCGGTCAAGCGCGTCAGACAGCGCATCCGGAAGCCGGTGATTGACAGATCCAGAATCATCGCATCGACGCGGCCCAGGCCTGGCTCGCGGACGGAAGCGGATATTTCGACATCGGTTCGCAGTGAGGCGCGGGGATCGCGCCGCTTGGATATATCATTCATTGGACCGCCCTATCGTTCATATTGCCCCCAATTTCCGAATATAATGCAGGCTCCCCGATGGTTTTCTCCGGTAACGTCACTTGCATGACCAGATAACCGAATGCCTACAAACAAAGATTAACAAGAGATGTTTATTCAATCGTTAACAGGGATGGGAGTTTTTTTGGCAAATGACGGAAATTCATCCAATAATATAAGCTCTCCTTAGTCCAGGTCGCCACAATCGACCTGGCACAAATCTGCTTCTTCGTCCTCAAGCTCAATCTGGATCGTGATGTGATGGATAGAGAATAGAGTCTTCATTTCTCTTTGCACCTCGGCGAGGAATCCTTTCCCGGGATGACCATATGGCAGAACCAAATGGGCGGTCATTGCGGTCTCGCTCGTGCTCATCGGCCATATATGCAGATCATGGACGGCTTCGACCCCTTGCAACGACGCAAGATATTCGAAGACTTCTTCGACATCAATATCACGCGGCACACCCGCTAGCGACATCCGGACGGCTTCGGACAGCAATCCCCATGTACTCCAGAATATCAAACCGACGATCAGCAGGCTGAGCAAAGGATCAATCCAGTTTATTCCGGTAAAATAGATGACGATGCCGCCAACCACGACACCCGCCGAAACGCCGGCATCCGCCATCATATGCAGAAAGGCTCCGCGGATATTGATGTCATCCTTCTGCCCGCGGATGAAAAGCATCGCTGTCCCGAAATTGATTATGATGCCCAGCGAAGCGACCATGATGACAGTGGTCGACGCGACTGCGCTAGGTTCGCTGAAACGCTCAATCGCTTCCCAGGCGATGGCCCCGCAGGCCACGAGCAGGAATAGTCCGTTCAGCAGGGCAGCCAGGATGGACGACCCTCCCAGACCATATGTGAATTGTTTGCTTGGCGGGCGCTTCGCAAGTTCAGCGCCTGCCCACGCAACGGCTAATCCCAGAACATCGCTGAGATTATGGCCAGCATCCGCCAGGAGCGCCACCGATCCAGCCAGCAGGCCGAATATCACCTCAACGATGATGTAAATTATATTGAGCGTAATGCCCAAAGCGAAAGCGCGACTGAAGTTTTTCGGCATATGGCCATGTGGACCATGACGATCGTGATGGCTGTGGGAGGAATGCCCGTGGCTATGATGATGACCTGCGGACATGCGCGCTCCGACGATAACAATGCAAACTCTGCGCTTCAATTACACGGATCAGCCTGGGTGGTCCATATTTTTCGATATTTTCCGTATGTTATATCATCTACCGATGAATTGATGTCGAGATCAATCGACAATCAATCCAATCGCCAGATAGATGATGATTGCAGAACCGAAGCCGAAGATCGTCGCAAGAACAAATATGATCCGCAACAGATTTGCATCCATTCCGCTCCAGTTTGCGAGACCTGAACAGACGCCCATGAGCTTGCCGTTCGCTTTGTCGAGTTTCAGTTTGTTTTTCATAGGACGATTACTTTCCTTGTTTGATGAAACGGGTTCCGGCCAATTGCGCGGGCGGGTTTCGCTGCTTTTGTTGTTGCCCGCCATCAGACGAGCAATGCTGATGCGTTCTGGAAGGCCGGCATTACGCTGGCACCAATGAACAGGCTTGCCGTTGCGACGGCACCAAAAGTGGCGAGAAACGAATTTTGAAAACTGTGGGACATGATTTATCTTCTCTTTTCTTGAACTGGGTTAAGCGATGATCGAAGCTGCGTTGCCAACCGCCGGGCCAACACTTGCGCCAACAAATAGGGCGGCGGAAAACAAGGCGGCTACGGCTGCGGTCAGACTGTTGGAGATATTCGAGAACATTGTGATACCTTTCGATTTGAAACTGCGTTTCGCTTGATTGCGAAGATATCCCATACTTTGCACAGCCCGTGCCAATTTATTTATATTCTTATTTTTCAACAATTTGCTCTAAAATCCGACTTAGCACAGCGATGCTGCAAACCTATAATTGGTGAAAATCCCCAATTCTTGGCTTCCGTGAACAAGAAGTGAATGAACCAACAGCCCCTGCCGAATTTACTTCTCTTTAAAAGCGGCAAAAGCTAGTGCAAGGCTCTGCCATGAACCTGTCCCAGCTTACCTTGCACAACTTTCGCAACTATCCGGAATTGCGTCTGGCGGCCAAACCTGGCTTCATGGTTTTCAGCGGTGAAAATGGTGCCGGAAAAACCAATATCCTGGAAGCATTGTCCCTGCTCGCACCTGGTCGCGGGCTCAGGCGGGCTGCGCTGCGCGACATGGCCTGCCAAACGGGAACGGGAGATTTTGCCGTTGCGGCGCAATTGGGAGATATCCAGATCGGGACCGGCACGGATTCAGATGCGCCCGAACGTAGAAAGACACGCATCAATGAAGCGGCTGCGCCGACCAATGATCTGGCGGAATGGCTTTCCATATTGTGGCTGACCCCTGCAATGGACCGCTTGTTCACCGAAGGAGCCGCAGGGCGACGAAATTTTCTCGATCGGCTGGTTATGGCGCTAGAACCTGCCCACGCGCGTAATTGTGCCCGCTACGAAGCAGCACGGCGCGAACGGAACCGGCTGCTTGCAGATAGCTATCGGGCGGACAAGGACTGGCTGGAGGGACTGGATGTGCAACTCGCGCAATTCGGTTCGGCTGTGGCAGAAGCCCGTGATCGGATGGTGTCAGCGCTCAACGAGAAGCTGGAGCAGTCAAACAGCAAGATATTTGCCACGCCCATTTTGCAGATTGCAGATGATAGGCTGCACACGGAGCAACAACTCCATCAAATGCTGCAACAAAACCGATCTGCGGATCGGGCAGCAGGCCGGACGTTGCGCGGACCCCATCGTGCAGACCTCACCGTATTCCACGCAGCGAAGCAACAGCCAGCCGAAAAATGTTCAACCGGCGAACAGAAAGCGTTGCTGTTTTCCATCATCTTGGCGCACGCGGACTTAATCGCCGATCGTCGCCAGAGCCGGCCGATCCTGTTGCTCGACGAAGTCGCAGCCCATCTTGATCCGCAACGCCGGGCAGCCCTGTTTGCCAAACTGGCAGAAAGAGGCGGACAAGTCTGGCTTACCGGTACAGAACCGGCGTTGTTCAAAGATATTCCGGACAGCGCACTGCATTTCGAAGTCTCGAACGGCACCATCAAAGAACGATAAATTGCCAGCCAGAGACTATGTGATTTACCGATAATTAACCATAGTCTTTAGCGTAGATTTTGCGACCGACGCTTATGCCAGTCCCGATGAACGCAACGGCCCTCGCAAATTCTACCGCTCTGCTCCGGAATTCGATCATTCCGATCCTTTTGGTCTTGCAGGCGATTTTGATGCCCACCCCGGTCAAAGCCAACGATTATCTCCAGTGCGTCCCTTTCGCCAGAGATCTGAGCGGCATCCAGATTTATGGCGACGCGTATAGTTGGTGGGACCAGGCAGAGGGCGTCTATCAACGGGGCTCACAACCGGTTGAAGGTGCGGTACTGTCGCTGCCCGGTTATGGTTCGATGCAACTGGGTCATGTCGCGGTGGTTCGCAAGATTGTCGATAGCCGCAATATATTGATCAGCCATGCCAACTGGTCTCCGATCAACGGTCGGCGCGGGCAAATCGAACGCGGTGTCGCCGCTAGAGACGTGTCGGCCAACAATGACTGGAGCCTGGTCAGGATCTGGTATGCTCCCATCGCCGAACTCGGCACGACATCCTTTCCAGTCAATGGATTCATCTATCCCAAGAATCCGGCCAAGCAGAGCGGTCGGCAATGGGCCTCAGCCAAACCCGCACCCCGGAGCCAGGCTCCGAACCGAACACTTTTGGACCGGCGCCTCGAGGCAGAACTTGCCCAATCGGCGGAAGCAGAACGCCCCGATAGTGCGGGCCGGGTCGACTTGATCGGGGAATTGCTGGACAGAGTGGGAAGCTGAGGCCAGACTGAAGCATGATGCTTCGACCGGAACCTCTCGCATGACCACATATCCCTCTACCTGCCTGGTGATTCTCGCCGGCGGGCAGTCAACCCGGATGGGCACCGACAAGGCGATCATCACGCTCGGTGGTCGGCGGATGATCGATATTCTAATCGACAGATTTTCCGGCAAGGCCGATCATCTATTTCTGTCCGCTTCACAGGACTATGGCACCGGCCTCCCCCTGATCAGCGACAACGCGGACTTCCCCCGCGGACCGGTCGGCGGCATTTTCTCGCTGGCGGCAAGATTGCCAGAGGTACAGCCCGGCCTTCCCGGATTTGCGACGGTTCCGGTCGATGCACCTCATGCACCGGCAGATCTGGTCGAGCGCCTCTCGTCCAGCGGCGGCTGTGCAGTGGCTCAGGATGATCAGCGCATTCATCCGACCTTTGCCTATTGGCGCTGTGATATCATCAACAGCATTCGCGCTACCCATGACCCCGGCGAGCGGGCGCCGTCCCTGCGATGGCTGGCCCGGCAATCGGCAGCGCAAGTTGTAACATGGTCCGACGAGACGCTTTTCATGAACATCAACCGCCCCGAGGACCTGGCAGCGGCCGAACATAACAAAACAGCCGGCGCTTGAGGGAAGCACCGGCTGTCTTTAATTCGGCACTCACGCTTCTTCACCGTGAGTGTTGGCAATTACCGATTAGTCGAGACGACGGATTTCCGTTTTCGTCAGGCTGGTCATCAGCTTGCCGTCGTTGTTTGAAAGCGTCGACGCTTCGATCCGCCGTACTTTGCCCTTGTAGATTACCAGAATATCACCGGCATCGGTTACGCGGTTCACTTTGGCGATACTCGAACCCGTGGCGTCATAAAGCCGGTCATTGCGCTCTGCTTCGGCTGCAGATGCAGCAGGAACGGTGAAGGACAGCGCGGTTGCTGCAAGGATCAGGGAGGATATTTTACGCATGGTTTATTCCAATGTTTTTGAGAATGATGATCAAACTATGACCCGTCCAAAATAAGTTTCAATATGAAATGTTGCACCTGCGAGTTCATTTTTTGCAATTGACCGTGAAAGCGCTGAAAAAGGGAGGAGAACCATCTTCGCTTCCACCCCCTGCCCGGCAATCTCTTAGCTAATTTGCTAGCCCGGCGAAGTTCGATTGATCGGTATGCCCCTGCTTTACCTTTCCGACTCTTCCCGCCACCATCCAAAGCCAGTAAATCATCGCCCAAGGCGGCGTTTGGAACTTTACAGGATGGCCCCTTTATATTTTCTGTAGCCTTTGCCCCAAATCCGCATGTTTCCGGCGTTTGTTGGTTGCGAGCACGGCGGACAGTGTAAACTTCCAAATTGGCCCGAAAATTGATGCTTATGCTATGCAGGCGAGCGAAATGATTCTGTGTTTGTCCAGATTGTCAAAGAGCCGGCCTCCGCATCTGTCTTGGGAGCGGCGGCAACGATAAGGGATCGGGACGGGTGTAGGAAAGGGCCTTTCGAATAGCTGATCTGGCAAATTTGCGATCGGCCCGTTACATCCCGAGCGCTAGCGCACGAGAAAGATCACCGTCACTCGCCTGCCAACAAAAAGGATGCCCCGAAACATCGGAGCACCCTCATTTGTCGCCTATTTGCAACGGGCCTAGCTAAAGGCCGGTTCCAACGGGCGCGGGGCCTGCATTTCGCGGTCCATCTTTCTGCGAGCCTCGCCTACCGACGATTTCATTTCGGTCAGCTTGCGATCGAGCAGCCGCGCACGTCTTTGGCGCTTCTCGCGAGTCAGAAAGGGGTTCTGCGGGGTCGGCTTGGCGTCGACATTCGCAGTAAAATGGCCCTCTGGCAAGGACAGGTCTTTTTCACCAAGATAAGGCCTGGGTGCTGCGGCAACACGCCGCTCGCCAATCGTTACGGGGCGACCGCTTCTGCCCAGCGGCACTTCAAGTTCCGGCAGGTTCGCGACAAAATTCGCAAAGGCGACCTTGGTACTGACCTTGCTCTCGACCGTCTGCGCCGTGCCCTGCTCACTATCTACCATTGGTATGATCGGATTTGTGCGCAACTCGGGCATAATCGCTTCGTCCATCGAAGCAGGAAGGGAATCTCTGCTAGGAAGCTCGGAAGTTGCCTGCACTTTACTTTTACGGCGTCCACCGACGGCATAGGCCCCGGCTCCGCCAACGCCGAGCAAGGCTGCAAGCGCGGCGAGCATGCCCCAGTCGGCATTGCTCTCACCGGCGAACGTGTCGGGTGATGTCGCTGCTTTCGGTGGTGCAGCATCAACATTCGGGATCGCCGCTACCGGCGCGCCCGCGCCAATCGCCAGATCGGGTGAAAATCCGGCAACCGGATCAGCAGCTGGTTCCGGAGCGGTAGTTGCTGTGCTGGTGGCAGCGCTATTAGCCCGGCGATTGGCTGGACTGGCGGACTTGACCGGGCGTTTGGCAGTCGCGGCTGCTGCCTCTGCTGCAGCAGCCTTACGAGCCTGCTGTTCACTTTCGATCTGGGCGAGCGCTTCGGGCGCGACCATCTGCGCATCAAAACCACCCTTTCGCGCCAGATCATCCGCCCGGCCTGTAGCGACGGGTGGCGCTCCATCCACTTTGGCCGCAGGAGGACTGCCAGCCGAGGGCAATGCCACCGTCGGGGCCATCGTGGGGGATGGTGCTGGAGCAGGCTGTGGGGTGGCGACCGCTGGAGGCGGGGCCGGCGCCGTCATATCTGGTGTCGTCACGCTCTGTGCATGGCCAGGCGCGGCAGCCATACCCACCGAAATCGCCAACATGCTTATCATGGACAGGCGGCCAGCAGATTTAACCGGAAAGCCGCTATCGATGGGGGCATTTATGCTATTGGTCATCTTATTTTCTCCTAATGTGTCGAGCAATAAACGAATGCTTGAGCCATTAGGGTCCCGTGTCAGGGCCAATAGGAGTGGAAATGAAGATGAACGGAGTTTCTGAATGCGCTATTCACACAGCATTCAGCGAAACCACCCGCCCGTTAAACTGCGGTTCATCCAATTCTGTCGGGTTTCGCGGAATAATTGGCTTGAAGATAATTTAATCCGTGAAATTTTGGTGATAACGCTCCACCACTTGCGCCAAAGTCGACAATGCGAGGGTCGCGGGGTCCCGCGTTGAGGGGATCAGCCCTATCGGTGCAACCATCCGGGCACTGTCCTCTGCCGGGACACCGATGTCTTCCAGATTTTGCAGCCGGAGGGCGTGGGTCTTGCGGCTGCCCATTGCGCCCACATAAAAGGCCGGCGATGAAAGAGCCTGTTTCATCAACCGTGCTTCCCAGTCGTGATCGTGAAAAAGGAATATGCAGGCGGTCCAGAGATCGGGATCGAGCAACGCATTGGTTTCCGGTGTGTTCAATAGCTCAGCTGTACTGGCCAAACGGCGGACAGACTCGATAACGACCGGATCCGGGGACAATATATCGCAATCTATTCCATAGCTAACCGATAGCCGCACAAGGCTTTCTACCGATGGTCCGTGTCCCAATATCATGACCCTCGCAGCCGGCAGATGATGGATCAGGAATTCCGTACCCGCGCGCTCAACCGCAACCTTGTTTGATTTCTGCGCCATGCAGCGAATATCAGCGCTTTCGCTATCGAGAATGATCGTGAACGGCTCGCGGTTTTTGATCCGGTCAAAAATATTGCTAACAATCGCGTCACCGGGAAGCGGGGTGAAAAGCAGGTCGATACTGCCGCCGCATGGCAAGCGGATATCGAGATAAGGAGAGCCTGAACCAAATCTGATCTCGCGCGGCCGTCCGCTTTTGATCACATCCATCGCTTCGGACACTACCGCCGCCTCCACGCACCCCCCGGAAAACGATCCCGAGAATGATCCGTCCTCCGCAACAGCCATATGTGCACCGGGATTTCGCGTCGACGCGCCGGTGACCGCCGTCAGCGTCACCAAAGCCGTTTTCATTCCGGCTTCGGCATTTGACTTCAGGAATCGGAAGATCGGAAGAATATTGTTCAAAGATAGAGGCCCTGCCAGTCATCCGAATGCAGATAACGGACCTATCCATGCATGAAACAGGCAAACGGGGCAATCGCGATGGCACCAGCGGCATGGCTTTTTAATTGGGCCGATAGCGGATACGCCCGTCATATTCTCCCGGGCAAACGCGCTCACCCTCTGATGAACCACGCTTGATTCAAATTACAGCAGCCATTTCGGACGCCTGTTTGATCGCCGCCTTGGCGTCCAGCTCCCGAGCTTCGAATGCACCGCCGACCAGATCGGCAGTCAGGTTCAAGGCTGCCAGACCATCATATAAATCGCGTTTGGGAAGCTGGCCGGCGCAGAGAATGACAGTGTCCACATCCAGGAGAATGGGCTTGTTGTCGACCGTGATATGCAGACCCGCATCATCTACCCGGTCATATCGCGCGCCGTTTATCATGTTGATACCGCGTCGTGCCAGCGACAGGCGATGGGTCCAGCCCGTCGTCTTGCCCAGCCCGGAGCCGACCCGGGAATCCTTGCGCTGGATCATGGTAATCTCGCGCGCGGAGCTGGCCACCACTGGCTCGACGCCGGTTACCCCGCCGCGGGGATGATTGGCAAAATCGACACCCCATTCTTTTGCAAAAACATCACGATCGACCGAGGCCGACGGACCCGAGTGGCTGATCAGGGCACAGATATCGAAACCGATCCCGCCAGCCCCGATCACGGCGACCTTGTCACCGACCGGTTTCTTTCCGGTAATGACATCGATATAGCTCACCACCTTGGCGTGATCGACGCCCTCAATTTCCGGTGTTCTGGGGGTGATCCCGGTCGCGATGATAATCTCATCGAAGCCTTCCTCCTGCAGCTGAGCCGGGCTGGCATAGGTGTCGAGCCGCAGGTCGACTCCAAGCACCTCGAGCATCCGGGCAAAATAGCGCAGAGTTTCATAAAATTCTTCTTTGCCGGGAATCTTCTTTGCCAGATTGAACTGACCACCAACTTCAGACGATGCTTCGAACAACGTAACCTTGTGACCGCGTTCGGCAGCGACCGTCGCATAAGCGAGCCCTGCGGGGCCGGCGCCGATAACAGCGATCCGCTTCGGCGATGTCGTCGGCACATAGATTAGCATTGTTTCGTGACAGGCTCTGGGATTGACCAGACAGGAGGTCAGTTTTCCGGCGAACGTATGATCAAGACAGGCCTGGTTACACGCAATACAGGTGTTGATTTCATCCTCTCGCCCTTCAATCGCCTTGCGCATGAAGGCGCTGTCGGCGAGCATCGGGCGGGCCATGGACACCAGATCGGCGTCGCCGCGTGCCAGCACTTCCTCTGCGACATCCGGCATATTGATCCGGTTGGAGGTGATCACCGGCACGTTGAGCTGTTTGCGCAATCGTCCGGTAACCGAAGTGAAGGCTGCGCGCGGAACCATGGTGGCAATCGTCGGGACTGCGCTTTCGTGCCAGGTGAAGTGGGTGGAGATGATGTTTACACCGACCCTTTCCAAAGCTTGGCCGAGAGTGACGACCTCGTCCCAGCTCATCCCGCCTTCCAGCATGTCCATCGCCGCAATGCGGAAAATCAATATGAAATTCTCGCCAACCGCCGCGCGGGTCCGCTCTACAATTTCGACGGCAAAGCGAATGCGGTTTTCGTAGCTGCCGCCATATTCATCTTCCCGCAAATTGGTTTTCTCGACCAGAAAGGTGGAAATAAGATAGCCTGCCGATCCGATGATTTCGACGCCGTCATAGCCGGCCTTTTGTGCCATCACCGCGCATCGCACATGATCGTCGATCTGCTTTTCAATGCCGGCCTTGTCGAGTTCATTGGGGACATATCGGCCAATCCGCGATTTCACCGCGGAAGGTGCCACGCAATCCGGATTGTGTGCAAGCGGACCGGAGTGCAGTATCTGCATGCAGATTTTGACATCCGGAGCGGCCTGGTGGACAGCGTCGGTTACCAACCGGTGCTTCCCGGCCTCCTCGTCACTGGACATCGTGGCACCGCCGTGTGACGATTCCCGATTGGGTGCAATCCCGCCGGTTATGATCATACCGATATCATTGGCAG
The DNA here is from genome assembly GCA_947488845.1 of uncultured Sphingomonadaceae bacterium. Lineage (GTDB taxonomy): Bacteria > Pseudomonadota > Alphaproteobacteria > Sphingomonadales > Sphingomonadaceae > Parasphingorhabdus. The sequence continues at coordinate 4,069 of CANLBM010000026.1, read as the reverse complement.
CCCGTTCCGCGAAATAGGCGGCCATCCGTTCAAAGCCGCCCTCGATTTCCTCGAGACCAGTGTGCATCGAACCCATTATCGCGCGGTTTTTGATGGTGGTGAAGCCCAGATCGAGCGGCTCTAGCAGCTTTGGATAGTTCATACCGCCTCTCCTAGGGTGAATTAGCGAAAGCCCCAATATATAAAAACGCTAGCTGGCGTGATCTGGCTACCGGTCAACCAATGGCGCTGCGCTCAATATCAGTCCAATGATCATCACAGCCGACACAAACCGGCGCAGCAACCAGAATTCTCCCATATCTACTATGGATTATGTTAGGTGACGGTCCACAAGAATGCGACAATCTAACCAGACAAGCAAAAGGCCCGCTGCCGAGCGGACCCGGGAGAGCAAGACATGCAAAAATATCTACAACATTATATCAACGGACAATGGGTTGATTCGATTGGCGGCACCTTGCATTCTGTCATCAACCCGGCAACCGAAGAGCCCTGTACCGAGATTACCCTCGGCACCGAAGCCGATGTCGATGCGGCGGTAGCGGCGGCGAGAACCGCGTTTGAAACCTATAGCCAGACAAGCCGCGAGGACCGTCTTGCGCTGCTCGGCCGGATTGTGGAAGAATATAAAAAGCGGATTCCGGATATCGCGCGTTCGCTGGCAGAAGAAATGGGCGCTCCGCTTAGTCTGGGCGCTGCAGCACAAGCGCCAGCTGGTCTTGGTGGCTTCATGGGAACGATTGCCGCACTGGAAGAATTCCAGTTTTCCGAGCGGCAGGGCGACAATACCATTGTCTACGAACCAATGGGTGTCATCGGTATGATCACGCCCTGGAACTGGCCCTTGAACCAGATTGTATTGAAGGTTGCCCCTGCTCTTGCCGGCGGCAGCACCATGGTACTGAAGCCATCGGAAGAATGTCCCGGCAATGCCGCTATTCTCGCCGAAATCATGGATGCAGCAGGCGTACCGGCCGGTGTCTTCAATCTTGTTCTGGGTGATGGCCCGACAGTCGGTGCCCGCATCGCAGCGCATCCCGATATCGATATGGTAAGCTTCACCGGCTCGACCCGCGCCGGCATATTGGTCGCCAAGGCAGCAGCCGATACAGTCAAGCGCGTACATCAGGAACTGGGCGGAAAATCGCCCAATCTTGTTTTGCCCGGAGCGGACCTCGAGACGGTATTGCCGCCGACGGTCGCCGGGGTTCTGATCAACACGGGCCAGAGCTGCATCGCACCGACGAAAGTGCTGGTCCACAGCAGTCAAGCTGAGGCAGCGACCAAAATGATCAGCAATATATTCGCCGGGCAAGAAGTTGGTGACCCGCTGCAGGAAGGCGGACATCTCGGACCGGTTGTGAACAAGGCACAATATGACAAAATCCAGGACCTGATCCAGTCCGCGATCGATCAAGGCGCGACGCTGGAAACCGGCGGTACCGGACTGCCGACCAATGTAAACCGCGGCTATTATATAAAACCAACCGTCTTCAGCGCCGTGAACTCCGGCATGCGGATTGCCAAGGAAGAGATTTTTGGTCCGGTCATTACCGTCATGACTTATGATGATATCGATGCTGCGGTAAAAACTGCGAATGACACCGAATACGGGCTGTCCGCGGTAATTTCGGGCGACCCTGCAGAAGCGGCAAAAGTGGCGCCGCGATTGCGCGCCGGGATGGTGGCAATCAACAATTGGGCTCCCGCTCCGGGCGCTCCTTTCGGCGGCTATAAACAGTCCGGCAATGGCCGCGAAGGCGGTGCTTATGGATTGAAGGACTTTATGGAAATGAAATCGATTAGCGGCATCCCCAGGTGACTCCGGCGATCGGGATGGATGAACTGCGCCGCCGGTCATTCATGGCCGAAGCTGCAGTCTGAGGCTCGTCGAAGCCGTGACCGATGAAACGAGCCATCCGCAAACCGGCGCTTGCGGGTCATCGAGCCTGATCGAAATTCCACGCTCAAGCGCGGCGAAGCAACAGCTGATGGCTGCTCATCCTGTCGTGAGGATCACCTAACCGATAACGGTCGCTGTCCTGAACCTGTTGTCGGGACCGATGCCGGGCGACAATATAGGGCTGCCGGCCCGATGACTGACGACAAGTCCGGAATCGGACCGGTCCCGGCACAGGCCCGGGATAGCTCCGCTTTGCGGGCTATGACCATGGCAAATCCGTCGAAAAGATGCCGGATCACTTGAAAGTTTTGGTTACATTTGCTGAAAATGAACTAAATTGGTTCCCGGCGTTATTATATCCTAGAACAGGACAATCTTCGAACGCGATTCTCCAAAATCAGTGAAAGCTGCTTATGCCGACCCGTAGCCAGATCAGAAATTTCATATTGAATGAATATGGCGATCGCCAGCTAAGCGACGCCCGGCTTCAGGAGCGAGGTGCGTTGCAGCTGAGCGGCGACGCTTTTCATGCGCTGGCGGACACGATGCCGCAGATGGTCTGGTCGACTTTGCCCGACGGCGACCATGACTATTATAATGCCCGCTGGTATGAATTTACCGGGGCCCCCGCCGGATCAACCGATGGCGAGGCATGGGCGGACATGTTTCACCCCGACGATCAGCCGGAAGCCTGGAAAAGATGGCACCACAGCCTGAAAAGCGGAGAACCCTATGAGGTCGAATATCGGCTACGTCATCATACCGGCCATTATCGATGGGTGCTGGGGCGTGCGCTCCCGATTCTCGGACCCGATCAAAAGATACAGCGCTGGATCGGCACGTGCACGGATATTGAAGACGCCAAACAGGCTGCAAGCCAGAACGAGATACTGAGCCAGGAACTCAGCCATCGCATCAAGAATATTTTTGCGATAATCTCCGGATTGATCAGCATGACGGCGCGCGGCGACGAGAATTTTCGCGAGCCTGCGGAAACGCTCAAGGGCCGCATTGCCGCCCTCGGCCGGGCTCATGAATATGTCCGTCCGCATAATGATAAAGCGCAGGCCAAGATTGGCAAAGTTACAATTCGCCAATTGCTGTCCGAGATATTTGCTTCCTACCCTGCCTTTTCGGAAAATAGACTGCTGATTTCCGGCGGCGATATAGAGGTGAGCGACCGCGCCGCAACACCGGTTGCGCTGGTCTTTCACGAGCTGGCTACCAATTCGATGAAATATGGGGCGCTTGCTGCCGACAAGGGGCATGTGGATCTGCTGATATCGCGCGAAGGCAGCATGATCCTATTCAAATGGTCGGAAAGTGGCGGACCTGCCATCCCGGCTCCGCCTTCCCATTCAGGATTTGGATCAAAACTCGTCGAGATGTCAGTTACCCAGCAATTGGGCGGATCGATCGAAAGATTATGGCTGTCGGCCGGATTGCAAATGAATATGGCGGTTCAAGCCTCGCGCCTGGCCGGAGTCTAGTCGGGCTCAATTGAAGCGCTTCATCCTCGGCGGCGGCTCGACTTCGTCGCCATTGGTCGAGACATCTACCAAATAATTCAACACATCTTTCAGCAAATCGATTTCTACCGGTTTGGTAACCGCGCCGAGCGTTCCTTCGATGCCGTCTCCCAATTGCTTGGGATTGGCGGTGACAAAGACAACCTTCACCCCGAATTCATTGGCCAGGCGCGAGCCGATAACCGGACCGGTCGGGCCATCGCTCAGATTGACGTCGACGAGCGCGATTTCCGGCTTCTTGGCAACCAGTTCGATCGCAGAAGCCGTATCGTCGGCGATGCCGATACAATCATATCCCAGATTGGCGACAATCTGCTCCATTTCCATGGCAATGAGAAATTCGTCTTCGACGATCATAATTTGATGGTTCATTGAAATAGCCCGTTTTGGTCCCTTTGCTTTTGATAACGCGGCAAGCCTGTGACTGGTTCCCTCCAATAGGCAGAGATTTTGGATATCAGAAGCTGGAGGACGGTGAAACGTTTCGCTTACACGAGCCCAAAGGCAAAAGAGCCCTGCTGGTAGCAGCGCGGGTTAGTGATTTGGGAGATATTGTGGATGTTGGTTGCGGGAGCAGGATTTATGGGCTTTGCCCATGACCTCCGCTTTGCTCGGGTTGAACGAGGGTAAAATCCCG
>CANLBM010000025.1 GCA_947488845.1 uncultured Sphingomonadaceae bacterium | reverse complement strand
AAAACCGCAGGCGGGTGAAATATGTTAAAAATCATCCTTGACGGGGATGCGATTAGACGACCGTTACAAGTCCAGGCCGATTCAAAACCGATATTGTTGGAAGTCGTACCGACACCGCGAATTCGCAAAACCACCGAACCGGACGCCAGCTGGGCGTTCGAGGCGGAGAAGCTGGAAGATACATTGGTGATCTGGCCAACGCTGACAACGCCCTGACGTTCCAGCTGGACCGGGCTAACCGCGGTTACGGCGAGAGGAATAGCCTGCACATCCTGCGCACGACGGGTTGCCGTCACGATGATCACATTCTCATCAAAAACTTCTGCTTCCTGCGCTTCATCCTGGGCAAATGCGGGGGTAGTCATGGCGGAGGTACAAAGCGCTGCCATGAGGAATTTATTGAAGGTTTTCATTTATATACTCCGATTGAACTCGCTGTTGTGATCGCCGCATACCAAGGGGGATGGCATTTCCACGACAGCTGGGGACGGGCCAGTCGTTTAATTGAGCCATTAAACCAAGCGGAGTCAGGCGGGGTCTGGCCGAATTCGGACCCATCGTTGCAAAAATGATACATATATCCATGGCTGACTGGCTGCAGCAGCAAAATTCGCAATGAATATCGACAGCCGCAAACGGCGATATGACGAATTCCAGGCCGGTTTCCCGGACAGGCCTGGGTGCCTGCGGGCTGTCCGGGCAATCCGGAAGGAAGGGGCCAGACAACCCGGCCCCCTCGTGAACCATTGTTATCACATCAGCTTGCAGCCGATAGTGCGGCCCTAGAATTTGCCGCGCAAAGTCAGACCGTAGCTGCGCGGATCCTGAACGAAAACCGATTGCGAACCGGACCGCAAGATTGTCGTGAAGGTGACGCCACGAGTCACCTCGTTGGTCAGGTTGGTCACAAAAGCCTCGATACCCCAGGCTTCGTCCTGGCTGCCGATGCCCGCACGCAGGTTGACCTTGATATTGCTGTCCTGCACGACAAACGGAAGCGCGGTCAGGTTGACGGGATCAATGGCCTGGGTCGAGGTCCGGCGGTCATCCTCGAACCGGACCTGTCCGTTCAGGAAATATGTCAGGTTCGTCCCGATATCATTGGCATAGGTGGCGCCGGCTATACCGACAAAGTCCGGAGCATTGGTCAAGGAATTGCCACACAGGGCGAGCACATTGACCGTGGTCTGCGTCCCGGCACAATCATCGGGATAATAGGCGTCGGTGATCGTCAGCGCGGCGTTGACCGTGAAATGATCGCTCGGCCGAAGCGTCGTTTCGATTTCCAGACCCTGGGTTACCGCCTTGGCAACATTGAAGGTACGGAATTGCACGCCGGTATATTCGATAATCTGGAAGTTCGAGAATATCTCACGAAAAGCGGCCAGATTCAGCGTCACTGCATTGTCCAGAAACTTGGCCTTCAGACCTATTTCATAGGAGTTCACTTCTTCGGAAAGGAAGCGCGGATCGGTGCCGCCAGCAGCCGCCGTGGAATCGAGGTTGAAACCGCCCGACTTGTAGCCATGGGTGAAACTCGCATAGATATTGACCGGGGCAGCAAAAGCATATGCCACCTTGCCGGTGTAGATCAGTTCCGAATCGCTGAACGTGTTGCTGAACGTGCGCGGGGTTGGCAAAAACGCCGCGTAAGGCGCATCCGCAGGAGCGGTGAAGGCAAAGCAGCCCAGTCCGAAAAACGCATTTTGCAGAGTGCCGGGCAAGCCGCTCAATCCGCCGCCGGGCGATATCGCTCCGACAATCGCAGGACAGACCGCATTATTGGTACCGCCACTGGCAAAGCTGCCATCCTTGCTTTCGTCCGAATAGCGCAGCCCTGCGGTGAGTTCCAGACCGTCGGTCACTTCCAGAACATTGTGGGTGAAGAGTGACCAGCTTTTACTATTCTGCGCATATTGATTAATATTGGTGGTCGTTGCCGGATTGACGCCGGTTATATTCTGCAACGGCGTTGCTCCGAAGAAAACCGGGCTGAGCGGGTTGAGGCTGGCCCCGCCGGTGGCTCCGGCGAGAATGGCTCCAACAAGCTGGTCATAGTCCGCACCCAGAGCAAAAGACAATTGCTGGCTTATATCTTCGTCGGAATAATAGCCGCCGACGAGCCATTTCAGCGCGCCGCCGAACAAGTCGCCCTGAACGCGCAATTCGTGGGTCATGGTTTCGATGGACGTGCGGTTGTCGGTGACGTTGAACACATCGAGCGCGGAGAAGTCGTTATCATAGGCTTCCGTGGCGTCATATTCGCGATAGGAACCGATGTAGATCAGGTTGGTGCTGTCACCCAGCGGCACTTCCACCTCGCCGGTGATGCCCCATTGATCAAAGCGCGTCTGCGGCGCGAAATTGGCAGTGGAGATCAGATTGTCTTCCGCGCGTTCGGCAGTGCTGGTGTCGTAGGGATTGATCGCGACAACAGGCCCGGCCATGCCGCCCCGCGCGCCCAGCCCGACGGCTGCGAGCAGGCCGGAGGTTTCCAGCGGCGATTGCAGGACTTCTATTGCCGCACAGCAGCCAGCGGTGCTTTTGGAATAATCACCAATCAGACGCCCTCTGATGCCACTGTCGGTTTCGAAGCCGAGCTGACCACGAACGAGATACTGATCGGTACCGTTGGAATCCCCGATCCTGGTACCACTGCCGTCGACTACGGTCACATAGCCGTCACGCTCCCGATAGGCACCCGTCACACGCAGCGCCAGATTGCCTTCGACGATCGGCACGTTCACCGCACCTTGCACGCCCATCAGATCGCGATTGCCATAGCTAGCATTGGCAAAACCGCCAAATTCCGCCAGGTTCGGACGTTTGTTGGTAATGTTCAGAGCGCCGGCAGAGGTATTGCGACCGAACAATGTGCCCTGTGGGCCACGCAATATTTCGACACGTTCAACGTCGACAAATTCGGAAAGGGCGACACCGGGGCGGGACTGATAGGCACCATCGATGAAGATACCGACGGCCGATTCAAAACCGATATTGTTGGAAGTCGTGCCGATACCGCGAATCCGCAACACCACCGAACCAGATGCCAGCTGGGCGTTCGAGGCGGAGAAGCTGGACGACACATTGGTGATCTGGTCAACGCTGACAACGCCCTGACGTTCCAGTTCGACCGGGCTGACCGCGGTCACGGCGAGAGGAATAGCCTGCACATCCTGTGCGCGGCGTGTGGCCGTGACGATGATGACATTATCGTCGAATGATTCCGCTTCCTGCGCATTGTCTTGTGCAAATGCGGGCGTTGCCATTGCAGTGGTGCACAGCGCAGCCGCGAGCATTTTACCAATATTGTTCACTTATATTCTCCGGGTTAAGGCGCAGCCCTAACTGTCTATTTGCGTTGAGAGAGGTTGGCCTGACACCATTACGTCAATTTGGTTGCCATATCTTTACCGGTGCCATTCAATCAGGAGGCAAGCCGGTCCGTAGCCGACCAGGCTGCACCCGCTGCCAGAATGTTACCATGATATCGCATAGGGTTAGACGGAGTTTTGTGATGTTGGTTAACGCTTGATCGCGAAAAGAAACCGAAGATTGTCCGATTTGCCCATGTGAAGCGGCTGGCGGGACAATCGTTCTAGCTGAAATCGCTCTTGGCGACCCCCGTCATCGCCGCTAGAGGAAGGAGAAACACAAGCTCAAGGACAATCAATGCCCCAACTCATCCTTCTTCGCCACGGCCAGTCGCTATGGAATCTCGAAAACCGCTTTACCGGCTGGTGGGACGTTGATGTCACCGAAAAAGGCGTAGAAGAGGCCAAGGCGGCGGGACAGCTGATGAAGGAACGGGGTATCGACCCGAACATCTGCTTTACCAGCGTCCAGACGCGGGCGATCAAGACACTCAATCTCGCGCTGGAAGAAATGGGTCGCCTGTGGCTGCCGGTGGAGAAAAACTATCGGCTCAACGAGCGCCATTATGGTGGTCTGACGGGCCTCAACAAACAGGAAACCCGCGACAAGCACGGTGACGAACAGGTCCATATCTGGCGGCGCAGCTTTGATACACCGCCACCACCGATGGCGTCGGACAGTCCCTATCAAATGTCCAACGATCCACGCTACAAGGGAATCGAAGTGCCGGCGACCGAAAGCCTGAAAGACACAATCGCCCGGGTATTGCCTTACTGGAAGAGCCGGATCGCTCCGGAATTGCAAAACGGCAAACGGGTATTGATCTCCGCCCATGGCAATAGCCTGCGCGCGCTGGTCAAGCATCTGTCCAAGATTCCGGATGACGAGATTACCGGTCTGGAAATCCCCACCGGCCAGCCGATTGTCTATGAACTGGACGATGATCTGGGCGAAATCGAACGCTATTATCTGGCAGACCGGTAGCCTGCAGCGATTATGCTTGCTTGTCTTTCGCCCGGTACATCGCGGCGTCGGCACGGAACATAAGGCCTTCGACCGTATCTTTGGGGCCAACGAAAGAATAGCCGATGGTCGCACCAAAAGATAATGGCTGGTCCGCATGACTGCAGTTTGTTCTGGCAAACTGGTTGACGAGAAACGCTATTTTCTTCTCGACCTCATCGGCATCCAGATTGTCGAGCAAAAGCCCGAATTCATCACCGCCGATGCGCGCGGCCACGTCCGACGCGCGGATGTGTAGCCGCAAAATCTCAGCCAGACGCGCCAGCACGATATCGCCGGCACCATGACCATGGCTATCATTGATCTTTTTCAGATTATCGACATCAAGAAACAATACGGCACAATTATCACCATATCGCTGGCATCGCCCGACCCGGCTTTCCAGGCTCTGAAGAAAGAACCGCCGGTTCGGCAATCCGGTCAGCACATCATGATAAGCATGCTGTTCCATTTTCGCCAGCTCGTGCTTTAGAGCGTCTATTTCACGCTGAAGGGCATCACAACTTCCACAATGCTGGTCATTGCTTGCGCTATTCTGATGCATATCATCCTCATTCGTGCTCTTTGGCGCGCCTATATTTTTATCTAGTTGATAAGACAAGATAATTATTCTTTCCAAGTGTAAAAATCTGTGAAATCCCGGCTCGAGAACCAAGTGTCAAACAGCCACATAGCAATTTGTCGCCGTGAAATCCCGAACCGAGAATAAGCGGCATTGCGTCTGCGCGATTTCATGACTAAACCGCATTGCTTCCGTAGCATTTGTCAGGGGCAAAAATGGTCGAAGCACCTCCTCCGGTTGGAATTATCATGGGCAGCCAGTCCGACTGGGCGACGATGAAGCTTGCGAGCGACATTCTCGATAAGCTTGGCGTAGCGCATGAGACCAAGATCGTCTCCGCGCACCGGACCCCTGGCCGACTTTACGAATATGCAACGTCGGCTGTGGATCGCGGACTGAAAGTGATCATCGCCGGTGCTGGCGGCGCGGCCCATCTGCCCGGCATGGTGGCGTCGATGACCCGCACTCCGGTACTCGGCGTGCCGATCCAGTCAAAGGCGCTGAGCGGCATGGACAGTCTGCTTTCCATCGCCCAGATGCCCGGCGGCGTTCCTGTCGGCACTTTGGCTATTGGCGATGCGGGTGCCAAGAATGCGGCGCTGCTGGCAGCAGCCATCCTCGCCAATGATGATCCGGCGCTGGCCGAACGGCTGGATGCGTGGCGCGCGGCGCAAACCGAATCCGTCGCCGACCAACCCGAATAAAGAGAGCCCATGCAGACACTTCCCCCAGGTTCAACCATCGGCATATTGGGCGGCGGCCAGCTCGGCCGGATGCTGAGCGTCGCAGCAGCACAGCTCGGCTATCGCTGCCATATCTATGCGCCCGACACCGACAGCGTGGCGGCCGAAGTCTCGGCGGAGTTCACCTGCGCGAAAGATGATGACATTGCTTCGCTGACCCGCTTTGCCGACGCGTGTGACGTGATTACCTTCGAATTTGAAAATGTCCCGGTCGATCCGCTCCACCAGATCGAAGCCTGCGCCCCTCTGCATCCGCCGATCGCGGCGCTGGATATCGCGCAGAACCGGGTCGCCGAAAAGAATTTTGCCCGCGACCATGGCGGGACCACCGCGCCCTTTGCCGAAGTGCTCGACCGGGGCGGGCTGGACAAGGCGATTGCCGAGATCGGCGCGCCGGCGATCCTCAAGACCATCCGCATGGGCTATGACGGCAAGGGCCAGTCACGGATCCAGCCGGGCGATGATCTCGACCAGCATTGGGAAGCCGCCGCGCATCAGCCCTGTGTCGCCGAGGGCTTTGTCACCTTCGACCATGAATTTTCGGTAATATTGGTGCGCGGACAGGATGGCGAGATTCGTTTCTGGGACACGCCGCATAATGTCCATGTCGGCGGCATATTGTCGGTCTCGACCGCGCCCGCTCCGGCAGAGATAATCGAACAGCAGGACAGTGCCCGCGCGCTCGCCGCCCAAATGGCCGAGGCGATGAATTATGTCGGCGTGCTGACCTGCGAGTTTTTTGCCACCAGGGACGGCCCGGTGTTCAACGAAATGGCACCGCGCGTGCACAACAGCGGCCACTGGACGATCGAAGGGGCGGTCACCAGCCAGTTTGAAAATCACATAAGGGCGATTTGCGGATTGCCGCTGGGTGATACTGGACTGGTGGCGAAAAAGGTCGAGATGCACAATCTGATCGGGGCGCAGGCCGACGACTGGCAGAGCCTGTTATCCGACGGCGCAAACCACCTCCATCTCTACGGCAAGGGCGAGAGTCGGCCGGGTCGCAAAATGGGCCATGTTACAAAATTGCATTTCTAATTTGCAGTCTGCCGGAACTGCGCTAGGCGTCGCCCATGAACCATCCTGAAATCATCCTCTTCCTCGCCCGCGCCGACAATGGCGTGATTGGTGACGGTGACACTATTCCCTGGCGCCTGCCCGAGGACCAGCGGCGTTTCAAGACCATGACCATGGGCAAGCCGATGATCATGGGCCGCAAGACATTCGACAGCCTGCCCGGCCTGTTGCCCGGACGGCGCCATATCGTACTGACCCGGGACACGGACTGGGAAGCCGATGACGCGGAGATCGCAACCAGCACAGAAAACGCCCTGAAAATTGCCAATTCGCCGCATATCGCGGTGATCGGCGGAGCACAAATCTACAAGGCCTTTCTCGACCGCGCCGACCGGATCGAACTGACCGAAGTGCATATCAAGCCGAAGGGCGATATCAAGATGCCGGCCTTCGACGACAGCGTCTGGGAAGAGACGATGCGCGAGGATCACGAGCCGAAAAATGACAAGCCGGGTTACAGCTTCGTAACCTTGAAAAGGAAAACCGGATGAGGAAATTCCTGCTGGCGCTTCTGGGCCTCGGCGGGATCGCCCTCGCCGCCTTCCTGATTTTCGGACCGGCATGGTTCGACAAGCAGACCAATATGGTCGACGGCAAGCCGCTGCCGGAGATCAGAGCGGAAGCGCAAGAGTTGCACGACAGCCTGATGATCGTCGATCTGCACGGTGATACATTGTTGTGGAAACGCAAGATCACCGACAGCGTCGATTATGGTCATATCGACCTCGACCGGTTGGAAGCGGGCAATGTCGGGCTGCAGATATTCTCCAGTGTGACCAAGACGCCCAAGGGCCAGAATTACGACAGCAACAGCGGTGACACGGATAATATCACCCTGCTCGCGATCACCCAGTTGCAGCCGGTGCGGACCTGGTTTTCGTTGCTCGAGCGCCAGCTTTATCACGCGCAGAAACTGGACAAGGCGGTTGCCGCATCGGGCGGCAGGCTGGCTTCGATCAGCCAGCCGGCGCATCTCGACCGGCTCGACAAATCGATCGGCGTGCTGTTCTCCGCCGAAGGCTTGCAGACGCTGGAAGGCGATCGCGCCAATCTGAAGAAGCTCTATGCCTCGGGCATGCGGATGGCGGGGATGGTGCATTTTTTCGACAATGAGCTGGCCGGATCGATGCACGGGATTGAGAAAGGCGGGCTGACCGATTTCGGACGGACAATCGTTCGCGACATGGAGCAGATGGGGATGATCGTCGATATCGCCCATAGCAGCCATGCGACGGTTGCCGATATATTGAAAATGGCGAAGCGGCCCGTGGTTTCCAGCCATGGCGGCGTGCAGGCGGTGTGCGGGGTCAACCGCAACCTGACCGACGCAGAGATCAGAGGCGTGGCGGCGACTGGCGGGATCATCGGTCTTGGCTATTGGGACGGCGCGATGTGCGATACCGATCCGGCGACTGTAGCCAGAGCGGTCAAACATGTCCGCGATCTGGTCGGGATAGAATATGTCGCACTGGGCAGCGACTTTGACGGCGCGGTCACCACGCGTTTTGACACCAGCGGCATTGTCCATATTACCCAGGCACTGATGGACGCGGGGTTCAGCGAAGCGGAAATTCGCGCGGTGATGGGGCTGAATGCCTTGCGGTTGATCAGGGCGGGTCTGGTGCCTTTATCGGCTCCTGGCACTCCAGCCAAGGCTGGGGGCCAACCCGATCGCGATGACCGCACTACGGATGCGGGTTAGATGCCCGTCCGCGCTGGCATGACGAATTTGTTGAATGAAATGCAAAATCCCGCAATAGCGATTCGATGATAAGACTGAACGGAAAAGAGCGGATCGAGGGCGACCTGCGCGGCGCGATCATTGCGCTGGGCAATTTTGACGGCTTTCATTTCGGCCATCAGGCGGTCGCCGGCAAGGCGCTGAGCTGGGCACGGGAAGAGGGCCGCCCGACGATTATCGCGACATTCGACCCCCATCCGGTGCGATTCTTCAAGCCCGATGTCGCGCCGTTCCGGCTGACCTCACTCGATCAGCGCCAGCGGCTGTTCGCCGATGCCGGGGCCAGCGCGATGCTGGTCTTCGAATTTGACGCCGGACTGGCCGCAACAACGGCAGAGGATTTTGTCGCCAAGCTGCTGGTCGAGCGTTTTGGCGCGGCGGGCGTCGTTACCGGCGCCGATTTCACTTTCGGTAAAGGCGCGAAAGGCAATGTCGACCTGCTGCGCGAAGTCGGCGCGGCGCACGGGCTGAAGAGCGAAGCGGTCAGCGCGATCAGCGACAGCGATGATGTCATCTCCTCCAGCCGCATCCGCAAGGCGCTGATAGAAGGCCTGTGCGAAGAAGCGCGCCGCCTGCTCACTCGCCCGTTTACCATACAGGGCGAGGTCATCCACGGTGACAAGAACGGCCGGCTGCTCGGCTATCCGACCGCCAATGTCGACATGAGCCATTATCTGCGGCCCAAATATGGCATCTACGCGGTCAAGGGCCGCCTGCCCGACGGGCGGGTTCTGAACGGCGCGGCCAATCTGGGGATCCGCCCGAGCTTTGATCCGCCGAAAGAATTGCTCGAGCCCTATTTCTTCGATTTCAGCGAGGATCTTTACGGCCAGACGATCGAGATCGAATTGCACCATTTCCTGCGGGGGGAAGAGAAGTTCGATGATCTCGATGCGCTCAAGCTGCAGATGGAGAAGGATTGCGACCGGGCGCGGGAATTGCTGGCTTAGGATTATCCGTTAGAGGGTATCCGTTAGTGGTGAGCTTGTCGAACCACGCCTCTCGTCGGAAAGCGCCCTTCGACAAGCTCAGGGCTAACGGCAGACAAGCTGCCCACTAACGGTTTCAAGGTCGCCGGTCGATGCATTGGCTTTATCGTCGGCGGCGGGCCTTCCTAAGGACAGACCAAGACCCTAGAGGTCGTTGAGCTGCGCTCGCCCTTCGGGTCGACAGGCTCAGGACGAACGGTTTTGTTGCAAACTGATGAGGATATATCCTGTCCGTTCGTGGTGAGCCTGTCGAACCACGCCTTTCGACGAGAAATGTCCTTCGACAGGCTCAGGACGAACCGATGCAGGAGTTTAAGCAGCCCTGTACGTCATTGCGAGCGCAGCGAAGCAATCCGGGGCGTCGCTCGCCGCACCGGATTGCCACGGGCTTCCAGCCCTTGCAATGACGAGCAAATCGCGTGGCTCTCGCGTGGCACAAATCCCGCTTGCACCCAAGCCCCGCGTCCCCTAATCCCCGCGATCATGACCGATCCCAAAGCAGATTATAAAGACACGGTTTTCCTGCCGAAAACCGATTTCCCGATGAAAGCCGGCCTTGCGAACAAGGAACCGGCGATATTGGAGCGCTGGCAGAAGATCGGTCTCTATGAAAAGCTGCGCGAAGCCCGCGCCGGCCGCGAGAAATTCATTCTGCATGACGGCCCGCCTTATGCCAATGGCAATATCCATATCGGCCACAGCCTCAACAAGACGCTGAAGGATCTGGTCGTCCGCTCGCAGAGCCTGCTCGGCAAGGACGCGCCTTATGTGCCGGGCTGGGATTGTCACGGGCTGCCGATCGAGTGGAAGATCGAGGAACAATATCGCAAGAAGAAGCGCAACAAGGACGAGGTTCCGGCCAGCGAATTCCGCGCCGAATGCCGGACCTATGCCGACCAGTGGGTGAATGTGCAGCGCGAGGAATTCAAGCGGCTCGGCGTGATGGGCCAGTGGGACAAGCCCTATCTGACGATGGATTATGACGCCGAGGCGGCGATTGTTGCCGAGCTGCTGAAATTCGCCGAAGCTGGCCAGCTCTATCGCGGCGCCAAGCCGGTGATGTGGTCGCCGGTCGAGAAGACCGCTTTGGCCGAGGCCGAGGTGGAATATGAGGATATCGTCTCGACGCAGATTGATGTGGCGTTCGAGATTGTCGACGCGCCGAATGCGCCGGAACTGGTTGGTGCGCATGCGGTAATCTGGACGACCACGCCGTGGACTATTCCGGTCAATCAGGCGCTCGCTTATGGGGCGGATGTTGAATACGGAATATTTGAACATGCAGATGGACGCCGATACGTTCTGTCAGTTGAACGAGCAAAAGTGATTGCCGCTTTTGCCGGGCAGGATACTATCCGCGCATTTAAAGGCTCCGCTTTGCAGGATGCCACAGCCAAGCACCCAATGGCGGACAAATTCCCGGACAGCGAATTCTACACCAAGCCGCGTCCGTTTCTCGATGGTTCGCATTTTGTTACCACCGATGCGGGTACCGGGCTGGTGCATATGTCGCCCGACCATGGCGAGGATGATTTTGATCTGTGCAAGGCCAATGGCATCAATCCGGTGTTCGCGGTCGATGCCGACGGCGTCTATCGCGAGGACTGGGAATGGCTGCCGCGCGGCGACGAGCGTTCCGGCGGGGTGATCAACAAGAATTTCAACGGTCCGGACGGCCCGATCTGTTCGGACCTGCGCGAGGCGGGCGCGCTGCTCTCGGCCAGCGCCGATTTTACCCATAGCTATCCGCACAGCTGGCGGTCGAAGGCTAAGATCATTTATCGCTGCACGCCGCAATGGTTTGTGCCGATGGATGAGCCTCTCAGTGCCCCTCCACCGCCTTCGGCGGTCCCCCTCCCCACGCCTTCGGCGCAGGGAGGAAAAGAGGATATATCCTCCCTGGCGCGCAGCGACGGGGAGGGGGACCATGCGCAGCATGGTGGAGGGGCCACCCTCCGCGAAGTCGCGCTGGACGAAATCCGAAACAAGGTGCGCTTTGTGCCGGAACGCGGGCGGCGGCGGCTCGAATCGATGGTGGAAGGCCGCCCTGACTGGGTATTGTCGCGCCAGCGGGCCTGGGGCGTGCCGATTGCGCTTTACGTGAATCGCAAGAGCGGAGATTATCTCAACGATTCCGCCGTCAACGCGCGGATCATCGAGGCGTTCAAGGCCGGCGGGGCCGATGCCTGGTTCAATGCCAATCATCAGGATTTTCTCGGCAACGACCATGCGCTCGACGATTATGAGGTGATCACCGATATTCTCGACGTCTGGTTCGACAGCGGCTGCACCCATGCATTCGTGCTGGAAAGCGGCAACTGGCCCGACCTGCTCCGCACCGATGGCAAGCGTCCTGCCGATCTCTACCTCGAAGGCAGCGATCAGCATCGCGGCTGGTTCCAGTCGAGCCTGCTCGAAAGCTGCGGCAGCAGAGGCCATGCGCCTTATGAAGCCGTGCTGACCCACGGCATGACGCTCGACAAGAGCGGCAAGAAAATGTCGAAGTCGCTCGGCAACACGCTCGATCCGAAGAAGATCATCGACGTGCAGGGCGCGGATATCTTGCGGCTATGGGCGGCGAGTGTCGATTTCACCGAGGATCACCGGATTGGTGACGAGATCCTGAAAGGGGT
The DNA here is from genome assembly GCA_947488845.1 of uncultured Sphingomonadaceae bacterium. GTDB lineage: Bacteria > Pseudomonadota > Alphaproteobacteria > Sphingomonadales > Sphingomonadaceae > Parasphingorhabdus. Next base: position 19,879 of record CANLBM010000025.1, on the reverse strand, counting down.
TTCGGACAGCTACCGGAAATTGCGCAACACGTTTCGTTACATGCTCGGCGGGCTGGGTGATTTCACCGATGCCGAGCGCGTCGCGGTGGCCGATATGCCGGAGCTGGAACGCTATATCCTGCACCGGCTGGCCGAGGTCGACGCGGAGCTGAAACAGCATGTGAATGATTTTGCCTTCGGTCCTTATATGCGGACGCTGAACGCCTTTGCGCAGGAGGACCTCAGCGCCTTCTTCTTCGATATCCGCAAGGATTGCCTCTATTGCGATGCGGCGGATGATCCCAAGCGGATGGCCTATCGCACGGTGATGGACATATTGTTCCACGCCCTCACCCGCTATATCGCGCCGGTGCTGGTGTTTACGGCGGAAGAGATCTGGCAGAGCCGGTTCCCCGACGAGGAAGACTCGATCCATTTGAAGGAATGGCCGGATTTCAAGGCGCTTACCACAGGTCGTCCCAGCGAAGGCGGGGACCCGGCCCAATCGACTAGCGGTTTGGACCCCAGCCTGCGCTGGGGTGACGGTGATGTCGAGAAGTGGGATGTCGTTCGCGATGCCCGCGAGAAGGTGACCGAGGCGATTGAACCGCTGCGACGGGAAAAGACCATCCGGTCAAGCCTGGAAGCCGAAGTTGTCTATCCGATGACCGATCTGCCAATCAGCGCGGAAGAATTCGCCGAGCTGGCGATTGTCGCGGACGTCAGTGATGGCGCAGAAATTTCTGTCATCAAAACCGACAACCACAAATGCGGCCGCTGCTGGCGGTTGCTGCCGGAAGTGGAAGAGGATGGCGCGCTGTGCGGGCGTTGTGCCGAGGTTTTGGCGTAATGAGTGATGGGTACTCATTCGTCATCCTGAACTTGTTTCGGGATCTCTCTCAACAGAGCGCCAGGCCTGGCGGGGTCCTGAAACGAGTTCAGGATGACGACTCCTTGTCTCGCTGTTTGGAATGGAATTTGATATGACGGATAGCGCGCAAATCACAAAATACCGCCGCATCGGCCTGATCCTCGCCTTCCTGATCTTCTTCATCGATCAGGCGAGCAAATTTGTCGTGATGCAATTGTTGCAGCTGCCGACCAAGGGGCAGATCGAGCTGATCCCGTTCTTCAACCTGACCTGGGCAGAAAATTACGGGGTTTCGATGGGTTTTCTCACCGCCTCGACCGATTTCCAGCGCTGGGCTCTGGTCACGCTGACCGGCCTGATCGGCGTTGCCGTGTTCATCTGGATGAACAAGGAAAAGGCCAAGTGGGACATTATCGCGCTCGGCATGGTGCTCGGCGGCGCGATGGGCAATATCGTCGATCGCGCGCGGCTCGGCTATGTCGCCGATTTTGCCGATCTGCACATCGGTGAATTCCGGCCTTTCCTGATTTTCAACCTCGCCGATGCCTCGATCAGCATCGGGGTCGTTATCCTGCTTGCGCGCGCGCTGTTAATCCGCGAAAAGAAGGCGGAGACAAAAGACGATGTTCAGCTTGACGAAAGTTGACCTGTGACAGGAGCGCGCTATCAGGCTCCGTAAGAGATTTTTAAGGGATAATATCATGCGTAAATCCACCGTCGCCATCAGCCTTGTTTCGCTGGCCAGCTTGACCGCCTGCGGCTCCAGCGGGCTGTTTGACCGTGACCGGCCGGATGAATTCGCGGTTTCGCGCCAGCCACCGCTGGTCATCCCGCCCGATTTCACGCTGACCCCGCCTCAGCCCGGTCAGCCTCGTCCACAGACCGGTGGTTTGCAGCAACAGACTCTGGAAGCCCTGTTCGGCGGTCCGCAAGCGCGCAGCATCACCGAATCGGCGATTGTCGGCCAGGCCGGCTCCTCTGACGCCGGGATTCGGACATCGGTCGGTGATCCCGAAACATTCACCGTCGACAAGGGCAGCGTAACCCGCGACATCATCGCCGCACCGGAAGGTGACGGACAGAATGCACAGGCTGCCACACCGGATTAATCCAGTTTTGATGGTGCTCCGCCCAAGGGCACAAGCTTCTATATTCTGAAATACACAATACCGCAGGGATGCGTTCCCTTCTCCCGTGAGGGAGGAGGACTATTCAGGCGGGTAGTTTGATAATCTTGCTTCTGCTATTGGCGCCGCGAACGATCGCCAGCGACGTTCTGGGACAAGCCAGCGCTTTTGACAGCAGCTTCAGGACGGCGGCATTGGCCTTTCCATCCTCCGGTGTCGCGGTCACGCGGACCAGCAATACAGGCCCAGCGTCCTTGGGCATGGCAATGCTGTTTTCCCCGGCATTGGGCACGACTTTCACGGTCAGCTCGCCGTCACTGGCCAGCGCCATTATCTCGTCACGAGGCGGGAAATTCTTCTTCTTTGCCATATTCCTCCGCGGACCATTCCAGCGCGCGCAGGCGGCTGGGTCTGACAGGCATAGCTCTTCCGTTATCGGTCTGCTGCCAGCGCCCTATTTCTTGCGTTTTTTCCGCTTCGCGTAACGTTCGTCGCGGGCGGCCTTTTTCTCGGTTTCCGTCAGGCCAAGCGCGAGCTTCGGCTTTGCCTTTTCTTTCGCGGCTTTCCGGTCCGCTTTCATTTGCTCGAATGCAGCGCGTTTCTCTTCGCGTGCGATCGCCTGTTTTTCCTCACGCGCGAGCGCGGCTGCCTTGCGTTCGGCAATCACTTCAGGGCTTGGAGGAGCCTTTGCCTTCAGCTTCTTGAGTGCAGCCTGCTTGGCTTTGGCCGCCATTTGAGTGCGTTCTTGGAAAGTCGGTTCTGAAAATGGCGGCATTTGAGTACATTATTCCTTGATTGGGCGATGGCGCTTGAACATCGGTTATTTCGTGTAAAGCGTGGCGAGCCGTACATTCTTTAAAGCAATCGGGCAATGTTTTAGCAACCGCGCCGGATTATCGACGGTCAGGCGCGACAGTCAACGCGCTGATGAGCCGCCGGAACCGGCAATCTGCCTTGTGCCGGCGAGCGACCAGATTTAGGTCGCAAGTTTGATAGAACAGGCTAATATTCGAACTGTGTGTATCGTTGCATTTGCCTGGAAAGCCCATCCTCGATGGCCGTTGATTGCCATCGGCAATCGCGATGAACTGCATGCCCGTCCGGCCGCTGGCGCTCAGCGTTGGGACGAACCGCATCATCTGCTGGCTGGCAGGGACAAGCTGGCGGGCGGAACCTGGCTCGGCATTTCCGAACAGGGTCGTTTTGCGGTGGTCACCAATTTATACGGTTTCGGTCCGCCGGATTCAGACCGGGCATCGCGCGGCGATTTGCTGAAGGATTATCTCTCGGGCGCCGGTCGGTACGCCGATATCGGCGCTGCAGACTATGCGGATTTCAACCCGTTCAACCTGATCACGGTGACACCGGGCGAGGCGCTGGTCCACAGCAACCGGCCCGACAAGACCATCACCATCCTGGATCATGGCATTCACGGATTGTCGAACGGCCCGGTCGATCAACCATGGCAAAAGTCGCCGCATCTCAACGACGCATTGGGCAAGTGGATTGCAACAGAGTCCGATGATCCCGCTTTGCTGTTTGACGATCTGCTCGACCGGAACAGCTACGAGCCGAAAGACCGCGCCCGGCCCGCGGCGCAATCGGGACCCGAGCCACAGCACTCGGCCATTTTCATGCTCGACCCGGTGTACGGGACACGGTGCAGCACGGTGGTTGCCATTGACCATAGCGGCCGGGGACTCTTCCTTGAGCGGCGGTTCGCGTCGTCGGGAGCCGTCACCGGCGAAAGCCGCCTGTCCTTTTCCTGGCCCGGACCGGGATAGTTTGAAGGTTTCACAGTGATCGCGCTGGTTGTCGCCTCCCTATCCGGAAAATGGAAGAAAAGCATTTTCACGGAAACGCCGGGGCCCGATTTCTGACTTAAGCCCGTCAGATTTCACCGTTAATGGCAGCATGACGAATGTTAACGATGATAAATCGCACGAGCAGATTTCTCCGGACGAGCGCGAAGCCCGGGTTCGCCAGCTGATTCACGTCGAACTCGAGCGGGAAAACGGCCACGCGTTTCCCGCTATCATAACCAATTTATCCGTCCATGGAATGGGTGGCCATAGCGAAGGTTATCTCCCGCCGTTTGAAGTGATCACCATCATCAAAAAAGGCTATGGCCGAATATCCGGCGAAGTCCGGTGGACCGAAGGCGAGAATTTCGGAATTTTATTCGCCGAACCAGTCGACGTCAATCTGTTCAATTTCTCGGACCAAAACAAACAGAATCCATTTGTTCCACAGGTCAGTGAGGACGATATCTGGCGAGGCTTTGAAGCGCCCACCTCGACCAGAAGACCCGGCGTCACCAACCAATATTCCCGAAGCTAGCGTCCGATCGGCTGGTCACGCCATGTCACTGATTGCTAATGGCGGAAATGGCGCATTCCGGTGAACAGCATCGCAAGACCCGCTTCGTCCGCTGCTGCGATCACTTCATCATCACGGATCGATCCGCCCGGCTGAATGACCGCCGTTGCGCCCGCTTCGACTGCGGTCAGCAGGCCGTCGGCGAAGGGGAAGAAAGCATCCGAGGCGACCGACGACCCAATGGTGCGGGATTCGCTCCAACCGGCTTTTTCAGCAGCATCCTTTGCTTTCCACGCAGCGATCCGCGCCGATTCCAGCCGGTTCATCTGCCCGGCACCGACGCCGGCAGTCGAGCCGCCCTTGGCATAGACAATCGCGTTGGATTTGACATGTTTGGCGACCGTCCAGGCGAAAAGGCAATCGGCCATTTCCTGCTCGCTTGGCTGGCGCCTGGTGACGCATTTGAGGTCTGCCTGGGCAATCTGGCCATTGTCGCGGGACTGGAGCAGGAAACCGCCGGCGATGGATTTGAATCCCATGCCGGTGCGGACCGGATCGGGAAGTTCGCCGGTCAGGAGCAGGCGCAGATTCTTCTTCTTGGCGAAAATGGCCTTGGCCTCGTCATTCGCATCGGGCGCGCAGACGACTTCGGTGAAGATGCCGGTCATCGCTTCGGCCGCCGGTCCGTCGAGCGGACGGTTGACCGCGATGATACCGCCAAAGGCCGAGACGCTGTCGCAGGCCAGAGCCGCTTTATAGGCGTCGAGAATATTGTCGGCGCTGGCGACTCCGCACGGATTGGCGTGCTTGACGATGACCACGGTCGGCGGGCCGTCGCGGAATTCGCTGACCAGTTCGAGCGCGGCATCGGCGTCGTTGTAATTATTATAGCTGAGCGCCTTGCCCTGCAGTTGTTCGGCCTGTGCGATACCGCTCGCGAACGGGCCGTCGGGCAGATAGAGCGCGGCGCTCTGATGCGGATTCTCGCCATAGCGCAGCTCGACCGGGCGGCTCATGGTGACCGGCAGCGTATCGGGGAACATCTTGCCCTGGTCGGCAAAGCCGAACCATTGCGCGATCATGCTGTCATAGCTGGCGGTAGCGGCGAAAGCCTTGGCGGCCATATTCTTGCGGAAAGCCAGCGAGGTGCCGCCGTCATTCTGCTGCAATTCGCTGAGCAGGGTGTCATAGTCGGAAGGATCGGTGACGATGGTGACGAAATCATGGTTCTTCGCCGCGCTACGGACCATAGAAGGGCCGCCGATGTCGATATTCTCGATAATCTCGTCGCGCTCCGCGCCCTTGGCGACGGTCTGGGCGAAGGGGTAGAGATTGACGATCACCAGATCGATCCCGGCGATATCATGTTCTTCCATCGAGGCGACATGGCCGGCATCATCGCGCCGGGCGAGCAGGCCGCCATGGACCTTGGGGTGGAGGGTCTTGACCCGGCCGTCCATCATTTCGGGGAAGTTGGTGACGTCTGAAATATCGGCGACCTCGAGGCCCGCTTCGCGCAACGCCTTGGCGGTGCCGCCGGTCGAGATCAGCGCGACACCCATCGCGGCCAGCTGCTTGCCGAGATCGGCGAGGCCGCTCTTGTCCGAAACCGACAAAAGCGCGCGTTTGATTTTGATATTTTCCGTCATTACTACCCCATATGTTTGAGCAGCCAGCCGGTGGCACCACCGCCCCTGCCCACTGCACCGCTGATCACCATCTGCCGGACTTCATGGCCAATGCCCATGCCGTCAACCCAGAGGCTTTCTTCCAGTTGAATTTCGCCGCTCGTCGAGCGGAATTGCCACAAATTTCCGTCTTTCAGGCGCAACAAGACGCCTTTGCCTTCGGAGACAAGATCGCTTTCAATATCCGGTCCAAGATGGAAGCGCAACGCATAGACGATATCGTCCTTGCGCCGCCGGCGTTTCTTGCCGTCGGGGATCAGCATGTCCTCGCCGCGCAATTCGAGACCGTCTGAGCGCGACAGCAGCAGCCGCTTGTGGATCAGACCGAAGCGGCGGGCGTAGCCGTCATGGCTCGCCTCGAGCCGGGTCGCGTTTTCGACATCGCGGCGGAACAGCTCGACTTCGCTAACCCCGCGCCCGAGCTTGCCATCAGCGAGGATCGAGGTGCTGTTGCTATCGGCGATGCACAAGGTGCTGTGGGCTGCGGTGGTCCGCAGGCCCCGTGCCAGCGCCGCCGGGATTGTCGCACCGACCAGCCCTGCCCCGCCGCAATTGCTGATGATCCGGCAATCGCCGTGGGAAAATTCAAAGGCCAGTGTCGAAGCGCAGCCGGCCACCGCCATGCGTGCGATCGGCGGCGGTGCCGCGTCGAGGATCAGCACCGAACGCCCGGAGGACACCCGCTGATAGCCCCATTCACGGGCCTGCCGCAGCGGGCGTGCGCGTACGCCGCTGGCTTCGACCACCTGGGCGATCTGTTCGGCCGATGTTGCGCCGCTGCCCTGCCAATTGCCCAGGGACCCGTCAAAATGGGTCAGCGCGGTCAGTGGCGGCACGGCCTTGTTCAGCGCTTCCTCCAGAAACGGCGGAGCGTCTTCCTTGCGCGCGATATAGACCTGCTTGAGCATCGACAGCAGGATCACCGCGTCCATCTGGTTGAGCGGCGAACGCGACACGGTGCCGCCATCGGCAAAGAAAAATTCGCCCATCGCCTTTTCCAGACCGGCTTCGCCAACAATCTGGCGCACACGGCCTTCGGGCAGCAGCAGGGAGGCTGCAACAACGCCGCTCCACGCCACCAGACGGCCAAGACTGGAGTGCGCCTTGTCCGCTGTCCGGTCGAGATGGCGGGCGGTGCGGGCGATATTGTTGAGCAGCTTCGAACGGTAGATCAGGTCACGGGAGGAGAGGATCAGCGGCGCATGGCTGGCCCAGATCAGCAGCCGCCAGGCACAATTGTCGGGTCGCCACGCGGGCTGCCGGATAACGCCGCCATTGGCATCGAGCCACTGGTTCATCAGCTTTTCCGCCACCGGCACCGCCTGATCGCGCGACGCGGCGGTGTCGAGATCGCGGAGCCACTGGAAACGGTGGACATAATCTTCAAATTGCGGTGGCAGCTTGAGCTCGGCGAAATCGATATTCTCGTGTTTCTTCTTGAGACCGCGAAACAGGAAATATCCGGCACGGACCGCCATGCCCTGGACGCGGTCGCCGTCAACCGGATCGACTGGTACCGCCAGCAGGCGCAGAGGCAATTTTCCGGACAGGCGCAGCCGGTGCAGCGGCATCCGCCAGGTCATCCGGTAGTAGAACATGGTCGCCTGTTCGGCGAGCGACTGGCCGCGATCGCGGTCGTGGCGCAACGTCAGACTGCGGCCTTCGCCCGCCGTGTCGGCGTCGTCATCGGCCGCCGGATCGTCCGGGTCGTTGTCGCCCAGATCAAGCCGGTCAGACCCGCCGGTGATCATTCACCCCTCAGGCCGCTGATATTGGCTGCATATTGATCCGGGCCGCCGCGGAAGGTTGCGGTTCCCGCGACCAGTGTGTCGGCACCGGCGGCAATTGCCTTTGGCGCGGTGACAAGATCGATACCGCCGTCGACTTCCAGCCTTATGTCCTTGCCGGTGTCGTCGATCCGCTTGCGGATCACCTCGATCTTGCGCAGCTGGCTGTCGATGAAGCTCTGCCCGCCAAAGCCCGGGTTGACGCTCATCACCAGAATGAGGTCGAGATCGTCGATCAGATAATCGAGTATGTCGAGCGGAGTCGCCGGATTGAGCACCAGTCCGGCCTGCTTGCCGAGCGAGTGGATGGTCTGCACCGTGCGGTGCGGGTGGGCACCGGCTTCCGGGTGGAAGGAGATGATATCCGCGCCCGCTTCGGCAAAGGCTTCGAGATATTGATCGACCGGCGAAATCATCAGATGGACGTCGAACGGTTTGGCGCTGTGCGGACGCAGCGCTTTGACCACGGCGGGACCGATCGTGATATTGGGAACGAAATGGCCGTCCATCACATCGACATGGATCCAGTCGCAACCGGCCTTGTCGATGGCCTGTACCTCTTCGCCCAGACGGGCAAAGTCGGCAGAGAGAATGGATGGGGCAATACGGATGTCGGACATGGCTCTTCCTTAAGCTGCGCCCGCCTCTATAATTTTTGGCCGGTGCAGGCAAGGCGCGTTTCTGACCTTTCCACAGTCCCTTGTGGACAGTTTGGGGACAGGTTCACAATATGTAGAAAATCAGGCTTTCCGGCGCAAGCGCGCGATGAAGAATCCGTCGACATGACCCTGTTCCGCCAGTGTGGTCGGCAGCGTGCGAACGCAACCGGATTCGCCGGGCAGAATATGCGCCGGCAATTCGTCTGCGGTGACCGGATCGATTGCATAATCCTCGTGCCTTTCGAGAAACGCCTCGATCTGCTCTTCGCCTTCTTCCGGCTCGAGCGAACAGACCGCGTAGACCAATATCCCGCCGGGCTTGACCCACGGCGCGGTGCGATCGAGCAAGGCGCGCTGGACTTCGACGCGGTCGGCGATCTGGCGCGAACCGATACAATGAAGAACGTCGGGGTGACGGCGGAAAATGCCGGTGGCGCTGCACGGAGCGTCGAGCAGGACGGCATCGGCGGGTTCCGCCGGTTCCCACTGCATCAAGTCGGCGATGACTTCATCGGCCTGCAATTTGGTGCGTCCCAGATTATCCTGAAAACGCTCCATTCTTTTGCTGCTGTTATCGACCGAGATCACTTTCCAGCCAGCGCTGGCCAGTTGCATGGTCTTGCCACCGGGGGCCGCGCAGAGGTCGAATATCGTCCGCCCCTCGCCTGCGCCCAACAGACGCGCAGGGATAGAGGCGGCCAGATCCTGCACCCAGAAGGCGCCATCGTCGAAGCCGTCGAGCGCGGTGACTGGAAGATTTGGAAGCATCCTGAGATGGTTCGAGGCCAGTTTCTCGCCTTCCAGCGAGCCTGTATCATCGGACCGGAAGCTGAGGTCGAGCGGCGCAGGCTTGGCCCACGCCTGGCTGGCGGCGTTGGCGACATCTTCACCCCAGTTATGGGTCCAGCGATCGAGCGTCTCGCCGGGAATTTCCGGATATTCCGGCAGTTTCAGCTTGCCCGATTCGACACCGCGCATGACGGTCGAGAATACACCATGGACCAAACGACGCGGGCCACCGTGGACCAGCGGAAGCGCGGTGGAAATTGCGGCATGTTGCGGCGTGTCGAGGATCAGCACCTGGGCCAGCGCAATGCGCAGCGCCATCCGCGGCTTGGCATCATCTGCCAGCCGGTTGCGGGTCGCGCTGTCGATCATCGCATCGAGCGCGGTCATCCAGCGCAGGACATTGGCGGCGATATTATGGGCCAGCGACTTGTCCGACGGATTGGAGAGTTTGCCGGTAGCCGCGGCCATCGCCTGATCCAGCGTCTCGCCACGCCGGCAGACAGCGTCGAGCAGGCGAATGGCGGACTGGCGCGTAGCGAGGCCGGGGACTTTATTATTGGGTTCGTTCATGTTCATTCCGCGATGATTGGGCTTGCAGAACCCGGATGGTTCGCTCTGCCCCACCGCATAGACCCTCCCGCGTTTCGATCAAGCTTTAGGATAAAGCGCAGGTCGGGCCAGAAAACCGGAATCTACCCCCGTAGCGTTGTGATCTACATCACTCACCCGTTCGCGAGCCACGCTAGGTCAACATCTGGATTGATCCCGGGGACCTTTTACGATGACTTTCTCGCCTACCGCTGCTGCCCCGTGCATTGCCGTGATCGTGCCGCGAGAAAGCTGTCCGAATGGAATATTGGTGGATCAATCCGAAATTTCACCGATGCAAGATCAGTGAAAAAACCACGTCCGCTGCCGGGTTCTGGCCCATTGCCAGCAAAGGCGGCATTCAATAAAAATAACGGGAATCAACTATGAAAAATTCGATTGCGACCTTGACAGTTTTTGCGAGCGCCCTTGCGCTCAGTGCATGCGGTACCAGCAATGAAACATCCGAAACTGCCGCAACGGAAGAAACTGCAGAGGCTGTGACTGCGGAGGAATGTACCCAGGATGCGATGATGGCCAAAGCAACGAAGCTTGGCGAAAAGATGCAAGGCCTGGCCGGCGATCCTGAAGCGATGCAGAAAATGACCAGCAAGATGCAGGAAGTTCAGGAGAAGATGCAGACAGGCGCTGCTGACGGAAGCTTTGGCATTGCCGAAGCTTGCGCCGTCTATGACGAGATGCTCGCCGAGTAATCCAGATCAGGCATAAGATTGGCACGGCAGGGATTCTTCTCTCCCGTGCGATTGATGCCTATCCAACGCGGATTCTCGACTATGGCGCCCGGGCGATTATCGGTTATTTCCTGAGCCCGACATTCCTGCAGCCGGTGCCGCAGGGACGTGTAGCGCGAAGCGATATCCGGCCTGGCATGGCCGACCCGGATGAGGCAATGCCGCCGCTTCAAAACAGCGCGCCTCCCTTGGCTATTTGAACGCGATACGCTTTCGAGCTATCGTCCTGGTCAAGGCATCCGGCGGATCAAGCCTCCTGATTGAACCGCCTTCTCGACGATAAAATCAATAAAAACACGGATCCGCGACGCCAGTTCGGTTTGCCGATAAAAGACCGCGCTAATTTCTTGCCAATCGGGGATCGTGTGTTCGGTAAGGACCGGGATCAGCCGTCCCTGCCGCTGGTCCTCGTGAGTCATGAAGTCGGCCAGGCAGGCAATACCCTGTCCGTGCAAGGCGAGCTGCCTGATCGTTTCGCCGCTCGACGCCCTGGTCTTTGGATCCACTTTCGATGCGGCCCCGTTTGGCGATTTGAGCGGCCAGATGTTCAGGCTCTCGGGTCGAGTGAAACCGATCAGGTCGTGCCGGCCCAGTTCCTCAACCGTTTGCGGTGCGTTTCTGCGAGACAGATATTCCGGACTGGCCAGCAACCGGAGTTGCGACGCGCCCAATGGTCTCGCGTGAAGCGCCGAATCCTTCAGCGTGCCGATGCGCAAGGCGACATCCGTGCGCTGTTCAATCAGATCAATATTGCCTTCGCTGCTGGTCAGCTCAAGCTCGATCTGCGGATATTTTTGGCAGAAAAGCGGGATGTGGGGCACAACGCAATGCAGCATGAATGGCGAGGCCGCATCAACCCGCAGGCGCCCGGACGGTGTCCGGTCACGATCCCTGAGAAGATCTTCGGCCGATTTCATCTCGCTCAGCACCAGCCGCGCCTTATCGAGGAAGAAGATTCCTTCCTCGGTCAATTGCTGCCGGCGGGTCGTGCGGGCCAGCAAGGTTACGCCAAGCTTTTCCTCAAGCCTTGCGAGGGTGCGGCTTATACTGGACGGATTCTGGCCGAGCATCTGCGCGGCAAGACCGACCTGGCCGCAATCGACGACCGTCACGAAGGTCAGGAGTTCTTGGGAATTTATCTGCATAATTGCCTATAGCGCAATTATCTAATGCATATAAGCCTCTTTATCCGCAACAATCCATATTTCATATGAGGTGCATCACCAGCGGGCACCCATCCCGCTAGAAACGGAAAAGAGATATATAATGAATCTGAACCTCAATGACAAAACCGCCCTGGTCACTGCTTCAACCGGGGGAATCGGCCTTGAAATTGCTCGCTCGCTTGCCGCTGAAGGGGCGAGCGTCATCGTCAATGGCCGCACCCGGGCGAGTGTCGACACGGCGATCCAGTCGATAAAACAGGATGTTGCCGACGCCAAATTGAACGGACTTGTCGCCGACAATGGAACGCCCGAAGGTTGCCAAGCAACTATCGAGAAGTTCGCGGAAGTGGATATCCTGGTCAACAATCTCGGCATTTACGAAGCGGTTGGTTTCTTTGACGAGACCGACGAGTCCTGGCAGCGACTGTTTGACGTGAATATCATGAGCGGCGTGAGACTGACCCGCCACTATCTGCGCGCCATGCTCGCCAGAAACGCTGGCAAAGTGCTGTTCATGTCCAGTGAATCCGCGTTGAACCCGGCGCCGGAAATGGCCCATTACAGCGCGACGAAGACCATGCAATTGTCGCTATCGAGAAGTCTGGCAGAGCTAACCAAAGGCACGAATGTGACGGTCAATTCGGTGCTTCCCGGATCAACCCGGACAGAGGGCGTTGAAAAATTCGTCCAGGATGTTTTTCCCGATTTGCCATATGATCAGGCAGAGAAGAAGTTCATGCAGGAAAATCGGGCAACGTCTCTGATTGAGCGCCTGATCGATCCCCAGGAAATCGCCTCTTTTGTTACCTATCTCTGCAGCCCGAAGTCATCGGCGATAAATGGCGCGGCCTTGCGCGTGGATGGAGGCATTGTCCGGGCGATATCCTGATCGCCGCTCGGCACGCAAAATGATGTGCAGGCAGCCTTAGCGCGTCGGATCCAGCGCGCTCGGCTTGCGCAGCCGTCCCATGTCGCCGATTTCATCGGGCCGGCCAGACCAGCCGCCGGAGCCACCGCCCTGCGCCATGGCCTCCAGCGCCGCTATCCGGTCTTCGGTGGCGGGATGGGTGGAGAACATCTGGCGGACGCCGCCCGGCACGATATAGAGTTGCGACGCCGCCGGATTGCGTTCGGCGACGGGGTTGGGTGTCCGGGCAGCAACGCCGGAAATCTTGCCAAGGGCCGAGGCCAGCGATAGCGGCTTGCCGCTGATCCGGGCGGCTGCGGCATCGGCACCGAATTCGCGGGTGCGGCTGATCGCCATTTGCACGATCATCGCCGCAAAGGGTGCGATCAGCACCGCCATCAGGCCGGCAATACCGGCGTTCCGGTCGCGGAAGAACATGCCGAAATTGGCGAGCATCGACACCGCACCGGCGATCGTGGCGACCATTGTCATGATCAGCGTATCACGGTTTTTCACATGGCCGAGCTCGTGCGCCATCACGCCCTCGATCTCGTCATGGCTGAGCATCTGAAGGAGACCGGTGGTAGCGGCGACCGCCGAATGTTCAGGATCCCGGCCGGTGGCAAAGGCGTTCGGCTGGGCCTGATCGACAATATAGACTTTCGGCATAGGCAGCTCGGCGCGCTGGGCTAGGTTCCTGACCATCTGGTAAAATTCGGGATGGCTGGACGCGTCGACCTCCACCGCATTGTGCATTTTCAGCACGATCTTGTCGGCGTTCCAGTAAGTGAACAGGTTCATCCCCGCCGCGACGATCAGGGCGATGATCGCGCCGCCGCTGCCGCCGAGCGAATAGCCCAATGCCATGAACAATGCGGTCAGCGCCGCCAGCAACATGGTTGTTTTCATAAAATTCATTGTTTCTGCTCGCTTGATAATCCTCGTTCCAGCCTCAATATAGGGTGTGAGGCGGGACGATTCAATTTGGCGAACAGGCAAAAACATGACCGATAGCAATAGAAAAGCCGGTGAGCGGCCAGCCCATGTAAAGGCGCCCGCACATCTTTCCCCGAACAAGCCGGTGCCGCAGCCTGATCCGCTCGACAAGGCCGAGGAGATTGCCGGGCAAAAAGGCCCGACCCGCTATGGCGACTGGGAGCATAAGGGCATCGCCGTCGACTTCTAGCGCGCGCATCAACTGGTGCTATTGCGGAAGGTCCATGAATTCGGCGATCGCGGCGGCAGCACGTTGCGCCGGAGATTCGCGGCCATTCAAATCAAAGGAATAGCCAAAGGCCGCCGTTTGCGCCTGCCGATAGGCGTCCGATAGCGGGGACACCGCGTCCAGCGCGGCACCAAGTCCGGAGACATCGTCCAGTACCGGACCGAATGTCCAATGTTCATAATTGGCGTTGCCCTGCCAGTCCGCGCCGTGCGAATTGAGGAAAATCGCCGGGCGCGGGTTCTGGATAAATTCGTAAATCTGGCTGCTGACGTCGCCGAGATAGATATCGGCCGCGGCGGTATAAGTCATGTCGACGCTGTTGCTGCTGCCTGTGTCGATATGGATATGATCGAGCGCGGCGAAACGCGGGTCGATGCGCTGGCGAAAGCGCAATATACGATGCTCGACCGATGCCAGTATCTTGCGCTGGAACAGCATGACATGCGGTGCGAAGATCAGATTATAGTCGTTCTGACCGGCGAAATAGTCGAGAATCTGCTCGCCGAAACGGAACCAGGACGAGAACAAGGGATCAAAATGCGGGTTGTAGAGGACAACCGGCTTGTCATTGTCGAACAGCCTGACCGGTGGCCGGCTCGCGAAAGCCCCGAATTTGGGATAGCCGACGATGCGGTGATTGTCGGGGCGAATCACGCCCGCCGCCAGCATCCGGTCGCGGGTTTTCTCGCCCGGCAGCAGCACATAGTCGAAGAGACGGATTTCCGGGGAGAAGCCGATCGACCGGTCGCCGGCCCCATGGGGAAAGAAGATCAGCTTTGGCCGCTCTGACTGGCCGTTTTTCTTGAGAAAAGTCGTGGTGGTTTCCGGCACCACCAACGCGTCGAAATGCCGGAACAACTCGGCGCTTCGCTTCAGACTGTTCAGCCGGCTGAGCGGCACCATATTGCCCAGCATCTTCTCGACCAGTCGAATCCCGCTGGCCGGCCGGATCGACCGGAAGACTGGCGGTGGCAAGGCGGGATCGAGAAATTGCCTGACCGCCTCGGCCTGACGGTCGCTGGAAGTGATGACCTCGACTCGCGCGCTCGGCGCCTGCCGTTGCAAGGCGGAAATGATCGGCGCGGTGTGGGCAATCTGATGCAATTCATCATGATTGAACAGAAAGCCGATAGGCCCGGGATGGGACGATGGATCGAACGTCATTTCATTTCCATCGGATGTCCGCCCCCATCTGCGCTCAAACCATAGGCGGAACCAATCCGCCGCCCTCCGCCCTTGAACAGGTTTGCCGCGAAAGTCCACGGGGAGTCGATCGGGGCACAGCGCATGACCCGAGTGGAAGCGATGGTTTCATGCCTCCTTTGCAAAAGCGTTCGCTGCAGCTAACAGGCGGTCAGCATAACCGGTTTTCGCAGGAAGCGATCGACCAGAACAAGGACGCCCGTGACCCCTGTTAGCCAGCCAGAGACATGCCCCCGTGACGGGCACCCCGACGAGAAACCGCTGTGGACAGCGATCATATTGGCCGGCCAGCGCCCCGGGGGCGATCCGATGGCCGCTGGTTACAACGTCAAATATAAGGCGCTTATCCCGATCAATGGCCAGACCATGCTCGAACGGGTGACGCGTGCGTTGCTGGCCTCTCGCGATGTCGGTAACATCGTCATCTTGGCCCAGTCGCCGGAAGAGCTGCAATCCGGCCTGACTCCTGATCTGGCAGCGCATGACAATATCTCCTTTGTCGAATCCGGCAATGGCATCGCCACCAGCGTCCATAATGTTATCGGCACCGCTATCGCGCCATGGCCGGTGCTGGTGACCACCGCCGACAATGCGCTGCTGACCGCAGAAATACTCGACAGCTTCATCGGCAGTCACAACGGGCAGGATGTCGCGGTCGCGGTGGTCGAACGCAAGACGATGCTGGTCGCCTATCCCGATGCGCGCCGCACCTGGCTGAAATTCCGCGGCGGCGCCTATAGCGGGGCCAATCTGTTCGCGCTGTATAATGAAGCCGCAAAACCGGCGGTGGCTTTCTGGTCTTCGGTCGAGAAAGACCGCAAGAAGGGCTGGAAAATATTCGCCCGTTTCGGCCCGTGGTTGCTGTTTCGGGCGCTGAGCCGGACGATCAGCTTCAAAAGTGCGATGGCAGACGCCGGCGAGCGCATGAACTTGCGGGCCGAGCCGATCATATTGCCGATAGCGGAAGCCGCGATTGATGTGGACAAGCCGGATGATCTGGAACTGGTGACCGGGATTTTGGAGCGGCGGGAGGGTCGGACCGGGGGAAAACAGGTTGATTGGCAGGCTGTTACACCTGTTACCTAATGCCCGATTAATGTGTCCGCTATGGGCCGGAAGAAGACACTGGAGACGCACAGCGGCTTTTCCGCAAACGCGCCGGTTGCTGACATTATCGACGATGCAAAAATGATCGATTGGCGGATGGCCAAGAAACAGAAGGCCTCAGCTGCGCGTGATGCCCCGCAGCCGCCAGACCACATCTGGATAGCTATCAAGTACAGGCTGCGGGAGCCCCAGTGCAATCTGGGCCATGGCCAAGGCGCGGGCCGGGTCGCGCCCAGTTGCCGCATGAAGCAAGGCGCTCGCTGCGCAATAGCGAAAGCGTGGTTCAAATTGTTCATCTGCTGGCAGATCGACGCTGGTGAGCTGTGCCTGAGCCGCCTCATAATGCGTGTCAGAACGGAAACGTGCGGTAAGAAATGCGAACTGCAGTGGCGAGCCAACGTAAAGGTCCTGATTGGCCTCCTGGCCCTTTAGAACCAGCATGTAGTTGTCGAGCGCTTCTACGTAGCCACCGGAGGCGAACTGCGCGGCTGCGGCAACCCCGCGTGCCCTGCCATCGTCGAAATCATCGGTCCTGGTTTCGAAATAATGGTCGATCAATCGCAGAGAAACGTCGGGATGGCTTTGAGAGAGATGATGCGCCTGCAGAACGAGATATTGATCGCGCT
Organism: uncultured Sphingomonadaceae bacterium; assembly: GCA_947488845.1. Classification (GTDB taxonomy): domain Bacteria; phylum Pseudomonadota; class Alphaproteobacteria; order Sphingomonadales; family Sphingomonadaceae; genus Parasphingorhabdus. The sequence continues at coordinate 3,086 of CANLBM010000025.1, read as the reverse complement.
GCGAACGGGCTCGGCCTAGCTTTGCGAAAAACATCCGCTCAATATCGTCGTTCCAGTCCGTGTTGCGGTACCATTCCGTCATGGACTGCAATTATCTCGCGCGATGCGAGAACACAAGCGAACTCGCGACCGGGAGTTTTTCGGTCAGACATGCGCCGGATTGTCGTTGCTTCGAAATGGGAAACTCGCGGGGGGATGATGCTGAGGGATATTGGGTGTTCCACCCTCCCTTGCGGTCGGGAGTTTTTCGGATGACAATCCACCGGATTGTCATTTTTTCCGAAAAACTGGAGCGGGCGAAGAGATTCGAACTCTCGACCCCAACCTTGGCAAGACGATTTCGCGGCCTACGCCAGAGTTTCTCTTTCGGCGATTTTGTACGCTATGGCGCTGTAATGATTTGTATTAAAGGGTCTTTTTCCTACGCTGCGATTTTCCGCAATATCCCGCGACTTTCAATATTCTGCTTACATAGTGCTTACACGGACGCTCAAAAATTGCTATGTAAGCAAATGAGAGGAGTGAGCGCATTTGGCCAGGATCACAAAACGTGACGTAGAAGCGTTGCAGCCGCCAAAGGAAGGCCAGGCATTTCTCTGGGACGGCGAGCTTCGCGGTCTTGGTGTCCGCGTCATGGCATCCGGTGTGAAATCGTTCATCCTGCAATATCGCAACGAGGCTGGCCGGAGCCGCCGCATCGTTATCGGGCGCTACGGGGCTTTGACGGTCGAGCAAGCCAGAGCAAAGGCGAAAATCAAACTGGGTTCGATAGCGGGGGGCGCCGATCCCGCATATGAAAAGAAAGGCGCCAAAGGAAAACCGACCATATCGGACTTATGCAACTGGTATCTGAAAGAAGCAGAAGCCGGGCGAATTTTGGGCCGTCGCAGCCGCCCGATCAAGGCATCGACACTCGAAAGCGACCTCAGCCGGATCGAGAAACATATCAAACCGCTGCTTGGCCGACGTCTGGCACATACCCTCACGATTGCCGATGTAGAAGGGATGCAAGCCGACATCGTCGCTGGCAAAACCGCGAAACCTCGCGGCAAGGGGCGTGGAGGCGTAACGACCGGCGGGTCTGGAGCTGCGGCGCGTTCGCTTTCAACCCTTCAGAGCATTTTAGGACATGCCGAGCGGTTGGGTAAAATCGATGCCCATCCCAGCAGAGGTGCCCGAAAGCTGGCTGGCAACAAGAAAGACCGCCGCCTCAGCAAGGCCGAATTGGTCGAACTGGGCCGAGCCATCCGATTGGCAGAGCAAACCGGAGAACATCCGGTTGCGCTCGCTGCGGTTCGACTCATGCTGTTGACGGGCTTTCGAATTTCCGAAGTGCAAGGCTTGAGGCATGACTGGTTCGAGCCCGAATATGGGTTTATCCGTTTTCCCGACACCAAAAGCGGCGCGCAGATACGAGCGCTAGGCCCGGTCGCGGTCGAGTTGATCGACCGACAACCCGTTCTGCCAAATAGCCCCTATGTATTTCCCGCCGACATTGGGGACGGCCATTTCACAGCCTCCAAAGCTTGCCTTGTCCGGCTTTGTGCAATGGCGGGTATCAAGGGCGTTACTCCGCATACACTGCGTCATACTTTCGGCAGTGTCGCCGGAGATTTGGGATTTTCAGAGCTCACAATTAGGGCGATGCTGGGTCATGCTTCGCGCGGAGTGACCCAGGGATATGTGCATATCGATGAAGCGCTTCGGCTCGGCATCACGCGGACTTCGGATGAAATTGCTCTCTTATTGGATCCGCGTTCACAGCAAACACCGTCGCATTTTCCTGAAGGACCGGATGTTTCGGCTCGCGCCACATCGAACTTGCGATCCCAAGCCATGTGAGAGTCAGAGTTTCGCGGCTGTCGCCGTGACGGGTTTTGGAGTCAGGGAGAGTGTCTTCCGGACGGTCCGTCCGGAGACTTGCCATGCCCCATTCTTCCCGTGAGAATATCTACGAACAGATAACCGCCAAGATCATCGCCGAACTCGAAGCCGGTCGGCTTCCCTGGGTTCAGCCTTGGGCGTCAGACGGCAGTGCTGCGCTCGACATGCCCAAAAACGCCGCGACGGATCGTGGCTATTCGGGCATAAATATCCTTATTCTCTGGGGCGCGGTGATTGAGCGCGGCTTTCCCGGCCAGAGCTGGCTTACCTTCCGGCAGGCTCTGTCGCTCGGCGGCCATGTCCGCAAGGGCGAGAAAGGTACGACGGTCGTCTATGCCGACAGTTTCATTCCCAAGGACGAACGCCGCCGTGCCCGAGAGACCGGCGATGACCCCAGCGCGATCCATTTCCTCAAACGCTTCACGGTCTTCAACACAGCTCAATGCGATGATTTGCCGGAAGACCTGGTCGAAGTGCCGCCACCAGTGCCGGAAGGAATGATCCTACCCGAAGTGGAACACATGATTCAGGCAAGCGGAGCCGAAGTCCGGCTTGGCGGCGACAAGGCCTTCTATGCGCCGACGCTAGATCATATCCAGCTTCCGCATCCACAGGCCTTTCATGACCCGATCGACTGGCATCGCACGGCGCTTCATGAACTCGGCCACTGGACCGGCGCACCGCACAGGCTGGACCGCGATCTGTCAGGCAATTTCGGGTCCAAAAGCTACGCCCGCGAGGAACTGGTCGCCGAAATGACAGCGGCCTTCACCTGCGCGACGCTCGGTATCGTACCGACCGTTCGCCATGCCGACTATATCGGCTCTTGGCTCGATGTTCTGCGAGAGGACAGACGCGCCATCGTGCGCGCTGCCAGCGCCGCCTCGAAAGCGTCCGACTATCTGCTCGCCTTCCGGCCTCAGCGTGAGGCAGGCGAGATCGCGATGGCAAGCGAAGCGGCCTGAGTCCGCGCTTCGTCCTCCACTCCCGTCCAATCCGCTAGCGCAGCTCTCTTCAGAGTAAGAGGGCTGCGCCTTTTCTCGTGACAGGTTGAGCGCCGGGAGAGTGGCTTCCGGCCGGCCTGTCATGGAGAATGACAATGCCACGACAGTCACAGAAGAAAATTGGACTTGTAACGGTCGTCTAATCGCATCCCCGTCAAGGATGATTTTTAACATATTTCACCCGCCTGCGGTTTTGCA
>CANLBM010000024.1 GCA_947488845.1 uncultured Sphingomonadaceae bacterium | reverse complement strand
GCAAAACCGCAGGCGGGTGAAATATGTTAAAAATCATCCTTGACGGGGATGCGATTAGACGACCGTTACAAGTCCATTCTCACCATTCCCGAGAGTGCGGGTTATGGGGCAGCCAGTGAAGTAGTAGGTTGACGAGATTGCATTCCCGATAGCTCCTGAACAAATGGGTGTTCGAATGAAGGGCAAACAGTTCCGCCTATTCGCAGGCCGTCCAGCCCGGGCTGTTCTGATTGGACTCGGGGGGGGCACCAGGCGGACAGAATTGACAGGGGAAGAATCAACCTGCTGATCCGAGCTTTGGCGAAGGCGTAATCGTAACTACACATTGTGAACTGCCAGATCGAAGGATTGAACGTGATATCCATCTGCCATACACGGCCAAGTTCGGAACCTTTACGTCGCGGAGCGAGTTCGGAGCTTCCTACGAGTTCTGGAAGCGGATAGCGGGGTTTTGGAATGTCGGAACCTCGCGCGTCTCCGCCATGCTAGTCATCATGGCTTGCGCCGTTTCGTAGACTTCGCCCCGCGTCGCAGCCATCGCACTGAAGAGCACAATCTCCACAAACCGGAACAGATATTCCGAATCCTTCACCCTGCCAGTGGCCCAGTCCAGTATCAGGCCGTACTCCATGTTGGCCATGTGTCGGGTCAGGTGTTCGATATCCACCCAGTCCTGAAGCTGCCCGCATGCCCGTAAATCCTCTAGCCATTCGCTGGTTTTGCCCACTGCCATTTCCTGCAGGATATCGCGCAGATCCTTGTCTATATCCTTCGCGAAGTAGATCGTAGAGACAGCCTTCGCGTAATTGCGCGCCTTGAGATTGCCGCGATTGAGCATGATGGCCCGATCCAGCAGTCCCGCCAGTGTCTTGTCGGATGTTCTGAACTTTACATTCTCCCGAACCGCATCATACATTTCCCTGATTGCAAGACCTATCAGCCGGTCCCGATCGCCAAAGGCATTGTAAAGCGTCTTGGGCGCGACTTCTGCCCTCATGCTGATTTTGCGCATGCTGAATCCTTCTAACCCCTCTTCATTAATGAGTTTTCGAGTTTCGTGAAGAATACGCTTCCGCCTCTCGCCCATCGCGAGGCTGTCATAGGTCATTGGGATATCTAGCAATTCACACGGTTCCCTCTTTTGCGCAAGATGGCAAGGTCAAATATACGGCCTGACAGAAAATTATGCAATCTGGCAGAATTACTGCTTTTCCAGAATGGCGATTGCAGAAAGGCCCGGAGCACCATAAACTTGGGAATAGGCCAGCCTAGCGTTTTCGACCTGCCGGTTTTCGGCCTGGCCGCGCAATTGCAAAACGTTTTCATAGATCTGCCGCAGGCCCGATGCACCGATCGGTTCGCCGCAAGCGATGCAACCTCCATCCGTATTGATCGGCAGTTTACCACCGATTGTCGTGCGCCCTTCAGAAATCCATTGCTCCTGGTCGCCATCGTCACAAAAACCGTTTTCGGCCATATGCATTATTTCGGCACCACTTTCGGTGTCCTGTATCTGGGCTAAATCGATGTCTTCCGGGCCGACGCCGGCATTCTCGAACGCCGAACGCGCCGCTAGCATGGTGGGCGTTTCGCCCCGTTCGACCGACAACAGAGGGGAAAATACCTCGAAACTGTGTTCCGGTCGGGTCTTGAACGCGGCCCCCCGCAGCTTGACCTGCGTGCGCCCCAGTTCGCGCGCTTTCTTCTCCGACGCCAGGATCAACGCGACCCCGCCCTCCGATGGGCTACAGAACATGTATTGTGTCAGCGGATCGCTGATCATGCGCGAATTCAGCACGGTATCGACATCCATCGGCGTGCGGCGCCAAGCATGGGGTGTGCCCGAGCCGTTCGTGAATGCCTTGGCCGCGACACCCGCCAGCGTCTGTGCGGAAATGCCGTGATCGTGCATATATCGCTGAATCTTCATAGCGAAAAACTGGGTCGTCAGCATCATGCCGGTTTCACCATACCATTGCGGCAGCCCGTACCTGACTGGATCGGGGTTGAACGATCCGCGGGGATGCTTGTCGAACCCAACCGCCAGGGCCGTGTCGAATTCCCCGGCCTTGATCGCCCAGTAGGCAGACAGGACGGAAGAACCGCCCGTGGCGCAGCCATTGGCGACATTGATGAACTGAATACCGGTCAGGCCCATGCGCGGCAGTACCGCATCTGCATTGCCCGAGGCTGAAGAGCCGCCAAAGGCCGCCTGCACATCGCGCCACTCGATCCCGCAGTCCTCTAACGCCAGCTTGGTGGCATCGACTCCAAGATCGAGACCGGTCTTGCCTTCGTGCCGCCCGAAGGGATGGATGCCGGCACCTATCACATATACATCATTCATAACTTGCTCCCGTTGGCCGGTGTGAAGGCATAAGTCGCCATTTCCGCCCCATTCGCTGTGGGGAAAGAAATGGTCACGCAGTCCATCGGCATTCCGATCTCCAGACTGTCGGGATCGCCCGCAATCCGGCCCTCGATCATTACCTCATCCCCAAGCCGAACATAGCCGACCGCGAAAGGCTGATATTCGTCGGGGCTGTTGATCCCGACAAATGGTGGGTTCTTCGGCGGAATGCGCTGGACGGTATAGGTCCACAATGTGCCGCTGGGCGGTAGTTCGATCCGTTCGTAGTCCGCCTCCTCCGCACCTTGGGGCAGGGGAAAGACAATCTGTCCGTTTTCGCGGCTTCTGCCGGCGATAATGCGGACCTTGCCGTCCTGGTCATCTGCAAAAATCTCATTGCTCATTTGCTTTTACTCCGCTCCTCCGCCATGTTCAGGTGATCCGCGCGATCAGGGCACCCACCTCATATTCGGTATCGATTTCACCGATGATCTCGACCTTTCCGTCAGCGGGCGCTTCCACCTCCGTCGTCGACTTGTCGGTTTCCACCGCATAAAATGGTGTGCCCTTTTGCACCTGAGCGCCGTCTTCGACGAACCATTCCACAAGAGTCGACGTCTGCGCACTCATTCCAAGCTTGGGTATACGAACTTCTACACTCATCTCTATGCTTTCTTTTTAGTGGTTTCACGCGCCGCTTGGACAATGTCCGCGACGCTGTAGAGGAAGGCTGTTTCCAGCGACTTCGCAAAGGGAACGGGTGAGGGATAGGAAGCGACCCGCTGGACCGGCCCCGCCAAGTCGTTAAACAGTTCTTCGTGAATACGCGCCGAGATTTCCGCACCGGCACCGAACGGGCGTACCGCTTCGTGAACGATCACAGCGCGCTTGGTTTTGGCGACCGACGCAAGGACGGCCTCCTCATCCCAGGGCGACACGGTGCGTAGGTCGATGACTTCTGCGGCAATACCTTCATCGGCAAGCTGGCCCGCCGCCGTGAGGCAATCGCCCACGCCCCGGCCATAAGTGACGAGAGTGACATCCCCGCCCTCGCGCGTAATCGCCGCCTTGCCCAGTGGCACACGATAGCCCGGCTCGGCAGCCGGGCCGGTCATCCCGTAGTGCGTAATGTTCTCGATCAGAATGGTCGGGTCTTCATCGTCGATTGCCGAGCGCAATAGGCCATAAGCGTCGGCCGGATTGGACGCGGTCGCGATCTTGAGGCCCGGAACATGGGCAAACCAGGCTTCCAGCATATCCGAATGCTGCCCCCCGAAACCCACGCCCGCGCCGGTCGTCGTGCGCACGACTAGCGGAACGTTCGTCTGCCCCCCGGACATGAACCGCAGCTTGGCAGCGTGGTTGACCAATTGGTCCATTGCAATGGTGATGAAATTCATCAGCATAATCTCGGCCACCGGGCGCATGCCGGTGATGGCCGCGCCGACCGCGGCGCCTATGATCGCCTGTTCGGAGATGGGGGTGGAGCGGACACGGTTCGTCCCGTACTTGCCCGACAGCCCCTTGCTGACCTTGAACACGCCACCGCCCTGTTCGTCGCCAACGTCCTCGCCCAGCATGATGACGTTATCGTCATCCGCCATTGCGTCATCAAGCGCAGCGTTCAACGCCTGTGCGAAACTGCTATTCTCCGCGCTCATGTCGCTTGCTCCGTTTCGTAGATATCGAACCTGATTTCGTCCGGATCGGGCGATTCGCTCTCCAGCGCGAAGGCGACGGCCTCTTCGATCTCGGCATCCACCTCCTGCTCGATCTGCGCCAGATCAGCTTCGGAAACCTGCCGTTCACTGATCCATTGGCGTAGCTTCGCCATGCTGGCACGTTCTTCGGCGGCGCTCAGGTCTTCCTTGGGAACATAGCTGTAGTCCGCGCCGAATATGTGCCCCAGCAGTCGGAAAGTGCGCGCTTCGAGCAGTGTCGGTCCGTCACCGGCGCGCGCGCGGCTGACCGCTTCGCTCATCGCCTCGTAGACGCTGGCCGGGTCTAACCCGTCGCAAGAAACGCCTGGCATGCCATAAGAGCCCGCACGTTCTGCGATGCTGGTCACCGAAGTACCGGCAGCCAGTGTCGTGTGTTCGGCATACTGGTTGTTCTGACACAGGAAGATCACCGGCAGTTTCCAAACCGACGCCATGTTTAGCGCCTCATGGAAGGCGCCGATATTGCTGGCCCCGTCGCCGAAGCTTGCTACCGCCACCCGGTTTTCGCCGCGAATTTGCGATGCCATGGCCAGACCGTTGGCGATCGGGATGCCCGAACCGACGATACCGGTAGTCACCATTACGCCGGTTTCGGGATGGGTGATGTGCATCGGCCCGCCCTTGCCCTTGCAGGTTCCCGTTCGCTTGCCGGCGAATTCGGCCCACAACAGGCGAGAGGGAATACCCTTGCCCAGCGCGTCGTGCAGGCCGCGATAGGTCGTCACGAGGTAATCTTCTGGCTCCAGCGCTGCCATCGCGGCCGCCGCAATCACCTCATGTCCGCGGACAGGATAATAGGCGACCGCCAGTTCGCCATTGGTCAGCATTGCCCGAAATCTCTCGTCCGTGCGATTGATGAGATAAGCCTTGCGGTAAATCGTCCGCGCCACGTCGGGCGACAGGGATGGCGAAGATGCCGGTTTATTCATGAACTGACCTCGTGTTTCTGCTTCGCAGGCAAATGGAATGGGCTGGGCGAGCGCCTAAAGACCCAGCCAATCGTTGAGATTGGCATGGAAATGGCGGATTTTAGTTTCCTGATATTCCGCCAGCGTCACCCGTCCTTCGGGAACGCTGTGCAAACCCTGCTGCACGGCGCGCAGGTTAAGCTGATCCTGGTTGAACACCTTGGCCAGTCGTCCGAGTTCGGGTGCTTCCATGTAATCGTCATCCATGTCCAGCCAGCGGATTTGCGCGGCGGGCGGACGATCCTGCCCCTCGGGGACCGGCATCATGAACATCACTTCGTGAATGCACTTTTCCGTATTGTCGCCATCGGGCCGGAAGCGGTAGAAGATAGGATTGTAGCACCCCCACGGGCTGATGTTGGGGAAGATGCTGTAATAGATGGAATCGACCAGTTCGGCATCGCACACCTTATCGATCTCGTCACCCATGAGCGGTCGCAATTGTTCCCGTCGGGCCGCGGCGCGCTGGGCCCTTGCTTCCGCTACGGGCAGCGCACCGAAGACATGCTTGTCCGCCTCCATATCGGGGGTCAGGCGGCCACCGAACCAGTTGCAGATATGCTGATCGGCATTTTCCAGTTCGCCTTCCAGCGGCTCTGCATTCGAGTCGAAAATGCCGTTGCGACCATCTTTCTTCGTCAGGCGAATGCGGTCTTCTTCCAGCCGTTCGTAAAAATCGCCGGTAATCGGATGGCGATAGGCTGTGAAAGGCGTGGTGTCGTCAAATGGCTCGCCGGCCAATTCGGTGTCGATATGCGGACTGGCGATGCCCTGGGGCGAGATCGCGCGCGACAAAGTGCCGAAGCTGTCATATTGCGAATTGGCATCCCCCATCTCCAACAGGAGTGTCGGGTGAGTGGCGATCACGTGGTAGGATTCCATGAAGGCTTCCTGCGCGATCTTCCAGTTGCAAGGCAGTTTCTTGGCAACGTGGACAGCCTTGTAACGCCGCTCGAAGGGAAGCGTGGACCAGTGTTCGTTGATATCACCGAGAAATTCTTCGAGCGGCTGTGCATCGGGATCGGGATTGATGAAGACGAACCCGCCCCAGCGCCCGGTCTTCACCTTCGGCAAGGAATGGGTTGCTTCGCTTACGCCGGGAAAATCCCACTGGCAGGGAACTTCCTTTAGCTTGCCGTCGAGGCTCCATGACCATCCGTGGAAGGGGCAGCGCAAGACGCCCAGCCCCTTCTTACGACAATCGACCAGCTTGCGACCGCGATGGCGGCAGGCATTGGGAAAGGCCGAAAATTCGTTTTCGCTGGTCCTGACGACTATGTAGGAGAGCGACGCGATATCGTAATTCAGCACATCACCGACGTTCGGGATATCGTCCTCATGGCAGGCAAGCTGCCACACACGACCCCAGAGTTTCTCGACTTCCAGATCGTGGAACTCGCGGGTGTAGTAGCGTTCGACACCGATCGAAAGCGGGGCGTCATCCGCCGATGACTGCTTTTTCAGAGAGGCAGGTACGCTTTTCGAATCGGTCTTCAAAAGTTCTTGGTAAGACAAGCCCTTTGACCGGTTCGTTCCTGTCAATGTCTCAACCATAATCTCACCTTTCTACGTTTCGATTTTTCATCTTTTCGCGTTCAGTATTTAACCGCCAGTTCCACGAAGACCTGCCGACCCCGATTTTGCGTTAAAGCGAGGTCATCACCCACACCGGCTTGCCGGAACGGACGCCCGGAAGCCTGATTGACGTAAATCTTGTCAGTCAGGTTGTTGCCGATAAGGGACACGCGCCAGGAATCATCCGGCGATCCGATCGAGATATTTGCGTCCAGCGTAACGTATTCGTTCTGCACATAGTCATCAAATGACGTAGCATCCGCGAAATAGGATCCTGAATAATTGGCCAGACCGAACAGGCTGAGGTCGAGATTATTCGACATCGGGAGGGTCCAGTCGAACGAGATATTGCCGGACCACTTGGGAGCTCTGGGCGCCGCCCTGCCGTCCAGGTCGACCCCGGTATTGGAGATGTAAGTCTTGGTGAATTTGGCGTTGGTATAGGCGATTGCGGCTGCCAGGGTTAACCCGTCAACAGGCGAACGCCAGCTGAGATCGATATCGCCCCCGCGTGAGCGCAACTCGCCAGCATTGCCGGTTCTGTACTGGATAGCGATCGGGTCAAAACTCTGGATTTGCAGGTCGGAGAAAACATAATTGAAAAGCGAGAGGTTCAGACGGAGCTGATCCTGCGCCAACATGCTTTTCAACCCAATTTCAAACCCTTCAGCGGTTTCCGAACCGAAGATCAGCTGTGAGTAATCGCCTGATGCGACGATGTCACTCAACCCGCTCGACGGCAGTGCACTGTTGTCGATCCCACCGGATTTGAAGCCCTTTTTGTAGGCCGCATAGATGTGAGCGGCATCGGATATCTCGTATTTGATGGAAACTTCGGGCGACAGATTATCGTCGTCGAAGCGGATCTGAGGCGATTGAAAACCGCTGGTTATGAAGTTAAATGGTGGCCCGGACAATACGGCATGGACGAAGGGAACCTCGATCCGGTTGACCTTTTCTTCCTTGGTGTAGCGCAGTCCAGCCGACAGTTCGAGGCGATCGGTCGGCTCGACCAACACACTTCCGAAAACCGAATAGGCATCGGCGGTTGTGTAGTGCTGGCGGCGCCAGTCAAATGTCGCCCCAGTCACCGGATCGGGCGTCAGGAATGAGATATTAACCGCATTCTGAGCTGCTTCGAAGAGGATATCGCGACGTTCGTAGAAACCTCCGAAAAGCCAATTGAACGGACCGACGTTATCGCTGGTCAGTCGAATTTCCTGGCTGAACTGTTTGGTTCGGTTGCGGTTGAGGTCGGTTCCGACCCCGAACATACCGCCATAGCCGTAGAAATCCTGACCGCGCGATTCGAAGTCGAAATAGCCACTCACCAAGGCGAGCGACAAATTATCTTGCAACGCGATATCTGCGCGCGCGCGCACCAGATAGATGTCGGTATTGTTGAACGGCACACCACCATTATTATCCATCCCCGGAGGCGCCATCTGCCCTAGCGGCGCAGCGGAATCGGGCAGCCAGAAAGTGTTATCGAAGGAATTGCAATCATAGCCGGGTGGAACGACGACCGCCCCGCCCAGCAAAACCAGCGGGTCGGGCACCCCATTCGCCCCACAGAAAATCTGGGTGTGGCGGATTTCCCCGTCATTATCATGGCGAACGTAATTGGCTTTGACGTTGAATTTGAAACTGTCGCTGGGCTCCCATTCCAGCGTGCCGCGCAGATTAACGTTCTCCTCTCCGCGATAGGAATTGGCAACATTTGGCGCAGCGTTGACATAGAGCTCGTCAATCTTGTTATAACGGCCAGCGATCCGATAGCCGAGCGTATCGCTGATCGGGCCAGAGACATATCCTTCGACTGTATAGCCCTTCTCCTCAATCTCGTAAGACCCGCGAAGCGAAGCCTCGAACGTCGTGGTCGGATCGGCGGACCGGATGGACAGCACCCCGGCCGTCGCGCTCTTGCCGAAGTAGAGTGACTGAGGCCCCTTGAGGACATCGATCTGCGCGACATCGAAGAAGCCGGCCTGGACCAGGCGCATGGAACTGAGCACCACGCCGTCGAAGTCGAGCGCAACGGCACTGTCGAACGCGGCGGATACGTTGGAGGAGCCAATTCCGCGCAGGCTGATCTGCCCGCCCGAACCCGAGCCTCCGACCGCGATGTTCAGCGTCGGCACCCGCGAGGCCAGCGCCTCGGGCTTGGAAATCTGCGACTTTTCGAGAGCATCGCCGCCGATGGACGCGATGGACATCGGAACGTCTTGCAGCGCTTCGTCGCGCCGACGCGCGGTCACGATGATGACCGCATCGTCCACGTCCGCGGCAACTTTTGAAACCGGTTCGGTGGCATCCTGCGCGTTTGCCGACGTAGTTAGTCCGCTCCATCCGAAAACCGCAATCGCGCAACCGGACAAAAATGTGTGTTTATTCAGCATGTAATCCACTCCCTTGTTAGTTTTTCTTTCTCGCGAATATTTTCCCGCAAGATATTTTTCTGGATCTTGCCCGAAGCGGTTCGGGGAAGATCATTCACTATTTCAATTTGTTCAGGGGCCTTTTGCGGAGCCAGGCCCTGCTCGCGAACAAACCGACCCAATTCCTCGACACCGGGGGCTGCTTGCCCGTCATGCAAGATCAGCCAGACGCAGACACCCTCGCCCAACCGCGGATGGGGCATGGAAACTACCGCGGCTTCCTGGATCGCGGGATGGCGATGAAGCACATCCTCGATCTCTTTCGCGCTCAGATTCTCGCCGCCGCGAATGATAATATCCTTCAGCCGGCCGCTGACCAGGATGCTTCCCTGTTCGCCAGCGCGGACCAGATCGCCGGTATGAAAATAGCCATCTTCATCAATGGCCTTCGCGGTTTCTTCCCAGTCGGAGTAGCCGAGGAACATGGACGGGCCCCGGGCCAAAATCTCGCCTTCGTCGCCCGGTACCACGTCGTCGCCCTGGATATCAACGATCCGCACGTCGTAATTATGGATGCAGCCATCGGTTTCAGCAGCAAGCCGAGCATGTTCGACCTGCTGAAAACCCTGTGTGACGAGCGGCACTTCCGTACTTCCATACACCCGGAAGCACCGGCAGTTCTCCAGCACTTCATGCGCACGCCCGATTAGTTGCGGAGGCACTTCGGCCCCGCCGCAGGCGAATTGTCTCAGGCTGGGCAGGCCGGTACCGCGCGCCTGCGCTTCATCCACCAATTCCTTGAGGAACGGTGTCGCCCCCACAGTCAGCGTCGCCCCGCTCCGCTCAATGAAATCGATCGCCGCAACTTTGTCCCATCGGGACATCAGCGCGGTCTTGATCGGCGAATTGAACGCCTGTTCCAGCGAAGAATAGCCTGTCACGTGAGTGACCGGCGACGCCATCAGGGTGATATCCCCTTCTCCTACTCCGCGCGCTTCGGCGGAATTGGCCGCGGATCGCCTCAACGTGTTGTGGCTGTGTAGAACGCCTTTCGGGACCCCGGTAGTGCCCGAAGTGTACATTAGCAGCTTGATTTGGTTGGGATCTACTTCCGTGGCTTCGAACCGGCCCGGATCGCCATGTTCAACTAATGCAGAATAACTCTGATCAACCGGCTTGCCCTCGCCGGGCCGCACAGTGACAACCCATTCCAACGACGGCGTCTGTTCGGCGAGTTGCCGCCCCATTGCGGGATAGTCGAAATTGCTCATCCCGCCTGGCGTAAACAGCAGGCGCGTTCCGGCATCTTTCAGGATGAACCCAACCTCGCGATCGCGATAAATCGGGATAATTGGATTGATCACTAAACCGAGCGCGCAGCAGGCTAGATTAATAATTGCCATTTCCCGCCAGTTCGGCAGGTTGGCACTGACAACATCGCCTTTTTTGAGGCCCAATTCGACGAGTGAAACAGCCAGTCGGCGGGCCTCTTCCACGCCCTCACGATATTTTAATTCGGACCCATCGTCGAACCAGATCGCCACGCCATCGGGGTCTGCGTCTGCCTTCGACACCGCGTCCTGCCAGGTCGTGCGGTTCTCCCACACGCCGCGTTCGACGAGATCGTTCATCTCGTCCTGGCTCCGCCACACGCGCCAACCGGAAGGATCCAGCGTACCGCGCATCACAAAGTGGAGCCTCCGTCGATCACAAGTTCAAGACCGGTCACCCAGACAGACAGGTCAGACGCAAGGTATAAAACCCCGTTCGCGATATCGAGCGGCTGGCCCACCCGGCCAAGTGGGTTCGCCGCATTCATCTGGGCCATGGCCGCATCCGCATCGCCGGTCAGTGCGGCGAAATCATCGAGCATCCTTGTGTGAACTCCGCCCGGATGAACCGAATTACAGCGTATACCGTCGCCTGCGGCGTGCAGTGCCACCGATTTGGTCAAAGCGCGCACAGCCGCTTTGGATGCCGAGTATGCAGCCAGCGGCGCTGCAGGGCGCAGGCCCTGGATTGAACTGAGGTTGACGATTGAACCGCCGTCGCCGGATTCGCGCATCAGCGGCAGTGCGGTCCGGCATCCGAGAAACACGCTCTCGACATTGATCGCTTGGACGCGCCGCCACAAATCGAGGTCGGTCTGCTCGATATTCGCCGCCGGACTGATGCCTGCGTTGTTGACCAGAACATCCAGACGTCCGTGCTCCTCGCGCAGCGCCTCGATCGTCTTTTCCCACTGGGCTTGGCTGGTCACATCAAGATCGCAATAGGAAGCATCTTTCATCTCGGCGGCGGCTTCCTTGCCAAGCTGAGGCTCGACATCAGTCAGGATCACCCGCGCACCGTGCTGCGCCAACCGGCTCGCGATTTCGCGCCCGATTCCCTGCGCAGCTCCGGTGACGAGCGCCACCTTGCCTTCAAGAGATAGATCGTCTGCCATCATGCTGGCTCCCTGTTTGCTGTCGCCCCTGCCTCGCGCGCCGCCTGTTCGCCCGCCACGCGGCCGAAGACGATCGCGTTGGCGATGGAATTGCCACCACCGATGTACCGGTCGCCCAAAACGCCGCCCGACACCTCGCCAGCGGAATACAGGCCGCTGATCGGCTGATCGGCGCTGTCGAGAACGTGCGTGTCCTCATCCACCCGCAGGCCCGTAGAAGTGAGGCAGACAATCGCCGGACGAATTTCCGCCGCATAGAAAGGTGGCTGCACAACCGGCTTCATCAAGCTGGCATCTTTGCGGAACTTGCTGTCCTCACCCTTCTCGCAATCCGAATTATAGCGGTTGATCGTGGTTTCCAGCGTATCGCTTTCGATCCCCATCAGATCGGCCAGTTCGGACAGCGTATCAGCCTTCACAACCTTGCCCTTCCCGATCTGTTCGTCGATTTTGTCGGTCACCCAGTTGAGCGTGATAATGCCTGCCTTGTGCGCATCTGCATAGCGTGGTTCGGGCTCAGCAGTGGCACGCGCTGTTTCGTCGAATACCGCAAAGACCGAACCGCCAAGTTGATCCTTCACCACTCCAGACATCACCGCATATTCGGTGGTTTCATCGATGAACCGGCGGCCTTCCCGGTTAACGTAAACCAGCCAGCCGGGGACAAAAACTTCGAGATCGCGGTAGAAGCCGGGTGTCGTCAGCAGCAGACCGCGATTATGGCCGGCGATATCAGCACCAGCTTCTTGCCCCATCAGCAAGCCGTCGCCGGTGCAGGTTTTTGCGGTTATCGCCCAAGTCCAGTCTCCGTGCTGCGCAGCTTCGGGATAGTGGCGGTTCAGCAGCAACTTATTGTGGCCAAAACCGCCTGTGGCGATGATCACGTTTCGTGCACTCACGATTTCGCCGTCCAGCACCACACCTCGCACGGCACCGTTTTCGTTAGTATGCAATGCAGTCACCCGGCAGGCGCGCGACACGTCGATTTCGCGGCGGCTGACCTCGCGGTCGAGAACCTCCGTGATGGCAGCGCCATTGCCAGCCGCCTTGTGACCGCGCGCGACGCTTTCCACGCCCGAGGCATAAAGTTCGGCTGGGTCGAATTTCACGCCCAGCTGGATAAGCCATTCGATCGCAGGCCCGGATAGTTCGCACAGGCGACGAACTATCCCTGGCTCAACCTTGTGCTGGTTGAGTGTCATGTAATATTCGAACATCGCATCGACACTATCATCTTCAATGCCGGCCGCGCGCTGGACACTGGTCGGCGCACCATAGACAACGCCACCCGAAAGTGCCGTCGATCCGCCCAGCTGCTCGGCGGCTTCCAGCAGAGCCACGCGCGCACCTGAGTCATGTGCCGAGATGGCGGCCGCCATTCCGGCACCTCCGCCACCGATCACAATGACATCGTAATCAAAGGTCATGTCGTCTTCCATCTCCGCTCTCACCGTTCCGAGAATTCGATCTCAAATTCATTGAGGCCACGCAGGATCATGCTCGGCGTATGCGAGAGCGTGTCCGGGTCAGCCAAGCGGATGTCCTTCAGCCGGTTCGCCAATTCGCGGACCGCGATCGCGATCTCGCGACGCGCCAATTGGGCACCGATGCAGTGGTGGATGCCCGCCCCGAAGGCGAGATGGGAAGATGCATTCTTGCGGTCGACGTTGAATTCCGCCGGGCATTCGTACTTGTTCTCGTCCCGATTGGCCGAACCATAACGCAGGTTCACGAGGCTGCCCTTGGGAATGGCGGTCCCACCAACCTCGACATCCTCGGTCGTCATTCGGAATAACCCTTGGACCGGAGATTCATAACGGAGGATTTCTTCTGCAAAATTGTTACATTTGTCCGGCTGGCTGGCGAGTAGCTCGACCAATTCGGGATCTTGGGCGAGCTGAACAACTGAGGCTCCGATCGCGCTCGTGGTGGTTTCGTTGCCAGCTACGAGCAGCTGATTCAGGACAGACAGCAGCTCGGGCGTATCGAGCAGCGTCCCGTCTACTTCCTTTGTCACCAAATCGGAAATGATGTCGTCGCGGGGATTTTTCCGGCGATCGTCGAAGACCTTGACGAAATAGTGCTGCATCTCGACCGCGAGCTTGGCGCATTCGATCTTGCGTTCATCGGAAATCAGCATACCGAGCGGGGCAACTGCAGCGTCAGACCATTCCTTGAACTTGTCGCGGTCGCTGCGCGGTACGCCGAGCTGGTCAGCGATCACATACATTGGAACGGGAATGGCGAAGTCGTTCATCACCTTAAGGCGCCCATCGGCAATAAAATCGTCAATCAGCTCGCTGACGACCTCGACCATGTAATCTTCCATCTGGCGCACACGACCGGCCGTAAAGGTGCGGTCAACCAGCTTGCGATAGCGCGTGTGCGAGGGCGGATCGTTGCTAACCAGCGTATCGGGGAGGTCGCCGAAGCCTTCCTCTTCATAAATCCGCATTACCTCACTGGGGACGGCACCAGGCCGGAAGCCCATCTTGCTAGAGAAAACCTTCGGGTTCCGAATTGCTGCCAGACAGTCGTCGTAACGACTGATTATCCAGAAACCGGTTGCCTCCACGAAGTAGGCTGGTGCCTCGTCTCGCAACTTCTCGTATAAGGGGTAAGGGCATTCCATCACTTGAGGGTCTGCGAAGTTCAACTCGCCTGAATCCGCGCTTTGGCTATCTGAAGTCATTTCAATCCTCTTTCCATCAGTTCAATTCCAATCATTTTTGGCGCTAGTCGTCGAACGGCCTCACACTTGGCAGCCCGCCCCGTTTCCTTCAGCGATAGCGCGCAGGAGAAAGCGCGGACTGTTTGCGTCCCCCACAAATATAATGTCGGAATTTGAATCTCGCAGGTCCGTGAAGGGTTCGACGGCCGCGCGGTTATGGCTGACCATGACGGCCCATTCCGCCGGGACGCGGTATTCGCCGCCGCCGTGCAGGTCGTGCAACACCGCCTCCGATCCATCGAAGGCATCGACATGCGAACGCAGATGCAACCGGAACTTGCCGCGGTTTAAGCGTTGCAACGCAGGCTCGGGCTGAAGGGCAGAATCCAGCAAATGGGCAAAAGCCTTGTGGCGGGTAACAAAAGTCACTGCGGCCCCTTTTTCGATCAGTGCCTCGGCTACCGCGATCCCTTCGTAATGACCGACATCGTCTATCACGATCGCATGTGTCGGGCTGGTATTGCGCCGTCCGGTGAAAAACTCGATCGATGACATTGCATCAGAGTGGTCGATCCCCTCCATGGGACGGGCGGGAATGGCCATCTGAATCCCGTCCATCCGCGGATAAGATCCGGTGGCAATGATCACACGATCGGCGCCAAACCCGGCGATATCGTCCGCATCCACATAGGTACTGAGACGCACATCGACGCCCAGGCGGTAGATTTCCGATTCCTGCCAAAGCGTATAATCCGCAATCGCCTGGTGCCGGGGCGCAAGCGCTGCAATCCTGATCTGTCCGCCCAGTTCGGGCGCAGCTTCGGCAAGGATAACGTTGTGCCCGCGCAACCGCGCGATCCTCGCCGCCTCCATTCCGGCCGGACCACCGCCAACCACTAGTACCGTCCGCTTCCCATCCGGCTGCGGCAGCTTGTCGTCGTTCACCTCGCCCTCGCGCCCGATATAGGGATTGATCGTACAGCCCATTCGCCGTTCCGGCCCGAGAAGCATTCCCACGCAGCCTTGGTTGCAAGCGATGCAGGGCCTGATTTCGGCCTCTCTGCCTTCCCGCGTTTTGCGCACGATCGCTGCATCGGCGATGTGCGCGCGGGTCATGCCGACAAGATCGGCCGTTCCCTCTGAAATGACTTGGCTGACTTCCTCCAGCGTGCGAAAACGGCCCGTTACAATGCGAGGAACCGTGACCGCCGAAGTCACCGGAGTGCTGGTAGGCAATTCGTAGCCCGCAGGTTCGAACATCCCTCCGATCATCTTGGGAAAAGCGAAATAGCCGCCCATTGATACGTCGAGAAAGTCGATGAGATTCCGCTCCTCGAGATAGCTTGCCGCCTTCGCGGTCTCCTCGGGTGTCATTCCGCCTTCAACAATTTCGGGACTGAGCCGGACGCCCACCGGATAATCGGCACCGACCCGTTCGCGGATGGCAGACAGTACCTCGACGGTGAAGCGCATCCGGCTTTCGAAGCTACCGCCGTACTCGTCATCACGGTGGTTGAGCATCGCTGACATAAATTGCTGCGGCAGATAGCCGTGCGAAGCATGCAGCTCGACCCCGTCAATACCACCCTTCTTGCAACGCTCGGCCGCAGCGGCGAAAGCCGCGACCAATTCCTCAATCTGCGCTTTGTTCATGCCGATTGGTACTACGCCGAGAACTGGGCTCGGCAAATCGCAAGAGGACCACGGCGGCCCACCATCCAGCGGGAGGCCATTGTGCCCGGCATGCCACAATTGCTGGAAGACCCGCATGCCATGGGGGCGTATTGCCTCCATCAACCGCACATAACCATCGATAATTGAATCGTCAAAATTGCAGATTGATGAAGGACAAGTCGGGTGAACTCCGGCGATTTCAAGAATCGTGAGTCCCACGCCGCCCCGGGCACGCTCGACATGATAATCTATTAGGGTTGGCGAGAACCCGCCGTCCCCGAAGTGGGTTCCGTGAGCGGTACGAACTACCCTGTTGGGTATTTCTACGCTTCCTATCGAGATCGGCTCCAGCGCTTTCATGCCTTTAAAAATCCCCTAGTGTTATATTTTTCGCCACCGAATCCCAAATTTACCTTAGCGAGTATTAATTGCATAACTCAATCGGATCGTCGTGCCAATCAATTAATTATACTTTGTTGTATTTTTGGCATTTGATGATCATCTACGTCAGCTTTGCTAGTGGTCCGCAATCGCTGCAAAATCAGCGGAGCAAAGGTGATGAAGGAGCAGCGATATGCGCCCAGGCGAAATGCGGCTGCGGCACACACATTAGCTGCCGCGCCTGGTCAACGTCAGAATGCCTATCGAACCATTCAACCGCCGGGTCAGCTGCCTATTCCAAAACGTACCCGGCGGGGTAGGTACCGCGCTTCATATTCGGGTGACAGCAAGACTCGTTATCATTTCCACAAACCCAGAGTTTTCGCGAGGTCCAGACTCACAGATGCCTCCTGGTTTCGCATTCTCGGCCCTGCACCCAACTCTCCCCCGGATGGTGGATTTCACAGCAAGGCGATCCCCTAGATCGAGGGCAAATACCGCAACATGCAACAACTTTCTTGCCATTCCCTGTAAATCGCGACATTAAAACTATAGAGAATACTCTTTTTTAGGAATCGCGATGAACTTTGAGCTGACTGAAGAGCAAAACCTTTACCGCGATACCGTGAGTAATTTCTTCTCAGATCGATATTCCATCCAGAATCGCGCTCGTTATCTCGAACACGGGCGCGGCTATGATCTAGCGAACTGGAACGAGCTAGCCGAGCTTGGGGTGTTGGCTTTGCCATTCTCAACGGATCTGGGCGGATTGGGCGGCACGACAAAGGAAGTTGCGATCCTTCAGGAATGCATCGGCTATCACTTGGCGGTAGAGCCGTTTGCGGAAAATATTGCTATCCCCGCGATCGCGCTCGACTGTTTCGAGGACCGCAATCTCGCCCGATCGCTAGCGGAAGGCATGATTTCGGGTAGCAAAACAATCGCTGTTGCGGTTACCGAGGAACGGAAAGACCAGGCGCCCGAAACCGGGCAGTGCCGGGCAAAGTTGAGCGGAGAGCGCGTCACGCTAACGGGCGGGAAGCAATTCGTCACCTATCCGTCGGTCGACCTGCTTCTGGTCAGCGCCGCGCTTGATGATGCAGGCGATCAGCCAGCAAGCGTTCTTCTGCTGGTTCCGGCTAACACGCCGGGCGTTGCCATAAATCATTACCGTCTCGTCGACGGAACTCCGGCTGCGGATATCGAATTCGAGAATGTCGTAATGCCCGCAAGCACGATTGTCGTCACCAAGAGTGGGGTCGCTCATGCCATTGAGAGCATGAATCGCATGGGCGCGCATGCCGCAGTGGTCGAATGCCTCGGCATTCTACGCCGCATGTTCGAACTGACCACTGAATATATGAATACCCGGGTCCAGTTCGGCAAGGCACTCGCCGCCAATCAGGTCGTGCGCCATCGTCTCGCTGAAATGCTGATGCACTACGAACTGGCGCAGAGCGTCGTTGCCGGGATCAGCCTTTACGGGACCGAGACCGTTCAGGCGATCCGCCAACTCTCCGCCGCCAAGGTCACGATGGCAGATGCCTTCGAATTCATCGGCAAACAGTCTATACAACTGCATGGCGGAATCGGCCTGACCGATGAATACGAGCTTTCCCATCACTACAAACGCGCCCTCGTCCTGCAGGACAGCTACGGCAGTAAAAGGTCACATTCGCTGAAACTGGCCCAGCTCGAAGTCACCTGAAGCCTCACAATTACGGGGCCGAAAGCAACTCTGCCGAGGGCCCTAGTGTTGCGGGCGAGGTCGCTGCTTCACGACCTGCTACGAGCAACTTCAGATCAGTTCTTTAGCAATAATCTCTCGCTGGATTTCGGACGCTCCACCGAAGATCGTCCCAGCCAGTCCATTCAGATGCCGTCCCGCGATGGCCCAACCATGTTCGGGCACGGGTGTTTCGTTAGGCACGACGAAATCCGGCCCGTCGAGCTTCATTGCCGGCAGACCATGAGGCCCTAGCGCTTCCATCGAAGCCTTCTCTATCGCCTGCAACAATTCCGCCCCCAGCGTCTTGACGATCGAGGCCGTCGCGCCCGGTCTGCCTCCGACCTGCCGCCTGGCAACCTGTCGCATATCGAGCGTTTCGAGGGCGATCACGCGTGCAGCGAGCCGACCGAGGCGAAGCTGGATGTCCTTTTCGTCAATCAACCATTTGCCGGGCGTATCGCCGACTTCGTTTCGCAGAATTGTCTTGTATCGTTCGAGTGCCATACGCGAGCGGGCTGACGGCGCGCCGCCACCGCGCTCGAATTCGAGCAAATATTTGGCGTAGCTCCAGCCCTTCCCTTCCTCTCCGACCAGATTGCTGGCCGGCACCCGCACATTATCAAAATGTACCTGATTGACATCATGATCGCCCGCGATCGTGATGATCGGCCTTACGGTGACACCTGGGGAATCCATGTCGACCAGCAGGAAGCTGATCCCGTTCTGCTGCTTATCCTCCCGCGAAGTACGGACCAGCGCGAAGATCATGTTCGCGAAATGGGCATGTGTTGTCCAGGTCTTCTCACCCGAAATGATATAGTCGTCGCCGTCGCGAACGGCCTTCGTCTTCAGGCTCGACAGGTCGGAACCCGCGCCCGGTTCCGAGAACCCCTGACACCAGTAATCCTCGCCCGAACGGATGCGCGGCAGGTAATATTCCTTCTGCCAGTCGGAACCGTATTCGCAGATGACCGGCCCCACCAGGTTAATACCCATCGGTGCAACCGCCGGTGCCCCGCTACGGGCCGCCTCACTTTCGTAGATGTAGCGCTGCACCGGGGACCAGCCGCACCCGCCATATTCCTGTGGCCAGGCGAAGGTAATCCAGCCTTTTTCGTAGAGTGCGCGGTGCCATTCCTTCGACCAGGGAGGGGCGACGAACACGCCTGTCGACAGCCGACTGGCGCGCCGCACGGCCGAGGTAAGATGTTGCTCGAGGAAGTCCAAAACCTCTTGGCGAAACACCTGTTCTTCCGGGGTCAGTTCGATATACAAATGAGTTCCACCTTCCTTGGTTGAAGCTCTAACGGTCGATTGCCGACAACGTTAGAGCTTGCCGTAAGTTCCACTAATACCTTCACCTTGCCTCCAGTGTAACCCTGAGGCTTGGTCCGGCGCACCACGATCGCGCCGCCGGAAGTATTTTTGCCGAACGGCACCGACTGCGGCCCGCGTAGAACGTCGATCCGCTCGATATCGAACGTGTCGAGCAACTGGCCGGCCCATGCCCCAGTAGAAATCGTCAATGAAAACGCCCACCGAGGGGGCTTCCAGTTTCTCGGTCCCGTTGTAACCGATGCCGTGGATATACAGGCTGGCCACGCCCGGACCGGTGCCCGCATGCGACACGCGCAGATTGGGAATCAGCGCCGTGGTTTCGTCAAGCCTCTGGATGCCGACATCGTCCAGCGAATTCCCGGACAGGGCGGCAACCGCGACCGGGATGTCCTGCAGCATCTCTTCTCGTTTGCGCGCGGTAACGATGATGACATTGCCGAAAGCGTCGGTTTGGGCGACTGGCGGCTGAGTCGAACTCTCGCCTGCCTCGTCTTGCACCGCATCGGCGGGCGCTTGTTGCTCGGTCGGCTCCCGGATATCGTCCTGCGCAATAGCAGGCGCCGATAACGCCAAACCCGCCATTCCCAACCCAATCACCCCTACTCCTGCCATCAGCACAGGTATTGAAATTCGATCTCCACCAAGTTCAGTCACCATCTCCAACCCCCCTTCTTTTGACTATTATTACTACACCTGTTATTTTTAATGTCAATTCGGCGGATACATGCCGGACATTCTGGCGGAAGCCGTGTGCGGGGTGTATACACCATCACTTTCTACTAGGTGTTGACATTTTTGGTGCGTGCAGCGCATCGCAAGCTGCGAGGTCGGGCGTCAAGCACTTTGAAGGAATTGCCGTTACATGCTCGGCTCTTTCTTCCGTAACGGGATACCCCCGGTAGATAAGAGGCTGCGCGCGCAGGCCGCCGTACTGGCGGCTGCGGCGGTGGCGGATATGCCACTCGACATCAGAGCCCGCTCATGGGTGGGTTGCGATGCATAATTCTGCCGCGAGCTGGGAATGGCCGGGTTCGTCGGCCTGATGCTGCCTTCCGGATACCGCGGCGCTGGCCGCGCGCCCTTTGCCCGATTCGTCGTCGTTGAAGAACTCCTCTCGGCGGGCGCACCGGTCGCAGCCCACCGGATAGCCGAATGCCAGAGCGCGCCGTTTCTCCTCAAGTTGGGTACGAACAAGCAGTGCCGCCGGCAAATCCCCTGAATTTGCCACGGTGATATATTTTTCTGCATCGGCAAGGACGAATCTGGGGCGGGTTCCGAGGTCGCCGGCGGTCTGGATCGCGCCAGAAGCTGTCGGCAAGGGTTGGCTGCTCAATGGCCAGAAGATCTGGACCACCAACGTCGCTAAGTCAGATTACATGATCGCCCTCTTGCGGACCTCGGGCGAGCTGCGGTATCGACACAGTAGGCTATCCCACGTGATCGTGGACCTGAGGCTACTGGGCGTCGACATCCTCCCCATCTACGATCTGACCGGGGACGAACATTTCGCAGAAGTATTCTTTGACGATGTCGAACTTGGTTCCGACTCGCTGATCGGAGAGGAAGGCAGAGGTTGGCAGCAGGTCGGCGCCGAACTCGCTTACGAAAGAAGTAGGCCCGAATGCATTTATACCTCCACTGTGCTGTTCGACGGACAGTCTCAGCACCTGCGAAAAATGATTGGGCGGATGAGACGACCGCTCGGATCGTGGGCGCGAGAGTTGCGTGCGCACATGCCGCTTAGCTAGCCTTCCTCGCGCAGCTAGCGGCAGGCGAAAGCTCAGCGCGGTACTGAAGCGCTAAGAAGGTGGCGAGCATCTGGTTGAACCGCACGTGCTGCTTCAGGTAGTCAAGCGTGCTGTCGAACAATGCCTGCGCCAAATCGAGCATCTCGGCAGCAGCCTGCCACTGCCTCATATGCCTTGGGCCCAGTGGGCGTGCCCAGCCCCGAGCACCGATATGACTCACGCCATTTTGTATGGAGAGGCGTTTCGTTTGTCGGAATTTTCAGGCCTGCTAGCAAGGTTGACCTTGCTCTTGAGTTCTTCCGGTAATTTTTCGCTAAGAAATTCGTGTACTTCTGTGCGAAACGCGTCGTCGTCCGCGTGGGTGTTCTCTTTCAGCTGGGTCGCCATCATGGTCTCCATCTGAGGATCAGGGTTGCTTCTCCATCGATTGGGCGAGGATTGCGAGACCTATCTCGATGAATCAATATTGCTGTTCGGGCACGTGAAGCACTAGGCCATCCAGCATCGGCTTCATCGGAATCTGGCACGCGAGGCGGCTGTATTCTGTAGTGCCTTCGGCGAACTGCAGCAGCTCGGCTTCCATCCCGTCTTCCTGCAGCCGACCGACCTTGTCGATCCATTCGGGGTCGACATGGACGTGACAGGTCGCGCAGGCGCAAACGCCTCCGCAATCGCCGTCGATACCCGGCACGTCATTGAACAATGCCGCTTCGCGCGCGGTTTCGCCTTTGTCGATCTCGACTTCCCGGCGCTCTCCGCCGCTCGCGACGAACGTTACCTTTACCATTTCTATCTCCGCAATATTTGGTTCGGACAATCAGCGGGCATGCAAACGCACCGGCAGATTGGTGATTCCCCGCACCAGATTTGAATACAGGCGCTCAGGCTCGCCTGTCACTTCGACCCTTGAGAAACGCTTGTGAATCTCTTCCCAGATGATACGCAGTTGCAGTTCGGCGAGGCGGTTGCCCATGCAGCGATGAATTCCATAGCCAAAAGAGAGGTGATGGCGCGGATTTTTGCGGTCGATAATGAATTCGTCCGCTCGGTCGATGACGCTGCCGTCGCGGTTGCCGGAGAGATACCACATCACGACCTTGTCGCCCTTTTTAATCTGTTTGCCGCCGATCTCCCAATCCTGGAGCGCAGTGCGGCGCATATGGGTCAGCGGCGTCTGCCACCGGATGATTTCCGGCACCATGCTGCCAATGAGCGAAGGGTCGTCCGACAGCCTGCGATATTGATCGGGGTTCTCATTAAGAGCCAGCACGCCTCCGCTGATCGAATTGCGGGTCGTGTCGTTGCCGCCCACGATGAGCAGCAGAAGGTTACCCAGAAATTCCAGGAAGGGCATGTCCCTTGTCGCCGGGGAGTGCGCCATAATGGAGATCAGGTCGTTCTTTGGCTCCTCATTGATGCGCTGTTCCCACAGCCCCTTGAAATACATTGCGCACTCGATGAGCTCTTCGCGCCTCGCCTCGTAGGATTCGACGATGCCAGTTTCCGGCGCAGCCGTTGTGATGTCCGACCAGCGGGTGAGCTTGCGCCGTTCTTCCCAGGGAAAGTCGAACAGCGTCGCGAGCGTCATAGTGGTCAATTCGATCGAAACCTTGTCGACCCAGTCAATCTCCTCACCGACCGGCAGGTCGTCGAGAATCTTGGCGGCACGTTGGCGAATGATCGGTTCCAGCAGCTGCAAGTTGGACGGCGCGACCGAGGGAGTCACAGCCTTTCGCTGCTGATCGTGCTTGGGTGGATCCATGGCAATGAACATTTCCAGGTCAAGCGCACCCTCAACCGAATGCATGTCCTGAATCGCGATACCGCCAAGCTTCGCCTCGGACGAGAACACCTTGTGGTTGGTATCGACCGCCATGATGTCGTCGAACTTGGTGATCGACCAATAAGGGCCGACATAGCTGTCGCGGCAGTAATGAACCGGATCTTCCTTGCGCAGCCGATCAAAGAACAATCCGATGGTATCGTTCTGGAACAGGCTTGGCCGGGCAACGTCGATCTCTTCAATCGGAATCGCGGCGATCTTGTCTGCAGTATCCATTTCCATGATCTGGGTATTCATATCCTGTCTTCCTCTCCCGCAAGCAATCCTGCCCTAATCTTACAAAAATAATGGTCTAGCCGATTCTTGTCAAGAAAGCTTATAATATTTTCTACTTTTTACCCCGCCCTATCGTTTCAAGGCCATTGACAGCGGGCATTGAACGCTTTTAAATGTTATACGACTTTAGCCAAGGGGCAACGATGCAGCCGCAGGTCGAAACAGTGAAGAAAACCAAGCGCGCCTTATCGCTCGCCCAGAACATCGTGCGCGACATCGAGGCGGGGGCGCATTCTCCTGGGGACCGGCTGCCGCACGAGGACGAGATGCTGGCGCGCTACGAGGTTGCCCGTGCGACCTTGCGCGAAGCCTTGCGCTTCCTGGAACTCCAGGGCGTGATCCACCTGCAACTGGGGCGCGGAGGCGGGCCGGTGGTGGCACGTCCGCAGACTGGTGATTTCGCCAATAGCCTGTCGCTGATCCTGCATTTCATGGAAGCGGACCTGCGCGGATTGCTGGAACTGCGCGAGGCGATTGCGCCCGATGTCGCTGCCTATGCCGCGCTGCGCGCGACCACGGGCGACCTGAGTGCACTTGCCGATTGCTTCAAAGAACTGGAGCGCAATGAAGCCGACAATAATTTCGAGGAACTGAACCGCCGTTTTCACGACCTGCTTGGCTGGGCAAGCGGCAATCCGCTCTTTGGCTTGCTAACCTCGACGATGCATTTGCTGACCCGCGAATTCTCGAACTCGCTGGGGTATTCGGCACAAGAGCGAGCGGTCCAACTACGGTTTTTGCGCAGCGTTCTCGAATCGGTGCGCACTGGCGACCAGGCAGCTGCGCGGCAGGCGATGAGCCGCCTCGTCTCGGGCTCGGCATCCTATCTTGCGGAACGCAGCCCGGAACTGGTGTGCCAACGGGTCAAATGGGGGCAAATTTAGCAGTTGTAACCAATTGAAGCGTGCCAAAAGGCATCCATGCGGAGAGGAAGAGAAAATGGCACTGAGAAGCCGAATTTGTGAAATGCTGGGAATCGAATATCCGATCCTGCTGGCCGACATGGGCGGTGCAAGCGTTCCGGCACTGGCTGCGGCAGTATCGAATGCGGGCGGGTTGGGCGTGCTGGGTGCGGCGGCGTGTTCGCCTGAACAGCTGCGCGACTGGATTCGTCAGACCCGCGAGCTGACCGACAAGCCCTTCGGCGTCGATACGCTGCTGCCCGCCTCGGTCAGGCGCGGATCCGCACCGCAGAGCGGTGGCGCACCCGAAAATCCGATGGAACTGCTGGGCGAATACCAGCAGTTCACCCGCGATTTCATGGACCGCGAAGGCCTTCCTCAAGTTGATACTGAGGCGGCCATGCGGGCGGCTGGCGCCGCCGAAATGGGGAAAGGCGGGCCTCAGCTCTTCTCGAAGGAGTTCTTTGAAGCGCAGATGGAAGTGGTGATCGAGGAAAAAGTGTCCGTCTATGCTGCGGGTCTTGGCAATCCCGAACCGTGGATGGACCGCCTGCATGCCAATGGCACCAAGGTCATGGCGGTGATCGGCAAGGTTAAACATGCCGAGCAAGTGGTCGGTTCGGGCATCGACATGATTGTGGCGCAGGGTCACGATGGTGGCGGTCACAATTCGCCGATCGGCACCATCTCGCTCATCCCGCAAGTGGTCGATGCGGTAGGCGATCGCGTTCCCGTCATCGGTGCCGGCGGCATTTCGGATGGCCGCGGCGTTGCTGCCGCGATGATGCTGGGTGCCGAGGGCGCATGGATCGGAACGGCGTTCCTCGCGACCGAGGAAGCGGGTATCGAACACTTCCAGAAAGAAGCGATTACCGACAGCGGCGATGCCGACACGGTGGTCAGCCGCTCTCTTACCGGCAAGCCTGCGCGCATGATTCGCAACAGATGGGCCGATGCATGGGTTGAGGCGGGCAAAGAGCCCCTCCCCATGCCGTACCAATCGATGATTTCCGGGCCGGTAATGGCCTCCGGCATCAAGGCGGAGCGAAAAGACGTTATTCCCGGTTTCGCAGGTCAGGGGATCGGACTGATCGACGCGATCCGTCCCGCCTCCGAGGTCATGCAGGATCTCGTCACGGGGGCCGAAGAGGCGCTTTCATCCGCCAAGTCCTACTCGTGAACCGCAACGGAGGTATTGTCGTGAATGATGCACCAAACCTGCCGCAAGGGCACGAATTGCGCCGCGGCATTCGCCCTGGAGAAGCCTTGTCGGCAATGCGCCAGCTGATAGCGGACAAGGAAGACACTTCGCAGGTATTTCGCATCGTCCAGGCGCTATCGGGCAATTCCTACTACCGCAACTTCTGCCGCTTCGCCGCCTCGCCGCAAGGGCAGACGATCCTGACGGAACGGGCCAATTTGCTCGGCACGCTCAGCGACCGGGAGCGCCTGGCGCGCTGCGCGCCGGGGACGCTTGGCCGCGCTTATCTCGATTTCGTCTATGGCGAGGGACTGACCGCTCAGGGCCTGGCCGAGGCGAGCGAGGCAAGCGGCATGACAGAATTCAGCGATCCTGCGGTCACGCTCTATCGCCAACGTCTGCGCGATTCGCACGATCTGTTCCATGTGGTGACCGGTTATGGCCGCGATGCATTGGGCGAATTGTGCGTACTCTCTTTTGGCAATGCACAATTCTACAATCACGGCATCAGCTTCATCGTTGCGGTCGGTATCCCCAAGCTGCTGGCGGAGCAATGGCAGCTCCCCGTCGCGCGCACCGTGATTGAGGCGTGGCGACTGGGTCGCAAGGCAGCGGACCTGACCACTTTCTATTGGGAAAGGTACCTCGATCACCCGCTTGAGGACGTGCGCCGCGATCTGAACCTCCAGCCCCCGGCAGTATATGTAGGCGTGCGTGATCTTTCACAGCGACTGGAGCGTGAGTTTCAGGCGCGCCGGCAAGGCGAGCTGCAGGCATGAACGGTCCCGCCGCCCTAAGCTTCAGCGACAGGTCCGCTATCACTGGCGTTGGCGAAACCGCTTTCGTCAAAGGTGCTGAAAGCACCGCGGTGGACATGATGCTGGAGGCATCGCGCCGCGCCATCGCCGATGCAGGGTTGAAACCTTCCGATATCGATGGCATGGTGCCGCCGCCGATCTACACGACGTCAGAGGAAATGGCCGCCAATCTGGGTATTGATGTGCTGCGCTATGCCGCCACAGTGCATATGGGCGGGGCCAGCCCGACTACGGCGCTGCAAAACGCGGCAATGGCGATCGCCAGCGGCCTGTGCGACCATGTGCTCATAACGCTGGGCTGGAACGGATATTCGGCGCTCAGGCCCAAGCCAGGTGCGCCGCCGACGCGGCCGATGAACATGAACACGCTGACCAACACGGTCAAAGGCTATTACAGTCCCTATGGCGTGTTTTTGCCGGTGCAAATGTATGCCTGGCTCGCGACCCGCCATTCAAAGCTTTACGGCGTCGGGCCTGACGCAATGGCGGCCGTCGCGCTGGCCTGCCGCCGCCATGCGCAGATGAATCCGCAGGCCTTTACCTATGGGCGCGAGCTGGACGCGGAAACCTATCACTCGGCGCGGTTGATTTCCGAACCTTTCCGCCTTTACGATTGCTGCCTGGAAACCGACGGAGCCTGCGCGGTCGTCGTCTCGCGGATGGACCGGGCAAAAGACATGCCGCATGTCCCCGTCAGCATCGCGGGCGCAGCCGAGGGACATCCCTATCCGGCCGACGACATCCCTTCCCGGCCCGATCCGTTCAAAATCGGCCTCAGCTATGCCGCCCCGCGCGCCTTCGACATGGCGGGCGTTCGCCGCGAGGACATGGATTTCCTGCAGATCTACGACTGCTTTACTTATGTCGTCCTGCTACAGCTCGAAGCGCTGGGTTATTGCGAGCCGGGCGGACAGGGTGAATTTGTCGCCGACGGGCAGATCGAGCTGGGCGGGCGCTATCCGGTCAACACCCATGGCGGCCTGCTGAGCGAAGCGCATGTCTGGGGCCTCAACCACGTGGTCGAGGCGGTGCGTCAACTGCGCCACGATTGCGGCGAACGCCAGGTCGAAGGCGCGCAGACCGGGCTGGTCACCGGCTGGGGCGACTTGGGCGATGGCAGTATCGCTATCCTGAGGAGGTTTGCATGAGCGACGAGAAGAATCTTCCGCCCAAAATGCGTGCCTCGGCGCAGAAGGCGCCGCCAAAGCCGCAACCGCGCCCGCAGGATCCGGTGGAACAGGAATTCTGGAACCGTTGCCAGGACGGCAATCTCTATTTCCAGCGCTGCGGCGAATGTGGCACCTTCCGCCACCTGCCGCGCTACATGTGCGCAAAATGCGGCTCGCCCGACTTTTCTTGGGAGCAAAGCAGCGGAAAAGGTACGCTGTTTTCCTGGACGGTCACACATCAGGCTCTGCACCCTGCCTTTGCCGCTGACATTCCGTTCGTCTCGGCGGTGGTGGAACTGGAAGAAGGCGTCCGCATGGCCACGCGTCTGATCGATTGCGACCGCGACAAGCTAGAGCTGGACCTTCCGGTAACGCTCGATTTCGAACTGATCGGCGCGGATTTCCGCCTGCCGGTTTTCCGCCCCGATACGAACCTACCCCACGAAGGATAAGCATGAAATGGATCTCGAATATGGACCCGAATATGACGCTTTCCGCGAGGAAGTGCGACAATTCTTAAAGACGTACGGGAATCGTGCGCCAGCCGAGCAGGGCCGGGCCGCCCGCCCCTGTCCCGAGGCGGTCGAGTGGCAAAAGCTGCTGATCGAACATGGCTATACCGCGCGCACGATCCCCACGGAATACGGGGGTTACGGGGCCGAGCCCGACATTCTCAAATCGCGAATCATCGCCGAGGAATTCGCGCGCGCCGGCATTCCCGGCGGACTTGCCAACCAAGGCATATCGATGCTGGTCCCTACACTGCTGGAACTGGGAACTGAGGCACAGAAACGCCAGTGGGTCGAGCCGACGCTGAAAGGCGAGGTCGTATGGTGCCAGGGCTATTCCGAGCCCGGCGCGGGATCGGACCTTGCCAGCCTGAAAACCAGCGCGCGGATCGAAAACGGCCAATTCGTGATCAACGGCCAGAAGATCTGGACCAGCACGGCCAAGCAGGCGGACATGATCTTCTGCCTGGTCAGGACCGAACCTGACGCGCCCAAGCACGGCGGCATTTCCTATCTGATATTCTCGATGGATACGCCGGGGATTGAGGTGCGTCCGCTCAAGACCATGACCGGTCACGCCGAATTTAACGAGACGTTCTTCACCGACGTGCGGGTGCCGATGGACCAGATCGTCGGCCAGCGTGGTCAAGGCTGGTTCGTCGCCAATGCGACACTGGGTCACGAACGCGGCATGCTGGGCGATCCCGATGCGCTGGAAAACCGATTTCAGGCACTGGTCATGCTAATGCAGAAAGAACGTGTCGGCCAAGGCCGCGCGATCGACAATGCCGTGCTGCGCGACCGGTTGGCGGCGCTTCAGGCCGAAGTTGCAGCGATGAAATACAACGGAATGCGTATCCTTTCGGACAATCTGAAGGGCGATCCCGGCGGCATGGCCAAGCTGATTGTCAAGCTGCAAAGCTGCGAACTGGCGCATCAGATATCGGCTCTGGCGATCGACGCCATGGGCGAGATCGGCATCCTTTATCACGGTAGCAATCGCGAGCGCGAAGGAGGCGCGTGGCAGTGGAACTGCATGTTCCAGCTGGGCCTGATCATCGGTGGAGGTACCGCGCAGATCCAGAAGAACATCATCGCCGAACGCGGGCTCGATATGCCGCGCGAACCTAAGCTGGCCAAACCTGCGCCGGCCGAACAGGGCGCCGCCGTCGCGGCCCGCCAGAAACAGGGAGCCGCCTGATGGATTTCGGACTGTCGCAAGACCAGCAGATGCTGCGCGATACAGTCGCGCGATGCCTCGCCGACACCTGCCCGCTCAACCATGTGCGTGAGTGCGCCGAAGGCGAAGCTTCTTACAGCGAAAAGGTGCAGTCTGCACTGAGCGAACTGGGCATCACAGGAATGATGGTTCCCGAACAACATGGCGGCCTCGGTATGACCTTGCTCGATGCAGCCGTGGTGGCCGAACAGCTTGCCTACGCGGTCGCTCCGGTACCGTTTCTCGCCAGCGACGTGCTTGCACCCATCGCGCTGGCGCAGGCGGGCAGCGATCAACAGCAGGCTGAGTGGCTGCCAAAAATCGCCAGCGGCGAAGCACAGGTCGCCGTCGCCATTGCCGAGATGATCGAAGCACGCGACGGCGCGGGCGTAACCAGCAACGGCGGAAAACTAGGTGGGACGGCGTTATTCGCGCTCGACTTTGCCAGCGCTAATGCGTTTCTGGTGGCTGATGCGACCGGGCGGCTGCACCTCGTGCCCGCCGATGCCGAAGGGCTGAAGAAAGTCCCATTGACCACAATCGACCGAACCCGCAGCGTCGGCGAACTGCGCTTTGAGCAAGTTGACGCAGAGCAACTGGCCGATGATGGCGGAGCGACGGCGGCACGGCTCCGCGACGCGGGCCGGGTGATTCTGGCCGCCGACAGCCTTGGTGCCGGTCAGGCCATGATCGAACAAGCAGTCGACTATGCCGGACAGCGCGAACAGTTCGGGCGGATCATTGGCAGCTTTCAGGCGGTCAAGCATATGTGCGCGGAAATGGCAGCCCGTCACGAACCATGCCGCTCCTTGATTTGGTACGCAGCGCATGCTTTCGACGCGGCGTCGGATGAAGCCACGCTCGCCGCGTGCCATGCGAAATCGCATACCGGCGAGGTGTATCGCTTCGTCGCGCGCACTTCCACCGAAGTGCATGGCGGGATGGGCTTCACCGACCTGCTTGGGCTCCATTATTGGTTCAAGCGGATCGGTTTCGATCGCCAGGTTCTTGGCGGCCCCGAAACGGTGAGAGCCGAAGCAGCAGCGCGGCAAGGGTGGACCCAGGCAGCGTGATTTAAATAGCTGCGGGGACGCCGCGAGACAAGCGGCGCCCCGCCAAGAGAGGAGATGGAAACGTGATCGACTGGAACCTTGGCGACATTCTTGATGCTATCGAACCGGCTATGCCGAAGGATGCGCCCGCGCTGATCCATGGCGACCGGATCATCACATGGCCGGAAATGTCAGTCCGTTCGAACAATCTCGCGCGCAACCTGCGGGAACGCGGTGCCGTCGACGGGGCGAAGGTGGCGTTCTACATGCGAAACCGTCCCGAATACGGCGAGCTGATGGCGGCCTGCTTCAAGGGTCGGCTCACGCATGTGAACATCAATTATCGCTACGTGCCCGAAGAAGTATTCTACATCTTCGACGATTCCGACAGCGAGGTGATCGTCTACAGCTCCGAATTTCGCGACTATATCCTTGAGCTGAAGGACCGGCTTGAGAAGGTCCACACTTTCGTCGAGATCGGCGATGCGTCGGAAATCGCCCCTTTCGCCGTTCCCTATGAACATCTCACGACGCAGGGAGACGGTTCGCCTCTAGGCATCGAGCGTTCACCAGGCGATCTGCTGTTCATCTATACCGGCGGCACCACCGGCATGCCCAAGGGCGTGATGTGGCGGCACGACGACATGCGCAAAGCTCAGCTCGATGCGCAAAAAATGCTTGGCCCCGTGCCGCAATCGCACGAGGAAAGCATCGCACTGATCAAAAGCGAGGGGCCGGGTCGCCTCACCCTCCCCTCCTGCCCGCTAATGCACGGCACGGGCTTTATCATCGGCATAGGCACGCTCATGGCGGGCGGTGCCATCGTCACTCTGGCCGACCCGTCATTCGATGCCGAAGAATTGTGGGACACGGTCGAGGAGCACAAGGTCGAAAGCATCGTCATCGTGGGCGACGCGTTTGCCAAACCGATGCTTCGCGCCCTCGACGAACATCCCCGTCGCTGGGATACCAGCAGCCTTGCGACAATCGTTTCTTCCGGCGTGATGTGGAGCAAAGAGGTCAAGGCGGGCCTGTGCAAGCACATTCCGCAAGTTGTCCTGATGGACAGTTTCGGCGCCTCCGAAGGACTCGGATATGGCCTCGCCGTCACCACCGCGGAAGGCGGGACCAACACCGCCAAATTCAGCATTGGCGAATTCTGCGACGTGTTCGACGAGAACGACCATGAGGTCGAACCAGGCAGCGGCGTGCCAGGCTTCATCGCCCGCAAGGGTGCAATCCCGCTCGGCTATTACAAAGATCCTGAAAAATCGGCACAGACCTTCAAAACAATCGACGGTGTGCGTTACTCGATCCCCGGCGACTGGTGCCGTGTGGAATCCGATGGCAGCCTGACCCTGCTCGGCCGGGGCAGCGTGTGCATCAACACCGCTGGTGAAAAGGTCTATCCCGAAGAAGTCGAAGAGGTGCTGAAGACTCACCCCGCGATCGCCGATGCGCTGGTCGTCGGGGTGCCGCACGAGAAATGGGGTCAAGCGGTGACCGCCGTGGTCCATCTCGATAAACAGGGCGAATTCGATGAGCAAACTGTAAAGGACCACGTCCGCGAGCAGCTGGCAGGATATAAGACGCCCAAGTCGATCCATCCTACCGACACGCCTCTGCGCGCCTCGAACGGAAAGGCGGATTACGCAGCGGCAAAGAAAATTGCGGAAGGCAGCAGGGCGGCAGCGTGAGCGGCAAGACCACGCCAGACTATGACGCGGTGATCGTCGGTGCCGGTTTCAGCGGCATCTACCTGCTTCACAAACTGCGCGAGGCCGGGTTCTATGTCCTGCTGGTCGATGCTGCCGCCCAGCCCGGCGGCATCTGGTACTGGAACCGCTATCCGGGCGCGCGGGTCGATTCGCAGGTTCCGCTTTACGAATTCTCTCTTCCCGAAGTCTGGCGGACATGGTCGTGGACTGAGCACTTCCCCGGCTGGAAAGAGCTCCGGGCCTATTTCCGCCATGTCTGCGATACCTTCGATCTGTGGCCGCAAATGCGCTTGGGCACGAGGGTCGAAAGCGCACGCTTCGCCGAAAAGGCATCGCTCTGGCACCTGCATCTGGACGGTGGGGACACGGTGACAGCGCGGTTTCTCCTTCCGGCTCTCGGCTTCGCGTCGAAACCTTACGTGCCCGATATTCCGGGCCTCGACACTTTCTCGGGCGACTGGTGTCATACTGCGCGCTGGCCGCAGGACGGGATCGATCTGACCGGCCGCAAGATTTGCCTGATCGGCACCGGCGCCAGCGGTGTGCAGGTGGCACAGGAGGCAGCAAAATCAGCAGACCGGCTGACACTATTTCAGAGGACGCCGATCCTGGCCCTTCCCATGCGGCAGGAGACAATGACCGAGGAAGGGCAGGTGTGCGAAAAGCAGGGGTATCCGGCCATTTTCGAACAACGCAAGCAGACCAGCGGGGGTTTTGAATACCAGTCGCTGGAAAAATCGGCACTTGAGGTTAGCGATGAGGAGCGCACCGCACATTTCGAGCATCTCTGGCAGCGCGGCGGCCTAAAATTTTGGTATCACAATTTTGCGGATATGCTCACCAACCGCGAAGCAAACCGCTACGCTTATGATTTCTGGCGCGACAAAGTCCGGGAGCGGATCGTCGATCCGGCGCTTGCGGAAAAACTTGCTCCTGCCGAGCCGCCCCACCCCTTCGGCACCAAGCGGCCATCGCTGGAACAGGACTTTTACGAGATTTTTGCGCAGGAAAATGTCGCGCTCGTCGATCTGAAGGAAACGCCGATCGTCCGGATCAGCGCGGACCGTATCGAAACTCAGGATGGGGCGTTTGACTGCGATCTGATCGTCTTTGCGACCGGCTTCGATGCCGGACGCGGCGGGCTGATCGACATGAACATATCCGGACGCGGCGGGATCGGCTTGGCGCAGGCTTGGGACGATGGCCTGCGCGCTTATTTGGGCATGGCCGTGGCGGACTTTCCCAATATGCTGTTCGCCTACGGGCCTCTAAGCCCTTCGGGTTTTTCGAATGGTCCGACGACCGCCGAGATACAAGGCGACTGGATTTGCGATTTCCTGGTCCGGCTAAGAGACGAAGGCATCGTCCTTTTCGATACGGAACCCGAAGCCGAGACGACCTGGACCGAAATGGTCGCGCAGGCGGGGGCGATGACGCTCTTTCCCGAAGCAGACTCCTGGTACATGGGCGCCAATATCCCGGGCAAAAAGCGTCAACTGATCAATTTTCCCAGCGTGGTCGGTTA
This sequence comes from uncultured Sphingomonadaceae bacterium, assembly GCA_947488845.1. Taxonomy (GTDB): domain Bacteria; phylum Pseudomonadota; class Alphaproteobacteria; order Sphingomonadales; family Sphingomonadaceae; genus Parasphingorhabdus. The sequence continues at coordinate 1,631 of CANLBM010000024.1, read as the reverse complement.
TGCCGCACTTTGTGATGATGTAGCGCATGACGGCTATCGCGGCTTCGTAACCGAAAAACCCACAAACACGGAACCCTTCGCGCAATGAATGAAATGCCCCCTGTTAACGGCCTTCTGGCAGACATCGATCCCATTTGGGCCGGTGAGGGTGCCCAACTGCCAGAATGGTTTATAGCAGCACTGGAGGTGCCGCGCGAAGAAGGTTATGTAGAGACTCCTGGTGCCAAGGTGCACTATTTCCGCTGGGGCAGCCCCGATAAGCCCAAATTGCTAATGACACATGGCTTCCTCGCCCATGCCCGCTGCTTCGCTTTTATTGCGCCGTTCTTCGCGGAAGAATATGACGTCGTGGCGTTCGATTTGGCGGGTATGGGGGACAGCGAAATGCGGGGGGCAGCTGACACGGCGGCCCGCGGGAGGGAATTCACCGAGGTTGCCGAGGCCCTGAACATGTTTGCGGATGGCCAAAAGCCAACGATCATCGCGCACAGCTTCGGTTCGGGTGCCGCGCTGACAGCCGTGACCCAGTCGCCCGACGCCTTTGCTGGAGTGGTCGTATGCGACCTTATGATCATGCGCCCTGAATTGCTTGAAAAATACTGGAAAAACGATCGATCGAGCCCGGGATCAGGGAATCCGGACAAGCCCAACAAGCGCTATCCCAGCTATGAAGCAGCGCGTGCGCGCTACATCCTATCCCCGCCTCAGCCCGCCGAGGAGCCATTCCTGCTAGATTATATTGCGTATCATTCGCTGAAGCATAAAAGAGGCAGTTGGACGTGGAAATTCTCACCAGAGGTTTTCCGGCGGAGCAATAGGCCCGAGGAGTGGCTGAACATGGGTAAGCGCCTGGTGCAAGCGCCGGGCCGCAAAGCAATCGTGCACGGCGGTAACAGTCTGCTCTTCTCACAGGATTCTGCCGATTATATCCGCGAGATGGGTGGAAACGACATCCCGATAATAGCCATACCGGAAGCCCGCCACCACCTGATGCTCGATCAGCCATTGGCCTTTGTCGCAGCTCTCAGGAGCGTTCTTTCTTTTTGGAAAAGCTCCCACGAACGCTAACCGCAATGTTAGAATGACCTGTCATATCTTCGATGAATTGGGTGGTCGAGAATACCAAATATGAATTTTGATACCTTGATTTGAAGCTAGGTGTTTAGTCCAAGCATATGATAAGTTAGATTAAGTGTATATCTGTTTGGTTCGGTTGTCCACATTTTGCAGATGTATTCGAAGGGTGTGAGTCCCTTGATGGCCTTCAGCTTCCGCCCATAATTGTAGGCGTCAATGAAGTCGTTGAGATGCGCGGTCAGCTGGGCATGGCTGTCATAATGGTATCGTTTGACGGCGGTCTCCTTGATCGTCCGGTTCATCCGTTCGACCTGCCCGTTGGTCCATGGATGCTTGATTTTGGTGGGGCGGTGCTCGATCCCGTTTTCTTCGCAGCGCATGTCGAACATGTGGGTCATGTAGGTGGCGGTCGGGCCGTCAGCGTAGCGCGGCGGGAGGGTGAACTGGATGCCATAGCACATTGGGAAGCATGTACTGGATGGACTTGTAACGGTCGTCTAATCGCATCCCCGTCAAGGATGATTTTTAACATATTTCACCCGCCTGCGGTTTTG
>CANLBM010000023.1 GCA_947488845.1 uncultured Sphingomonadaceae bacterium | reverse complement strand
ATTCAAAGCTCCTTTCAAGCCATAAATAGCCGAAATCCTAACTTTCAATATGGACCACTTTTCGGGGGGCAGGCCAAGCTGGGTACCCAATGATAGGGAAAACAGGCTGCGGATCACAATGGTGTCGAAAATAGGGATCATGCCGGAGGGCGATTTCTATTACCCCTTTCCTTATGAGCCGCTCGTCTGCCTGACGCAGGAGGCCATGGACGCAGAGATTACCAAAGGAGTTGACGGTCTGCTGGACCGCGTCTTCGCGCTTTTGTGCGCCGAGCTGGATACAGTCGACCCCGACTATCTGGGTCGCTTGCCCGAGACAGGGAGGACGGTGGAAGGGTTCGCGCCTGCCTATTTCTCCCATCGACGCGAAGTTGGTGGATTGCGAGCGGTGAAACGCGATCTGGCTGGATCGCGGGAGACCATGCGCCGGAAGGAAACAATTGCGCATCGCTATGCCCTGCTGCGCGGTCACGAGGCGTTTGACTATATATTGCGTGAATTGCCCGAAAAGGATTATCAGCGTTTCCTCGATCACCTTATGCCGGTGTTTGCCGATTGCTATGCTGCCGTGCCGCATCTCTCTCTTGCTCGCATCATCGCGCTTCATGACGCTGGCGTGCTCGAACTTGTGGCAACTGAAGAAGGAGCTGAGTTTTCGCAAATGGAAGATGGAGGCATCGCGGTGGATGCTGAAGATGGCACCATGAAATTTGATGTCATGGTGGATGCGCGGGGGCAAGCTCCAGCAAGTTTGGTAGAGCTGCCATTTCCGTCACTGGTCAAAACTTTAAACAATCCCGCAGAACCCGTGTTGCAGCCATTTGCGCTCGACTTGGCGCGAGAAAGTGCAAGCCGCATTTACTGCCTTGCACTGCCGCAACTTTTAGAGCGCTACCCATTTTCGCAGGGATTGGTAGAATGCGCGCGCCAAGCTCGCCATGTCTCTGACGATATATTGTGTCGACCGCACAACCGGAAATGCGACGAGTGATCGTTCCGTGATGCTGGAGGTCAGTCGGCAATTTTTTTAGTGCAGCTATATGCTGAAGATATCACAGGCAGTTGCCGAGATTTAACTTCCGGCAACCTGCGGCTGAAACCCCGCCCATCTGCTTATCAAAGCGTTATTGATATTCGAGCCCGCGTTAATGGTGAGCGAGAAATAGCACCTGTCAGGAATAATTTTCGACCATGCTGCCGACAGCGATTGGGTCGATTGTTTTGAAAAACTCGCTCGATATTCCGGTTGTTATAATATCCGGTAGCGAGATGAGTGCGGTTTGATTTGCTGATCAGGCTGGCATCGGGATTATTTTGGCGAGTTCACGGAGGTTATTTGCAGTGGCGGCTAGGAGAAACTGTTCTTTTGCACCATTTGGACCCCGGAGGTGCAACCGATCGAGCTTCAATATTCGCCCGAGTTGGGCGAATAGCATTTCCACCTTCTCCCGCTGCCTTCGCGAGGTGATATAGGCTTCGGTTGTAGCGACGGCGCGCGCCATATTACAGCCTCCTCCATGGTCGAAGGTGCCGTCGCGGCTAGCGGGCTTGTCAAGCAGCGGGATATCCGGCTCGATGCCAAAGCGATTTTGCGCCGGTTCGATCATAGTCCGCTGCGCGGTTACCTCGGCCTGACGGATCAAGATGTTCGCTTTTACATACACGATCAAGATCGATCAGGCAGTTGGTTGAGTAAGCGAAGAAGGACCATTGTCGAATAGCAGGCGCGGTTTGTATAACACATGTACCGACGCACATCCTGATGCCTCAAAAGCCAGAGCCAGCTCCAGCGTAGGCTAGTCCTTTCGGCATTTCTCATGGTGATCTAATCGTATCAAGCCTTCCCCGAATTCCCATAGGCCAGCCGATATGCCAACGCGACACCGCCTGCGCCTCCTGCAATATTGCCCAACGTGACAATCAGCAGGTTTTGACCAAAATCTGCCCAATCGACCGCAGCGCCGGCCAGCATCGCCTGCGGAAAGAAATACATGTTGGCAATCGAGTGTTCCAGGCCGAGCAGAACGAAACTGGCTATCGGCCAGATGATGGCCAGAATTTTCCCGACCGCCGATCGCGCGGCGAGCGAGAGCCAGACCGCCAGGCAGACCAGGACATTGCACAGGATTGCCCGCGCAAATGCTTCCGACATGCCAAGAGCGGCTTTTGATTCGGCGATGCCGATCGCCGTTTCGCCCAGGCCGGCGTTTAAAAGCCCCGATGACCAGACCAGTCCCGCGATCAGAATTGCTCCGGCGAAATTGCCGATGTAGACGATGGTCCAGTTACGGAGCAGCTGGCCCGGGGACACCAGTTTCTCCACCACCGCTATCACCAGCAGCGCATTACCGGTAAACAGTTCCGCACCTGCCACGATCACCAGAATCAATCCGAGCGAAAAGACGATGCCACCCAAGAATCGAGCGGGTCCGAAGGACATGTCGGTTCCGGTCATTACCATCGTAAAGGCGGCCGCGCCGAGCGCGATGAATGCACCGGCCAGAATGGAGAGCACGAGCAGCTGCGACAGCCCGAGACCGGCTTTCTGCACGCCCGTTCTATCCACCAGCGCATAGATTTCGGAAGGCTTGTAGGCGTCGAGGCCTGTCGGATTGGGTTCAGCCATGATGTTCCTCATGTTGTTCGGATGCTCGACGGATCCCCCGGTCATTGCTGAAGTTTAAGCAGCAGATAATCCAGGGCATCCTTCACTGTCAGAAGTCTCGACGCGTCCTTGTCCGGAATGTCGATGCCCAGCCTTTGGTGCAGCGCCGCCAGAAGATTATAGATATCCATCGAATCCAGATCGAAATATTCCTGAATATTGACGGTATCTGTCACAGTCGACAGATCTACTTCAGGAGCGATGGACTCCAGCTCTTCTGCAAATATCCTTTCCAGTTCTTCGCGGGTCATAGACTCTCCGGAGCGTAAAGTTTCTCGGCTATGGCGTTCAGGAACAATCCGCCGCGATGACCGTCGCTCACCCGGTGGTCCGCTGCCAATGTCATCTGGACAATGGGCCGCAGGACAATTTGACTGTCGACGACCCATGGCTGTTCGATGATCTTGCCAAAGCCGATTATGGCGACCTGCGGCGGATAGATGATCGGCAGCACGCCTTCGACGCCGCGATCCCCGAGACTGTTCACGGTCATCGTCGAGCTGGTCAGTTCGGAGGCACGAAAACTGCCGCGCCGGACCCGTCCGATCAGATCGCGCATCTGAACCATCAATTCTGCGAGGGAAAGCCGATCGGCATTCTGAATCGCCGGAGCGGCGAGGCCGCCGCCACGGATGGCAATTGCAATGCCGGCATGAACCGCCTGACTGGTCCGGAACGAGCCTTGTTCATAGAGACCATTGAACTCGGGATAATCGCGGATCGCGAGCGCCGTAGCCTTGACCAGCAGTGCGCCAAACAGGATCCGTTCCGGGGGAGGGCGCTGCCGATTGTAGTTTTCCAGCCAGTTTTGCGCGGCCTCCACATTGATCCTGTGCGTCAGGTAATAATGCGGGATTTCCCGTTTCGAACGTGACATGGCCGCTGCAATGGCGTGGCGCATCGCATCAAGATCAATGCCCCGTTTCGGAGGCGCGGGTTTCGCCGCTTCGACATCGCGCAGTTGGATGGCGCCAGCCGGTCCGGTGCCAGCGATCCCCTCCAGGTCGATTTCATGCTCCCTGGCAAATAGACGAGCGGCGGGCGAAGCGCGGAGATCCGGGTCCTTGTCCATGCTCGGAGGAATAATGATAATTTCAGCGGTCGTATCTGGCGCAGCCGGCGCTGCTGCTTCAACCGGTATGGCTTGTTGGGCAATTTCGGAAACAGCTGCTTCGCCCGCTCCCGATATTTTAGCCAGAGGAGAGCCAACCGGCACCTTGCGGCCCTCCGGCACCAGAAGTTCCTCAATCTTTCCGTCTTCGAATATCTCTATTTCGATTGCGCCTTTTTCCGTTTCGACAACCGCAATAATATCGCCGCGGGCCACTGTGTCACCTTGCGCCTTCAGCCATTCGACAAGTATGCCGTCCTCCATGTCAGCACCGAGCGATGGCATGGTGAACATCCCCATCGTTCAGCCACCCACCAGCTTGCGGGCCGCATCAACGATGCCGGAAACCTGCGGCAACGCTGCCTCCTCCATATGCTTGGCATAAGGGATTGGCACTTCAGCGCTGCACAGCCGCATCGGCGGTGTATCCAGAGTCCAGAAACCCTGTTCGATGATACGGGACATGATTTCCGCCGACAGACTGCCCGAGCGCCAGCCCTCGTCGACAATCAGAGCCCGCCGGGTTTTTGCCACCGACGCCATGATGGCGGCATCGTCGAGTGGTCGCAACGTGCGCAGATCAAGCACTTCGGCGGAGACGCCGATGCCTGCCAGTTCTTCGGCGGCATCCATGCATTTCCAAAGTGATCCGCCATAGGTTATCAGGCTGATATCACTGCCTTCGCGCCGGATGCTGGCATGATCGATATCGATGGCAGCAAGGTCATCCGGGACATCGCCTTCCCGATTGTACAGCAAGGCATTTTCAAAAATCAGCACCGGATCCGGATCTTCCAGCGCCCTGGCAAGCATGGCGCGAGCGTCAGCCACTGTCGCAGGAGCGAGGACGCGAAGACCCGGAATATGGGCGAACCAGCCTTCCAGACTGTGGGAATGTTGCGCCGCAAGTTGCCGCCCGGCCCCGGTGGCCATGCGGATGACGACAGGTACATGATATTGCCCGCCCGACATGTGCCGCATCGTCGCCGCCGTATTCATGATCTGGTCGAGCGCCAGCAAGGCAAAATTGCAGGTCATGATTTCCACGATCGGTCGCATCCCGCCGAGCGCCGCGCCAATGCCGGCGCCGGTGAAGCCTGACTCGGACAGGGGCGTGTCACGGATGCGGTCCGGGCCGAATTCGTCCAGCAGGCCTTTGCTCACTGCATAGCAGCCGCCATAATGGCCGACATCCTCGCCCATCAGGAAGACCTTTTCGTCGGCGTTCATTGCCTCGCGGATCGCCTCACGCATTGCTTCGCGATATGTCATTGTCCTGCTCATGTCCGTGCCTCTGCACCGACATCATGCAACAGGTCTGTGACCGGTTCCCACGTGCCTGCCTCTGCGAAAGCAACAGCTTCCGAAACTTCCAGCGCGACCTCCTCTTCAATGGCATCGATATCGGTCTGGTTCAGTTCCCCCGCTTCCAGCGCCCAGCTCTGGAACCGTCTGATCGGCCCAATTTCCGTCCACTTTTTTACCTCCTCTTTTTCGCGATAGAGTTCGGGATCGAACATCGAATGCGCGCGAAACCTATAGGTCCGGCATTCCAGAAAGACCGGTCCATTGCCTTCGCGGATCGCGTCCACTGATCGCCGTGCCGCCACTTCAACATCCACGACGTTCATGCCATCGACGATCTCGGATGGCATCTTGTAGGACGCCGCCTTGGCGTGGATATCGGTCTCCGATTCAGACAGATCCAGCGCGGTACCCATCGCGTAGAGATTATTCTCGCAGACAAAGAGCACGGGCAGGTCCCAGAGAGCGGCCAGGTTCAGGCTTTCGTGAAACTCGCCCTCGGCCGCGGCTCCCTCGCCAAAAAAACAGACGGTGATATTTCTCTTGCCCTGCATCTTGTCGGCCAGCGCGAGGCCGACAGCCATCGGCAGGCCACCGCCGACAATTGCGTTGCCGCCATAAAAGCGGGTTGGCGCGTGGAACAGGTGCATCGATCCGCCGCGTCCGCGACTGCACCCTTCCTGCTTGCCATACATTTCCGCCATGATTTCACCCGCGGGCACGCCGCGCAGCAAAGCATGGCCATGTTCGCGGTAGGTTGCGACCACAGCGTCTTCTTCACCAAGAGCCTGCATGATGCCGGTCGCGACGGCCTCTTCACCGATATAGAGATGGAGGAATCCGCGGATTTTTTCCCTGGTGTAAAGTTCGGCGCATTTTTCCTCGAACCGCCGGACACGCAGCATCTGTTTGAGCAGAAGCCGGCAATGGTCGTGATCAAGGCGCAATTTGGTTCCGGTCATGAGGATGCCTTTTCCAGAGTGGAAAGGTCACCCTCGGGTAACCCCAGTTCGCGCGCTTTCAACAGCCGGCGCATGATTTTACCCGATTTTGTTCGCGGCAGGTCATCCACAATGACAATCTCGCGTGGCGCTATTGCCGATCCGAGTCTTTTGCGTGCGTGGCCGAGCAGGGATTTGTGCAGGGCATCATCTCGCTTATGATCCGGGTTGAGCAGGACATAGGCCTTCACAATCTCGCCTGCGCGCTGGTCAGGAACGCCAATCACCGCTGCCTCGGCTACGGAAGGATGCTCCATCAGCACGCTTTCGACCTCGAAGGGTCCGATCAGATGCCCCGATGACTTGATCACATCATCAGCGCGCCCGACGAACCAGAAATAACCGTCGCTGTCACACCTTGCGAGATCTCCGGACAGATACCAGCCGTTCCTGAAACAGGCCTGATAACGCGCCTCTTCATTGAGATAACCGCGGAACATCGAAGGCCATCCGGATTTCAGAGCTAGATGCCCGGTCGTCATCGGCGCGCCCAGAAATGTCAGACCTTCTTCCTCCCCTCGATCCTGAACTTCCACGATCGCGGCATCGATACCGGGCAGTGGCTTGCCCATGGATCCCGGCTTTACATCCATCGACGCATAGTTGGAGATCATGATGCCGCCGGTCTCGGTCTGCCACCAGTTATCGTGAAAGGGTTTTCCAAAAATACGGTTGCTCCAGATGACAGCTTCGGGATTGAGCGGCTCGCCGACGCTGGCGAGGAATCTCAGAGCGGAAAGGTCGCGCGCGCGGGGCAGGTCATCGCCTGCCATCATCAGCAGCCGGATGGCGGTCGGGGCCGTGTACCAGACATTCACGCTTTCGGATTCCAGCAGCTCATACCAGGCCTCTGCGTCGAACTCGCCGGCATCAATAAGCATTGTCACGCCATTGGTTAGCGGTGCAATGATGCCATAAGACATGCCGGTGACCCAGCCGGGATCGGCGGTGCACCAGTAAATGTCGCCGGGCCTGAGATCGAGCGCGATACGACCGGTCGCCTGATGGGCGACAACAGCCTCGTGAGCGTGCAACGCCCCCTTTGGCTTGCCCGTGGTCCCGCTGGTGAAATGCAGCAAGGCCATGTCATCCGGGCGGGTTTCGGCAATTTCAAAATCTGCGGGCGTTTTGTCGAGCAAGGCGCCAAGATCCAGCGTATCGGAAGGCGCGCCATCATCGGCGTCGACAATCAGCACATGGCGCAACGAGGGCAGGGCGGCACGGACCGGAGCGACTTTGCGGAGATAGTCCTTCTGGCGCGTAACCAGGACGTTGGCTTCGCCAATTTCCATCCTGGCCCGCACAGGCTCCGGCCCGAATACCGAAAAAAGCGGACAGAATATCGCGCCGGCTTTCAAACTGCCGAGTGCGGCAAAATAGAGTTCCGGCACCCGGCCAAGTAGCGAAAAGACCTTGTCGCCTGGCCTTACGTCCAGATCCTGCAACAGCCTCGCAAAACGGTCCGTCTCCGTCTTCATTTCCGAATAATTATATTCCCGCCGGGTGCCATCGCGTGCGACCCAGCGCAGCGCTGTTACGCTGCCGCGCCCTTCGGCGACGTGCCGATCCACTGCTTCATAGGCAATGTTGAGCATGCCGGGAACAGGGCCGCCCATGGACTCGCGGGCCTTGTCCCATGAAAATTCTGCGGCAGTCTGGTCATAATCGGGCATATTGGCCCGGTTACGCATGGCTTGTGATTTACGCAGGGGTTGGTCTTTCACGGGAGGCTCCCTTCCTGTCGAGCATCATGATGCATCAGACGTCGCCGGTTGCGCTTGGTTGCGGTCAATCCGCACCGCCGTCAGCTTATATTCGGGCGCACCCACCATCCGGTCCCGGTGCGGGCCGGTGACCCGGTTGCTATGGCGTGCGGGATCATGGAATGTCGTAAAGGCGCGGCCTTTTCTTATGCCATTCTCGATATGGACCGGTAGTGTTGCCGAACCGTAGCGGCTCTGGATGGTTGCCGTCTCACCCTCGGAAATTCCCAGGTCAGCAGCATCCTGCGGAGAGATATCCAGCCTGTCGGTTGCGCGCAACTGCAACAGGCTCGACCGGCGCGTCATTGTTCCGACATTGAACTGATAGAGGTTGCGGCCGGTGGACAAAAGGATCGGAAAGTCCTTGTCGGCGACCTCTGGCGATGGCCGGAAGTGCAGGGGTCTCAACCGCGCTCTCGGTCCATGCGGGAAGGTTTTCTGGTGCAATATGGTGGTGCCGGGATGATCCTCGTCCGGGCAGGGCCATTGCAGTCCACTGCTATCCAGCCGATCGTAGCTGATCCCGGCTGCGGCTGGCCAGACGTCGCGGATTTCGTCCCAGACTGCTTCTGGCGAACCATAGGTGAAGGATTGTTTGTGCCCCATATGCTTGGCCAGATCACAAATGATCTGCCAATCCGCCCGCGCCGTGCCCGGCGGGTCAACCAGTTTGCGAATCCGCTGGATACGGCGTTCGGCGTTCATGAAGCTACCGTCTTTTTCAAAGCTGGATGCAGCGGGAAGCAAGATATGTCCGAACCGTTCTGCCGTCTCGGTTTTGAAAAGATCGACGACGATGATCAGGTCGATATTTGACAGCGCCCTGGCGGTTTCGCTCTCGTTTGCAAGAGTAGCGGCGATGTCGTAACCGATCACGATCAGCGCCTTGAGTTTGCCAGTGGCAGCGGCATCCATCATCTGCATGAGATGGAGCCCCTGTTTCTCCGGTAATTTCACGTCCCAGGCCTGTTCAAATGCCTTGCGCGCTTCCTTCACCGGCTGCGCGCCGGCATATATCCCCGGATCGCAGCCCATATGCGCTGTGCCCTGCACGTTATTCTGGCCTCGCAGCGGATTTATCCCCGTGCCAGGCTTGCCGATATTTCCGGTAATCAGCGCGAGATTGACCAGCCCCATCACGCCTTCGGTTCCTTGCACATGTTCGGTTATACCAAGTCCATGTGCACAATAGGCTGGGCCTTCGCTTGCATAAATGCGGGCTGCCGTCCGGATGTCCTCAGCGGGGACTTCGCATATTTCGGCGGCGCGTTCCGGCCTCCAGTCCGAGACATTTTCGGCATAAGCGTCAAAATCCTCGACACGAGCCGCGATAAAATCCGGGTCGTGCAGGTTTTCCGCTATTATGACGTGCGCGATCGCATTTTGCAGTGCGATATCGGTTCCCGGCTTGAGCGCGAGATGGACGGTGGCAATTTCGGCAAGCCCGGTCCGGCGCGGGTCGATCACTATCAGCTTGCTGCCTCCGTGCAGAATCTGTTGCCGGATGCGCGCCCCAATCACCGGATGACATTCCAGCGGATTTGCGCCCGCCACCAATATCGTCGATGCGCATTCGATATCATCGAAACTGTTGGTCGCCGCCCCGGCACCTAATATTGCCTTCATCGCCGCGGCGGTTGGCGTGTGACAGACCCGCGCACAGCAATCGACATTATTGGTGCCGATCACTATCCGGGAAAATTTCTGGGCAAGATAGCTGTCTTCATTGGTCGAGCGGGATGAAGCCAATATGCCGATTGCGTCGGGTCCATGCTCCTTGATTATCGCAGTCAATCGGTATGCTGCGCTGCCCAGCGCCTTGTCCCATGAAGTCGGTTGCCAGTCATTCCCGACGCGAACCTGCGGCTGCAATATCCTGTCTTCGCTATGCGTAAAGCCCACGCTATAGCGTCCTTTGGCGCAGGCATGTCCCTTGGCGACCGGTCTCCCCGCTGCTGGCCGCGATGCGACAATATCGCCCGATGACAAGCCATATTCCAGTTCACAGCCGACACCACAATAGGCGCAGGTGGTTCGCTCCCAGCTTTCGGCCTGTCCGCCGGTGGCGTCGGTCAGTGCGGCTGTCGGGCAGCTATCGACACAGGCACCGCAAGCGACGCAGCCACCCTCCGAGAGCAGCGCGCCGCGCTTCGGTACGATCTGGCTCCGGTCTCCTCGCGATATCTCGTGCCAGACGCTTTCGCCCTGTATTTGCTCGCAGATATTGACGCAGCGCAAACAATCTATGCACTGGCTCATGTCGACCCGCATTTGCGGCATGGAGCAATCCACTTCGTCAGGCTTTGCCGCTTTGCCTGCCGGTTTCACACCATGCCTGCGCATCATCCGGTGGAGCGGTTTATCGGGATGTGCGGCGAAAGCTGCCGGTGAAATATGGGCGGCGTACCATTTGAGTTCGGTCTTGCGATATTTGTCGAGTTCGGAGTTGCGGGTCGCAACCCACATGCCGTCTTCCGCTTTCGTCTGACAGGCTGTGAACAGGCCTTCTTTTCCCTGGATTTCGACCAGACACATCCGGCATGAACCGGTCGAAGCGCAGCGCCCGTCATGACAGATTGCCGGAATTTCGATCCCGGCGCGGGAAGCGGCTTCCAATATGGTTGCTCCGCATTCTGCCGAAACCGGTTCTCCGTCTATCCTGCATTCAATCACGAGCGCTGCCTCCGATACCGGTACAATGATGGACCCGAGACAGGTTGCTGCCATTCCGTAATGTTACGGAACGACAGTCACGGGATATCCGAATAGGCAATATCGCAGCACGAGAGGAATGAAATACGGCCAAAAATTTGCACAATGATCCGCCTGTTTCGAATCAGGATCCGCCCGTGAAATCGGGGCGACCGGATATTTCGGTATTTCGGGAAGAAAAAAATGTCGTGGATCCCGCGCTGATGAGTTTCCTGCTGGATCCGTCGAGCTATGGTCAGTCCGGCCGTTCGCTGAAGCTGATTGAAAGCCATATGTCGTTCGTGTTCCTGATCGGCGACAGGGCTTACAAGATGAAAAAGCCGATGAAGCTCGATCTTCTCGATAATCTGACTCTGGCCCAGCGGCAAAAGAACTGCCTCAAGGAACTGACCCTGAACCGGGTCATGTCTCCCGACATCTATCTGGATGTCACCCCGGTCACGGTCGATCCGGATGGCGGTTTCCGGATCGGTGGGTCCGGTGAGCCGGTTGAGTGGCTGGTGGTCATGCGCCGCCTCGACGAAGAGCAGCTTCTCGATCAAGCCATTCCCGCCGAAACGGTGACCGCTCAGCATATTTCGGATTTGGCAGAAACATTGGCTAAATTTTACCGGCAAACCGAGATAGTGTCGACGGAAGAAACCGAGGCTATCGCCAATATCCGTTCCTTGCTCGACCGTAACGAGCAGTCCTTGCGAAATCCTGATTTCGGACTGGTGCCAACATTTGTCGAACCGATACTCACGACCGTCCGCAGTCTTCTGAATGACAATCAGGATTTGATCCTCGACCGGGTTGAGCAAGGCTGGATCCGTGATTGTCATGGTGACTTGCGGCCCGAGCATGTCCACCTTGGTCCTCCGGTCCGGTTGATTGACCGATTGGAATTCAACGACAATCTGCGCTGGCACGATCCGTTCGAGGAGATCGTCGATCTTGGCCTCGAATGCGAAAGGCTTGGTGCTCCGTGGATTTATCCGTTGCTCGTGGCAGAGCTAACCCGCCGACTGGAGGTCGATATCAGCAAGCGCTTGCTCGCTTTTTACGCGGGTCTGCACGGTTGTGTTCGTGCCCGGCTTGCGATCGAACATATCCGATACCAGCCGGAACTCGCAGAATATCGGCGAGAGCAGACGGTCGATTGCCTGAAGCTGGTCGCCAAATATGCTTGTCGTCAGTTATAAGGTACCAGATCATAAAATGGCGCGCCGCTGCTGAGACGGGCAATCGCATCCGCCAGCAAGGGTGCAGCGGATATGATCTGCAATCGTTCCGAATCCTCGGCCGCTGAAATTGTGACGCTGTCGGTCACGAATGTGCGGTCGGGTCCGTCTTGCTGAAACAACTGATGGGCGCCCTTGCTGAACAAGCCGTGCGTTGCCGCTGCGAACACGCGAGCCGCACCATTTTTACGACATGTCTTCACCGCGCGCATGATCGTCCCGCCGCTACTGATCATATCGTCGATGATGATGGCTGTGCGACCCTGGACATTGCCAGCGAAAAGCGAACCCGTAACGACATCCCCGCTGCGATGTTTTTCCAGCAGGGCGTTTCCAACCGGCCTTCCGCTTTTCTTTTCCAGCACGACGCGAAACAGCTCCGCCCTTTTTTGTCCGCCGGCATCCGGCGACACAATCGTGACCGGTTCATCGCCCAGCGTCCCGATCATCGCATCTGCGATTATCTCTGCCGCTGTCAGATTCTCTGCGCGGCAGCTCCGGAACGCATTTTCAAAAGCGGCAAGATTGTGAATATCCAAGGTAACCAGCGCATCTGTGCTCATGGCTTCAAACAGGCTGGCTACATAGCGCATGCTCACCGGATCCCTGGACTTTGTCCGGCGATCCTTTCGCGCATAAGGCAAATAGGGCGTCACTGCCGTTACCGACCGCGCACCGGCCTGTTTCAGGGCGCCAATGAAAAAAAGTGTCCTGATCAGCTTGTCATTGGCCGATCGCGTGGCGTGGTCGGGTAATGATGGTTCGCCTTCCAGATGATGAAGCAAATAAACATCCCTGCCGCCGACTTCTACCAGCGGTCGGGCCTTATGTTCGCCGCTTTCAAATTCACGTTCCTCGTGCGCACTAAGCGGCCATCCGAGCTGATCCGCTACCGCAACGCCAAGCTTGCGGCTGCCATTCAGGCAGAAGAGCAGCAGTGCACCGGAATGTGTCACCGGCTCGTGCTCTCCTGATTGCGGCTGCTGTCCGGCCTGGCTTTCTCGGGCGGATCGATGAGGCGGTTTTCTTCAGTGCTCTCGACTGGTTCAATGCCCGGATCAATCACGCGTATATGATCCGGTTCCGTTTGCTGTTCAAAACCGGGATCGATGATCTTGCTCGGTTCGACGCTCTGATCCTGACCGGGTTCGATTTCGGGGTCGACAATCCTACTGCAGTCCGGGGAACGGTCACACATCTGATCCGGGTCTTGCCTGCCATCTTGATCGTTCGTAACCATGTCCGCCGCTTCGAGTGTGACAACAGGTGCCCAAGTCAGCACAGCCATGACAATGGCCGCATTACGGACGGTGATAGGCTTAGCCATGACAGCCTCCAGATCCTCGAAGACGCGTTCAAAGATGCATCAATGAAATATTTCGCAAGAAACCGAAATACGCAGAAATACGGGTGCTTTTGAGCCGTCCTGCCAATCTTTGCGTCGTCGCATCGAACAGAGGGCCCAAAGGGAGGGTGTGCCGTGCAGGAGTACAGGGACATTTCTAGGGACATTTCTAGGGATATTTCCTGGTAAGTATAATTCCGAATTTCCTTTGACCGACTTTTCGGGAAATCATAGGGCGTCTCGCCGGAGCGGCGCTCCCTGACCCCCCGTCTGTTCTGTCCCGGCGAGACAAATAACAATATAGTGAATTTTGCGAGACCTGCTTCGTTGAACGAAAGAGCAGCCTATTCGATCATTGGACGGAGCGAGCCGCGCCTGGCTCCACTGCCCGCAGCACGGACGATCCGATAGATTCAGCGGCGGTCTGCGAAGGTGCAACCACGAAAAATGTCACATTCTGCTGGAAATCGTCCGTAGGCTCGAGGAACACCGCGCCTTCTCCCTTGTCGCTGGCATAGGTCCAGGAGGAAACATTCTTCAGGAGCGTTTCAAAACCGGCGATATTGCTGTCACGAAACACGCGCTGCACAACCAGCAACTCGGCCGAGCTACCAATGCCCGGCAAATTGCGTGCTGCGGTCATGGGAATGGAAACGCCGCCCCATCGACCATTGCATTCGATCCAGTGCAGAGTGGCATTGTTCAAATCCCGGCCGGTCAGCAAAGCATCGAGGCTCATGCGTCCGAAGAAGCCGAGGCACTGGAAATAATAACTGATTTCAAGTGCCTCCTGATAGAAGCGTGTTTCCAACGGTTGCGGCAAGTCAATGGCGGCTGCGCCGATGAACGACTGGTTTTCACCAGACAATATTTGTCCGAAAATTCCCTCGATCAATGGCACTCCTTGCCCGGCTCGGGGTATCCAGACTTGTGCCGAAGGGCTTGCCAATGCTGCAACTTCCCACACGCCAATCAAAATAGGAAAGCGATCACGCCAGCCGATCGCGTGCAGTCGCTCAAGCAATTCGTCCCTCAATTCCCTTGATGCAAGAGACCGAACATAATCACTCTCCAGTACCAGATTGCCCATCGAACCGGCACTGGCCGGCAGTTTGATGACTAGTCGTGCATGACTGCGGGCAAGCTTGCTCAATATCGCTACCGCTGCGGCCGGACCATATACGGAATAGGTTGGCGGCACGGAGTCTTTTCCGAGGACCATTTTTACATGGCTTGCAAACCACAGCTTGTCGTTAACAAGCCGGGAAAGCTGCGGGAGCGGCGCACAAATCTGTACCGGGCATCCGGAGCGCCGGGCAATTTCAGCGGCCAGCAGCCAGTCATGGCCCGTCGACAGATAGGGACAGATATTGAGCGTCCCGGCGCTGGCAGTTGCCGTCGCGAGCTTTGACAAGGCTTGTTCATTGTTAAGGCATGCAGCCGCAAGCGGAACACGCAAGCGGCTGTCACAACGATCAACCTCAATTATATGCGGCCCATCACGGACGAAAACCTCTCTTGAATAGGCTTCGAACGATTGTATCCTGGGCCGGGATATCAAAAGGAAATCCTCATCCCGCGCCAGCGCGAGCATTCGATATTCATGGCTCGCGACGCGATCATCCGGCATCAGTTCAATGCCGCGATGGTCCTCCAGCAACAGAAGAGGACCCACTTCATATCCAGCGCTGACATGTTCACCGAATATCGAAGCATCGTTTAAGCGCGGGAAATTTCTGAGCTGCTTGCTTGCAAGAATTTTGATCCGTTGTCTGGTGTCTTGCGACAGTTCGATATCAATCGCAGGCTTTATCGGCCAGGGCGCACACCGGTCTTGCTGTTTTGAAGTTGGCGCCAGCATATCCATTATCTGGAATGGCTGGCCGCAAATCCGGTCCACGTCGGCGCAAGCTTTCGCCAATATTGCAGGCGCTCCATCAAATTGTCCTTGGCGGCATCATCCAACCCACCCATTGCGCCAAAAAGCTCGCCGCATTCCGAAACATGCTGCTCCATCTCGTCTAAACGGTCGAGTAGATGCTGCCTTTGCGAGGCTTGCAGTGGCATATCCGGATCAAGTTCGGTGATAGCGGCGAGCGTCGCCGCACCATGGGAATGTTCATCATACATGCCGGCCACTTCATCGGCAGAGAGAAAGGCTTTCAGGGCAGGGTAAAAATCCTCTTCTTCAAAGGCGATGTGCCCGCCTGCCGCCTTGTCGAGATTTAGCGCCGCGGTTTTCAAGCCGCCAACATCGCCGGACATGACCAATGAACGCAGTTCGTGAAGCCTGCGCCCGAGAACCGCGTGATCCTCTCGAAAGGCGTTAAATAGTCCGTGATTGATCTTGGTCATGATGGCCACCTGGTTAAGCTGTTATCATAGTGCGAATTCTTCTCTGGAAATTGACGCTGATCATCTAATGTGCAGACTCTATGGATTTTACGCTACCGAGCCTACCAAGGTGGAATGCACGCTTGTGCATGCGCAAAATGCTCTTATCGCCCAGAGCCTTTCTGATCTTTCCGGCTATGACCATGCACATGGCTGGGGCGTTGCCACATTTGACGAAGACGGCCCCGACATAGAACGTCAGGCCTGGGCTGCCTATCACGGCGAACATTTTGCGCGAGCCGCGGCGAAGGCCTATTCGCGTCTTGTCATCGCTCATGTGCGCCGGGCAACCGTGGGTGGTGCGGCTATTGAAAATACCCACCCGTTCAGCGACGGAAAATGGGTGTTTGCCCATAATGGCACGGTTCCCGGCTTTGCCAACATAGGACCTGTCCTGCTTGATCATATGGGTGTCAGGCATCGCAATGCGATAAAGGGCCAAACGGATAGCGAGCATGTTTTTCGCTATTTCCTGAGCCTAATCGACGACGGAACCGTTGATCCCGATCATGACTTGTTGGGCGCGATGGAAAGACTGGTGCGCGACATTGCCACGCTCGCCGAAACCCATGCACCGGGCAAAAGGCTCGACCTCAACATCATCTTGTCAGATGGAGAGCGACTCGTCGGCACCCGGTTCAACCGCAGCCTCTATTTTGTCGACCGCAAGGGCGTATATGATTGCGAGATTTGCGGCTTTCCCCACATTCATCACGATCCCGATACTGAATATCGCGCGATTGTAGTCGCGTCAGAGCCAGTGACCCATGAAGACTGGATCGAAATTCCCAACCATTCGATCTGGCAGATCAGCATGGAGGACGGTATCAATATCCACGATCTGCGGGAATATGCCTGATCATCGCGCGAAGGTTGCCTTGAAAAATGCAGAAATACCGCAGCGAAGGGGTCGAAAAGAAGTGGACGGTTGATGCTTTGACTTCTCTCCCGAACCGAAGGAAATTTCAGGGGTGGGCGCTTCGGAAATCTACATCAAGTCTGCATCTGGGACATCAACGAGATGACCTCGCTGTCGTCGGTCTGGTTAAAATCGCGATAGAAGGCACCTACAGCTCCAAACGGATAAGGTGTGTAAAGGCAGATGATTTCATCGCTCTGGTCGCTCAATTCTTCCAGCGTTTCTGCCGGGGCAACCGGTACCGCCAGGATAATTTTCCGAGGCTTGTTCTTGCGCACACCCTTGAGCGCGGCCTTGACCGTTCCGCCGGTTGCAATGCCGTCGTCCACGATGATTACCGTTCTGTCCTTCAGGTCGATCGGCTGGCGGTCCCCAAGATAGATCGACCGGCGCCGGGCGATTTCCTTAAGCTGCCGTTGTGTCTCGGCCTCGATATAGTCGGAGCTGGGCCGGATCTGGCGAACGATCTCCTCGGTCAGGACGATTTGCGGGTTGGCGCCATCGACAACGGCTCCGATCCCATATTCGGGCCAGCCGGGTGCGCCGATTTTCTTGACGAACAGCAGATCCATCTGAGCTTCAAGGACCCTGGCCACTTCGTAAGCTACCGGCACGCCGCCGCGCGGAAGAGCCAGTATCACCGGATTTTCATAGTTACGCTTTCGCAATTCTTCGGCCAGTCGCCGACCGGCATCCTCTCTGTTTTCAAACGGCAATGGTGACCGGTCCATATGCTCTCCTATTGATTGCTACTCGAGGTGCGCACTGAACCAGGCGCTGGCATGAACAATGACTTCTTCCAGCGTTCCGGGTTCCTCGAACAAATGGCCCGCACTCGTGACAATGGTCATGCGTTTCGGGCATTGCAGGACATCAAGCGCCTGTTTGTTGAGATCGATTACCTGACCATCGAGACTACCGACGATCAGCAAGGTCGGGGCATGGACATGGTCCAGCCAGCGCCCCGCCAGATCCGGGCGTCCGCCGCGGGAGACGACCGCAGCAACCTTCGGTTCGTCACGCGCCGCCGCCACGAGCGCCGCACCGGCACCGGTGCTGGCGCCAAAATAGCAGATCGGAATTTCGGAAAAAGCTGGCTGCTCCCTGATCCAGCGCGCTGCCATTGACAGGCGCTCTGCCAGCAACTCGATGTCAAAAACATTGGTGCGGTCCTGTTCTTCTTCGGGCGTAAGCAGGTCGAGCAGCAGCGTCGCGAACCCGTCTTCACGCAGCGCCGCCGCGACATAATTATTGCGCGGGCTCAGCCGGCCACTGCCGCTGCCATGCGCGAAGATGATCATCGCGGTCGCGTTTTCCGGTACCGTCAGGATCGCCTTTATCCCGACCGGCGGTATCTCGACTTCTGTCGTGTGAACCGCATGGGAGATATCATCGGCCATCGCTTTTTCCTTATAGACCAAAGGGATAGGTTTCCGGCGCACCGCGCGGTTTTTCATGCCCCAGCGGGGTGATCGCCTTGGTGGTTTCGAACCAGACATAGGCATCAAACTGGTCGGCCAATATTGCTTCGAAATAGTGGCTGAGCAGTTCGGTTTCGGGGCGGTAAACCACACCAATGGCGCGTTCCAGCAAAGGTTCGCGCAGAATATGGGCCAGCTTCTGGCGATCGCGACCGCGCCAGTCGGTGAGCGACCGCGCATAGCCAGTCAGGCGAAAAGCAGATTCATAGCTGTCGGGCCGGGCAGGGCGCACAGTCTTGATTTGCATGTCGGCTCCCCAATCGCTTGCGGCTGCGACCGTGCCATTGTCGGTGCCAAAACCGATGCACACCGCGTCATCGCCATAGGCGATGCGGCACAATTGACCGATATTGAATTCGCCGCGCCAGCCCATCGCCGTCGCGGAAGCATCGCCGATATGGGAATTATGCGCCCATACAACCGCCTTCGTGCCGACACCGCGATGGGCGATCAGCGCTTGCAGCGTATCGAACATGTGTCGGTCCCGCAGGTTCCAGGATGCCGGCCCGCCTTCGTAGATCGAACGATAATAGCGCTCGGCCGCTGTAACGATCCGCGCATTCTGGGCAGCATCAAACCATTTTTCGCCATCTTCGTGCAAATAGTCGAGCCGGTTTTCGAACAGGCGCCGAAGCTGGTCGAGCGCCGCTTCTTCGCAATCGCCAAGCCCTTGATGCACCACTGCCTTGCCGTAATCGGTCGGATGATCCTGCCATGGTGTCAGGCAACCATAGCGCCAGCGGGCTTTCGCGGCTTCGTCAGGATCGACAGAATCGAGATATTCCAGCACCGATGCAATCGACTCGCTCAGGCTGTAGACATCAAGCCCGTGGAAACTGGCCTGGCGCTCCTCCGATTGATGCTCGTTATAATCCCGCAACCAGTCGGAGAAGGCCAGCACTTCATGATTGCGCCACATCCAGGTTGGAAAACGGACAAAGCTGTCGCCGCGTCTCGGTCGCGGATCATGATGGCGGACATAGCCGTCTATGCGCGCCGCATCGGGCCAGTCAGCCTCCACCGCGACGACCGTGAAGCCATGTTCTTCGATCAGCCTCCGCGTGATTGCGGCGCGCGCGCTGTAAAACTCGGATGTGCCATGCGTCGCTTCACCCAGGAGGACGACTTGCGCATCGCCGTAACGATCAAAAAACTTGCCGAAATCCGACTGGCTTTCGGGCGGGGGAAGCAGTTCGGCATGATCCCGCAAAGCCGTGACCAGTTCTTCCGAAGGCGAGCGCGGTGGCTTGTTCCAGTGAATGGGCTTGTTCATCGGCGTTCAATACCACAGGTCCCGGATTTCCTTGGGCAGGCTGGCCTTTACATCATCCATCTCGCCCTCCGAAATATAGTCGGCGATAACATCGAGCGCAGCGCCGACAATCCGTTCGGGATTGTCTTTCGGCGCGTCGTTGAATGCGGCCATGACAGCGTCGACAAATTCGTCCTTGTGCCGGATCAGGGGGGCTGACTTTGCGGGCTGATATCCTTCGTAAAATATGCCGCGCATCAGCGTTGGCAGCTGTGCGGCGAAATGCGCGCTCTCATTGATCTGCAAACGGTCGCGGAGAACATGAAGCGTGGAACGCAGCAGGGTGAAGGCGCGATGCTTGTCCTCCCAGTCCAGCTCATCCATGACGTCGTTTACCCAGCGATTGGCATCCTGAATGGCTTTGTCGAATATTGGTAATCCCAAACCGGTCATCTTCATCCTCCTTTGTGTTGCAGGCGAAAATACGCACGCCAAACTCAGGCAGACTGGTTACGAGCGATGCCGCATTGGGCGGCCAAAATCGCTTCCTGACTATTATATTACCGGACATCGGGCGGTTCCGCATTCGTGGATTCTACGTAGCGATACCGGATTCACGGACAGCCCCGCATTTTTCTATGAGCCTATTCCTGGATCGCGTTCGGTCGACCTTGGCATGTCGGTGGAAGCATCAACGGTGATTGGGATAAATGAATATCAGGGAGTTTACGTATCACCGGCAGTCCCGGAAACGCGTAGCTGAAAATCACAAGTGTGGCTTGGAACAATCCGTGCCTTCTCCATGAATTCGATCAAATATGTGAATGTCCATGGGGAAACCACGCTGCGGTCGCCGCGACGTAGGAAGCGGCAAATGGCGATTCAAGGGCAGGCCATTGATCTGCTCGGTCCATTCGATCTGGTGCACTGGCATATGCTGTTTCGAACCGGGGCGGACCTTGAAGAAATGATTTGTGAAAGGAAGCCACTCATTCCGGGGAATCATAGATGCAAATAGTATCTGCACCAGGTGATCATGCGCAAATGGGGCTATCCGGCGAGCAGGTCCGGGAGCGGTACTTGCGCGACGGACCCAATGAATTACCCCATCACGACGAACGCTCCATCCTTTGGATAGTCGGCGAGGTTTTGCGTGAACCGATGCTGGCCTTGTTGCTGGCTGCAGGCTTTGCCTATTTGCTACTCGGAGACAGGGTAGAAGCGATTCTCCTGCTCTGCTTCGCTACATTTTCCGTTGCGATATCGGTCATTCAGGAAACACGCAGCGAGCGGGTTCTGGCGGCTCTGCGCGACTTGTCGAGTCCACGTGCGCAGGTCATTCGCGATGGTGAAAGGCAGCGCATCCCCGGGCGCGAGGTCGTGGTGGGGGATATCATCATATTGGAACAGGGAGACCGGGTCGCCGCTGATGCCATGCTGCTTTCGGCCACCGAACTGGAAATCGATGAGTCGCTGCTCACAGGGGAATCTCTCGCGGTGCACAAAGAGAGCGATGCGGAGGTTTTTTCGGGAACTCTGGTCGTCCGCGGGTCCGGGGTTGGGAGGGTTTTCGCGATTGGCGGACAGGCACAACTCGGTCAGATTGGCGGGCATCTGGCCGGCATCAAGTCCGATGCGCCGCGATTGCGCAGAGAGACCGGCCTCATAGTGAAGCTGGCGGGTATCGGCGGCATCCTGGTCGCAGCTTCGGTGACCTTGCTTTACGGATTTTTTCGCGGTGGATGGCTTGATGCTGTGCTGGCGGGCATAGCCATCGGGATGACGATGCTGCCTGAGGAGTTTCCGGTCGTGCTCGTTACGTTCATGGCCATGGGGGCGTGGCGCATATCCAAGGCCAATGTGCTGACCCGCCGGTCCGCTGCGATCGAAACTCTTGGCTCGATAACGATATTGTGCACGGACAAGACCGGGACTCTGACCGAAAACCAGATGGCGGTCGCCTCGTTGTGGCTGCCCGATGGTCAAAGTCTCACGGTCGATAGAAGCGAAAATATCCCCGAGGCCTTTCAACCCTTGCTCAAGGCAGGCCTTTGGGCCAGCGAGGTAGATCCTGCGGATCCGATGGATATCGCGATCCACTCGGCGGCGTCCATCTTGTTGCTGGAGGAAGACAAGTCCGGAGAAGATCATTGGCGACTGGACCAGCATTTCGGCATCCGGCCGGATTTGCTGGCCACGACCAATATCTGGCGAGATGGATCATCTGACGAGAGCAGGCTTCTTGCGACCAAAGGCGCACCGGAAGCCATTGCGCAACTATGCCGCCTGCCGGACTCCGAACGGAAGAAAGTGGTTCAGGCCGTTGAAAACATGGCAGCAAAAGGCATTAGAGTGCTGGGAGTCGCAACAGCCCGGACGAAATCAGTGGAGCAACACTCCGATCTGCTTGACTGCCGCTTCACATTTGCCGGACTGATTGGTCTTGCAGATCCGCTTCGTGCAAGCGCTCCTAAGGCAATCAGCCAATGTCATGATGCCGGCATCCGCGTCGTGATGATCACGGGTGATCACGCAGCCACGGCCAGGTCGATATCTGCCGATGCGGGGATAGAAAGCGCCAATCTGATCAGCGGTGACGAGCTTTCCGAAATCGACGATGAAGAACTGGGCAAAAAGCTCGGATCAACCAATATTTTTGCGCGCATCATGCCCGAACAGAAGCTGCGACTGGTCCAGGCATTGAAAAAAGATGGCGAAGTGGTGGCGATGACCGGCGACGGGGTGAATGACGCTCCCTCGCTCAAGGCCGCCCATGTCGGTATCGCGATGGGCCGACGGGGAACCGATGTGGCGCGGGAGGCTTCCTCACTGGTGCTCCTCGATGACGAATTCAGCGCGATCGTCAGTGCAATCAGGCTTGGGCGCCGGATTTATGATAATATCCGCAAGGCGATGGAGTTCATCTTCGCGGCACATGTCCCGATAGCCGGGCTTGCGCTTCTGCCACTGATGTTCGGATTGCCGATGCTGATTGGTCCGATCCATATCGTTTTGCTTGAGATGGTAATCGATCCGGCCTGCGCTCTGGTTTTTGAAGCCGAAGAGGAAGATGAGAAAATCATGCATCGTCCGCCGCGCCATCCCGAAGCACGACTATTCTCGCTGCCGATGGTCATATGGAGCATATTTCAGGGGGGACTGGCGCTGGGGGCCCTGACGGTTGGCGTTGTCATTGCCGTTCAACAAGGCACGCCGGTACCGGAACTCCGTGCACTGGCTTTCCTGGGGCTGATTGCCAGCCTGCTGGCCCTGATTCTGGCCAACCGTAGCAGCAGTACTTCGCTCCGGTCGTTGTTCGATTATCACAACAAGGCTTTGTTGGCGATCTTTGGTGCAGTGGCTGTGATAATGATGGGTATCTATCTGTTCGAACCGGCCCGTTCCATCCTCGGTTTTGCAAAGCTCTCGGTCTTCGAAATTCTCGCAGTCATCGGCTATGGTTTGCTACTGCTCGCGCTGCTCCAGGTTTTGAAGCCAACGGCCAATCGCATTTTGCGGGAGGCCGGTTCATCGGACAGGAAGCGATCATTTCGTCGGGGGGGGCGCGCGTGATGGCGCTGGTCGTTCATTGGGTGTTATTTGGTGCCTGCGCACTGCTGATTCTGCTCGCTGGGCCAAAACTTACCCAGAATGCTGAAATTATCGCTGCAAAAAGGGGGCTATCTGATAACTGGGTTGGCCTCATCCTGCTAGCTTCGATCACATCGCTGCCGGAGCTTGCCGCCGGGATATCGTCTGTAAGTATTGCCAATGCGCCCGATATCGCGGTCGGGGCGGTGTTCGGTAGCTGCGTGTTCAATCTGGTTATGCTGGTCGTTCTTGATTTTGCGGTGCGCGGAGAATCGGTTTACCGCAGAGCGCGACAGGCTCATATTCTGTCGGCTGGATTTGGTATCATGCTGCTCGGGTTGGCCGGCCTGACAATCATGGTGGGTGGGCTGGGTATCAGTCCAGCAGTCTACCATTTCAGCGCGGCCTCGCTGTTGATCGTGTTTCTCTATTTTATCGCGACCCGAGCCATCTATAATTACGAAGCGAATATACGGGACAGTGCGGCGCAAGAGGCCGTAAAAACCCCTTCAGCAGCCTCGCTTTCAGAAGCGCAGTTGTGGGTATTGGGCGCGGCTGTCGCAATATTGATCGGAGGATTGCTCCTTCCTGTTCTGGGGGCCAATATTGCGGACACAATGGGAATTGGCCGGAGCTTTGTCGGGACAGTGCTGGTCGCGGCCGCAACCTCTCTGCCGGAGCTGGCGGTTTCACTGGCAGCGCTTCGGCAGGGATCGGTGAATATGGCAATTGCCAATCTGCTGGGCAGCAACCTGTTCAACATATTGATACTCGCCGTCGAAGACGGGCTGTATTTTGACGGCCCGCTGCTGGACTCGGCATCGCCGATACACGGCGCGACCGCGATGGCGGCAATGGTGATGAGCGGCGTCGTGATCATAGGATTGCTATACCGCCCGCAAACGAGACTGTTTCGCACCGTGGGATGGATTAGTATCGCCTTGTTCACCGTCTATCTGGTGAACGTCTACATCATGTACATCAGTTCGACCTAGGTCTTACGATCCTGTAGTCCGGCACCAGCACAGCGGCGCCGTTGAGATCTCCGGCGCGGAGTTTTTCGAGCGCCGCATTCGCGTCGTCGAGGGGAAAACGCTCCACCGTGGGTGTGATGCCCGATTGATCGGCGGCGGCAAGAAATTCGGTACCGTCCGCGCGGGTCAGATTGGCGACAGACATGATCGCCCGTTCACCCCAGAGTTCGGCATAGGGAAAGGCCGGGATATCGCTCATGTGGATGCCAGCGCAGATCACCCGGCCGCCCTTGCGCACCGAACGGAGAGCTGCCGGAACGAGTGAGCCAACCGGCGCGAAAATGATGGCGGCATCGAGCGCGACCGGTGCCGGTTCATCGGAACCGCCCGCCCAGATACAGCCGAGATCAAGTGCAAACTGTTGACCTGACGAATCGCCAGATTTGGTAAATGCGTAAATCTTCCGCCCTTGCCAGACAGCTATTTGCGCGAGAATATGAGCGGCCGCGCCAAAGCCGTAAAATCCTATAGTCTTCGCCCGTCCGGTTAGTCTCAAGGAGCGCCAACCGATCAGTCCCGCACAAAGCAGCGGGGCCGCTTCAACATTGGAAAAGCGTTCCGGAATTGCAAAGCAATATTGAGCATTTGCGACGACATGGCTGGCATATCCACCATCACGCGTGCAGCCGGTGAATTCGGGTTGGTCACAGAGATTTTCGTGACCGCTCAGGCAATAGCTGCACTGGCCACAGCTTGAACCCAGCCAGGGGACGCAACCCGGTCCCCGACGGCAAAATCATTTATTCTGTCACCAATCTGCAAGATCCGACCGATGATCTCATGGCCCGGAACGATGGGATAATTGGCAGCCGGAATTTCGCCATCGACGATATGCAGGTCAGTGCGGCAAACGCCGCAGGCAAGAACCTTGATCAGCATTTCATTGGCACCCGGCACGGGCATGGCACGCTCGACCACACGGAGCGACCGACCGGGACCATCCAGCTGCATCGCACGATATTGTTTCCGGTTCTCGTCCATCCTGCGGTCAATCTGCGCGAAACCATTTTCCCTGAAAATCCGTAATGGTCCCTACTCGCGACGGGCCGGTGCCTGTGGTTCGCCGCGCTCCGAAACATTACGTAAAGACACCGGCCGGGGCTTGGTGCCAGACAGGCTGGAATTGATCCTGATCAATCATCATATATTTTTTGGGTTCGAGGGATTGCCGGGGGGCTGATTTGAGAGAACCACATGGCCGGACAGAATTACATATTGTGGCTGGATAGCCTGACCCTTGACGACATCCCCCTTGTCGGCGGCAAGAATGCCTCGCTGGGCGAACTTTCCGGATTGCTGTCCGACGGCATTCAGGTTCCCGAAGGTTTTACCGTTACTGCACAGGCGTATCGGGACTTGCTGGAAAGCAACCGCTTGTGGCCCGGCATGGAACAAATTCTGGTCTCAACGGATTGGTCTGACATGAACGCCGCATCGCACATGTCCGCTCAGCTTCGCGAAATGGTTGCAACAGCCAGATTGCCCGATGGACTTGATGCAGAGATTCGGCAGGCGTACCGCAAGCTGGGCAAAGCGCATGGTCGCAACGTGGCGGTCGCGGTGCGCAGCAGCGCAACGGCGGAAGATTTGCCTGGCGCTTCCTTCGCGGGGCAGCACGAGACCTTTCTCAATATTCGCGGCACAGAAGCCCTGGTCGATGCGGTCCGCCAGTGTTTCGCCTCGCTATTTACCCAGCGGGCCATTTCCTATCGGACAGACAAGGGTTTTGCGCACAAGGATGTTGCCTTGTCGGTTGGCATCCAGCGGATGATCCGGGCGGATAGGGCCTCCTCCGGGGTAATTTTCACGCTGGATACGGAAAGCGGCAACCGTGACATTGTAATGATCACCGGCGTCTGGGGGCTGGGTGAGGCGATCGTGCAGGGGATCGCCGATCCGGACGAATTTCTGGTGCACAAGCCGATGTTGAAAAGCGGCCATAAAGCGGTTCTGCGACACCGGATTGGCGGAAAAAAAGTCAAGCTGGTCTATGCTGCGGCCAAGGCCGAAGCACCCACCGTCTGGCGGAAGGTCCGTCGATCGGATCAGATGAGGCCCTGTCTTTCGGATCCTGAAATTGTCCAACTTGCCCGGCAGGCAATCGCCATCGAGACTCATTATAGTGAAAGGAACGGTCGTCCGACGCCGATGGATATCGAATGGGCCAAGGATGGTCCGGACGGCGATCTGTATATCCTGCAGGCCCGCCCGGAAACGATTCATGCGTCGGCGGATGCCGGGCTGTTGACGCAATTTCATATCGGCGGTGAAGGCAAGCTGATTGTCGAGGGGCTGGCCGTCGGCGACCGTATCGGCAGCGGTCCGGTCCGTTTGGTGAAGGACAGCAGCGAGCTGGAAACCGTCGAAGAGGGCGATGTGCTGGTCGCCACCGCCACGACGCCCGACTGGGAACCGGCAATGAAACGATCGGCCGCGATCATCACCGAACATGGTGGGCGAACCTGTCATGCGGCCATCGTCGCCCGCGAACTGGGAATTCCCGTGATCGTTGGTGCCCCGAATGCACGGCAGCTGTTGAGCGACGGACAGGAGGTCACGGTCGACTGTTCGCAGGGCATGACCGGCAGGGTGATAGAGGGCATCATCCCCTATACCGTACACACCATCGATATCGGCAAGCTGGAGAAGCCCGATACCGATATCATGGTCAATATTGCCAATCCGGGCGCGGCCTTCCGGGTTGCTGCCTTGCCGGTGGCTGGTGTCGGTCTCGCCCGAATCGAATTTATCATCGCCAATGAAATCAAGGCGCATCCCATGGCGTTGCTGGCCCCGGACCGGATCAGCAGTCGGCGGACTCGCAAGCAGATCGAGACCCTGACATCCGGCTTTGCAAGCGGAGCAGATTATTTTGTGACGCGCCTTGCCGAAGGGGTGGCGACCATTGCCGCCGCCTTCCATCCCCGTCCGGTCATCGTCCGGACGTCCGATTTCAAGTCGAATGAATATGCATCTCTGCTCGGCGGACAGGATTTCGAACTGGCCGAGAACAATCCGATGATCGGATTTCGCGGCGCGTCCCGTTATATCCACCCGGCCTATCAGGATGCCTTCGCACTCGAATGCCGGGCATTGCAGCGGGTCCGCGATGAAATGGGCCTGGCCAATGTCATCGTGATGATTCCCTTTTGCCGGAGGATCGGGGAAGCACAGCGGGTTTTGCAGGTCATGGCGGAAAACGGTCTCGAGCGTGGCCGGAACGGTCTTGAAATCTACATCATGTGTGAGATCCCGAGCAATGTTGTGCTGATTGACGAATTCGCGAAGCTGTTTGACGGCTTCTCGATCGGATCCAATGACCTGACCCAGCTGGTACTGGGAGTGGACCGGGACTCCGAAATACTTTCGGCCGATTTCGACGAGGAGGACCCGGCGGTTCTGGCGATGATCGAGCAGGCGATCGCGGGCGCACACCGCCACAAACTGAAATGCGGAATTTGCGGACAGGCACCGTCCGATCGGTCCGGTTTTGCCGATTGGCTGGTGGATCGGAAAATTGACAGCATAAGCCTCAGCCCTGACAGCGTGCTCGGTGTAATGCAGCGGCTTGCCGGGAATCAGAAGCAAAGCAAGGACGTGAAACCGCCATCCGGCGGTCAACGCCTCTTGAATACGAGCGCATGAATGAACGATATGGCAAGAAAATCAAAAACCGGTGCGATTTTCCTTCAGCAGGCAATGCTCTTCGACAAGATGATGGAAGGCGCAACCAGCCTTTTCAAATGGCCATATGATATAGACGACCGGAAGGCTTACAATGTTGCTGCCGGTCAGGTGGTTCTCCGGCAAGGCGGAAAGCCGGAGTGTTTTTTCGAGATTGTCAGCGGAACCATGAAATTATCCCAGGTCACCGAGGACGGGCGGCAAATCATTGTAGGTTTTGCGTCATCTGGTGATTTTGTGGGTCTGACCGGAGGCAAGGAATATCGCTATGCTGCAGAAACGTTGACGATGACACGGTTGCTTTCGATCAGTTACAAGACATTTTACGAGCAATTGCCGCAGAATCGAGCGGCCCGTGAAACGCTTCTGGGCTGGTTCGACGCCCAGGAAAAAATGGTGCAAGACCATATGGCCATTCTTTCGCTGCAAAGTCCTTTGGCGAAGCTGGCTGCTTTCTTGCTGAAGCAGATTTCGCGGCAAACCAGAAGTGCTGGACATGATGATCCGGTCATCGATTTGCCGATGACCCAGAAGGATATCGCCACTTATCTTGCTATCGCACCAGAGACCTGCAGCCGGACGATGAAAAGATTGCGAGATGACAAAATCATTGAAGCTATAGGTCGCAGCGGTGAGGGCAAGTTGCATAGGATCCTTAACCGGGAACAGCTGAATGAAATTGCCAACGGACCGTTTGTCTGATGCGTCAGAGATGCGTTCAAATGGTGGATTTCCAAGAAATTAGTCATTTGAAGTTGACCAGAGTCAATACGCGGAATGGTCCGAATCGCTATGTAAAATTCGGGGGGATCGCTATTAATTTAGAAGGATCCAGAAAATGCAGTCGAAGTCCTCGTCGGTTAAACCGCCTTTCTCAAGAATCCAGCCAAAGTTGCGCCAGAAAAGTGTTCGTTTGGATGTCGACACCAACAAGAAGCTTCCCGGTGTAGAGACTTTTAAGAGTGCCGTTGCCTGCATGGACAACTCGCCAAGTGCATCCCGTGTATTACGTCATACCAAGGCGGTTGCGACCGGCTTGGACATCCCGGTCAAGCTTGCACATGTTTTGCAAGTCGGATTATCGGAAGTCAGTCCCAGTGATCCGATTGAATGGCAGATCAAGATCCGCGAAGCGCAGGACTATCTTTCGCGGATTCTGAAATCGGATGACAATCCCTTCATCCACAAGGACCGGATCCTGCTCAATGGCGTTGCCAGCGAGGAAATCTCCCGCTGGGCAGATGAAAATGTCGACAATCTGATTGCGATGGGAACCAGATGTGGATCCGAGATGGCCGCGCCAAAAAGTTCATATAACGGTTCTGCATTGGGCAGAACAACGCAAATGGTATTGACCAACACCACGGCATCTCTCCTTTTGGTTCCGCCTGAAGCCAAAGATAATGATGAGATTTCCTATCGGCGACTAATCGTTCCCCTGGATGGATCATGTCGCGCGGAGAGCGTATTGCCGTTTGCTGTCCGTATCGCTCGCAAGCATGGAGCGGAATTGCTTCTGGTCCATGTGATTCCAAAACCCGAAATCATGGTGTCGGGCCTCCATGATGCCGAAGCCAATGAATTTACGATGAAGCTCGAGAACTATAACGAGCAAAATGCACGAGCCTATCTTGACCGTATGCAACGCCGTTTGGCGAGCGGGGAAATAGCTGTACGCGCTATTATCGAGAATGAAGGCGACGTCCGGGAGCACATGCTCCTTATTGCGGATTATCAGCAGGCAGATCTGATCATAATGTCTGCGAGAGGGAAGGGAGCGGTTCATGATATGTCATGTGGTAATGTTGCCAGACATATCGCCGCTCATACGAGGATACCCCTGCTGCTGATCCGGCAGAAAGTGTCCCAACCGGTCGATCATCTGAAGCTGGCCACACCACAATATGGGCCGAGAATATTCTGGGAGTCGGCACATTAAGTCGTGACCGAAGTTTCTGCGGACAGCGTAAACGCCGAGAGGGAAGGGCCGAAACCGATTGATAGAGACGGTACGGCTTCCGGAAATAGCGGCCCTGACGAGCTGAATATTCTTCAAAGGGCTGCTACCGATCTGAGCAATCATCAGAGATTGTCGGATGGCTCGCCAGACCCCATACCGGCCTGGCAGCATATTGACCATGCCGTTGAATGGTTGACGCGGGCGCGCCAATCATTCGCAAATGCTCCGACAGAAGCAGGAAAGGCAGCCGAATGGTTGCTGGATAATGACTATCAGATTTATCGGGCTATTCGCCAGATCAAAGAAGACCTGCCGCACAGCTTCTACGCAAAATTGCCTGCGTTGGACGGTAAACCCAAATCAAGATATCCACGCGTTTTTGCGCTGGCACACGCGCTGCTGAAGGCCACGCATTTACAGATAACCTTGCCAGCAACTGTCCAGTTCATGCGCGCGTATCAGCGAAGCAGTCCGCTAACAATGGCCGAGCTGTGGGCATTCCCGGCCATGTTGAGAATTGCCTGCCTGGAAGTTCTGGTTTCGTCCCTCACCGCCATTTTGCAGGGTCAGATAACACAGCCCTTTGCACCCACTGAAGATGCCGCTGAACACCGGTCGCTGGATGATACGGAACGGGTGGCCAGATCAATAGCAAATCTATCGCTTGTCGCTTCGATATCGTGGAAGGATTTTTTTGACCAGACCAGCCGTGTCGAAAGCATATTGAGCAAAGACCCGGAAAAATATTATGTGCGGATGGATTTCGAAACGCGGGATCGGTATCGCCATGCTGTCGAAACCCTTTCGTCATATTCGGGGATGAATGAATCCGACCTTGCCGCTCTGGTCGTAAAACGCGCTGCAGCTGCTGCCTCTGATCAGGGACAGAAACATGTCGGCTATTGGCTGATCGGGCCGGGTAGGCGGCTGTTTGAATCTCAGCAGAAACTGAAGCCGCCGCTTGGCCTTCGCCTGAGGAGAGCCGCTTTTGATCATGCAGGTCTTTTCTATTCCTTTTCCCTCCTATCCTTCTGGATTGGCGCATTCATAATTCCCGCCATTTATTTGTGGTTTATCGAAGCGACCACAATAGAATGGGCTGGCTCGTTGCTGGTCATGCTTCTTCCGGCATCGATTCTTTCGATTTCTCTGGTCCAGCGGATCGCCACCCTCGTCGTTCCGCCCAAGATATTGCCAAAACTCGATTTTTCAGACGGGCTTCCCGCAGACTGCAAAGCGATTGCGGTGATGCCGGTGTTGATCGGGGAGCCCGGCGAGATCGCTACTCTCGTCCGTCAAATCGAAGCTCACTGGCTTTCCAACAGTGACAGTCATCTTCAAATTGCGCTGCTTGCTGATCTCGCAGATGCGCCAGCCGAACATCTGCCCGTCGACGATGAAATTACGGGAGAACTCGTCGACGAAATCCGGGCGCTCAACAAGCGCCATGGACGAAAAAGCGTCGGTCCGTTTCACCTGTTGCTCCGTTCCCGGCAGTATAACGAGGCCGAGCGTTGCTGGATGGCCTGGGAGAGAAAACGGGGCAAGCTGGAGCAATTTAACCGGTTGCTGGTGGACAATGACGACAGCGGCTTTTCATTGCACGAAGGAAACCGCGCGGCGCTGTCCGACATGCGTTTTGTGATTACGGTGGACGCAGATACGAATTTGCCAACGGGTTCGGTAAAGAAGCTTGTCGGTACGCTTGCCCATCCCCAGAATATCGCTCGATTTGATCCCGACACCGGCGATATCGTCTCCGGCTATTCGATCCTGCAACCGCGGGTTGAAATGACATCGCAGGGTATTGGCTGGACCTTCTTCACTCGGTTTTTTGCCGGCGACACGGCGATCGATATCTATAGTCGCGCGGTTTCCAATGTATATCAGGACCTTTTCGGAACCGGGATTTTTGTCGGCAAGGGTATCTATGATGTTGAAGCTTTCCATCGCTGCATTGATGGTCGGGTCGCTGAAAATTCGATATTAAGTCATGATCTGCTCGAAGGAGCGCTCGGTCGTGCTGCGCTCGCTTCCGACATCGTACTCTATGAAGGTTTTCCCGCTACCTATCTTGAATATGTCAAACGCTGGCATCGCTGGGTTCGCGGTGACTGGCAGTTATTGCCTTGGCTCCGCCGCCGTGTTCGCGCTGCAAATGGCGACAAGCGTCGAAACCCGCTCTCCTTCCTGAGTAAGTGGATGATTATAGACAATCTGCGCCGCAGCCTCATAGCACCATCTTTGCTGCTGATGGTTGTTGTCGGATGGCTGCTGCTCCCAGGAAATCCGTGGTTCTGGACCCTGCTGGCAATATTTGCGCATGGCGGGCAAATATTCACCGATCTTGTAACCGGGATGGCGCAAGGACGTCGTCGTGGTGCGGTGCGCGGCCTGTTTGCGCGGCTTAGTGATCAGGCCGGCCGTTGGTTTCTGGCGATTGTTTATCTGCCGTTCGAAGCGAGCATTGCCATGCATGCGATTGCCGTCGCAACGTGGCGCAGCCTGATATCAGGACGGAATTTGTTGCAATGGACCACTGCGGCGCATGAATCGGCGAAGCATGGAAATGGACATTCCCGCATTGGAATCTGGCGGCAAATGTGGGTGGGGCCAGCGGCCGCCCTGTCGCTTGCTATTGCTACTCTCTATTTCAATCCTGCCTCGTTTCCGGCGGCGTTTCCGCTCTTGCTGCTCTGGTTTATCGCTCCCGAAATCACGGTGTTGCTCTACCGTCCGCGCCATAAGCCGGTCAGACCATTGGATGCCGATGATCGACGGTTTCTGAGGAGTCTCGCGCGCCGGACATGGCTCTATTTTGAAACGTTCGCCGGGCCGCAGGATAACTGGCTGCCGCCGGACAATTATCAGGGTGCCCCCTATCCGGAAACCGCTCATCGTACATCTCCGACGAATATCGGGATGATGATGCTTTCGACCGCAAGCGCGTGGGACTTCGGCTATCTGGGGACCGAAGAACTGGCCGCTCGAACGAGCAATTTATACGCCACTTTGGACAAGCTGGAAACGCATCGCGGTCATTTCCTCAACTGGTACGATACACTCAGTCTGCAGCCGCTCGAGCCGCGCTATGTGTCCGTGGTTGATAGTGGCAATCTTGCCGGCTGTATGATTGCCTATACCACCCTGCTCGAGGAACTCTCGAACGTTCCCGCTGTTGAACCGCAGCGATGGACAGGATTGGAAGATGTGCTGCGCCTGCTTGGCGAAGCGGCAGAAGATGTTTCCGAACACAACGGCGAATTGCAATCCGAATTTGCATTGTTGCAAAACAGCTTTGAGGACATTGCTGCTTATCCGTTACACTGGCATGCGAGATTAGCCGCCGTTCTGGAAAGCCGGATACCTTCTCTTCAGGCAATCGTCGCCGACGTCGCGGCCGATCCGGACGCCATTTCCACCGAGAACCTTCGTGAACTTCATACCTGGCTGTACCGCCTTCGTCACCAGCTCGAGACGATGATTCACGATATTGAGATGCTGGCGCCCTGGCTGTTGCTGGACAAGACACCACCCGAATTTCGGGAATTGCACGACCAGGTCGTCGAACTGCTTTTGCGCCCGACTGGCGATCTTCATTTCAACGAGGCATCACTTGCGATCGAACAAGCCCAGGCGGATTACCAAAATCAAGAACCGTGGCTCCAATCTCTTGCTGAAGCCGTGGAAGCAGGCCGAAAGAATCGCACCAAACTAGCCAAAACTATTTCCAGGCTGGCTGCAAAGACCGAAAAATATGCGGATAGGATGGAATTTGCGCCATATTATGATCGTGAGCGCCGCCTGTTTCATATCGGCTATAATGTCAGCGCGGACCGGCTGGACCCTCATTATTATGACCTCCTTGCCAGCGAAGCCAGGCTCGCCAGCTATCTTGCCATCGCCCATCAGGAAGTGCCACTGGAACACTGGTTCCATCTAGGCCGGCCGGTCATGCGCAACGACAACGACCTTGCGCTGGTCTCCTGGAACGGTTCCATGTTCGAATATCTGATGCCGCGTCTATTGATGCTGAGCGGTCCACAAACATTGCTGAACGAGAGCGAGAAGGTCGCGGTACAGATGCATCAGAAACATGGACGGGATGCAGGACTGCCCTGGGGCGTATCAGAATCTGCCTATTCAGCCAGAGACCCTGAACATCGCTATCAATATCAGGCCTTTGGCGTTCCCGGGCTCGGACTGCGCCGGGGCTTGGCAAAAGACATGGTAGTCACTCCCTATGCATCGGCCCTCGCCCTTCAAGTGGTGCCATCCGAAGCAGCGGAAAATCTGAAACTATTGGTCAAGCTCGGCTTTTCCGGCCTTTACGGCATGCTGGAAGCCATCGACTATACGCCGGAACGACTGGAAGCCGGCAACAAGGTTGAGCCGGTCAATGCCTATATGGCACACCATCAGGGCATGATCATGTGCGCGATTGGCAACAGCCTGTGTGATGACATATTGGTGAGGCGCTTTGCAGAAGACCCGCGGGTTCATGCGGTTTCGTTGCTCCTGAACGAAAGAGTCCCTCAGGAACTGCCCTCCGAAGTGGAGCGTATCGAAAGTATTGATCTGTCCAGTCGCCGGACCGGCACTGCGCCTGCAGCGCAAAAATGGGACCCACCGCTTCATGTCAGCAGTCCTCAAGCGCAATTGCTTGGCAACGGCAGCCTGTCAGCTTCGATCTCGACCGCTGGCGGCGGTGGCCTGCAATGGCGGCACAAGGCGTTGACGCGTTTCGTTCCGGACCCTGAACGGGACGCCGACGGATTATGGATATATGTGAAGGACGAAGAAGATGGTCAGCTCTGGTCTGCAACCAGACAGCCAACCGGACAAATTCCGGATCAGTATGAAGTCACCTTCCATAGCCATATGGCGGAATTCCATCGCCGCAATCATGATATCAGCGTGCGGATGGAAGCCGTCGTCGCAGCGGGCGATGATATCGAGATTCGCAGATTGGCAATCGGCAATCTGAGCGACCGGTCGCGCAGCCTGTCCTTTACCAGCTACGGGGAAGTGGTGCTCGCACCGCCGCTTGATGATGAGCGACACCCGGCCTTCAGCAAGCTGTTTGTCGGGTGTGAATTCATCCCGGCGATCGGTGGCCAGCTGTTCACCCGGCGACCGCGAAGCCCGAATGATGCGCCTCCGGTATTGCTGCATTTCCTGGTCAGCGGCGACCAGCAGTGGGCGCTGGCGGGTCACGAGGCCGATCGGCGAAAATTCATAGGCCGCAATGGTACAATGCAACGACCAGCGGGTTTGTATAATGGTTTGACGAATACAAGCGGCTGGACGCTTGATCCGATCATGGCACTGCAGGCCAGATGCCAACTTGAACCGTTCGAGCATAAGGAACTCTGCTTCGTCACGGTAGCAGCCATGTCTCGCGAGGGGGCTCTCGAAATTGCCGAACGATATGCAACCTTGCCTTCAATCGACTGGGCCATCAATGATGCAGCCTCGGTCGTATCGCGCGTAACCGACAAGCTGGGTCTCGAGCCGAACCAGGAGCAGGAATTTCAGGCGCTGGGCTCGCTGCTATTATATCCGCACGGCAATTTACGTTCAGAACAGGTCAAAATTCAGAACAATCATTTGGGTCAACCCAATCTGTGGGGCATGGCCCTCTCCGGCGACTATCCAATCCTGACACTGCGGACACGCGCATTGCCGGACTCGATGCTGCCAGATTTGGTTCGGGCCCATCAATTATGGCGGAGACAGGGGCTGGAAGTCGATCTGGTTATACTTCAGTCGGTAGCGTCGGGTTATGTTGAGCCGGTCCGTGACGATCTGATGGACCTTTTGCAGGACGTCAATGCGCAATGGATGCTCGGCCGGAATGGCGGCATCCATCTCCTCTTCGCCGATCAGATCGGGCCGGATCATGTGCGGCTGGTAGAAGCGGTTTCCAGGGTGGTGATCGAGGATGGCCAAGGCAGTCTGGCCGAACAGC
The DNA here is from genome assembly GCA_947488845.1 of uncultured Sphingomonadaceae bacterium. GTDB lineage: Bacteria > Pseudomonadota > Alphaproteobacteria > Sphingomonadales > Sphingomonadaceae > Parasphingorhabdus. The sequence goes on along the minus strand of CANLBM010000023.1, from coordinate 6,304 downwards.
TGTCAAAGGCGTTCAGACTTCCTCAGGAATTACCCCATTTTGAACCTGCGAGCATGCCTGTCGATGAAGCTCATGTTCCGTTGCTGGTCCGGCCCGATAATCTGCTGTTTGACAACGGCTTTGGAGGATTTGAACCGGACGGTCGTGAATATGTAATCCATCTTGAAGCCGATCAGGCCACCCCGGCGCCCTGGGTAAACATACTGGCCAACGACGGCTTCGGTTGTGTCGTCACGGAAGCGGGCGGCGGCTTTACATGGGCGCGAAACAGCGGTGAAAACAGGATAACCCCGTGGACCAACGATGCCGTGATGGACGAGCCGTCAGAGATTCTCTATCTGCGCGACGAAGAGACAGCCGAGATATGGACTTCTACGCCGGGGCCGGCTGGACGTGAGGCCGGTTGCCAGATCAGACATGGTGCCGGTTATACTGACTGGCGAAAAATCTCGCACGGGATCGAACAGGATCTTCGTATCTTTGTGCCGGTCGACGATCCGGTCAAGATTATCCGGATGCGCCTGACCAACCACACCAAGCGGCATCGCCGGATCACCGCCACTTACTATGTTGACTGGCTGCTTGGCTCGCTGCGCAGCGTGTCTCGGCCGACCGTGAACTGTTCTTACGAGCCTGAATATGAAGCGATTGTTGCGCACAATAGATGGAACCCGGATTTTGCAGAACGCGCGGCATTTCTGACCGCTGATCAGCCGCTGCACGGGTTTACCACCAGTCGTCAGGAATTTCTGGGCCGCGAGGGAAACCTGGAAAGTCCGGCAGGCCTCCGCCGGTGGGGACTGGAGGGATTGGCACAGGCGGGCACTGATCCATGCGGGGCCTATCAGGTGCATCTCGATCTGGAACCCGGTGGATCTGCGGAAGTATGCTTTCTTCTGGGGCAGGGCACAGATGATGCCCATGCAAGGGCGTTGATCAGCCAATGGAAAGCGACCGAAACTATCGGTCCCGCGTTCGAAAAAATGACGCAATATTGGGATGAACTGCTCGGTGCGGTGGAAGTGCATACGCCCGATCCGGCATTTGATATCATGGTCAATCGCTGGCTGCTTTATCAATCCATGGCATCTCGGATCATGGCGCGGGCCGGATTTTATCAGGCGAGCGGGGCAATCGGATATCGCGACCAACTACAGGATGTCATGGCCTTTCTCCACAATGATCCGGCACGTGTCCGCGCTCATATTCTTGACTGTGCCGCGCACCAGTTCGAGGAGGGCGATGTCCTCCACTGGTGGCATCCGCCTTCGGACAAGGGCGTGCGGACCCGCTGCTCCGACGATTTGCTGTGGCTGCCTTACGCGGTTTGCCAATATGTCGAGGTAACCGGCGATGAAACAATCTTGCAGGAAGAAGTCCCGTTTCTTCATGCCCCGCCGCTCTCGCCCGACGAGGGCGACCGCTATGCCGGTTTCGAAACAACCGTGATTGGCCACACTTTGCTGGAACATTGTCAACGGGCGCTGGATAAAGGTGTGACGCGCGGACGGCACAATCTGCCGCTGATCGGGGCAGGGGACTGGAATGACGGTATGGACCGGGTCGGTGACAAGGGGCAGGGCGAAAGCGTTTGGCTGGCATGGTTTGCGATCGTAACCGCCAGCGGCTTTTCCAGACTTGCCTATCGTATTGGCCAATCCCGGGTTGCAGATATCTGGTCCCGGCGTGCGCACGCATTGCTGGATTATGTTGAAGAGTCGGGCTGGGATGGTGACTGGTACCGTCGTGCTTTTGATGACGAGGGGCATCCCTGGGGGTCGTCAGACAATCTGGAATGCAGGATCGATTCGATTTCCCAGTCATGGGCCCTGTTTGCCGGCGGAGACGCCCAGCGGACGGAAATCGCGCTGGAAGCGGCGTGGTGCGAACTGGTGAACGATGAAGACCGGATTGCGCGTCTTCTATGGCCGCCATTCGAAAAAACACCGCGGGATCCTGGTTATATCAGGGCCTACCCGCCCGGCATCAGAGAAAATGGCGGCCAATATTCCCATGCGGCAACATGGCTCGGCATGGCTTTCGCGCGATCAGGTCAGGCCGATCGCGCGATGCAGATTTTTGATATGCTCAATCCGCTCAAGCGGGCCACAAGTCCGGACCAAGCCGAAAAATATCGTGTCGAACCTTATGCCGTTGCCGCGGACATTGCCGGCGGAGAAGTGCATGGCGGACGTGGCGGATGGACCTGGTATACAGGTGCTGCAGCATGGACATGGCGTCTGGGGATCGAGGAGATACTCGGCATGAAACTTAGTAATGGAAAGCTTCTGATCAATCCTTCCATACCCAGCCAATGGAGCGGCTTGTCCGCCGTTTATCGTCAGCCAAACGGCTCTATCAAGATAATTGTTGAGCGCAGAAAGAATGGGCCGGATGTTCCCTCGGAACTTTACGTTGACGGCAGGGCGCATACCGGCATGGAGGTCGCGTTCCCGCAGGATGGCAGCCAGAAGGAAGTTCAGGTGCGGATTGCTTGACCCTTGGAGTCCATCAGCTTTCGATCATGCCAATGGTTTCCACAAGATCTAACCCGTTCAATTCTTGAGGCGGAACTGATCGCCTTTTTCGGACCTGTCCATATAGACAAAGTCACTCTGGCTCGCGCAGGATCAAATAGGAAAATCTCGATTATAATATCTCCTGCAGGATCGCGAACGCGCTGATGATCGTCAGTACAATCCCGACCAGAATCAACATCAGTCTGGGCAGAAAATATTTTGCCACGATCGCACCGATCGGTGCGGCGATAATACCGCCAAGGAGCAAGCCGATGACCGGACCGACAAAATTCTCGATGCTAAGATTGATGATAAACGCGGCCGAGATCATGACCGTGATGAAAAACTCGACGCTGTTGACAGTGCCGACCACCTTGCGCGGTTCCCCTCCCTGAACCAGCAGGTTAGAGGTGACCACCGGACCCCAGCCGCCCCCGCCGATTGCATCAAGAAATCCGCCGTCTCCTCCAACAATCGATACAACCTTTGGCGGACGGGTTTTGGGCGAGGATTTAAGACCCTTGATCAGCAGCCATATGCCGATCAACAATAAATATCCGAGTACGATGGACTGGACGAAATTGCCGTGCACATAGCTGAGCAGAAATGCGCCCATGATGCCGCCTATGGCACCGGGAAAAAGCAGTCGAATGAACAGCCGGAAGTCGATATTCCCGGCGAAGTGGTGACTGAGGCCTGAGGCGGCCGAAGTGAAACATTTGACGATATGGACATGGGTTGATGCCAATGCGGGCGGGAGGCCCATGAATCCGACGAGGATAGTATTGACGATGACCCCGAAAGCCATGCCCAGAGCTCCGTCCACGGCCTGCGCCAGAAATCCGATCAAAAGATAGGGCAACACCGCTGTAATGTCCGCCAGGCTGATTTCCGGCATTGCTGGTTCCAGTTCAAAGAGCATGTTCCGGACAAGTTCACCGCCCGAAAGACCGCCAATCAGGCACCAGCCGTTGAGGCTGTTCTTTTGCCGCCTCGATTGCTTCCGGAAATTTACTGAACGCAAAGGGGCCGTCGATTACCGCACCATCCATCAATCGCTTTTTCGCTCGGACAGAATCGGCTGTAACCATCAATACCGGCACATCATGTTTTTCGCATATTCGGCGAGCCGCTCCGACTGCATCACCGGTTTCCAGATTATCGCCGACAAGGATCAAGTCCGGTGGACGCATTTCCGCAATCGCTACCGCGTCATCTTCTGTCCAGACGTGATCAAAGCTATCGAACCCGAGATCGGACAGGCGCTTGGAAAGCGCATTACCAACAACCATATTCAGTTCAATTATCAATGCATGGCTCATGAGAAAATCCTTGAGCTTCGGTAGATGTAAATCCGACTCGAACTCTAAACTGGAGCCGGATGGATTGCGCTAGGTAGAGTCCCTGACTGTCTGGATCGCCCGGGAAAATCCGCACAATTGAATATTTCGAATCTGTGAAAGCGGTGCAGGCGTCACCAACTCTGGCCGCGCTCTTTCAACACCAATATAAGGAACTTGCTCGACAACTCTTTCGTCAATGGAGGCATTGAGACGCGACTGGGGTCGCCTCGCAACCGCTCCGATTTGCGCCAACTTGCATAGTGGACACTACGTAATGACTCGGGACCGCAAGCGTGTTTTTATGATTGCCTTCTGAGCCAGAGGATGCGGATCGCTCCGTGGTAACAGAGGCAATGCATGGAGTTTGCTCATGACAAAATCAGTATATGTTGCAGCTATTCTGTTGGGTGTGTCTCTGACCACAAATGGATGCACCCAAGAAGCGGAAACGGATCGCCAGTCCGAGAAAGAAGAATCGGCACGCGATGCCAAAGATGCTGCCAAACAGAGTTTGACCGAAGCGCGTCGCAACGCCGAGGCAGCAGCGAACCAAGTAGTGCAAGCCGCGAAAATGTCGGTAACGGCCGCAAAGCTCGCCGTCACTTCTGCTGCGCAAAAGGACAAGGAGGCCGCTGTGGAAATGGCCAATGAGACCGAAGCGGCCGCCAAGCGGGCCGAAGAAAAAATCAAGGCAGTCAATGCTGAAATTGGTACCGTTGTCAGCGAAAACGCGGAAAAAGCCGAAACACTGGCCAAGGCGTCAGTGGCAGCAACCGGTGATGCGGTCGCAAAAACCAAAGCCTCTGTTGAAGCCGGTGCCAAGTCTGACGAGGTTGCCGCCCGGACTGCGGCTTTGGAGGCACAAAAATCTGTCCTCAAGGCAGCTGACGCTGCGGCTGAGGCCAGCAAGGCCGCTGCTGCCGCCGCAAAAGAAACATGGGAAAAGGAAATGGATGAGACGGACGGGCAAAGCTGAGTCGCCGGGATATAAGCCGGGCCAGGGTAATAGACGTTAAAGAGATCGGGAATTGATATGGACATGACATCGAAAGAAGATTTTCCATCGGCACAATCGGCATTTGCGCGGAGCAGGAGATGGATGGTTGCGCTCGGCATCGTAACGATCATCATGGGGTCCGCCGCAATTCTCTTTCCTCTGTTTGGCAGCATCGCGGTCGCTATTGTGATCGGATTCACATTTGTGATCGCTGGAATTGCCCAGATCATTGCTGCGTTCAGCTATCCGAAATGGGGGGTTCGCATTCTGACATTCATAGTCGGGGTCTTGTGCCTGGTCGCGGGGGTCTTTCTGCTCGCAAATCCGGTTGAGGGCATATTTGCTCTGACTATCGTCGTCGCGGCCATTTTTCTCGTGGAGGGGATATTGAAAACAATCTACGCGTTCCGGATGCGTCCGCTCGCGGGTTGGGGATGGCTGCTGTCTGATGGCATCCTTTCGGTGGTGATCGGGATGATGCTTTGGGTGCAATTCCCCTCTTCGGCGCTTTGGGCGCTGGGGATACTTGCAGGGATAAGCATATTGATTTCCGGATGGACGATGGTGATGCTCGGCGTGGCGATCGGGAAACTCGTCGACCAGGGTTTCGAGGCTAACGCCTGAAGGCAGTTTTCGGCTCGGTTCTCCAGCATGATATTACGCAAAATTACGTAGGGAACAGACCGGATTTCCGCCATTCTGACTGTTTTGTAATCTGAAGCGTCTCGGATAATCCGGTCTGAGGCATGATTGAGAAATAGAGGAAATTCAAAATGGCAGAGAAAAAACCAACGTCAAGCAAGGCAATATCCCGCTCCACCAATGTCCCTGTCCGGACCAGTAATATGTGGGAACCCCTTTCCCGCATCCGTGACGAATTTGACCGCATGTTCGATGAAACACCAAATAACACTTTCGGTTCGCGGTTGATGCAGAAATTTTATGAAACTGCTGACCCCGTAGTAGAACTGCGCGATAAAAAGGATGAATATGAACTGGTGGCTGAGGTGCCAGGCATGAGCAGCGAAGATATCGAAATCAAGCTGTCAGAAGGAATGCTGCGCCTCTCTGGTGAAAAATCCGAAAGCCACGAAGAAGAAGGCGAAAGCTTCATGTTTTCCGAACGGCATTATGGCAGCTTCGAACGCGCGATCAAATTGCCCAACGGCATCGATCACGAAAAAATAAGTGCCGATGCCAAAGACGGGCTTCTCACCATTCATATCCCGAAAAGCGCTGAAGCACGGCAAAAGGAAAGAAAGATTCCAATCCAGACCAACTGAGCAACTTGATTGAACGGCAGGTCGCTTGATCCGTCTCCGACTGCCCCACCTCTCCCCCCGGTTGCATGAAGAGAGGTCAGGCAGCCTGGACTTGTAACGGTCGTCTAATCGCATCCCCGTCAAGGATGATTTTTAACATATTTCACCCGCCTGCGGTTTTGC
>CANLBM010000022.1 GCA_947488845.1 uncultured Sphingomonadaceae bacterium | reverse complement strand
AAACCCCGCACGAGGCGGGGCGTTTTGATTGTTGGTTGCGGGAGTAGGATTTGAACCTACGACCTTCAGGTTATGAGGGCTCGACTTGGGGCCTACCTTTTTATACCCATCATTACGCAATAACACTTGTTTTCAGTAAGTTAGCTTGACTGTGGGGAGGCATTTTGGCTGTGTCTCTACGCAGGCTTTCGCACCGGTTCTCATCCTCCTGCTTACTATATGCTTACAGATGAGGCCCGCGAATGCCGACTGGTAACAGGAGGCCAAAGCATGACTAAATTGACCAAGCGCATGGTTGAGAGTCTGGTGATAAAAGACAAGGACTATTTCGTGTGGGAAACCGAGCTTTCGGGCTTCGGTGTCCGGGTGTTCCCCACCGGCCGTATCAAGTTCGTTTTGCAATACCGGCATGGCAGAACTTCACGCCGCATGTCTCTAGGTCAGTTCGGCGCTCTGAGCGTCGACCAGGCCCGCGGCCTCGCTATCGAAAACCTGGCCAAGCTGCGAAATGATGTCGATCCCCTGCGCGAACGGAAAGAGCGGCGCACCGCCCTCACCGTCACCGAGCTCGCCAGCCGGTTTGATGAAGAGCATATAGCGGTGCATCTCAAGGCCAGCACTGCAAAGGAGTACCGGCGCAACCTGAAGCTCTTCATACTGCCTGCCATAGGCTCACTGCGCATCATTGATGTAACCCGCGCGGACATATCCAAATATCATCACGACTGGCGGCACCGACCATATCAGGCCAATCGCAATCTCGAGATCATCTCAAAGATGTTTAATCTTGCCGAATTATGGGGCCTACGGCCTGACGGCACTAACCCGCGCCGCCATATTAAGAAATACCCCGAGAAGAAGCGCGAGCGCTATTATTCGGCTAGCGAGTTGCATGCGATCGGGCGAGTGCTGTTGGAGATGGAGCAGGAGCATATCGAGCTGCCATCGGCGATCGCCGCGGTGCGTCTGTTGCTCTTTACTGGCTGCAGGTTAAACGAAATCATGACGCTGAAGTGGGAGCATGTGGACCTCCCTGCCCGTGCACTGCGGATGCCAGATTCCAAGACAGGCGCCAAAACCGTCCATCTGGGTCAGGCAGCAATCGACGTTCTGGCCGGCATCGAGCAACTGGCGGATAACCCGCATGTCATAGCTGGCCGCAATCCGGGGGCGCATCTCACCGACCTCCAGCCGTTCTGGCAACGAGTGCGCGGCCGCGCTGGGCTCAAAGATGCGCGGATCCATGATTTGCGACACACCTTTGCATCAATCGCTGTAAGCAACGGCCAAAGCCTTCCTATGATCGGCAAGCTTCTAGGGCACACCCAGGTCCAGACCACTGCACGCTATGCGCATATGGCAACAAGCCCAATTCTCGCAGCTGCTAATGACATTACCAGTCTTATTGCCGACAGTCTTGCAGGACGCGTGCAGTAGCCAGCCGCTATGCCGCGTATTTAGAGCTGTTTAGGCCATCGGTCCCTGTTTAAAGAGTGGCCCTTTTGGGCAAAATAATTGGGAAACTTTCCCCAGGCAAAATATTGTTCCCGAGGGCAAGCGCAATTCGGCTTGAACTCTCCGCTATCTTCATCAATGGTTGGCTCGCTTCTCTGAGAAGGGAAGTGGGGATTGGAAACCTCTCTACTACGACCGGTCACAGACATCTGGGGCCGGATGGCGCACACGTATGTCCAACCGGCTTGCCGGCAAAGGTGCGCGCCCTGTGTAGTAGCAGGTTTTCCAACGTCCGGCTTTGGCCGTCGCCCCAATAAAAACCAGGGGCGACGGCAAAGGCTGACGGCCGCGTCGCCGAATACGGAGATGCGAACATGAAGAAACTCAAATGGTGGCAGTGGACTTTGATCGTCGTTGGCGGATTGGCGGTGATCGGCTCGTTGGCCGATGATCCTGACAAAGAGACCGCAACGTTATCAACTAGCAAATATGAAGTTGTCGATGCGAATTTCCGCAAGCTTGCGGGCGACGATATGTTTGTGATGACGTTCAATGCCAAGGCCGATCCAGTCGAACTTGAGAAAACTATCCGAGATTACTGCGGCTCGCGAAAGTTTTGCAAAGTCATGGGGTGGACTGATCCAGAATACGCGCCGCGGGGTTTCCCAATGACTGACCGCGAGGTGCAAGCCCAAGTGCTTTCCTACGGCATTAACCGCAGTACCGGCTGGGAGCAGTTTTTGTGGGACTGTAATCTTTTTTCAAAACAAACCGGTGTCGAATGTCAAAGCCTTGCGACAACGGGCGAACCAGCGGAATAATTGTCAGCTTTGCGCCCTCATTTCGGTCCTTTAAGGCCTGCCACCGATTGCGTGCAAGCGGACGTTGATTGAGCGCGCTACATACCATTGATCAGCTAGTCTTCTATATCTGATGGAGGTTGATTACTTCTCACTCAGTTTGTTCAGATCATCGACGGCGGAGTTTTTTGACAACCAATCACACGACGAAACAAGCAACCATCGACCAATCACCTCTGCGCTTACCCGGACTTGCGTCCAGTCGTGAGCGAAATCAGCACTTGCCCCGTGAATAAGCTTGCTACGCCCATCGTTGTAAATTTGCGCAATCACCTTCTTGGTTTTGCGTCCGTCCTTCATCAGTGGGTCATCGGGCTTGGGGCCAAGACGCGCGCTGATAAGCGAAAGGATTCCGGGCACCCCCTTGCCGCCTGTCAACGCGTCCATGCTGGCAGCGAACTTCGTGGTAGCTATCTGATCCAGCGATTCACGACAGGCCTCGTGATACCAACACAGACTTAGGAACAACGCGTTCAAAACCTTCGGGCGCTTCATGGACCGATTGGGCTGAATGTAGCCATAAATCGCTTCCCCGATCTGCTCGAACAGCCATCGATAAGAACGTAGGCTTTCGAGCAGATCGGGTTCCGAATAGCGACCGACCGGCAGTTCCGCGCATGCAGAGTTCGAGCCGACATTGGTGCCGCTGCCGAACAGCACCGTATGACGATGGCTACGCCGCCGGTCATAGAGCAGGTTCATCCACCGCAAGCCTTCCGAGGGTCGATACCAAGTGAGTGAAATGGCGGTCATGGCGAGACGTGCTGCCAGTAGGCCTTTCTCCTGGATGTATTTGCCGGAGAGCCCATCCGTCGCGACGCTGCAAACCACTGGGCATTCACCGATCGCGTCAACAATGGATTCTTCTGCAAAGGAATCGAACGAGCGCTTGCGCTTCCGTGGTGACGTGCCGCTCCAGCGCGCATAAAGGCGGCGTGCCGTCGTCGGCGATAACTTGCCTGCGGCGAGCATGCGTAGCCGCCATGCTTCGCGGGTCTCAAATACCACCGGTCCAACTTGGAGCGGATAAGGCTCATCGCCTTCGATAAGATGGCATCCCAATGTCAGGTCTATAGGTCGGTTATGCCCGGCGATCTGTTTGTCGAGCAATTCTTCGACGTGTTCGCTGACGACGGGGTGCAACTGCGCATCGCTGTCATCAAGATCTATCTCGGCAAGCGCTAGGCCGAAGGCCTGCGCCGTAAGCTTGTTCAATTCATCGATCTTGAATCTGGGCTTCAAGGCCGGGTCGTTATTCCAGCATATCCGTGTGTAGGCATAGACTGCGTCCAATAGTGCTTCGGTTACCCGAATGGAGCGACCATCGCCCAGCCACAATGCGGGCGGAAAGCTGATCTTCTTCACCGGACCGGCTGGGGGCCGCTTCCATTTCTCGGTCTGCGCCTTCCGCAGCTCCGCCAAAATCTCGGAGATAAGTGAAGCCTTGTTAGTCATGTTCGAATGCGCTCCTCATCCAAGGAAGAACGTCAGCGATCCGATCCTTGAACGGATAGTCGCGTTGCTGGTCGCGGGTCGCAGCGTGAGCGACCGAAAGCATGAAGCCCTTCTTCTCGCCGGAGGAGACTTCGCAGCAGGCATCGAGGAAGCTGTCTGCCGTACCATGCTGTAGGGCGTACTCGACGTCATCGATCGGGCAGAATGCGATCTCGCGGCGATCGCCTTCGTCGATGTCCCCTTCCGCGTCTGCCATCGCCATGGCGATGGCGATCACCTGTTCTGCCAGCCTGCTCGCCATGGTCAGCCAGCTGTCGGCCGTCACGATCACACCGCGGCAGGACCGAGCGACCGTGACGTCGCCCGTGAGGCCGCGCCGGGCATGGGAGAAGAAGCGCCATATCTGAAACATGCCTTTGGCGAGTTCGTCGAAGCCGACAGATGCGGAGGCGATAGGATCGTCAGCGTATCTGGCGTCGAAGCTCATCCTCTTCGCCTTGCACTCGATCGCCGCGACGATGCCATCCGTTCCAGAGATGAGCACGTCGGGTGTGCGGTGCCGCGCTTTCTTCGGCCCGTAGACTTGCTCGCCGATGACCTCGTAGGGGGACATCATGGCTTGGAGATATTCCAGCACGTAGCCCTCGAACCGCGTGCCGATGTCGGTCCAGACAGCGGAGCCGCCCTGCACGACGTCGAGGTAGAGGCCCGATGTGTATCGATACATTATCAGTTCTGGGATCGGGGCGCGAAGGCGCTCGCCCCGCTCGCCGAACGCGATGATCGGGAAGTCGCGCAGAATGCTGGGACGATAGGCGGTGTGCCGATGGCCTTTCCGCATCCGCGCCGCAAGATGTCGTGCCTCGGCATGGGGTATCGCGAGCTTGCGAAGAGTTGCCTCCCGGACATCAGGCGATATGCCGATCTCGCTCAGATTCCGCTGGCGGTGGACCCAGCCGTTATTCTTCAGAGCACCCGACATGCAGGCGCCGGTCTTCACGAAGTCGGAAAGGGAGATGCCAGCGCTCGCCTCGAAATGCTCGCGCGCCGAACCGGTGCCATAGAGGAGCATGGAGCGGTAGAGGTGCGGCGCGTTCATGAAGCCGCGCTGCCATGGGAACTGGCGCTGAACGATCCGCGCCATTTCGTTGAAGACATCATGCTTTTCAAGGAAGATTCCGTCCTCGGCGTTCTCCAGCTTGTTAAGGAGACCATGCAGGGCGCGCAGGGTTTGAAACATCTCGGCATTGAGGACGCGCGTGCGCCCGATTCCAAAGCCTTTGGCCTTCGGGGTGGCCAAAAGCTCATTTATCAGCGTTTCCAGCGACCACAGCGGAATGTGGTAGGGCGATCCTAGTTCCGCACCTACGGCCTCTGGCGGAAGATCCCGCATCACCGCCAAAGCCTTCTGGTTACCTGACTGGGCGGCAACGACGGCGGAGACCAGCGAAATGATCTGCTCGTCGACGCTGTGCGAAAGGTATCGCTCAAGCTTCTTACGATAGATGTCCCGCCCGAGCCTTGCCATCGCTCAGGCTGAGGCGGCGCGGCGGTTGGAGAGATAGATCTCGATCATGCCAGGCCACTCCCTCGAGCTTGCAGCGAGATCCTTCAAGCCGCGGTCACGCCGAAAATAGCGTTCGAAGCGCTGAAGAAGTCCGGTCAGTTTCATGAGACCATCTTATTTTTCTCGGCCGCACAAAACAAAACAATCATATATTCTCTCAGCATTAGTGCGCTAGGTTGGTGCGCATACTTAGCAGACGGAAAGACAAACAGGTAGTACAGTCGCAGCACCGTGGTGGGGATGGCGAACACTGCTTTGTCGACGGACTTTAAGAACCTGCTGGTCTCCTCAAAGCCAGTTTGCCGCCATGTACGTAGGGCAATTTTGACAGCCTTAGAATGCATCGTGAATGACGGCGATGTCGGCGGAAGGGTATCTCGGCGCTGATGCCGCGAATGGCAGCTATTTGCAACTGCGAAGCTGAAAGCCGCCATTCGGCAATCGGTCCAATTACCGCCGGTCTGAAACGCGCCCAATTTTGGATATTCCCGCTAATTCGCAAACTCCTTTAAAGCGACCATTGAACGAACTTGCATTCGTCAGCAGCAATTTGGCGAATCCTGCGTGTGTGAGCAATTATGCCGGGACCGGCAACGGGAGGGGGCAAATGCAAAATTGCTGGTTCACTCCGCGCAGTTTGATGTGAAGCATTGGAAGAGGCTTCGAGAGAGTTTATCGCCACACTATTATGGTAAAATTCGCCGCGATCAGGAAGCGATCTTAGGAGCCAAAACTGACTCACTTAACGGGGGCAGGTTTCTTCGCTGTCGGATCACGCTTCCACCATGCTCCCCAGTTCCGATGACATAGAATAAGTCACTGTCCGACTGCGACCCTCTAAGCCTCCTCCCGAGAAGTTCGGCTAAGGAGGCATCCTCGACCGCAACAATGATTTGTCGGTTCTCTCGACGTATCGCAGCAAGAACCTCGACTAGGTTCAATGCACGATAGTCGTCGATGTGTTGCACTGGGTCATCAAGCATCAAGGTCTTAAGAGAAGCCCACTGGCGGGAAAGGTGTACTGAAAGAAGGAACGCTAGGCCAGTTGCCCTGCGCTGTCCGCTGCTGAAGAGAAATTGAGGGTTCTTGCCCTCACCCACCTGAAAATTGAGCGATGCCATGACCCGTCCACCGAAACTGTAGTCAATCTCGCGCCAATCTAGGTGAGGCCTCAATCTCCTGTACAACTCTTTCAAGAGCGGCATCACCGTCTCGAACTGCTCTTCGAGTATCTCCTTTGGGAAAGCTTTGGCGAGATCATTGAGGCTTTCCGCTCGGTCCAGGGTGGCACGTCTCGCGGCGACTTGTCCAGCAAGTTCATCGATACGAGACCTTATTTGCGCAGTTTCGGTCTCAAGGTGCTCAATCCTGGAAGCGGACTGGATCGAGGAGAGCCTTGCTTCACTTTCTCTAAGTCGTGAGCCAATCGTTCGGATCTGCTCCAATCGTTCATCGAGACCGAGAATATCATTCGTGAAATCGGCCAACCCAAGGGCCACTGCCTGATTATGTATTTTTGCTCTCTCAGCCTCTTGGTTCTTCAAAGTTGCCTGGAGCAGTTTATTCTTCGCTTCCGCTTCAGAAAATCTATCGTTCGCCGTTTTAAGCTCGTTCTCTAGTTCGCTCAGGCGCGCTTGAGCTTTCGCGAGCTGCTGCGCAACCTGGCCCACTTTCTTCCTTTGGTTTGCAATAGATTCTTCGAACTCTTGCGAAGTCCGAGCAGCGTCACAGAGAGGGCAGTGCCCTTCTTCAAGGCCATAGCTTTCGCCGTGCTCCAGTAAAGTAGCCAAATGCTCGTAGGCCTTGGAAGCCCCTGACAAGTTTTCTGTCTCGCCCGTAATACGCTGCTGATGCTCCCTTAGACCCTCTATTTTGTCAGCTTCGCCGCGTAGAAATTCGACCAATCCAGCAATCTCTTTCTCCAATTCGGCAGCGTCTACAAATTGCCGAATCTGCGCGTCAAGGTTCGTTCTCAACTCCCTTGCTACGGTAAAATAGCTCGCTAACTGAGGGAGAGCAGAGGCCCGATCAAAGTTGAGGGAAGGGACTAATTCACGAAGGTCAGATGCTGCCAGCTGACGGTCGTTTTCAGCAGATTGAAGTGCTTCTTGGCCAGGCAAAGATCCTCTGAGGTTTGCCACCTCGTCCAGTGTGCGAGCGAGTCTAGCCTTTAGGTCACCCTGCTCATCTTCAGTATTTTTAAGCTCAGTATTCGCTAGTTTCACGACCTCGTCCAGCTTGATGGCTACGTCGGGAGCGGTATCGGGTGAAATTGCGTCTAAGACTGCTTTAAACCTATCTCTCTCCGACAGATCGAGACTCAACTCCGATATCTGTTCATCCCGGATGATCATTGTTTGACAGAGCTTCGAAAGGCTCAGGGAAGCATCTCTCTCTTTTGCCAGCAGAAGGTCGGTTAGATCATCAACTTGGCTCTCCAAACCTGCCGGGGTTCGCCGAACAACAAAGCTATGACCAAACTCGTTTAGAAACCCAACTTCAACGAATGCTTCGGCTGCCGCTTGGTCGCCCAACCACCAAGTATGATCAACCAGTCCGCCCCCTTTGGCTTTTTCTACCTTATACTTGCTGATTGTACCGGTAAGGACATACTCGATTGCATCCATAATGGTGCTTTTGCCAACGCCGTTCCTCCCTGTTATGACAGTAAGCCCAGTTCCGAACTGAACCCGCAAACGGTCGCGGCAGCTCCGAAAACCAGCTATCTCAACATATTCGATTTTCATGATCTGGTTCCGAGCTGCGCCAAGAGTTGAGCCGCCGAGGTCTCCTCATCCAAAACTAGGCGGGCCATACCAGGAGCCAAATTCTCAATTCTCTTGGCGAGACGCTCGCTCGCGTCGACCGCAGTCAATTGCGGCCGCGGTCCGAGCGGGAGAATGGGCAGCAGTGCAGAACGAACTAACTCGCGGGAGTTAAGCGAATGTCCGGCCAATTTTCGTGTCTGTCGAAGATCTTCCTCGATTGCGCGAATTGACCGTGCCTGAACCTCTGTGGGTTCCTGAGAGGTAAGAAACACGCAGTATACGTTCCACGCTTTCTCACCAGCCTGTCGAAAATCGTTCCCAAATCGAGCCAGCACCGTATCTTCGACCCTATTCCATTCTTTTATTAGATCTTCAGGAAGGTCAAAGGATACAGCAATTCCCAGGATATTCTCATCCTCGAACCCAAGACTTTGGCGAGTGCCAAGAGACATCGTCCATGTGTGATATTTTGCTTGCTCCAGAAGATCAGAAGCAGTTTCCAATAGATCAATCATATACCTAGCTCCGCAAAACCTTCTTCCTCAGTGGCCCACATGACGTTCCCGCCATGCGTCGCGCCTATGAGTGAGTTGGAACCGCCCCCGCGAACGATATTTTCAGTGGTCCCTTTGCCCGTGGCACCTGCGCAAATCACCAGATCTGCGCCTCGACCACTAGGTGCTTCGTTATATTTCTCACGAAGTCGGCTGATCGACATATTTGCACAATTGACCACACGAATGGCGCGATCATTGAGAGAGAGATAAGGACCGTCGGTCGTTGCCCCTGCCCCTAGCAACTTAAGTCGCACATAGGCAACACGACCCGCGCTATGGTCGGGGATCGAAGTTCTAGCTGCGCGATCGTAGGCGACGCCTTCGCCATCGCGCCGAATGTCATAAAGATCCAGGCAATCCACTGCTGGGCAAGCAAGGCTGGCCGCTTCCACTTCTTCGCCCCCCGTCTCGTCAGCGTAGATTTGAGCGCCGCTAACATTTTGTCTGCGAACCCAGGATTGCGAAAATACTTCGCGCAGTTCCGTCAGCGCTTGGTCGCTCTCCATTTCGACATGCTCGAAACCTGGCAGTCCTGAAAGGATGCCCCACAGTCCCGCTGCCTTTTCCATAAGGCGGTCCGTTTTTTGTGAATCGATTACCGTCACCGACGCCGGAGCTTGTTCTTCAAGGAGGCTCGCTAACACCTCATTCAAATACCCCCAGTCTGTCCAGAAGCCCACGATCAGAAGGTCTTTTCCGGGTAGGTTCAATGACATCCATGCTCGGCACGAATTTATGCGGTCTTGCACCTGTTGTTCCGCCAGCTGACCACGCGTCCATAAAGTGTCGGAGCGGCAGCTTCTGTTCATACAACCATGAAACTTTAGGAGTGGGCTTGAAGCCGCTGAGAACTGAGTTGCTTCAATACCGTTTAGGGCGCCGCGCAGATCCACCTTGTGGCGATCGGCCCATTGCTCGACCAGAGTATCAAAATTTGCTGTCAAGGAAGAGGGCGATGCTCCAGTCAGCAAGAAATCCGCGATGGCGGCGTGCCCCTCATTTGGCCGGCCAGCCAATTCCCCCCATGGCACAAGCCGATTGATGAAATAGTCATGAAATCTTCCATCGGCGTAGAAATGACCAGACAGGGCGTCGATATCCCATTCCAACTCTGGGGGCAGCGCTTCAATGGGTAGATGTTCATGATAGCAGTGTTGCGACACTTGGGCTGCTAGCATGAGATTACTTGGTGCGGGCCGCGAAAGGCCCGCCCCCGTTAGAGTAACGAGGTTTCTTGCCGCCAGGCTGGTGAGAAGCCGGGTCCTTAGTATCTCGGAAAGGGCCAGAAAGTACTCCAAAGGATCTATTGGTGGGCAACAAATAGCAACTTTGTCACTGGTTGTGAAGTATTTGCTTTCGGATCACAATCCCAAGAACCGGTATTTCCGTTAGCGGCCCAGGTCCTGGTGTAGAGGGCGCGATAGTTGCCAGCGCGCTGCGACCCTCGAGAATCTCGGCATAGGCAAGCAACTTATGGTGTTTTTCTGGTGATCGAGTTGTCGGACTCGGATACGAGGTCGGCCCAGTTCAGCCGTAGTGTATCGCCCTTCATTTTGGGCAGAGATTTGCGATCGATGAGCCTGCTTTGCACCTCGAAGTCGGCGTCAATCTTCACAATCAGCACCTTGCTGAAGTTGCGCTTGAGGTTGAGTGTGATGGTGTCGTTGCTCTTGAACGGGGTGATGGTCTTCACCTCGACGAAATGGTTGCCAAGCTTGCCGTCCGACCCTTGCGCGTAATTGCGGTGGAGTTTGATACCGTGAGTGATCGCACCATAGAGTTCACCGAGATCGCCGTAGACCTGTAGGTGGCTGCCGGTGAGGTCGTGGTAATCCTGAGCCACCGCAAGCAAGTCTTGGAAAATCGGAACCAGATCGACATTGAGGTTCGGGAACCGAGCTTCGAACTCCAACTGCGCGAGATGCGAATTGATCTCGGTCCAAGTAATCCACTCGCCATCATCGTAGATAGCGTTGTCGTTGTTCCACATGTCGGTAGAGCCGTGCATCATAGTAACATGACATTAGCGCTTGAATGGTAAATGTCTCGTTTCGCAATCAACAGATTTGCGAAGAAATCGAACGTGACCCTGCTTTTCACACAGGGAGATTCGGCAATTCACAAAGACCCAGTACTAAAGATTCGTAGCGGTCGCAGCCAATGTCCGCTGCTAACGATTCAAGCATGAAAGCTGACTGCCTACATCCGGCCCAAATGCCGCCGAAAATTCCCATCGAATTTCAGCTGTCATCCAGCTTCTCGACGATCAATAACAGGTAGTTTTAAGCGCCATATCTACGCGACCGGGCTCAGATTAACGCTTCGGGACTCTCTGCTCACCCCCCTGTTAAAGTTTCGCTGATTTGCTTTTTTTAGTCCCACGCCGGTCTACAACCACGATCATCTGAGGTATACATACCCCGCCCTACCCTCAAGTACTCAGCCATCCGATATTGGATTTATTGATATTACATTTTCTGCACAGGCAACGAAGGTTATCTTCAGAATGATCGCCCCCAGCAGCCACCGCGATACGATAAGTAACCTCCGGAGCGGAGTCGGTATTTGAGCCTCTCTCACTCGCATTAAGTTGTTCTTTGCACACCTGACAAATATGTCTGTCGCGCAGCAATATCCAAAGAGGATCAACTTCAGCAATCGAGCCAGTTCCCTTTCTCGCCTTATACTTAGAAATAGAAGCTCGGATCCGTCGGTGTTTTTGCTTACAATCGGGGCACGTCCTTTCAAGTTTCATCCGCATGAAGGTAATAGAGCACTCTCCGCAAGCAATGTTTCCTCCAGGCTTTCGACGATTAGATCGCTTAGTGATGAATGTTTCACGTCTACTGGCGGTACAACCAGGACACCAATTTCGATGATGTCGCTTACGGAGATATCGAGAGCCACAAGGACAAGTTGCTAGGTGTAGACAACTCCGATATCCGCAATTGTACACAACATTCCGAATGCATCTAGCACGCCGATGTTTGCGGTGCCAAACGGACAAGCATGTCCTTGAGCAAAACCGCCGCTCATTGAAATACTTGCCTTTGAATGCTTTTCTACAATTCGCACAGATTACTGGCACGGATGCTACACGCATTGCGTCACGCGTTGCTTCACGCTTTGCTTTACGCTTACGTCGCACGATCACCTGCCTTTGAGAGCGACAGATCTCACATAGCACTTGTTTTGTTGTTCGAACGAATGGAAGGCTGCAATCTCGGCATAGTACCGTCTTCATAGTGTTGCCATCGAGGTTCATGCATTAAACCCCTGCCGCTTTGTTGCTGGCCGAGATACGTTCACAGTTATCCATCTGACAGGCCTTCCCAACGCCTCCATCGCTGGCTCAATAAAGCGGCTTTTCAGGAATTCGACCTTGTCTTTGTTTCCGATTGAAACAAAAATCTCAAGACCTGGATCAGCGAATTTGAAAGCTGAGCTATCGAGCCAAGTCAAAGCATGTTGATAGGATTGTCGAAGGTACGATCGCAGGTCGATGAAAAATGGATCTTCTTCTCTCTGCTCCTTCACCGGCTCAAAAACGGTTTCTTTTGCAATAGATTTGCCCGGTGTTTTTTTCGCCGTCGGAGAAAGACTAGATGGGGCATAACGAGGTTTGCTCAAGATCTTTGCTTCGTCAAACGCTTTCCATCCTCGCTCTATCGCGTCTCTTAAAATGAGCTGTACAGGTCTTTTCCCGGCGTCCAGACGTCGTAGAATGGAGAGGAATTCATTTGCGGTACTCTTGGTGAGACGATTTCCTTCACTAGTTCGTTTTTTAACATAATCCTGCCAAAGAGGCCCCCACGAACTAGGCAACGCAGAGCTACCAAAATAATAATCAAATTTTGAATCTTCTTTTTTTATTGATTTAGATTCATTAAGATTCTGGGTAGCAAACTTGCTAGCCCCCTCCCTACGTAAACAGGATCCCGGCAAACTTGCTACCCCATCAACGTAATGAACATTAATACGGAACCTCCGGACGCCGCCGCTTCTCGATGGCATTTCTGTTATCGCATTGATATCGAGAAGCTGCTGAATGGCTTTGCGGATGGTAGCTAACGTTAACTCCGTCTCTTGCTTGATCGTTCCAAGCGCCATAAAGACGTTATGCGACAAATTACCCGCGATCGACATCACCATCAGCACTTGTCGAGCGCGAGAGTTGCCGACATTGATTTTGCGTGACCAATCTAATGCCCCATGTTTGGCATTCTGAGAGAAACTCTCGGATGCCTTAATACCTTGCTTTGCGGGACCTTCCAGGTGCTCGACATGATAATTTGCCACAGCCAAGCTGATAGTTGAAGCGGTCACCAAGGTTCACCATTTTTCTCCTTTAATGCCTCGCACCGCTCGACTTCTTCAAGACGATACAACACTCGATTGCCAATTTTGATATAGCTCGGAAGCTTACGCTCATATCGCCAACGTTCCAATGTTCGGGGTGATATGAACCAACGTCGGCTCAATTCGATCTGGTTTAAGAACGGGCTTTTGTTCGCGTGTTGGCTCATGCGTTGAGTTCCCTTTTATTAAGAAGGGCTACTCAGTAATAGGACGCTTTCTGGACTGTCCACTAGCAGTCCAAACCTTCATCCAAATTTATCTCGGTATTTTTGAGTTTTCTTATACTCAAGGATGTCTGTTTTTACTTGGCTCAATGAGATCGTGCGCGGAACATTGTCGATGCACTCTTCATCGACAACCAATTGGTAGGCAGCTTCTTTGGTTGGGCAGGCCGAATTTTTTCCATTCATAAAATGCCTTTCAAAGCATTCGGTTCGCTTCTCGGATGACCAGCCACGCGCATTTGCAGCACGGTTTAAATCTTGTTCTTTTTGCGTCCGTCCATAGATAGCGTGTTCATTCCACTCACTGGAAATTACAAATTCGCTGATCAGCATACCCAAATCGATGCAGTTTGCCGCTGCGTCCCAGACTGCATCATCCGCCACGTTTTTCTCGACCGCGCTCGCTAGTTTAGTGATATATCGGACATACCAGCCTTCCATCTCGCGAGCCCTGAAGAACCGCTGCTCCCTAGCGTTCGCGTTGACTGCATACTTTGCACGATCGTCAACCGAACCATCATTGGGTGGATCGGGGTATTTGGACATCGCAGATTCTAGAATTTCCGCATATCTAATGGAGAAGGACTCGATTAACTCTTTATGTAACGACCACGGTCTGTCACGTTTCTCACCTTGCCGCATGAAAAAATTCTTAAGCTCTTCGTTTCCTTCAGCACTAGAGAGGTCAATGGGGCTTTGGTCTACTGACCGCTCTGAAATACCGCAACCTATTGTTTTTTTGACCTTCTCGCTCATGTCAATATTTCTCCAATCGTATGGAATTGGCGCTCTTTCCAACGAGATCTCGACGACAAATTTCCATAACCAAATATCACGGTGCACCAGCTTTTATAGTATTGAATCACTCACATCCAACTCCATCATTGTCACGGTCAAGATGCGAACCATAGCCCCGTTGACCTCTCCTCACCGGAGCAGCACCGGCAGCACGGGCGGCAGTACAATTTGGATAATAATCACTGACGCCGGACTTGGCACGGACAGGTCCAGACTTAGCGCCATGACAGTGCCGCCCGCCGTTTTTACGGTCATTGTGACAACCGTCCGCAGCTAAGCCTCCGCTATGCGCTCCAGCCGGCAACGAAACACCGCCGAGCGGCAACAGCAGGCCTAAAACCAGAATTCTCAAATTTAGCATCGGTGGCTTTTCCAATATTTCTGCCATTTCAGGGCGAGGCCGCTACTGACCATAGCACAAGAAACATCGCCAATTTCAGCCGAACTGCACCAAGCAGCTGTTCGGCTGCCCCCTGCCCCGCCTAATGACTGGCAAGACAATACCGGTCCCTTTATCTGAATGTGACCATGGGGCCCAATTCCAGTCGGCCGGCCAAGCAACTTAACCAGTCCCTCTCTTGCTTCAATGCCGGTTGCATTGGGACAAGGATGTCCGGTCCTACAGCTATTATCAATCTCGCGTGCAGCTATACCAGACAATCTGATTCTCGGTCCTTCCGCGCACCATATAGGACCGTCTCCGTCCCACACAGCGACTGGAGTGCATTCGAAGGCCTGACCGGCCGGAACTACAGAACTCGCTAAAGCGAGGTACACGCTTATCATCATTATCCGGCCCTACCTTGTAGTCGGCGGCTGGTCAAAACGTTGCGGACAGACCCCGTACGTCGCCAAATACGCGCGAGTTTAGGCAGATACTTCACTCGAGGGTTTCCATAGCGTCTGCATCAAAGGGCTTTGCGAGACTCACCGCATCGTCATAGTCTCCCGATAACCAGCCGCTATAATCATTAGGTTTAATGATTACGGGCATGGCTTTGGGATGAACAGGTTCCACCAAGCTATTCGGTTCGCGAGTCAAGAACGCCATGCGCGGACCGGTATTAGTTTCCCGCCATATTCCAGCGAACGAAAACAGCGGCTCATCTTTCAACCCAAACCAGACCTTCTTCTTACTGCCCTTCTCACCCGTCCACTCGCAAAACGCAGTGACTGAAACCAGGCAACGTTGCTCCGGATCAACCAGCATGTTCTTCCAAAAATTACTGGTGAGATTGCGGACATTGGTGATCGGGCGCATTCCTTCTTTCCAGCCAGGCACGCCCCATGTCATGTTTACCAGAGAGTGCCGGCCGTCGGTTGCCGTCAACACCGGAGCTTCTTGATCGGGATAAATCGCGTCGTAGGATGGAATATTAGACCGGCTGCCTTCAAACTCGCCAAACAGCTTCTTCATCTCGTCCGCAGTTGAGGTCATCCGGTAGAGGTTACACATGGGCGGGCCAGGCTAATGCACGACGGCAGGAGCATCGCGGTCCAGCCGGTGGATTAGGTCGATAATTGCAAGCCAGACCTGATAGCCTTCCCGGTCGTTCCGTTCTAACATCGCATCAGCTTTCAACGCGGCATGGATAGCCGCCTCGTCTCCGAAATCAGCGTCAAATTTGGAGGCGATTGCCCAGAGTTCCCATTCCGAAAGCTTAGCCATAGAAAACTCCATAGATTGGCCAGCCGACCAGCACTGCAATAATGAAGGTTGCCCCGACATAAATGAGCATCGACTGAATTTGCTGTCTGATTTCGTGACTCAGCATATTGAGACGATATGCCTATCGCTTTTTCCTTTCCACATTTTTTTGGCATGCACTTCGCTCCGGCCGCTTGGTCTTCAATTGAAGACAGATTGCATTGATGCAGCGGTTGAGATTGGCCGAACGCCGGATTGGGTCAAGATCCGCTAGATAGGTCCAGAAGTCATCGAACGGCCATCGGGCGACCGGCCGCCGTGTCGCAAGATAAGCAAGGCAAACCGCAATGCTACGCGATTGCAGATTATCTTTACGGCTTCCGCACTGCTCCAACACATCTTCGAGCACCACCAGTGCCATCTAGACGAGCCTGTCTTCGGAGACATAACTCATGGTTTACGGCGCAATGCCCAGATGAGCGAGGATATGCTCGCTATAACTGCCGCAAAAGCTGCCACGATTGCACTGTCGATGATTAGCATAGGACACGTCTTCCATGATTCGGAGAACTCTATGTTCTACATTTGTTCTATGTAGGACAGCAGAATCTGGATCGCCGGCCGGCACGGCGATCAAAATGACCAGCAGCCGAAGACTCAAATTTCAAACGTTCTATCACTTCGTCAGTATTCCATATTGTCCGCCTGTCAGCTTCGCGCCCAATTGCCGCCATATCATAGTCGAAAATTGTGCCTAATTGCGGCCATTCCACTCGCGCTGCTTACTCGAGCTCGAATGGCAACAACTGCGTGAGAAGCTGTCGTTTAATGGGTGATGAGCGGAAATATGTTATCAACAGGGAACCAATTGATGAATTGAACGTATTGTCGCTGAGGCCGATATTTGTGAGGATCTGCGGCCATCTCGGTTTGACAAACAATTTCACAGCATCTCGGTACTGATATGCGTTCAAGTAGGTGCGGCACCACAATGCGTCATAAGAATATGATCCCGGCCTTCACCGCAATTTTATCACTGGCCAGTTTGAACGCGACACCCTCTCGTGCTCAAGCGTTGGATAGCCCACAATCTCCAACAGAACCGCGTGCGCCGATCATCGACGATTCCGAATTTGATCGGACGATCCCGGCAATCGACGAAAATCCAGATGCTACGATGGGCAGCGTGGAAGAATGGGATGCCGAACAGCAGAGGCTGGAACGCGAGACACAGCAAGAAGATTCGGAGGATGGTCTGTCGGCTCTGCCTGCACTGCAAGATGCAGATCCGGACGAGTTGATTGCCGATGCGCCGGTCAATGATCCTGAAATCGACGATCCGCTGACACCGATTGAGGGTTTTGATGTCGAGCCATTTGATGAGCGCCAGTATACGGAAGCAGACGACGGCGAGCAAACGGCGTCATTGCGATATGATTATAGGATAGATGGTCTCGAAAGCCTCGACGAAAGCGGGAAGACTCAAGTGCGTCCTGTCAGTGCGGATGATATTCGCAGCCTGTTTGAGGAGCTCTCTGCGCTCGAAGAGGCTGACGGCAAGGCCGCGAACGGCGCAATGGTTTCGGCCCGGATGCAAGAGGACCAGCAATTGCTGGTCGATATCATGACCGGTCAGGGATTTTTTGACGCGTCGGTAAACGGTATGGTCGAGCTTCCCGAGACCGAAGGCGAGAAACTGACCGTTGTACTCCAGGTTGAGCCCGGCAGGCGCTATAATCTCGGCGCGATAATATTCGATGCTGACAGAGTCGTCCCCGAAGACCTGATCACCAAGAATTTCGTACCGAAAACGGGTGAACCAATTGTCGCCGAGCGGGTCTTGGCCGCCGAAGCCAATATTGCAGTGGTTCTGCCACAGGAAGGCTATCCTTTTGCTGAAACCGGCCAGCGAGATATTCTACTCGACCCCGACACTGGCACGGGCGATTATATGCTGCCTGTCAATATTGGCCCACGTAGCAGCTATGGTGAGATAGTCACGAACGGCACAACCGCTTTCGATGCTGACCATATCGCGGTGCTGAGCCGGTTCGAAAAAGGTGCGCTTTACGACAGCCGCATGGTCGACGACCTCCGCAAGGCCTTGGTCGCCACGGGTCTGTTTTCAATTGTATCGGTCAAGCCAACCGCGAGTGGAGAAGCCGCGCCGGACGGGACCGAATATGCGACTATCAATGTCGAGCAGGTAGCAGGGCCACCGCGCACTCTGGCGGGCAGCGCTGGCTATAGTACCGGGCAGGGCTTTCGTGTGGAAGGCAGCTGGACCCATCGCAATCTATTCCCGCCAGAAGGCGCGCTGATCGCGAGCGGAGTGGCAGGAACCCAGGAGCAGGGGGCATCGCTGACTTTCAGGCGCAGCAATGCCGGTCGCCGCGACAGAACGGTCGAACTGGGAATCTCCGCGTTGCACAGTGATTTTGAGGCCTATGAGGCTTTCACCGGAAAGCTGGCCGGGCGCATCTCCTACGACAGCACCCCAATCTGGCAAAAGCGTTTAACCTATAGCTATGGTTTCGAGATTCTCGGCACCAATGAACAAGATTTCAATTTTACTACCGGCGAAAGGGATCGGCGTACTTTTTACGTCGCCGCGCTGCCGGGGCAGGTCACGTTTGATACGACCGACAGTTTGCTTGATCCGACGCAAGGCTTCCGTCTGTCGGCGAAACTATCGCCCGAAGCATCGCTCGGCAGCGGCACGCAAATCTATGGCCGCGGCCTTCTCGAAGGAACCGCATATTTCCAGGTCGATGACGGTATCATCATTGCGGGCCGTACGCGCGTCGGGTCTATCGCTGGCGCGGACCGCGAACTGATCGCACCCTCCAGGCGCTATTATGCCGGCGGTGGCGGATCCGTACGCGGCTTCGGATATCAGGAACTTGGTCCCAAAGACACTGAAGACCGTCCGATTGGCGGGCGCAGCCTGGTCGAAGCGGCGGCGGAAGTCCGTTACCGCTTTGGCGACTACGGAATCGTCGGTTTTGTAGATGCCGGGCAAGTCTACACGAGCTCCACTCCGGGCTTTGACAATTTGCGCTACGGCGTCGGCATAGGCGGGCGCTTTTACACCAATTTCGGACCACTCAGGGTCGATGTTGCCACCCCGATAAACCGGCAACCGGGTGAATCGCGAGTTTCGGTATATATCTCGATCGGACAGGCATTCTGATGGCGGATAACGAAACCATGAGCGAGACAGAGGCTTACGGGCCCTTGACTCATAAAGTTGCGATCTGGTCGGGAGCATTGATCGCGCTGGTTCTGGTGATCCTGATTGCCGGCTATCTCTGGCTGGACAGCAACAGCGGACATCGCTTTGTCGCAAACCAGATTGAGGGCTTCGAGTTCGAAAACGGTATGGAACTGGAGATCGACGAGATCAGCGGTTCCATCTACGGCGAGATGGAAATTGCCGGTCTGAAAATCCGAGATCCGCAAGGTGTTTTCGCCACCGCCGACACCGTCAGAATGGACTGGCGGCCCTTCGCTTTCATTGGCAGTCATGTTGATATTCGCTCGCTAATCATTCCGAAAGCTAGTCTGCTCCGCATGCCTGAATTTTTACCAACAGAGTCCGAGGGGCCCCTGTTGCCCGACCTCGATATAGATGTTGATAGACTGGAAGTCGGAGAGCTGGATATTGCCAAGGTGATAACTGGCGAACGTCACATGCTCAGCCTGTCGGCGGAGGTGAAAATTGCTGATGCCCGCGCGCTTCTAAACGGACGAGCCCGGGCGCTTGCAAGGCCGGGCGTTGCAGGCGGCGACAGTTTGAAATTCAGACTCGACGCCATGCCGGAACAGAATAAGCTCGACCTCGCGCTCAATCTGGATGCTCCGGAAAATGGACTTGTAGCCGGTTTCTCCGGAACTGGTCAGCCGATGAGCCTCGCACTGAACGGCAAGGGAGACTGGGCCAAATGGAACGGTACACTGGAAGGCAAAAGCGGCGAGGACATGCTCGCAGACGTAGCCATATCGGCACGGAACGGTACATTCACAGTGCGCGGCGATGCACGTCCCGGATTATTTGTTTCCGGCCCCGGCCAGAACATGCTCGAGCCAGTCACCCGCATCGACTTTACCGCCGCCGGTGAGGACCGGAAGTTCGACATCAACGGACGGATTGATAGCGACAATTTCGTTTTGGCGACCAACGGTGTGGTTGATCTCGGCAACAACCGGATGCAGGATCTCAACGTCGATTTCCGATTGCTTCAGCCATCGGTAATTGCAGCCAATGTAAATGGCGCCGGCGTCACCGCCAATATGATATTGAACGGTGATTTCGCTGCCCCCGCTATCGCATATACAATCAATGCAGCGCGCATCGGCTTTGATGACACTACGGTGATCGGCTTACGCGCTAGCGGCAATGTAGCGTTGAAAGAGGAGCAGTGGCGCATTCCCTTGCGGGCGCGAGCACAACGGATCGCCGGATTAGACGAAGGCGTCGGCGCGTTGCTCACGAATGTGCGGCTGGACGGCGACTTCGGATATGCCAAAGGCAGACTGCTTTCCGAAAATCTCAAGATTGTTTCAGACCGGATTAACGCAACCGCAGTGATCGTTGCCGATCTCAACCAGGGACTTTATACCGGAGGCCTCAAGGGGCGCATCAACGGCTACCGGGTCGAAAGCGTGGGGGTCTTCAATATCGATAGCGATATCGATCTGAAGTCCGGGAAAAACGGTGCCTTTGTACTGACCGGCACAGTCCGCGCGCGGTCGAGCCAGATATTCAACGAAGGTGCTCGCGAATTTCTCGGCGGCAACAGCCTGATCGTCGCCAAACTATCCTATGACACGGACGGCATCGCGCGGGTCCGCAGTCTGAATGTTGCAGCCCCATCTTTCCGGCTGACCCAAGGCAGTGGCAGCTATACGCCGTCTGGCGGAATCAATTTTGCAGCCAAGGGTATGTCTGACCAATATGGGCCGATCGGCGTAAAAGTCAGCGGCAGCGTGGCCCGCCCGGTTGCCGTAATAGCCGCTGCGCGCCCTGGTTTCGGAGTGGGCATGAATAATGTGGTTGCCACTATCAGGGGCAATGCCAAGGGTTATGCCATCGTCGCCGATGGCAATAGCGATTACGGAGAGTTTGACGCCAATGTCGATATTCTCGCGGGTAGCGGGCCGCTGACGGTCGACGTGAACAGCGGAACCCAGTTTGCCGGAGTCGGTTTGACAGGCCGCATCCGTCAGACCGGAGCCGGTCCATTTTCCGGGCAACTGGCCGCCAGTGGTTCCGGGATAGAGGGGGACGTGATCCTGAGCGCCTTCAGCGGGAAGCAGCGGGCAATCATCGCCGCAACCGCCGTCCAAACCCTATTGCCAGGCCCTGCCAATCTGGCGATCGAGCGGGCCATCATCGATGCCGATATCATTGTTTACGACCAGCCGCAGGTTGTTGCCGATGTCCAGATCCAGGGCCTGCAAATGCAAGATCTGCAAATTGCTGCCGCGCGGGCAAAAATCGATTATCTTGGCGGACAAGGCACAGCGAAAATCATGGCGGAGGGCCGAAATCAGGTTCCATTCCGTTTTGCGGCCAACGCCGTCCTCGATCCCGAGCTTTGGCGAGTGGCGCTTGACGGCCGGGCCAACGGCGTTGAATTTAAAACCCGCAAAGCCGCGCGAATCATCCCCGGGCGCGACAAATATAGCCTGCTCCCCACGACCATCGACTTGTCGAAAGGCAGCATTCAGTTGGCGGGCGATTACGGGCGCGGCCTCAATATTCAAAGCCGGTTGAACAACGTCAACCTGGCGCTGATCAATCCGATGATGCCCGGTCTTGGTCTCGGGGGAATAGCGACGGGTAGCCTCGATTTTTCCCAAAGCTCGCCCAGCGCCTTTCCGGAAGCGGACGCGCGCCTGCGGATCGACAATTTTACCCGCACCAGCCTGGCGTCGGTATCGCAGCCGGTGGATCTGCACTTTGTCGGACGGCTGCTCGCTGATGGCGGCAATGCTCGTGCGATATTCCGGCGCAGGGGTGCTGCTATTGGCCGGATGCATGTAAACCTGACGCCGCTTCCACCTGCTGCCGGATCATGGACGACGCGGTTGCTTGCCGCGCCGCTATCCGGCGGCCTGCGCTATAATGGACCGGCGAGTACCTTATTCTCTCTCGCGGCGCTTCCCGATCAGGATCTGCGGGGCCCTATCGGCGTGGCGGCAGACTTCTCCGGTCGAGTGCAGTCACCGGTACTGACCGGTGTGGTTCGGGCGAACAAGCTGGTTTACGAAAACAACGCCTACGGCACCCGCCTGACCAATATGAAGATAAATGGCAACTTCACCAACGACCGTTTGGAGGTGACCGAGTTGACCGCCAATGCCGGAGACGGAACAATCAGCGGCAAGGGTTTTGTGTCGTTGAGTTCCGCCAAGGGCTATCCGCTGCAATTGGCACTCGATCTGGACAATGCAACGCTTGCAAAAGGCAGCGATCTTGCCGCATCGGCCACCGGCGAAATCCAGCTGGTCAACAATTCGACCACCCCTGCGACGATCCGTGGCCGTATTCGCCTGCCCGAAACGCGCTACAAGATCGTGTATGAAGGATCGACGAAAGTCGCGACCCTGACCGGAGTGCGGCGCAAGCCTGCTCTGGGTCGCAAGAAAATCACCGGCGATGCGGAACCGATCAGCGGGGTGCCCGGCAACTGGAAGCTGGACATCGATCTGATCGCCGACAACCAGATTTATGTCAGCGGGATGGGGCTCGATTCCGAATGGTCCGCCGATATCAAGGTGCGCGGCACCACCGGCAAGCCTGTGCTGACCGGTGGTATTGACCTGATCCGCGGAACGCTGGGCTTTGCCGGTCGGTCTTTCGATCTGGAATCAGGGCGCCTGCGCTTCAATGGCGGTTCGATGACCAACCCGACGTTACTGCTGACAGCCAGTGGTGAAGTGGATGACGTGAACATCAACGTCAACATCACGGGCAGCGCCGAGAACCCGGAAATCGCGTTCAGTTCGACACCCGGCTTGCCGCAGGACGAGATTATGGCGCGCATATTATTTGGTAATTCGATCGGCGAACTGACACCTATCCAGGCCGTGCAACTGGCATCGTCCCTCAACGGATTGCGTGGCGGTGGTGGCGGCCTCAATCCGCTTGGTGTGCTGCAGTCGTCGGTGGGCATCGATCGCCTGCGCATATTGGGTGCAGACAAGGACACGGGCCGCAGCACATCAATTGCCGCCGGGCAATATATAACCAATGACGTCTATGTCGAGATCGTGACCGATGCGCGCGGCTATACGGCGACACAGCTGGAAATCAGCCTGACGCCTGCGCTGTCGGTGCTGAGTTCGGTCGGCAGCTTTGGCGGTTCGAACGTCAACCTGCGATACCGGAAGGACTATTGATGGGGCGACAGATAATATTGCTGGCAATCTCGATATTATCGTTGAGCGCTTGCGAGAAAGATTTTGACGAAAAATATCAGGACAATCTCGATCAGCTGAATGAAGAAGCCCAGAGAATCGAGGCCGGCGTCAACGAACATCTGGCCGAGGGACGCAAGGCGGATAAGGCGATCGAGTCTGCAGGACAACCGGTCGAAGCAATCCAAGAGGAAAACGGGGCGACCCAATGAGCGCTGAGCATGGCGATGACAAAGTGCAATCCGGCGAGGTTCATCAAGATTCCAGTCCGCACGATATCGAGGCGCGGACTCCGGGCGCGACGGCCCGAACACCGCTCCATTTCCCGCCAAAAGCATGGTGGGCGATACTGAAGCGCCTATATGTGATGAACGACTTTCACAATCTGCCCTTGCTGTCGGCCGGCGTTGCGTTTTTTGCTTTTCTCGCCTTCGTGCCACTGATCGCCGTCATCGTACTGCTCTACGGCCTCGTCGGTGACCCCGATACGGTCACCAACAGCATCGAACAATTGTCTGCCATCCTACCCACTGCCGTGCTTACCATCCTGCGCGAGCAGATGCTGTCGGTCGTCAACACGAACAAGGCCGCGCAGGGCCTCGGCCTGGCGCTTGCCTTGTTTGTCTCGACCTATGGCGCGACGCGAGCGGCAAATGCGATGATGAAAGCGCTCAATATCATCTACGAAGAACATGAATCGCGTAATATTTTCATGACGACACTGGTTGGCGCGCAGATTACCATCGGCATGGCGGGGGTCGCGATTGTCGGCCTGACCGCAATCTCGCTATTCACCTATATCAGCAATTTCCTGCAGGGCTATCTTGGCGATAGTGTGCTGGTCTTTCTGAAGCTGGCGATCTGGCTGACGGCGGGATTTCTGGTCAGCCTGACCTTTGGCTTGTTCTTTCGCTATGCACCCGACCGCCGCCCCGCAAAATGGCGCTGGCTCTCGCTGGGGTCGGTAGTGGCAACTCTGCTCTGGTTATTGATCACCGTAGGCTTCGGCTATTATGCCGCCAATGTCAGCGATTATAACGCGACTTACGGATCGCTCGCTGCGGTGGTTATTTTTCTTATGTGGCTGTTCCTCTCGGCATATTCCGTATTGATCGGTGCCGAAATAAATGCGGAAATCGAACGGCAGACGTTCGAGGATTCGACGACCGGAAAAGACAGGCCGATCGGCGAGCGCGGCGCGGTCATGGCAGATACCATCCTTCTCGGCGAAGCCAGCCGCAAAATTCTTGAAAAGAAGCAACGCCGACGCGCGGACCGGCTCGCTCGGAAGCTAGCAAGCGAAGATGTGAACGATGCCGGTAGCCGATAGATACATGGGTTCGCCGACATCGGTGGCTATCATGGCTCACCAATATCCGCCTTATTGAAGATTTCCATGAACAGAAGGCCTGCTAACAGCTAAGCGCTGAAACCGACCTTGGATCGCATGATTTGCTGCTTCCCAACCAATTTTGTGATGATGAAACGCGCCGATCGAGTTCAGGCAATGGCCGCTCACATGAACAACCGTCTGCCCTCGGAATGACAACACTTCGGCGCGAAGCGGACATAGGATTGGATTGCTGCGAAGGACCGCTCCTGGGGCGTTAGCCGAAGGTCCGCTTTCCACCGCCCAGCATCCAATAGCGGACCGTCCGCAAACGGCCCAATTGCGGTCGATCCGAAATGCGCCCAATTGCGGTCATGACCGCGGTAGAAGATTGTGCATGATAGCAGCCATTCCAAGCTCACTTTTTACTCGAGTTCAGACGGCAACAAATGAGTCGGAATCGGTCTGTCCGGTTTTTAGCACCAACGAGGAAAGGAGCCGCTTCGATTGGTATCTTAACGATAGTTTGATCGTTCATGTTGCACCTGCGAACATAAAGGCGTTAGACTGGCTAAAGTCACTTCCGCAATCGGAGTCGCAATTGCGTATCGCTGTAATCGATGAAAACCCCGTTCGCGCGGCCATAATTGAAGACGGGCTTGCCGAAGTGGGTGAGCGCGATGTTTTTGTGATTTCGGAGCGTTCGGGGATGGCGCGCGCGATTGAAACGATAGACCCCGATGTTATCCTGATCGACCTGGGCAATCCGTCCCGCGACATGCTTGAGGAGTATTTTGCCGTCAGCCGTGCGGTTTCGCGACCAATCGCCATGTTTGTGGAGCAATCCGATGACGACACGATTGCCGCGGCCATTGATGCCGGGGTTTCGGCCTATATTGTTGATGGCCTGTCACAACGCCGCATGAAGCCGATCCTTGATTTGGCGGTAAGGCGATTTCAGGCATTTTCGCGGTTGCAAGCCGAACTGAAGGAGGCACGCGATGCGCTGTCCGACCGAACGATTGTCGATAAAGCCAAAAAAATACTGATCCAGAAGCGGAAGATCAGCGAGCCGGAAGCCCACAAACTGCTGCGCGATCATGCCATGAACAGCAACAAACGAATGGCTGAGGTGGCCGAAGCAATCGTCATGGCCGAACAATTATTAGGGGGCGGCCTGTGAGCATTGATCAAATGAATATCGGGTTCCTGCCACTGGTGGACGCGGCTTTACCGATTCTGGCCCAGGAGCATGGCTTTGCCGAAGAACAGGGGCTTCATTTAAACTTCATTCGGGACGTCAGCTGGGCATCGGTACTGGACCGGCTGCTCTACGGCCACACCGACGCCGCCCATTTGCTCGCGCCGCTTGCGATTGCTACCACGCTGGGACGGGGCCGACCGGCCAAGGCACTGGCCGTTCCGTTCGTCCTGAGCCTCAACGGTAACGCAATTACAATGTCCCACGCGCTGGCCGACAAGGTAGCGCCAGCCGGTATGCTCGGTGATCCGGTCTCCGTCGGCGAAAGGCTGAAGAGCGAAGTTGCGAAACGTGCGGCGGCAGGAAATCGCATACGATTTGGTGTCGTGCACCGTTATTCCGGTCACAATTACAAGCTGCGTTACTGGCTTGCCCAATGCGGGATCGCCCCTGATACCGACGTTGATATTGTGACTATTGCGCCGCCGTTCGCTGCCGATGCGCTGGCCAATGCCGAGGTTGACGGAATATGTGTCGGCGAGCCGTGGAACAGTGTCGCCGTCGAGCGCGGCGTAGGTCGTATCGTTCTGGTCACGGCGCAAATCTGGCGGCGCGGCGTTGAAAAGGTGCTGGCCATGCCGGCCGAAAAGCTTGATGATGATCGGGACAAGATTGAACGTCTGGTTCGAGCGCTGCATTTTGCCGCCAGACATTTTGTTGATCCGGCAAATTGGGATACCAATGCCGAGATACTTGCCCGCAAGGATTATCTCGATGGCTCGGCGAAGCTGATAAACCGGGCGATATCGGACCGGATCATGCTGACCGCGGGTGCGCGGCCACTTGATGTACCCGATTTCATGTTCCAGTATCGGGAGGCTGCGAATTTCCCGTGGAAAAGTCAGGCGGCATGGCTCTATTCGCAAATGCTGCGCTGGGATCATCTAACCTATAATGCGGAGGATCAGTTGCGCGCCGAGGAGGTTTTCCGGCCCAATGTCTATCGTACGGCGTTAAAGGGACTGGATACCCCGATACCTGGTGCCAATGCCAAACTGGAAGGCAGCGTAACCGGTAGCTTGCCGGTCGGTTCGACTCAGGGGCGGTTGACATTGGGGGCCAATCCGTTTTTTGACGGTCGTGTTTTTGATCCGATGGAAGTCGGAAACTACCTGGATTCATTGCCAAAACTCTAGATTTTGCTGCAACGCAATATTTTGACTTGCCTTTTTAGATCTGCTGATGGTATTTGATTCGGGTCGGGAAAATCCTCGGCAGTATATTTACCGGTTTGTCCAATGACGGGCAAACGCATGGTAGAACGATCTACAATCGAATAGGCAATGTCGCCGCCCAAGCCAGTCTGAAGGACTGTCGCTTGAGGCGGTTTTTTTGTGTGTTTTTTTCGTTCCACCCTTGCGTTGTCCGGCAATAAAAAAGGGATTGAGCAATGAAATCGAACCGCCGCAATTTTCTTCTCATGGCTGTCTGTGCAGTGTCTTTGTCGGCCTGCGGAAGCGGCGGCGACAGCTCGTCAAACAGCGGCGAATCAGTCAAGCCTTCAACCGTCGACGGGGCGATTGAAAAGCCGTCCCTGAAGCTGGGTTTCATCAAGCTCACCGATATGGCGCCGCTGGCTATAGCTAAGGAAAAGGGGTTTTTCGCGGAAGAAGGATTGAACGTCACTCTTGAACCGCAGGCCAACTGGAAAGTGCTGCTGGACGGCGTGATTGGCGGACAGCTTGACGGCGCGCATATGCTGGCTGGCCAGCCACTCGCGGCAACGATTGGCTATGGCACGAAGGCTGATCTCATCGCTCCGCTCTCGCTTGATCTCAATGGCAATGCGATCACCCTTTCCAACAGGGTCTGGGACCAGATTGAGCCGGACTTGAAGAAAAATGCCGACGGGAAACCCGTGCATCCGATCAGCGCTTCCGTCCTGAAGCCGGTTATCGCTAGCTACAAGGAGCAGGGTAAGCAGTTTAAAATGGGAATGGTTTTCCCGGTTTCCACGCATAATTATGAATTGCGTTACTGGCTGGCGGCTGGCGGTATCGAACCGGGCTATTACACGCCCGGCGACGTCGGTGGTACGGTTGGTGCGCAGGCGGCTTTGTCTGTAACGCCCCCGCCGCAGATGCCCGCCACGATGGAAGCCGGTACGATTGACGGCTATTGCGTCGGCGAGCCCTGGAACCAGGCCGCCGTACAAAAGAAAATCGGTGTTCCGGTGATTACCGACGATGAGATCTGGAAAAAGAACCCGGAAAAAGTCCTCGGCCTGCGTGAAGATTTCGCCGAGAAATATCCTGCCACTACAGCCGCCATGCTGCGCGCTATTATCAAGGCCCAGCAATGGCTGGATGTTGATGGTGGCAAGAACCGTGCAGAGGCGGTGAAAATCCTGGCGCGATCCAATTATGTGGGCGCGGACGAAGCCGTAATCGGCGCGTCGATGACCGGTCAGTTTACCTTCCAGGCTGGTGACACGCGGCCCGCGCCCGACTTTAACATCTTCTTCAACGACTATGCGGGCTATCCCTTCTACTCCGACGCGATCTGGTATCTCACGCAGATGCGGCGCTGGGGCCAGATTGCCGATGACCAGAGTGATCAATGGTATTTCGAGACAGCGAAGGCTGTCTATCGGCCGGACCTATATCTCGCGGCAGCAAGGAAACTGGCAGACGAAGGCGCGATCCCTGCAGATAGTATCCCGGAAACCGACGGTTTCAAGGACCAGCAATCGGGCTTTATCGACGGCATCGTCTATGACGGCAAAGCGCCCAATGCCTATCTGGCGAAATTCCCTATCGGATTGAAAAAAGGTCAAAAAGTGACCGCTTCCGGCGTCAATTAAGCTTCTGATGAATAAAGGAAACAAAGACATGGCGACCGTCATTGTAGATAAGGTTCACAGCGATAATGGCGGGGTTTCTCCGGCAAAAGGGAAGGCTGGCGTTGCAGATGTTTCGGTCGATCCGGTAACATCCACAAAACCGAGCCCCAAGGCTGGAAAAAGCTCGCCGATCGACTCAAAGAAAATTGTCGGATGGCTGAAAGGTCTTGCGGCTCCGACTATAGGGATATTGGCTTTTCTCGCCTTATGGGCCGCGCTGGCACCGCAGGTGGACACGTCGCTCGGCAGCCTTCCGGGGCCGGTCGAAGTCTCCGCCCAAGGGGTTGCTCTTTTTGACGAATGGTCCGCCGCACAAGACCAGAAAGCAGAATTTTATGCGGCGCAGGATGCCCGCAATGAAGCGGCAATTGCCAGTGGTGGCGAAACGCGGAATTTTGAATATAGCGGTTCCCCAACTTTTCTGGATCAGATCTGGACATCTTTGGCGACGGTTGCTCTGGGCTTTTTTCTGGCGACAATCATTGCCGTCCCGCTCGGCCTGATCTGCGGTCTTTCGAAAACATTCAATGCCGCGATCAACCCGATCGTACAGATCATGAAGCCGGTCAGTCCGCTGGCATGGCTTCCGATTGTCACCATGGTGATTTCGGCGACGATGACCGATCCGGATCCGACCTTACCAAAAAGCTTTGTAATTTCCGCGATCGTCGTGATGCTTTGTTCGCTCTGGTCGACGCTGATCAATACCGCCATCGGCGCGGCATCCATCGACAAGGATTTGATGAACGTCGGCAAAGTGCTTCGGCTTGGCTGGTTTGCCAAACTCACTCGTCTGGTCCTGCCCTCGGCGCTCCCGTATATTTTTACCGGCATGCGCCTGTCGCTTGGCGTGGGCTGGATGGTTCTGATCGCCGCCGAAATGCTCGCGCAAAATCCGGGTCTCGGCAAGTTCGTCTGGGACGAGTTTCAGAATGGATCCAGCCAGTCGCTCGCCCGGATAATGTTCGCGGTCATCGTGATCGGCCTGATCGGCTTCTTGCTCGACCGGATCATGATGCTTCTGCAAAATTTCGCCAGTCGCAATCGTACGGTTTGAGGGAAAAGATATGACCAATGCCCCGCCCATATTATCCCTGAAAAACGTCAGCAAATCCTTTGTTGACGGATCGGGAACCCGGACAGACGTACTCGACAATATCAGCCTCGATGTAGCCGAGGGAGAGTTTATCGCCATTCTGGGTTTTTCCGGTGCTGGCAAAACCACCTTGATAAATTGCATTGCCGGACTGGCCGAAGCCGATAGCGGCAAAGTGCTGGTCAAGGGCGAGCCGTGCAAGGGGCCTGGAAAGGATCGCGGCCTGGTCTTCCAGAGCTATTCGCTGTTCCCTTGGCTGAGCGTTGAAGCCAATGTCGCTCTGGCGGTCGATGCGGTGCATCAGGACAAATCGAAAGAAGAGCGCGCGGCACTGGTAAAGCAGAAGATCGAACTGGTTGGCTTGGATCACGCAATGGACCGCAAGCCAGCTCAGCTGTCGGGAGGCATGCGGCAGCGCGTCGCGGTTGCGCGTGCCCTTGCGATGGAGCCTGAAATCCTGCTGATGGACGAGCCTTTGTCAGCGCTCGATGCCTTGACCCGGGCAAAATTGCAGGACGAGATCGAGCGCATCCGTAAGCACGAAAAGCGCACGATTGTTCTGGTCACCAATGATGTCGATGAAGCGCTGCTACTCGCCGACCGCGTCGCCATCCTGACTCCGGCCCCTTCGGCAACCATCGGCAAGATATTCGATGTCAATATCGAGCGCCCCCGGCAGCGCGAAGCGATGAATGAAGATGCGGCCTATAAAACCCTGCGCAATACGATCGTTGGCTACCTTGATATATTGAGCAGCGATCAAAAAGCGGTTGCCTCAGAGTCCGCGGATCTGCCGGATATCACGCCCCTGGACCTTTCAGGCGCGCAAGAAGGCAAAAAGACAACCTTGCCGCAGGCCTATCTCGATGCAGCCCAAAGTCCGATCACGACGCGCTATCTCGAATTTTTCAAGCTCAAGAAAATCTACCCAACGCCCAAAGGCCCGCTGACGGTTGTCGAGGACGTGAATATCCTGATGGACAAGGGCGAATTTATTTCGCTGATCGGCCATTCTGGTTGCGGCAAATCCACCGTGCTCACAATGGCTGCCGGATTGAACGAGATCAGCGATGGCGGGATTGTTCTGGACGGACGCGAAATTGACGTCGCCGGTCCCGACAAGGCGGTCGTTTTCCAGGCCCCCTCATTGATGCCGTGGCTGACCGCCCGGCAGAATGTCGCTCTTGGCGTGGAACGGGTTTATCCGCATACGTCGCGATCGGAACGCAAGGACATTATCGAATATTATCTGGACCGCGTGGGCCTTGGCGATGCGATGGACAAAATGGCCGCCGACATGTCGAACGGCATGCGCCAGAGAGTTGGCATTGCGCGCGCTTTCGCCTTGTCACCCAAATTGCTGCTGCTCGATGAGCCGTTTGGCATGCTCGACAGCCTCACCCGCTGGGATCTCCAGGATGTCTTGATCGAGGTTTGGAACCGCACGAAAGTCACTGCCATCATGGTCACCCATGACGTGGACGAGGCCATATTGCTTGCCGACCGGGTCGTGATGATGACCAATGGCCCGCAGGCCACCATCGGCAAGATACTTGATGTCGATCTGCCACGGCCGCGCGACCGCAAGGCGCTGCTCGAACATCCGAAATTCTATGCCTACCGGCAGGAGGTTCTGCAGTTCCTCGCCGAATATGAACATGGAAATCCGAACAAAAGCACGCAGCAAGAAGCAGCTTGAGCGAAAAGGTGTTGGTCAAAAATATGACAATTTCAGAGGGTAAAATGAAAAAGATAAAACTGGTTGCCTATCTATCATTATCCGCTGCAATCGCAGCAACACCATCCTTTGCCTTTGCGGCACCGGGTGATCCGGTGGTCGTAGCGGAAGGGTTGACACTGGACCCGATTTTCGACGCGCGTCTCGCTTATGAGCATGTTGACCAACCGGCAACCGACGCGGACTCCCTGACATTGCGGACACGGGCCGGAATAGAATTGGCCAGCGATTTCGGGCTTTCCTTTCTGGTCGAGACTGAAGCGACGCTGGGCATCATTAATGATTATAACGACACCAATATAGGCAATGGCGTCGAAGCTTTTTCGGTCGTTGCCGACCCGGAAAATATCGAACTGAACCGCATCCAGCTGAAGTTCTCCAAAAAAGATATGGGCAGTCTCACTGTCGGGCGTCAACGGCTCAACATTGATGACCAGCGTTTTGTCGGTAGTGTTGGCTGGCGGCAGAATGAACAAACTTTTGACGCCGTCAGCGGATCTGTAACAGCGCTGAAACCACTGACATTAGAAGCCACGTACGCGATTTCCCAGCGCACCATATTTGGCGCGGATGCCGGAACGCGGGAGGCCTTTGACGGAAATTTTATATTTTTGGGCGCTGGCGCAAATCTTGGCCCGCTTAATTTGAAGGGCTTTGCCTATTTGCTCGATTTTGACGCAGGCCAGCCGGTTTCGCTCAGTTCCAGCGCGACATACGGTTTGCGGGCTACCGCAAAGCTTCCGATAGTCGAGGATTTCACACTGGATCTCGCAGGCAGCTATGCCGTGCAAGAGGATTATAAAGCCAACCCAAACAATTATTCCGTCGATTATGTTGCCGGTTCCATCGGCACCGCCGTTGCCGGCTTTGGTTTGACGCTGGGATACGAGAGCCTGGGCAGCGATGGTTTGGGAAATCGATTTCAGACCCCCCTCGCCACGCTGCACAAGTTCAACGGTTGGGCCGATGTTTTTCTCAGCACGCCGCCAGCGGGTCTGGAAGACAAATATGTCAGCATAGCCAAGAAATTCGATCTGCTTGGCGGCATCACAGCGAGTGCGGCCTATCACGACTTCAGCAGCGACATCGGCAGCATCGATTATGGCACCGAATTTGACGCGGCTCTCAACTTCAAAATTAATGTCATCAGCGTCGGTCTCAAATACGCCAACTACAACGCCGACAGTTATGCCGTCGATACCGAGAAATTCTGGCTGCGGCTGGGATATAGTTTCTAACAACTGGAATTTGTAAATGAACGCACCGGTTACAATAGATGATAAGCAGGAACATGCTTCCCCTCATGAGCGCGAACGTCTCGTTGTTATAGGCAATGGCATGGCGGGTTGTCGCGCGGT
This sequence comes from uncultured Sphingomonadaceae bacterium, assembly GCA_947488845.1. Taxonomy (GTDB): domain Bacteria; phylum Pseudomonadota; class Alphaproteobacteria; order Sphingomonadales; family Sphingomonadaceae; genus Parasphingorhabdus. Next base: position 9,114 of record CANLBM010000022.1, on the reverse strand, counting down.
GGAAGAAATCCTTTCCCGCGATGCGGACCGCTACGCCATCACCATTTTCGGAGCTGAGCCCCGTGTCAATTACGACCGGATCATGCTGTCACCGGTGCTGGCCGGCGACAAGAGCTTTGAAGAAATCATCATCAATGATCAAAGCTGGTATGATGATAACGGCATAGAATTGGTTAGCGGCGATGCTGTCATCGCGATCAAACGCGAAGCCAGAGAGGTGGTCAGTGCTTCGGGCCGGGTGACGCCTTATGATCGGCTGCTGATTGCCACAGGGTCCGATCCGTTCATCATTCCGGTACCGGGACACAAGCTGTCGGGTGTTATCACATTTCGCGATCTCGACGATGTCGACAAGATGCTGACAGCAGCAGAGACCGGCGGTCATGCCGTCGTGATCGGCGGCGGTCTGCTGGGATTGGAAGCGGCGCACGGTCTCTCCCTGCGCGGGATGAAGGTCACCGTCTTGCATTTGATGCCGACCCTGATGGAGCGGCAGCTGGATGAAGCGGCAGGTTTCCTGTTGAGAAGCGAACTCGAACGGCGCGGGCAAACCATCATTACCCAGGCCGATACCGCCGAAATAATGGGTGATAGCCATGTCACCGGCGTAAAGCTGAAGGACGGGACCGAAATCGACGCTGACCTTGTCGTCATGGCCGTCGGGATCAAGCCGTCTGTCAATCTTGCAAAAACGGCTGAACTGGAAGTCGAGCGCGGCATCGTCGTGGACGACGATATGGTCACCAGCGATCCGGCGATATTGGCGGTCGGAGAATGCGTGCAGCATCGTGGCGCCTGTTACGGGCTGGTCGCACCTCTGTGGGAAATGTGCCGGGCTCTTGCGGATTTCATGACCAGCGATCCATCCGGATATGTCGGTTCGGTCACCGCGACCAAGCTGAAAGTGTCCGGGATCAATCTGTTCTCCGCTGGCGATTTCTCTGGTGGCGACGACACCGAAGACATCGTCATGCGCGACGCGTCCCGCGGGGTTTACAAGCGGGTTGTGGTGAAGGGAGACCGCTTGATCGGAGCCGTGCTGTACGGAGACACGGCAGACGGCAGCTGGTATTTTGATCTTCTGAAACGCCAGGAAGACATATCCGATATCCGCGAAGCGCTTATTTTCGGCCAGGCTTTTGCTTCGGGAGGGGCCACGCTGGACCCTGATAGCGCCGTTGCAGCATTGTCCCTTGACGCAGAAATCTGCGGCTGCAACGGCGTAACCAAGGGACAGGTGGTCGCGTGCATCGATGGTGGAGCCAATGACCTCGATAGCGTTCGGGCCGGTTGCAAGGCCTCCGCCAGTTGCGGTTCCTGTACCGGCCTTGTGGAAAGCTTGCTGAGCATCTCGCTCGGCGAAGATTATGGCGGCGCACGGACGGTCACACCAATGTGCCAGTGCACCAGTTTCACCCACGAGGATGTACGGCGCAATATCCTTGAAAAAGAGCTGAAATCCATTCCGCAGGTAATGCAGGAACTGCACTGGACCACGCCCGATGGTTGCGCTTCCTGTCGTCCGGCGCTCAATTATTATCTTCTATGTGCCTGGCCCACCGAACATGAGGAAGACCCGCAAAGCCGGTTCGTCAACGAGCGGATGCATGCCAATATCCAGAAAGACGGCACCTACTCGGTGGTTCCCAGAATGTGGGGCGGGATTACCACGCCCAACGAACTTCGGGCAATTGCCGATGCTGCTGACAAATATGAAGCGCGGCTGGTCAAGGTCACCGGCGGGCAGCGGCTTGATATATTCGGCATCAAGAAAGAGGATCTGCCCTCGATCTGGGCCGACCTGAACGCCGCCGGCATGGTTTCCGGCCATGCTTATGGCAAGGCGCTGCGCACCGTAAAAACCTGCGTCGGTAGCGAATGGTGCCGCTTTGGTACGCAGGACTCGACCGGTCTGGGGATCAAGGCCGAACAGATGACCTGGGGCAGCTGGATGCCCCATAAATTCAAGATCGCCGTGTCGGGCTGTCCGCGCAATTGTGCAGAGGCATCGATCAAAGATCTCGGGATCATCTGTGTCGACAGCGGTTATGAGCTGAGCGTTGGCGGCAATGGCGGCATCCATCTGCGCGGGACCGACTTCCTGTGCAAGGCCGAAACCGAAGAGGCTGCGCTCGAATATATTGCTGCTTTCGTCCAGCTGTATCGCGAGGAAGCCCGCTATCTGGATCGTACGGCGCCATGGGTCGAACGGGTCGGTATGGACTATATCAAGGGCCGTATTGTTGAAGATGAGCCTGGACGCAAGGCGCTGCAGGAACGTTTTCTGTTTGCCCAGTCGGTGCATCAGAAAGATCCCTGGGCCGAGCGCGTCGCCGGTGCGGAAAGCCACTTGCACAAGCATATCGCCGAGATCCGGCCCTTTGCAATTCTGGAGCCTGCATGATGGTTGAAGCAAAATGGATTGATATCGGACCCGTAGAGCAGCTGCCTGCCCTGGGAGCACGGACCCTGCCGGTGCAAGGTGGCCAGGAAATAGCGATATTCCGCACCGCCACCGGCAGCATACATGCTTTGGCAAACAAATGTCCGCACAAAGACGGACCGCTGAGCCAGGGCATGGTGCACGACACCAGCGTTACATGTCCGCTACATAACTGGCGCATTTCCTTGCTGACAGGCGAAGCATTGGGCGAAGATAAAGGCTGCGTCCCCGTCATTCCGGTAAAGGTTGATGCAGGCCGGATCTATATCGAACGCGTTGCCGCTTTGGCCGGGGTAGCGTGACAAAAATTTGCACCACTTGCCCCTATTGTGGCGTCGGTTGCGGTATAAAAGCCGAAATCACCGGAGACCGTGAGGTCATTATCAAGGGTGACGAGGAGCATCCGGCAAATTTCGGACGGCTATGTTCCAAGGGCACGCACTTGGCGGAAACAGTGAGCCTGGAAGGGCGCCTGCTTTATCCGGAAATTGGCGGCGAGCGAGTAGAATGGGCCAATGCGCTCGATCTGGTGGCAAAGCGCCTTGCCGATACGGTGCGCGAACATGGCCCGGACAGCGTTGCATTCTATGTCTCCGGCCAATTGCTGACCGAGGATTATTATGTCGCCAACAAGCTGATGAAAGGCTTTATCGGCAGCGCCAATATCGACACCAACAGCCGCCTGTGCATGGCCAGCGCGGTTGCCGCCCATGTGCGGGCCTTTGGCGAAGATGTGGTGCCCTGCAGCTATGATGATCTGGAAGCAGCCGATCTCATCCTGCTGGTCGGGTCGAACACCGCCTGGTGTCATCCGGTGATCTGGCAGCGCATCGAAAAGGCCCGCAGCGAACGCGGAACGAAACTGGTGGTTATTGATCCGCGCCGCACCGAAACAGCCGAATGTGCCGATCTCCATTTACCCATCGCGCTCGACGGGGACGTGGTCTTGTTCAACGCCTTGCTCGCCGAGATGATGACAAGGGGATTGCTGGACGAAGACTATCTGCGCGATCATGTCGACACGCCCGCCGGATTCTGGAACAGGCTGACGGACGATCCGGCTGCGGCGGGTATTGATCGGGGATTGTTCGATAAGCTTGCCGATCTGGTCGCCGCCCATCCCAAAATGGTCACTCTGTTCAGCCAGGGCGCAAATCAATCCGTCGGTGGCACCGACAAGGGCAATGCCATTATTAATCTGCACCTTGCTACTGGCAGGATTGGCAAGCCCGGCATGGGGCCATTTTCGATCACCGGCCAGCCCAACGCCATGGGCGGGCGCGAGGTTGGCGGGCTTTCTTCGATGCTGGCGGCGCATATGGGCTTTTCCGACGCCGAATGCGAAGCCGTACAATTATATTGGAACAGCCCGACCATTGCACGACAACCCGGCCGCAAGGCTGTCGACATGTTTCGCGATGTGCATGATGGAAAAATCAAGGCGATCTGGGTGATGGCAACCAACCCAGCTGTCTCGATGCCGGATGCTGATTATGTCCGCGAGGCATTGAACCGCTGCGATTTCGTGGTGGTGTCTGATGTCATCACCGAAACCGACACGACCGCTTATGCCGATGTGAAACTGCCAGCGCTTGCCTGGGGCGAAAAAGACGGCACCGTCACCAACAGCGAACGGCTCATCAGTCGTCAGCGCCCTCTATTTGCGCCGCCCGGAGAGGCGAAAGCCGATTGGTGGATCGTGCAGGAGGTCGCTCGTCGCATGGGATTTGACGACGCATTTTCCTTCGATGGGCCGGCTGCTGTCTTCCGTGAATATGCAGCGCAAACCGGATTTCGCAATGATGGCCAGCGCAAACTGGATATATCGGAGTGGGCCGACACCAGCGATCGCGAATATGACGATTGGGTGCCGAAAGCCTGGGGTGGCGTATCTCCTTTTGCCGAGGGGAAATTCACCTCTTCTGACGGCAAGGCAAGGCTGGTTGCCGTTGTTCCTCCTGCTTCAGAGCTGGTTGATCGCGCATTACCGCTGCGTCTCAACACAGGCCGCTATCGCGATCAGTGGCACACGATGACCCGAACCGGTCTCAGTCCAAGACTGTCACAACATCGCCGCGAAGCGCTGGTTGAAATTCACCCGGATGATGCCGAGGACCGGTCTATAGAAGATGGCACTCTGGCGCGGATCATGACGCCGCAGGGCAATAGCATTTTTCGGGTGCAGCTCACCGACGCACAACGCAAAGGCGAGATGTTCGTCCCGATGCACTGGACCGATCAGATGAGCGGCGGTGGCCGTGCCAACCGGTTGCCCGACCAAACGGTCGACCCGGTATCGGGACAACCTGCGTATAAAAACAGTTCGTGCAATATCGCAGCGGTCGAATTGGAATGGCGGGCCTTCCTGGTCAGCAGCAACCGGCCGGCTTTGCCAGCCCTGCTATATTGGACGAGTGCAAGAATAGCGGGTGGATGGCTCACCGAAATGGCGAGCGAGGGCAATATTGACGTTGACGGACTGTTGCCAGATGGCGACCGTCTGGAAGCAGTAGACCTGAAGCGCGGGATGCGGCGGATTGCCGTGCGCGATAGCGGGGGCAGGCTGGCGGCAGCACTTTTCGTGACGCGCAACGGTCAACTTCCGTCGCGCGAATGGATTGCGGCACAATTGGTCAGCGACGAACAGGCGGATGCTCCATCCCTGCTCGCAGCGCGCCCGAAAGTTGCCGGGCCGGACAAAGGCGCGATCCTCTGTGTCTGTTTCAACGTTGGCGTGAAGCAGATCGTCGGCGCGATTGCCGAGCAATCGCTCACCAGTCTGGAAGACGTCGGAACCGCCCTGAACGCCGGAACAAATTGCGGCAGTTGCCGACCCGCGCTTGCCAAATTGCTGGCGGAAACACTGGAACCGAAATTGGAGGCCGCCGAATGAGCGATACTGTCATCCCGCCCGGAACGATCTGGTTAGTCGGCGCAGGTCCGGGAGATCCAGACCTGTTGACCCGCAAGGCCGAGAAACTGATCCGCGCTGCCAGCGTCATTTTCTACGATGCGCTTGTTGGCAAGGGCGTGCTCGAACTTGCGCCGCGCTCTGCAAGGCTTGTCCCCGTCGGCAAGCGATCTGGCCGCCATTCCAAGGACCAATGCAGCATCAATGACTTGCTGGTTGATGCCTCTTTGGCCGGGGAGCGAGTGGTACGGCTCAAAGGCGGCGATGTGGGAATTTTTGGCCGTGCAGCAGAGGAGATGGATGCGCTGGCCAATCATGGCATTGCCTGCCACATCTGCCCCGGCATAACCGCGGCATCAGCTGCCGCTGCAAGCGCCGGCATATCGCTCACCTTGCGTGGGCTCGCCCGCAAACTAATATTCGTGACTGCCCACGCGAAAGCGGATGAAGAGCTCGATCTTGATTGGCAGGCGCTCGCAGATCCAAAGGCAACGCTCGCAATTTATATGGGCAAAGCGGCAGCGGCCACCATTTCACGCCAGCTTATCGACGCCGGATTGCCCGCAGACACCCCCGTGCTTTTGATGGAAAATGCCAGCCTGCCCGAAGAACACCAATTCAGTACGCGCCTCGATCTGTTGGCACTTTCGGCGAAATCTGCCCTGGGAGCAGGTCCCACCCTGATGCTGATCGGCGAAGCGGTAAGGCAGCGGCGAACAGCAAGCGATTTGAGTTTCTCATATACACGGCCAACACCGAAACGAGCGCCGTTCTGTCATTGACTGCTCCGCGGCGATCAAATTTGGTCCTGAAACGACCGGAATTGCGGCGGAATCGGAAGTTCCTGAAACGCGAACCACAGCGCCCGCTTTATGGGTATTGCAGATTAAATGCGGACATTCCGCTAACGGCCCACAAGCGGTCGGTCCGAAATGCGCCCGATCTCAGTTATACTAAAATAATCCAGACTATCTTACAATCAGACATTCGGTGAAAAACGTCGAGCTGTTAACAATCAGGCCAGAGCCGATCAGTCTGCGATTGTCCCTTCCTACCGCAATAGCATTCGTCATTTTCCACCAAACCAAAGCCTATTGTCCCCCTTCAAAGTAAATCCGTCGAGCGGTGCCCAGGCATCAACCGTCCATTGCCCGTTTGAGTCAAGCCGCGGCAATAATAGCGGGTCGTAGCGGGTCTGGCGGACATTGAGCAGATTCTCGGCATTCGCGAAAAGGTACCATTAGCGCGACGTCAGGGGATGGCCTGATCACGCACGACAGTCACCCGGGCGATATTGTTTGTTCCACTTTGATGAATCAACAACGCTTGCCGGTCCAGAGTCGTTCGCATGTGGCGCAAAATACCTGCGTGGATCGGCCCCGAGGGGATGGGCCAGCTCTGAAAAGTCTCGGTTTCCGGGTCGAACCGAACAAGCATGTCCGGACGCACGCCACTTTCGTTGTACCAGACTGCGCCATCAAAAATCGCTATTGCGTAGGGATGCGAGCGAGGTCCGCTTGGGGATGCCCATTCGGTGATTTCGCCTTTTGCTGGGCGATAGCGTCCCAGGCGCCCCAATCCTGAATTGACCCACCAGATATCTCCGTCGGCATCGATATCGAGTCGCCGTACCGTGGTGCCTTTTTCCGGCAGAGTAATTTCGGTGACTTCCATCGTATCCGGATCGATGCGCAACAGGCAATTTGCGCCGTTGCAGGCGACCCAGATAATTCCATCCGCAGCGATTTTCACGCCGTAAGGACGCGAATTTGGGCGTGGGCTGCGGACGAGTCGAACTTCTCCCGTTTCCGGATCAAGTCGGCCAATCATGTTGCTGCCCTGAAGACTGAACCAGAGAGTTCCGTTTGCGTCGAACTCCGCCGTGTGCGGATCGCGCGCAGTTTTGTCCGGCATTGGAAATTCGGTGATCGTTTTGGTCGCAGGGTCAAACCGACCGATGGTCGCGTTGCGATTGCCGGTGTACCACGCCATTCCGTTCGGGCCAATGCTCACCGAATGAGGTTTCGCACCTGCGGGCAATCGAAACTCTTCCATTTCGCCCGTTTGGGGATTCAGTCGGCCAAGGATATCGCGCCATTGACCAACCCACCAGATGCTGCCGTCGGGCGCCTCGACCGGATCGCGTGAACGCTGGCCCAATGTCGGAACCTGCCACTCTTCGAACCGGAGGGTCAGTGGTCCGCGGACTTGTGTCGAAGCGCGGTTCGTGCTCGGCGGGAATGTCGAGGCGAGGTAATCAAGAATCTTGTCCTGACCTTCCTCATTGTTAGACAGATCAAGCATGGTCGACGTCAGATAACGCCAATCTTCGCGTGAATAACCAGAACTCCTCTCGATAACACTTGTGCCGTGGCAGGAGCCGCAGACACCCTGCACCAACTCTCTCCCTTCGCCTTCCGGCAAGGCGAGTGCGGAAGCAGGAACCAATAGCGCGGTGAGAAAAGTAGCGGAGCGAAGTGTCTTGCTTGGCATGGCGAAGCTTTCGGTCGGTGCGGTGGCGGCAGGCTAAAGCCATATCATACATTGTCGAAGCAGGGATGCCAAGGCGTGCCGGACATTGGCAAGCGATCTGTCCAGCGCCGACATTGCACACCACGATCATGGGTCAGATCGCGCACCCGGCTATAAGCGAACTTACAGTTGGGTTTTGTGACCCGCGTTGTTGTTCAATCGAGTATGAACTCGTGGACATCTCCCGCCGCATCGATGAGGAATACCGTCCCGTAATCTTGATCGGTCATTTGAGGTTGCGAACGCCCGCCGAAACGGACCACCAGGTCAGGAACAGTATTGCTGTGGCCAACAACCAGCACCGCTCCGTCGTTTTCTGCGACGGAGGCGACCAAAGTTTCGGGGTTTTTGGCGTCATATTCTGAGATCGCGACACCGGTCTTCTTGCTAAGCGGAGCGGCAGTTTCCATCGCCCGGCGAGTTGGAGTAGCATAGATCGCAGAAATGCCTTTGTCCGCCAGCATATTCGCAAGGCGCTCTGATGCTGCTGCACCCTCGCTAGTGAGTGAAGGATCGTCGCCTCGCTCTTTCTGCAAATGCCTTATGACGAAGATCGTCTTCTCATGCAGAGAGGTAGAGCCGGTCCCTTCACGGTCGAGTGTTGCCGGCGCTGCGCATGCCACGAGCGCAAAAGACGCAAGAAGCACTATTCCCCAACGGCATTTCATCGCCTCATCCCTTTAGTCAGAGCTGAATCGCACATGTCCATATTTGAACAGGCTGAACTTATCTGCACGGAACACGCAGCCTCCGCAACCCTGCCGGGTCGTCATTCGCAAGCTTGCGTTGCTAGTCGATTGCCCGCTCACGCCAACAACCTTCCCGGAAGCAGTCAGTCAGCAATCGGCACAGTAGCTGTTTTTTGCACAGGACGAACATAATGTCGGCTTCGCGCCCGGACCGCGCTGTTTTGCGGTTGCTGTAGCGATCATTGGCCACGTCGTCGTTCATTTTCCGCGCATGGGCTTCTCAGTGCAGAATTGACATGACTGCAGCCTTCCAAGAATGAACCGACGGTCGGCGGGCATCTCGGTCCTCGCAGCCGAAGAGCAACAATCCCCTCGCATTACTCTGTAATACCCGTATTTCCCATCCAGCTTGCTTACTATATGCTTACAGTCCGAACGCAAAAAAGCCTCGCTGGTAGCAGCGTAAGCGAGAGCTGGGGGCCGCGTATTATGCGGCTTGACGGTTCCGTTTGTTATTGTCTGTCCAGTTCCATGGCATG
>CANLBM010000021.1 GCA_947488845.1 uncultured Sphingomonadaceae bacterium | reverse complement strand
TGGCATCAGTCCACTGGCATTCGAAGCCAAGGTGGCATAATGAGATCAGTCACCGGCGCAAAACCGTTACAAGTCCATTTCGCACCACCTGCGGAATACAACATTAACTTCTCGGACGAGGAGCATTCAACGCCGCAGGCAGACTCAAAGGCATTCCCGACAAGCTATTGCTAACCACGCAGCAGATGCTCGATGAAATGCGCAACATCGTTGCCGTACTGGTTGGAAAGGCCCTTGACCGCGTGTGTGAGCGTCTAGGGTACGCGCTAACGCTGCTCAAAAATCCCATCACTGTCTTTCATACACAGAGTAATATCTCTATAATCTGTCGGATGGTAGAAGCTGCAAAGACCTATTGTTCCTGCATGGAAGACATAAAAGAGCGGCTTGGATTGATTAAGTCGATTACAAAAGGTCATTCACCGCTCGGTAGTGATGGTTACGACGGAGAAGTCGTATGCCTCCTCCTGAGGCGACTGCTTGAGCAGATCGCATTCAGTTCCTTGGTTGCTCACCGAGAGATTTACGAGCAGCTACACAACGACGCTCGTACGATTTGGCGAGCAAAGCGGTTGCTTGAGAGACTTGAAAAAGTTCACCCAGAGTTTTTTCCTAGCCCAGTTAAAAGGGGCGAAAGCGACGTTATTGGTGTCCAACATCACTTTGAGCTTGTCGATGATGGATTCCTGACCAAAGACGAATTTGTCTTCCTATACGACAAGGCCAGTGATGGGATGCACACGTGGAATCCTTTCAAGGATGCTGAACGGGTCATCAATTTTGAACGCAGCATAGCCGAATGGGTCCAGAGGATCGAAACATTACTTGAGTTCCATATTGTGCACTTCATGGACATAAAGGACGTTTGGCTAATACAAATGGACCACCCTGAGGATCACAAGGTCCACGCCTTTATAGCGCCAGCTGTCGCTGAACTGGCCCCTCCGCCAAATATTTCTGTAAAGTTCAATTTCTGAACATGCCCAGGTATGGCTACAGCTTACGGTCGGCTTATGGGTGGTATACGGTAGTTTGCCATACGACATGTCGCACCACATAAGCCACTGCAATTGAATGGGAAATATGGTGAGCCCTGCTGGGTTCGAACCAGCGACCTACTGATTAAAAGTCAGTTGCTCTACCGACTGAGCTAAGGGCCCCTCGATCGGCTGCTGCAGTCCGCAAAGCCGTCGGGAAGCGCCTCCCTAGGGACGCTTTGTTTCATGGTCAAGCGGCTTTGGCGCTTTTTCCTGTCGTTTCTTGGGACGGCGGTTGCGGGCGTCCAGTTGGGCAATGGTCTGCCCGGTCAGCGGATCGCGCCAATCACCCGCTATTTGCGCTGCCGGGCGAAGAACAAAGCTGCGTTCGCGCATCAGCGGATGGGGGATGGTGAGGGCGGGTGTAGCGCTGGCAAATGCCCCGTCGCTCCATAGCAGGATATCCAGATCGAGAACGCGGCGCGACCAGGCCTGACCCCGCCGACGGCCGAATTCCGCTTCGATCCGCTTGAAGCGGTCGAGCAGGTCAGGGGGAGACAGAGCCGTTTTAACGATCGCGACGGCGTTGGCATAGGACCGTTGGGAGGGACCGATTGGCCGCGAGGTGACTATCCCGGATATTTTGACGATGGTCAGACCTTGCCCTGCAAGCCGCTCGACTGCCGCCTCAAGAACGCCACGCGGCAGGCCAAGGCGCTGGTGGCGCTGGTTCGAACCGAGGGCGATCAGATAGAGCATATGCGGCAAGCGGGTTCCTGTGAGATGCAGAAAGGACGAGAAGGGAACAAAGGGTTTCAAGCGGGTGAATCGGCTGCTATCATGCAACCAATGTCAAGGAAATCAAGGAGAAGCTTCGTGCGCCAGCATCATATCACTCTATCGAGCGCGGTCCTTTTGTCCCTCATGGCTTCCGGATGCAGTAAGGAAGATGTGTCCCCGGGTGAAGTCAGCGGCAATGTTGCACGCGCGGCGCTTGTCGGTGCGGATCAGGCGCAATATGGCGAAGTGATTGTCGCGCAGGGCGATAACGGGTTGCTGGTCAATATCAAGGCGCAGGGTATGTCGCCCGGCCAGCATGGTGTGCATATTCACGAGACCGGCAAATGCGAAGGTCCCGATTTCAAATCTGCCGGTGGCCACTGGAACCCAGCTGCCAAGCAACACGGGTTTGACAATCCGCAAGGCGCGCATGCTGGCGATTTCTTCAACCTCGATATCGGCGCGGACGGCACCGGCGCACTGGAGGCACTGGTTCGCGGCGCGACGCTCCGCGACGGGGAGAATGCTCTGCTCGATGCTGATGGTGCCGCCTTTGTCGTCCACGAAGGGCCGGATGATCTGAAGACCGATCCTTCCGGTGAAAGCGGTGGAAGGATAGCTTGCGGCGTGTTCGTCGGCGGCCGTTGATCAATCGGTATCTCGAATAATGACTAGAGTATTTTTATGAGTGTGTCGGTCTTGTTTGTTTGTCTCGGTAATATCTGCCGTTCTCCGCTGGCCGAAGCCGCCCTCCGCCAGGAATGCGCTGCCACCGGCCTGAACATCATCATCGATTCTGCCGGCACCGGTGACTGGCATGTCGGACATGCACCCGACAAGCGCGCGCAAGCGGTTGCGATAAGAAACGGTGTTGATATCAGTCACTTCCGGGGGCGGCAGGTGAGCGCAGCGGACTTTCACGATTTCGATCATGTGATTGCGCTGGACAACCAGAATCTTAGCGATTTGAAAGCGATGAAGCCGGCCAGCGCAGTCGTAGAAATTTCCCTGTTGTCTGACCATGTCGCGGGCAGGGCAGGCGAGGATGTCGCCGACCCGTATTACGGGGAAGAGGCTGATTTTGACCAGACCTGGGCAGAGGTGACCGAGGCCGCCAGAAATCTGCGGAAATTGCTTGAGGCCGAATAGGAAATAGAGCGCTCCATCGATATCGCATATTCATGCGTTTCCTTTGCCGCGTCAAAAGAGGAACCGGTTTCCGGCATTGTTCAGAACCACGGCATCAAAGGGGGATGCGACTGGGGGAGTTAGCGCTCCGGCATAGGGTCCTGATCGAGAAAGTTGGCGACGTTAAGTGATTGCGATAGATTTTATCTATCGCGACGCCGGTGTTTTTTTTAGCGCAGCGCGCCGGTTTCCCTTGAATAACATGCGCTATTACCCGATATTGCAAGCAACAGAGACCGTTTACCGGCTCGTTAATTTGAGGAGTATGCATATTATGGCTTGGCAAGACCCAAGAACAACCTTCGGGCAGCCCGCTGTGGGCACGGCACCGCAGACGGAGGTCGCGTTTGACGCCGGCCTGCGTACCTATATGCTCAAAGTCTATAATTATATGGCGAGCGGCGTATTGCTGACCGGTGTGGTCGCGATGCTATTCGCCAGCTCAGGCCTCGCTCAGGACATCATGTTCGGCGGCGGTCCGCTGAAATGGGTGATCATGTTGTCGCCACTGGCTATCGTTTTCGCGATGAGCTTCGGGCAGAATAAATTTTCCACCTTCACGTTGCAGGCCATGTTCTGGGGCTTCGCGGCTCTGATGGGCATGTCGATGTCGACGATCTTCCTGGTCTATACCGGCGCATCGATCGCACAGACATTCTTTGCTACCGCAGCCGCTTTCCTTGGTCTTAGCCTCTACGGTTACACGACCAAAAAAGACCTGTCCGGCATGGGCAGCTTCCTGATCATGGGTGTGGTCGGTTTGCTGGTCGCAATGGTGATCAACATCTTCCTGCAGTCGACGATGATGAACTTCGTCATCAGCGCCATTGGCGTGCTGATTTTCGCAGGCCTCACCGCTTATGATACGCAGCGGATCAAGAGCATGTACGCTTATGTCGCGGGAACCGACATGGTCGGCAAGACCGTGGTCCTGAGCGCGCTGAGTCTCTATCTGGACTTTATCAACATGTTCCAGTTCCTGCTCTACTTCATGGGCAGCCGCGAATAGGCAACGGGCCCAGCCAGATTATCGGAAAAGCCCGGCAGGAAACTGTCGGGCTTTTTCTTTTGGCAGTTCGTCGAGATTTGACTGCTAATGCTGGACAAGCGTCAGCGCGAATCATAAAGAAACGGCTGTTGTTCAGGGAGAGTGATAGTATGCCGCGTTTGAAGGATTTACGTCTGGTTTTGGTAGCTGGCGGACTGGCTTTTCTGGCCGCCTGTCAAACGGCACCACCTCCGCCGCCGTCCGCTCCGGTTGTCCAGCCGCAATATACGCCGCGCGCACCGACACCACCATTTGGCGCAAGCAGCCTGTCGGTGGTTCCCATGCTTCGTGCTGACGGGCTGCGCGAAACCATAAACCGTGATCTTGGGCCATTGGAAACCTTGTGGCACGTCCGGGCGGCGATGAATGTCGCGGCGCTAAGCTGCACCGGCCCTCTGTACGAGCGGCTTGTCGACGATTATAATGCGTTCATCAACAACAACAGCGCTTCGCTCCGCAACGCGAACAATGCGATTATCCGGAAATTCCAGCGGGATATCGGCGCGGGTTACAAGGCAGAACATGATCGCCACCAGACCCAGCTCTATAATTACTGGTCCTTCTCTCCGCTTCGGCGCCCCTTTTGCGATCAGGCCGTGCAGATCAGCCAGCGTGCCATTGTCACCAAGTCGGCCGACCTCAACCAGTTTGCCGAACAGGCCTTGGCGGAACTGGAAAAACCGTTCACCGACTTCTATCTCGCTTATGAGGAATATGAGCGGGATCTTGAAAAATGGCGCGTGCAATATGGCCAGCCGGCTGCCGAAGTCGGCCAGCCAGCGCTAGGTTATGAAGAGCCTGCCGCCGGAGAATGAACTGGCTTCGAGCCGCTGAAAAAGGCCGGATGGGATGACCATCCGGCCTTTTTTCTGTCCGGACCGAACGATTAGCAATTCTCGGCAATCAAGGCGTCATCGACCGCCTTGGCTGACTTATAGGCGGCCCGTCCCGTCACGCGCTGTCCATAAGCGAGGAAGGAATCCCGCCCGGGCAGGGTGCCGAATTGCGTGCCCCATACCAGCTGCGCGCCGACATAGACGTCGGCCATGGTAAAGCGTGCGCCGCAGACATAATCATCGGCCTGGAACTTGCTGTCCAGCGCGTCGACAACCTGGTCATAATTACCATATCCGACCGTTTTTTCTTTGTCCGGTTCGACTTCGAAGCCCATCGACCGGTTGGTGATTGCCGATTCCAGAGGGCCTGCGGCAAAGAACAGCCAGCGATAATAATCTGCCCGCTCATCAGCGGTCGGTGCGAGCCCGGCAGCGGGAAAGGCGTCTGCCAGATAGGCGCATATTGCTGCCCCTTCGGTCACGACCTTGCCGTCATGGTCAATCGCCGGCACCTTGCCCATCGGATTGACCGCAAGATAGGCGGCGGCCTTCATCGTGCTATCATATTCGAGCAGCACTTGATCATAGTCTGCGCCTGCTTCGTGCAGCGCCCAGCGGGCGATCTGGCCACGCGACATCGGGTTGGTGTAGAATTTCAGGGTCATATCATTTTCTTTCCTGTTTAGAATTTACCATGTGCGCTCTATATTTTTCTCGCTGCTGACGGGAAAATTCCTCGAGCGATCTTTTCGGGTCCGGTCGGTAGATTGCTCCGGTCGGTGTGAATCCGGAAATACGATCGAGCCGAAATGCGCGGAAGTCATCGCGCAATTCGCACCATCCCACCAGCGTCCAGACTTTGCCCCAAAACCACAGGCCGAGCGGCTGAACGTTCCGCTGGGTCATGGAGCCATCTTCGTCACTATAATCCAGCGTCACTATCTGCCGCGCATCGATAGCATGTTCGCAGCTATCGATCAGTTCTCCCGACTGTCCTGCCAATCCGATGCGCGGTGAAAATATCTTCGTATCACCAACCCGGCTTCGTTCCGCTTCCGGCAAAACCGCCTCGATCTTGACCAGCGCCTCTTCCGCTGCAGCGATCATCGCCGTTCCGCCCCATGCCTTGACCATCCGCGCGCCTGTAACCAGCGCGACAATCTCATCGCGGGTGAACATTAGCGGCGGCAGGTCGAAACCGCTGCGCATGATATAGCCGATGCCGGCTTCGCCATCGATCGGCACGCCGGTCGACTGGAGATCGGCGATGTCGCGATAGATTGTGCGCTCGGAAACCTCGAGGCGCTCGGCCAGGCTGGCTGCCGTCACGAGCCGGCCACCGCGCAGATACTGGACAATCTGGAACAGGCGGTCGGCTCTGCGCATCAGTCGTTATATTTGAAAATGGCGATGGAATTGCCATCGGTGTCTTTGGCATAAAAAAAGGCCGCGGCAGGCAGGGGAATCGGTTCGGAAACCACTTCACCACCAGCGGCCTTGATTCGCTCCATTGCATCGGCCAGTTCGCTCCCGGTGGAGAAATGCGGGGTAGGGCCATCGCCGGATGTCGCAGGCTTGCCTTGGTAGATGTGCCCGCACAGCGTTTCTCCCTTGCTCGGGATCATGAACATTTTTTGCGGTCCATCATTCTCCTCGACTAGGGATGTCTCGAGCACGGTTTCATAAAAGTCTCTGGCGCGGTTGAGGTTGGTTGCGGGAATTTCCACCCACACCAGCCTGTCTCGTGTTGTCTGGGTCATCAGCTTGCTCCTCCATGTTGATTGAACAAGCATCGAATATCTTAACCCTCCTGACAGCATCATGTCAGGAGAGTTTCGAGATGTGAAGACGGTATCGCGAATGGTCTACTTCCGCGCGCCGATTAATGCGAAGGCTGCACCCTGCGGGTCGACCGCGTTGAGCTGGAACTCGCCGCCCGGAATTTCCGTCGGTTCAAGCCTGATCTGGCCGCCCTTGGCGATAATGGTTTTTACCGCTTTATCAATGTCAGCCACCCGGAAATAATAGGTCCACGCGGAAACCGGCATCTCGTCCGGCTTGTCCATTATCGCGCCGATCATGAAGTCATGGCGGAGAAAATTATACGTGCCCATCGGGCCCATATCCATCTCTCCATCCTTCTCCCAGCCGAACAGATCATGATAGAAGTTGAGCGCAGCCGCCGTGTCGCTGGTGGCGAGCTCGTTCCACGCGCAATGACCGACCATCGGCTCGGTCGCCGCAAAGGCGAGGCTGGTTGCATCCGGCTTGTCGGCAGGCGGGTTCGGCGTCATCACATAGAATATCGCGCCTTGCTGATCTGCGACCATTGCGAACCGTCCGACACCGGGGATGTCCTGCGGCTGCACATGGACGTTGCCGCCCGCTGAGGATATCGCTTCTGCCATCCGGTCGACATCCTCGACAGTGATATAGCCGAGCCAGCAGGGCTGCGCGCCATTGGCCGTCATTTCCGGCGTCAGCGGCAGCAGGCCGGCAATCCCTTCGCCTTTCATCGAGATTTCCCGATAGTCGATGTCGGCCTGGCCACTATCGGCAAAGTCCCAGCCGAGCAACGCCCCATAGAAATCCTGCGCGGCGTCGGCGTCGCTGGTCAGCAATTCATACCAGATGAAATCACCATGTTTGTTGGTCATGCGTCGTGCTCCTTATTTGCCGAGCGTAACAACGGGTACGAAGCCGCCGAAGATCATCCTTTTGCCATCGAAGGGCATCGGATTTTTCACGGGATCCATCCTTGGATCGGCGTTGTCCGGATCTTCCATCATCGCTTCCAGTTTCGCCATGCCGGCGTCGCGGGTCGCCTTGTCGGGCCATTCGATCCAGGAAAAGACGATGCTTTCGTCCTCGGTCGCCTTCACCGCCTTGCGGAAATCGGTGGTCTTGCCTTCCGAGATGTCATCGCCCCAGCATTCGACCACTCTGGTAGCGCCCATGTCGATGAACATGCTGTCCGCCATGTTGGCATGATCGATAAATTTCTGCTTGTTGGCGGTGGGCACCGCGATCACAAATCCGTCAATATAGCTCATTTCTCTCTCCTCCGTCGTTTAATCCTGGTTTTCGCAAAGCTCGGCCAACTGGTCTGCGCATGCCTTCCAGCCTTCCTCGAAACCCATTTCCTGGTGCTGGGCCTGTGCTTCCTTGGTCCAGTGGCGTGCGGTGGCGGTGTAGCGGGTGCCGCCATTCTCCGCTTCGATCTCCCAAATCCCGATCATGAACGGGCCAGCCGGTTCGAGGTCGCCGACAATCGCATCGGTCAGCGCGAACCGGCAACCCTCTTCCCAGGCCAGTATAAGACCGGGGTGGGGATGAACCTCGCCATCAGGGCCATACATGGTGCAGTGCGAAGCCCCGCCAGCCCGTCGCTCGAACGTCTCGAATTCCGCCCGCCAGGGTTTCGGGCACCACCATTGCTCGATATGGTTTGTCATGACATCCCAGACCTTGTCCGGTGGTGCCGCAATATGGCGGGTTACCGATAGTTCATGGTGGCTCTCTTGTGTCGCGGTCATATTCTGTCTCCTTGATCAGTCGCGTTCCGGCGCACCGCCGGGGAAAAAATGTCTAAAGGGCCGTGCCTCGTCCACCGCCCGCTTGACCGACGGCCGTGCCAGCAGGCGGGACCGATAGGCCTTCAGCCGTTCCAGCCCCTCCGGGATCGGATGCACCCAGTCGGCATAGAAAAGCGATGGTGCGGCGGCGCAATCGGCCATGGTGAACGCATCCCCGATCGCCCATTGATCGCCCAGTTGCGCGTCGAGCCAGGCATAGCTTTTGTCGAGCGTTGCACGACCCTTGTCGGTTTCGGATGGATCGGCGCGACCGAGCCGCACTTCGACGAAGTGCTGCATCGCGTTCATCACATAATTGTCGAAAAATCGGTCGAACATCCGTGTTTCGACACCCGCCATCCCGTCCGGGATCAACCTTGGTTCGGGATGGATGAGTTCAAGATATTCGATAACCGCCGTCGCTTCGAAGATCGTCCGCTCGCCGTCCGCCAGCAGCGGAAACTTGCCGGTTGGCGAACGCCGCGCAAATTCTGCCCCATTGCTTTGATGGTCTTCGTCGAGTTGCCGGAATTCGAACGGGATGTCCTTCTCCCACAAGGGGATCAGCGCTTTCCATGTGTAAGAGGAGAAGGGGTGGCCAAATAATTTGATCATGATTTTTCACCCCGCACCGCCGCCTCGATCGTGGCAATGTCGATTTTCTGCATCGGCATCATCGCTTCAAATGCGCGCTTGGCAACGTCTCCGCCTTGCGCCATCGCATCGGTCAGCACGCGCGGAGTGATCTGCCAGTTGATGCCCCATTTGTCCCTGCACCAGCCGCACTGGCTTTCGGTTCCGCCATGATCGACGATCGCATTCCAGTAGCGGTCGGTCTCTTCCTGCGTGTCGGTATGGACCACGAAGGAAAAGGCCTCGCTTTGCGGAAAGGCCGGGCCACCGTTCAGCCCGAGACAGGGGATCCCCATCACGGTAAAGTCGACCGTCAGTTCGTCTCCCTTTCTGCCCCCGGGAAAGTCGCTGGGAGCGGTCTGGACCGCGCCGATTGCGCTGTCGGGAAAGGTGTCGGCGTAAAATTTCGCTGCCGCCTTGGCGTCTTTGTCAAACCACAAGCAGATTGTTGCCTTGGACATGGTCTTTCTCTCCTCTTCCATCCCGCGATCAGGCGGCGGGTTGTTCTGCCCCTTCGCCCATCGCCTCCGTTGCGGCTTCCATATCCATCCACATGGCTTCCCAAACATGGCCGTCGGGATCGGCCAGATTGCGGTTGTACATCCAGCCATAATCCTGCTTCGGATTGATATCGGCCGTGCCGCCCGCTGCGGTTGCAGCTTCGTTCATCCCGTCGACCGCATCACGGCTGTCACAGGATATCGCCAGCATCACCTCGCTCGAAGTCGACGGCGGGATCGGGCGGCTGGTGAAGGTTCGCCACTTGTCGTGGGTGAGCAGCATCACGTTGATCGTCTCGCTCCACACCATGCAGGCGGCGGTTTCGTCGGTAAACTGGGGGTTGTTGGCAAAGCCGAGTGCCTCGTAGAAGGCCATAGACGCGTTGAGGTCGGTCACGGGAAGGTTTACGAAAATCATCTTGGTCACTTTTACATCCTTTCGTTCATTTCGGATTATGATGGTCGGCGGAAACAGCAGCCTCGGGGAAGGAAGCAGCGCAAGAATGCGCAGACATTTCTGCAGTCCTGCTCACGACCCCTTCTCCTTGCCGAAGAGCAGAGACACATAATGTTTGAGATGCCGGATATTGTCGCGGGCGATCTCGGGGCTGCCCTTCGCCTTCGCCAGTATAAAGGCACCCTGGAGCACGGCCTGGACATGGTAGGCCAGACTCAGCGCGCTGATGTCGCCACCGGCGATGTCGTTGACGATGCCGTGCTGGTCGATCGCGGCCTCGATGTCTTCGGCCAGCCTTTCGGCATAAGCGGTGAGGCTGGCATCGCTTGCCGCACGCAGAATATCACTGCTGGCAAAGCTCTCCTGTACCATCGTCCCCACGAAGCAGGTAAAATCCTCCGCTGACCCCTCGATCATCGCTGCGCGAAAATCGATATGGGTGAGAAGCCGGTCGAGCGGGTCGTGCATTCGTGTCCAATCGGGCAGCGTGAATATCAGCTGTTCGGCGCGTTCGGTCCAGGCACCCGCCGCGGCCGCGCCCAGCGCTTCCTTGCTGGCAAAATGATGGAAAAAAGCGCCCTTGGTTACCTTTGCTTCGGTGCAAATCTGATCGACCGAGGTGGCAGAAAACCCGTTCTGCCGGACCAGTTTGATGGCGGCATCGAGCAATTTTGCCCGGGCATTGGGCTTGCCGGCCGGGATGTTTCGAATCGCATTCATGTCGATAACATACCAACTGGTCGGTATGCGTCAACATCCGGATTGATCCTGGTCGTCCGACAGACGCGATGCGCTTGATTTCAAGGCGAAAAAAAACGGCGTGGGATCAGCCACGCCGTTTTCAAATGTTGCAGGGTTTGAAGCCCGATTGGATAGGCTATTTTGTCTCGCTGTCGGCCTTTTTCTTGGCCGGAGCTTTCTTTTTCTTCGCCTTTGGTGCGGCTGCCGTAACTTCGAAGGTCAGGTTGTTGTCCTTCAGGTGAACCTTGACCTCGCCGCCGTTCTTGAGCTTGCCGAACAACAGTTCTTCGGCGAGCGGCTGCTTGATCTTCTCCTGGATCAGGCGGCCCATCGGGCGGGCGCCGTAAAGCTTGTCATAGCCGCGCTCGGTGAGCCATGCCTGGGCATCCTCGTCGAGCGTGATATGGACATTCTGGTCGGCCAGTTGCAGTTCGAGTTCGAGAATGAATTTCTCGACCACCCGGGCCACCACTTCGGTCGGCAGATAGGCGAAGGGAACGATCGCATCCAGTCGGTTGCGGAATTCCGGAGTGAACATTTTCTTCACCGCTTCCTCGCCGGCATCTTCCTTGGACATATTGCCAAAGCCGATACCTTCTCTCGCCATGTCGGACGCACCGGCATTGGTTGTCATGATCAGCACGACGTTGCGGAAGTCGACGGTCTTGCCGTGGTGATCGGTCAGCTTGCCGTTGTCCATCACCTGCAGCAAAATGTTGAACAGGTCGGGATGGGCTTTCTCGATCTCGTCGAGCAGCAGCACGCAATGCGGGTTCTGGTCGATGGCATCGGTCAGCAAGCCGCCCTGATCATAGCCGACATAGCCCGGAGGCGCGCCGATCAGGCGGGAAACGCTGTGGCGTTCCATATATTCGGACATGTCGAAACGCTTGAGCGGAATGCCCATGATCGATGACAATTGCTTGGCAACCTCGGTCTTGCCGACGCCGGTCGGACCGCTGAACAGATAATTGCCGATCGGCTTTTCCGGTTCGCGCAGTCCGGCGCGGGACAGCTTGATCGCGCTGGACAATTTGTTGATCGCCTCGTCCTGGCCAAAGACCACGCGCTTGAGATCCTTCTCCAGATTCTCGAGTGTTTTCTTGTCGTCCTTGGACACGGATTTGGGCGGGATGCGCGCCATTGTCGCGATCACGGCTTCGATATCCTTGGAGGTGATCATCTTCTTGCGCCGCGAAGGCGGCAACAGCATCTGCATCGCGCCGACTTCGTCGATCACGTCGATCGCCTTGTCCGGCAGCTTGCGGTCGTTGATATAGCGGGTGGACAATTCCACCGCCGATTTCAACGCATCCGGCGAATAGCGGACCTTGTGATGTTCCTCGAAAGCACCGCGCAGGCCAGCGAGAATCTTGATCGTATCCTCGACCGATGGCTCGTTGATGTCGATCTTCTGGAAGCGCCGCAGCAACGCGCGGTCCTTCTCGAAATGGTTGCGGAATTCCTTGTAGGTGGTTGATCCGATGCAGCGAATGACGCCGCCGGAAAGAGCCGGCTTGAGGAGGTTCGACGCATCCATCGCCCCGCCGCTGGTCGCGCCGGCACCGATGACGGTATGAATTTCGTCGATGAAGAGCACCGCATCGGGCATTTTTTCCAGCTCGGAAACAACCTGCTTCAACCGTTCCTCGAAATCACCGCGATAACGGGTTCCGGCGAGCAGCGAGCCCATGTCGAGCGAATAGATTACCGCGGGAAGCAAAACTTCCGGGACATTGCCTTCGACGATGCGCAGCGCGAGGCCTTCGGCAATCGCGGTCTTACCAACGCCGGGTTCGCCGACGTACAGCGGATTATTCTTCGAGCGCCGGCACAATATCTGCACCGTCCGGTCGACTTCTGCCTGCCGTCCGATCAGCGGATCGATCCGTCCGTCCGAAGCCTTTTTGTTGAGATTGACGGTGAACTGGTCGAGCGCCGTCTCCTTCTTGTTCTTTTCCTTCTTGTCCTCTTCACCTTCCATGCCGGACAGTTCTGCCGGTTCGGCAGTCTGACCGCCCTTGCCGACACCATGGCTGATAAAGCTGACGGCATCGAGCCGGCTCATGTCCTGCTGCTGGAGGAAGTAGACCGCATAGCTTTCCCGTTCGGAAAACAGCGCGACCAGCACATTCGCACCGGTGACTTCATCCTTGCCGGAGGATTGAACATGCAGGATTGCCCGCTGGACAACCCGCTGGAATCCTGAGGTGGGGGAGGGGTCGATTGCTTTCTCGACCTTCAGGGAATCGAGTTCGCTGTCGAGATAGAGCACAACCGCGTCCTCCAGTTCGCCCAGATCGACACCGCAGGCGTTCATCACTTGAGAGGCATCGCCATCTTCAATCAACGCTAGAAGGAGATGCTCGAGAGTCGCATATTCGTGGCTGCGATCAGAAGCATTTTTCAAAGCCTGATGCAGGGTCTTCTCGAGCGATTCCGCGAATGATGGCATATAATTTACTCCAATATCGGGACGGCGATACCGCCCCCTGTTGCCGAGACCGATGTTGTACCATCTGGTTTCGGACTTTAACCAATGCTTATATTCTAGATCGTGAGCCTTGCCTTAAACGTCAAGAGCGTCAAGCCTCGGATCTTTAGCAATTGGCCAAAGCTGCCAATTTTTCGTCTCTCTTCTCCTCTACGGTCCAATATCGAACGGTTGAACCCAACTATTATTAAACAAGGTTAACAAATGGTTTAGCGGATGCCAGCCTTTATCATCTTTTGAACAGATTTTCTGCGCTGGCACGGTGCGTCACGGCGAAGTTTTTCTTCTTTTCACAGCGGCTTATTTCCGATTTCAGCAATGAAATTCTTTGATCGAGTTCATCCACCGATAATGGATCGAGATCCTGTTTGACCAACACGGCCACAGGATCATTGGCATTGCGTGGTAAATTATCGTCATCGTCCATGAATCGACATTCCTCCTGCAGGGTAATGTTGACCGCCCGCGCTTTGCTGTCAATAAGGGGCGAAAATATTGGGGGGTTCGCAAATTCCCCGAGGGGGTATAAAATGGCCGTATCGGAAGTGTTGCAAAAAGAAATGACCGCCATCGCGATTAGCGAGCCGGGCGGACCGGAAGTTTTGAAGGCTCAGACTGTGGCGGTTCCACAGCCAGCTCAGGGTGAAGTGCTGATCCGGGTCGCTGCTGCGGGGGTGAACCGGCCTGACGTTGTCCAGCGCATGGGCTTTTATCCTGTACCGCCGGGCGCGTCGCCCTTGCTAGGTCTGGAAGTGTCCGGAACCGTGGTCGCGCTTGGGGCGGGCGTTGAACCGGAATGGATTGGCCGCAAGATCTGTGCGCTGACCAACGGTGGTGGCTATGCCGAATTTTGCGTCGCGCCGGTGCAGCAATGTCTGCCGGTTCCCGACTGCCTGACCATGGCCGAAGCGGCGGCTTTGCCGGAGACTTTGTTCACCGTCTGGGGCAATTTGTTCAATCGCGGCTTTGCCCGTGAAGGGGAAACGGTTCTGGTTCATGGCGGCACCAGCGGTATCGGTACGATGGCGACCAAGCTTGGCAAGCTGTTTGGCCTGAATGTCATCGTGACCTGCGGCAGCGACCAGAAATGCACCGCCGCAAAGCAGATCGGCGCCGATCATGCGATCAATTACAAGAGCCAGGATTTTGTCGAGGAGATCAAGAAGATCACCGACGGCAAAGGCGTGGAAATCGTCCTCGACATGGTTGCTGGCGAATATGTCGCGCGCAATATTCAATGTTTGAAAGAAGACGGTCGCCACGTCACTATTGCGGTTCAGGGCGGGCTTCAGGCTACCATCAACATGGCCCATGTCATGATGAAACGGCTGATCCTCACCGGTTCGACGCTCCGGCCGCAGTCGGCGGATCGCAAAGCTCTGCTGGCCGATGAATTGCACAGCTATGTCTGGCCCGACGTGGAGGCTGGCAAATTGAAGCCGGTGATGGACGAAAGCTTTCCGCTTGCCGACGCAGCCAAGGCCCATGCCCATATGGAAGCCGGCAATCATATCGGCAAGATCGTGTTGATCGTCGAATAGGCTTATGAGCGGTGAAATTGACTTTCACGGCGCAAAAGTAGCTTTCTTCATCGATGATAATATTCTGGTCTATCGTCGGGATGACAGACCGGATATTCCGTTCCCCAATATGCTGGACCTGCCCGGTGGTGGCCGGGAAAATGGTGAAAGCGGGGCGGAATGCGTCGCGCGCGAAACGTTCGAGGAATTCGGCATCCGCATCGCGATTGACGAATTTGATCATGTGCAAACCTACCCGAATTGGCGAGGCTCCGGCGCAGTCGCTCTGTTCTTTGTCTGTCGATTATCGGCTCATATTCTGGACGAGATCGTCTTTGGCGATGAGGGACAGAACTGGCAAACCATGCCTGTCGCGGAATATCTGGCCAGCGAAGATGCCGTGCCGCATCTGCAAACCCGAGTGCAGGCATTTCTGAAACCTCCCGGTTCGGGTCATTAAAGCTTCATAAAACGGGAATCGGGCTGTCACAATCAGCCCGTAAAGCCACGCCCATGGATCGTTTCCCATGGGAGTTTTCAATGGCCAAACAATTTCCACCCGTTTCCAGAGCGGATGTTCCGCTGCTCGATGCCGATCGCTATGAAGCACAGTTAAAACGCAAACCGCTAGTCCATTCGCGCGACCGGACCCGGTACCGGACGATCTGGATATCCGATATCCATCTCGGCACGCGCGGCTGCAATGCCGATCTGCTGATCGACTTCCTCGACCATGTCGACAGCGATACGCTCTATCTGGTCGGTGATATTATCGACGGCTGGCGGATGAAAAAGCGGTTCTTCTGGCCCGACAGCCATAATGATATCATCTGGCGCATCCTGAAGCGGGCCAGACGGGGCACGCGCATTGTCTATATCCCCGGCAATCACGACGAAATGTTTCGCCAGTTTACCGGCCTCAATTTCGGCGGCGTGGAAATCCGGCGTTCGGCAATCCACGAAACCGCCGACGGTCGCCGCTTGCTCGTCCTGCACGGCGATGAATTTGATACCGTGATGCTCGCCCATCGCTGGCTCGCCTTTGTCGGTGACGCGGCCTATGTGACGCTGATGCGGTTGAACTGGCTGGTCAACAAGCTGCGCAACCGGCTGGGCCTTCCTTACTGGTCCCTGTCGAAAATGGCCAAGAACAAGGTCAAAAATGCGGTCGAGTTTATCGGCCGTTACGAAGAGCTTGTCGCCAAGGCGGCCGAGAGCCGCGGTGTTGACGGCGTTGTTTGCGGCCATATCCATACCGCCGAGCATCGCGTGATCAAGGGCATCGATTATTATAATGACGGTGACTGGGTCGAAGGCTGTACGGCCCTGGTTGAATGCGATGACGGCAATATGCAAATCCTGCACTGGGCCGACGAGATGGCGGCCCGGAAAGCCGGGCAGGAGCACCCGGTACGGCTGATAGCCGTGGAAGACCGGGCCGATATGGGGCAGGCGGCATGAGAATCGCTCTGGTGACGGATGCGTGGCATCCGCAAGTCAACGGCGTGGTGCGGACGCTCGATATCGTGATTGGTCTGTTGCGGGATCAGGGGCACGAGATTCTGGTGATTTCGCCCGACCAGTATCGCTCCGTTCCGGCGCCCAGCTATCCGGAGATCCGGCTTGCGTTCACCCGGGCCCGTACCGTCGGCAGGCAAATCGAGCAATTTGGCGCGGACGCCATCCATCTGGCGACCGAAGGGCCGCTCTGTGTCCAGGCACGCCGCTGGTGTCGGAAAAATAGACGTTCATTCACAACTGCTTATCACACACAGTTCCCGGAATATCTTGCCAGACGTACTCGAATGTCACCGCGGATATTCTGGCCCTATATCCGCTGGTTCCATCGCGGATCGGAAGCGATCATGGTCTCGACGGAAAGCATCCGCAACCAGTTGCGCGGCGAGAAACTGAGCCATGTCCATCACTGGAGCCGCGGCGTCGATCTGGATAATTTCCGCGCCGATGCGCCCGCGCCCGAGATTTACGGACAAATCGAGCGACCGATCCAGCTTTATGTCGGGCGGGTGGCGATCGAAAAGAATATCGAGGCCTTTTTGTCGAGCGATCAGCCGGGATCAAAAGTCGTGGTCGGAGACGGACCGGCGCTGGCGGGTCTCAGATCGCGCTATCCGGAGGCGCATTTTGTCGGGAGAAAAACGGGGCAGCAACTGGCCGGCTATTATGCCGGAGCGGATGTCTTCATATTTCCGAGCAAGACCGACACTTTCGGTCTGGTGATCATCGAAGCTCTTGCTTGCGGCACGCCGGTTGCCGCCTATCCGGTGACCGGCCCGGTGGATATACTGACGGCGACCAGCGGCGCGATGGATGAAGATCTGGATGTGGCGATCCAGCGCGCGCTCGGGCTCAATTCGGCCGATTGTATCGCGCGTGGTCAGGACTTTAGCTGGGACGCCAGCGCCAGCCAGTTCCTGAACGGATTGGTGTCACAGGAACTGCGGCACAATTATCACATGTCGCGGCGGATCCTCGCAAAGGCGATTTTTGCGCGCGTATAGCCAAATATCTTGCCGTCTCCTTCCAAACGGCCTACATAAGCTTCCAACAGGCCGTCTCCGCAAGGGGGCGGCCCTTTATTTTTATATTCCGCTGGCGCAGAAATGCCAGCTATTGGAAGGATGCCATCATGGCCGAACAAGCAACGCCTCTCATGCAGCACGCAACTGCCAGCTGGCTCGTCGACAACACGGCGCTCAGCTTCGTACAGATTGCCGAATTTTGCGGTATTCATATTCTCGAAGTCAACGCGATGGCCGATGATCTCGCCAGCTCCAAATATACCGGTCGCGATCCGGTGCAGGCGCATGAATTGACCCACGAGGAAATCGAGAAAGCGGAAAAGGATCCGGATTACCGGATGGTCATCCAAAAGGGACCTGACCAGGTACGCCGGACCAAGGGACCGCGCTACACGCCGGTTTCCAAGCGTCAGGACAAGCCCGACGGCATCGCCTGGCTGCTGCGCAACCACCCGGAAATTTCCGATGCGCAGGTTGGCAAGCTGATCGGCACCACCCGTACAACCATCAGCGCCATCCGTGACCGAGAACACTGGAATATCGCCAATATCGCGCCAAAGGATCCTGTGACTTTGGGTCTGTGTTCACAGCGTGAACTGGATGCTGTTGTTGCCAAGGCCGCGAAAAAGGCCGGTATCGAACCGGAAGCCGAAGATGAAACAAAGCTGGGCGGCGACAAGGAAGCATTGATTGCCGAATTGCGCGAGGAACGCGCACAGGCGACACGCGATGCAGAAGCTGCGCTGTCGGGTGAGACAGGCGAAGAAGAAAAAGGGCCGGTTGAACATACCGCCGAAACGCTTTTCAAAGACAGCTGAACCGTTCCGGCGTGCGCCGGTGCTGGTGATCGGGGTAGCGATGTTGCTGGAGGGGACTTCAGCAGAAACCGGCCGACATGTCCGGCAACTGCCCAAAGCCAGTCGACGGTGATTTAACTAGTCGATTAAACCGGCTTGCGCTTGCCGTGATTCAGGGGCTATGGCTGGTCCATGGATGCTCCCTTGAAACTTCCCGCCTATGATGCGATGCTTGCCGATCATGGCTTTGACCCGATTGAATCGGATGGCCTGACCTATCCGCTCGGCGAATATGAGCCGAAATATGGCGAATATTTTGAACTGATGCCCGGTATCGGCTGGACCCGCACGCCGGTGCCCGGTCCGCTGGGTCATATCAACAATTGGGTACTGGCCGACTGCCATGCAGACGGCAGCGCCGGTTTCGCGATAGCCGATACCGGATTGTTCATGCCTGAAGTCGTCGAGGCCTGGAAACATCTGTTCGAAGAAGGCGCGCTGCACGGGCAGAGTGCGACCAAGATCATCGTCACCCACTATCACCCCGATCATGTCGGTTGTGCCGGCTGGCTGGCGAAACGGTTCAAAGTGCCTTTGCACATGAATCGTACCGAATGGCTGCTGACCCGCCTGTTGATCGCCGACAAGCGCGACGGCGTGCCGCAAGAGGCGCTGGATGAATGGCTTTTCTGCGGCTGGGAACAGCATCTGATCGACGATTTCGCCGCCAAGGGCTGGGGCCGGTTCGGGCGAGCCGTTTCGGATCTGCCCATCGGTCATGTCCGGATGGAAGAGGGGACGCGGCTGAAGACCGGAGACCATGAATGGCGGGTGATGATCGGCAATGGTCACACGCCTGAACATGCCTGCCTGATCGATGACAGCGCCAGAGTGATGATCTCCGGCGACCAGATATTGCCCCGGATCACATCGAATATCTCGACGATGCTCAGCGAACCGACCAGCGATCCCTTGGGAGAATGGCTGGCGAGCATCGCGCATTTCCGCGCCGAACTCGACAATGACCTGCTGATATTGCCCGCCCATGGCCGTCCGTTTCTGGGCGCGCATCAGCGGCTTGATACGCTCGCCTTGCGCCACAACGAAGCGCTTGATGATCTCGAGCAGGGATTGCGCGAAAGCCCCAAGCGGGTGGTCGACAGCTTCCCCTATCTGTTCAGGCGGCCGATCACGCCCGACGTTATCGGCATGGCCAGCGGAGAGGCTATGGCGACGTTGAGGCATCTGGAATATACCGGACGCGCCACGCTTGAGGTGAAGGACGGAACCGCCTGGTATAGCGCCGCCTGATTCAGTTGATTCCGGTCCGGCATTTGTCGGAATTTTGATGTGATCCCCTCCGCAGGCTCCAGATTGAAGAGCCTGAGATAGGAGAGAAAACGGATGAATAATTTCATTGCAACGTGCCTGTGCGTGTCGTTGTGCGACGGATTCGGAGTCGCACAACCCACGGGTATCCAGCTCAGCGCAGACTCGGCAGGGAAAACCATTCAGGGCCGCAGGCAACATTCGCGCGCCAGACAGCAACGCCACGTGTCCGCAATTAACATCGCTTAGCCGATTATCGTCCTGGCATCCTGTGGCGGTTCCACGTCGCCGCTCGTGCAGTGCAGAGCGTAGCCGCGCAGGAATATCGCCAGTGCGATCAGCGAAACAATCCCGGCCAGCCCGAATGGTGCGCCGGGTAGATAGTAAATGCTCCCCGCCACGGTGAATGCCGCGAAAACTGCGGCAAACACAGGTGGACCAATGACCGATGCCAGACTTTGCAGGCTGGCTATAGCGCCTTGCAGCTCGCCTTGCGTTTCATCGGATACCGCGTTGCTCATCAGTCCGTTTATCGAAGGCTGGAACAATCCCTGAAGCGAGCCGACCGGAATGGCCAGGAAGATCAGCCATCCCTGATCGGGACCTGCGATAACATAAAAGACCGAACTGATTGCCATCGACAGGGCGGCGATAATGACCGCGTTGCGCTCGCCAATGCGCGGGATCAGTACCCGGATCAGCAAGCCCTGGACGATGGCGGAGCCGATACCGACGCAGGCGAGAGCCATGCCCACCGTCCATTCGCTCCAGCCAAAGGCTTCCATCCCATAAAAGGCGAAGATGATCGGATAGACGACATGGGCGGCCATCCATATTGTCAGCGAGGTGGCATACCAGAAAACGATTTTGTTCTGGCCATGCAGGCCCCTGAGCGCGACGAAGGCATTGGCGCGGGCAATGTTGAAGGGACGCCGTCTTTCCGGCGGCAGGCTTTCCTTCAGCATGAAAAATCCGAAAAGGAAATTGATCATAGCCAAAAGACCGGCGGCGAAAAAGGGCAGGCGAGCGCCATATTCCCCCAATATGCCGCCAATCGCCGGGCCGAATATGAACCCCAGTCCGAATGCTGCTCCGATCAGGCCGAAATTCTGCGACCTTTGCCTGGCCGACGAGATATCGGCAATATAGGCATAGGCAGTGCTGAAACTGGCACCCATGATTCCGGCGACGATCCGCGCGATGAATAGCCATAACAAGGTCGGCGCAAAGCCCATCAGGACATAAGCGATGGCATAGCCTCCCAAGGCTGCGAGCAGCACGGGGCGACGGCCATAGCGGTCGGACAGATTGCCGACGATCGGACCAAAGACAAATTGCATCACCGCATAGGCAAAGGCCAGCCAGCCGGCATAGACCGCGGCATTGGAGATCGACTCACCGGTGATATCGGTAATCAGCTTCGGCAGGACCGGCATGATGATGCCGAAGCCCAGCATGTCGATCAATACGACCAGAAAAACGAAAACCATGGATGATTTTGCAACAGGAGGAGGGCTGGACTCGGACATCGGATCATCCCCCTACACCTTGGCCTGGCGGAAAGGGAGGCATAAACGTCAGGAATTTTCATTGTCAGGCCACGCCGCTTCACATAGATAAATATCGATGACCGAAACTTATCCTGACGAGCCACCGATCTGGAAATCGCGCTATAATCATCCTACCCCCTGGGACCAGTTTTATGCGCCGCTTTCGATGCCCGGAATGTTCTTCCGCTCGGCCGGCCGCCGTGGCGATGCCAATCTGCTGGATTTCATGGGCCGCAAATATAGCTATGCCGAGGTTGCCGCTGGCGTCGTCCGTGTGGCCAAGGGGCTGCAGGATCTGGGTGTCCAGAAAGGGGACCGGATCGGCCTTTTTCTGCCCAATGTCCCGCATTATGTCACCGCATATTATGGCGCGATGGCGATCGGTGCGACGATCGTCAATTTCTCGCCGCTCTATACGGTAGATGAACTGAACCATCAGGTGGAGGATAGCGGCACCAGGATCCTGTTCACGCTTTCCGCCACTGCGGTTTTTCCGACCGCCTACCAGGTGCTCGAACAGTCGAGCCTCGAACGGCTGGTGGTCGGCAGCATTTCGGGTGCGCTGCCGAAGGGCAAGGCGCTGCTCTATTCGCTATTCCGCCGCAAGGAGAACAGTCCGCAACCCGAAGACGACCGGATCACCGTTTTTTCGGATCTGACCGACAATGACGGGAACTACAAGGCGCCGAACATTCGTCCGGACAAGGATATCGCGTTGCTGCAATATACCGGCGGGACAACCGGCACGCCCAAGGGCGCGATGTGCAGTCACCAGAATCTGACCGCCAACGCGCGGCAGATCAACGGCATCGATCCGTTTCTCGACGAGGCCGATCGGGTGATGGGCGTGTTGCCGTTCTTCCATGTCTTCGCCAACAGCGCAGTACTCAACCGCACCGTCGAACGCGGCGGCGAGATTGTCATGCTGCCGCGCTTTGACGCGAAGCAGACGTTGAAGGCGATTACCCGCACGAAGATTACCGCGATGCCCGGCGTGCCGACCATGTATCAGGCTTTGCTCGACCATGCCGATATCGGCAAAACCAATTTTTCTTCGCTGAAAGTCTGCGTTTCGGGCGGTGCGCCGTTACCGATGGAGTTGAAGAAGAAATTCGAGGCGACGACCGGGGCAAAGCTGGTCGAAGGCTATGGCCTGACCGAGAGCTGCGGCGTGGTCAGCGCCAATCCCTATATGGGGCTCAACAAGCCCGGTACGATCGGGCAACCGGTTCCCGGAACGATTGTTAGGCTGGCCGACAAAAGCGATCCTACCCGGCCTGCGCCAGAAGGCGAACCGGGCGAATTGATATTCTCCGGGCCACAGGTCATGCAGGGTTACTGGAATTTGCCGGCCGAAGACGAGCAGGTGTTCGTGAATGGCTTCCTGCGCACCGGTGATGTCGCGACGATCGACGAGGACGGCTATATCAAGATTGTCGACCGTCTCAAGGACATGATCTCGGTCGGCGGCTTCAAGGTCTTTCCGAGCCATGTCGAGGAAGTGCTCTACCGGCATGAAGCGGTCAAGGAAGCTTTGGTTATCGGTGTTCCCGACGCCTATCGCGGCGAGAGCCCCAAGGCCTATGTCGCGCTTGATCCGGGAATGACTGTTACCGGCGAAGTGCTGAAAAAATGGGTCAATCCCCAGCTCGGCAAGCATGAACAGGTGGTGGATGTAGTGGTCCGGGACAGTCTGCCAAAGACGATGATCGGGAAGCTCGATCGCAAGGCGTTACGCGCCGAGGAACTGGACTAGTTCCGACTGGTCCGGCCGCGATTATCGGGGCTTTGAGCGCAGGTTTTCGCGATGCGCCGGGATGGTGCCTTCTGCTCTGGCGGTATGATATTTGACCGCATACAGTTGCCTGTCCGCTGCCTCGAACAGGGATTCGGCCATCTCTCCGTCGATCGGCCATGTAGCAATTCCGATACTCGCACGGATACGGATGACCTGTCCGTCGACCACGCAGGGAGGCACCAGCGCGGCGAGCATATGGTCGGCGCAGGCCGAGCTTGAGATCGTCGACTCCGGAGATAGCAGGATGGCAAATTCATCGCCGCCCATCCGCGCGACAATGCCGTTTTCGCCGCAGGCATGCTGCAGGCGCCGGGCAACCTCGATCAGCAACTGGTCACCGACGGAATGGCCATATTGGTCATTGACCGGCTTGAACCCGTCCAGATCGATCAATGCCACGGTAAATCCGCGCTGTTCGACGCCGTTTGCAATCTGGCGTTCGAGATGCTCGGCCAGGGCCCGGCGGTTGAAGAGATTGGTCAGCGGATCGGTATGCGCCAGTTCGCGCATCTCGTGGCGCAACATCAGCAGGTTGATAAACTGGTCATTCTGCGAGGTGATCAGCCGGAACAGAAATGTTGTCACCATGATCAGGCTGCCGGCAGCAGACCAGCCGACCGGATCACCGGATAAGATCATGATGATTGTGATCGGCATGATACCGATGATGATATTCAAGATCGCCGCCAGCCGGATCGTGGCAAGCGTATAGATGGTGGTCAGCGAACCCATGGCGAGCGTGAAAGGGTAGAATAGCCGCAGCTCCGGCGGCGCATTGACCCAGCTGAGCACGCACCAGACGCTGACGAGAACGCAGATGGCGGCGGAGAAAAAGGTTGATTCGGCAATAAACTTGCGCGCAAGATCCGGACTGCCCGAAGCGTTGCGATCCTTGATTAAGGAAATGTAGCCAAGCAGGCAGCATCCGGCGATAGCCAGCGGTATGCCGTAGCGGATTTCCGGCGCCGCTCCGGTCGAAGACGCGTAAAACACAAAGGGTATGGTCAGGAACATCGCCAGAAACAATGCTCGGGACTGGGCTTGCAGACGGGTAGCGCTCAATATCGCAAATTCGTCCCGGACAGGTTCCGGGATCGGCGGAATGAGCCTTTGCAGGAACTGTCGGATGGCTGACTGCATAATGCGTCGCTAGCAACTAATGGTAAACGCACCGTTAAGTCTGTATCATCTTGTATCAACGAGCTCTCGAGGGGCTTGTAGCGGATATGCTGAAGGTCCCTTTACTCCGTATTAACCATAAATCGGTTATTGCCTTGTCTGATATCGAGGTCAGGAGCCAGTATGTCCTATGAAAACGCACCGCCCGTTGTCCCGCAGCACAATCTGGCAGGAGAGGATGTAAAACGCGGCACACGCCATCCCAGCCTGCCGCAGAATGACAGCCGCGAGCAGCGGGAGCAGCGCCGTGAACAGATCGCCGCTACTTCGGTGGAATATCAATGGACACGGGAGGTCGCGAGTCTGCCTGGCGTACCGCTGGCCACGAAAGTGCCTTCCGACGACCAGCCGTCGATCGAATGGTGGTTCAAGGTGCTCGAAGTGGGGCTGAAAATCCTGGACAATATTGCAGCCGTCCGGGCTCATCCGTTATTTTCCGGACTCGGCGAAGCAGCACAGCAGATCATCAGCGATGCGCTGCAAGACGGACAAAAGGTCAGATCCAAAGTCGGCGCACTGCGCGAAAAGCATCGGGTCGACAGCGCCGGTCCCGGCATCGAGAGCAGCATTGAGCAGGCGAAACAAGCCGCGGACATCGAAGCGCTGTCAGGTTATGAAACCATTCTGCGTGATATTATCACGGTGATTGTCGACGTTCTGAAAGCCGAAGAAGCGGCAGATACGCGCTCGATCGAGGCCTATCGCGATCTCTATCAGACGATTTCGGCTCCGGGCATCGCCTATACATTTCTGGATGATGACCAATTCGCCCGGCTGCGGGTGGCTGGCCCCAATCCGATGTTGCTTCGGGGCATCGAACGCATCCCTGATAATTTTCCGATAACAGCGGCCCAATACGCCGCTGTTATCAATGGCGACAAGCTGTCCGATGCTTTGGCAGAGGGACGCGTATATTTGTGTGATTACAAAGAATTGGATGTCCTTGTTGATGGAGTATGGCAAGGGCAGGCGAAATATATCTATCGCCCGATGGTTTTGTTCGCCATTCCTCCCGGCGGCTCGTCGCTCAAGCCGGTGGCGATCCAGTGCGGGCAGGACAGCAGCCGCTATCCGGTGATGATTCCGTCGGTCTCGGCTTTGGATCAATGGGGCTGGGAAATGGCGAAATTCGTCGTCCAGGTCGCAGACTGCAACTATCACGAGCTCTTCGTTCATCTCGGCAGCACCCATCTGGTCAGCGAAGCGATTGCCGTCGCGACCCGCCGCAATCTCGCCAACATACATCCGCTTTGGGCCTTGCTGGTTCCGCATTTTGAAGGAACCCTGTTCATCAATAATCTGGCGGTGGAGACATTGATCAACGCTGGCGGCCCGATTGACGCATTTTTTGGCGGTACCATCACGTCCAGCCAGCTCGCCGCGGTAAAGGCGCGTCTGTCCTTCGATTTTTTCAAGAAAATGACCCCCGTCGATTTCGCAGAGCGCAACGTTGCCGACCCGGCCAAATTGCCGGATTATCCCTATCGCGACGATGCCATGCTGGTCTGGGATGCAATCCATGAATGGGCCAGACAATATATCGACATCTATTACAAAGATGATGATGCGGTCACCGGCGATACCGAGCTGGCGCAATGGGCCACATCCATTGCCTCGGAGGGGCATATAGTCGGTTTCAAGCCGATTACCTCCCGGGCCCAGCTGACCGACGTCTGCACAATGGTCATCTTTACCGCCAGCGCCCAGCATGCTGCGGTCAATTTCCCGCAACGGACGATCATGACCTTTGCACCGGCCGTCACCGGTGCGGGCTGGACAGCTGCACCGACCGGGCAAAGGGGCCATGACAAGGGCGAATGGCTGGACTATATGCCGCCGATGTCGCTGGCGCTGGAACAACTGTCCTCGCTGTTCTTGCTGGGATCGGTCTATTACCGCCCGCTCGGCGATTATCGCACCAATCGCTTTCCTTATGAAAACTGGTTCCAGGATCCGGCGATAGTTGGCACAGAAGGACCGCTGGCGCGCTTTCAGGCCGGTTTGAAGGCAGTCGAGGAGCGGATCATCGCACGCAACGAGAAGCGGATGCATCCCTATGTCTATCTGCAACCGAGCCAGATCCCTACGAGCACCAATATCTAGCGCCGGAAAGTTTCCGGAGGCGATCAGCGCGGGCTGCGCGCAGCCAATATCCTTTTGTTGCGGGCTTCAACCGCACGGAACGCCTTGAACACGCTCAGGCCCGGATCGGTTTTTCCGCTCTTGCCGAGATTTTCGAGTTGTTCGTAAAACCAGTATATGGTCGCGAAGCCGTCAATCGCTTTGACGACCTGGAAGTTCTTGAGAAACCCTAGCCATCCGGGGATCAACTGGAGCTCGTCCTCATAGCGCGGCAATGTTTCCAGACCTTCCAATAATTGCCTGGGAGCATCGGTGGTCACGCACATAGGACGGCCGAGACCGATCAGATCGGCCGCACCGCTAGCGAGAGCCGATTCCATGGCAGCGCGGGTCCGGAATCCTCCGGTTACCATCAGCGGAACAGTGACCGCGTCCTGCATCGCTTTGGCGAAATCGACAAAATAGGCTTCGCGCTTTTTTGTAGATGGCGCCAGATTCTGCTGCTCTTTCTCCTCGATCCCGTCTGCGCCCATTAGCGCTGGCTGTTCATAGGTACCGCCGGATATCTCGACCAGATCAACGCTGGCGTCCTCCAGCCATTTCAAAACCTGCAGACTGTCCTCGAAATTAAACCCGCCTTTCTGGAAATCGGCGCTGTTCAGCTTGACCGAGATCGGGAAGTCGGGACCGACCGCGGCCCGGGTTTTGGCCACCACCGCAAGCAGGAATCGGGCACGGTTCTTCAGGCTGCCACCAAATTCGTCGGTTCGCTGGTTGGCCCGCGGACTGAGAAAGCTACTCAACAGATAACCGTGCGCGGCATGGATCTGCGCGCCGGTAAAGCCGGCTGTCTGACAGGTCTTCGCGGCCAGTGCGAAGCGGTCGACCAGTTCTTCAATCTCTGCCGTTGTCAGCGCAACCGGTTCGCCAAATTGCCCGCCCGGCAGGCCTAGCTTGACCGCCGACGGTGCCTTGGGATGTTTGTTGATATTGCTCTGGGTCTGCCGTCCGGCATGGCTGATCTGTGCCCAGAAATGATTGCCGTTGCGCGTCGCGGCCTGGGCCCAGCTTTTCAGCTCGACCATCATGATATCATCCGCCTGGCGATCAATGACAACATTTCCCGGTCGTTCGAGATGGTCACGGTCAATCTGGATATTGCCGCTGAGCAACATCCCGGCGCCGCCATCAGACCAGAGCCCGTATAGTCGTTTCAGCTCCGCTGTCGGGACGCCGTCCGGAGTAGCCAGACCTTCGGTCATTGCTGCCTTGGCGAGGCGATTGGGCAGCGCGACACCGCACGGCAGGGTCAATGGATCGGAAAGGTTTATGGTCATGCTAATGCCCCCGGAGCTGAATTGCGTTCAAAAACCGATCCTGTCGCATCCAGCAATTTTGGGCAAGAGAAACGGCCTGACCGTGCAATATTATGTTATCAACCTGCCGATTTTGCATTTACAGTAAAAAGGTATAGTGTAGTTTCTTATCGCACGGGGGCAAACCTCCGGCGAGGGATATAGGATGAATTTCTGAAGGGGATAGAAATGGTCGCAGCAGCATCTCGGAAATCGGTCAGCAAGAATCATGCGCGTCAGGATGTGCAGAACACAGCCGTTCGCTGGGACAAGAAGATGAGCAACAATTGTGCTGCTGCCTTGTTGGTCTATACCATGATGCAGATTTTCTTCGTGCTCAGCTTTATTGAAACCAGCGGAATGTCGATCGCTCCATATTTTGGCTTGGTCGTGCTGGTGGCGGTGATCATTCCTTTCTGCCGAAAATTTGAAAAACGTTGGGCAGATATAGGTAGCAGTGGCCTGTCCGGGCAGAGCATTGCCGCAAAATTCCGGTCCGATCAGGTGTTCCTGTGGGTATTGGCTATCGGCTTGCCCTTCGTCTTTGTTGGTGTCATCAAGACCGTTGGATCGATGCTCTGAGCACCGACAACGAAAACCGACGATCGTTTCTTCACCAATTAACACCGCATCGTTGACCTTGCAGGGTGCCGCACCTATGTCCGGCAGATGCTAAAACCTACAGAAGCGCAGGATCGCGCTGACGCCCTTATATCCCAGGCAAAAAAAGCCGGTGCTGACGCTGCCGACGCGATCTATGTCTGCGATGCCGCGACTCAGGTGCAAATCCGTCTCGGAAATCTGGAAGATGTCGAACGGTCGGAAGGCGAAGAAATCGGCCTGAGGGTCTTTGTCGGCAAGCGTTCGGCAACCGTGTCCTCTTCCGATATGGACCCGAAAATCCTGTCCGCCCTGGTCGGACGCGCTATGGATATGGCCAGAGAAGCGCCGGAAGACCAATATGCCGGTCTGGCTCCCGAACAATTGCTGCTGAAATCAGAGCCGCATCCGATCGACGGCGATGACGGCCAGAACCCGGAACCCGAGCTGTTGCGCGAACTGGCGCTAAAGGCCGAGGATACAGCCCGATCCGTCCAGGGCGTTACCAATAGCGAGGGCGGCGGTGCCAGTGCCGGACGCAGTATCGTTGCGCTGGCGACCAGCCACGGTTTCTCCGGCGCTTATTCCACCAGCGGTTACAGCCTGTCCGCCAGCGTTATTGCCGGCGAAGGCGATGGCATGGAACGCGACTATGCCTATGACAGCGTCCGTTTTCTCGAAGATCTCGAGAATCCCGAAAATATCGGCAAGGAAGCTGGAGAAAGGGCCGTTTCTCGGCTCAACCCGGTAGATTTTGCCTCCGGTGCGATGCCGGTCGTCTTTGATCCGCGCGTCGGCAACAGCCTGCTCGGCCATTTCGTCGGCGCCATTGCCGGTAGCGCGATCGCGCGCAAAACGAGTTTCCTGCTCGATGCGCTCGATACCCAGGTGTTTGACACTGGCTTGAGCATTATCGACTGCCCCCACCGCAAGCGCGGTCTCCGGTCAAAGGCCTTCGATGGCGAAGGCTTGCCCACCGCGAAGACCAAATTGATCGACAATGGTCGCCTGACTCAATGGCTGATGGAAAGCGCTTCTGCCCGCCAGCTGGGACTGCAGCCGACCGGACATGCCTCGCGCGGCGTTGGTGGTGCACCGGGCGTGAGCGTCACCAACCTGCACATGGGCAACGGCTCGGTCAGCAAGGTGGAGCTGATCAAGGACATCAAGCACGGCGTCTATATTACCGAACTGATCGGCATGGGCGTCAACCCTGTGACCGGCGATTATAGCCGGGGTGCAGGCGGTTTTCTGATCACCGATGGCGAGATCGGGCCACCGGTTTCGGAAATCACCATCGCCGGTAATCTGAAAGACATGTTCAAGAGCCTGATTGCGGCCGATGATCTGGAATATCGCTATAGCATCAACGCGCCGACGTTGCGCACCGACAGCATGACGGTGGCGGGCGGCTGAACAAATCCGTTAGTGGTGTGCCCGTTGAACCACGCCTATCGGAGTAGAAGCGCCCCTCGACAAGATCGGGGCGAACGGAGAAACTTGTGGCTGATATCGATTTTGACCGTGTCATCGCAGTCGCCCGGGAGGGCGGGGCGCTCGCCATGCGCGACTGGGAACTTGGTAAAAAGGCCGACAAGACCTGGGAAAAGTCACCCGGACAGATTGTCAGCGACGCTGATCTGGCGGTCGACCGCTTTCTGCGGCAGGAGCTCGAAAAACTGCTTCCCGAAGCCGGCTGGCTTTCGGAAGAAACCCATATCGATCACAGCGGTGCTGGCGACGAGCTGACCTGGGTGGTCGATCCGATCGACGGCACCAAGGATTTTGTCGCCGGCAAGGCCGGCTGGTGCGTCTCTGTAGCATTGGTCCAGAATGACTCTCCGGTTTTCGGGATACTCGTCGCGCCCGCGATGGAAGAAGTCTGGATTGCCAAGGCGGGCAGTCATAGCGAAGTGAATGGCAGAGCCTTGATCGCCAGCCATGTTCAGCAATATGACGGCTGCCGCATCCCGGCGGAAGAATTGCCGCCCGGACTCAACTTCACTGTGGTGCCGAAGCCGAACAGCATTGCGCTGCGAATGGCGATGGTTGCGGATGACCGGGCGGATGTTGTGGCGTCGACCCGCTGGGGCCATGAATGGGATATCGCCGCTGCCCATGTGATCGCCGCCGAAGCGGGAGCCAGTGTCACCGATGCGCTGGGCGAAACCCTGGTTTACAACGGCACCCACGGCAAAGCGCTGGGGGTGTTATGCTGTTCGCAAAATCTCTTTGACGAGGCGGTACGGCGTATCGGTAAATATGTTACCGAAAACGGTGCCAGCCTCTAAGCTGGACGAATTTCGCGCTCTCTAGTCCAGAGCCCCTGGCGGTCGCGCCGGGTAGATTTGACCAGCGCCTGACCAAAGGCTTTCACTATCCAGCCCAGTTTTTTGACCTTGCTGGTATATATCCGTTTTTCCAGCGAAGCGCCGTCGCTCTTTTTGATGGCGCGGGCAATATCTCCGTAAATGCCGGCAGCAGCCAGCACCGCCCAGCGCGACCGGAAAGGCAGGTTTGCAGCGCCGACCCGCGCGGATTGTTCATACTCGCCCGCCAGATCGCAAAGCCGGTTGATCAGGGTGATGAGCGCATCCCGGTGGTCGGGATTCAGGATGTCATCGGGATCGATGCCCGCTTCGGCGAGCCATGTTTTCGGCAAATAGCAGCGCCCGGCCTGCGCATCCTCGGCAACGTCCCGAGCAATATTGGCAAGCTGGAACGCCAGTCCGAGATCACAGGCACGGTCGAGCACCACCTGATCCTGTGCCGGCATGCCCATCACCACCGCCATCATGCACCCGACCGTTCCCGCGACATGATAGCAATATTGCAGCAGATCATTCTCGGTCTCCGGTTGCCATCCGCGGGCATCCAATGCAAAGCCGTCGATCATGTCATTGGCCAGAGAAAGGGGAATATTGCATTCCTGCGCGACAATGCCAAAGGCGTCGAACGGCGGGTTGCCTGTCTGTTCGCCGCCATGCGCACGCCGTGTCATCATCCGCATGGCCGCGATCGCTTTTTCCGGATTGGCTACAGCGGACATGCCGTGACCATGATCCTGCCCGTCGGCCAGATCATCGCAGGCGCGGCACCAGCTATAGAGCAGCCATGCGCGCTCGCGCGTCGGCTTGGAGAATAGTTTCGAGGCGCGTGAGAAGGATTTCGATCCGCGTTCGATGCTCTTTCTGGCGTGAACGACGAGATTTTTGCGGTTCATCGCACCTCTCCCAGATCCTCCAGC
The DNA here is from genome assembly GCA_947488845.1 of uncultured Sphingomonadaceae bacterium. Taxonomy (GTDB): domain Bacteria; phylum Pseudomonadota; class Alphaproteobacteria; order Sphingomonadales; family Sphingomonadaceae; genus Parasphingorhabdus. The sequence continues at coordinate 11,784 of CANLBM010000021.1, read as the reverse complement.
ATCAGTTCGGCAGTTGCCTTGGCGCTACCGACCACGCCAGGGATTCCCGCGCCCGGATGGGTGCCAGCGCCGACGAAATAGAGATTGCCGATAATATCGTCGCGATTGTGCACCCGGAACCACGCGCTTTGCGTGAGCAGCGGCTCGAGGCTGAATGCGCTGCCGAGATGGGCGTTGAGATCGGTCCCGAAATCCTGCGGAGTATAGTGAAAGCTGGTGATGATCCGGTCATGGATGTCGGGGATCAGCCGGTGGCCGATTTCGTCGAGAATGCGCTTCTTGTAGATCGGGCCCATGACCTCCCAGTCGATCGGCAGCTTGCCCTGATGCGGAACAGGGGCGAGCACGTAGAATGTGCTATGTCCTTCGGGGGCCATTTCCGGGTCGGTGACCGTCGGATGGTGCAGGTAGAGCGAGAAATCGCTCGGCAGCACGCCATTGTCATAAATATCGTCAAGCAACCCTTTATAGCGCGGCCCGAACAGGATCATATGGTGCGGGATACCCGGCCAGCTGCCCTTCAGACCAAAATGGACGACGAACAGCGATGGCGAATATTTCTTCTTCTTCAGTTTTTCGGTGACGGTCGCGCTGCGATGTTTGTGGCCGAGAAGGTCGCGGTAGCTGTGCATGATGTCGGCATTGGATGCGACGGCGTCAAAACGCTCGCTCCAGCCCGATTTGCAGGTGACACCCGAGGCGCGGTCGCCGTTCGTATCGATACTCGTCACCGGATCATCGAGCCGGATCACCCCGCCGATCCGTTCGAAATGTTTGACCATCGCGGCAACCAGCATGTTGGTCCCGCCCTTGGCAAACCAGACCCCGCCAAGCCGCTCGAGCTTGTGGATCAGGCCGTAAATCGCGCTGGTCTTCATCGGATTGCCGCCGACAAGCAATGATTGAAAAGACAGAAATTCGCGCAATTTCTCGTTTTTCACGAAGCTCGAGACCTTGGCATAGACCGAGCGATAGGCTTCATATTTCATCAGGGCAGGGGCCGCCTTGATCATTGACTTGAAATCGAGAAACGCCTTGGTGCCGAGTTTGACATAGCCTTCCTCGTACAGCCCGCCGCTATACTCGAGGAATTTCTTGTAGCCCTCGACATCATCCGGTTCGATCGCCGCGATATTGGCGTAGAGTTCCTCTGGATCATTGACATAGTCAAAATTGGTGCCGTCCGGCCAGTTGAGCCGGTAGAAAGGCGATACCGGCATCAGCTCGATATCTTTCGCCATATCATTGCCGGTCAGTTCCCACAGTTGGGACAGGCAATCGGGATCGGTGATGACGGTCGGGCCGCCGTCGAAGATGAAGCCTTGCTTTTCCCAATAATAAGCGCGCCCGCCCGGCTTGTCGCGGCCCTCCAATATGGTGGTCTGGATACCGGCCGACTGTAGCCGGATGGCGAGCGCGAGGCCGCCAAAGCCGGACCCGATCACGGCCGCTTTCTTGAATAGCTCGCTTTGCGATTTAGCAACATCACTCATGTAACAGGAATACTCATCTAAAATTTAACAAAAGGCGAATGGCGCGGGACACGGGAATAGGTGGTTTGCCGGTCAGCAGGCTGATCTTGTCCATCCAGGTCGATTTTCCGGCATAAAACCGGGCAAGTAACGGTTCGCTCTTGGCGTAGCTATGTTCCAGTGTCTTGTAACGTTTCTCGGGATCGGCACCGAGAAACAGGAAGGCGCAGAGCAGCCTGTAGAATTTGCCGTCTTTCCAATGTTGCATCGCCAGATCACGCAGTATTTTGTCGAGTTTGCTCTGGGTGATCTCGGGCATTTCGGCAATCATGACCGCCGTTCTGACCGCCATCGGCAGGGAATAGCTGGTGATCGGCTGGATCAACGCCGCGCGGGCTCCGGCTCGCGCATCGACACCCCGGTTATCTTTCCAGAAGGTTTCGAAATTTCCGCCATATATCACTGGAAGATGGCCTTTTTCTTCGCTGATTACCATTTCGATTTCCCATCCCCGCGCGGCTGCATATTCGGCAATCCGACTGTGGGAGGTGGCGGTGTCGAGCGCTGCTGTGTCGGCATAATAGGTATCTTCAACGAAAATTTCCGTGTCGCTGAACGGCAGGCAATAGACGAAGCGGTAGCCGTCAATTTGCTCGACCGTCGCATCCATGACAACCGGTCGGTCCAGTCCGTGCGGTTCTTTCAGCCTGAGCATTTGGCCGCAAAATTTCTGCCAGCCGGTATCCAGCGCGGAAATGTCACCGCCACCGCGCGCATCGAGCACCGCTTTAGCCGGAATTTTTCCACCCTCTGACAGCTGGACCAGCCCGGGCTCGACCTTCGCCACTTTTTGCCCGGTCTTCACGGCTTCGGCGGGCAGGCGTTTGCGCAATTCCCGATCGAGATTTTGTGACTCAATCGAATAATAGCCATTGCCCAGTGTGCGGCTGTATTTCGGGAAATGCACATCATAGCGGTCCCACTGCCGGGAGATGAGCGGATCGACCAGCCAGCGATGCTCTGGCTCCACATCACTTTCGAAAAAGGACCAGATATGATTACCGCCAAACTGATCCTCTGCCTCGATCAGCGTGATATTCAGTTCGGGCTTCAATTTTGCCAGCGCCAGGGCCACCAGTCCGCCGGCCAGTCCACCACCGGCGATTGCCAGATCATAAGGCGGGGAAGGGGATATTCTGGGTGGCATCACATAGCCTTAGCGGATAGCGAACAGAGGTGAAAGCCTGTCTGAAAGCATGTATGATATTCCTGCTTTAGCGCTTGCTCCGCGGAGGTCTGCGCCATATTCACTCTGTCATGGACTATGCTGTCGCTATCCTGCTCTCCGCGCTCGCGATGACTTTTATCGTCGGCGGGCGCTATCTGCTGAGCAGCGGGTTTTTTGCATGGCTGACCAATCGGGTGCGGCCGTGCCACTATGATCAGCTGAAACCCCAGATTGCGCGGGAAATCCGCTGGTCTCTGCTGTCCGCCGCGATTTACGGCGTGCCGGCGGGCATTGTCGCATGGGGCTGGCAGAATGCCGGCTGGACAAGGATCTACACCGATCCAAATCTCTACCCGCTTTGGTATTTGCCGCTATCATATTTTCTCTATCTGATCCTGCATGACACATGGTTCTACTGGACCCACCGGCTGTTTCACCGGCCGCAATGGTTCAAGGTCGCTCATGCGGTCCATCACGACAGTCGCCCGCCAACGGCATGGGCGGCGATGAGCTTCCACCCGGTCGAGGCGATTAGCGGAGCGGTCGTTATCCCCGCTCTGGTCATCGCGATACCGATTCACGTCGGCGTTTTGGGTTTGGTATTGCTGACCATGACGCTTATGGGCGTGTCCAATCATATGGGGTGGGAGATGTTTCCGCGCTGGCTGGTTCGCGGACGACCGGGGAAATGGTTGATAACTGCGACCCACCACGAGAAACATCACGAATATTACAGAGGTAATTATGGGTTATATTTTCGCTTTTGGGACAAAATCTGCGGCACGGATATCGGCCTTGCCGATCCTGGGAGCAGTTTCGGTCGCGGTCCTGGGGGCAAGCGCGTCGGCCGGTGAAGCACCGGCTGCGACGGCACCGGCCATTGCAGCGTCGGTTGATCTGGCCATTACCGGTCTGCGATCCGAAAAGGGCGATGTCCTGGTCTGCCTGAGCACCGATCCTGATTATTTCCCGGATTGCACGAAGGACAAAAAGGCCCGCAAGCTGAAAATTTCGGCGGCCCATGCCGGGTCCATCAAAATCGCCGGGGTAAAGCCCGGAACCTATGCTGTGGCGCTGATTCATGACGAAAATGCCAACGGAAAGATGGACTTGCGGCTGTTTCTTCCACGCGAAGGTTTTGGCTTTTCGCGCAATCCCAAAATCGGCATGGGCCCGCCAAAGTTCAAATCGGCGCAATTCACTCTCGGTGCCGAGGATGTCCGCTATTCGGTGCGCATGAAATACATACTTTAATCCCCCGAAAATTAACCGCTTAATAGGATTGGCAGGGCCATATACCGGGGCAGACAGGAGCCATCGGAAATGTTTCAATTCCGCCACGCCTTTTTTAAAACGAGCAACAATTCCGGCCAATCGCGATTATCCGAAATTCTCGGTGCCTTTTCCTATGCGCTGGACCTGACCGAAGCACAGCCCGCCGGGCACAGTATCCGCGCCTGCTGGATCGGTACGCAAGTGGCGATGGCGCTGGGACTGAACGGGGAGGAATTGCGGGATATCTATTATGCGGTCCTGCTCAAGGACCTTGGCTGCAGCGCCAATGCTGCCCGGGTCACCGAGATGTTCGCCGGTGACGACCGCCAGCTGAAACATGATTTCAAGCTGATCGGCCCGCAACCGGAAGATTTTGGCGCATTTGTCGCGAGCGAAGTCGGCGTGGATGCGGAGCCGGAGGTGCGCGAACAGGCTTTGTGCAATCTTGCCGAAAATGGCGGTGCGATCATGACCGATATCATGGCAACTCGCTGTTCGCGCGGCGCCGATATCGCCCGGCAGTTGCGCTTTTCCGAGGATGTCGCCCGGGCCATTGCCCATCTCGATGAACATTGGGACGGATCCGGCCTGCCGCTTGGCATCGCCGGGACCGATATCCATCTTGGCGGCCGGATCGCCCTGTTGGCGCAAGTCGCCGATGTCTTCTATTCTGCCAAGGGTAAGGATGTTGCTGTTGCGGAAGTCCGCAACCGGGCCGGAAGCTGGCTCGATCCGGAACTTTGCGCGATATTTGAAAAGCTGTCCGCGGCAAGCGGCTTCTGGGAGGAGCTGGCGCTCGACGATCTGGCCGAACAATTGTGGGAGCTGGAACCGGCAGCGCAATATGTCACGGTGGACGAGGATTATCTCGACGATATCAGCTCTGCCTTTGGCCGGGTGATCGATGCAAAAAGCCCTTATACCGCTGGCCATAGTGAACGGGTCGGAATGATCGCCGACAGGATTGCCGGATATCTGGGTATGGCCGATGATCGCCGCCGGGTGCTGCGCCGCGCCGCCATACTGCATGATGTCGGGAAACTGGGCGTCAGCAGCACGATACTGGAAAAACCGGGCAAGCTTGACGCTGACTAATGGCAGGTCATGCAAGGTCATGCCGCCCACACGACGAATATTCTCGGCCAGATTGGCGTGATGAGCGAAATGGCGATGATCGCCGGTTCGCATCATGAGCGGCTTGATGGTAAAGGCTATCCGCTCGGTCTTGATGAGCGCAGTATCGCGCTGGAATCGCGGATCATCACGGTCGCGGACATTTATGATGCGCTGACCACCGACCGGCCATACCGGTCCGCCATGTCATCCGGAAAAGCGATGGCAATATTGCATGGCGAAACGGGTGTGGCGGTGGATCAGCGATGCGTCGAAGCGCTGCAAGAGCTGATCGCTCAGGGGCAGTTGTCCTAGAAGCATTTTGCCAAATGGCCGTGCGACGACTATATCGGAATGGAACCGTTCCGCCGTCCGCGCGTTGGACCGTTGCGCAATAACATGGGGAATCGTCTTGAAAAATCTGCATATTCTGAGCCGTACGGCGTTCTTCTCTCTCGGTCTCGGGATTTCGTCCCCGCTTCTGGCGCAGGAAGACCCGGCGCCAATGCCGGTCGAAAGCTCCGTATTCGACGGCGATTATCTGACCGCAGGCATCGGTATCGCGGCTGGCCCCAGCTACGAAGGTTCGGACAATTACGCTGTTTCACCGCTGCCGGTGATATTGGGCAGCTTCCGCGGGATTGACTTCCAGCCGCGCGGACCGGGCATTGCGCTCGATTTCATCCCTGACCGGAAGGACGCGAAAGTCGATTTCATATTGGGGCCGGTGGTGAGGGCGCGTTTTGACCGGCAGAATTCGATCAAGGATCCCGTGGTCCGTTCGCTCGGCAAGCTCGATTTCGCTGTCGAAGTCGGCCCTTTCGCTGGCGTTCAGGTCAACCGCGTGCTCAATCCCTATGACTCGCTGACCGCACAGGTGGATTTGCGCTGGGACGTGGCTGGCGCGCATGACGGCATGGTCATCTTCCCCAGCCTGACCTATTTCACTCCGCTCAGCCGCGGTGTCATCACCAGCCTGGCGATCAGCGGCGAATATGTCGATGACAGCTATGCCGATTATTATTTCAGCATTTCCCCTGCCGGCTCGGTCGCCAGCGGCCTGCCGACCTTCACCGCAGACAGCGGCTGGAAGAATGTCGGCGCGACAATGCTGACCGCGGTCGATCTCGACGGCGACGCGACCAATGGCGGCTTCGGCCTGATCTTCCTCGGCAGCTATTCGCGGTTGCTCGGTGACCCGAAACGCTCGCCGGTCACCGCGATCCGCGGCAGCGCGGACCAGTGGTTCGGCGCGATCGGGATAGGCTATACATTTTAGGCGCCTTCCAGGCGGGTCAGCCCCTGATCCATCGCCCGGTCCTTCATCGCGTCGATGAAAATGCGGGTGGCCGGCAAGCTGCGCCGCGCGCTTTCGAACAGCAGGTTGACCGGCAATAGCTGCGGATCGACCGGTTCCAGAACCTCTATCAATTTCCCCTGACGGATCGGTTCCTCGACCTGATAGCTCAGCAAATTCGCTATTCCCAGTCCGGCTTCGGCGGCTGCAACCGCGGCATCCATCGTATTGAGCAACAGGCGGGGTTCGGTTTTCACCCGCTTGTCGTCCAGCCGCCATTCGCCCATCGCGCGCGGTCCCGTCGTACCGATGGTCAGATGCCGCACGAGGTCTGACGGCTTTTCGGGATGGCCGTGTCTGGCAAGATAGGCCGGGCTGGCGACGAGTTTCTTGCGCACAAAGCCGATCGGCACCGCCAGCAGACTGCTGTCGGCCAGCGGTCCGATCCTGACGGCGACGTCGATGCCCTCTTCAACCATCCGCACATTGCGATCGATCAGCATCATCCGGACGTCGAGCTGCGCATATTGTTCCAGCATCGTCGCGATGACCGGCAGGACATGCAGCCGTCCGAACATCACCGGTGCAGTGACATAGAACTGACCCCGGGGCTCGCTCTGTGCGCCGGAGACCCGCCGCTCGGCGTCCTGAATATCGGCCAGTATCTGTCGCGCCCTTGGAAGAAAGCTCGCGCCGTCGTCGGTCAGCGCGACAGCGCGCGTCGACCGGTGGAACAGCGACACGCCCAAACGCTCTTCCAGTGCGCTGATCGCGCGCGTGACCGTCGGCGGGGACACGTTCTGCGCCTTGGCCGCTGCGGCAAATCCGCCCCGATCGGCGACCGCGACAAACATTTCCAGGGTCTGCAATCGATCCATGATTATTACCAGGTGTGAAACAGTGAAGTTCAAAATTAATATATTATCATGGCATACGCAATGACCTATCTGCTGTCCTGCGCGGTCGGCAGGATCTCATCCCTCCCTCGACAGACCCCGGATCCTCCGGCTGCGCCAACCGGGAGACTGACCGTGGCACAGAATTATATCCGAACATTGTTCACCGATGCCGCGCGGGCGATGCAGGACCAGGCCGGATCGCGCACCGCCTATGCCCGGATGGAAGCCGGAGGCGACGGCAGCCCCGATTTGCTCGGCAAGAAGGAAGCGATGTTCCTTGCCGCCCGCGACAGTTTCTATATCGCCAGCGTGACCGCCGACGGCTGGCCCTATGTCCAGCATCGCGGTGGCCCTGCCGGATTTCTGAAATTGCTCGATGGCAATCGCCTGGCCTTCGCCGATTATCGCGGCAACAAACAATATATCAGCACCAGCAATCTGCAGGCAGAACCGCGCGTGTCGCTGTTCCTGATGGACTATCCCAACCGGCGCCGCCTGAAGATCATCGGCAAGGCGAGAATTGTTGACGTGGATGATGATCCCGCGCTCGTCGCGTCGCTGACCAGTCCCGACGACAAGCCAGCGGTCGAACGCATCTATGTCATTGAGGTGGTCGGCTTTGACTGGAATTGCCCGCAGTTTATCACCCCGCGCTTCACCGAAGCGGAGGTAGCGTCGGCTGTCGCGCCGCTGACCGCTGAACTGGAGCAGCTGAGATCCGAAGTGGCGCAATTGCGCGCCGCCGCAACGCCATCCAATCCCCAACAAGGAGAATGAAAATGACCAATCCCCTGACCACCGGAGTGCACCACGTCGGTCTCGCTCTTCCCGATATTGATGCAGCGCTCGATTTCTTCCGCGATGCCCTCGGATATGAAGTGGCGGGCGGCGTGCCCGACTATCCGGCCCATTTCATATCCGATGGTTCGACCCTGATCACGCTCTGGCAAGTGAGCGATCCGGAAACGGCGACGCCCTTCGACCGCAAGAAGAATATCGGTCTCCACCATCTCGCGATCGGGGTCGCCGACGAAGCCGCGCTGGCAACCGTGTTCGATCGGGTCAGCGCCTGGCCGGGCGTCGCAATCGAATTTGATCCCTGTCCGATTGGCGAAGGATCGACGGTCCGCCATTTCATCTGTGCCATCCCCGGTGGCGCGCGGGTGGAATTTGCCACGCCCTTCGCCTGAGGATATGCAGCATGACCGAACACCGTCCCCCATTGCCGCCGTTCACCCGTGACAGCGCCATCCGCAAGGTTCGCGCCGCCGAAGATGGCTGGAACAGCCGCGACCCTGAGAAGGTCGCGCTGGCATATACAGCCGACAGCTTCTGGCGAAACCGCGAACACTTTCTCGCCGGGCGCGCGGAGATTGTCGCATTTCTGACTGAGAAATGGCAGCGGGAGCAAGATTACCGGCTGATCAAGGAACTCTGGACCTTTGGCGGAAGCCGGATCGCGGTCCGCTTTGCCTATGAATGGCGTGATGCCGCCAGTCAGTGGTGGCGCTCTTACGGCAATGAAAACTGGGAGTTTCACGACGACGGTCTGATGCGCCGGCGCCACGCCAGCATCAACGATGTGTCGATTGACGCTTCCGACCGGCTGTTCCACTGGCCCCGGGGCCACCGCCCCGACGATCATCCGGGATTGAGCGACCTCGGTCTGTAAACTTCACTGGACCTGCACTCGGCTTCGCCCTAACATCCTTCCATTCCCCGGGGAGTCGTTTGACTGAGAGGGGCGCGTAACGTCGCCCGACCCGCAGAACCTGATCCGGCACCGCTGATGCGGGCTTACCGGCGTAGGGAGGGAGCGGTTATTTGGGCATCCCGGATACGCTCTTTCTCCCTCAGGACAGAAGGAGAGACGCGATGGGCAGTGCAGGCAATATCACCGGTTGGATCACCCTTTTCTTTGGCCTTTACGGTCTGGCCGCTGGCGTCGGCGAATTTCGCAATCCCGGCTTCTGGAGCCGGATGGTGCGCGAAGTGCAGGCCAGCAGCGCGCTGCAATTTCTCACCGGCTTCATCACGCTGATCCTCGGCGCGACCATCTATCTCGTCAATCCCTTCGATTCCAGCGACTGGCTGTCGATCCTGATCACCGTGATCGGTGGCTGGATCCTGATCGAAGGCATGCTGATCATGGCGGTCGGCGACTGGTTCATGGGTTTTGCCGCCCGCCTGATGGGCCACGGCGGACGCGCCTGGGCGGTGTTTGCCATCATATTCGGCCTCGCGGCCGCCTTCGCCGGCCTCCTCCGGCTCCAAGTTTAACCCGAAAAAGAAAGCAATCCTCTATGGCTGACCTTCCCGCAAAAACCGAAATTGGCGTAACCACCGGCCCGATCAGCGGCTCGAAAAAAGTCCATGTCGCGGCGCATAGCGGCAGCGGTATCCGCGTGGCGATGCGCGAGATTCATCTCGAGGGCGGCGAAGCGCCGATCCGCGTCTATGACACCAGCGGCCCCTATACCGACCCCCAAGCCCTGATCGATATCAAGACCGGCCTCAACGAATTGCGCAGTCCGTGGATCAAGGCGCGCGGCGATGTCGAGGAAGTCGATCAGCGCGAGATCAAGCCGGAAGACAATGGCCAGCTCGGCCCCGACCGCTCCGGCGGCGTCGCGCCATTCCCCAATGTCCGCCGCAAGGTGCTGCGGGCGAAAGCAGGACAAAATGTCTCCCAGATGCATTATGCCCGTCAGGGCATCATCACCCCCGAAATGGAATATGTCGCCGAGCGCGAAAATCTCGGGCGCGAGCGGCTCAAGGAATATAAGCGCGACGGAGAAAGCTTTGGCGCGTCGATCCCCGACTATGTCACGCCGGAATTCGTTCGCGACGAAATCGCACGGGGCAGGGCGATCATCCCCAATAATATCAACCACCCGGAAAGCGAACCGATGGCAATCGGGCGCAACTTCCTCGTCAAGATCAACGCCAATATCGGCAATAGCGCGGTCGCATCGGACGTCGCATCCGAAGTCGACAAGATGGTCTGGTCGATCCGCTGGGGCGCTGACACGGTCATGGATCTCTCCACCGGCCGCAATATCCACGACACCCGCGAATGGATCATCCGCAACTCGCCCGTACCGATTGGCACCGTGCCGATTTACCAGGCGCTGGAAAAAGTCGGCGGCGTTGCCGAAGACCTGACCTGGGAAATCTTCCGCGACACCTTGATCGAGCAAGCCGAGCAGGGCGTCGACTATTTCACCATCCACGCTGGCGTCCGTCTGCCCTACGTGCCGATGGCGGCCAAGCGCGTCACCGGCATCGTCTCCCGCGGCGGTTCGATCATGGCGAAATGGTGCCTTGCCCATCACAAGGAAAGCTTCCTCTACGAACATTTCGACGACATCACCGAGATCATGAAGGCCTATGACATCGCCTACAGCCTCGGCGACGGCCTGCGCCCCGGCTCGATTGCCGACGCCAATGACGAGGCGCAATTTTCCGAACTCTACACGCTTGGCGAACTGACCCACCGCGCCTGGAAGTCGGACGTCCAGGTGATGATCGAGGGCCCCGGCCATGTGCCGATGCACAAGATCAAGGAGAATATGGAAAAGCAGCTCGAAGTCTGCGGCGAGGCACCGTTCTACACGCTCGGCCCCCTCACGACCGACATCGCGCCCGGCTATGACCATATCACCAGCGGCATCGGTGCCGCCCAGATCGGCTGGTACGGCACCGCGATGCTCTGCTATGTCACGCCCAAGGAGCATCTCGGCCTCCCCGACCGCGACGACGTCAAGGTCGGCGTGATCACCTATAAACTGGCCGCCCACGCCGCCGACCTCGCCAAGGGCCACCCGGCCGCCCAGGTCCGCGACGACGCGCTGTCCAAGGCCCGCTTCGAGTTCCGCTGGCGCGACCAGTTCAACCTGTCGCTCGACCCCGACACGGCGGAAGAATATCACGACCAGACGCTGCCGGCCGAGGGCGCCAAGACCGCCCATTTCTGCTCGATGTGCGGCCCGAAATTCTGCTCGATGAAGATCAGCCAGGAAGTGCGCGACTTCGCCAGCAAGCAAAACCAGAGCGCCGAAGGCTTTATCGCATCGGAGAAACTGGGTGCGGACACCGCAGCGGCCAGCAAGGCGGCGGCGGAAGAAGGGATGCGGGAGATGGCCAAGGTTTATAAGGATAAAGGGGACCGGTTGTATTTGCCCGAGGATGAGGTGAACGAACCGGCAGAGTGAAGCACTAAAAAGCCCCTCCTCTTCAGAGGAGGGGTTGGGGTGGAGGATGTCGAATGCTGGCCATTTGTGTCATGGAAATTTCACACGAAGACACCAAGGCGCAAAGGTAGGTTTTGCTGAAAATGCAAGACTGCTATGACCTGAAAATCGTGAAACGTGAACTGGACGACGCGCTCGACAAGATACTAGAATTGAAGGCGGCGTGAGGTTGGCCTGCCCCCCGAAAAGTGGTCCATATTGAAAGTTAGGATTTCGGCTATTTATGGCTTGAAAGGAGCTTTGAATG
>CANLBM010000020.1 GCA_947488845.1 uncultured Sphingomonadaceae bacterium | reverse complement strand
GGCATCAGTCCACTGGCATTCGAAGCCAAGGTGGCATAATGAGATCAGTCACCGGCGCAAAACCGTTACAAGTCCAGCCGTCGGAATCTTCGTCGATGGCGCCTATCAGTCCCGTCCGGGTGTCGCGCTTTCCGAATTTGTCGATGTTGAGCGCGTTGAAGTGTTGCGTGGTCCACAGGGCACGCTGTTCGGTCGCAATACGTCTGCCGGTGCCTTGAACATCACGAATGTTCGGCCTGACCTGAATGATTTTGGCGGTTTCGCCAACGCGACATATGGCAATCGTGACTTGATGAGCATCCAGGGCGCAGTGAACGTCCCGATTGTCGAAGACACTCTGGCTCTGCGCGTTACCGGTGCTTATCGGGAACGTGACGGCTATGTGACCGTGGTTGACGGTAGCGGCACCGAAATCGGTGAATCCAACGGTACCGACCAATATCTCGTGCGCGGCCAGCTCGGCTTCGAAACCGAGGGCGGCATCAGCGGACGTTTGATCGCCGATTATTCCAAGAGCACGGCCGGTTGCTGTGCCGCGGTTGAAGTTCTGCAATCTCCGCTGGAAACCGCTGGCCTGTTTGCAGCCGTTGGACTGGGTGCCCGCGGTGGCATGGCCGCACCGGTTGTTGCGGTCAATCCCTCCGATATGACAAGTGCCGAAGCGGCAGCAAGCAATCGCATTGCCACTGCCAACTTCGCGCCGCAGACCCGCTTTGACCAATGGGGCATCACCGGTGAAATTGAAGTGCCTCTCGGGGATGGCGCAGACCTGATCTACATCGGTTCTTATCGCGAATATGATGCGGCTGAAGCTTATGACTCCGACTTTTCGGCGCTCGATGTCTTCAATGTTACCGACAACCGTACGTCGATCGAAACCATGACCCATGAATTGCGCATTCAGGGCGAAGCTCTTGGCGGTGCTCTGAACTGGCTCGTTGGCGGATATTATTCCACGGAAGATATTTCCCAGAATGTGTCTTTTGCACTGGGTGCGGATTATGACCAGCTCGTTGGAGCCATTCTCGGCGGTGCAACCGGTGGGGCCAGCCTCAATCCTGCGAGCCCGATTTTCTTTGGCGCCACTCCGCTTCAGAATCTCACCGGTTTTGATCCGTCGACCATCACCAACGAAAATCAATATGCGCAGAACAGCAAAAGCTGGTCGATCTTCACGCATAATACGCTTGAAGTTGCCGATGGCCTCGAACTGACCCTTGGTCTGCGTTACTCGGATGAAAGCAAAGACGGCAGCTTCGCCAGCGTAGCAAACAACAACCCGGTCTGTCCGGCTATTGTTGGCCAAATCTCTCCCGGTGGTGCTTTGAGCGGCTTACCCGCTGCTCTGCAAAATGCCTTTTTCGGACTGGGCTGTTTCGCTTTTACCGCACCGGCGGACGCCGCATATGCAGCCGCGTTGCCAACACCGCGGACCTTCAACAGCAAGTTCAGCGACACGGAACTGATCTACACCGGTAAAGTGGCTTATGCTTTTGCCGATCCGGTCAATATCTATGCCAGCTTTACCCATGGATATAAATCAGGTGGCTTCAACCTCGATTCGACGGCTGCGGCCGGCGGCGCTGATCCGCGCTTCCTGTCCGAAGAAGTCGACGCCTATGAAATTGGTTTGAAAGCCAAATTCCTGGACAATGCGGTGACCTTGAACCTGGCGGCATTCCGTGAGGAATTCTCGAACTTCCAGGTACTGGAATTTACCGGTGCCCAGTTCCAGACCTTCAACGTTCCAAAAGCGGAAACACAGGGTGTTGAAATCGAAACGACGATCCGTCCTAGCGAGCATTTCACGGTCAACGCTGCCATGACGATCATCGATGCCAACTATCCGGATGATTGCGCCGGTACGCAAACATCCGCCAATGTTCTGTCGCTGTGCGGCAACGCGTTGACCAACGCGCCGGACATCGTGGGTATTGTGGGCGCTACCTATACCAACGACATTGGTAACAACCTGAAATACTTCCTCAACGGGCAATTGCGTTTTGAAGGCGATCAGCGGACGTCAACCCAGGCTGTCGATCCTGCCAATCTGGCAGCCATGATCCCGGTTCCGTTCGATCAGCAGGACGGCAATATCAAGATCAACCTGCGCGCCGGTATCGGTAGCCAGGATGACATCTGGGGCATCGAAGCGTTCGTGACCAACCTGACCAACGAAGTGACCCGCGGCGTGACGTTCAACACGGTGCTGCGTTCCGGTTCGCGGTCGGCTTTCGTTCAGGAACCTCGCAGCTACGGCCTGACCCTTCGCGGCAAGTTCTAGGCCCGAATGAAATGCGGCGGCAAATAGCCGCCAGATGAACAGGGGCCGGAATTTCCGGCCCCTTTTTATTGCGCGGCACAGCCATCGGTGCAAAAGACTTGCCCCATGAAAAACTTTATATTCCAGACCGTCCCCGTGCTCCACTTTGGCGAAGGCTGTCTCGCCCAACTTCCTGGCCAGATCGCCGCCCTGCGTGCGTCCAGGCCGATGATTGTTACCGACAAGGGCATAGTCGATGCAGGCCTGATCGCTCCGGTCGAGCAGACCTTGCGGGACGCCGGTCTCGATGTCGCGATTTTCGACTCCGTGGTTGCCGACCCGCCGGAAAAAATCGTCCTGCAGGCGATCGAAGCGGCCAAAATAGCAGGCGCGGATATTGTCATCGGACTGGGTGGCGGCAGTTCGCTCGATACCGCCAAGGTCGTGGCAGCGCTGGCCGTGGATGGCGCGCAACCGCTAGCCGATATTTACGGCATCGGCTTGCTCGAGCGCAAGGGCCTGCCGACCATATTGATCCCGACGACTTCCGGCACCGGATCGGAGGTCACCGCCATATCGATCCTGACCACCGGCGAAACCACCAAGGCTGGCATCATCTCGCCGCATCTTTTTGCCGATGTCGCGCTGCTCGACCCGGCGCTGACGGTCGGGCTCCCCGCCAGCGTCACCGCCGCCACCGGTATTGACGCGATGGTCCACGCGGTCGAATCCTATACCAGCCGCAACGGCAAGAATCCGGTCTCCGACATGCTCGCGATCGAGGCGCTGAAACTGCTCACCGCCCATATCGAGACCGCCTGTTCCGACGGGAAAAACATGCAGGCGCGCGAAGCGATGCTGCGCGGTTCGATGCTCGCCGGACAGGCTTTTGCCAATTCGCCCGTCGGCGCGATCCACGCGCTCGCCTATCCGCTTGGCGGCATCTATCATATCCCGCACGGCCTCTCCAATGCGCTGGTCATGCCCTATGTCATGCAATTCAATCTCGAGGCCGCCGCCCCGCTCTATGCCGAGCTCGCCGATGCCCTCGACCTGCCGCGCGGCAGCGAGAACAGCAGCGAAGCGCGGGCGCAGCAGCTGATCGACTATCTCGAGGCGCTGGCGGTCAAGGTCGAGGCGCCGCGCAAGCTGCGCGAAATCGGCATCGCGCAGGACGCCACCACCGAACTGGCCGAAGCGGCGATGCTGCAAGGCCGGCTGCTGGATAATAATCCCAGAGAAGTGACGCTGGCCGAAGCGCAGAGGATCTATGATGCCGCCTGGTAAAAGCCCCAGGGCCGAACCGCCGCGGCGCGATACCTATCGCGCCGGCTCGGCGATTACCACGCGCTGGAATGACAATGATCCTTATGGCCACGTCAACAACGCGATCTATTATTTCTGGTTCGATACCGCGGTAAACCGCTATCTTATCGAGCAGGGCGCGCTCGATATCAC
Organism: uncultured Sphingomonadaceae bacterium; assembly: GCA_947488845.1. GTDB lineage: Bacteria > Pseudomonadota > Alphaproteobacteria > Sphingomonadales > Sphingomonadaceae > Parasphingorhabdus. The sequence goes on along the minus strand of CANLBM010000020.1, from coordinate 41,077 downwards.
CGGCGGCGCGACCATCGGTCTGGTGGTCAACACCAGCTGCGACTATTTCGCGCCGATAGCCTTTCCCGACGAGGTGATGGCGCGGATCCGCGTCGACAGGCTTGGCAACAGCAGCGTCACCTATGGCGTCGGCCTGTTTCGCGGTGACGAGGAAGTGGCCTCGGCGGCCGGCAGCTTTACCCATGTCTATGTCGACCGCGAAACCCGGCGACCGGTTTCTCTACCATCCCCCTTGCGCTTGGCGCTGGAAGCGATAGAGGTTTAATCAGACGATTAAATCGCTAGGAGAGAGACATGTTACGCCCCTTTGAAAATGAAGAGCGGCGCCAGTTCCGCGAAACCTGCCGCCGCTTTGCCGAAAGTGAATTGCAGCCTTTTGCCAACGAATGGGACGAAGCGGGGGAAATCCCCTGGGCGTTGCACGAGAAGGTCGGCGCGCTTGGGGTCTGGGGCTTTGGCGTTGACGAAAAATATGGCGGCCTCGGCATGGACGATATTTTCATGCGCGCGGCCTGGGGCGAGGAAGCGGCGCGGGCGCATAACGGCGGCACGCTGGCGGCGCTCGGCGGGCGCAGCATTTCGATCGGTCCGATCCACAAGCTCGCCTCGCAGGATATCAAGGACCGCATCCTGAAAGATATCGTGCTCGGCAAAAAGGGCTCCAGCCTCGGCATCACCGAACCGGGTGGCGGTTCGGACGTCGCCAATATGCAGACCACCGCGCGGCAGGATGGCAATCACTGGGTGATCAACGGCGCCAAGACCTTCATTACCGGCGGCATGACCGCCGACCATTATGTCATTGGTGCGCGCACCGGCGGCGAAGGCCTGAAGGGCATTTCACTGTTTCTGGTCGACGCCGATGCTGAGGGCTTCTCCCGCACCGCGCTCGACAAGAAAATGGGCTGGTGGGCGTCGGACCAGGCCTCGCTCTATTTCGACGAAGTCCGCGTTCCGGCGGAAAATATGCTCGGCGAGGAAGGCCGCGGCTTCATCCAGATCATGCACAATTTCAACCACGAACGGCTTGGCATGGTCGCCCAGTCGCTCGGGATGATGCGGGTGCTGCTTGAATATGCGATCGACTATGCGCAGCAGCGCGAGACCTTCGGCAAGCCGCTGATCCGGCATCAGGTGATCCGCCACAAGATCGCCGAGATGTCGGCGCGGGTCGACCGGCTCGACGCCTGGCTGAACCAGATCTGCTGGCTCGCCGATCAGGGTGAAATGCCGGTCGCGCAAATCTGCAAGGCCAAGTTCAGCGCCACCAAGGATCTCGAATATTGCGCCAGCGAAGCGATGCAGATTCTCGGCGGCGCCGGCTATCTGCGCGGCAATCCGGTCGAGCGTTTCTACCGCGAGGTCAAGGTGATGGCGATCGGCGGCGGCTCGGAAGAAATCATGCGCGATCTCGCCGTCCGGCAAATGGGCCTCTGATCCCGCTTGCCATTTTCGACGATCCGGCGATAACCGGCGAGACTTGAAAAATCCGTTCGTGCTGAGCCTGTCGAAGCACCGGGACTGCAACAGCATCATGCTGATGGAATGAAATATGCCCGATCTGATATCCGCCGATAGCACGCCAGAAAATGGTCCGATCCTGCTGCCGGCGGGTTCGGTGCTCTTCGGTCTGCTCACATTCGCGATGATGGACGTCGCGATGAAAAGCCTTTCGATCGAGCTGGGCGCCTATAACGCGATCCTCTGGCGGGTGCTGCTCGCGTTTGTGGTTGTGTCGTTGGTCTTCTTCGCCCGCCGGCCGAGAATGCCGAGCAAGGCCGCCCGCAAGATCCATCTGCAGCGCGGCATCATCATCGTCTTCATGTCCTATCTGTTCTTCTGGGGCCTGGCGCGGGTGCCGCTGGCCGAAGCCATCGCATTGTCCTTCATCGCGCCGATTATCGCGCTCTATCTCGCCGCCGTGTTACTCGGCGAGACGATCCACCGCAACGCCATCTATGCGTCCGCGCTCGGCTTTGCCGGCGTGCTGGTGATCGCATGGGGCAGGGCGAGCGGCACATTTGAAAAAGAGGCGCTGCTCGGCATCGGCGCGATCCTCGTATCGGCGGTGCTCTATGCCGGTAATCTGGTGATCCAGCGCCAGCAGGCCCTGCTCGCCGGTCCGATTGAGATCAGCTTTGCGCAAAATCTCGTCGTCGGTTCGTCCTTCCTGCTGCTCGCGCCGTTTTTCGCGGTGGTCCCCGAGGTGGAGTCGCTGCCGCTGATCGGTGCCGCTGCCCTATTCTCGATCATCTCTTCGCTGTTCATCGCCTGGGGCTATGCCCGGGCCGAGGCGCAGAATCTGATCAATCTCGAATATAGCGCCTTCATCTGGGCGGCGATTTTCGGCTGGCTGTTCTTCCGCGAGCCGATCACGCTGACCACCGTGGCCGGCGCGCTGATGATCGTCATCGGCTGCATATTGGCGACCCGCCGCGACCGCAAAGTCGCGCATATCGAAACCACCGCGGTCTGATCGCGATGGCGCTGCGGATCGGCAACCGGCAGGCGCGCTGGCTCTGGCTGCAGGCACAGGGGCTGGCGGAGACACCGACCGGGCCGCTCGATCTGCAAGATACGATCCGCCGCCTCGGCTATGTCCAGCTCGACACGATCCAGAATGTCACCCGCGCCCATCATCATATATTATGGAGCCGCAACCAGAATTACCGCGAACCGATGCTCGACAAGATGCTGGGCGAGGACAGGGCGGTGTTCGAACATTTCACCCACGACGCCTCGGTGCTGCCGATGGAATTTTACCCGATGTGGCAGCGCCAGTTCCGGCGGCTGGGCGCGAAGGTGGCGGGCTATGCCTCATTCCAAAAAGCGGTTGCGGAGATCGGCGGCGAAGAGATAAAGGCGCGGATCGCGGCAGAGGGGCCGCTGTCGACACAGGCCTTTGATACGAAGGTTACCGGCAAGAAACAGATGTGGGACCGTCCGCCGCACAAGAGGGTGATGGACCAGCTCTGGTATGCCGGCGAACTGGCGACCTCGCACCGGCTCAACTTCACCAAATATTATGACCTCAGCGAGCGGGTGATCCCCTCGCATCATCGCGAGGCTGACCATGACGACGAAGGGCAGATCGACTGGCTGTGCCGCAACGCCCTCGACCGGCTGGCCTTCGGCTCGCTTGGTGAAATCCAGCGGTTCTGGGACGCGGTGAATGCGAAGGAAACGCGGCTGTGGGCAGATTCGGCCAAGGACGCTGTCGCGGTCGAGGTCGAGAACCATGAGGGCCAGTGGCTCAAGGCCCTGGCACCGCCCGATATCGAGGTCCGTCTGGCAACCCTGTCCCGACCAACCACGCGCCTGCGCATCATCAATCCGTTCGATCCGATCGTCCGCGACCGCAACCGCCTGCTGACCCTGTTCGGCTTCCACTATCGCAACGAAATGTTCGTGCCCGCGGCGCAGCGGCAATGGGGCTATTATGTCTATCCGATCTTGGAGGGCGACCGCTTTGTCGGCCGGATCGAGATCAAGGCGGACCGGGCGGCGGGCCATTTGCGCGTCACCCAATATTGGCCCGAACCGGCAGCGCGCCCGTCCGCCGCCCGCCACGACAGGCTAAGCGCGGAACTGGCGCGGCTGGCCCGCCTGATCGGGGTCGGGCAGGTGCTACGGTAATGTGATCGGCTTTAAATTGCTGCCAGGCCTTATTTGACGACGCCGCGAAAGCGCAGTTCACCGGATGCGCCGGGGGCGATCGGGGACGCCAGGACCCAGCGGATATGGGTGACATCGGACGCGACCGCCGGGCGGGTTGTCGGTTCAGGTGCAGCCGTTTCGCCAGTTTCTTCCGTGGCAGTCGCCATCGTTTCCGTGAGGGTCAGTTCGGACAATTTGCCGAAATTCTTGCCGCCATCGACCGAGACCAGGGCCCAGTCCTCGACAACCTCGATTAACGCCACGGCGGAATGGACCGGGTTGTTGACGACGAATCCGGTCACGGCGCTGTCACCGGTGTTGCGATAGGTGTTGATGAACAGCAATTTGTCGCCGGGAATGACTTTAACGGTCGCTGGATCAAACAGCTTGATCTCGGTTTTGCCGGATTCCGCTCCATCTGTCCGTTCGACCATTATCTTGCTGTCAATTTTGACATCGGCCCGCGGGTCGGTTGCAGCGGCCTGGATGGTGACCGAAAGCGGCGTTGCAGTCGCCGCCTGAGTTGCCGTCAATCCCGCCATTAATACGCCGGTGACCATCGCGGCTTCGATCAAAATCTTACGCATATTCGACATTTTCAGCGATCCTGTTGAACAATGGCTGACCGGCCAGAAGCGACCGGTCTCTGTTGACCTGAAAATATGGGGTATCATGGTTAATGAAAGATTAAAATGGGCTATGAAATTGGCCGCCGGATGGTGGCTTCACGGAATATCCCGCAAAAAGAAACGCTTGTCGGAATGGGAACTTTATTGATTCTTATTCATTGGCTTCGCGATTCATCACCGGCTAAAGAGTTTGCAATGGGTCTGATCGCTTTTCGTAGCTGCCTCGGCATGCTGGTTATCTTGGCTATGGGTTCTCCCATCGGGCCGGCCTATGCGCAGACGGACGACCAGTCGGTCGCTGCCCTTCCGGATCAGCCGGACATTGATGAGCCGCTGGACCCGGATCAGGCACTGACCGAATTTCCGGACTTCGGGGTCGAATGGCCCGATCTGGATCAGGCAGCCGATCCGGTTTTCGACGAAATCGATCAGGAAGCCCAGGAGGAAATCGCACAGGACGGCGCAACAGACCTGTCGGCGGCGGATACGGTCGACGATCCGGATCAGCCGGCAAGCGAAGAACTTCTGGCCGACGATCTGCGCCAGAACGAGTTCCGGCCGACCGACGCGCTGGCGGAAACCGCCTATCGGGTCAGCTTCAAGGGCTTGCCCGAGACGATGGGCGAAGCCTTTGCCACCCGCTTCGACGCCTTGTCGGTTCTGGAACAATATCAGGACGACGATGCCAATTTCGCGCAGATAAGACGGCGCGCGCAAAGCGACGAGGAGCTTGTCGAACGGCTGATGCGGATCGAAGGCTATTATGATGCCGTGGTACGGGCCCGGTTCGAGGCCGATGGCGAGGAGCGGTTGACCGTGGTGATCAACGTCCAGCCGGGCCCGCAATATGAACTGGACGCTATTGCCTTGCCCGGCATCGAAACAGCGGTCGCGCCTGATCCCGAGACATTCAGGGAAAGCTTCGGGTTGCAGTCGGGCGATGTCATCAACAGCGACCGGATCATGGATGCCAAGGGCCGGCTCAATCTTGCCATGGCGGAAAATGGCTATCCGTTCGCGCAGACCGGCGAGCCGGAACTGGAAATTGACCATGCCGAACGGCTTGGTGATCTTGCCGTGTCGGTCGCCCCTGGCGGCAAATATAATTTCGGTTCCATTGTACTGGCACCGACCGATCTGTTCGATGCCGATCATGTGCAGATGATTGCCCGTTTCGATCCCGGCGATATTTATCAGGCGTCGGATCTCGAGGACTTGCGCAGAGCGCTGATCGCGACCGGACTGGTCTCGACACTCACCATCGATCCGGTGGAGTCGGAAGATCCGGCCGCAGTGGATATAGCCGTTGCCCTGACCCCGGCCCCGCTGCGGACCATTGCCGGCGAAATCGGCTATGATACCGGCGAAGGAATCCGGTCGGAAGTCAGCTGGGAGCACCGGAATCTCTTTCCGCCGGAAGGGTTGATCCGCGTGACCGGCGTGCTGGCGACGCAGGAGCAATCGGGCAGTATCGCCTATCGCCGCAACAATTTCCGGCGGCGGGATAATATATTGAACGGCCTCGCCGCGTTGAGTATCGTCGATAGCGCAGCCTATGATGCCGAGACTTTTTCCGTCGCCGCAAATATCGAGCGGCAGAGCAATCTCATCTATCAGAAGCGCTGGAGCTGGTCGGCGGGGATCGAACTGCTCGCGTCGCGGGAAACGGATGTCACTGGCGTTACGGCTGCGAGCGGCGCGGAAACCTATTTTATCGCTTCGCTGCCGGGACTGGTCACTTTCGACGCCAGCGACGATCTGCTCGATCCGACCCGCGGTTTCCGCTTGAGCGCCCGGGTTGCTCCCGAAGCATCGCTTCAGGGTGGCAGCTTCTTCTATGTTCGCAGCCAGGTTGATGGCAGCGCCTATTTCCCGGTCTCGGACAAGATTGTGCTGGCCGGACGGGCGCGTGTCGGAACGATTACCGGTGCCGGTACCAACAGCATCGCACCGTCCCGACGGCTCTATTCCGGCGGCGGTGGTTCGGTGCGCGGTTACAGCTATCAGTCGGTCGGACCGCTCGATGCCAATGATGATCCGGTCGGCGGTCGTTCGCTGGTGGAATTTTCGCTCGAGGCGCGCGTACGGACCGGCTTGTTCGGCGGTAATTTTGGCGTCGTGCCGTTCATCGATGCGGGCAATGTCTACTCCAGCAGCACACCTAGTTTTTCCGGCATGCAATATGGTGCCGGTCTCGGCATCCGCTATTATAGCGACTTTGGCCCGATCCGGATCGATGTCGGCACCCCGATAAATCCGCGAGCGGGCGACTCCCGGATCGCGGTCTATGTTTCGCTCGGACAGGCATTCTAGATGACCGAGGGCCCGGCAAAACCCCGATCCGGTCTGATGACGTGGCGCTGGCCGATGCGCAGTCTTCTGGGATTGGGAGTGCTGGTCATCCTTGGCCTGATCGGTGCGGCGCTCTGGCTGGATAGCGATTCCGGCCATCGCTATATTATCGATCAGGTGGAAGCGCTGGAGCCGGACAGCGGTCTGCGCATGAGGATCGCCGAGATCGACGGGTCGATTTACGGCGAAGCCATGGTGCAGGGGCTTGAGCTGAGCGACCCCGAGGGGCGGTTTTTTTCCGCCGGAGCGGTCGTGGTCGACTGGAACCCGCTGGCGTGGATATTCAACGAACTGAATATCTCCGCGGCGGTGATAACCAGGGCCCGGCTCGACCGCTTGCCGAAATTGATCGACAGCGGCGAAGACCAGCCGCTGCTCCCGGACTTTGACATATATGTCGGTGCCTTTCGCGTCGACAATCTGGCCCTCGGGGAAGCTCTGGCCGGGTCAGAACAATATGCAGATCTGTCCGGTTCAGCCGATATCCGGGCGGGTCGCGCGATGGTGCATCTGGATGCTGCAACCACGCGCAGCGGTGACAAACTGCTGCTCGCCCTGAATGTGGAACCGGATCGCGAAAAGCTCGATATCGATGCGGAAGTCATCGCGCCGGCAGGAGGCGTGCTGGCGGCTATCCTTGGACGGGATCAGGATCTGGTTGTCACGCTGGAAGGTGCCGGGAGCTGGCAGAAATGGAATGGCGAGCTTAACGCGCTCGGCAATGGCGAACCGCTGGCGCAGATCGCGCTTGAAGCCAAGGAAGGCGTGTTTGGCTATGATGGCACGCTGACCGCCGCGCTGATGCCCGAAGGCATTGCCCGGAAAATGGCGTCGCCCGATCTGGCGATCAAGGGCAGTGCAAGTCTTGCCGACCGTCTGGTGACGCTGGATCTCGACGCCCGTTCGGCCGCCCTGTCCCTTACCGCCAAGGGCGGGATTGATCTCGGGCGCAATAGTCTCGACGCGATGCGGCTCGAGACCAGACTGATCGATCCGTCCGCGCTGGCGGCCAATATGAAGGCGCAGGATTTCGAGCTGAAGGCATTGCTGAACGGCAAGTTTTCCGAACTGCGCTATCAATATCTGCTGACCGCGCCGCAACTGGCGCTGGGCAAGACCCTGTTGACCAATGTGCGCGGCGAGGGCGAGGGCCAGCGCGATGCGACCGGCTGGGACATTCCGGTCGATCTGTCGGTCGGCACGGTGATCGGCAATGGCGAATTGCTCAAACAACTGCTCTCCGGTTTCAGCGCGACCGCATTGCTGCGTTATGAAAAGGATTTGCTGTTCGCCGAGCGTGCTCGTGTCGCGACCAATGTCGCAAAAGGTACACTGGATCTTGAACTGCGCCCCTCGACCGGTGATTTTGCGGTCAATATCGATGCCAATGCGCCCGGTTTCGCGGTGCAGGGGGTCGGGGTGGCCGATATCATCGCCCGGATCAACCTGGGCCCCGCGCCGTCCGGCCTGTCGGTTGATGGCGAGGTCAACGCCAGGCTGCGGCGCTTCGATATCGCTTTCCTCCGCGAACTGGCCGGCGGTCTGCCCGAACTGCAAACCGGCCTTGCCCTCGGTCCGGACGGCCTGCTGCGATTTTCCGATCTGGTCGTCAAGGCTCCCAAGATATCCTTTCGGGGATCGGGCAAGCAGACCGGTGCGGCGACCTTTGCTTTCCAGGGCTCCGGCAAACAGGATAGCTATGGCCGCTTCGATCTCAAACTTGACGGACCGCTGGACCGGCCGAAGATCGCCTTGCTGCTCGACAGCCCGCTGCCTGCCGCCGGACTGTCGGCGGTCAGCCTGAAGCTTGATCCGGTCAAGGCCGGATTTGCCTATGTTGCCGCCGGGGGCTCCACGCTCGGGCCGTTTACCAGCAACGGCACGATCCTGACCATAGCGGGTCAGGATACGGCGGTTCGGGTTGATCGCCTGCTGGTGTCCGAAACGCTGGCAACCGGCACGATCCGGTCCACCGCCCGGGGCCTTGCCGGAACGCTGGCCGTCAGCGGCGGCGGCGTGAACGGCGGTATTCTGTTTCGCCCCGGCGACGGACGGCAGTTGATCCGAGCCAATCTCAAGGCCGAAAATGCCCGGTTCGATGGCAAGCCGCCGATCTTCATCCGCACCGCCGTGCTCGACGCGGATATTGTCCTGATCGATGGCAAGTCGAATATCGACGCGACCCTCCGCGCGCAGGGGATCAGCCGTGGCGAGCTGATCGTCGGCCGCATCGCCGCCAATGCAAAGCTGACCGACGGCATCGGCACGGCGACCTTCACCATCGCCGGGACGCGGGGCAGCACCTTCGAATTCCAGGCGAAAGCCGATATCACGCCGGATCGCTATCAGATCACCGGCAACGGCAGGTTTGAAGGACGCCGTCTTCTCCTGACCCAGAAACTTGAGCTCCGCCGGGTCGGTGATGGCTGGACGATCGCTCCGACGACCATCAGCTACGGCAGTGGCAGCGCCCGCATGTCCGGACGATGGGGAACCGGCAGTTCAAATCTGGTCATGGCGCTGACGAAAATGCCGCTGTCGCTGGTCGATATCGGCTTTCCCGATCTCGGGCTGGGCGGCAGCGTCAATGGCACCGTCAAGCTGACCCAGTCGGGTTCGCAAGTGCCGGTTGGCGAAGCGAAGCTGACGATCAAGGGGTTGACGCGATCGGGCCTGATATTGACCTCCGAACCGGTGGACCTTGGCCTGAATATAGCGATTACCCAGCGCAACGCGGCAGCGCGGGGGATCATCAAGTCTCCGGCTGGAAAAACCATCGGACGGTTTCAGGGACGGGTGACCGGTCTCGGCGGCGGCAACTGGCAGAACGAACTGCTGAACAAGCCGCTGTTCGCCCAGGCCCGTTTCAGCGGCGGTGCGGAAAGTATCTGGCGGCTGACCGGTGTCGAGACCTTTGATTTGACCGGGCCGGTTGCGGCCAGCGCCGATGTCAGCGGCAGCCTTGCCAATCCGCAGATCAAGGGCCTGGTCCGGACCAGCAATGCCCGTCTGGAGAGCCCGCTGACCGGCACGGTCATTTCCAATATCAAGACGGTCGGCCGGTTTGACGGCTCCCGTCTGGTGCTGCCGCAATTGACCGGTACTACCATCGGTGGCGGAACGGTCAGCGGCAGCGGCAGTTTCGACTTTGCCGTCGCGCCCGGTGAAGGCATCGGCATCGTGATGGACGTCAATGCCCAGCAGGCGGCGCTGATCGCACGGGACGATTTCGCCGCTACCGTGACCGGACCGATCAAGATACGCAGCTCCGTCGACGGCGGACTGATCTCGGGTGACGTAACGCTCAACCGCAGCTATTTCCGCTTCGGTCTGGCCAGTGCAACTGCCAATCTGCCGGATATCAAGACCCGCGAGATCAATCGCCGTGCCGATGAACGACCGGTGCTGGTCCGCAGTCGTCCCTGGCGTTTCGCGCTGACGGCGGATGCCCCCAACCGCTTGCGGGTCGAAGGGCTCGGTCTCGACAGCGAATGGGGTGCCAATCTCAAAATCACCGGGCCGGTGGATAATTTCATCATGGTCGGCGACGCCAATCTGATCCGCGGGAATTATACGTTTGCCGGTCGTCGCTTCCGGCTCGAGCGCGGACGGATCCGCTTCGTCGGCAACCAGCCGGTCAACCCGATACTGGATATCGAGGCGGAGGCCAATCTGACCGGTCTGAACGCCACGATCAACGTGACCGGTACCGGCAACCAGCCCGAAATCGCCTTTACCAGCATCCCGGCTCTGCCCCAGGATGAATTGCTGTCACGCGTCCTGTTCGGTGCGTCGATTGCCGATCTGTCGGCACCCGAAGCGGTCCAGCTGGCGGCGGCAGTGGCCTCGCTCAACAGCGGCGGCGGGCTTGATCCGATCAACCAGTTGCGCAAGGCGGTCGGGCTGGATCGTCTTCGGATATTGCCGTCCGATACCACCACCGGTGCGGGCACCTCGATCGCAGCGGGCAAATATATAACCCGCCGCGCCTATGTCGAACTGATCACCGACGGCAAAGGCTATAGCGCGACCAGCCTTGAATTCCAGATCACCCGCTGGCTGTCGATCCTCGCCAGCATCTCGACACTCGGCCGGCAAAGCGCCAACGTACGGGTGAGCAAGGATTATTGAGGACTTGCGCTGATGGCGCACAAAGGCGATTTCCGATGCAGTGGCTGTCCGTATGCTTTCGCCGCAGTTGCTGAAGTTCGGCCATTCTTCTTGTAAACCTGTTCACTGACATTACGAATAGACTTTTGAACACAGGGAAAGGGGGGAACTGGGATGAGACCAAAGCCGCTGCACAGAATATACTGTCGGATGATCGCGGGCAGTTCCGCCCTCGCGGTGATAGCCTTGGCCCAAGCAACTCCCGCCTTTGCTACCGAAGCGCCAGACATCTCCATTTGCGACGACCTACCGAGTGATCCGGAAATCACAATAGACCGCGTGGATCCCATCTCCCTGCCAGCCGACTGGGGGGGGCATCGCCACCTCGTCGCGCAACTGGATCGCAGTATGGACCGAGCATAGCAGGACCTATTGCGTGGAAACCGCGTGGATGTATGAGGCCACCAATCTCGAGCGATTTGGTGAACGCTTCCTCGGTTTTAACTGGGACGGCCTAGAGGCCTTTGGCTATGTGCTGATCGACCGGGCTCACCAAGGTCGCGAGATCGATACAGGCTCCAGACCGCTTTTTTCGCCCGACGGTAGCAAATTTGCCACCTTGCAAAGGTCCGATGCAAACTTTCGCGGTTTTGAAGGATTCGCGATTTGGGAAATCTACGGAGGCGTGCTTGAACCCTATATTGTCAATGCCGGGCCGCCACTCTATCCAATGTACGATTGGCGGATAGACCGCTGGGAGGGAGAGGACTGCCTTCATATATCAGCGGTCCCCTATGACCGTTTTGAAGGCAAGTGGGAAAGCCTTCCAAGCGTTACACGAGACCACTACGTGTCCAGTGCTTCCAGCGATTGGCGCATCCTCGAAGGGGTAAAATGCGAAGCAGGAAATCCACCTTGAACGCTTCGCTTACGCGCCGCAGGTGGTTCATCGCCAGTGCCGCCGCCGCAGCGCTATCCGGTGGGGCAGTGCCGGCTGGCGAGTCTGCGGCGCTCGACTGGAAAACTGCGATAGCCGGCTTCGCTGAAGGAGAGCAGAGGTCTCCGATGGTCTTCAACATGAAGGATGCAATGCGCTGCAGCGGTCGCTGGATGACCCACGCCGGTGCGGTGGGTTACGGCACCTTCCCGGAAACGGCTGTGGACGCCTTTATCGAGCAGTTGCAGCTCCCCGCCGCGATGAATGCGGTCGATTTTTTCATCACCGAGGATCGCGACCATCCCGCCTCTCGCGACGCCGCCGACGAGGCCGATCGGCTGCTGGGGCTCGCATTGGCAGGCGATGCGGCGGCAGCGCGGACCTATTTCGACAATCTCGGCCTGTGTTCGACCCGGCCTGAAATGGTGCAAGACGTGAACGCCGTGGCCATAGATGCGGCAGCGACGCCCCATCCGCACGCAGAAACATCGCCGATCGAGCTTCCGTCGAGCGATTTCGATGAGCCTGTAAATCAGCGGCGGCTGGCCTTTATCGAACTGTTCGTGCAGCGATTGCGCGATGGCACGCCGGTTGCCGATCTGCTTAAACCACAGATATCCTATGTTTATATGGCGAAGCACGACTGTGCAGCGACGACGACCGGATATGTTGACCTGCTGCCCGCCAGCGATGTCGACACGGGGTTTCCATTTGAAGCCACTTACGCTTGGGAAAACCCGGACTGCATAGTGCCACCTGAGCTCGATTCCATTGAAGCCTTCAATCTGACGGAAACCATGTCACACTGGAACCGGATAAATGCCGCCGCCGATGATCACAATTTTGAGCTTTTCTTCTTGTCGGACAACGCGAGAAACGACTATCTGCTCATAAGCATCGAACCCGATGGCCAAGGTTATGCCGTCTCGAAGATCGAGTATCGACTGGAGAAGCCCTGACAATCAACGGAGCTTGATTACCGACCATATTGCTTTGAAAGCGCCGACTGAACGTTTGGTTTTCAATCTAGGGCCTCGACCAGGGCAAACCGAACAGGGCCTCGTCGGCAGTGAGACAGCCTTGCGATCACAGAGGTTCGATAGCAGACGGCCCGCAAAACCACCCGCTTCCCGCCGTCCAGTACGTTCAAAACGAACGTCCGCATTTGGGGGAAAGCAGCAGACCCCGTCCGATCAACCAGCGACAAAAAAGCCCGGAGCAATTGCTTGCCCCGGGCTTTTGTTCTTCAATCTGACCGCGAGGATCAGCTCGAATAATACATTTCATATTCGACCGGGCTCGGGGTGGTTTCGAGACGGCTGACTTCATCCCATTTGAGCGCAGCATAGGCATCGATCTGGTCTTTCGAGAACACGTCGCCCTTGAGCAGAAACTCGTGATCGGCTTCGAGAGCTTCGAGAGCTTCGCGCAGCGAACCGCAAACGGTCGGCACTTCGGCCAGCTCTGCCGGTGGCAGGTCATAGAGATTCTTGTCCATGGCTTCGCCCGGATGGATCTTGTTCTCGATCCCGTCGAGACCCGCCATCAGCAAGGCTGCTGCCGACAGGTACGGGTTGGCGAGTGGATCGGGGAAGCGGAACTCGACGCGCTTCGCCTTGTCGCCGGCACCATAAGGAATCCGGCAGGATGCGCTACGGTTGCGGCTCGAATAGGCGAGCAGCACCGGTGCTTCGAAACCGGGAACCAGACGCTTGTAGCTGTTGGTCGTCGGGTTTGAGAACGCGTTGACCGCCTTGGCATGTTTGATCACGCCGCCGATATAATGCAGGCACATTTCCGAGAGGCCCGCATATTCATTGCCGGCGAACAGTGGCTTGCCGTCTTTCCAGATCGACATATGGGTGTGCATACCGCTGCCGTTATCGTCCTTGATCGGCTTGGGCATGAAGGTTGCGGTCTTGCCATAAGCGTGAGCAACCTGCTGCACGACATATTTGTAAACCTGCACCCGGTCGGCGGTTTCGGTCAGCGTGCCGAACGTAACGCCCAGTTCGTGCTGGCAAGCGGCCACTTCATGATGGTGCTTGTCCATCGGCAGGCCCATTTCGATCATCGTCGCGACCATTTCACCGCGGATATCGACGGCGCTGTCAACGGGAGCAACCGGGAAATAGCCGCCCTTGACGCCCGGACGGTGGCCCATGTTGCCGACATCATAGTCGCGGCCGCTGTTGGTCGGCAGTTCGACATCGTCGATCTTGAAGCCCGAACGGTCGTAGCCGGTTTCGAACTTCACATCGTCGAACATGAAGAATTCCGGTTCCTTGCCGACATAGACGGTGTCGCCGATACCGGTCGACTTGAGATAGGCTTCGGCGCGGACGGCGGTCGAACGCGGATCGCGGCGGTAAAGAGATCCGTCGCCTGGCTCGACAATGTTGCAGATCAGGATCATCATCGGGGTTGCCGAGAACGGATCCATATACATGGCGTCGAGATCCGGGCGCAGGATCATGTCGGATTCGTTGATCACTTTCCAGCCGCCGATCGACGAGCCGTCGAACATGAAGCCTTCTTCGAGCATATCTTCATCGATGATATGGCCGCACATCGAGAGATGGTGCCATTTGCCGCGTGGATCGGTGAACCGGACATCGACCCATTCGATCTCGTGTTCCTTGATCATTTTAACAATATCGGATGCTGTATTGCCCATTTTTTAGTCCCTTGATTATGGTGTGTTTGGGTTGGTTGCGATAGAAATCAGATGGCGTCGTTGTCGCGCTCGCCGGTGCGGATGCGCAGTGCGGATTCAACCGGAATGACGAAAATCTTGCCGTCGCCGATGCGGCCGGTCTGGGCCGCCGAGGCAATCGCTTCGACCGTGCGGTCGGCCAGACTGTCCTCGACCACGACTTCAAGCTTCACCTTGGGCAGGAAATCGACAACATATTCCGCGCCGCGATACAGCTCGGTATGGCCCTTCTGCCGGCCAAAGCCCTTGGCTTCGGTGACGGTGATCCCGGAAACGCCGACTTCGTGCAGCGCTTCTTTGACTTCATCCAGTTTGAACGGTTTGATTATGGCTTCAATCTTTTTCATTTTTTACGTCCCCGTGTACCAACTCTTCGGCGCTTCCTCCCGCACAGGAGCAAGGTGCCTTGGCCGGGCACAATTGCCCGATACTATTCAATTACCATGCCAGAATTGATTCGTCTGCAGAATCACCGGAATGCTTGGCTCCATAGCTAATGCCTAATGCGACCACTGACAATGCCGCCCAAAAAACAGGCATTTATGGCCGGGCGTGACTATTTTTTAGGCATGGCTTTCGCGCTGACGGGCAGCGTGAAACCTACCGCGGCGTCGGAGCCGTCATCTCGGGCAGGTTTTCCTTGGTCCAGCGTGACCGGTTGACCACATAGTGACGGATATTCTCCACCTGTGCGTCGCTCAGCTGCTTTCCGAAGCTGACCATGCCCGCATGTTTCAATGCGCCGCCGGTGACCACCGATGCCCAGGCGTCTTTGTCCGGCAACACGCCGCTGACCCTGAGGTCCGGCGTGAAACCGTTCCCGATCGCGCTATCGCCGTGACAGACCAGACAGTTGCGACCGAAGAGGGCCTTGCCGGCAGCAATCTGTTCGGGCGTTCCGGTCTGAACCGGCGGATCCCAGACGACTTCGCCTTTTTCAGGCAGCGCTGGCAGTTTCGCCTTGCCGCCGAGTTTCATCACCACCAGCCGGGGGATGTTGGGTAGCTGGCGGGTGACTCCGCCAGCGACACCGGCGACCAGCGGAAAGGCACCGCCCTTGCTGGTCAGGAAGGCAATATATTGCTCGCCGTCGATCATGTAGGTCGATGGCGCGCTGACGATGCCGGACTGCATTTCCATGCTCAGCAATTCCTTGCCCTTGTCGGCCGAATAGGCCTTGAACAGGCCGGTGCTGGTGCCCTGGAATACCAGATTGCCGGCGGTGGTCATCGTGCCGCCATTCCAGGCCGCCGGATAGTCCGCGCTCCACGCAACCTTGCCGGTTTTCGGGTTGAACGCGACCAGCTTGCCGGTGGTCGCTGCAATCGCGGCCTTGTAAAATTCCTTGTCGTCGGGCAGCTGGCCGATCGACCAGCCGATGCCGACATTGAAGCCCAGCCGTTCGCGCTTCTTGTCGATCTCGCTGACCGGCACGTCATAGCCCTGCGGGATCTGCTGCGCGGGAATATAGACGAGGCCCGTCTTCGGATTATAGCTCATCGGATGCCAGTTATGCGCGCCCAGAGCGCCGGGGATCGCGATGAAAGGCTTGCCGGTCTTGTAGAATCGCGCGTCCGGATTCTCGATCGGCCGGCCGGTGTCAAGGTCATAGCCGGTGGCCCAGTTGATCCCGTCGACAAATGGCTCCGCGCTGATCAGGGTTCCGTCGATCCGGTCGATGACAAAGAAGAACCCGTTCTTCGGCGCGTGGTAGAGCACCTTGCGCTTTACGCCGTCGATTTCGAGCTCGGCCTGAATGATATGCTGGGTCGCGGTATAGTCCCAGGTTTCCGCCGGGGTTTCCTGATAATGCCAGAGATATTTGCCGGTATCGGGATTGACCGCGACGATCGAGGAAAGGAACAGATTGTCGCCTTCGCCGCCGGAGCGCAGCCCGTGGTTCCACGGATTGCCGTTGCCGACGCCAAAATAGAGCTGGTCGAGATCCTCGTCATAGACGATGCTGTCCCACACGGTGCCGCCACCGCCGGAGACTTTCCACTCGCCGTCGCTCCAGGTTGCCGCTGCTGCTTTTGCGAAAATCTCGTCGCTGGCCGCGCCATCCGGTTTTCCTTCCGGATTGGGTACGGTGTAGAAACGCCATTTCATATTGCCATCGCGGACATCATAAGCCGAGACATAGCCGCGCACGCCGAATTCCGCGCCGCCATTGCCGATGATCACCATATTCTTGACCACCCGCGGAGCGCCGGTGATGGTATAAGGCTTGCTGTTGTCGGTGGTCTGGGTTTCCCAAAGCCGGGCGCCGGTAATCGCGTCGAGCGCGATCAGGCGGCCGTCGATGGTCCCGAAGAATAATTTCCCGCGATTAACCGCGACCCCGCGATTGACAACGTCGCAGCAGGCGTCGACCGCTTTCTCGCCGGAAACTTCCGGATCATAGGACCAGAGTTCCTCGCCGGTCTTTGCGTCATAGGCGAAGACCTTGGACCAGGCGGTGGAGATATAGAGCTTGCCGTCGACGACAACCGGAGTCGCTTCCTGGCCGCGCGCGTCGGGCAGGTCCTTGAACCAGGCAATGCCAAGCTCGTCCACATTGCTTTCGTTGATCTGGTCGAGCGGGCTGTAGCGCTGTTCCTTGGCGTCAAAGCCGATATTGTTCCAGTCGGCATTGACCACCGCATCGGGTGCCGCCGGATCGTCGGTCTGGTTCTGGCAAGCCACCAGCAAAAGAGGAGCCAATAAAAAACCCAGCCTGCGCATCACCCGTCTCCCAAAAAGTGCCGGACGCTCGCCATCCGTGCATTTAACTGACTAGCTAAACCGGGAGCACTTGGTCAAGGACTATAGAAAGATGCGTCCGTTCGGCGCGATTTACCGGGCTGGCCGCGTTCGCGAATCCGGGATTGCCGGCTATGCCTCGGCCAGACTGGCGAGTCTCAGTTCCATGCCATGGCCACTGGCGCGCCAGTCAATCGATGCGCCGAGCGAGGTCGCCAGCGAATTGATCACGCGCGTTCCCAGACCCGATGCCGACGCAGCGAGCGCGGCATCCTTGGTGTCCGCCGATCCATTGTCCTTGCAGACGATCGACCATTGATCCTCCGCCGTCGTAATCACGAACTCGATTCTGCCCCCGGTGTCTGTCAGTCCGTGTTTCACGCTGTTCGACACAAATTCGTTGACGATCAGCAGCAGGCCGTTCGCCAGATGCGGGGACGCCCGTCCCCCGCGCACATTGGCGGACAGCGAAACACCGTCGGGAAGCAATTGCTCGAGATCCATGCAGACCCGGCGGAACAGCGATTCGAGGTCGACCGACTGGCCCTCTTCGAGATCGTGCAATTCGGCGTGCAGCGAGGACAGCGACCGGATTCGCATGCTCGCGTCTTCCAGCGCGATCCGCACATTTTCGTCCCGCGCCGTGCGCGCCTTCATCGAAAACAGCGAACCGATCGACGCGAGCGAGTTTTTCACCCGATGGTCGATTTCACGGCGCAGCATCTGCTCTCTTTCCAGCGCCTGACGCAAATCCAGTTCCCGCATCACCTGGTGCGAGAGTGCCGTGATCACCTTGCGCTGCAGGTCGCTGAGCACGCGCGGCTGGTGGTCGAGCACGCACAGGGTGCCGAGCGGCAGCCCGTTGCTCCCTTTCAACACCGCGCCGGCGTAAAAACGGAATCCGGGGTCGCTGGTACAGAGAGGATTGTCGGCCATCCGCAGGTCGGCGAGCGTATCGGGGATTTCGACGAACTCGCCCTGCAATATCACATGGCCGCACAGACTGGTTTCGAGCGGCGTCGACCGCGCGCCCAGACCCACTTCCGCCTTGAACCACTGCCGGTCCTTGTCGATGAAATTGACCACCGAGACCGGCGCTTCACACAATAGCGCCGCCAGTTCGACAATCTCGTCAAACGCCTGCTCGCGGTCGGTGTCGAGTATGCCATAGCGGCGAAGTTCGCGGAGACGCTCGGTCTCCTGGGGGTGCTGTTCGGGCTTCATCCCGCGTTATTAGCAGATTGTTTTGGCGAGGGAAGAGCCTCCTGCGCCACATATCATGCCCGCGCTGAAAGCGGGTCGAATTTTTGCCGATCGACCGCTGTTTGCGATCAGGCCGGCATGCATCGCCGGTTTTCAGCTATTCTCGCGACATTGGAAAATTGCGGAATGCGGACGCTCCAGCCATTGCGTGTGCGGCTTCGAAAGGTGGTGCGCGCGTGATTTTCGCAATCCGCTGCATTATCGGGCCGGTGAGAAATTGAATTTGCAACATCATGTAAATTATTGAGATATCGTCTTTTTCCTTACCCCATTTTATCATTCGCTAACTTTTGCCCGTTATTGCCGGGGGTTAGAAATAGAGGCCAGGCTATTAGAATGAAAATGGAACAGTTCAACATTGAGAAGAGCCATAAACTTGGCTTTTCGGGTAATGAATCGCAAAGCTTCTTTGACCGCATCAGCGCGCGCATCTTTCAGCAGAATAAGGATCTGGATAGCGCGACCGGCATGTCCAGCCTGAGAACAACCGAAGCACTGCTGCTTCTTCAAAATTATGAAGAAACGAGGCAGGGCTGGTTCTGGTCAACCGACGAGGCTGGTAATATAACCTATATTACCGAGACATTGGCGGAGGTAATGAACAAGTCTCAGGCAGAATTGCTGGGAACTCCGTTTTTCGAACTATTTGCAAAGCCCGAGGACGGAGTGCCCAACCAGAGGACGTTGCCGTTCATGCTGGCGAAGCAATGCCGGTTCAACGACCTGAAACTGAAAGCCGTGATCGGGGATGACGATCGCTGGTGGTCGATCTCGGGGAAGCCGCAACTGGACAAGTCCGGTAAATTTGTCGGCTATCGAGGCAATGGCAAGGACATAACGGCGCAGCAAAGATCGGAAGAAGAATCCTCCCGTTTGGCCATGTTCGATTCATTGACCGGTTTGGCAAATCGCACGTCAGCGTCGAAAACACTCGCATCCACGCTTTCTACTTTCAAGCAACAGAAGCGGACTTGCGGGATATTGTTGGTTGATCTGGACCGTTTCAAGCAAGTCAACGATACAATGGGTCATCTTGCCGGAGATGATCTGCTGAAGCAGGTTGCCAAACGGTTGTTGAAAGCGGTCGGTCAGCGGGGTGAAGTATGCCGGATCGGTGGTGACGAGTTTCAAATCCTGCTTCCCGACATGGACGACCGTGGCGAGCTTGGCAAACTTTCCAACAGGATTATCTCGAGCCTGTCCGACCCCTATACGGTGGATGGCTCGCGATGCATTATCGGGGCATCGATTGGTATCGCGATCAGCCCGTTTGACGGGATGGTGAGCGAGGACCTGATCAATAGCGCCGACCTCGCGCTCTATGCTGCAAAAGGCAGAGGACGGGGCCGCTTTCATTTTTTCTCGGAAGATTTGCAGCAATCGGCCAAGGATCGCAGGATTCTTGAAGACGATCTGCGCGACGCCCTGTCCAACGATCAATTGTCCCTGGCCTATCAGCCGATCGTCAATGCAAAAAATGATGTTGTGCGCGGCGTGGAAGCGCTGATGCGCTGGAACCATCCCGAACGGGGTCCCATCTCTCCCGCGCTCTTCATTCCCATTGCCGAAGAGGCAAATCTCATCAAGTCCTTGGGCGAATGGGCCTTGAACCGGGCCTGTCAGGATGCCGTGAAATGGCCCAGCAAATTCATCGTTGCGGTGAACGTTTCGCCAATCCAGTTCGCCGATGAAAAACTGCCAGCCATTGTAGCAAGCGCGCTGAAGAAATCCGGTCTTCCGGCTGGCCGGCTGGAACTGGAAATCACCGAGAGCGTGTTTCTGGAAGGATCGGAAAAGACAGAGAAGATGTTCGTCGATCTGAAGAATATCGGGGTCCGGCTGGCGCTTGACGACTTTGGCACCGGATATTCGTCTTTGGCCTATCTGCAAACGGCACCCTTTGACAAAATCAAAATCGACCAGAGCTTTGTTCGCGGCGCTACCATCCCGGGATCACGCAATGGGGCCATTATTTCTGCCATCGTCGCTCTTGCCGAAGCACTGGATATGGAAACGACCGCCGAGGGCATAGAAGCGATGGACGAGCTTGCGTGGATCCGCGATCTCAATGTCAGTCATGTCCAGGGCTTTGTCTACAGCAAGGCGGTAGAGGCCGAAGAGCTGGTACGGCTGGTAGAAAAAGGCGACTGGATTGTGACGCCGAACGGCCCGGCCAGGTTTCGGCATGACCGCATCTCGATGTATCGCAAAGTCCGGGCGATTCACGAAAACCACTGCTATTCTCTCATGATACGCAATATTTCGGAGACCGGCGCGTTGATGGAAGGGCTGTGGGATGTGCCGGTCGGCACCAAATTTGTAATCGATTTCGGTGAGGGGCAGCTCGCGGTTGCCGTCGTGCGCCGCTCCGACAAGCAGCAACAGGGCATCGAATTCGAGCGGCGCCTGGTGAGCGACGGCAATGGCGGTCTGTGCACCAGCCGCCGGGTTTCTCCCTATCTGATCGCAGAAGCGGGTATGCAGATTCCCAATATACCGGCCGATTTCTATCCGAAATCCAGCTTTCCAACCTCGGTCGACGCCATTCCGCGCTTCTACACGTCGAAAAACAGGGCATAGAACCCGCCGCTGGCCATCGTTGGGCAGCGACCATCACCGCAATATCGCCGACGACGGCATAGCGGCTCGCTTGCCTGTCGTCGCCTCTTCTTGAGCGCCCGCTGCCAACGGCTCGCCGCAGGACCCGCTCGGGTTGTCCGCAGAACCGGCACCATCAGCGTCCATGTTCATCCGACAGACAGGATCACCTGACCACTCAGGCCATTCACATGTCCACATGCGGCTTTTCTGCCGTCCCATATTGTGTCGCGAACCGAAGGGGATCCTGACAAACGGCACAACATCGCGAGCCCGGTCGGACGAGCCGTGCCGGACCGGCAGAACCAATTCATATCGAATGAAGGAGAAAAATGATGAACAACATTTCCGGAAATAGCAGAATAAGCGCCTTGCTCGCCACGGTTGCGATATTGGCACCGGCCAGCGCTTTTGCGCAGACCACAATCGACAGAGAAGATATCATCGTCACCGGCCAGCAGGAAGCGCAGGCGGCGAATATCGCCATGGACCTGTCCGAAGCGCCCGAGGGGCCGGAGATCGAAGGCATTATCTCCGCCCGCAGCGCCGACAGGTTGCAGGTGACCGCAGAAGACGGCACAAAGACCATTGTCGCCTTTACCGATGCCACGGAAATAAAGGCCAGCAAGGGCCTGCTCGGCCTGGGACGCAAGGCACTCGGCGCTGACGCGCTGCTCAACGGCTTGCCCGTCAGCGTCGACACGGTTCAGTTCGGCAGCGATCTGGTCGCCAGCAAGATCAGCCTGCGCAACAGCGATCTCAAGACCGCCAACATGATCCACAATGGCACCGCCCAGGGCTTTGCCGAACAGACCGCCGCGACCGAAGCATTGCGCAGCCGCGTCAGCGATATCGACCAGTATAATGTCAAGGGCACGACCAATGTCCATTTCGACACCGGCAAGGCGACCCTGTCCGCCCGCGGCAAGGCCGATCTGTGCGCCACAGCGGAGGCTGCTGATGAAATGGACAACGCCCTGATCCTGGTCGTCGGCTATGCCGATTCAACCGGCGATTACGAATATAACCAGCAGCTCAGCGAAAAGCGCGCCAGCCGCGTGGTCAACTATATCCAGCAGAATTGCGGCTGGAAACCCTATCGCATGCTGACTCCGACCGGCATGTCCGAAGCCGATCCGATGGCCAGCAACGACACCGCCACCGGCAAGGCGCAGAACCGCCGCGTCGCGGTCAATATTCTGGTCAGCAAGGGCCTCGACGGCCTTTAGTCCCGGGACTCGGTGAATCCCTGAACAACGCGGGGCGGGTACGCCCGCCCCGCAAGCGGACAATATGGATGAGGCCAGGCGTCACCCCGTGTCTTTGTGAAAGCCTTCGCCAGTTCGCGAAAGCGGATGCCGGATTCAGTCGCCCTGCCGCTCCTCGCTTCTGCGATCCCCTTTGCGCCGCTCGCCCTTGCGCCGTTCCGGTCCGCTGTAATTCGGATCGTCATGTACGCGGCGGTCCGCTTTGCGAGGGTCGGAAGATGAGTCTCCGTCCCGATTATTACTAGACATATCGTTTGTTCCTCCAGAACAAAATCTAGCGACCTTTCAATAATTTAGGTCAAAAATTCCGGTCTGTAAACTACAAGCTTGCCAGTGTCACATTTCCGCCATTTTTACCCCACCCGACAATCGCCAGCCCGGTTGCCGGACCAGGGAGGCCCGCCGGGCTGGCGTCGCGCTGTCTGGGGAGGGGCAGATCAGCGCGATTAGCTGACGTCGGTGGTCCGCAGATAGGGCCGGTGCTCGGTCCAGCCTTGCGGGAACAGGCCTTTCGCCTCTTCGTCGCTGATCGACGGCGGGATGATCACTTCCTTGCCGATCTGCCAGTCGGCCGGCGTCGCGATCCGCTTGCGGTCGCTCAGCTGCAGCGCATCGATGACCCGCAGGATCTCGTCAAAATTCCGTCCGACGCTCATCGGATAGGTCATCGTCAGCCGCACCTTCTTGTCGGGATCGATGATGAACACCGACCGGACCGCCGCGGTCTCGCTCTCGTCGGGATGGATCATGTCGTACATCTTGGCGATCGCCAGGTCGGCATCGGCGACGATCGGGAAGGTGAGGTTGGTATTCTGCGTGTCGTTGACGTCGGCAATCCACTTGCGATGCTCGTCGGCGGTGTCGGTCGACAGGCCGAGCGGCTTGGTGTTGCGCGCGTCGAACTGTTCGGCGAGTTGCGCCGTACGCCCCATTTCGGTGGTGCAGACCGGGGTGAAGTCGGCCGGATGGCTGAAGAAGAATACCCAGCTGTCGCCGGCCCAGTCGTGCAGGCTGATCTCGCCGTTCTGGGTGTCGACGGTAAAGTCGGGGGCGGTGTCTCCAATATGCAATGTCATGTCATTTCCTTTCTGATGGTGGAGAGCTTTTACCGCCCCGATCCGGAAATATCCAATTCATTTACTCAATTACATTAAGTGACCAAGTGAATATGAAGCGCAGCCGGAAAACACACGCCCGCCGTCACCGCCCCGAGCCCAGGACGACGCGGCAATCCGGCACGCCAAAAGACGCAGCGGATCGCTCCGCCGCGCGCAAGTCCGTCAATCCTTCCTGATCCGCCCCGCAAAGGCCGCGGTATCATCAGCCTTCAGGCCGATGCCGCGCCGTCACCCGAAGCCGCAGCCAGCCCGCTCAGCGCGGCTTCCTGGCGATCGTCGCGTTGAAGTCCGGGTCCTTCTTCGCCACCCAGTCGACAAATTTGCGCACCGCCGGATCGGCGAGCAGCCCCTCGACGTCCATGCCGTGGCGCTGCAGCTCGCTGTTCGTGAACTGGGTGATCAGCATCTTCTGGCAGATCGGATGCATCGGCACAGTATCGCGCCCACCACGGCTTTTCGGTATCGGGTGATGCCAGACGATGGTCTCCCCGGTCGGCCGCGCGCACAGCCAGCAGGCGGGAGCCTCCGCCGGAGTGTCCTCTTCCGCGTCGGGCTGCAGATCCTGCCAGCCGCCATGTTTCGAATGTTTGCGGGCCATGTTTTGGGGTCTCTGTTGGTGGGAGGTGATGCGGTTGTTTAGGGGGATGGGGGTGGGATTGCTAACTAAACCTTCCTGTTTTGCGGCATGGGAGCGCCACTGTCTGCGCAAAGGCTGACATTTCCCTTGCTGAGCCAGAAATGTGCAAAGGACCCATCGGTTTGCCGCACCGAGGGATAGATTGTTGCTCGGTGCAACCAGTCTGAACGCACTCGCCAGCGAGGACGATGCTTCTGCATCAGCGATAACTGGATAATTTCAGATGTGTCCGTTGGGCAGCGGAAATATGCCCATTTTTGGAAACCCTTGCCCCCGACCACAAATACTACGCCCCCCACAATGTCGTCTTCCATCGGGTGCTCTGAGACGAGTCGGACCAGATATTCTGGCTCCTTGATTAGGCCTGCAAGAATCAGTGCATTGCGAATCAATGCTATGAGCCCATCGACCATCAACTCACCCGCCCGATGAACGGTTCCACGTCGCCACGGCCCCACAGTCCGTCATCATCACAAATTCGGCAACCGGTTCTTGGTTTGTAGCTAGGGCGACGATCTTCGCACAGATGGAACTTGCGGACGCGGTTAGCTGCATTGCCTTCCTGCTTCCGAAACCCGACCAGTCTTTGCAACAATTCATTGACAGCCATGCACGCGAGTTCCGTTGTAAAGGTCACCACAGCGGGCGCTGGATCACCTTCCCCCACGACATAGGCTTCCCGCTTAAGCTTTTCGTATTCGTCGGGGTGCTCGCGCCTGAGAGCTTCGGCCCGGGCGATTTCCGGATCGACCAACTCGGCGCAGACTAAACAGGCATTCTCCGGTCCCAATATCGTCACACGTCCATCCATTGCCTCAATCTCTGGAGGTTCACTGTCCGATACGTCGATCGCTAGTCCCATGTCTATCACGGGTACAAGATAGTAGTACGCGAATCTGCTTAAAAACATCCGCCCATCGTGATCGTCGGTGCACCCGAAAATCACATCGCATGAGCGTAGTGCATCACGGTTTCCTTTGTCACCCACCCAACCTTCAAAGACCACGGCTCTCACACCAAGTCCCATTTGAGAGATACTGTCTGCAACCACACGGACCTTGGATTTCATCGCGTCCGCGTCGATTTGTGAAGCGCCGTGCAGACGATTGAGATTGCTGGCTTCGACGACGTCATTATCGAAGAGCGCGATTTGGCCAACACCTAGCCGCGCCAGAAGCATAGCAAGTGCGCTGCCGGTTCCTCCACATCCCACCACACCCACGCGCATGCGCTTCAGGTCATTATTGAGAGCGTTGCCAAAAGCCAGTGCCTGGCGTGCCAAAATCTTTGAGCCTTGTGTCGTTTCGCTATCGGAAAACCAGAAGTTAAGGCTGCCGCCCCAAGATTTGATCGTCCGCAGGCTTGCCCAGCCTTGCTTGGACGGGTGAGACCAAACGCGCCCGAAAAGCTCGTTCTCTGCGGCAAGGACCAAGCTGATCAACTTGGTCCCGCTTCCATTACGATTTACGGCGAGCTGCATGAGATCTAGCTCGTTTTCATCATCCTGTGTGGAGAATGACAGGCAACCCTTCGGGTGTGAATGAACAATGGCAACGGTATGATCGTTTGCCTCGGCATCGCGGAGTGCCTTCACATACGAATCGGTGTGCCAAGTAACGTGGACGCTATCGGCGCTTACGATGTCTTCGGACGGAATTTCCCTGACATTCGCAGACAAGAACTTTTCGTGGGCCTCTCGGTCCCAGGGATCACGTTGAATTGTTGCCGAAGCGAAAAAGACATAGGCTGCATGTTCTTTGCCGTCATCGCGCAAGAGTAACGATTGTAATCGTTCCAGATGAGGCTCTTGAAGCGTCGCGCTGTATTGTGTCATGCCGCTACCTGCAGAGCGTGTTCAACACGCTTGAGCATCGTCCAAATGCCGTCGATGCCTGGTCGCCAATCGTCGCAATGGCGGGACCAACGCTGCCAAGACTGCCCGTCGAACGTCACTGCCTGATCCGCCTTGGTGGGGTATTTGTTTCCGGTGAGCAGTTTCACCCACGGCATCAGATGAAACATATCAGGGCGGACGTCAGGGTATCCGTTCGGGATGATAATGAGGACATCCACCCTATCCACATCGTACATCTCTTCCGGCAACTTCCAGCCACGTATGATTATGCCTTTCTTGTTACCTTCCTCGCATTGCTCAAAAACGATACCTTTGGTTTCAAGATATTCCAAATCGTCTGGTGGAAGAAAGCTCATTTAACCCTCCGTTGAAGTTTTCTTGCCGGTGAAGAACTTTTCGACGCCGGGTGCAGTGAGGTCGACCGAGAAATCATCAGCAATTGAAATGTCTTCCGGTCCAGGGACATCCTGCCAGACATTGTAGGCTTCAACGTCTACACCTGCGAGATTCTTGATCTGAAGGCCGGTAATTGTGTCTTGATCCCAGTCGTATTTCTTGCGGTCGATGAAAATGTGGCCGGGTTTGTTCTGCTTGTCTTTAGTCATCTCTAATCTCCTAAATTAGCCTTGGGGGGGATGCGGGTCATTGCCGTGGCTGTCGCTGCTGGCGATTCGACCGTCCTTATTGTGGATGCGAAACTCGGTGTTCTGATTACGGCTGATTTCGCGGCCGCGGTCGATTGCATCGCGTTTGGTTTCATGGTGACTGCTTGCGCGGCTCGCACCACCTTTCTTCACGTCCCAGCCTCCATCGGGGTTGGGCACCACGTGATGTGTTTTCGGTCCTTTACTCACTTCAGATTTTCCTTTCGTATTCATTCTTTCGACGTATAAAAAGTGCGCCTACTCCGAACATGATATAGGGCTTGAAAATCGGAAGTCAAGAGGTTATTGTATGTCTACACCGAACTTTTGAGAAGGACCGCTTATGGCCAATGTCTTAGGCGACAAGATTCGCGACTTGCGTAAGGATAAGAAGCTCACACTTGACAAGCTCGCCGAGCTGACCGGTTCCAGTAAGAGCTACATATGGGAGTTGGAAAACAAGAACCCACCCCGACCGTCAGCGGAGAAGTTGTCAAAAATTGCCGAGCAGCTCGGCGTAACGATTGAGTATCTTCTGGACGATAAGAATGAGGTTAAGGCAGAGGATGCCGTTGATGCTCAATTTTACCGTAAGTACAGAAGTCTGCCTGAAGAAACCCGTCAAAAGATTCGCAGAATCACCGACATGTGGGATGATGACGAATGACGCAAACCAAGTCGCCGCAACGCTGGGCTATCGACCTGACCTTGATCCTCAAGGCTCGTGACGGCGACGAGCGTTTTCCCGTTGATGTAAAATCGCTGGCTAAGGACTACTCGCATCAAGCTTTCCCCAATGATCCTATCACAATGGTAAAAGGTGGGGATTTGGCTGGCTTCGAGGGCGGGTTGTACAAAGCTCCACCTGGCAAGAAGGGTTGGGGAGTGATCTACAATTCGGCGATTACCTCTTCTGGCCGGATCAATTTCACGCTCGCTCACGAATTTGGCCACTATCTCGTACATCGGGACCAGTTTCCAGATGGGCTCCAATGCAGCGCCGAGGATATGGCAAAGTGGGACAGCGAATACGGGCAGGTTGAGCAGCAAGCGAACGACTTCGCAGCAAGCTTATTGATGCCTCGCGATGATTTCGCGAAGCAAGTTTCGCCAAGCAGCCAGCCGACGTTCGACGAGCTTGGGGCTTGTGCCGAACGGTATGGTGTTTCGCTTTCGGCCGCGACGCTTCGTTGGCTACAATTTAGTGAAAGGCGTGCGCTCTTTGTCGTGTCAAGAAACGGATTTGTACTATGGGCACGATCAAGTCCTAAAGCATTGCGTACCGGAGCATATATCAAAACTGCAAATGTTCCGCCAGTCGCATTGCCTTCTGTATCGCTAGCGGCAAAACCGCAAATGCTGGATGGCGGTAAAGGTCGAGCAGAGCACGATTCTTTCGTTTGGCTCAAGGAGCCATGTATCGAAGAAACGCTCGTTTCTGAGCGCTATGAAAAAACATACACAATTCTACATTTATCTTCAGCGGCCATATGGAGTCCACAAGAAGACGATGAAGAAGACGTCCTAGATCGGATGTTGAAACGAACCGATGTCAGACCCTAGCGGTGTTGATGAATGTGAGTTTGGGACTTGTCCCTTTCGAGAGGTCAGAACTCGAGTTGCTTCAACCCTTCGAAACTGAAAATCACAATTCGGATACCGCCAGATTACTCAGTACAACGCACCAAACAACCACCCCCCTCAATAAGGCGGGCAATCCAACCCCTTCACACTCTTCGTAAATATCTCGTTCCCGTCCTCGGTAATCCCGATACTATGCTCGAACTGCGCGGTTAGGGACCGGTCGCGCGTCACCGCTGTCCATCCATCATCCAGCATCTTGCAGGCATATTTGCCGATATTGATCATCGGCTCGATGGTGAAGAACATGCCGGGGCGCAGTTCCGGGCCGGTGCCGGGGCGGCCGGCGTGGACGACTTCGGGGGCGTCGTGGAACATCTGGCCGAGCCCGTGGCCACAGAAATCGCGGACCACCGAATAGCGGTGGGCTTCGGCGTGGCTCTGGATCGCGTGGGCGACATCGCCCATCCGGTTGCCCGGCTTGGCCTGCTCGATGCCCAGCATCATGCATTCATAGGTCACCTGGACCAGCTTGCTCGCCTTGATCGGGGTCTTGCCGACCAGATACATGCGGCTGGTGTCGCCGTGCCAGCCGTCGACGATCACGGTGACGTCGATATTGACGATATCGCCCTCGGCCAGCTTCTTGTCGCCGGGGATGCCGTGGCAGACGACATGGTTGATCGAGGTGCAGCAGCTATGGGTGAAGCCGCGATAGCCAAGCGTCGCCGGGACCGCGCCGGCGGCAAACGCCTGTTGCCGGACCATGTCGTCAAGCGCGCCGGTGGTGACACCGGGCACGACATGGGGCACAAGGCTGTCGAGGATATCGGCGGCCAGCCGGCCGGCCTTGCGCATGCCTTCAAAAGCGTCCGGGCCGTGCAGCTTGATCGCGCCGGTGCGGGATTGCGGGGTGGTGTCTTCTACGGTCATATAGTCTGTCATACGGCCTATATAGGCATCGCGCGGGCATTTGGCGAGACCCGAAATATCGGTGATTTTTGCCGGATATTAACCCGCACCCGCTAGGCCTTCGCCTGAGAAACGGAAGCGGATTCCCGAGACCTGATGCAAAATCGCCTGAAATATATGCTGCTGGGGCTCAGCCTGCTGCTCGGCGCCGGGGAAATCTGGCACCGGCTGGCGATGCTGGCAACGCCGGAGATCCAGCCGGCGGGGCTGGTCGCCTTTGCCGGCCTGTGGCTGCTCTGCGCGATCAGCCTGGCGGGCTTTGCCCTGATCGGGAGCGGCTGGCTGCGCTGGCCGCTGGCCGCGTTGCTGGCGGCGGGGTCGCTGCTGGTCGACGGCTATCAGTGGGCGGTCGGCGATTTCATGGATTATGAAAGCTTCGTCACGATGGTCGAGAGCGCCGGCGATATCGGCAGCGCGATGGCGCAGCAGGGCCTTGCGCTGGTGCTGGCGGCGGGCAAGGCCTCGCTGCTGTTGCTGGCGGTTGGCCTGCAGCCGCCTGCCGGTGGCGGGCGATGGGCGCGGGGCGCAAGATGGGCGGCGCTGCCTGTCCTGCTCGGCCTGTCGGTCCTGCTCTTCTTCCGCGGCGGGGAGGGGGGCAGCGGCCTGCCGTCGTCGCACAGCGGCACCAGCCTCGCTTTGCTCCACGCCTATGACCGGGCGACCAGCCCGCGCGGGCCGCGTCGGCCGGTGGCGCTGAAACCCGCCGCGCCGCCACGCCGTTCCGACATCGTGCTGATCATCGACGAAAGCATCGCCGGCGCCTATCTCGATATCAACAGCGCGAGCGGCGTCTATTCCGGACTCGGCGCGGACGGGGCAGCGGGCAGGCCGCCGGTCCACAATTTCGGGCTGGCGACATCGGTCACCCATTGCAGCGTCGGCAGCAATGTCGTGCTGCGCTTCGGCGGCACCCGCGACAATTATCGCGAGACGGTGCGCAGCGGCCCCTCGATCTGGTCCTATGCCAGGCGCGCCGGTCTCGGCACCGTCTATCTCGATGCCCAGCGCACCGGCGGCCGCTACCAGAACCGGATGAACGGTGCCGAACGCGCGCAGATCGACCAGTGGCACCAGTTTGCCGATGTGCCGGTGGTCAATCGCGATCACGCCGTGGCCGACCGGCTCGCCACCTATCTCGCTGACGGCAAGCCGCAGCTGATCCTGGTCAACAAGGTCGGCGGCCATTTTCCGGTCAGCGACAAATTCCCGCTCAGCCACGCCCTTTACCAGCCGATGCTCAAGCGCGGCCGCTTCGCCGATGTCACCGACATGGCGACCCGCGACGGCATAAGCGGGCGGGCTGCCAACTGGCGGCTCTACCGCAACAGCTACCGCAACACCCTGGTCTGGAGCGTCGGCGGCTTTTTCGACCGGCTGTTCGATCGGGCCGGGCCCGCAATCGGCGACGCGACGATCCTCTACACCGCCGACCATGGCCAGAGCTTTCACGAGCGCGGCGGTGGTGGCGAGGCGACCCATTGCACCCCCGCGCCGCAGATCGAGGAAGGCGTGGTGCCGCTGGTTGTGATCGGCGGCGAGAGTGACGGTGACGGGGAACAGGCCGCGCGCTGGACCCTGGCCGCGGCGGCGGGCAGGGACCGCCTGTCCCACTATCGCCTCTTCCCGACCATGCTCGGCCTGATGGGCTACGCGCCCCGCGACATCGCCCCGCTCTACGGCCCCGACCTGTTCTCCGCCACGCCCGATCCGTTCAGCTTCAACACCCGCTTCAACGCGCGGCTGGGCAGCGAGCCGCAATGGCTCCGCGTCCCGCTCGCCGAGATCGCGCAGCCGCCGCTGTCCGACTATCGGACGCCAGCGACAATCGGCACCAAATAACATATTCCCAAAGCGCCCGGCATCGCTCTATAGCAGCGCCATGACACAAGAAAAAATCTGGACCGCCGCGCTGATCGTGATCGGCGATGAAATCCTCTCCGGCCGCACGCAGGACAAGAATATCGCGCAGATCGCCAGCTGGCTCAACGTCCAGGGCATCCGCCTCGCCGAGGTCCGCGTGGTCGCCGACGACATGGCGCTGATCGCCGAGGCGGTGAACATATTGCGCGCCCGCAACGACTATCTGTTCACCACCGGCGGCATCGGCCCGACCCACGACGACATCACCGTCGACGCGGTCGCCGCGGCGCTCGGCGTCGATGTCGTGATCCACCCGACCGCCCGCGCCATCCTCGAGAAATATTACGAGAGCCGCGGCGGCCTCAACGAGGGCCGGCTGCGCATGGCCCGCGTGCCCGAAGGCGCCGAGCTGATCGAGAACCGCATGTCCGGCGCCCCCGGCATCCGCATCGACAATCTCTACCTGATGGCCGGCGTGCCCCATATCACCGCCGGCATGCTCGACGCGCTCACCGGCACGCTCGAGGGCGGCGCGCCCCTGCTCAGCGTCACGCTCGGCGCCTGGGCCCCGGAAAGCGAGATCGCCGGCATCCTCCGCGACGCGGAAAAGGCGCACGAAAGCTGCGTCATCGGCAGCTATCCCTTCTTCCGCAACGGCACCGTCGGCGCCAATTTCGTCGTCCGCTCGACCGAGCCGCATGATCTGGAAACCTGCCGCGTGGCGCTGAAAGCCGGGCTGGAGGCTGCCGGTTACGAGGTTACCGACGGCGGGATTTAGGGCGGTCGGCCAACTGCTACCCGCACCCGTCACCCCAGCGAAGGCTGGGGCCTAAACCAATCTAGCGACCGATCCCGATAGTGCGTCACCCGCTACCATTGGTATGGATCGCTCAGCTGCAAAAAGCGCCGGGGACGCTTTTTGCAGCCTGCGCCCTGCGCTGGGATGACAAATGCGCCCTGTGGTTGCACGCTCACACCCTCCCGTTCGTCCTGAGCCTGTCGAGCCGAAGGCCACCGCAGGTGAACGACCCGCCACAGCGCGCCCCACTGTCTCCCGACTGCACTCGAGACGAACGGCTCCTCGCCGCAACCGCAACCCGCTCACCCTTCCGCATCGCGCCCCGCGCTCTCCCCGCCGCCGGCCTCGCCATATTTCGCCTCCAGTTCCCGCACCCGCGCCTCGGCCGTGCGTAGCCGCTGGAGCTGCGCTATCCGTCGCGGCATGATCCGCTCCCGCATGGCCGCGATCTTCGCCTCGAGCGCTTGTCCCGCCGCTTCGGCTTCCTCTTGCTCGTCGATCTTGTTGCCGTCGCGGTCAAAGCGCACGCCGTCCTGCCATTCGGCCCAGGTGATGATCCTGTCCTCGTCCAGCTCGGCGAGATTGCCCCGCTTGATCAGCAGCGCCAGCATTGCGTCCGACGGCGCGACCCGCCGCTCGACCTCCGCGCCATTGCGGTAGATCACCGTCTCCTTGCCGACCACCGCATGTTCGTGCGCCACCGCGACCAGCCCCTCGCGCCCGCTCCGGTGCGCCTCCTTCCAGCGCCGGGCAAAATCCGCATCCCGCTCGCGCAGCCGGTAGGCCGAGGTGCTCGACATCGCCGCCACCCGGCACGCGTCGCGCACGCAGCCGGTCTTGCGCAAAGTCGCCAGAAACGTCCTGCGCGCCGCCTCGGTCCAGCCGTCATGGCGCGGCCTGCGGGCTTTTTTGGGTTTTTCGGGTTGTTTGGGGGCGGTCTTTTCTGCCGTTCGTGCTGAGCCTGTCGAAGCACAGGTGGAGCGCGCGAAAGGTCCTTCGACAAGCTCAGGACGAACGGATTTTCTTGCCGCGCCTGTGTCAGCGGAAGAACGCTTGTCCGGTTTTTTCTCAGCCATGCGCCATCCATATCAGAAGCGCCCATCTGTAGGAAAGCCTGTTGGATTTGCGCGGAATATCCCCCGCCGCCCCCGTCATTGCGCGGTGCGCAGCAACGCGGCAATCCAGCGCGTCCACCGCCCCCGTTCGTGTCGAGCGAAGTCGAGACACCGGCTTGCTAGCTGCCGTTCGCACTGAGCCTGTCGAAGTGCACCTCTCGTCGCAAAGTGTCCTTCGACAGGCTCAGGACGAACGGAACAGGGCGGGCGCTCGGGACAGGCCAGGGCCGAGACACCGGCCAAAGCACGAACCCCGAACAAAAACGCACCGGATCAGAAACCCGATCCGGTGCGCTGTCACGATTATCGCAAGATTGACGCCGTCAGTCGGAAGCGCCTGCCTCTTCCATATCTTCGGCGACAGCCTCGCTCTCGACCGGCGCGGCAACGCTCATCGGCGCAGCCGGAGCGGACACCGCCAGCGGTGCCGGTTTGGTGTCGGCAATCGCCAGCTCGATATCCTCGTCGATAAATCCGCTGACCACGCCGCCCTTGGGCAGCATCGCGCTGGTGCCGGTCATGAAGAAACCAGCAATCGGAACCAGCGCAATCGCGCCGACCACGCCAGCCGTGCCGGTGACGCCCTTGTCGTCAAACGATCCGGTCAGCCGGATCTGGCGGCCATTGACCCGCAGGAACAGCAATTTCGCGTCGAGCTTGCCCGACTTGCCCCACATGCCCTTGTTGCGCACCCCGACGATTTCTCCCCAGGCGGGCGTTCCGGCCGGAACCACGGTCACGCCGTTGACCTCGACCGGTGCCGCGACTTCCAGCATGAAGCGCTGGCCGACCTTGGCGGCTTTCTTCTTGGTGGTAATTTCTTCCATCATGCTGAGCGACACCGGCGTGCCCGCGCGTAGAACCGCATTGCTGGTGGCAATCGCCGCCACCGGCGCAACCTCCGCCACCGCCGGTGATATGGTCGCGCTATCCTGTGCGTGGACCGCACCGGTCGCCAAGGCCGTCAAAGCAGCCGTCAAGATCAGTTTTTTCAAATTCGCTCCCCTTTAAATGACAGAAATCAGCTATTTTCTGACTCCTCCATCAAATACCCCTGTATTCAATGAAAATTACATAGGAATGAAAAATAAAAATAGTCAAACGGCTAATCTGTTGGCGGAGAATTAAATGGAAGGGGACGCATGGACAGGCCTGTTGCCCGGCACCGTTCGTGTCGAGCGAAGTCGAGACACCTGATAAAGTGCAAACCCCCATCCGATCGGTAACTAGTGCATTTAGTAAACTGCGACCGTAATCCCTCGCCCTAATCCATAATTTTCAATTTTAATGTGAGAAGCTTTCTTGGAGCGGCAGATTATTTTGATATTGTTCTGGACGCGGTACATTATTTGATAAAAGTAGAGCGATGATTATAAATTCACAATGGAAAGTGACCCAAGGGACTATATTTTCGTGTGCGAAGGCCATGGGTATTGAACAGTCTGTATTGGGGTTAATAATCACCGCTCGGTGTGATTTGGAACATTCAAAATCTTCGCTCGTTAACTATGTGCCGATTTTAAGCTTCGAGCAGTGGTTAGATTTGTATGGAAATAGACTTATCATCAACGAAGTGCGGGTGCAGGTTCTGGCTTCATTCAAGCAGTGTATCGCGGATCTTGGCGAAGCAAAGGCCTTGGTAGATGCTTTTCCGATAGCTGACATTTTGACAAAATTTGAGGGCCTTGGGTTCGACAAATCAAAGCCGAAACCTTACGCCAAATTTGTTGAATGTGGAAAAAATATCCTAACGATTACTGATCCTGAATTTCGTATTGAAGAAGCTCCCGAGGATATAAAGAAAAGATTCTGTAGGCTTTCTGAAAAATTACACAAAGATCTTGTAGAAAATAGGATTGCCGATTTGCACTTTTTACCGGCCACCACACCTGATGAATGCTGCTTAGGGTATGTTGCCATGCTGAGGGAGATACGTTTTCTCAATGCAGAAATAGCAACAGAGCTAAGTAAAGGTCTTGAATATCGCCAATATATTGAATTGGTTAGCGAATTAGGCGCTGATAGCGGTCAGCTCGCACTGACAGATGAATCAGATTTTGGGGTGTGCGTGGGTGAGCTGGTGTCACCTTATATCGAGTTGTTGATGCAACGTTTGACTACAGTTTTCTCTCGCATTGGTGTACCAGATTATGATCGTTCCCTGTTGGACGAAATGGCCACACACACTAATAAGAAGGTCCAGCTGTGAAATTTTTGGCATTTAGACGTGACGCCTTGGAAGAGATAGTTTCTCAAAGAAGCTTTCAATCTGGAGACTTCGCTGAAGCCGATGATTTTGTGCGCGGTTTGTTGACTGCCAAAGAAAGCTATTTGGTTCCAAATACGAAGCTGAAGGTCCATAAGTTTCCGAGTGGGAAGATAGTCGTCGGTCGAGGTGGGAACGATTTACCGGTTTTTATAATAGATATAGAGCAATCGAATTTTCTGAAAATTCATGCAGAAATTGGCCCATTAATATTTGTTTTTCAGAGATTATTCCGTTTCGCAATAAAATATTGGGATAAGGCGGTGTTAACTCCGGCTGAGCAGATAGTTCCTCCATCTCATTCCGGCAGCGGCGTTTCTTCTGCTTCAGCTAAAGCGATTGTCTTTCCTTTTCCAATTAGTCAAAAAAGAAAATTTCGAGCAACGATTGATTTGAATCCTGACCTAGACCGACTTGCAAAAAGACAAATGTCGGGAAGGTTTTTGCTTTTGTATAAGTATGGAGATAGTGATGGCGGTGGTGCGTCTGAGCCACCGGCAGTGGCAAACTTTAGGCGTTTTCTAGAGTGCTACGAAAAAACTGAAAGCGTTGAATTTGAAGATGTTGTCGATGCACCAGTCGATAGCAAATCGTCGGCGTTTCGAGAAGTTAGCATGGACGACCTGTCCAATGAAGTGGACATTCATCAAAGCTATGACACTTGGATGAAATTGCTAACCAGCACACAAAGGCGGTTCGTAACTTCAGATTTGTCATCACCTAGTCGAATAGAGGGTCCGGCAGGCACGGGGAAAACAGCATGTTTAGCAGTGGCAGCAGTTCATCAACTAATTGAAGCTGAAAAACAAAAAACTGACCTGAGGATAATTTTTTTCACCCATAGTGCAGCGGCAAAAGAAGGCATTGCAGTCGTTCTGCAAGCGATGGGCGCTGATAAATTTATGTCCGAGCGAACGTCAGCTCAATTTTTGGAAGTAGCGACGCTACAATCGTATTGTGCTGATTTGCTCAGACAGGAAATTTCTCAAGCGGAGTTTATTGATCCGGACGCTTATGACGCGAAGGTAATGCAAGGATTATACGTTGAAGAAGCGCTCACTAAATCTCTTCAATCCCTATCTTCCTTCAAGCATTTTATGTCTGATAGATTCGCAGATTTTATTGAACAAGAAAGCGGTGAGCTTTTAATCCCACTTATACAGCATGAAATAGCAGTTGTGATAAAAAGTCGAGCCAATGAAAAGTTTGAAATCTATAAGACACTTCCACCAATCAAGGCTGGCCTACCTTTAAAAACGGAAGGTGATCGAGCTTTTATTTGGGATGTTTACAAAAATTATCGAACCCGACTTATTTCTACAGGACAATTTGATACCGATGATGTTGTGTTGACGGCACTGGGACAATTATCCACTCCAATCTGGAGGCGTAGACGAGCAAAGGAAGGCTTCGATGCAATTTTCATAGATGAAACCCATCTGTTTAATATGAACGAACTTTCAATCTTTCACCATCTGACGAAAACGGTTGATCGTTTCCCAATTGCCTTCGCAGTTGATAAAACTCAAGCAATTGGAGATCAAGGTTGGAATGACGATATAGATTTAGAAACTCTGTTTCCGCCAGAAGTTGATGCAAACAGCAACCGTGTTCGCGTTGAGACGGTATTCAGATGCGCACCCGATATTGTCGAACTCGCTTTTTCAGTGACTTCTTCAGGAGCTAGCTTGTTTACCAACTTTGAGAACCCACTTGAACGGGCCTTCAGTAATATGACTTATGAGCAGGAGAAGCTTGCCAAAAAACCTGAATACATTGCTCTCGACGACAACGATCTGGTCGCGGGTGCGTTTCGATACGCTGATAGATTAAAAGATGAAACGGGGTTTGCCCGCAGCGAAATCCTCATATGTTTTTTCGATGAAAAATTATTCACTGAAGCGAAGCAACTCGCTGAGTTCGAAAATAAACCAGCGGAGTTCATACAAAAGCGCGGCGATACGGAACTCGTCGAGAAAGCTTTTAAAAATCAAAGTTATGTGTTGGGAATGCCCGATTATGTTGGTGGATTAGAGTTCTCGGCGGTCCTTTTGGTGGGCGTTGACGAAGGTAGAGTGCCAGCAAATTCGAGCGCATTATGGGACGAAAGCAAAGCATATTTAAGTTACGTTGCGCATAATCGACTATATGTTGCAATCACGAGGGCTAAATATCGGATTTTGGTGATTGGCAGCCGTACGCTCGGGCCTAGCCCAATTCTGACACACGCTCTCAGTAATAATATTTTGATTGACGTGTCAAAATAGCTCCAAGTAATTGATTCTCCAGCAAGCCTCTACATTTCTTCGTCCATTTAAAGTTTGGCGACAACAATTCCCTGCCACCTAGGCATTATGGAACAGTGTGTATATAGAGACCCGGAAAGCAGATTCGCCCCTAGCGACACTTAATTAGAAAGGCCACACTCCACCATGACAACCACCGGCAAAGACACCCTCGGCACCCGCTCGACGATGACCGTCAACGGCACCGAATATGCTTATTACTCGCTCGCGAAAGCGGCGGAAAAGCTCGGCAATATCGACAAGCTGCCCTACACGCTGAAAGTGCTGCTGGAAAATATGCTGCGGTTCGAGGATGGCGGCTTTACCGTCGACGCGAAGGACGCGCAGGCGGTGGTCGACTGGCAGAAGGAAGCGAAAAGCCCGGCGGAAATCCAATATCGCCCGGCCCGCGTGCTGATGCAGGATTTTACCGGCGTGCCGGCGGTGGTCGATCTCGCCGCGATGCGCGACGGGATCAAGGCGCTGGGCGGCAATGCCGAGCAGATCAACCCGCAGGTGCCGGTGCATCTGGTCATCGACCATTCGGTGATGGTCGACGAATTCGGCACGCCGCAGGCTTTCGAACATAATGTCGAGCTGGAATATCAGCGCAACATGGAGCGCTACGAATTTCTGAAATGGGGCAGCAAGGCGTTTGACAATTTCTCCGTTGTGCCGCCGGGAACCGGCATCTGCCATCAGGTGAACCTGGAAAATATCGCGAAAGCGGTCTGGTCGTCGAAGGACGCCGAGGGCAATCTGGTCGCCTATCCCGACACCTGCGTCGGCACCGACAGCCACACCACGATGATCAACGGCCTCGGCGTGCTCGGCTGGGGCGTTGGCGGGATCGAGGCGGAAGCCGCGATGCTCGGCCAGCCGGTCTCGATGCTGATCCCCGAAGTGGTCGGCTTCAAATTGTCCGGCAAGCTCGCCGAGGGCATCACCGCGACCGATCTGGTGCTGACCTGCGTGCAGATGCTGCGCCACGTCGGCGTGGTCGGCAGCTTTGTCGAATTTTACGGCCCCGGTCTCAAGGAACTGTCGCTCGCCGATCGCGCGACGATCGCCAATATGGCGCCGGAATATGGCGCGACCTGCGGCTATTTCCCGATCGACGAAAAGACGCTGGAATATCTCGAGCTGACCGGCCGCAGCGCCGACGAGATCGCGCTGACCGAAGCTTATGCGCGGGAGCAGGGCTTCTGGCGCTATGACGAGACCACCAAGGACGCGATCTACACCAAGACGCTCGAGCTCGACATCAGCACCGTGGTGCCGTCGCTTTCGGGACCGAAACTGCCGCAGCAGCGGGTCTCGATGAGCGAGCTCGACGAGGGCTTCAACCGCGATCTGAAGGAAGTGTTCGGGGTCGAGGATACCGGCGAGCGCTTTGCGGTCGAGGGCAGCAGTCACGGCTTCACCCATGGCGATGTCGCGATTGCCGCGATCACCAGCTGCACCAACACCTCCAACCCGACGGTGCTGATCGCCGCCGGTCTGGTCGCGCGCAAGGCACGCGAACGCGGGCTGCAGCGCAAGCCGTGGGTCAAGAGCTCGCTGGCACCGGGGTCGCAGGTGGTCACCGACTATCTCGACAAGGCGGGGCTGTCGGAGGATTTGAACTATCTCGGCTTCAACCTGGTCGGCTATGGCTGCACCACCTGTATCGGTAACTCCGGGCCATTGCCTGCGCCGATTTCCAAGGCGATCAACGAAAATGACCTGGTCGCCGCCTCGGTGCTCTCGGGCAACCGCAATTTCGAGGGCCGGGTGTCGCAGGACGTCCGCGCCAACTATCTTGCCTCGCCGCCGCTGGTTGTGGCTTATGCGCTCAAGGGCACGGTGCGCGAGGACATGTACGAGACCCCGATCGGGCAGGGCAGCGACGGCAGCGACGTCTATCTCAAGGATATCTGGCCGACCAACGCCGAAGTGACCGACATGGTCAACAGCTTCGTCAACCGCGAGATGTTCGAGAGCCGCTACGCCAATGTCTATGACGGCGACGCCCAGTGGCGCGCGATCGACGTCACCGGCGGCGACACCTACCAGTGGCGCGCGGGCTCGACCTATGTTGCCAACCCGCCCTATTTCGAGGGCATGACGATGACGCCGGAGCCGATCAGCGACATCATCGAGGCGAAAACCCTGGCTTTGCTGGGTGACAGCATTACCACCGACCATATCTCGCCGGCCGGCGCGATCAAGGAGGACAGCCCTGCCGGAGAATATCTGAAAAATCATCAGGTTAGCAAGCAGGACTTCAATTCATACGGCTCCCGCCGCGGCAACCACGAAGTCATGATGCGCGGCACATTTGCGAATATTCGTATCAAGAATGAAATGGCCGACGGCAAAGAAGGTGGCTACACCAAATATAACGGCGAGATCATGCCGATCTACGACGCGGCAATGAAGCACAAGGCCGACGGCACCCCGCTGGTCGTCATCGGCGGCGAGCAGTACGGCACCGGCTCTTCCCGCGACTGGGCGGCAAAGGGCACCAACCTGCTCGGCGTCCGCGCTGTCATCGTCGAAAGCTACGAGCGGATCCACCGTTCGAACCTCGTCGGCATGGGCGTCCTGCCGCTGCAATTCGCCGAGGGTTTTGATCGCGAACTTCTGAGCCTCGACGGTTCGGAAAGCTTCACGATCAAGGGCGTTGCGACATTGAAACCACTGCAGGAAGTCGAAGTCGAAATGACCCGCGCCAACGGCACGACCTCGACCTTCAAGACGATCTGCCGGATCGATACCGCCAATGAAATGGAATATTTCCTCAACGGCGGCATCCTGCAATATGTGCTGCGGAATCTCGCGAAAGGCTAGAACGCCACGCTATATTGTGCATAGTCGGGGCATAGGAGAGAGACCCATGCCCCGACTGCGCGAAATTCCCCGGTCCGAAGTGACCGACGACTATGTTCTCGGTCTCTACAATATGCTGTTCGGTGATCGTGATCCGGTGGCGGAGCCCGGCACGGCAACCGGCACGCCGGGCAATTGGTGGACCGTCTTTGCCCAGGTTCCCGACGCTTTCAGGCACACCAGCGAAGGCTTCGGTTTCTACCGCTCTCCCAACCGCAAACTCGATCCCAAATTGCGCGAACTGGGCCAGATCCGCGCCGGCTATGCGGTCGGATCACAATTTGTCTATTCCCAGCACAGCAAGGCGATGCGCTTCGAAGGCTTTTCCGAAGAGCAGGTCAAGGCCATTCCCAACTGGCAGGTCGCCGGTTGCTTCAGCGATGTCGAGCGCGCGGTGCTTGCTTATGCCGATTGTCTGGTGCTCGAGCGGGGCAGGGTGCCCAACGGCGTTTTCGCGGCGCTGAAAAAGCATCTTGGCGAGGTCGAGATACTCGAACTCACCTACATCACCTGCACCTACATGATGCACGCGGTGATGAGCCGGGCGCTGAAGCTGGAGTTTGACGACGTCCCGGAACGTGTTGTCGAAGTGCCCGCGCCCGATGGTGCCACCGCCGATGTCATGGGCATGGTCGACAAGCGGAAGGGAGCAAAGCAATGAGCTACCATCATCTCGCCCTCGCGGCGAAGGACATGAAGGCAATCCACGCCTTTTACGAAGGCAATCTGGACTTGTAACGGTCGTCTAATCGCATCCCCGTCAAGGATGATTTTTAACATATTTCACCCGCCTGCGGTTTTG
>CANLBM010000019.1 GCA_947488845.1 uncultured Sphingomonadaceae bacterium | reverse complement strand
GCGCGCACACCTTCATGTCCGCCATCGCAATCGCCGCTACCGTCATCTTCTGGCTCAGTTAATGAGTCCTGACCCTAAGAATGTGCAAGTCATAGATGAGAAATGGGCGGAAGGAAGAAAGCCGGAAGATGCGGCTTTAGCTGCGGTGGATTACATTAGACGCGTAAATCGACATTGGGATAATGTGGAATTAAGGTTCGCCCTTATTCTAATGTTCCTCCAGAGACTTCTCGAGTATGCTGATGAAGTTGGCCAATTAGATGTAGCATTAGAGGATTTAAGAACGGTTGTTCCGATAGAAATAGCAAAAAAACTCGCTGTTTTCGCAATTTCGACTCCGGAGGGAGGCTCTGTTCCTCAATTCATGTTTGGTTTGTTGTTGGATTTGCTCAGGTCGAGTGACACGGAATTCGAAGGTGTCATGGGAATTGATGCAAGTGTCTTTGGTACCAACACGACTTCTCACAAACCAGCAGATGTTTGGGAGCAGTTAAAAGATGGCAATCTCTCCAATTTTTTTGAAGTAACTGGTAAGCTTATTGATATGGAACGCCTCGATGCGGCAGTTGAATCATTTGCCAAGCAACAAATAGGAAATGCTCCGATTACCTTTGTTTGCCGGATGCCAGATGATGTGAAGGAACTTGATTTAAAATATGGAGCGCTTAATTATCGCGGCGCTCAGTTCCAATTTATCGACTTGGCGACTACTATCGAGCTATTATACTTGTTATTGCCGGACGCCAAGAGAGTCCAAGTGATGCAGCGAATGGTCGAATTTGTTGCTGATCCGAGCAGAAAGATTTCAACGAAAGTTGCTTGGGCCAGCGTATTTGGTAAATCTTGAGTCCCTTGACCCCCGCTCGAATCCCGTCTAAGGGCCGCGCTTCCGCTTCTTCGGGCTCTGCTCGATGCCGCAGAAAACTTACATAGGCAAAACACTTGCCGTCAGTTTGGACGGTGAGAGTAACCCCTGCATTTTGCAGGACAATTCTACTATAAGGTGAAGACTTTATGCCAACGATCAACCAGCTCGTCCGTAAAGGGCGGGTGCCCCAGAAGACGAAGTCCAAGGTGCCGGCCATGGAAGCCAACCCACAGAAACGTGGCGTTTGCACCCGTGTCTACACAACGACTCCAAAGAAACCAAACTCCGCTCTGCGTAAGGTTGCCAAGGTTCGCCTGACCAACCAGCGCGAGGTCATCAGCTATATTCCCGGTGAAGGTCATAACCTTCAGGAACATAGTGTTGTCCTGATCCGCGGCGGCCGTGTTCGCGATCTTCCCGGTGTGCGTTATCACGTACTGCGCGGCGTTCTCGATACCCAGGGTGTCAAGGACCGGAAGCAGAGCCGTTCGAAATATGGCGCCAAGCGTCCTAAATAATTCAGTTTCGGAGTTATAAGATATGTCACGTCGTCGTCGTCCCGAAAAACGGGTCATTTTACCCGATCCAAAATTCAAGGATCTCATCCTTTCGAAATTCATGAACAACCTGATGATGGATGGTAAGAAATCCACCGCAGAGCGCATCGTATATGGTGCCTTTGACAGCGTTGAAGCCAAGGCGAAGAAAGATCCCTTGCAGCTGTTTCATGATGCTCTGAACAATATCAAGCCGGGCATCGAAGTTCGCAGCCGCCGTGTTGGTGGTGCGACCTATCAGGTTCCCGTCGAAGTGCGTCCCGAACGTGCGCAGGCTCTGGCAATCCGCTGGATGATCTCTGCCGCTCGCGGTCGCAGCGAAACCACAATGGCTGCGCGCCTGTCGGGTGAAATCCTCGATGCGTCGAACAACCGTGGCAATGCGGTGAAGAAGCGTGAAGATGCGCACAAGATGGCGGAAGCCAACCGCGCCTTTGCTCACTACCGCTGGTAGTATAAGTTTAGACCGTTCGTCCTGAGCCTGTCGAAGGCGCTTCCCGTCAGGGAAGCATATTCTCGATCGAGGCGCTTCGACAAGCTCAGTGCGAACGGACTTATTGCCGTTAAAATACACCATCACAGGGCTGGCATTGTTCAGCCCATTTCACTATAGGGCAGCCAGAATTTGGTTCCCCACATACTGGAGTACAGACTATGGCACGCAGCCATCCGCTCGAACGATATCGCAATATTGGCATTATGGCTCATATTGACGCTGGTAAGACAACAACGACCGAACGTATTCTTTTCTATACGGGCAAGTCCTATAAAATCGGCGAAGTGCATGATGGCGCGGCGACGATGGACTGGATGGAGCAAGAGCAGGAGCGAGGTATTACCATCACCTCTGCTGCGACCACCTGTTTCTGGCAAGCGGAAGACCGCAAGGGTCCAGAGCACCGGATCAACATCATCGATACGCCAGGCCACGTTGACTTCACGATTGAAGTCGAGCGTTCGCTGCGTGTGCTCGATGGCGCGGTAGCCTGTTTCGACGGCGTTGCCGGCGTCGAGCCACAGTCTGAAACCGTATGGCGCCAGGCTGACAAATATAAAGTGCCGCGGATGTGCTTCATCAACAAGCTTGATCGCACCGGCGCCAACTTCAAATTCTGCGTCGATTCGATCGTAGAACGTCTCGGCGCAACGCCTGCTGTTCTGTATCTTCCTATCGGCATCGAAGCCGATCTGGTCGGCCTGGTCGATCTGGTGAACGAACGCTCGATCACCTGGAAGAACGAAGATCTCGGCGCTGAATATACATATGGTGAAATACCTGCGGATATGGCTGACGAAGCGGCTGAATATCGCGAGAAGCTCATCGAGCTTGCCGTCGAGCAGGACGATGACATCATGGAGCAGTATCTGGAAGGCAATCTGCCGGATGCGGCGACTTTGAAGAAGCTGATCCGCAAGGGTACGCTGAACCAGAGCTTCGTTCCTGTGCTTTGCGGCTCTGCGTTCAAGAACAAGGGCGTTCAGCCTTTGCTCGACGCGATTGTCGACTATATGCCCAGCCCGCTCGACGTTCCCGCCATTAAGGGCGTGAAGCTTGACGGCGAAACCGAAGACAGCCGTGCATCATCCGATGACGCGCCATTCTCCGCGCTTGCCTTCAAGGTCATGAACGATCCGTTCGTGGGTACGCTGACCTTCTGCCGTATCTATTCCGGCAAGCTGGAAAAAGGCACGCTGCTGAACTCGGTCAAGGACAAGAAAGAAAAAGTCGGCCGTATTCTCGAAATGCACTCCAATGACCGCAAGGACATTGACGAGGCATTCGCAGGCGACATCGTTGCTCTGGCGGGCATGAAAACCACCACGACCGGCGATACGCTTTGCGACTCCGAGAAGCCGATCATTCTCGAACGCATGGAATTCCCCGAGCCGGTTATCGAGCTTTCGGTGGAGCCAAAGACCAAGGCCGACCAGGAGAAGATGGGCGTTGCCCTGAACCGCCTGGCTGCCGAAGATCCATCCTTCCGGGTGACAACCGACCACGAATCGGGCCAGACGATCATCAAGGGCATGGGCGAGCTTCACCTCGATATTCTCGTCGACCGTATGCGTCGCGAGTTTAAAGTGGAAGCAAATGTCGGTGCGCCGCAGGTGGCTTATCGTGAATCGCTCGGCAAGGCTGTCGACATTGATTACACGCATAAGAAACAGTCCGGCGGTTCCGGTCAGTTCGCGCGTATCAAGTTCGAAGT
The DNA here is from genome assembly GCA_947488845.1 of uncultured Sphingomonadaceae bacterium. Classification (GTDB taxonomy): domain Bacteria; phylum Pseudomonadota; class Alphaproteobacteria; order Sphingomonadales; family Sphingomonadaceae; genus Parasphingorhabdus. Next base: position 48,587 of record CANLBM010000019.1, on the reverse strand, counting down.
CACTCCGGGCGAGCGCGGTGCTGGCATCACCTTCAGCGATGAAGTCAAGGGCGGTAATATTCCGAAAGAATATATCCCCTCGGTTGAAAAAGGCATGCGCGAAACCGCTGAAACCGGTTCTTTGATCGGCTTCCCGATTATCGATTTCGACATTCGTGTCTATGACGGTGCCTATCATGACGTCGATAGTTCGGCGCTGGCATTTGAAATCGCCGGTCGCGCAGCAATGCGCGAAGCGGCCCAGAAGTCCGGCATCAAGTTGCTTGAACCGATCATGAAAGTTGAAGTGATCACTCCGGAAGACTATCTTGGTGATGTGATCGGCGATCTTAACTCTCGCCGTGGTCAAATCCAGGGTACGGATACGCGCGGTATCGCCCAGGCTGTGGACGCCATGGTGCCGCTTGCCAACATGTTCGGTTATGTGAATGAACTGCGTTCCTTCAGTCAGGGGCGTGCGCAATATTCGATGCAATTCTCTCACTATGAGGAAGTGCCGAGCAACGTGGCAGAAGAGATCAAGGAGAAAATGGCTTAACCGCCACTCCTTTTCGAGGTAACGCGCTTTCCTTTTGTGCAGGCCCGACGGGAAATCCCCCGGACCGGCAAAAGGGTGTTGACAGAATTAGAGAGTCTCGCCAAAGCGCGGCGCAGACTATCAAGATGATAGAAAATCAGAGGTAAAATAAAATGGCTAAAGAGAAGTTTGAGCGGAACAAGCCGCACTGCAACATCGGAACCATCGGTCATGTTGACCATGGCAAAACGACGTTGACCGCGGCGATCACCAAAGTGCTTGCTGAATCAACCGGCGGTGTTGCCGTTGACTTCGCAAATATCGATAAAGCTCCTGAAGAGCGTGAGCGCGGCATCACCATTTCAACGGCCCACGTTGAATATGAAACCGAAGCCCGTCACTATGCGCACGTCGATTGCCCGGGCCACGCCGATTATGTGAAAAACATGATTACCGGTGCTGCTCAGATGGATGGTGCCATTCTTGTGGTTAACGCTGCCGACGGCCCGATGCCACAGACCCGTGAGCACATCCTGCTCGCTCGTCAGGTTGGTGTTCCTGCGCTTGTTGTTTTCATGAACAAGGTCGACCAGGTCGATGATGAAGAGCTTCTTGAGCTGGTCGAAATGGAAATCCGCGAACTTCTTTCCTATTATGATTTCGACGGCGATGCCATTCCTGTGATTTCCGGTTCTGCACTGGCTGCACTCGAAGGCCGCGACGACGAAATCGGCAAGAACAAGATTCTTGAACTGATGAAAGCTGTTGATGAAGCCATTCCTCAGCCAGAACGTCCAGTCGATCTTCCGTTCCTGATGCCAATCGAAGACGTGTTCTCGATTTCTGGTCGTGGTACGGTTGTTACCGGTCGCGTTGAAAGCGGTATCGTGAATGTTGGTGACGAATGCGAAATCGTTGGTATCAAAGATACCACGAAGACCACTGTTACCGGCGTTGAAATGTTCCGCAAGCTGCTCGACTCCGGTCAGGCTGGCGACAACATCGGTGCATTGATCCGTGGCGTTGATCGGGAAGCGGTTGAACGTGGCCAGGTTCTCTGCAAGCCAGGTTCGATTACCCCGCACACAGAATTCTCGGCTGAAGTTTATGTGTTGTCGAAAGACGAAGGCGGGCGTCATACGCCATTCTTCGCCAACTATCGTCCACAGTTCTACTTCCGTACGACCGACGTAACCGGCGAAGTGATCCTTCCTGAGGGCACCGAGATGGTTATGCCAGGTGATAACGTTACGATCGGTGTTAAGCTGATTGCTCCAATCGCTATGGATCCAGGTCTTCGCTTCGCTATTCGTGAAGGCGGACGTACTGTTGGATCAGGGGTTGTCAGCAGCGTAACAAAGTAATATAGGAACGCCTCGCTGCCCGGATCGGTGATTCGGGCAGCTAGTTTTTTCGCCGCTCCGGCCTTTTTCGTTAGAAAATCGGGGCGGTTTATTTTTGGCTCTTTGACATTGGTAACAGGTACATGGAAACGCAGAATATCCGCATTCGCTTGAAGGCATTCGACCATCGAGTTCTTGATCAAGCAACCGGCGATATCGCTGATACAGCTCGCCGCACCGGCGCTTTAATCCGTGGCCCGATACCTTTGCCAACGCACATTGAAAAATTTACCGTCAACCGCGGACCGCACGTGGACAAAAAGTCCCGCGAGCAGTTCGAGGTACGGACCTATAAAAGGTTGCTCGATATCGTGCAGCCAACGCCGCAGACGGTCGATGCTTTGATGAAGCTTGACCTTGCTGCCGGTGTAAATGTCGAGATCAAACTGGCCTGAGCCAATTGATTAGCGATGCCCGCCCAGGCGGGGATCCAGACGAACGACAGGATACCGCCGGTTTCAACCGGGCAGCGTCCTCCGTCTCGTTCCGAAAGTTTCGGAACAATACAGCCCGGACGGGGTGACGCATGACAATTTGGGCTGGCAAGCCGGACGAAATGGTTCGTTCGGCCTCTGTGAAGGAGATTGATCGTGCGTACAGGCGTGATCGCGAAGAAAATGGGGATGACCCGCTTGTTTCAGGAAGATGGTCGGCATGTGCCGGTTACCGTTCTTTCCCTGGAAGAATGTCAGGTTGTTGGAGCCCGCAATCAGGAACGTGATGGCTATTTTGCTGTTCAGCTTGGTGCAGGTGCCCGTAAAGCGAAAAATGTTAATAAGCCGCAGCGTGAAGCTTTTGCCAAGGCAGAAGTTGAACCAAAAGCGCGTGTTGCCGAATTCCGGGTCGATAGCGAAGATGCTTTGCTCCCCATCGGTGCTACCGTAACTGCAGACCATTTCATTGCCGGCCAGATGGTCGATATCCAGGGTGTTACCCAGGGTAAAGGCTTCGCCGGTGCAATGAAGCGCTGGGGTTTCGGCGGTATGCGCGCAACTCACGGTGTTTCCATCTCTCACCGTGCCCACGGTTCTACTGGTCAGAACCAGGATCCGGGCAAGGTGTTCAAGGGCAAGAAGATGGCCGGCCACATGGGTTCGAAAAATCGCACCCAGCAAAATCTGGAAATCGTCCGTACAGACGCCGCTCGCGGTTTGATCTTTGTGCGCGGCAGCGTTCCCGGTTCCAAGGGCGGTTGGCTTCTGGTTAAAGATGCAGTGAAAGTTGCTCTTCCCGAAGGTGTTCCATTCCCGGGTGCCATGCGCCGCAACGCGGATGAAACGAAAACGGAAGACGCTCCGGCTGGCATGATCGAAGCGGATGCAGCGATCGAAGCTCCAGTTGGTCCAACCGACGCAGAAGTAGCGGCAGCAGCCGACGCTCCGGCAGAAAAACCGGCAGCAGAGAAATCTGATGCTGCAGATGATGCAGGGAAGGAGGGCTAAGCCATGAAACTGAAAGTGATAACCCTCGACGCAAAGGCCAAAGGCGACATCGAATTGAACGATGACGTCTTCGGTATCGAAGCGCGCGCAGACATTCTTCACCGTGTCGTCAACTGGCAGCGTGAAAAAGCTCGCGGAACGGCCCGTCCGACCCGCGAACGTTCGGACGTTGCCCGCACCGGCAAGAAATTCGGCAATCAAAAGGGCGGCGGTACAGCTCGTCATGGCGATCGTCGTGCTCCGATCTTCATCGGTGGTGGTAAAGCCCACGGTGCCCGCAAGCGTGATTTCAATCCTTCGCTGAACAAGAAAGTTCGTGCTTTGGGTCTGAAAATGGCGCTGAGCGACAAGGTCAAAAATGAAAACCTGATCGTGCTTGAAAATATTGATCTGAAGGAAGCCAAGACACAGGCGCTTCTGGCCAATATCGCGAAGCTCGGTTTTGGCAAGTCAGCACTGGTCATGGACGGTGATGTTGTGAACGAGGCTTTCTCGAAAGCTTCCAACAATATTCCACGTCTCAACGTGATGTCAGCTGCCGGCGCCAATGTTTATGACATTTTGAACCATGAAACCCTGGTGCTGACGCGCGCAGCGGTAGAAAAGCTGGAGGCGCGCTTCAATGGCTAAAAAAGAAGCTGTCGATATCCGTCATTATGACGTGATTGTCGGCCCGCACATCACCGAAAAATCAACCTTGCTCAGCGAACATAATGCTGTGGTTTTCAAAGTTGCCAAGACCGCAACAAAGCCGCAGATCAAGGCAGCCATCGAGGCGTTGTTTGATGTCAAAGTCAAGAACGTCAACACGCTGGTGCAAAAGGGCAAGACCAAAAAGTGGAAGGGTCGTCCCTACACTCGCAATGACATCAAGAAGGCTGTTGTCACCTTGGCCGAAGGCCAGACCATTGACATCACCACGGGAGTTTAAGGGCACATGGCATTAAAATCCTATAAACCGACAAGCCCCGCCCGGCGTGGTCTTATCCTGGTCGACAAGAGCGGCCTCTGGAAGGGCAAGCCTGTTAAAAAGCTTGTCGAAGGCAAGAACAAGACCGGTGGCCGGAACAACAAGGGCCATGTCACATCGCGCGGCATCGCCGGCGGCCATAAACAACGCTATCGTCTGATCGATTTCAAGCGTCGCAAATGGGATATGGCTGCTACGGTCGAGCGGATCGAATATGATCCGAACCGCACAGCCTTTATCGCGCTGCTGAAATATGAAGACGGCGAGCTGGCCTATATCATTGCGCCGCAGCGTCTCGACGTTGGCGACAGCGTGATCGCCGGTCACAAGACCGACGTGAAGCCCGGCAATGCGATGCTTTTGTCGCAAATGCCGGTCGGCACGATCATCCACAACGTCGAAATGAAGCCAGGCAAGGGCGGTCAGATCGCTCGTTCTGCCGGTGCTTATGTCCAGATTGTTGGTCGTGATCGCGGTATGATCATTGTTCGCCTCAAGAGCGGCGAACAACGGTATCTGCGCTCCGATTGCATGGCGACCGTTGGCGCGGTTTCCAACCCCGACAATTCGAACCAGAATTTCGGCAAGGCAGGCCGCACCCGCTGGAAGGGACGTCGTCCTCTTACCCGCGGTGTTGCAAAGAACCCAGTCGATCACCCGCATGGTGGTGGTGAAGGCCGGACTTCCGGTGGTCGTCATCCAGTGACGCCATGGGGCAAGCCAACCAAGGGTGCTCGTACCCGTAGCAACAAATCGACTGACAAGATGATCATCCGGTCGCGTCACGCGAAGAAGAAGAGGTAAGCATGGCTCGTTCCATCAAAAAAGGTCCATTTGTTGACCTCCACCTGCTGAAAAAAGCGCAGACTGCGCAGGAAAACAATACCCGTACGCCGATCAAGACCTGGTCGCGTCGTTCTACTGTTCTTCCTGACTTTGTCGGCCTGACCTTCAGCGTTTATAACGGCATGAAATTCATCCCGGTTTCGGTGAACGAAGACATGGTCGGCCACAAGCTTGGTGAATTCGCTCCGACACGTAACTATTACGGTCATGGCGCTGACAAAAAAGGCAAGAAATAATGGGTAAGGCATCATCACCCCGCCGCGTTGGCGATAATGAAGCTTTGGCTGTCGGCAATTCCATTCGTGGTTCTGCCCAGAAGCTGAACTTGGTTGCTCAGTTGATCCGCGGCCACAAGGCCGGCGACGCGCTGAACATATTGTCCTTTTCGAAAAAGGCGATGGCCAAGGACGTCAGCAAGGTTCTGGCTTCTGCCATCGCCAATGCCGAGAATAATCACAATCTGGATGTTGACGCATTGATCGTTCACGAAGCGAGCGTCGGCAAGTCAATCACGATGAAGCGCTGGAAAGCGCGTGCTCGTGGTCGTTCAGCCAAGATTATCAAGCCATTTAGCCGCGTTCGCATCGTCGTGCGCGAGCATGAAGAGGAAGAGGCGTAACCATGGGTCAAAAGAGTAATCCTATCGGGCTTCGCCTGCAGATCAACCGGACCTGGGACAGTCGCTGGTATGCGGAAGGTTCCAATTACGGCGAGCTCTTGATGGAAGACATCAAGATGCGTAAATATATTTTCAAAGAACTGCCACAGGCAGCGATTTCGAAGGTTGTCATCGAGCGTCCGGCCAAGAACTGCCGGATTTCTATCTATGCTGCCCGTCCTGGTGTGATCATCGGTAAAAAAGGCGCGGATATCGAGAAGCTACGTCGCAAATTGAGCGACATGTCCTCGAGCGACGTTTCCTTGAACATTGTCGAGATCCGCAAGCCGGAAGTTGACGCGAAACTGGTGGCACAGGGCATTGGTGATCAGCTGATCCGCCGCGTTGCCTTCCGTCGTGCCATGAAGCGTGCTGTGCAATCTGCGCTGCGTCTCGGTGCCGAAGGTATTAAAATTGTTTGTGGTGGCCGTTTGGGCGGCGCGGAAATCGCGCGCGTTGAATGGTATCGTGAAGGCCGTGTGCCGCTTCATACGCTGCGCGCCAATATCGATTATGCTGAATATGAAGCGCTGACCGCTTATGGTATTATCGGTATCAAGGTCTGGATTTTCAAAGGCGAGATATTGGGTCACGACCCGATGGCTCAGGATCGGTTGAATGTGGAAGCGCAAACTTCCGGCGTCCGTCCGCAGCACCAACGTTGATTTTTGAGGAATAGGTAGAGCATCATGCTGCAACCCAAGAAACATAAGTTCCGCAAGGCTTTCAAAGGCCGGATTAAAGGAAAAGCGCCAGGTGGCTCTAGCCTGAATTTCGGTAGTTATGGCCTCAAAGCCATGGAGCCTGACCGGATTACCGCGCGCCAGATCGAAGCGGCTCGCCGTGCGATCACGCGTCACATCAAACGTCAGGGGCGTTTGTGGATCCGGATTTTCCCGGATGTGCCAGTATCCAAGAAACCTGCCGAAGTTCGTCAGGGTAAGGGTAAGGGCTCGGTAGAATATTGGGCCGCTCGGGTTAAACCAGGCCGCATTTTGTTCGAACTGGACGGTGTACCTGGACCGATTGCAGCGATCGCTTTCGAGCGGGCAGCTATGAAGCTCCCGATCAAGACAAAGGTTGTGGCCCGCCTCGGCGATACGTCACATCTGGAAGGTTAAGGTAGATGAGCATTAAGACAGAAGATTTGCGGACCAAAACCGACGATCAACTCGGGACGGAACTGGGCGAACTGAAGCGCGAGGCATTTAACCTGCGTTTCCAGGCTGCGACCAACCAGCTCGAAAAACCAAGCCGGACGCGGGAAGTGCGTCGCACGATCGCCCGGATCAAAACTTTGCAGGCCGAGCGTGCGAACGCGGCGACCACAGAAGCTAAGGCGTAAGGAACCGATATGCCAAAACGTATTCTCACCGGCACGGTTGTGTCAGACAAGGGCGACAAGACTGTTGTCGTCAATGTCGAACGCAAGGTGAAGCACCCGCTTTACGGAAAAATCATCCGGCGCTCGAAGAAATATCATGCCCATGATGAAAACAACGAGATCAGCATGGGTGAAACCGTGCGCATCGAAGAAACGCGGCCGATTTCCAAGTTGAAGACCTGGAAAGTTCTGGAGCGGGTCGGTGCAGCAGCCGGTGTCGCGACGCCGACGGTCAGCGAGATCACGGCTAGCGATCCGAAAGACGAAAAGGTCAAGGCGCCGGTCAAGCCAGCAGCTGAACCAGCGGCTGAATAATTTTAGAATGTCCCGGATTTGTCCGGGATGACGAAGTAGGAAACGCCCGGTTCGCCGGGTTTATGAAGAAGGAATTGGATCCATGATCCAGATGCAATCGAACCTGGAGGTCGCTGACAATAGCGGAGCCAAACGCGTGCAGTGCATCAAGGTGCTGGGCGGCTCGAAGCGTCGCTTTGCCGGCGTTGGCGACATCATTGTTGTGTCGATCAAGGAAGCTGCGCCACGCGGCAAGGTCAAGAAGGGCGACGTTCACCGCGCTGTGATCGTGCGTACCAAGAAGGACATTCGTCGCTCGGATGGATCGGTTATCCGGTTCGACAGCAATGCTGCGGTTCTGGTAAACAACAACCAGGAGCCAATCGGCACCCGTATTTTTGGCCCCGTGGTTCGTGAACTGCGTGCGAAAAAGCATATGAAAATCATCAGCCTTGCGCCGGAGGTACTTTAATCATGGCCAACGCAAAAATCAAAAAAGGCGACACCGTTGTTGTTCTGTCCGGGAAGGACAAGGGCAAGTCTGGTGAAGTCAGCAAAGTAATGCCGAAAGATGGCAAGTGCATCGTTTCCGGCATCAACATTGCTATCCGGCACCGCAAGCCGACCCAGGCAAACCCGCAGGGTGGCCTGGAACGACGTGAAGCGGCAATGCACATCAGCAAGGTGGCCTTGGCTGACCCGAAAGACGGCAAGCCGACGCGGGTCCGATTTGAAAAGACAGAAGACGGAAAGATGCAGCGTATCGCTGTAAAATCCGGGGAGAAGGTCGATGGCTGATAAAAAATATATCCCGCGCATGCGCACGAAATATGACGAGGAAATCGTCAAAGCGATGCAGGAGAAGTTTAACTATTCCAATCACATGGAAGTGCCTCGCATCTCGATGATCACGATCAACATGGGTGTGGGCGAAGGCAGTCAGGACAAGAAAAAAGTCGCGACTGCTGCCAATGAAATGGAATTGATTGCCGGTCAGAAACCCGTCATCACCAAGGCGAAAAACTCGATCGCGACGTTCAAGTTGCGCGAGGGCATGCCAATCGGTTGCAAGGTCAATTTGCGCCGGGAACGGATGTACGAGTTTATCGATCGTCTGGTGACTGTCGCAATGCCTCGTATCCGGGATTTCAGGGGTCTGAATCCGAAAAGCTTTGACGGCCGTGGCAATTTCGCCATGGGTCTGAAAGAGCAGATCATTTTCCCTGAAATCGCCTATGACAACATCGACGTTGTCCGCGGCATGGATGTGATCGTGACGACAACCGCAAAAACTGACGACGAGGCGCGTGCGCTTCTGGCATTATTTGGTTTCCCGTTCCCTAAAGAGGAACAATCGGAAGAAAAAGAAGCCGCATGAGCGCTTCATTATACGGAAGGACGAGAACTTAAGTCATGGCGAAACTGAGTTCCATTAACAGAAACGAAAAACGCAAGCGGATGGTGAAGAAATACGCCGGCCGTTATGCGAAACTGAAGGCTATGGCAGCAGACCAGTCTCTCGACGAGACCGAACGTCTGATGGCACGCCTCAAAATGGCGGAAATTCCGCGCAATGCGAATCCGACTCGCGTGCGTAACCGCTGTGAAACCACAGGACGTCCGCGCGGTTACTACCGCAAGTTCCGCCTGTGCCGCATCGAGCTGAGAGACATGGCCAACAAAGGTCTGATTCCCGGCGTAACGAAATCAAGCTGGTAAGGGAGAGATAATATGGCTTTTACCGATCCCTTGGGTGACATGCTCACCCGTATCCGTAACGGACAACAGGCACGCAAAGACAGCGTCGTAACCCCTGCGTCCAAATTGCGTGGTGCCGTCCTCGAAGTGTTGCAGCGCGAAGGTTATATTCGTGGCTACAGTGAAGAAGAGGTCAACAAGCACCCCGGTTTGCGGATTGAACTGAAATATTTTGAAGGCGAGCCGGCTATCCGCCACGTGGCCCGCGTTTCAAAGCCTGGTCGTCGTGTCTATAGCGGATCTGAAGATCTGCCACGGGTGCGTAATGGTCTGGGTATAACAATCGTATCGACGCCAAAAGGTGTTTTGTCTGACGCGGAAGCGCGCCAGGCGAAAGTCGGCGGCGAAGTACTGGCTGAGGTATTCTAATCATGTCCCGTATCGGCAAAAAATCAGTAAATATTCCGGACGGCGTCACCGCCGTGATGGAAGATGGCCTGGTCAAGGTCAAAGGACCAAAGGGCGAGCTTTCGACCCCTATGTCTGACGATCTGACTTATGAACTGGGTGACGGTGGTTTGCTGGTGAAGCCAGCAAATAAATCGAAAACCGCACGCGCGTTCTGGGGAATGCAGCGTACGTTGGTCCAGAATCTGGTCGACGGTGTTACCAGCGGCTTTACCAAGGTGCTGGAAATCAACGGCGTTGGTTATCGTGCAGCAGCTCAGGGGAAAAACCTGAACCTGCAGCTCGGTTACAGTCATGATGTCAACTTCGCGATCCCTGATGGTATCGAGATCAAGACACCTGACCAGACCACGATCGAAATCACCGGCATGGACAAGCAACAGGTTGGCCAGGTCGCTGCCGAAATCCGGCGCTGGCGCAAGCCCGAGCCGTATAAAGGCAAGGGTATCAAATATCGCGGCGAATATATTTTCCGCAAAGAAGGGAAGAAGAAATAAGCCATGGCGAATATTTCTCAGTTCAAACGGCGCCAGCAACGCGTACGCAGCAAATTGCGGAAGCGCGGGCTCTCAAAGCCTCGTTTGTCCGTCCATCGTACGAGCCGGCATATCTATGCTCAGGTTATCGACGATGCCGAGGGCAAAACGCTGGCTTCCGCTTCGACCATCGACAAGGCGTCATCTGTCAAGACCGGTGCGGATAGCAAAGCTGCAGCCGATGTCGGCAAACGCGTCGCCGAAGCTGCCAAGAAGGCAGGCGTTAAGGAAGTAATTTTTGACCGTGGCGGGTTCCTGTTTCACGGACGTGTGAAGGCTCTGGCCGACGCAGCACGTGAAGGCGGATTGGAGTTTTAATATGGCTGATGACAAAACAACACCAGAAGGCGCGGCACAGCCGGGCACCACTGGCGAAGGCAATCAGCCGGTAGCAGCTGTAGCGGCTGAAGCGAAAACCGGTGGCGCTCCTGATCGTCCAGCACGCGGTGGAAACCGTGGCGGCGGCGGTGGCAACCGCGACAACCGCGGCGGCGGTCGCGACAATCGTGGCGGTGGACGCAACAACAATCGTGGTGGTCGCGGCAACAATGACGGCGGCGAAGAGCTGGTCGAGAAACTGGTTCACATCAACCGCGTTTCCAAGACCGTTAAAGGCGGTAAGCGCTTCGGTTTTGCTGCTCTGGTTGTGGTTGGCGACGGCAAGGGCCGGGCTGGCTTCGGCAAGGGCAAGGCACGCGAAGTGCCGGAAGCCATTACCAAGGCAACCGCAGCTGCGAAAAAGAATATGGTTCGCGTACCCCTTCGTGAAGGCCGGACCCTGCACCATGATGGCAAAGGCCAGTTTGGCGCGGGTAACGTGACCGTCCGTTCGGCACCAGCGGGTACCGGTATCATTGCCGGTGGTCCAATGCGTGCTGTTTTCGAAAGTCTCGGCGTTTCCGACGTTGTGACCAAGTCCAACGGCACGGCCAATCCTTATAACATGATCCGCGCAACTTTTGCCGCACTGGCAGATCAGTCGAGCCCGAAATCCGTGTCCCAGCGACGCGGCAAGAAAGTGACCGACCTGCTTGCACGTGCTGGCGGTTCGGCTGCTGAAGTGGCAGCAGATGCCGCGGCAGTTACGGAGTAATTTTTGATGGCCAAAATTAAAATCAAGCAGATCGGTTCTCCGATCCGTCGTCCGGAATCCCAGCGCAAGACGCTGATCGGTCTCGGTCTCAACAAGATGCACCGTGTTTCCGAACTGGAAGATACCGCCGAAGTCCGCGGCATGATCGGCAAGGTACATCATCTGGTGGAAGTTCTCGAAGGGTAACACCCGAGACTTCCGTGCGCATAAAAGCGAAAGCGAGTACAAGACATGAAATTAAACGAACTTAGAGATAATGACGGCGCACGCAAATCACGCATGCGCGTCGGTCGGGGCATCGGCTCGGGCAAAGGCAAAACCGCTGGACGTGGCCAAAAAGGTCAGAAATCCCGTTCCGGTGTAGCTATCAAGGGCTTCGAAGGCGGCCAGATGCCACTCCACATGCGGCTTCCAAAGCGTGGTTTCAACAACCCGTTTGGAACCGACTATGCGGAAGTGAACCTGGGCATGATCCAGAAGTTCATCGACAGCAAAAGTCTCGATGGCAAAGGCACGATCGATCACGCAACTCTGAAAGCTGCTGGTCTGGCTCGTGGCGGCAAGGACGGCGTTCGTCTGCTTGCCAAAGGCGAACTGAAAGCGAAAATCACGATCACCGTTGCAGGCGCTTCGAAAGCTGCTGTTGCTGCGGTTGAAAAGGCCGGCGGCAAGGTCGAAATTCTTCCAGCGGGTGGCGAACGTCGTCCAAAGGGCGAGAAAAAAGCTGTTGCGTCCAAGCCTGCACGTGAGAAAAAAGCCGCTAACCGCGCGAAAAAGAAAGATTGATCTTCGAGAGGCGCTGATTTCAGCGCCTCTTTTTCTGGCCCCTTGTTTTTGATGGATTAACATCCGATATGGGGCGGGTTGCATAGTTGCAAAGGCAGCTATTCATCTCCGGAGATTGCACCAATACGCAATAGTTGGAGATGGGCCTCTGCCTAAGCAGTGGCGCGTTGCAAACTAACTTTGGGGCAGGGAAGTCAAGCATGGCATCAAGAGCCGATCAGGTCGCAGCCAATCTAAGTCTATCGAAATTCGGTCAGGCTACCGAATTGCGGAAACGCATCTGGTTTACGCTCGGAGCGCTGGTCATTTTCCGGATGCTCAGCTTCGTTCCGCTCCCCGGTGTTGATCCGGTCGTTCTGGCTGATCTCTATGATCAGACCCGTGGCGGCGTTCTCGATATCTTCAATACATTTTCAGGCGGTTCGCTGGAGCGGATGAGCCTGATCGCTCTGGGTGTGATGCCCTATATTACCGCCTCGATCGTAGTCCAGTTGGCGGCAGCTTTGTCCCCGACGCTGGCCGCGATAAAGAAGGACGGTGAAGCAGGGCGCAAGAAGCTCAACCAATATACCCGTTACGGTACGGTCGGGCTGACCGCCGTCCAGGGCTATTTCATCGCGGTTGGCCTTGAAAGCTTCGCTTCCCAGTCGGGTCTGCAGGCGGTTGTCGAACCCGGTTATATGTTCCGCGTCGGCGCGGTTATCAGTCTGGTTGGCGGTACCTTGTTCCTGATGTGGCTGGGTGAACAGATCACCAGCCGCGGTATCGGTAACGGTATTTCGCTGATCATCATGGCCGGTATTGTGGCCCAGATGCCTACTTTCGTCGGCAATCTCATGGAAGGTAGCCGCACCGGCTCGATCAACGCGCTGACGATTGTCGGTCTGATCGTGATGGTCGCAGGACTGGTATTGTTCATCAGTTTCATGGAACGCGCGCAGCGACGGGTACTGATTCAATATCCGAAGCGTGCCACCCAGCATGGCGTGATGCAGGCTGACCGCAGCCATTTGCCGCTCAAGGTCAACACCGCCGGTGTTATCCCGCCAATTTTCGCTTCTTCGCTGCTATTGATGCCGCTGACGGTTAGCCAGTTTGCCGGCAATGCCACCGCCGGGGAAACGATGTTCGGCGACTTCATCATCATGCTGAACCAGTATCTGGCCCATGGCCAGCCGCTCTATATGGCGCTCTATGCGTCGGGCATTATCTTCTTCTGTTTCTTCTACACTGCGGTTGTCTTCAACCCCGAAGAAACGGCAGAGAATCTCAAGAAGAACGGTGGCTTTGTTCCAGGGATTCGTCCGGGCAAGAATACTGCAGACTATCTCGATTATGTGCTCACCCGGATCACCGTGGTCGGCGCAGCCTATCTGGCGCTGGTCTGCGTTTTGCCGGAATATGTCATGGCGCAAACCAATCTTCCGATATTCTTTCTGGGCGGTACCAGCCTGCTGATCGTCGTCAATGTGACGGTCGACACGGTGACCCAGATTCAGAGCCATTTGCTGGCGCTGCAATATGGTGATCTGCTCAAGAAAGCGAAACTCAAGGGCGGTCGGCGTAGACGCTAAGGCCGGAAGGCGTTAGGTCCGGATCAGAATCATTACACGACAACAGGGGCAATTCATGGATATCATCTTGTTGGGACCACCGGGAGCCGGAAAAGGTACGCAGGCCAGTCGTCTTGAAGACGAGCATGGCATGGTCCAGCTATCCACTGGCGACATGCTTCGGGCGGCTGTGAAAGCCGGTACCGAGGTCGGCTTGAAGGCCAAGGCCCTGATGGACGCCGGCGAACTGGTCCCTGATGAAGTGGTGTCCGGCATCATCGGCGACAAGCTGGACGAGCTTGGCCCCGACAAGGGCGTTATCTTTGACGGTTATCCGCGGACAGCCGCGCAAGCCGAATCGCTGGACGAGATCCTGGCAGCGAGAAATCGCAGCCTTTCCTATGTGATCGAGCTTGCCGTTGACGAGGACGCGCTGGTCGAACGCATCGTTGGCCGCTTCACCTGCGGAAATTGTGGCGAAGGCTATCACGATACATTCAAGAAACCTGCCGAAGAAGGCGTTTGCGACATTTGCGGCAAAAGCGAATTCAAGCGTCGTCCCGATGACAATGAAGAAACCGTGCGCACCCGCATGAAAGAATATCGCGCCAAGACCGCGCCCATTCTCCCGATCTACGAAGCGCGCGGTATCGTGCGCAAGGTGAACGGCATGGGCAGCATGGCGGAAGTCAACGATGCGATCGAGGCGGTTCTGTCGCTTTGAGCTAAATTCACTGGAGACATGGTCATGGCTAAGCTGGCATTTCACGCAATTTCGGGAATGGTAGCGCTATGCAGCGTAACGTCTGCGCAGGCAGAAGTGACCGACACCGCGGCGAATGGCTTCACCGTGCAGCATCAAACCGAGATAGCGGGAAATAGCGACGCGGTCTGGAAAGCCCTGATCGCGCCGTCGCGTTACTGGAACGCCGATCACAGTTGGACCGGCAATGCCGAAAATTTCTATCTTGTCCCGCAGGCCGGCGGTTGTTTTTGCGAGCTGATCCGGACGATTTCGGCTGACAATATCAAATCCTCGGATGGCAGCGTGCAGCACATGCGGGTTATTTATGCGCATAATGGCAAGATGCTTCGTATGTCCGGTGCGCTAGGCCCGTTGCAGGGCGAAGCTGTGACCGGTACGCTGACCATCCAGTTGCAACCGCAAGGGGACGCTACGGTGGTCCGGTTCACCTACAAAGTCGGCGGTTACATGGAATTCCCCGTTGATCAGATCGCTCCTGCCGTGGACGGTGTGATCGGGGAGCAGCTGGACCGTCTGGCCGCCTTGTTCGGTGATCCCGGCGCGGCCGATGCCGGTTTGCAGGATGATGCCGTCGAGCAAATTGACGATGGTGCCAGCGATATCGACGAAAAAAGCGATCCGGGCTGATTCCGGCTCGATCTCAACACTTTACGTCGGTGGTTTAATAGTTCTATGATGGATACATACTTGGTGTCGGCTTGAGGAGGCTGGCGGCGAATAACGGGTCGTGCATACATTCAATATTTGAGGGGTAAGACGATGGCCGTTTCCGATCATGTAGATTTTCCGACATTCATGGAGGGCGTCAAGAAGCGCAATCCGGGCCAACCTGAATTTGTTCAGGCGGTGCAGGAAGTCGCGATGGACATTTTCGATTTCATTGAAGACAAGGAAGCCTATCACAGCGCACAGATCTTGCGGCGGATTGCCGAGCCAGATCGGGTGGTTTCGTTCCGCGTATGCTGGGAGGATGATAATCACTGCATCCGTGTGCAGCGCGGCTTTCGTATCCAGAATAATAACGCCATTGGCCCATATAAGGGCGGTATCCGCTTCCATCCGAGCGTCACCGAAAGCGTGCTGAAATTCCTCGCGTTCGAGCAGACATTCAAAAATGCGCTGACCGGGCTGCCGATGGGCGGCGGCAAGGGCGGGGCAAACTTCAATCCCAAGGGCAAGTCTGACGCGGAAGTCATGCGTTTCTGCCAGTCGTTCATGACCGAGCTTTACCGCCACATCGGCCCGGATACGGATGTTCCCGCCGGCGATATCGGCGTCGGCGGCCGCGAGATCGGCTATATGTTCGGCCAGTACAAGCGGATCACCAACCGCTGGGAAGGCGTGCTGACCGGCAAGGGCATGGAATATGGAGGGTCGCAGATGCGTCCCGAAGCGACCGGCTATGGCGCGGTTTATTTCATGGAAAATATGCTCAAGCACCGGAACGACGCGATTGCCGGCAAGACGGCGGTCATTTCCGGATCCGGCAATGTCGCGACTCACGCGGCCGAGCAGATTGTCAAACAGGGCGGCAAGGTATTGACGCTATCGGATAGCGGCGGCTTCATCCACGATCCCGATGGCATCGATCAGGACAAGATCGACTGGGTCAAGCATCACAAGACCCACACGCGGGGCCGGATCAGCGAATATGCCGATCATTTCACCGGCGCGTCCTATCATGAAGGTGCACGGCCATGGAGCGTGCCCTGCGATCTGGCATTGCCATGTGCGACGCAGAATGAGCTCAACGAAACGGAAGCCAAGGAACTGGTCGCCAACGGCGTGATCGCCGTTTCGGAAGGCGCGAACATGCCGACCACGCTGGAAGGCGTTCACGTCTTCCACGATGCGAAGATCATGTATGGTCCGGGCAAGGCGGCCAATGCCGGTGGTGTGGCCGTGTCGGGTCTTGAAATGAGCCAGAACGCGGAGCGGATCAGCTGGAACCACGAGCGGCTCGGCGAGATGCTGACCGATCTGATGGAAGGCATCCATGACAAATGCGTCGAATATGGCGATCAGGGCGACGGCTATGTCGACTATGTGAAGGGCGCCAATATCGCGGGCTTCAAGAAAGTCGCCGATGCGATGCTCGCTTATGGTGTCGTCTAGCTTATAATTATCTTGCGCAAAAAAGCGCCATCGGCCAAATCATCGGCCGATGGCGCAAGCACAAAACCCTAAAGTGAAACGGCTTCCGAAGAAACTCAAAGAGCCGTGCGAAATCGGTTGGTGCGAGCTGATTGACATCCCCGGTCTGGGGATAAAAAACCTGCACGCCAAGGTTGATACCGGAGCAGCGACCTCTTCGCTCCACGCCACCCGGATCAAGCCGTTTGAAAAAGATGGCCAGCAATTTGTGAAATTTACCATCCCCATGGGGTCAGGCATCCCCGATCATCATTGCGAGGCGCGGGTCTATGGCCAGCGCAGAATAAAGAGTAGCAATGGTGTCATGCAAACCCGTTATGTGATAGAGACAGTCATGAAGCTCGGCCCACTGGAGTGGCTCGGGCATATGACACTTGCAAATCGGCAGTCGATGATATTTCCGGTCCTGATCGGACGCAGGGCACTGAAGCGTGGATTTCTCGTCAACAGTGCCAGGCGATGGATGCTGGGCCGGCACGAAGAAAGATAATTTATGAAAATCGCCATGCTCGCGCGAAACCCGAATCTCTACTCGCACAAACGTCTGGTGCAGGCAGCAGAAGATCGGGGGCATTCGCTCGATATATTGAATACCACCCGCTGCACGGTGAATATCGCCAGTCACCGGCCGACCATCACCTATGATGGCCACCGGCTTGAAGGCTATGAGGCAGTCATTCCGCGGATCGGCGCGTCGATCACCAACTACGGCACCGCGGTGCTGCGCCAGTTTGAAATGGCCGGCGTCTGGCCGCTCAACGAAAGCGTGGCCATTGGCCGCAGTCGTGACAAGCTGCGCTCGATGCAGATATTGTCCAAATATGGACTCGGGCTGCCGCTGACGGCTTATGCCAACGACCCGAAACAGGCCGAAGAGATAATCAGGGCAGTGAACGGCCCGCCGGTGGTGATCAAGCTGCTGGAGGGCACCCAGGGCATCGGCGTGGTTCTCGCCGAGACCATGTCGAGCGCCAAGTCGGTGATCGAGGCCTTTCGCGGCGCCAATGTGAACATATTGGTGCAGGAATTCATCAAGGAAGCCGGCGGCACCGATATCCGCGCGCTGGTCGTGGGCGGCAAGGTGGTCGCCGCCATGAAGCGTACCGGTGCGCCGGACGATTTCCGCTCCAACCTGCATCGCGGCGGCAGCGCCCAGATCGTCAAGATCACGCCCGAGGAACGCTCGACCGCCTTGCGCGCCGCCAAGCATATGGGCCTGAATGTCTGCGGCGTCGACATGTTGCGTTCCAATCATGGCCCGGTGATCATGGAAGTGAACAGCTCGCCCGGCCTCGAAGGCATCGAAAATGCCACCGGCAAGGATGTCGCGGGCCTGATCATCGAATTCATCGAGAAAAATGCCAAGCCCGGGAAGACCAAGACGCGCGGTCAGGGGTGAGATATACATTAGCCTTTGCGGGGTTGCTGTTGGGGGCAATCATGCCCTCAGTCGTCCATGGTGAGCCCCCTCAACATGAGTCGACTTGGCTGCAACTCGAATATGAGCGATCTTCGAAACTTTCCGACGGACAAACAAGCGGTGCTTCCAGCGGACACCAGGTGCTGATCGAGACTGTAAAGGAAGAGACCTCCGAGGGAATAATACTCAAATATGATCTGCCCCCTGATGAAGGAGGCAAGGCAGATTCCGGTTTCTGGTATTTTCCGGCCCGGGTGATGGAACGGCCCGATGGATCGCTTGAACTGCTCGATGCGCAGATTGTTGAAGTCCGGATCAATCAATGGTTAAAAAAATACAAGTTTCCGCGAGAAGCATGCGGAATGTGGAGCCATGGCGGTGGTTTTCCGTTTAAAGTGGATTGCGATCCGCAGTCGATACTGGACGAGATAGAATCGTTCGACCTCCGCATCCCGAGTCTCGTCGATGGAGCCGAATATTCGCATGCTTTGGGTGAGGGGCCAGGGATATTGACGGCCTTGCCTGCGTCCCGTCCGGGTTATTCCGTAACGATTACGGTCGACGAAGACAAAGTGAGAGCTGAGAAAGCTGAAACTGCTCTCATTCTCGCTCAAATGCTTGGCGAGGACCTCACGCGTCAGCAAGCGGAAGAAGATGCCGCGAAAATCGGAATTCAGGGCTTGATCAGGATCGAGTTCGACCTAAACACCTCTGGCGCCGTGATCAGAAAAACCGAGCGAACCGAGATTACGGTGAAGAGGCCGGAGGAACTCGCCGAGACAACCACATCGCTGACTATTGTCACACGACTTGACATGGACAGCGCTCTTGAAAAATTTGCCAATTGACCGTGTGAAATGTCAGAGTAGAGGTCTTTTGACGGCCATTGCCAATGCCGGGGATCGGTCAATATCGCATTGCGGTCTCACCCCTAGATAACCTCGTCCTCGTCCAGCAGCTGGTTGCTGGTGATCGCGTCCTCGATTTTCTCGAGCCGCTCTCCGACCGTATCGAAAATCCGCACCTCGGCGATGTGGAGCAGGGCGTCGCCCTGGTTGACGACCGGCAGATTGCTGTGGCCGATGACGATCCCGTCGACCGGAGAGAGTATGGCTTCTTCGCCATCGCCGAAAATATCGCTGATGCAGGCGACCATGTCGCCCTTGTGGACCTTGCTGCCGGACGGAGAGATCATGCGACAGATGCCGCCCCGCGTCGAGCGCAGCCACACCGTCCGGGTCGCCTGGGCGGGCGGTGCCCCGCGCTTGCCGAGCCGCTTGGTATCAATCATTTCGAGTTTTTTCAGCACGCGCAAGATGCCGTTTACGCCGGTCAATACGGAAAATTCGTCGAACCGCAGCGCTTCGCCGGCTTCCATGAGCAGCATGTCGACACCGGCTTCCCGGGCCAGCGCGCGCAGCGAGCCGGGGCGTAGTTCCGCTTCGATGACCACCGGCGGTCCGAATTCCAGAGCCAGTTCCTTGAGTTCCGGATTGCCCGAAGCGATGCGGATCTGCGGGAGATTATAGCGGTGCTGGGCAGCGCTGTGGATGTCGATGCCCAGAGAGCAATGGTCGATGATCTCGGTCGAGAAAATATTGGCCAGCTGCGATGCCAGCGAACCTTTCTCGGTTCCCGGGAAGGACCGGTTGAGATCGCGGCGGTCGGGCAGGTAGCGGCTGTGGGTGATGAACCCGAACATATTGACCACCGGCACGAATATCACCGTCCCGGACATGCGGCTTGGATGGAGTTTCTTCATCACCCGGCGGATGATTTCCGTGCCGATGATTTCATCGCCGTGGATCGCGGCGCTGACAAAGATCGTAGGCCCGGTGCGCTTTCCGTGAAAGACGCGCACTTGCATATTGGCCTGCATGCCCGCGGAGAGATCGCTGATAGGGATCGCGACGTCACCGATTTTTCCGGGAGCGATCGTCTGTCCGGCTATTTCGAACAGGTCATATTTGTTTCTAATGGTCAAAAAAGGCCCCTCGCTGATATTCAAGAAATGCTACTGCATTTCGCCGTTAAAGCGAAGCGCGAACGAAGGGGTGGTGTTTTGCAGGGGAGGGCATATTGGCCTTGTCGCAAGCAGCGCAGATGATCCCGTCCGAGATATGTCATCGGTTTTTTAACACTATTGTCTTTCAGGCAACCGGAGTAAGGGCTTGCACGGGTAGGGAATAGCTGATTTTCAGGCGATTCCACAGTTGACAGCGACACCGACTCGGCCTACTTCACATCTATTCGAAATCCAACACAACCGGCAGCGCCCTTCGTGCGTCCGCTGGTTTTGTGCGTTTCGGGTGTGTTTTTAACGACTTGGCGATGAGATAAGGTCCGGCGAATCGGTCCTTGTGGAGCATGGAGAAATATATTGGCACGTATTGCTGGGGTAAATATCCCCACTAACAAGCGCGTAATCATTGCGCTTACCTACATTCACGGTATCGGACGCACCGCTGCGGCTGAAATTGTTGAGAAATTGAAGATTGATCCGGCCCGTCGGGTTCAGGACCTTACCGATCAGGAAATCTTGCACATTCGTGAAACGATTGATGCCGATCACACGGTTGAAGGTGATTTGCGGCGTGAAGTTGCAATGAACATCAAGCGTTTGATGGATCTGGCCTGCTATCGCGGCCTGCGTCACCGTAAAGGCCTGCCAGTTCGCGGACAGCGTACGCATACCAATGCGCGCACCCGTAAAGGCAAGCCCAAGGCGATTGCTGGCAAAAAGAAATAAGACTTGTCTCTGGATAAGTATTTTCAAGATATTAGGTAGGAATTGATCACATGGCACGCGAACCGCAGCGCATAAAGAAGAGCGCGCGCAAAAACATTTCGGCAGGCGTAGCGCACGTCAACGCCACTTTTAACAACACGATGGTCACCATCACCGATGCACAGGGCAATGCGATAAGCTGGTCTTCTGCAGGCATGATGGGCTTTAAGGGCTCTCGTAAATCGACACCTTATGCTGCTCAGGTTGCAGCGGAAGACGCGGGCAAAAAAGCGGCTGACCACGGTGTCCGTACGCTTGAAGTCGAAGTGAAAGGCCCCGGCTCCGGTCGTGAATCGGCTCTTCGTGCGCTTCAGGCTGTTGGCTTCACGATCACATCGATCCGTGACGTCACACCGATACCGCATAATGGCGTTCGTCCATCCAAAAGACGCCGCGTCTAACACCGCTTGAGCTTTTGAGGCAGGCATCTGGCCGGTCTCACATTTTACCATTCAGAGCGGAAACGACGTCCAAACCCGCTCTTTGAACATTAGGGGAAGTCCATGACTGTCAATATGAAGAACTGGCAAGAACTGAAGAAGCCCAACGTCCTCGACATCAAGCCCGGCGGTGACCCGAAGCGCAAGGCAACTTTTGTTGCTGAACCTCTGGAACGCGGTTTTGGCCTGACCATGGGCAACGCGCTTCGCCGCGTGCTTCTGTCGTCGCTTCAGGGCGCAGCGGTAACGTCGATCAAGATCGAAAACGCTCTGCATGAATTCTCTTCGCTTCCCGGCGTGCGTGAAGATGTGACCGACATCGTTCTGAACGTCAAGCAGATCGCTCTGAAAATGGAGAGCGAAGAAGCCAAGCGCTTGCAGCTTTCCGTAACCGGCCCTGGTGAAGTGAAGGCTGGCGACATCGCTGTTTCCGGCGATATCGAAATCATGAACCCCGAAATGGTCATCTGCCACCTCGACGAAGGCGCTACGCTGAATATGGAGCTGACCGTCAACGTCGGTAAGGGCTATGTTCCTGCAATTGCCAACCGTCCCGCAGACGCACCAATCGGCTTGATCCCGATTGACTCGCTCTATTCGCCGGTCCGTCAGGTTTCGTATAAAGTCGACAATGCCCGCGTTGGTCAGGAACTCGATTTTGACAAGCTGAACCTCACCATCGAAACCGATGGTACGGTTAGCCCTGAAGATGCGATTGCTTATGCAGCGCGCATTTTGCAGGACCAGCTGCAGCTTTTCGTACATTTCGAAGAAGCATTGGAACAGGTATCTTCGCCGATCGGCATGGCCGCCCAGCAGAGCCAGGCCGAAAGCGATGCCAACCAGCTCAACCGCTATCTTCTCAAGAAGGTCGACGAACTGGAACTCAGCGTCCGCTCCGCCAACTGCCTCAAGAACGACAATATCATCTATATTGGCGATCTCGTGCAGAAGACCGAAGCCGAAATGCTGCGTACGCCAAACTTCGGCCGCAAGTCGTTGAACGAAATCAAGGAAGTTCTTTCCAGCATGGGTCTGCGCCTCGGCATGGACATTCCTGGATGGCCGCCTGAGAATATAGAAGAAATGGCCAAGAAGCTCGAACAAGAGCTGCTCGGTTAAATGAATTATCGTTAGTGGTGAGCTTGTCGAACCACGCCTATCGGACGAAAAGCGTCGTTAGCTTCGCTGACCTCCGGTTCGACAGGCTCAGGACTAACGGATATGGGTGATGGGTTGCTCCATAAGTCAACCTGCTGCGGGGTACCTCATACGGCCCCATAACGAACGAAGGAAATAACCATGCGTCATAGAATGAAGGGCCGCCGGATGCAGCGGACCGGTGCCCACCGTCAGGCTCTGCTCAAGAACCTCGCGGCTGCACTGATCAAGCATGAGCAGATCATGACGACTGTACCAAAGGCGAAAGAATTGCGCCCTGTCGTCGAAAAGCTGATCACGCTCGGCAAAAGAGGTGGCCTATCCAACCGTCGTCTCGCGCATGCGCGTTTGATGGATGAAACCCAGGAAAAGAAACTTTTCGAAGTTCTGGCCGATCGTTACGCTGAACGCAGCGGCGGTTATACCCGCATCATTCGCGCCGGTTTCCGTGCTTCCGATGCCGCTCCTATGGCGATTATCGAGCTGGTTGACCGCGACGTAGACGCGAAGGGTCAGGACTCCGGTCCGGACCAGAGCGTTCAGGATGAATACGAAGACGCCTAAGTCCTTCATCCAGGATACAGTTTCAATTGATATGAGAGGCCGTGAGCGATAAGCTTGCGGCCTCTTTTCTTTTGTCCGGGGTGAATATGCGTAGCTTGACCATTTTGACATTGGCCATCGGTTTGGCCGCCGTTGCTCCCGCCCAGGCGGCGGAGCATGAAAACAAGGAAACTCCCCTGACATACCCGGAAACCAAGACGGTTGACGTCATCGACGAGCAATTTGGCGAGTATATCTCCGACCCTTATCGCTGGCTGGAAAATGACGTCCGTGAGGACGCCGAGGTGGCCGAATGGGTGAAGGCACAGAATGCCGTCACCGACGCCTATCTCGAAACGCTACCCGGCCGCAATGCGCTCGCCCAATCGATGGAAGAATTGTTCGATTACGACGATCTCGGCAATCCGGTCGAAGCCGGCGGCAAATATTTCTACGAGCGCAAGAGCGGCGGCCAGAACCAGGCGGTGCTCTATGTCCGCGATGGTGCCGATGGCGAAGAACGCGCTCTCATCGATCCGGCGGGCTGGTCGGACGACGGGGCAACCGCTCTGGCCGGGTGGAAACCGTCCGGTGACGGCAGCCTGCTCGCTTATGCGGTGCAGGATGGCGGTTCCGACTGGCGGACCCTGAAAGTGCTTGATGTGAAAACGGGCGAGGTCAAGGCGGACACCGTCGAATGGGCCAAGTTCACCGATCTGGTGTGGATGCCCCGGAATTTCGGCTTTCTCTATTCCCGCTTTCCAGAACCGAAAAAAGGCGAGGCGTTCCAGTCTCTGAACGAGAATCACGCCGTTTATCTGCATCTTATCGGTACTGATCAGGAAAAAGATACGAAGGTTTACGCGACGCCCGATCAGCCGGAACTCAATCATGTGGCGGACCTGACTTCGGACAAGGAATGGGTGGTGATCACCTCATCTTCCGGCACTGATGACCGCTATGAAATCACTCTCGTCAAGGTGGACGCGCCGAAGCTGGAAACGCGCAAGCTGGTCAGCGGATTCGAAAATGACTGGCGACTGATCGATGGCGCCGGTGACACGCTCTATTTCGTGACCAACAAGGATGCGCCGCGACTGCGGGTGGTGAAAACCGATCTGAGCGCGGAAAATCCGGAATTTACCGAACTGGTTGCGGAAAGCGATGCGGTCGTCGATGGCGCAATGATCGTCGGTGACCGGCTGGTCGTCAGCTATCTCGTCGACGCCAAGAGCCAGCTGTCCGTTTTCGATCTTGACGGCAAGGCGCTCGGCACGCTCGACCTACCCGGACCGGGGCAGGTGGGCAGCCTCAGCGGATCGATGAAGAGCGACGAAGGCTTTTTCACCTTCCAGAGCTTCAACCGGCCGACGACGGTGTTCCGTTACGAGACATCGTTGGAACCGAACGTCTGGGCCGCTCCCTCGCTGCCATTTGATCCGGACACGGTCGAAGTGAGCCAGCGCTTCTACGAGAGCAAGGACGGGACGAAAATCCCGATGTTCCTGGTCCACATGAAGGGGCAGGATCTCTCGGAAGGCGCGCCGACCATGCTTTACGGCTATGGCGGCTTCAACATTTCGGTATTGCCGCAATATAAGCCGGCCTGGATGGCGTGGATCAAGGCGGGCGGCGTATTTGCGTCGGCCAATCTTCGCGGCGGCGGCGAATATGGCAAGGAGTGGCACGACGGTGGTCGATTGCAGAACAAGCAGAATGTGTTTGACGATTTTATCGCCGCTGGCGAATATCTGCTCACTACCGGTATCACCTCGCAAAGCGGACTGGCCATAGAAGGGCGATCCAACGGCGGATTGCTGGTCGGTGCGGTGATGAACCAGCGCCCTGATCTGTTCACCGCCGGCCATGCCGCGGTCGGGGTGATGGACATGCTCCGCTTCGACCGGTTCACCGCCGGACGCTATTGGGTCGATGATTATGGCTATCCGAACAAGGAGCAGGATTTCAGAACCCAGCTTGCCTATTCGCCTTATCACAATATCGAGGACGGGGTCGATTACCCGGCCCTGATCGTTTCGACCGCCGATACCGATGACCGGGTCGTGCCCGGCCACAGCTTTAAATATACCGCGCGGTTGCAGGCACTGGATACCGGCGACAAGCCCCATATCATCCGTATCGAGACCCGGGCCGGTCATGGCAGTGGCAAGCCGACCGACAAGGTCATCGAGGAATATTCCGATATATACGCTTTTCTGGCGCACGCGACGGGGTTGGAGCTGGATCAATAGTCGTTCATAAAAACAGCTACTAACATGAACAGCTCCTGTCGGGACAGTTCAGCCTTCACTCAATCCGAATCACCTAGAAGGGCTTTGCAAGCTCGGGAAAAGGTTTCGGGCAGTGTGAAAGGAAAGTGGATATGAACAAGTTGAACAAAGCTCTTGTCGGAACCGCTGCTGCTGCTGCAATGGCCGTTTCCGCAACCCCTGCAATGGCGAAGGACGGCCGCAATGGCGGACCGAGCGCTGGCGAGGTAATCGCCGGTGTCGCGATTATCGGCGCGATTGCCGCAATCGCCAGCTCGGGCAGCAAGAACCGTGGCTATAGCGATGCAAATTATCGCGGAGACCGTTATGATAACGGCCGTTACACCGAGACCCGCTATGGCAATAATTATCGCCAGATCGACCAGCGCCAGGCGGTCAACCGTTGCGTGCGGGCCGCCGAAAGTGAGGCAACACGGCGTGGCCGGGCGAATGTTACCGACATCCGCGACGTCGACCGGACGCGCTACGGCTACCGGGTCAAGGGCAAGATTCTGGTCGAACAGGGCCGGGGCGGCCGCAATCACAGATCGAGCTATTCTGACCAGGGCAAATTTACCTGCTATATCGAAGGCAACCGGGTGAGCGACGTCCAGTTCAGCGGGCTCAACTACAGCCGCCGTTAAGCGGGACGATCAGTCCTGACCAAAAGAAAATGGTTCAGCCTGGTGACAGGCTGGACCAACTATATTCGGTTCAACTGCAGGACTCTTTACGGGAAGTCTGCGCCAAAACGGGGACAACAGACATGACCATGGTAACGAGAATTTCTGCCGTTGCAGCTTCCACTGCACTGATCTTTACCGGCGTATCGCCGGTATTTGCGGCGCCCATGAATGGCGGCAGCGCGATTGTCACGCCGATTGACGCGTCCGCGCTCGGCTGGAGCGCCGACAGCGACATCGCCGAGGGCTGGCGGTCCAACCGCGGCTATCGTGGCTATCGCGGACATCGTCGCCACCACAGCGGGATCAGCGGTGGAGATGTTCTGGCGGGCATATTGGTGATCGGCGGTATTGCCGCGATTGCCAGCGCGGCTTCAAAGAACAATGGTGACCGGCGTTCCGATGATCGCGACTATCGCACCGATCGCCAACGCCATGACGACTGGCGTGCCGACAACCGCAACGACAACCGCGACAGTCGTGGAACCGATGCGATGGAATCGGCGATCAATGTCTGTTCCTCTGCCGCCGAGCGGCAAGCCGGTCGCGACGCGCAGGTTGTCGCCATTGACTCGGTGGTCCGTGACGGCGAGGGCTGGCGGGTTGAAGGCGAGCTGGCAAACAGCGACCGGAGCACCTTTCTGTGCGGAGCCACCGATGGCCGCGTGGACTTTGTCCAGATCGGCAACGGTGACCTCGCGTTCGCGAATTGACTTTCTGGTCTGACTAGACCGCAGTCCGGCCGAATTCCTGACGGGTGACCGGGTGCGATGCACTCAGGCCGCCGTCGACGGCGATCGCCTGGCCATTGACATAGGACGAGCGGTCGGACGCCAGAAACAGTGCGACCTCCGCCATCTCGCTGGGCGATGCGCCACGGCGCAGCGGGTTGAGATAGCCGAGCCGGTCTTCCTTGCCCTTTTCCCGGGCCTTGTCGTAGATGAACTGGGTCATGCCGGTTTCGGTAATGCCGGGGCAAATCGCATTGCAGCGGACGTTGGATGTCGCGAATTGCTGGGACGCGACCTTGACCAGATTGATGACGCCGGCCTTCGAGGCGGAGTAGGCTGGTCCACCGGCACCCGACCGGATACCGGCGACGCTGGCGGTGCAGATGATCGAGCCGCCATGTTTGCTTTCGGCGATCACCTTGCCGGCATATTTGCAGGCCAGAAACGGGCCGATCAGATTGACCCGCAAGACTTCCTGCCATTCGGCGACGCTGCTGTCGAATATGCCTTCAAAGCCGCCGCCGATACCGGCATTGGCAAAGAAGACATGGAGATCGCCGAAACGCTGTTCCGCCGCTTCCACCAGCATCTCGACATCGCCTTCCGATCCGGCATCGGCCTTGATCGCGATGATATTGCCTTCCGAGCCCTTTGCGGTGTCTTCGACTGCATCGGTAACGTCACTGGCGATGACTTTCGCGCCATGCTGGGCGAAGAGCAAAGCCGCGGCGCGGCCAATCCCGCTACCGGCTCCGGTGATGATCGCGACTTTGTCCCTGAGGTCCATGCTCATGCTCCTGCTCGCTTTGCGGCTTCCCAGCCGGCTATTGCCAATGGGGTGACCCGATCCGACATTTCGGCGGCTGCCGCGCTATTGGCGGTGCCGTCGGCAACCCGCTTCTTTATGCCCTGCAAAATCGCGGCAATGCGGAAGAGATTATAGGCGATATACCAGTCCATCGGCGGGAGCTCTGCCATACCAGATTTTTCGCAATAGCGGGCAATTGCTTCTTCGCGGGTAGGAATACCGAGGGATTCCAGATCGACGCCCTTGAGGCCGCTGCGGCCTTCCGGCTCCATTTCATAGGACATCAGCCAGTAAGCGAAATCGGCTATCGGGTCGCCGAGGGTCGAGAGTTCCCAGTCGAGAACGGCGATTACCTTGGGTTCGTCATGGGCAAAGATCATATTGTCGAGACGATAGTCGCCATGGACGATGCCAAAGCCTTTCTGCTCGGGGATGGTCTTGGTGAGCCATTCGATCAGCCTGTCCATTTCCGGAATCTCGTCAATTTCGGACAATTTATATTGCTGCGTCCAGCGGGAAATCTGGCGTTCGCAATAATTGCCCGGCTTGCCATGCTTCTCCAGTCCCAGTTCGCTCGGGTCAAAGCTGTGCAGCAGGGCCAGATTGTCGATCATTTCATAATAAATCGCGCGGCGCTCTTCGGGATTGCTGTCGGGCAGCGTGCCTTCCCAAAGGGTGCGGCCATCTGCCATGTCCATGACGTAGAACATCGTCCCGATCACGCTGTCGTCCTCGCACAGGCCATAAGGCTTGGGGACCGGGAACGGCGTGGGGGCAAGCCCTGCAATCACGCGGAATTCGCGATCAACGGCGTGGGCCGACGGCAGAAGCTTTCCGAAAGGTTTCTTGCGCAGGACATAGGATTTGCTGGGGGTGTCGATCTTGTAGGTCGGATTGGACTGGCCGCCCTTGAATTTGGTCAGGGTCAGGGGGCCGGCATAGCCTTCGACATTGGCCTCCATCCAGCGCGCCAGATTGGCTTCGTCCAATTTGTCTTTTTCCGGCACGTCCATCGTGCCGACCATATCAACCTGTGGGTTCATGGATTCCTCTTTCTTTAACCGAAGACGATCACGGAACGGGCCGCATCACCTTTTTTCATTTTATCAAAGCCGTCGTTGATCTGCTCAAGCGGGATTGTCTCGGCGACAATGCTGTCCAGATCAAGCATCCCGCGCAAATAAAAATCCACCAGCCGGGGAATATCAACCGGGAAGCGATTGGCCCCCATTAGCACACCCTGCAATTTTTTGCCCGAAAGCAAATCCATCGCGCTCAGCCCGACCTTGTGATCAAGCGGCATCATGCCGAGTATGGTGGCGGTTCCGCCGCGCTTGAGCGAACCGACCGCCAGGTCACCGGAGGCCGGCCGCCCGACGGCTTCAATAGCATGATCGACACCGCCCTTGGTCATTTCGACAATCTGTTGTGCTGCATCGTCAGCCATCGCGTCGATAACATCTGTTGCACCCAGCTTGAGCGCCAGATCGCGCTTTTCCTTGATCGGGTCCGCAGCAATGATTCTCCCTGCACCCGCGATTTTGGCGGCGTTGATTGTCGCCAACCCGACTCCACCGCAGCCGACGACGACAACGGTTTCACCCGGAGTCAACTTGCAGGCGTTGAAGATCGTGCCCGCGCCGGTGGTCACCGCACAGCCGATAACGGCAGCGCGATCCAGTGGCATGTCCGGATCGATCCGCACACAGGCATGTTCGTGGATCAGCATCTGTTCGGCAAAGGCCGAAAGATTGAGCATCTGCCCGACGGGTGATCCATCGGGGCGGGTGATCCGCGGCGCTTCGCCTGCACCGCGCCGCGTATCGGCGCCGAGGCACAATGACATCCGGCCGGACACGCAAAATTCGCAATGTCCGCAATAGGCCGACAGGCAGGAAACCACGGCATCACCAACGGCGACGGTGCGAACTTCGCTACCGATCGCCTCGACAATCCCCGCCGCCTCGTGGCCAGGAATGGCGGGCAGGGGATGCGGATAGGCGCCGTCGATGAAATGGAGATCCGAATGGCACAGCCCGCAGGCTGCTGTCCGGATCAACACTTCATGGGGTCCCGGTTTGGAGATTACGACATCCTCAATGACGAGCGGTTTTCCCGCTTCTATCAGTACTGCTGCTTTCATTATCTGCTCCTAGCGTGTGACAGCCAGATCACCGGATGAAAATTCTTCCTTCATCTTGCTGCCGTCTGCGGTTTCGGCATATTTGCCATATTCCATCTTGGCGATCGTGCGATTGTGGACTTCGTCCGGACCATCGGCAAGCCGCAGAGTCCGCTGATGCGCATAGGCCTGGGCGAGACCGAAGTCGTCGGAAACGCCGCCGCCGCCATGGGCCTGGATCGCATCGTCGATGATTTTCAGAGCCATGGTCGGCGCCTGTACCTTGATCATCGCGATCTCGGCCTTGGCATATTTATTCCCGACCTTGTCCATCATGTCTGCCGCTTTCAGGCAGAGCAGGCGGCTCATGTCGATGTCGATCCGGGCGCGGGCAACCCGTTCGTCCCAGACGCTATGTTCGGAAATACGCTTGCCGAAAGCGACGCGCGATTGCAGGCGCTTGACCATTTTCTCGAGCGCTTCTTCGGCGACACCGATGGTCCGCATGCAGTGATGGATACGACCGGGCCCGAGGCGACCCTGGGCAATTTCAAAGCCGCGCCCTTCGCCGAGGATGATATTCGAGGCGGGAACGCGAACGTCCTTCATTTCGACTTCCATATGGCCGTGTGGCGCATCGTCATAGCCGAAGACCGGCAGGTGACGGATGACGTTCACGCCCGGTGCGTCGGTTGGCATAAGGATCTGGGACTGCTGGGTATAGCGGCTGCCCTCGAACGTGGTCTTGCCCATCAAAATGGCAATCTTGCAGCGCGGGTCGCCGAGGCCGGATGACCACCATTTGCGGCCATTGATCACATATTCATCACCGTCGCGAACGATCGCTGTCTCGATATTGGTCGCGTCGGAGGATGCGACGGCTGGCTCGGTCATCAGAAAGGCAGAGCGGATTTCGCCGTTCATCAGTGGCCGCAGATATTGTTCTTTCTGCTCCAGCGTGCCGTAGCGGTGGAATACCTCCATATTGCCGGTATCGGGAGCGGAGCAGTTGAACACTTCGGAAGAAAAGCCGACGCGGCCCATTTCTTCGGCGCACAATGCATATTCCAGATTGGTCAGGCCGGGACCTTCAAATTCAAACATATCGTCGATATGGGTCAGATTGGGATTGGGTGGCGGCATGAACAGGTTCCAGATGCCGGCTTCCTTGGCCTTCTTCTTCTCTTCCTCGACCACTTGCAGAACCTTCCAGCGCTCGCCGGTTGTTTCCTCTTTGTGGAACTCCGCCATGCGGGGGCGGAGGTGGGTGTCGATATGATCGCGTACCCGGTTGCGCCAATATTCCTGCTTTTCGGTGAGATCAAAATCCATGCCCAATTCCTTTTTTTAACTATGCAATTAACTTATCAGAGGCCGTGCGGCTTTGCCACAGCGAAAACGGTTAGTCGGAATAGTTTTTGTTCCGGCATCTTCACTTCACCTGCGGCATGGAGGCCGCCAGCTTCGAGATACGTTCGCCATGATCCTGTTCGCCCAGAGGAAACAGAGTGTAGGCCCATGTTCCCGCAAGTCCGATCACGGTCACCAACGACACAAAAATCAATGCCAGATTGTCGACAATTGCGGGATCAACAGTTCCGGGAACCGCTTGCGTCGGCAACTGGATGAACGAAATGATCAGGCCGGCCAGTAAAATTCCCATGCCGCCGACCATTTTCTGCATGAACCACATGCCCGAAGAGAACAGGCCTTCCGCTCGTTTGCCAGCGTCAAATTCATAGGCATCTGTGACATCGGCCATCATCGAGAAGGTCAATATCATAGCGGAGATACTCGCCGCGATTCCGATAACGAGCAACGTGAAGAGGATGGGGATGAGATAGGGGGAACCGGGTTCAGGAAACAGGCCGGCCATACGCAGCCAATATGGTGCCGTCCCGATAACCACCGCAAATAGCGTAAAAAACGCCGCGCCTTTCGGTTTTCCTGTCCGTACGGAAATCGGGGTGACAAGAAGAAAAGCCAGAATGACCCCGATGAACAGAACGGCCGAATAGAGCGTCATTTCCGCAGAACCGAATTCCCAGACGTGAGTCAGCAGATAGGGCGTCATCGAAAACAGCAGTCCCTGATTGGTAAAGGCGAACACGCCGGCGAGCATCAACAACAGAAAGGGTGAAAAACGGAATGCCGAGAGCATTTCGGAAAAACCTTCTGCGGTTTTCGGAGGTGCGTGCTCGGCCTTATAGCGCGCGACCGTCCGCTTGTGAGTGCTAAGAGCCGACACCAGGACGGCAAAAGCCATGATGCAGGCACCGATGATGGCGAATGTCGAATAACCGTCGATATTGAGAAGCCCGACAGGATATTTTTCGCTGGGTACCAGCAGGATGCCGTAAGCAAGAACCATGATACCGAGCCCGCTCGCCCAGCCGAACAGGCTGCGATAGCGCAAGATGCTCGTGCGATCATGATAATCGCGACTGAGTTCCGGTAGCAACGCCAGTGAGGGTACTTCATAAGCGGACAGGGATATCCGCACGAGCATCGCCATCGTCAGAAGATAGAAAAACTGTATCGTGGCGCTGGCCTCGGGGGGATGCCACAACAACAGCCACGCCGCCGCAATCGGAAGTGCCGCCCCGTATAGCCAAGGGTGACGCCGTCCGATCGGCGTTTTGGTCCGGTCGGTCATCTGGCCGATCAGCGGATCGATAAAGGCATCGACGAACAGGGCAATGGCAATCGCCAGGCTGACGACATCAGCCCGCATTCCGATCACCTGATTATAATAGAAAAGCAGAAAGACGGAGAACCCGTTATCCTTGATACCGTATGCGGCGGAACCGAAACCATATAGAATCTTGGTTTTGAGCGGCAGCTTGTCCGGAGTTTCTCTCAACGCAGATGCTCCGGCAAGATCGCGTCCAGCATGCCGGGTATTTCCGGATTCCAGCTGCCCTGGGTGCCGACCAGCATACCGCCGTCGACCAGCAAATGCGTGCCCGTGACAAAGCCGGCGGCATCGGACGCCAGATAGGCGGCCGCCTCGGCGATATCGCTGGGCACTCCGGGACGGGCAACGGGCTGGGCATTTGCAGCTGCCTGGCCGAGAACCGTATTTATTTCTCGTGACTCTTCCTTATTGGCGCCGACGGTCGCGGCGAAAATATTGGTCTGGATGAAGCCGGGACAGATCGCGTTCACGCGGATATTATATTGGGCCAGCTCGGCTGCAGCCACTTTGGTCAGATGCAATACACCAGCCTTGGCAGTGGAATAGGCAATCGGGCCATAGCCGGCCTGGAACGCGCAAATGGATGCTGTGTTGACGATCGCTCCGCCGCCGCGTTTTTTCAGATGCGGCGCGGCGTGGCGGATACCCATGGCAACGGACTTGAGCAGCAAGGCCATGGCAAAGTCCCAGTCGTCGCCGCTGATTTCGTCTATCGGAGCGCGCGGTCCGCCGGCACCCGCATTGTTGAACACGATATCAATGCCGCCGGTCTGCTCAGCAGCATAGTCCATCAGCGCTTTCACTTCGGCTTCCCTGGTGACATCGCATTTCCTGAACAGAAAGCCGTCGCCCATCGCCGACATCATCGCGGTGCCTTCCGCTTCATCGATGTCGCCCATTACAACGGTGGCGCCTTCGCGCAGAAAAAGCTCGACGCTGCTGCGTCCGATGCCTGATGATCCGCCGGTTATCACGGCAGTCTTGCCTTTAAATCGCATCCTCTTGCGCTCCCTTTTTTTTCTTCATTAAAGCAACGACATTTTTGAACGTCAATCACTTGTGCTGACCATGTCCGTTTCCGTTACGGAAATCGGAAGCCTGATCGGTCGTCGAAAAAACATGCGCTTGATTCCCTGATTCTTTTTGACTTCCGACGAAGGGAATCGTTGAATCAATCCACGCATTTATGATAGTCGAACTTTAATTGATCAATTAAAAGGAAATTCGTGATGTCCGATCTTGAAACATTCCGGGCGGAAACCGCCTCCTGGCTCGAAGCCAACTGCCCCCCGGAGATGCGCGAGCCAATGACGAGCGAGGACGATGCCGTCTGGGGCGGCCGCAATGCGACGTTCAAGCCGGGCCAGAAAGAATGGCTCGATATCATGGCGGCCAAAGGCTGGACGGTACCCGACTGGCCGAAAGAATATGGCGGCGGCGGACTGTCGCGGGCCGAAGCAAAAGTTCTCGGTCAGGAAATGGCGCGGCTCAGATGCCGGTCTCCTTTGTCGAGCTTTGGCATCTGGATGCTTGGCCCCGCACTGCTGCACTTCGGCACCGAAGCGCAGAAGAAACATTTTCTGCCGCAGATCGCTCGCGGAGAGATACGCTGGTGCCAGGGCTATTCAGAACCGGGCTCCGGCTCCGATCTCGCCTCGCTGCAAACCAGTGCGATCGACCAGGGCGATCATTATCTGGTCAACGGCCAGAAAATCTGGACCAGCTACGCCGATCAGGCCGACTGGATCTTCTGCCTGACCCGCACCGACAAGAACGAGAAGCACAAAGGCATCACCTTCCTGTTGTTCGATATGGCCAGCGAAGGCGTCTCGACCAAGCCGATCAAGCTGATCTCCGGCAATTCGCCATTTTGCGAGACTTTCTTTGACGATGTCAAAGTGCCGAAGACCTACGGCGAAGACGTATCCGCCATTGTCTATGAAGAAAACAAGGGCTGGGACGTCGCCAAATATCTGCTCGGCCACGAACGCAGCATGATCTCCGGTCAGGGCGGATCGGCCGGCAGCTCGTTGGGCGAGAAATTTGCCGACAAGATCGGTCGCGATGAAATGGGCCGTCTCGACGATCCGATCCTCCGCGCGAAACTGGCTGACCTCGACATGGAACTGCTCGCCTTCCGCGCGATGGCCGAGCGTTTCGGCGACACGTTCAAGGCGGGCCTCTGCCATCCGGCGCAACCCAATATGATGAAATATGTCGGCACCGAGCTCAACAAGAGCCGTTACGAACTGATCATGGCGGCTGGCGGCAGCGCGGTTCTGGAATGGGAAAGCGATGCCAGCAACGGCGGCCTTACCGCACGCGACTGGTTGCGGACCAAAGCCAACAGCATCGAGGGCGGCACCAGCGAAGTCATGCTGAACGTCATCTCCAAGCAGATATTGCGGTTGCCCGGCGCCTAGCAGGGCTCTTCCCGACCACCGTTCCAGCGGAACGGGTTTGCGAGCGCGCTCGCAGTGCACAGAACAAGATAAGGACTAGAAAATGCCTCTTTATTTGAACGACGATCAGAAGATGCTCCACGACAGCGCGGTAGAATTTATGAAGGGCGAGGCACCGGTCTCGCACATGCGCGAATTCCGTGACAAGCAGTGCAAGGACGGCTTCTCGCACGCTTTGTGGAAGCAGTTCGCCGAAATGGGTTTTACCGGCATATTGATTGGTGAAGACGAAGGCGGTCTCGGGCTCGGTCATGTCGAAGCGGGTGTCGTACTCGAAGAAATCGGACGCAACCTCACGCCATCGCCTTTTCTGACCACGGCGGTTGCCGGAGTCGAAGCGCTCAATGCGGGCGGCAAGGCTCTGCGCGACAAATATTTCCCGGGCATCCTTTCCGGAGATACGGTGCTTGCGCTGGCGATTGACGAGGGCGCGAAACATCGTCCGGACCAGATCAGCATGGCAGCAACCCGCGAAGGCAATGGCTTCAAGCTGGATGGCAAGAAGCAGTTCGTGGTCCAGGGCGGTTCGGCGGACATGGTCCTCGTCGCAGCGCGGACCAGCGGCAAGGCTGGCGATGAAAAAGGCCTGACGCTTTTCGCGGTCGATACCAGTGCAAAGGGTCTCGCCAGAGACAATGCGCGGCTGGTTGACAGCGCGATGGCAGCGCATATGCAGTTTGACGGCGTTCTCGTCGACGCCGACGCAGTGGTCGGCGAAGTCGACGACGGCGATGCGGTCTTGCGGCGCTTGCTCAATGCCGGTCGCTCCGGTGCCGCAGCCGAAACGCTCGGCGTGGGTTCCGGTGCGATGGATATCACCGTCGACTATATCAAGGGCCGGAGCCAGTTCGGTTCGCTGATCGGATCGTTCCAGGCGCTGCAGCACCGTATTTCGCATCTCTACAGCGAGATCGAAGTGGCGCGGGCCACCGTATTGAAAGCCCAGCAATTGCTCGACGAAGGCTCGGCCAGTGCCGACATGATGGTTTCCGTCGCCAAGGCAAAGGCCGGCAAGGCAACAGCGCTTTCGGTCAAGGAAGGCGTCCAGATGCACGGTGGCGTAGGGATGACCGATGAATATGATATCGGCCTCTATATGAAGCGCGACCGCGCGTTGCAGGAATTCATGGGTGATGTGAATTATCACACCAATCTCGTCGCCGAAATGCACGGCTATTAAAGGATAATGACGATGGATTTTAACAAACTTTTCTCGCTTGAGGGACGTGTTGCTTTGGTGACTGGCGGCCAGCGCGGTATTGGTGCGATGATCACCGAAGGATTTCTGGCACAGGGGGCCAAAGTCTATATTTCGGGCCGCAAGGCCGATCAGGGCGAAGCCGCTGCTGCCGAATTTGGCGACAATTGCACCTATATCCAGGGCGATATTTCGACCTATGAAGGCTGCAAGGCCCTGGCTGCCGAGATCGCGTCGCGCGAAGAGAAGCTCGACATACTCGTCAACAACGCCGGTGTGGCCTGGGGTGCGGAATATGTCGATTTTCCGGAATCCGGCTGGGACAAGGTCATGGACACCAATGTCAAAGGCCTGTTCTTCCTGACCCAGGCGCTGCACCCGCAACTGAAAGCGGCTGCCAGCTTTGAGCGTCCGGCCAAGGTTATCAATATCGCGTCGATCGACGGCATGAAGGTCAATCCCTGGGAGACCTACAGCTATCAGGCATCCAAGGCAGCGGTCATCCATCTGACCCGCAAAATGGCGTCGAAACTGGTGCAGGAAGATATCATCATGACCGGGATAGCGCCCGGTGCCTTTGCCTCGTCGATGAACAAGGCCGCTCGCGATCACGAAAACGCCGTCGAGAAGGGCATTCCTGCCAAGCGCATTGGCCGGCCCGAGGATATGGCATCCGCAGCGGTATTTCTCGCAAGCTCCGCCGGGGATTATGTCGTCGGTACGACCATTCCCGTCGACGGCGGTGTGGTAAATGCCCCCGGCCCCGGAACGTCGATCGACCCCTGATTAGCGCTAGTCTCTTGACGGATTGACCTCCAGACTGTATTAACATAGCAATACAGTCTGGAGGAAAGAGCATGTCGACGAAAAATCTGATTCTACTCGCGGTACTGCCGCTTGCCCTGTCGGCCTGCAGCAAGGCCGACGAGGAATCCGGCGACGGCTCTGGCCTGTCGATCGATTTCAGCGATGACAGCAAGTCCGATGCCGAGAAAATCAAAATCGGCGGTGACGGTAAGGACAGCAAGTTCTCGATCAAGGCAGATGGTTTCTCGATGGAAGTCGATCTGCCTTCGATCACGCTCGACAGCGACGATTTCGACATGAATGATGTTGATCTCTATCCCGGCAGCCATGTCACCAGTTTTGATATCAAGGACGTGGACGGGCAGGGTGGCAAG
Source organism: uncultured Sphingomonadaceae bacterium (assembly GCA_947488845.1). Taxonomy (GTDB): domain Bacteria; phylum Pseudomonadota; class Alphaproteobacteria; order Sphingomonadales; family Sphingomonadaceae; genus Parasphingorhabdus. Next base: position 11,514 of record CANLBM010000019.1, on the reverse strand, counting down.
GTCCGGATCGGTTTCACGGCGCCGGCGGGTGTCGACAAGCTGGCCGACTGGTATGAAACGCAGCTGACCGGCAATGAATTCAAGGTCGTGCGCGATGGAACGAATCTGTCCGGTAAAACCGCTGAGGACGATCCGTTTTCGCTGGTGTTGACGGAATTGTCCGGGGAAGAAACCAAAGGCGTTCTGGAATTTTCCGAACGCTAGGCGTTTCCGAAAAATCTCGAATTTGCATAATTTTACCGGCATTTCTCGCCATGTTCAGGCGCGGGGCAGCGAAATATGCTATGACCCTCTGACATAGTTCAGGAGAAATGGTCATGCGTCACGGAAAAACCTCTGGCAGAATATTCGCCACGATCGCTCTGGCGACGGCTCCGCTGGCGCTTGCCACTTTTGCGGCGACCCCCGCGGCAGCGCAAAGTTCCGGGATAAAAGGCATATTGGGCGACGCCTCCGACAATGCCCTCGACAAGCTTTCGGAACCCGGAGCCTTTTATGCGGATAAAGCGGTGCGGATATTGCTGCCCGGTCCGCTGCAGAAGGCGACCAGTATCTTGCGTTTTACCAGCAAGGCCGGCCTGACCAAGGATATCACAAAGACGTTGAACGATGCTGCGGGCAAGGCGGCGCTCGAAGCCAAGCCCGTGTTCCGGTCGGCGATCGATGGTCTCACATTGCAGGACGGTGTCGGCATTGTAACCGGTGGCGAAGCGGCCGGATCCGACTATCTCCGGCGTACGTCGGGCGAAGAACTTGCGGTTAAAGTCCGTCCTTTGGTGGAAAAGGCGCTTGGGGAACTGGGGGCTTACGAGCAGGTCGAACGGCTTGGCTCGATTTCTTCGCTGGCCAGACTGGGCGGGACGGATCTTTCGCGCGACGGTCTGACCGACAGCGTCACCGATCAGGCAATGGAGGGTATTTTTACCTATATCGGCAAGGAAGAGGCAAATTTCCGGAGCAACCCGCTCGACAAGGGTAAGAAGCTGTTCAAGGGCATTTTCTAGAAAACGCCGGGATAAGCGGTGCTTGCTGGATTTTGAATGGCTTTCCAGTTGCATAATGCGCAACACATCGGGCTGCGTTTTCAATTGAAACCTACTCCCGATGCGACCATTTCCGCCTTGTAAGTTACGCAGGAAAAGAGATGTTTGATTGGCGTTTGTAAAAAGGAGAAAATCCATGAGAACGCTTTTCAATATTATCGCAGCCATTTCCGTCAGCAGCATCGTGCTGTTTTCGACGGTTCAGGGCTAAGATAAACAGTTACAATCCCGGTTGCCGCCTCCTCCTCCCGAAGTAGGCACCGGGATTGGTCCAAAGGTCCGGCCCTTCCTCCATCCCCTCCCAAATGAAGGTCCGGACCAGCGGACAATATTTGCAAAAATCCCCCCGACAGCGCGAAGTGCAATTTTATCCACCAGATCGGCAGGAGTTTTCCACCGATAACTATACTGCCTGTGGATAACTTTCCATTTTCCCCTAGGCGCGACTCGGCATGTGGAGTCATATATCTGTTATCGGAAGGCAAACGGACGAACCAGCGACCAGTCAGCAATGACCCGCAGGACAGCCCGGGAACCCGAAGATGGTCGAGATGACCAGTTTGTTTTTCGCAAGAAAAGGAAAATGATCTCTCGGTCGGTGGTCGGAGAAAGACTGGAAAGGGAAGGCGCAAGCCCGAACGTAACAGCCTGACGAAGATCATCAGGTGACTGGACCAAATGCGGGTTGGAAACCGAAGCGAAGAAGCGCAAGCGGAAACGTGGATAACCACCAACCTTTAACGTATTCGATCCGGGATCCGGACGCCGAACAAGCGGTTGCTGGAATCGCAAGAGGACATCAGCCCCAACAGAGGCGCAGCGGGAGCTTATCTTCGGATAAGCTCCCGTTTTTTTTTGAACCCGCGCCCGTTGCTGATTTTCTGTTGCAAGGACGTGTCCGTGACAGCGACAAATGGAATGCAGTCATCACCGCAGCGAACCGGAGTGATACCGGTCACAACGATAGGCGCGCATATCGGCTAGCCCGCTTTTGCGAAGTCGCTACTCGTCACGCAGGCGGCTTCGCACCACCCCCCCCTTCCGAACAATCCGATCCGGCTTTGGCATCCTGCACCAATCAGCGGGCGGATATTATGGTTCGCGATCAGCTTTTTTATTTTACCAGTGATGGGGATCACAGCATCCGCAATAAGACTCGGTTAACAAAATCTTGCGGCACCGATGTGACGGACTAGTTTATTTCGTTTTATCCCCATGCCGCACCAAGCCCATTTTTGGGTATCCAGGGGAAGCTCGGCGGTTTATGCGACCCTACCGCCGAGCTTCTTTCCTGTATCCAGCGAAAATTTCAGAAATCGACGTTCGGGATTGAGGCGTTCAGACTATTTTGGCGGACGGGCTTTGCTTCCGACCAACCAAATATTGCGGTTGGCCCGATAACATTCGCGCCGCAGCCCCCTATAAATCCCCGCTTATCCTCTTCCAATATTTCCAATTTCCGGAAGCCGCTCGCCATCATCTTCGGGTGCACCGATGATCGACAGGTTCGATTACTCTCAGGAAATTTACTGATTTCGTCACCTATTAATTTGAGCCTAGAGCTTTCTCCAGAACCGAAAAACCGGGAATTCAACAGGAGAGAAAGATGTTCAAATCACAAGTTTCGCTTTTTGCCTTGCTGGCCGCTTCAATGGCGCCACTGGCGATAGCAAGCCCGGCTCAGGCGCAAAAAACGGTGGTGCAGGATCCGCCGGGCGCCATGTCCAACAAGGACTGGTGGCCGCAGAGCCTCGACCTCGCGGCGCTTCGCCAGCACGAAGCGCAGTCCAATCCTTATGGGCCGGACTTTGACTATGCAGCGGAATTCGCGACGCTCGACCTTGCAGCGGTCAAGGAGGATATCCGCAAGGTCCTGACCACTTCGCAGGACTGGTGGCCGGCCGATTATGGCCATTATGGCCCGTTCTTCATCCGCATGGCCTGGCACAGCGCCGGCACCTATCGGGTCGGTGACGGACGCGGCGGTTCTGACGGCGGCGAGCAGCGGTTCGAACCGCTTAATTCATGGCCCGACAATGTCAGCCTCGACAAGGCACGGCGTCTGGTCTGGCCGATCAAGCAGAAATATGGCCGCAAATTGTCCTGGGGCGACCTGATGGTGCTGACCGGCAATGTCTCGCTGGAGGATATGGGCTTCAAGACCATCGGCTTTGCCGGTGGCCGCGTGGATGCATGGCAACCCGATCTCATATTCTGGGGTCCCGAAGCCAAGATGCTGGAAGACAATCGCCGCGACGGCAAGGGCGACCTCAAGGGCTCGCTCGCTGCGACCCAGATGGGTTTGATCTACGTCAATCCGGAAGGACCGAACGGTAATCATGATCCGATTTCGGCCGCTGCCGATATCCGCCGTGCCTTTGGCAATATGGCAATGAACGACGAGGAAACATTGGCACTGATCGCCGGTGGTCACACGTTCGGCAAGGCGCATGGTGCGCACAAGCCCGAGGAATGCATGGGTGACGAACCTTCCGCTGCGGGAATCGAAAGCCAGGGCATGGGCTGGGCCAATAAATGCGGCAAGGGCAATGCCGAGGATACGATTACCAGCGGTCTCGAAGGCGCATGGTCGGCCAATCCGATCGCTTTCACCAACCAGTATCTCGACAATCTGTTCGGCTTCGAATGGGTCAAGGTCAAGAGCCCGGCCGGTGCGACCCAGTGGATTCCAAGCGATCCGAATGCGGCCAATATGGTGCCGGACGCGCATATCCCGGGCAAGACCCACGCGCCGATCATGTTCACCACCGATATTGCGGTCAAGGAAGATCCCGGTTTCCGCAAGATTGCAGAGCATTGGCACAAAAATCCTGATGAATTCGCGGCGTCCTTTGCCCGTGCATGGTTCAAGCTGACCCATCGCGATCTTGGCCCCTCGGCTCGCTATCTCGGTGCCGACGCGCCGAGCCAGACCTTCGTCTGGCAGGATCCGTTGCCCGCAGCTGACTATGCGATGATTGGTGATTCCGATGTTGCGCAGCTCAAGTCGAAAATCCTGTCCTCGGGCCTGACCACGCCCGAGCTTGTACGGACGGCATGGGCTTCGGCTTCGACTTTCCGCGGCAGCGATATGCGCGGCGGTGCCAATGGGGCGCGACTGCGGCTCGAACCGCAACGCAACTGGGCCGTCAATGACAAGGCGGAACTGACCAAGGTGCTGGGCAAGCTGGAGGCGATCCAGAAGGATTTCAACCGGAGTGCCAAGGGCGGCAAGCAGGTTTCGCTGGCTGACCTGATTGTTCTTGGCGGCTATGCTGCGGTCGAGCAGGCGGCGAGCAAGGCGGGCCACAAGGTCAGCCTGCCGTTCACGCCCGGACGCGTCGATGCCACGCAGGAGCAGACCGACGCGGCATCCTTTGCCTATCTCGAGCCCAAGGCCGATGGCTTCCGCAACTATTATGCAGCCGGTGCGGATATGGCGCCAGCGGCAGCATTGGTCGACAAGGCCGATGCGCTCAACCTGACGGTACCGGAAATGACGGTGCTGGTCGGCGGGTTGCGGAGCCTCAACGCCAACGCGGGCAAGGCGTCCCATGGCGTCTTTACCGACAGCCCCGGCCAGTTGAGCAACGACTTTTTCGTCAATCTGCTCGACATGAAAACCAAATGGGCGAAGTCGGATGCGAACATGGGCCTATACGAGGGCCGCGACCGCGAGACGGGCAAACTGGTCTGGACCGCGACGCCGGTTGACCTGATCTTCGGATCCAATTCGGAATTGCGCGCGGTTGCGGAAGTCTATGCGTCGGATGACGCCGACCAGCAATTTGTCGAAGACTTTGCTGCGGCCTGGACCAAGGTGATGAACGCCGACCGTTTCTAGGCTGGCATGATGTGCTGGAAAGCCCGGTGGCTGCGTGAACCGCAGCCGCCGGGCTTTTCTTTTGCGGCTGGAATTGGGTATCTCGGCTCGCTCCCGTTCGTCCTGAGCCAGTCGAAGGACGGGTGCGCGCCATCATGCTTCGACAGGCTCAGCACGAACGGAGGGTTCCGTTCCCCCTATATCGCGGCCTGCGCGGTCATGATCTCTTTTCCGTCTTGGCCGATCACGGCGAGCGCAATATTCTCGTCCTCCTGTTTGCCGACGAGATAGATCGCGGCATTGGCGAAAGCGGGCGCCTGGCCCCGGAAGGAAAAGCTTGAGAGCCTGTTTACTCCCAGTTCGCGTGCGGCCAGATTGAGCAACAATGTCGCCATCAGCGGTCCCTGCACGACCAGACCGGGATAGCCTTCTTTGTCCATCGCATAGGGCCGGTCATAATGGATGCGGTGACTGTTGAAGGTCAGCGCCGAATAGCGGTATAGCAAGGGCTCGGACGGGACGATTGTCTGTTGCCAGTCCCAGTCCTGAAGGTCCGGCGCTGCGCTGCTGGTCTGGCGTGCCGGTGCCGAAGCTGCGGCCGGTTCGCGATAGACGATATTCTGTCGCTCCCTGATCGCGACAATATCGCCGACGCGGGTTTCATGGTCGACCGCGACAAACACCAGATCGCCCGACTTGCCGGATTTCTCCTCTATGCTGGCGACGGTCGAAACGCGCGAAATTTCGTCGCCGAGCTGCAGCGGGTGTTCGAACGAAACGCTGCTCGAAGCCCACATGCGGCGGGGCAGGGGAATCGGCGGCAGGAAACCGCCCTTTGCCGGATGACCGTCTTCGGCGAGCTGCGCGGTCGGTGTATCGGGCAGGCCAAGACACCAGTGCAGCCCTTGCGGAATGTCGTCGGTGACCGGCTGGTCGATGGTCGCGCAAAAGCGGTGCAGCAGGCCCGGCGTGATCACGTCATGGCGCGTCTCGCTATTGCCGATCCAGTCTGCCCAGTCGCTCATCAATAGCTCCTCGGCAGACCCAGCACATGTTCGGCGACATAGGAGAGGATCATATTGGTGCTGATCGGAGCGACCTGATAGAGCCGGGTCTCGCGGAACTTGCGCTCGACGTCATATTCCGCAGCAAAGCCGAAGCCGCCGTGGGTCTGGACGCAGGCTTCTCCGGCGGCCCAGCTGGCGTCGGCGGCGAGCATCTTGGCCATATTGGCTTCCTCGCCGCAATTTTCGCCGGCTTCATATTTGCGCAGGCCCTCGTGAACCAGCAGCTCGGCGGCGCGCATCTGCGCATAGGCACGGGCAATCGGGAACTGGACGCCCTGGTTCTGGCCGATCGGCCGGTCGAACAGCACCCGCTCCTTGGCATAGGCGGTTGCTTTCTCGATGAACCATTTGGCGTCCCCGATACATTCCGCCGCAATCAGCAACCGCTCGGCATTCATGCCGGAGAGGATATAGCGAAAGCCATTGCCTTCCTCGCCGATCAGATTGGCGGCGGGTACGCGCATATTGTCGAAGAACAATTCGGTGGTACTGTGGTTCATCATCGTGTCGATCGGCCGGATGGTCAGCCCGTTGTCCTTGGCCGCGTTCATGTCGACGAGAAATACCGACAGGCCATCGGTGCGCTTGGCCACCTGATCACGCGGCGTAGTGCGGGCGAGCAACAGCATCAGGTCACTATGCTCGGCGCGGCTGGTCCATAATTTCTGGCCATTGATGACATAATCATCGCCGTCCCGCTTGGCCACGGTCTTCAGCGCCAGCGTATCGGTGCCGCTGGTCGGTTCGGTCACGCCAAAGGCCTGCAGGCGGAGTTCGCCAGTCGCGATTTTCGGCAGATATTGTGCTTTTTGCGCGTCCGATCCATGGCGCAACATCGTGCCCATGATATACATTTGCGCGTGCACAGCGCCGCCGTTGCAGCCCTGCGCCTGGATTTCCTCGAGGATCGCCGCTGCCGCCGAGATCGGCAATCCGGCGCCGCCAAATTCCTCGGGGATCAGCGCCGCAAGATAGCCCGCTTCACCGAGCGCTGCGACAAAATCGCTGGGATATTCGCGCGCCTTGTCCCGTGCCCGCCAATATTCTCCCGGGAATTTCTGGCAAAGCTTGGCGACCTCTTCGCGTATGTCCGTATAATCCTGGATCAATTCTGCTTCTCCCAATGTCTATTTCATTGAAACGATTGCGGCGGGAAGATCAACCGTCAATCCGGTGCCTTGGTCAAATCAAAGATTGTTGCGTATCCGGCCCGATCAAATTGCAAAGTGGGCCTTGCGGACACTGACCACTGTGAACTACAACAGCGAAAATTGTTTAACCGAGGAATATCCCTAATATGAAAACCCGCGCAGCCGTAGCATTTGAAGCCAAGAAGCCACTCGAGATTGTCGAGCTTGATCTGGAGGGTCCGAAAGCGGGCGAAGTGCTGGTCGAGATCATGGCGACCGGTATTTGCCACACCGATGCCTATACGCTCGATGGTCTGGACAGCGAAGGCAAGTTCCCGAGCGTGCTTGGCCATGAAGGCGCCGGTATCGTGCGCGAAGTCGGAGCCGGCGTGACCTCGGTGGCGCCCGACGATCATGTGATTCCACTCTACACGCCGGAATGCCGCCAGTGCAAAAGCTGCCTGTCGGGCAAGACCAACCTGTGCACCGCGATCCGCGCGACCCAGGGGCAGGGGCTGATGCCCGACGGCACCAGCCGCATGTCCTACAAGGGCGAAGCGATTTATCATTATATGGGCTGCTCGACCTTCTCCAACTTCATCGTCGTGCCGGAAATTGCGGTTGCCAAGATCCGCACCGACGCGCCGTTCAACACCAGCTGCTATATCGGCTGCGGCGTCACCACCGGCGTCGGCGCGGTGACCAACACGGCGAAAGTGGAGCCCGGCTCCAATGTCATCGTCTTCGGTCTTGGCGGCATTGGCTTGAACGTGCTGCAAGGCGCGCGGATGGTCGGCGCGGACAAGATCATCGGTGTCGATATCAACGACGACCGCGAGGAATGGGGCAAAAGATTCGGCATGACCCATTTCGTCAATCCGAAGAAGATCAAGGGCGATATCGTCGAACATCTGGTCGCGCTGACCGACGGCGGCGCGGATTATACCTTCGATTGCACCGGCAATACCGACGTGATGCGTCAGGCTCTCGAAGCCTGTCATCGCGGCTGGGGCGAAAGCATAATCATCGGCGTGGCCGAAGCCGGTAAGGAAATCTCCACCCGGCCATTCCAGCTCGTCACGGGACGGGTCTGGAAAGGCACGGCGTTCGGCGGCGCACGCGGCCGGACCGATGTTCCGAAAATCGTCGACTGGTATGTCAACGGCAAGATCGAGATCGACCCGATGATCACCCACACATTGTCGCTGGAAGAGATCAACAAGGGCTTTGACCTGATGCACGCCGGCGAAAGCATCCGCAGCGTGGTCGTCTTTTAATGGAGACTATCTCCACCAACAGAAGCTTCGCCGGAACGCAGGGGGTCTATTCCCATGCGTCCGCTGAAACCGGCACGGAGATGACCTTCGCCGTCTATGTTCCCGATCATGAACAAGGCGTAAAACTGCCGGTCGTCTGGTATTTGTCCGGGCTGACCTGCACCCATGCCAATGTCATGGAAAAGGGTGAATATCGCAAGGCTGCCAGCGAATTGGGCCTGATCATTGTCGCGCCGGACACTTCGCCGCGCGGCGAAGGCGTGGCCGATGACGAGGCCTATGACATGGGGCAGGGCGCCGGCTTTTACGTCGATGCTACCGAAGAGCCGTGGGCGAAGCATTTCCGCATGCGCAGCTATATCGAACAGGAACTGCCAGCCTTGATCGTCAGGGAATTCCCGGTCGATATGGAACGGCAGGCCATATTCGGCCACAGTATGGGCGGCCATGGGGCGCTGACCATCGCGCTGCGCAATCCGGATCGCTTTAAAAGCGTGTCGGCTTTCTCGCCGATTGTCTCGCCGATCCACTGCCCCTGGGGTGTGAAGGCGCTGGGTGGCTATATCGGCAACGATCAGGCGGCGTGGCGCGAATATGATGCTTGCGCGCTGATCGAGGACGGCGCGCGCGTTGCCGACATCCTGGTCGATCAGGGAACGAGCGATAATTTTCTCGAGGAACAGCTGAAGCCGCAATTGTTGGCGGACGCATGCGACAAGGCGGGAATAAAGCTCAGCCTGAATATGCGCGAAGGCTATGACCACAGCTATTATTTCATCTCCACCTATATGGCAGATCATTTGCTCTGGCACGCCGATCGGTTGTGATCGTAGCATTGGCGGACCCTTACTCGAGTTTCCCGGCATGACCACAGCATCGCGACCGCCATCGATCGGGAACGCCGAACGCGAACAGCGGCTGGACAATCTGCGCCAGACCATGTCCGCAAACGGGCTGGATGCGATCCTGATCACGCCGGGCAGCAATATGCGCTATTTCTTCGCCGAGGCATTCTATGAGAGCGAGCGCTTTGTCGGGATATTGCTGACGGCGGATCGCACGATCTTCATCTGCCCGAAATTCGAGGAATCCGCGATCCGCGCCAAATTCCCGATGGCTTCGGAAATGGCATTCTGGGAGGAGCATGAAAGCCCGTTCGCGCTGATCGCGTCTCTGTTGGCGGACGCGGGCTGTCAGCAATGCGCGCTCGATCCCGAATGTTCCTACGGTCATGCCGCACGCCTGTTCGATGCGCTGGCACAGCTGGAAAAACCGGTCCTCCATGGCTCTGCCGCCTCCATCATTGCGCCGCTGCGCGCTATAAAATCACAGGCCGAGATCGATCTGATGATTGCGGCGATGCAGCTGACGCTGTCGGTCCATCAGACGGTCTTCGAGTGGATCAGGCCGGGCATGAAAGCCAGCGCCGTGATCGCCGAAATCGATCGCCTGCACGGCGCCGGCGGCGCCGATGGCGGTAACAGCTTTTGCGCCGTGCAATTTGGTGAGGCGACCTCCCACCCGCACGGCGTGCCCGGCGACCCGGCGTTGCAGGAGGGTGAACTGATCCTGATCGACACCGGCTGCACGATCGACGGCTATAATAGCGATATCACCCGCACCTATGCCCTGACGAGACTGGACAGCGGGATCGAACGACTCTGGCACGCGGAGAAAGAAGCCCAGCAAGCCGCGTTCGCCGCCGCCGCCATAGGCACGCGCTGCGAAGATGTAGACAAAGCCGCCCGCAACGTGCTGATCAGCCACGGTCTCGGCCCCGACTATGACTTGCCGGGCCTCCCGCACCGCACGGGCCACGGCATCGGTCTGGATATCCACGAAGGCCCCTATCTCGTCAAAGGAGACCGGACACCGCTGGCGGCGGGTATGTGCTTTTCCAACGAACCGATGATCGTGGTACCCGGCCAATATGGCATCCGGCTGGAAGACCATTTCTATATGACAGCGTCGGGGCCGGAGTGGTTTACCCGGCCACAAGCGGATATTTACCGGCCGTTTGGATAGGGCAATTGTGTCAGTCTGTTTCAGTTGGTACACTGGCGCTATAATCTTTCTCGACAAGAATCAGGAAATATCACCATGAGCATTGCCGTTACCGCCGTCACCGGTCATCTCGGAGAGGAAATCGCCAAGGCTCTTTCCGGAATGAACAGCGGCGGACCGGTCATCGGTCTCGCGCGCACGCCCGAAAAGGCAAAAGGCATGGATATCGAAGTTCGTGCCGGTGACTATAACGATCGCGAACAGCTGGAGCGGTCACTGTCGGGTGTCGATACGGTGCTTCTTGTGTCGGGGATGGCGGCGCCCGACGATCGTATCCAACAGCATCGCAACGTGATAAACGCAGCCGCCTCTGCCGGTGTGAAGAAGATCGTCTACACCAGCATCCAGGGTGCCGGAAAAGGCACTGACTTTTCGCCCATTGTGCAAAGCAATCGTCAGACCGAGGCGGACATAAGGGCGAGCGGGCTTGCCTGGGCGATCGGCCGCAACGGAATCTATATCGAGCCCGATGTGGAATATATCGAGACGTACAAGGCACGGGGTGAAATCGCCAACTGTGCTGATGACGGGAAATGCGGATATACCACCCGACCAGAACTGGCTTACGCCTATGCCTGCATGTTGACCGATCCCAAGCATGATGGCCAAACCTATAATCTCCATGGCGAATTGCTTACCCAGGCGCAGCTTGTGGAATATCTGAACCGGACGTTCGGAACACAGCTTCAATATCGCTCGATGTCGGTCGCTGAATATCGCGAGGAACGGATTGCGGAACTGGGTGAATTCATCGGAACCGTGATCGCCGGTATCTATGAAGGCATCCGCAACGGCGCGCTCGACAGGGCCGGCGATTATCAGGCGGCCACAGGAAGGCCGCATCAAAGCTGGGACGATTATTTCCGGTCGCTGTAATCCTGATCGCAACTGAATTTTTACAATATATTCCAATACTTACGATGATAGTTTGCGAAACTTACCAATCCTTTCTCCTCAGGGGAGAGGGTGCGAAAAACCGCTGTCCTACACCGCTACCAATCGCTTATTGTCTTCTCCGTCCCTGCGACAGGCGTGGTGGCCTGCCCCATTAGGGTGGTCCACCGGCTAAGTTAGAGTTCCGGCGGTTAAGGTCGCCCTGCTGGGCGGCCC
>CANLBM010000018.1 GCA_947488845.1 uncultured Sphingomonadaceae bacterium | reverse complement strand
CCGGGCCGCCCAGCAGGGCGACCTTAACCGCCGGAACTCTAACTTAGCCGGTGGACCACCCTAATGGGGCAGGCCATTTCAATTTTATATCTAGGCCAAAGGTCCGAGAGCGTTTCCTCATTTCGCGCTGCTACTCGTTCCTGCAAGGGATCAACACCGGTATCGACTAGCCGTCTGAGGCGCTTTGCCTCTTCTCGTGCGGCAGCGACCGACCACGAAGGAGGAGAACCAATGGTCATACGGCGCTGCACCGCGTTGCTAACATAGTTGAAGATGAAAGAAACATGGGATTTCGAGGTGATACGAACGGCAAACCCATTTATCGTGGTGTCCCGGACAATGCTCTGATTACCTTTATCTGGCGGTGCCAGCTTACGCACTAACTGATCTGTTATTTTCTCTCTTGTCATGTCCGTCTTGTGTCCGTCTTGTTAGCGCATCCTGTGAATGCTTGGATGCTTTTATGTCTTTGGATGACGACGAGTGACATGCTTTTAATGGACCTATATCGGTCATATTCTAGAATTTTGATAGGTTTCCTAAATGAAACTGTGACACACTCTTAATCAGCGGGTCGTGGGTTCGAACCCCTCAGCGTCTACCATTTTTCCGAAAAAGAAACCATCCGGCGGATGGTTTCCGGCAATCACCGGCCGCTGTCACCAGACAAACGGATCGTAACTGCGGCGGTTTCGACTGGCCATGGAAAATGTGCGCACATTTTCGAAGTCGCGTCTGAGTTTTCCAGCATAAGCTCGGGTGCTATGGACAGCCCAAGGCTCTCGAACGCCTAACGCAGCTGGCTATCCTTGCTTCCACGCCGATTGATGCCGGCTACCTTCCGGTCCGCATCACGAGCTGACTGGCACACAACACAGGTACGGGTACCCGGCAAGGCGCGACGGCGGGCTTCGGGGATTTCTTCGCCGCATTCCGCGCAATATTTGGCAGCTTCTCCCGACGGCATATCGGCGCGCGCGCGTTTCACCGCATCGGCAATCGTATCGTCAATCTGGTCCTGTACCGCGCCATCCCGCGCCCAACCGCCTGCCATAGAAGCTTCCATATTTTTGGTATCTGCGAAGACCTTATGTAAGAAGCAAGGAGCAGATTGCAAGCCGAGGCCACACGGCCGGTGCCCATAGAAAAAGGCGGGCCTCTTTTCGAGGTCCCGCCTGATTTTTTCCAGAACAAAGTGCGAAAAAATGGGGAGCGATACTCTGCTCCCCGATTTGGTGTTTAGTTTACGGCGTCTTTCAAGCCCTTGCCGGCTTTGAACTTTGCTTGTGTCGATGCAGGAATCTGCATTGGTTCACCGGTACGCGGGTTACGGCCGGTGGAAGCCTTACGCTTTGAAGTCGAGAATGTACCGAAGCCAACGAGACGAACTTCGCCGCCGCCTGACAATGCGCTGGTAATGGATTCAAATACGGCATCTACCGCTTTGCCGGCATCACTCTTGCTGAGACCACTGTGGTCTGCAACGTTACTGATAAGATCCTGTTTATTCATTCTGGGTATCCCCCCTTCTCTGATGGCAATTCGTTTGAATCGCAGCTTTGTCTGGCGGCAGTAATGCGAAATTATCCGAGTGAGTCAAAGTAAAACCGCTGTTTTCCGCGCCAAACCCCCATTTTTTACGACAAAACATGGTAAATGATCAGATGTGCGGCAACGCTTTGGTTGTTTTGGATAATTTACAGCCGAATTTCACCTTCATTTCCCGACCGCGACTCGATGATGACAGTCGTTCAATGACGCGCCGCTGAAACCCCGTCGTCTGGAACCGGTGCGGTCGCGTGGCTGGCGAGTTCGTCCGCATCGCTCCACTCTATCGGCTCCACTTTCTCTGCCAGCGCCACGGCGAGCACTTCATCGACATGTTTCAAGGGGATTATCTTCAGCTTCGACGTGATATTTTCCGGTATCTCGACCAGGTCCTTCTCATTGTCGGCCGGAATCAACACGGTGGTAATTCCACCACGCAATGCCGCCAGCAGTTTTTCCTTCAATCCGCCGATCGGCAAGATCCGGCCACGCAAAGTGACTTCGCCGGTCATCGCAACATCACGGCGAACGGGAATTCCGGTCAGTGTCGAGACGATCGCGGTGACGATACCGACACCGGCGGACGGGCCGTCTTTCGGCACAGCGCCTTCGGGCAGATGGATATGGATGTCCTTGCGGCTGAACACACTCGGCTTGATGCCGTAGGAAGGCGCACGCGCCTTCACAAAGGAGAGCGCGGTCTGGATCGACTCGTTCATCACGTCGCCCAGCGTACCGGTGGTCTTGATCTGGCCCTTGCCCGATACGGTGACCGATTCAATCGTCAGCAGTTCGCCACCGACTTCGGTCCAGGCGAGACCGGTTACGGCCCCGACCTGGTTTTCCTCCTCGCCGATGCCATGGCGGTATTTCCTGACGCCGGCATATTCCGCAAGATTGTCGGGCGTGATTTCAACGCTCTTATAATCGCCTTCGAGAATGCGGCGCAAAGCCTTGCGCGCCAATTTGGCGATTTCGCGTTCGAGCGTCCTGACACCGGCTTCCCGGGTATAATATCGGATCAGATCACGCAGCGCGTCTTCGCGCAGGGAAAACTCGCCTTTTTTCAGACCATGGGCCTCGATCTGCTTTTCGAGCAGATGGCGTTTGGCAATTTCGACCTTCTCGTCCTCGGTATAGCCTTCGAGACGGATGATCTCCATCCGGTCCAGCAAAGGCTGTGGCAGATTGAGCGAGTTGGCGGTGGTCACAAACATGACGTCCGACAGATCGATGTCGATTTCCAGATAATGGTCCTGGAACTTGTCATTCTGTTCCGGATCGAGCACTTCAAGCAAAGCCGATGCCGGATCGCCGCGGAAATCCTGGCCCAGCTTGTCAATCTCGTCGAGCAGGAACAAGGGGTTGGACGTGCCTGCCTTTTTGAGATTGGAAACAATCTTGCCGGGAAGCGAGCCGATATAGGTTCTGCGATGGCCGCGGATTTCCGCTTCGTCGCGCACGCCGCCCAGTGACTGGCGGACAAATTCCCGTCCGGTAGCCCGGGCGATCGACCGGCCAAGCGATGTCTTGCCGACGCCGGGAGGACCGACGAGGCACAGGATCGGGCCTTTCAGCTTGTTGGTACGGGTCTGCACCGCGAGATATTCAAGAATCCGTTCCTTGACTTTCTCGAGCGCGAAATGGTCATCGTCCAGGACCTTCTCGGCCTGTTTCAGATCTTTCTTGAGCCGCGACTTCTTGCCCCAAGGCAGTCCCAGCAACACGTCGAGATAGTTGCGCGTCACGGTTGCTTCGGCCGACATCGGCTGCATGCCCTTGAGCTTTTTCAGCTCGGCGCCTGCCTTGGCTTTCGCTTCCTTGGAAAGCTTCAGCTCCTTGATTTTCTTGGCAAGTTCGCCGAGCTCGTCGCCTTCTCCGTCTTCGCCGTCGCCCAGTTCCTTCTGGATGGCTTTCATTTGCTCGTTGAGATAATATTCGCGCTGGGTCTTCTCCATCTGCCGCTTCACACGGCCACGGATTTTCTTCTCGACCTGCAATACGCCCAGTTCGCCTTCCATGAAGGCAAAGACCATTTCGAGACGCTTGGTGGGATCGCTCTCCATCAAAAGGCTCTGCTTGTCGGCGACCTTCACATTGATGTTGGCGGCCACAGCATCAGCAAGGCGGGCAGCATCGTCAATCTCGCCCAATTGCACCACGGTTTCGGCAGGCATTTTCTTGTTGAGCTTGGAATAATTTTCAAACTGGTCGACGACAGAGCGCATCAGCGCGGAAGCCTGGGCCCCTTCGACAGCCTGCTCTTCGAGCAATTCGACAGAAGCCAATACATAGCCATCCGATTTTTCTTCGAGCGACAGATGCTTGGCGCGTTGCTTGCCTTCGACCAGCACCCGAACGGTGCCGTCGGGCAGTTTCAGCAACTGCAATACGGTCGCGACCACACCGAGATCATAGAGTTGGTCGCGAACCGGATCATCTTCCGCCGGATCAAGTTGCGCGACGAGAAAAATTTCCTTGTCGGAATCCATCGCTTTTTCGAGCGCGACCACGGATTTGTCGCGACCGACAAACAGCGGCACGATCATATTCGGGAACACCACTATGTCGCGCAATGGCAACAACGGCAGGGCCTTGGCTTCAGGGATGGGATTGGCTTCGATCTCGGACATTTCTACTCCACATACTGCGCTGCAACAGCGCTTCTAGACACTATATGGTGGCTGTAAGAGACACTTCAAGCGTTATGCGTTCGAACGGGAGCAGCCCCTAAAATGGCAGTTTAAAACCTGGGGGTAACTGCATACCGCTGGTCATCTTGCCCATTTCCTCGCTGCTCACCGCATCGGCGCGGTTGCGGGCATCGTTAAATGCCGCTGCGACCAGATCCTCGAGCATCTGCTTTTCTTCGGCTTTCATCAGGCTTTCATCAATTGTTACCGCCAGCACACGGCCTTTTGCGGTTGCCTTGACCTTGACCAGTCCGCCGCCGGCCTGTCCTTCGACTTCAAGGCTATCCAGCTTTTTCTGTGCCTCTTCCATCTGGGTCTGGACCTGCTGCGCGGCTTCCTGCGCGGCTTTCATCATTTCTTCCATCGATTTCATGGCTATGCGCTCCTTGATTCTTGTGGGCGAGGACCTTCATCCTCCAGCAACTGGGCGTCGGGAAAGGCTTCAAACGCAGCCTTCACCAGCGGCGCATCCAATATCGCCTGCCGCGCCGCAGCTCTGATCTGTTGTTCCTGTTCGACAAGACTAGGCTGCGCCTCACCCTGCCCTTCGGTGAATTTCCAGTCCTGCCCGGTTTCCTGACGCAGCGCGTCGGTGATTTTCCGGATATCGGCGTCGCCTATCGCGCGTACCGGCTGGTAGATGACATTGGGCGGATCAAGCGATATCAGGCGCATGTCTGCGATTAATATGCTTTCCAGAACTGCCGAAACCCGCCCTACCGTTTTGACGACGTCGGAAAACCGGTCGGGAAGCGGGCTGGTTTGCGGTTCGTGCGCAGCAACCGGCGCTGGAGCGGGATCTGGATTCACCTGCGCGACGGGCTCTGCCATCGGTGGAGGCGGCGCCGCCTGCTGGGCTTGTGGAGCGCTACCAGTCGTCGCCGCTCCCTGCTCCAGCATTTTCGCGAGTTTTCCCGGATCGGGCATATCGGCGGCACAGAGCACCCGAAGCAGGGCCATCTCGCAGGCTTCACGCGGCAAATGCGCTTGCTGGACTTCCTGATAGCCCTTGAGCAAGAGCTGCCAAAGCCGGTGCAGGACCGGATAGGAAAGCTGCCGGGCCCAGTCGGAAAATTGCTGTTTGGCATCATCCGACAATGTCGGGTCACTGGCTCTGCCGACCTTGAACAGGGTCACCTGATGCGAAAGCGACAGCAATCCGTTCATCAGCGACAAGGGCTCCACGCCGATTTTATATTGTTCGGCGATCGCATCGAGCAGCGCCGCCGAATCGCCTTCGAGCAATTTTGCAAATAGTCGCCGGACCGCGCCGCGATCGGACAGACCCAGCATATCACGGATCTGGACTGCCTTGACCTCACCATCGCCATCCATATCGGCATGGGCAATAGCCTGATCGAGAATCGAAAGACCGTCGCGGACCGATCCTTCGGCCGCCTGCGCGATCAGATCGAGCGCTTCCTGCTCGGCGGTCACGCCTTCTTTTTCGACGATCATCCCGAAATGCGCCGATAATTGCGCGGCGCTGATCCGTTTCAGGTCAAAGCGCTGGCACCGGGACAGAACGGTAATCGGAACCTTGTTGACCTCGGTGGTCGCGAAAATGAATTTCACATGCGGCGGTGGTTCTTCGAGCGTCTTCAGCAACGCGTTGAAGGCGTTTTTCGACAGCATGTGGACTTCGTCGATGATGTAGATTTTATAGCGCGCCGAAACCGAGGAATAACGCACCGCCTCGATGATCTCGCGAACATCGTCGACGCCGGTATGGCTGGCGGCATCCATTTCGATGACATCGATAAAGCTGCCTTCGGCAATGCTGCGGCACGGTTCGCACCGGCCACAGGGATCGATCGTCGGACCGCCCTGCCCGTCTTCGCCGATGCAGTTCAGCGCTTTTGCGATCAATCTCGCCGTCGACGTTTTGCCGACACCGCGGACCCCGGTCATCAGGAACGCATGGGCGAGCCGGTCGCGCTTGATCGCGTTGCCCAGCGTCTGGACCATCGCATCCTGGCCGATCAGTTCGGAAAATTTCGACGGGCGGTATTTGCGCGCCAGCACCCGATAGGGCTGGGCCGCACCGGGGGCAGGCTGTTCTGGTGCATCGACACCGCCTGCAGCAAAAATATCTTGTGAATCGGACATGTGCCGGAGAGTTTAGGCGAGAGGTCCCGGCTTGTCGAAGGCTATTCACCCTCAATAGCGAGTCTGTTCCGGAATTAGCGACAGAATCCGCTGAACTATCGATTGCAGGGAGGATTGAAACTTTCAACCGCAGCAAAAACATGGCGGTGTTTCAAAGTAGGAGCCGGGCGACCCGCAGAAAAATCGTTGCGGCTGCTTCCTTCCGGACCTGACCGGGTTGGCGAAGACTGCGTCCACCCGACTCCCGCTGCGCATATGGTGGGAGTCGGGCAAAAATGCAAGCCGTTAGACGATCTGCATATTATGGCTTTCAACCGGCAGATGCACGGTCAGGCCATCAAGGTCGGCCGTCAGCGTAATCTGGCAGGCCAGGCGGCTGGTGCGGCGCGCTCCGGCGGCGAGGTCGAGCATATCTTCTTCCATCTCGGTCGCTTCGGGCAATTTGTCAAAATCGGTCGCCTCGACGATCACGTGACAGGTAGAACAGGCCATCTGCCCTTCGCAGGTCCCCTCAAGCGGCTGGTCGTGAATTTGCGCGACCGTCAGCAGATTGTCGCCTTCCGATGCCTCGGCGGAAATGATTTCGCCGTCCGCCTTGACGAAATGGACCGTGATTTTCTTCATGATAGCTGTTCCTCCGCCGCGTCATTGATCAGGCGTGCCGCCTGTTCCACCTCGTCGATATTGTTGTAGCGGCCGAATCCCAGACGGATAGAGGATTTAATCTGCGCGGGTGCCAGCCCCAAAGCTGCCAGAACATGGCTCGGGCGTCCCGAACCGCTGGCACAGGCCGATCCGGCTGAGAATGCCACGCCGCGAACGGTCGACATCAGGCGTCCGACATCAAGCCCGTCGCGCCGGATATTGAGATTGCCGGGATAACGATGATCGAGTGATCCGTTGACCGTCCAGGCCCCGAACAGACCGCGCGCGGCTTCGGCCAAATTCGCAATATGCTCGATGTCCTCGTCCCGGCGTTCGGCGCAGACCTTCGCCGCGGCTCCTAGTCCCGCACATAATGCCGGGGAAAGCGTACCCGACCGGATCCCCTGTTCCTGACCACCACCATGGATCAAGGGAGGTATATCGATACCACTCCGCACCCATAGGGCGCCGATACCTTTGGGGCCGTAAATCTTGTGACCGGAAAGCGCGATCAGGTCCGCCCGTTGCGGAATGTCGATCCGGCCGAACCCCTGCACCGCGTCGCAGAGCATCAACGCGCCGGCCCGGTGAGCCAGGTCTGTGATCTGATCGACCGGCTGAATGGTCCCTATCTCGTTGTTGACCAGCATCGCCCCGACAAGCGCAGTTTTCTGGCCAAAACATGTTTCCAAATCTTCCATTTTGACCAGCCCCTGCGCATCGACCGGGATCAGTTTCGTGTCAAAACCCTGTGTGCCGTACCAAAGCGCCGTATCGCGCACTGCGGCATGTTCCGTATCGATTATCGCGATCTCGTCACGGCCTTGGCGGTTGCGGGAAGCGCCCATCGCCAGATTGATCGCTTCGGTCGCGCTGGCGGTGAAAATCACGCGCCCTCCCGGAGGGAGCAAAGCGGCAACCTGTTCACGAGCGACTTCGACCGCAGCGGCCGCCTGCCGCCCCATCACATGTGAACTGTGCGGATTGCCGAAATTGTCTTTCAACCAGGGGAGCATGGCCTCGAGAGCCTCTGGAGCGAGCGGCGTGGTCGCCTGGTTATCAAGATAGATGACGCTCATTGCTCCAGCTCAGCTTCGCCGGGATTCCGCGAAGATCGATTTCCATTTCTCGATGAAGGCATAAATATCGCTCCGGCTAGTATCGCGGCCAATGCTGACACGGATCACTTCGCGCGCCAACTGCGGGTCGGTGCCCATCGCCTCGAGCACATGGCTGGTCTTCAGCGTTCCCGATGAACAGGCGCTACCGGCGGAGACCGAAAAACCCGCCATGTCAAATTTGATCAGCTGCGTATTGGCGGCCACCCCGGGCATATGATAGCTGGCGATAGTAGCGATGCGCGGCGCTTTTTCGGCGATCACCGAACCACCTTCCTTGCGGATCGCGTCGTCAAGATGCTGGCGCAGTTCCGACGCCCGTCCGGCCCAGTTGACGGGTGCTTCCAAGGCGGCCGTCATGCCCATGATATAAGGCAGGTTCTGCGTGCCGGACCGATAACCCTGCTCCTGCCCGCCATCGGCTTCGAGTAGCCTCAGATCCTTGACCAGCAGGGCGCCGACTCCCGGTGGCCCGCCAAATTTATGCCCGGCCACGACGATCATATCGGCATCGGGCAACGGCATTTTCCCGATTGATTGCGAGCAATCGGCGAGAAGATGGCTGCCCCGGTCGCGGACGACTTTCGACAGCTCGTCCAGGTCCTGGATCACGCCCGTTTCATTATTGACCGACTGTATGGCTACCAGGGCTGGCCCATCAGCACCCTTCAGCAGGTGGTTCAGGTTCATCGGAATCACCATCCCGTTCATGTCGACCGGAATAGACATGGCATTTTGCGCGAATCTCAGGACCACATCATGTTCGACGGGTGATATATATTGCATTTCCGGCTTGGACTTGGTGAGCGCAATCTGGACCGCCTCGCTTGCCCCGCCGGTAAAAATAACGTCGCCTTTCCAGTCCAGCGCTGCCTTGAATCGCTGCCGCGCATTTTCCAGCATTGCTTGCGCCGCACGCCCGTCGCCATGGGGTGAAGACGGATTGGCCCAATTCTTGAAACCCTCGGCGCACGCCTTTTTGGCAGCATCCAGCATCGGCGCGGTAGCGGCATAGTCAAGATAGATGCGTTTGGACTCGGTCACCATATTGGCAAAAACTCTCTGGCGTGCTGGATTGAGTTGCGGATTTGTTCACTCTCCCTATATAGACGCTGCATCCAGCGCAAAAGCTATTCTGACTTCTCGCGCTCTGGAGACGACAATCTAGATCGAAGAATTGAAAATCCATGCCTGACGTAATTTTTACCGGACCCGAAGGCCGCCTCGAAGGCCGTTTCAGCCCAGGACCCCGTGACCGCGCACCGGTTGCAATGATTTTACATCCCCATCCGCAAGCCGGCGGGACAATGAACGACCGGATCACGCAGGCGATGTACAAGACATTCGTCAAGCGCGGTTTCGCGACTTTGCGTTTCAATTTCCGCGGCGTTGGTCGTTCTCAGGGCACATTCGACAATGGTATTGGCGAATTGTCAGATGCCGCATCGGCTCTGGACTGGATTCAAAGCTTCCATCCCGAGGCGCAGACCACCTGGATCGCCGGCTATAGCTTCGGTGCCTGGATCGGCATGCAGCTCTTGATGCGCCGTCCGGAAATCCGCGGTTTCATCTCGGTATCGCCGCCGGCCAATATGTATGACTTCAACTTCCTCGCCCCCTGCCCGTCATCGGGTATCATCGTTCAGGGTGTGAATGATGAAGTCGTCACCCCCGGTGCTGTCCAGAAACTGGTCGACAAGCTGCGGACCCAGAAACATATCACGATCCATCACGACGAGATTCCACGCGCCAATCATTTTTACGAAAATGAAATGGAATTGCTGATGGGTTCGATCGACAATTATCTCGACATGCGGCTCGCGCCGGATTCGCCGATCAAATAGGATCAGTCGGCGGACGGCGCCGACAATGGCTGATTGCTGTCGGGGACAGGAATCAGCCCGATTCCTACATTCGCGAACATCACAGCAGCGGCGACGAGCATCAGCCAGCCCTGCTTTTTGTTGTCGCCCTTGCGCAGGACAAAGACGCCTCCGGCCAGCAGCGCTGTTCCGGCCAGCATCAATACGGATAATATCAGGTTGGACATGCCAGGATAGTTACGGCTGCATCGCCGGACTGACAATCATTTGTTTCGATGATCTTCCGCATCCCACACAGGGTCATGCAAAACGCAGATTTCTCGGCCGAAGCAGTGGCTCGTCATCAGAATTGCTTTCGCGTGCAATTTCGACTAGAACATAAAAAGAACAAGATGATCGAGAAGCGGAACTGGCCACGTGAATTCCGAACCTCCTCTGCTCATAATAGCCTCCCTGCCGGGCGATTTTGATCTGGCGCATTTGTCGTGGCCCGAGGCAGCAAACGGAAAAATAACGGTCAATGACGCCAAGTTCGACGATCTGGACATGGTCGAGGTCATCGTTGACGGAATGCCGTTCCTGCTAAATCATTACACGGCAGATGAAACCGCCCAGCGCTTTGCAACGCAAAAATTTGATCGGCTTTTTACCGGGCTCCCGACTTCCGGTGAATCGTCTATCGGCTTGGCGGTGAGGAACATTTTGACCAGCGCCAAGCATCTGCCCGCAATAAACCATCGCATCCTCTTGTTGGGCCAATGGATCGGAGAAGCGATTGAAGCCACCGCTGCAGCATGGACACCCTCGGGCAGAATTACGAACTTTCGCTATTTTGACGAGATAACGGGAGAATATCTCGCCGGGGGGCCATTTCCCGCATTATTTCAAACTTCGTTTTCGGAAGTGCGGAACGGCTATTTCGTCACCAGCGGTTTGCGCTATTTCGCCGGCCAGGAGATCCACCTGACAGCGCCTCCGGATTATACGCCTGCCGAGGTGGCAAATCGGCTCGTTCGGATCATCGACGATTTCGTATCCCACGGAAAGATGGACTCCCCGGCCCAGGCGAAAGGCATGTCCAATGGCGAAACGCTGGTCTTCTCACCCAGCGACGATCTGGCGCATGTCGATATCACTATCAAAAGCTGCGCCGTCAACGTCGACCAGGCAAAGATGTTACCGAAAGCTACGCGGCAGTAGGTGCGGCTTCCCGGACGTTCTGATCAACATGATCAGCAAATTGTTCGAAATTATCAATGAACAGATTAACCAGCTTTTGAGCGGTTTCGTCATAAGCGCTCGGATCAGACCATGTTGAACGGGGGTCGAGAATTCCACTGTCCACACCGGATACCGATACCGGGACTTCGAAACCGAAATTGTCGTCAATCCGGAATTCGCCATCATTCAGGCTGCCATCCAGCGCCGCATTCAGCAACGCGCGCGTTGCCTTGATCGGCATACGGTTGCCTTCGCCATATTTGCCACCGGTCCAGCCCGTGTTCACCAGCCAGCAACGGACACCGCCCTTGGCGATCCGCTCTTTCAGCAGATTGCCGTAAACCGAAGGATGGCGCGGCATGAACGGCGCGCCGAAACAGGTCGAGAATGTTGCTTCCGGCTCGGTCACACCGATTTCCGTGCCGGCGACCTTGGCGGTATAGCCGGAAAGGAAATGATACATTGCCTGCTCCGGTGTCAGCCGGGAGATTGGAGGCAATACGCCGAACGCGTCAGCGGTCAGCATGATCAGATTCTTCGGCACCGGACCCATATTTTTTTCCGAAACATTCGGAATGAAATCGATCGGATAAGCAGCACGGGTATTTTCCGCTTTGCTGCTGTCGTCCAGATCCAGTTCGCGAGTCTCGGGGTCCATAACGACATTTTCAAGCACAGTTCCGAACCGGCGGGTCGTCGCGTAAATTTCCGGCTCCGCTTCTTCTGACAGGCGGATCATCTTTGCATAGCAGCCGCCTTCAAAATTAAACACTGCGGTATCCGACCAGCCATGCTCGTCGTCGCCGATCAGGACGCGACTGGCGTCTGCAGACAATGTTGTCTTGCCGGTACCAGACAAGCCGAAGAAAATCGCCGTATCGCCCTCTGGCCCGATATTGGCCGAGCAATGCATCGGCATAACGGAATTGAGTGGCAGCAAATAATTGAGCAAGCCGAAAACGGATTTCTTCATCTCGCCGGCATAAGCGGTGCCGCCGATCAAAATCAGCTTCTCGGTAAGGTTCACGGCAATCACGGTGCCGCTGCGCGTACCGTGACGTTCCGGGTCAGCCTGAAAGCTGGGCAAATCGATGATGGTATATTCGGGATCAAACGCAGCGAGTTCGGCAGCATTCGGTCGGACCAGCATCGTGCGGATAAAAAGATTGTGCCAGGCCAGCTCGTTGATGATCCGGACGTTGACCCGGTGTTCCGGTTGCGAGCCACCGAAAAGATCCTGAACGAACAAAGTATCTTTCTCGGCCAGTGCGGCAAGAAAATCTTCTTTCAGCGCAGCAAAATGATCCGGAGTCATCCCGACGTTGGTTTTTCCCCACCAGACACTATCTTCGGTTTCGGCATCACGGACAATGAATTTGTCATTGGCGGAGCGTCCGGTGTGCTTGCCTGTCTCGACGACCAGCGGACCGTCTTTCGCCAAATGGCCTTCGCCACGCGATACGGCGGCTTCGACCAATGCAGGGGCACCCAGATTCCAGTGCTGCTCTGCCGCACTGACAAAACCTTGATCATTTAAAGAAACAGACGAAACATTTGGCACAGGTAATCCCCTAAAGCTTGAAACAGGTTGAGGTCACGCCGATCTGGCAATTTGAAACGGCGCTTACTTGACCATCGCGAGTCGGTCAAATTTCTTCCTACCGGGCGCCACGAAATTACGGAATTCCTCGCCAGATTGCGACGTCAGAAGCAAATACTGCGATCGACGAGTTGACTTGAAACATAACATCCCATCCACTAGGTCAAATCCAGAGCGGGCGGCAAAGGAACATAAATTAATGGCAGCCAATATTGCTCTTGTCGACGACGACCGCAATATATTGACCTCGGTATCGATTGCGATGCAGGCAGAAGGTTTTATCACGCGCGTTTATTCTGACAGCGAAGCCGCTCTTCATGCAATTCTCGAGAACCCCCCGGACCTTGCCGTCTTCGATATTAAAATGCCAAAGATGGACGGACTGGAATTGCTCCGGAGAGTGCGTGAAAAGTCGAACTTGCCGGTCATCTTCCTGACCTCGAAAGATGAAGAGCTGGACGAGGCACTCGGCCTTGCAATGGGTGCGGACGATTATATCAAAAAGCCGTTTTCGCAGCGCCTGCTTATCGCGCGGGTAAAATCCATCTTGCGCCGGACAGAATTTATCAAATCATTGGACGAAGGTCAGGATGACGAATCAGCCGAGCCGCTTGTCCGCGGCAATCTGGAAATGGACCCGGCTCGCCATCTGGTGCGGTGGAAGGGAATAAATGTCACGCTGACCGTCACCGAATTCATGATTCTCGAAACATTGGCACATCGACCTGGTGTCGTGAAGAGCCGTAACCAGTTGATGGATTCCGCCTATCAGGATGACGTCTATGTCGACGACCGAACGATCGACAGCCATATCAAACGATTGCGGAGAAAATTTCGCGAAGTCGATTCGGAATTTGACGCAATAGACACGTTATATGGAGCCGGATATCGCTACACAGAATGATCGCGGAACAGATAGTGAAAGCGGGCTGTCCCTTCGTTGGTCGACCCGGCTTTCACTCACAACCCGCATATTGGTCGTCAATGTCCTGGCGATTGCGCTTCTGGCTGGCGGCCTGTTCTATCTGAACAATTACCGGGACAGGCTGACCGAAGAGCGTCTCACCCAAGCCCGGATGCAGCTGACCATCATTGCCGACGCCCTCTCGTCTGGCGAGCAAGAAAATCGGGACGCGCTCATCCGTCAATTTTCGGATCATTTGAATGCACGGCTCAGGATCTATGCCCCTGACGGCACGAAAACGGTCGACAGCTTTGCGCTGGCAAAGCCGACCTACGAATTTGTAGATCCGGATACCGAACCGCTCCGGAAAGATGTGGCCCGGACATTGGACCGGATCATTGAAAGTTTTGTTTTAAGCGCGGAAATTCCGAATTTTGCCGAACCGTCCCGTGATGCCGCGAGCGAATGGCCCGAGCTTCGGACTGCACAGGACACCGGGCATGCAGTCAGTTCGGTCAGTTTGGCGCCGGACCG
This sequence comes from uncultured Sphingomonadaceae bacterium, assembly GCA_947488845.1. GTDB lineage: Bacteria > Pseudomonadota > Alphaproteobacteria > Sphingomonadales > Sphingomonadaceae > Parasphingorhabdus. The sequence goes on along the minus strand of CANLBM010000018.1, from coordinate 54,035 downwards.
CACTCCGGTGATTGCAGCCGGAAAACCCTTGCAAGACGGCGCCGGCTCCATATTGCTGACCGCCAATGCGCGGGACATCACGCGGATTGTGAGAGCGGAACGATCCAGCGTGCTGCTGGTCATATTGGTCGCCGCAACGGTCTCGATTCTGCTCTCTCTTTTCCTGGCACGGACCATCGTCAGGCCGATCAGAAAGCTGGCCCGTGCGGCAGTACGGGTAAGGATGGGGCGGTCGGACGAAATCGCGATTCCCCGGATGCCGGGCCGTCGGGACGAAATCGGCCAATTGAGCCGCGCGCTGTCCGACATGAGCGCTGCCTTGCGGCATCGGATCGATGCCACTGAAGCTTTTGCAGCGGACGTCAGCCATGAAATCAAGAACCCCCTCGCCTCGCTGCGTTCGGCGCTCGAGGGGCTGGAACGGGTCGATGATCCCGATCTGCAGAAGCAACTTCTTGATGTCGCCAATGACGATGTCCGGCGCATCGACCGGCTGATCAACGATATCTCCGACGCGTCCCGGGTCGATGCCGAACTGGCGAGAGCCAAGTTCGAACCGATTGATATCGGCAAGATGCTGGAACAACTGCTGGCCGCCCGCGAACAACGGACCTCCAATCTGGGCGTTCATATTGCCTTCGCGCGACCGGCCAAGGATGTAGCGAAAGTGATGGGCGACGGCGGCCGCCTCGAACGTGTGTTCAGCAATCTGCTCGACAACGCCGTGTCCTTTTCTCCCGAAGGCGGGCTGGTGGAAATATTGGCGACACCCGATGGCGATGAAATTGTCATTCATGTCGCCGATCAGGGTCCGGGCGTGCAACCGGATCAAAGGGAAGAGGTTTTCCAGCGCTTCCACTCCGACCGGCCCGATGGAGAAGCGTTTGGCAAGCATAGCGGACTGGGCCTGGCGATCGCAAAAACGATTATCGAAGGCCATCAGGGCAAGATCCATATTCTGGACCGGGCGGGCGGAGAATCGGGTGCCTGTTTCGAGATCCGCCTGCCCAAGGCTCCGTAATGACAAGCCATAGCCAAGATGGCGATCGCTTGAACATGCACGCCACAGCTGTCGCCATTGCCGGCGCGGGATTGATGATTTGCGGTACATCGGGATCGGGCAAGTCCGATCTGGCATTGCGGCTTATTGATCGTGGCGCGACCTTGATCAGCGACGATTATGTGGACATCAGCCGCACAAACGGAAAGCTGTACCTGAGCCCGCCAGCCAATCTTGCCGGTAAGCTGGAGGTCCGTTCGCTGGGGATATTCGAACAAGGGCATCTGTCCGGAATTCCCCTGAAATTGATCACAAAATTGAGCGATAGCCCGGACCGTTTCCCGATGGACAAACAGACCATGATTTTGCTGGGAATAACTATGCCGTTCTGTACACTGAACGCCATGGAAAATAGTGCGACAATCAAGGTAGAATTGGCTTTGCAGCGGATATTGCGGGGTGCAGCAGGCATATGACTGGTGAAGGTGTCAAACGCGTCCTGTTGGTCACCGGTCTTTCGGGAGCGGGGAAGTCCACAGCGTTAAAGACAATGGAAGACATTGGTTGGGAAACCGTAGACAATTTCCCCTTTCGACTGGTCGAAGGCTTGCTGGAGACACCGCCGTCCAGCTCCCGGGGTGACAGCGACCCGCCATTGGCGCTCGGCTTCGACAGCCGGACAAGGGGGTTCGAGCCGGATAAGTTGATCGAAAGCGTGAAACGTCTTCAAAAAAAGCCCGGCTATCTGATCTCGACGTTGTTCCTCGATTGCGCCGGCGGGGAACTGGAGCGGCGCTACGGAGAAACCCGGCGCCGGCATCCATTGGCGCTGGATCGACCGGCAAAAGAAGGCATTGCGCTTGAACGGACCTTGCTCGCGCCTTTTCGTCGCTGGGCCGACCATCTGATCGACACCAGTGATTTGACAGCCAACGACCTGCAGCGCGAAATCCGTCAGCGTTTCCTGCTCAACAAGGATACCGCGACCACGATTACGCTCACCAGCTTTGGTTTTTCCCGTGGTCTCCCGAACAATATCGACCTGTTGTTCGACGTCCGCTTTCTGGCGAACCCGTTCTGGGACCCGGAACTGAAGAGATTGACCGGTCTCGATCCGGAAGTGGCGGACTATATAAGCAACGATCCGGCCTATCCCGAGGCGATCGAGAGAATATTCGGCATGCTTGAATTTCTTCTGCCGCGCTACCAGGACGCTGGAAAAGCCTACGTCAACATAGGTATTGGCTGCACCGGCGGACGTCACAGATCGGTACATGTTGCAGAGCGGCTGAGCAAAGACTTGCGTGCGGCCGGCTTTTCGCCCAATGTCCTTCATCGCAACCTGGCGTCACGACCAATGGAAGCGCTCGAATCCATGCAGAATTTGAACGGGAACAAGGAAATTTAATCAACATGATTGGGTTGGTTCTCGTAACACACGGGCATCTGGCAACGGAATTTGTCATCGCGATGGAACATGTCGTCGGCGCGCAAAAGGCGATCGCAGCGATCGGCATTGGTGCGCGTGATGATATGGAAGAACGTCGTCAGGAAATTGCGGACTGCATCAAGAAGGTGGATTCCGGCGACGGTGTCATCATTTTGACGGACCTGTTCGGTGGCACGCCGTCGAATCTTGCTATTTCCCTGATGGAAAAAGGCAAGGTCGAAGTCATCGCCGGTGTCAATCTGCCGATGCTCATCCGCCTCGACGGCGCGCGCAAGTCGATGAAAATCACTGCCGCAATCGCCGCAGCCAAGGAAGCCGGCCAGAAATATATCAGTGTTGCTTCGGAAATATTGGGAAGCGATGCGTGAGCGAATTTCGCAAAATCGTCGAGATCACAAATAGCCGGGGGCTGCACGCAAGAGCGAGCGCGAAATTTGTAACCTATGTCAGCAAATTGCCTGACGACCTGGACGTAAGAGTGGCGAAGGACGGTACCGAAGTCACCGGCATGTCGATCATGGGCCTGATGATGCTCGGTGCGGCCAAGGGCGACAGCATCGAAATCATCGTTTCCGGTGCACAGGCTGAAAGCGCGCTCGAAAAACTGACCGGTCTGGTCGTCGACGGCTTTGGTGAAGACTGAAGTCATGCGCCACCAGATTACCGGCTTTTCCAACCCGACGATCAAGCGGCTCAGAAGCCTGCGCGAGAAGAAACACCGGAAACGTGAAGGACTGTTTCTTGCAGAAGGGCTCCGGATCCTGGCGGAGGCGCTGGACAGCGGCAGAACCCCGAAAATACTGGTGGTTGTCGAAGACACCGAACTTCATCCCCTCGCCCAAAAAATCGAGGAAGCAACCGTGGCCGCCGGTGGCGACGTCATTGAAACCAGCGAAGCAATCATTGCCAAGCTCTCCGGAAAGTCCAATCCCCAGTCGATTATCGGCATTTACCCCGATCATCCGGTCGCGCTGGACGAGTTGGACCGAACAACGGCAAATATCTGGCTGGTGGCACAAGCGCTGCGGGATCCTGGCAATCTCGGCACGATATTGCGGACCGGTGATGCGGTTGGTGCGGGCGGATTGATCCTGATCGACGACTGCGTTGATCCCTTCTCGGTCGAGGCGGTACGCGCCAGCATGGGGGCAATTTTTACCCAGCAGATCGCGCAGGCCCGCTGGCCGGAATTTCTGTCCTGGCTGCGCACTGGTCCGGGCGAACTGGTCGGAACCAGTCTCAATACCGAGAATGATTATCAGTCGATACTGTACAAGCAACCGACCTTCCTGCTGATCGGCAACGAAGCGCAGGGATTGCCGGAGGACTATGAAGCGGCTTGCGACACGCTCGTCAAGATGCCGATGATGGGCAAGGCCGATAGCCTCAACGCCGCTGTCGCGGCCTCGGTGATGGCCTATGAAGTGCTGAATCAGGGTCGAAAGAGATAGATAGCCTTCCCCTCATCGCTATGTTACATTTCAAGGCGGAGGGGAAAAATATGAAAAACATTATATTGCTTTCATCGCTCGCCGCATTGACGCTTTCGGCCTGTGACGAACCTGCCGCAGCACCGGTCGCCGAGGAAAAACTGGGTGACTATAGTGCCATCGGTACCGAACCGGGCTGGCGGGTCGACATCAAGGGCGACGATATCGCCTTGACCACCCAGAGCGGCAATGACTTCACGCTTCCGGTCCAACGCATGAAAAAGACCGACAGCGGATGGGAAGTCAAAGGCTTTTCCGACAGTCACAATATCAATATCTATATCACCAGCGGCGAAACATGCAGCGATGGCATGAGCGACCGCAGCTATGCCGACACGGTGAAGATAGAAGCCAGCGAAAATGGCACATTGAACGGTTGTGGCGGCGCCATTACCGAAGCAGCGGATGGACCGCCCTAAGGTCTATTCCGCCGCCTGATCGCTGATGTCGCGATCATCCTCGATCAGCTTTTCGGTCATCGCTTCGCTGTAGCGCGGTAGCGCTTCGATCTCGGGCACGGGTTCGAGATCCTTCTTGCCGGTCTCGATCTGCAGCTCGGCGAATTTGCGACCGGTCGCCATGACGTTGCGCTCGAAGCTGCCGACAAATTTGTTATAATTGCCGACCGCGCTTCCGAGGCCCGACCCCATGCGTTTGAGATGCTCTCCGGCGACCGCAAGCCGGTCATACATTTCCTTGCCCAATTGGCCGATCTGCTTGGCTTCCGCTGCCATTTTTTCCTGACGCCAGACACCGGCAACCGTCCGCGCAATCGCAACCAGATTGGTCGGTGTTGCCAGCAGCACTTTCTTCTCGAAAGCATGGTCCCATAAAGTCGGCTCATGTTCCAGCGCGGCGGCGAGAAAATGCTCTCCCGGCACGAACATGATGACATAATCAGGCGCGTCTTCGAACTGGTCCCAATAAGCCTTTTTCGAAAGCCCGTCGATATGCGCCTTCATGCTGTTGCAGTGGCGCGCCATGGCAAAGCTGCGCGCGGCTTCGTCATCTGCCTCGAACGCATCCTGATAATCGTTGAGCGAGACCTTGGCATCGATCACCAGCTTGCGCCCGCCCGGTACATTGATCACCGCATCGGGCCGCAAACGGCCCTCGTCGGTGTCGATGCTCTGCTCGGTGACAAAATCGGTATGTTCGGACAAACCGCAACTTTCGAGCACATTCTTGAGCTGCTGTTCACCCCAGCGGCCGCGCGATTTCGGCGCGTTGCGCAGAGAATTGACAAGCCGCGCTGCTTCCTGCTGCACCCTGTCCTGCCCCTGCCGCACCTGTTCGATCGTGGCGCTGATCCCGGCGTAGGATTCGGTGCGCTCTTTTTCGATTTTCGTAATCGAGGCTTCGTAGGTCGCCAGACGTTCGTGCACCGGCTGCAGCAATTTGGCGATCTTCTCGCCGCCTTTTTCATTGGCCTGATCAAAGCGCTGGTCGGCCCGTTCGAGAAACTGCCGCTGGGCCGTTTCCAGCATCTTGGCACCGATCTCGGAAAATTGCGCCGACAGCGCCTCTTTCGCATCGATCAATTGCTGCATCTGTTTTTCGTGATTTCGGGCATCAGCCTGCAGCGCAGCCAGTTCGGTTCTCGCCGCGTCGCGTTCGTCACGCACGCCATCGAGCGTGATCCGCAGTGCATCGGTCGCCTGAGCGGCATCTTTGGCCGCCTGTACCGCGTCTTTGGTCGCTTGCGCTGCATCCTTCGCAGGCTTGCCGCCGATAAACCAACCCAGCGCCAGACCGCCCAGAAGAGCGATGACAATGGCGATGATTACAATGATGGGGTCCAAATTAACTCACTTTCCGATAAGAACGAAAAGAGAACTTAGAAGCGTTTCCCGCAATAGGCAATAGAGCTAATGCCGGAGTTCACTGGCGACGGTTAGGCCGCGATCCCGTGTTCCTTGCGCAATTTCGCCAGCTTCTTCAGCACCATTTGCCGCTTCAACCGCGACAGATGGTCGATGAACAATATCCCTTCGAGATGGTCCATCTCGTGCTGCAGGCAGGTCGCCAGCAGGCCTTCTATCTGCTCTTCATGTTGCTTGCCGGATTCGTCCTGCCAGCGCGCGGTGATGGCGGCGGGTCGCTCGACATCCGCATATTGGTCAGGCACCGAAAGGCATCCCTCGCTATAGATGTTCACATCTTCGGACGGATCGAGAATTTCGGGATTGATGAAGACCTTGGGGTCGCGGATCACTTCATGCTGATGGTTGCAAAGCTCGCCATGCTCGTGGTCATGGTCATGCTCGACCGGTTCCTGAAGATCGATGACCAATATCCGCTTGGGCACGCCAACCTGGATAGCGGCCAGACCAATGCCCGGCGCATCATACATGGTTTCAAACATGTCAGCGATCAGCGTTTTGAGCGCGTCGTCAAACTCGGTAACCGGTTCTGAAACAGTTTTCAGACGCGGATCGGGAACTTCAAGGATCGGTAAAATAGCCATGAGCCAAATTTAGGGATTTTGCCGGGATTCGTCAACCATCGGCGGACTATGTTTACCGTCGGCCAGAATATACGGCCGGATTCAAAAGCATCTGCACCCCGCCATGACAGCGCATATTGTGCGGCAGCGGGCGATAGGCGATACAAATAATGAAGCGTGCGGTTCAGTTGCTGAGCCGCACGCTTCATTTCAATCAATGTCTGCCGCTTGGTTTAGAAGCGGGTACGAACCGTCAGACCATAGGTTCTTGGTTCTGCAAGAAAGGCCGAATAGGTCTGCTGCGATGCGACAAATGCTGTGTTGAACGCAACCTGCGAATAATCGATGTTGAACAGATTCTGTGCCCAACCTTCAATCGCCCATTGATCATCAGGACCACGGATACCGATACGCGCATTTACCAGCGTATAGCCGTCCTGTTCCTTGCCATAGAGCAAGTCCGAACCGGTGTTGTAGTCACTGGTCGTACGCGCATTCACATAGAACAGGCCCGTCAGTCCGCTATTTCCGATTGGTGGAGTATAGGAAAGAGAGGCCGTAGCCGTGATTTCAGGCGCGTTGGACAGATTGTCGCCTGGAAGCAGACGCAAGGCCGGGTCCAGAGCGGTCCCGTTATCGCGGCCAACCAGATCATTTTCATAGCTGGTATCGGTATAGGTCAGTCCCATGGAGATATTGACATGTCTGACCGGATTGATCGACGCTTCCAGTTCGACGCCCTGTGCAACAACGCCATATTTGACATTGTCGGCTGCACAGCTTCCGGTTGTGCCGTCAGCATCGCTATCCGTAACGCCGAGATCATCGCTGCAGCCATTGATATTCTGAACGAGGTAAACGGAGCCGTTGAACGTGTTGAGCTGAAAATTCTGGAATTGCTGACGGAAAGCCGCGACGCTCAACGAAAATTCCCGGGTCGAGTATTTGGCACCGATTTCAAATGCATCCACCGTCTCCTGGTCAAATTGGAGATTGGCGGTATCACCTGTCAACGCAGGATTGGCCAAGGTTGAACTGGTCAACGCAGACCGGTCAAGGTTGAAGCCGCCTGCCTTGTAGCCGCGCGAATAGCTGCCATAGAGCATCAGATCGTCGGTTGGCTTGTAGGACAGGATGGCAGTGCCGGTGAATTCATTCTCGCTACGGCTGTCGCTCAAGGTAACGCCGTCCAGTTCGGAGGTTGAATTACCCTGACAGGACAGACCGATCAGACCGGCAGCCAATCCACCAAGTGGCCCACCGAGCAACGGCGTGAACAATGCACGCTGTGTAGGGCACATCGTATTGTCGTTGGTGAAGGCAGCGTTAAAATCCTTGGTTTCATTCGTATAACGCAGGCCCAAGGTCAGATCGAGTTGATCCGTGATGTGGAAGATGTTGTGAGTGAAAAACGCAAAATTCTCGCTCTTCTGATTATAGACATCGAGCACCGTTCCCCGGTCGTTGATCGTGGCCAAATTATCCAGACCGGCAAAAATCAACGGTGTAGCAGCGCCAAATGCGCCAGCACCGCCATTTGCGGCTTGCAGTGCAGCCCGTCCGCCCGCGCTCAGGCAGCCTGCGCTTGTCGGTGACGCAAGAGCCGGATTGACGGCGTTGACGATACGGCACGGCGCGAAGGCACCATATTGCGTGCCGAAGCGGATATTGTCCCGCGTTTCGAGTTTTTCATTCGCATAGAAACCGCCGATCAACCAGTCGAGCTTGTCATCGAATGCCGAACCCTGCAGGCGCAGTTCCTGGGTGAAGGTCTTGAATTCCCGGGCACCGGCATTTTCATTCGGCTCGCGATAGAGGATGTCGACCTGCGTGTAATCCGTGTCGGAAGCCTGAAAGTTCGAATATTCACGATATCCGGTAATCGACCTCAGGTTCATGTTGCCGAGTTCAGCATTGACCTCGACCGAAGCGCCGAAATCTTCTGTCTCACCGGCATAGGAACGGCCGGGCGTGACATAGATATCCCGGTTGAACGTACTCTGGGTAAGCGCGTTTGCGTTTTGACCCAATCCCAGAAGCACCGGAATGATCGGATTGGCCGGATCGGTAAGTGCAACAGCTCCGGGTTGCGGAAGAGCGAAGGGATCAAGTCCCGGACTCACTCGTGCTTGTGGAGCAAATTCAGGCTGGACGAATGTCGCTGCGCAGCAGGACTCGTCTTTTTTGGAATAGTCCCCGATAACGCGGATGCTCAGGCCGTCATTTGGTTCGAACAACAGCTGCCCACGAACGAGATAGCGGTCCTTATTATTGACGTCGGTTCCGTTGACCACATCGGTGTAAAAGCCGTCACGTTTCAGATAAACGCCATCAATGCGGGCGGCGATCGTATCGCTCAACGGGCCATTGATGCCGGCTTCCAGGCGAAGCTGGTCATAATTGCCATAAGTCGCGGAGGCATGTCCTGAAAACATGAATTCGGGAGCTGCCGTGGTGATGCTGATCATACCGGCGGAAGAGTTGCGTCCGCCGAGCGTTCCTTGCGGTCCACGCAGAATCTCGATCCGGTCAATCGGGCCGAGTTCGCTAAGTGCATTTCCGCTTCTCGAGCGATATACGCCGTCGATGAACACAGCGACCGAGCTTTCCAGACCGGGGTTGTCACCAACCGTACCAATACCGCGAATACGGGCAGAACCGTTTGCTTCGTTGCCAGTAGAGGAAACAAGCAAGGATGGAGCGAGCTGATTAAGTTCGCGGATATCGCTGGTGCCGCTCTGCTGCAATTGCTCCGCACCAATAGCCGAAATGGCGACCGGCACGTCGGACAAGACCTGTGCCCGGCCTTGTGCTGTTACGACGATTACGTTGCTGTCGACGGTTTCATCGACCTGGTCAGCCGCCTCTGGTTGCGACTGCGCATAGACGGGGGCCGTGGCGACGGCGGCAAGCGCAAACGCGCAAGCAGATAGATTCAATGCCAATTTCATAATATACTCTCTCCTGATTGTTAGTCTCATTGCCTTCTTGGGGAGGACTAACTTTTTATTTTTATGGCCTGCATTGTGGTCGTCATACAGCCGCTACGTCAAGGATGTTCAATCACGCGCTTAACCAACAGAAAAAAGCGCTAAAATCGGCGCTTTTTCAATGTATTCATCAGTCGGAATTGGCCGCCTATCGAGTCGGCTGTTGCCGTCAAGACACAATTAGTCTGCTCTGATTTCCGGCTCAGGGAGCGGTTTGGATGCGCGACGGCGTATCGTATCAATCCTGATTGACCGGCCGTCGTGAACGCAGCGCCTGCGCAAGCGTGCCTTCATCGAGATAATCCAGCTCCCCTCCTACCGGTATGCCGTGGGATAGCTGGCTGAGCCGCAGCGGATAATTTTCTAGCCGTTCGGCAATATAATGGGCGGTCGTCTGTCCTTCCAATGTGGCATTCATAGCCAGCACGACTTCATCAATACCGCCCTGCTCGACCCGTTTGATCAGCTTGTCGATTGCGATGTCTTCCGGTCTTACCCCGTCCAGTGCCGACAATCGTCCGCCGAGCACATGGAATTTTCCGGGGAACAGCCGGGATTTGTCCAAAGCCCAGAGGTCCGATACTTCTTCAACCACGCACAGCGCTTTCTCGTCGCGGCGCAGATCATTGCATATCTGGCAGGGATCCTGCGTATCGACATTGCCGCATATGCCGCAGGTCACGAGCCGTTCTTCGACGGTCGTCATTGCTGCCAATATCGGTTTCATCGCCGTTTCCGGACGTTTCAGCAGATATAATACCGCTCGCCGCGCCGAACGCGGACCAAGACCGGGAAGTTTGGCCAGGGCCTGAACCAGATTTTCGATCTCTTGCGATGCCATGATTTGACCTTTAGGGACATATTGCGTCACCTGCCAAGAACTTAGCTACAGTTTGGCCACACACAAGCGAGATTTTATGCGCCTAGCCTTTATGGGAACCCCGGATTTTGCCGTTCCTGCGCTGCAAGCGCTGCACGATGCCGGACATGAAATTGTTGCGGTCTATTCGCAGCCCCCGCGCCGTGCCGGACGCGGGAAGCAGCTTAGCCCCTCGCCTGTCCAGCAACTGGCCGAGAGTTTGGGGCTGCCGGTAAGGACTCCGGCCTCCCTCAAAGACGAAGCGGCGCAATCCGGATTCGCCGCGCTCGATCTCGATGTCGCTATTGTCGCTGCCTACGGCCTGATTCTGCCACAGGCGATTCTCGATGCGCCGAAGACGGGTTGCCTCAATATTCACGGCTCCCTGCTCCCCCGCTGGCGCGGCGCTGCTCCGGTCCAGAGAGCCATTCTCGCGGGAGATACGGAGACCGGCATCACGATCATGCAGATGGAAGCGGGGCTGGACACGGGACCCATGCTGCTGAAATCGGAAACGCCCATTGACGGAAAAACCGCTGGCGAACTGACTGAGGAATTAGCCAATACGGGTGCCGCACTCATGGTTCAATATCTTGCCTCGCCAACGGAATATCCGCCGGAAACACAAGATGACACGCTTGCCACCTATGCCAGGAAGATTGAAAAACAGGATGCGCGCCTCGATTTCAGCCAGTCGGCAGATCAGGTCGAACGCCAGATACGTGCCTATAATCCTCAACCAGGCGCCTTTTTCGAATATCAGAGCAGCCGGTATCGCATTCTCGAAGCGCAGGTCAGCGAAACGACTGGACCGGCTGGCACAATATTGGACGATCAGCTTCTGATCGGCTGCAGCACCGGATCGATCCAGCCCAAAGTCGTTCAAAAAGCCGGCAAACCGGCAATGGAACTGAAATCCTTCCTCAACGGTACAAAAATTCCCGCAGGGACCTTATTGCAATGACCCGCTTTGCCCTCACTCTGGAATATGATGGCCGCCCGTTCATGGGCTGGCAGCATCAGGACCATGGCCCCAGCGTCCAGCAAGCGGTCGAGGATTCAATCAAGAAAATCACCGGCCAGACGGTCCGGGTTTTTGCCGCAGGCAGAACCGATGCTGGCGTCCACGCGCTGGCGATGCGCGCGCATTTCGATCTCGATACCAGGCTGACACCCTTTCGCTTGCGCGAAGGCATCAACGCGGGCCTACGGCCCAACCCGGTCGCGGTGCTGGCATGCGAAATTGTCGATGACGAATGGCACGCCCGCTTTGCCTGCGAGGGCCGACGCTATCTTTACAAGATCACGAATCGTCGCGCGCCGCTGACCTTCGATCGCGGCCTGAGCTGGCAGGTCGCCCCGGTTCTCGACGCAGAAGCGATGCATGATGCGGCGCAGCTACTGATCGGGCAGCATGATTTCACCACTTTCCGTTCGACCCATTGTCAGGCGCAAAGCCCGGTAAAGACGCTCGACAGCATATCGGTCAGCCGCTTTGGCGACGAGATTGAAGTCGAGGTAGCCGCCCGCTCATTTCTCCACCATCAGGTGCGGTCGATTGTCGGCTGTCTGAAACTGGTCGGCACGGGCACATGGTCCAAAGGCGACTTGAAAAACGCGCTGGCGGCAAAGGATCGCAATGCGCTCGGCTTCAACGCGCCGCCCGACGGCCTCTATTTCGTCGAGGCTCTCTACCCGCCGGTGTCAGAGGCCGAATAAACGCTGCAGACTCTTGTCGAGCATAAGCAGCTGCCACAATAGACGGCTGTTATCGGAACGTCCGGCGATATGGTCATCCGCAACCTTGCGCAGAGATTTGCTGTCAAACCAGCCGGTGCGCGCCAACGCTCCACCGCTGGTGATATCCCGCGCCTGATCGGCCAGCGGTCCGCGAAACCATTGGGCAATCGGCGTGACAAAGCCCATTTTTGGCCGGTAGAGAATATCATTGGGCAGATATTTCTCCATCGACTTTTTCAGCAGATATTTGCCCTGCCCCTTGTGCACCCGCAAATTGGCCGGCAGCTTCGCGGCAAATTCCATCAGCCTGTAATCCAGCAACGGTTCCCGCGCCTCCAGTCCCACCGCCATGCTGGTGCGGTCGACCTTGGTCAATATGTCGCCGGGCAGCCACATTTTCATATCGGCATATTGGGCCTGGTCGAGACCATTTTGCGCCGGCGCATTTTCCATCAGGTCGATCATCCGCTGCTCGGCGTGATATTCTCCCAGATCGCGCCGCATCGCATCGGAATAGACCGACCGTCTGCCGGAAGGCGTCGTCACGCCGACAGCTTCGGCATAGCCCTCCGGTCCGCTCCTCGCCAGCGACAGCAGGGTAGACTTGGCGCGAAACGGTTGCGGTGCCCAGTCGGCCTTGGGATAGACAGAACCGAGCCAGCCCAGGACCGGCCCGCGGAAGGATTGCGGCAAAAGCCCCCTCACCCGCTCTTCGGCATGGTGGAAGACATGACGGCGATATCCGGCCATCGCTTCGTCCGCGCCGTCGCCGGACAGCGCCACGGTCACCGTTTCGCGCGCCAGTTCGCTTACCCGATAGGTCGGCAGCGCGGAGGCGTCGGCAAAGGGTTCGTCGAAATGGTCAGCCAGCGTATCGATCAGACCGAAATCATCAGAGGCCACGATACGCTCGCGATGATCGGTCTGGAAGCGCTCCGCTATCGCACGTGCGTAGCCCGTCTCGTCGAGCGATTGCTGGTCAAAGCCGATCGAGCAGGTCTTGACCGCCCGGCGATTATTCTCGGCCATCAGGGCGACCACAGCGCTACTGTCGACCCCGCCCGAGAGAAAGGCTCCCAACGGCACATCTGCAATCATCCGCGAGCTGACCGCCTGCTTGAGCAGCTCGACCAGTTCCTCCTCAAGGTCCCTGGCCGACCCCTTGCTCCGCTGGCTGAAATCCATATCCCAATATTGTACAGATTCAGGTTCCGGCTTGCCTTGCTCGAGCAAAAGATAATGACCGGCGGCGAGTTTCTTCACGCCCTTCAGCAAGGAAGTCTGGTCCGGCACATAGCCAAAGGCCAGATAGTCATCCACTGCCGTGATGTTCGGGTCGCGGCGTAGCAATGGATTGGCCAGCAAGGCTTTAAGTTCGGACCCGAACAATATGCTGCCGTCGGAAACCCGCGCGTAAAACAACGGTTTCACACCCAAGCGGTCCCGGGCGAGGAACAATTGTCGGCTGCGCTGGTCATAGATCGCGAAGGCAAACATGCCGTTCAGCCGCTTGAGGCAATCCACTCCCCATTGCCGCCAGGCAAAAAGGATGACTTCGCTGTCGCTGCTGGTCTGGAACTGGTGGCCGAGGCATTCGAGCTCCGCGCGCACTTCGAGAAAATTATAAATCTCGCCGTTGAAGCTCAGTATCTGCGCCTCGTCGGGCGTCAGCATCGGCTGCGCACCGCCTTCCAGATCGATGATCGAAAGTCGGCGATGGCCAAGCCCGACACCCGGCGCGGTCCAGATGCCCGAACCGTCGGGGCCGCGGTGGCCGAGAGCGTCGGTCATCTTGCGCAGGCGATCGGGATCAACCGGCTTGGCCGTCTCCAGATGAAAGATTCCTGCAATTCCGCACATAATGGGCGCCCTAGCGCAGCCCCGCCATCTCGTCAGCCAATTTGTCGACCGGACCCAAATCATTCAGAAAGGCGTCGATCGAAATACGAGGCGATACATCGCGATTTGTTTCCGACGAAACAAGTATCGCGACCGCCTGCTGCGGCCCGCCGAATATCCTGCTCTTCATTGTTTCCAGCTTCACCACCGAACCGCTGCCGGTGAGCTTTCCACCGATCCGGTAAAAGGAGACCACGTCGCGGACCACCGGTCCGGGTGCGATCAGTTCGACTGCGGCAGCCCCGTCCGGCGCATCCAGATCGCGGTTCCACGACCAATGCGTATTCGGAACCAGAGCGCCCTGCCCATAGCCGACAATCTCGCGCCCTTCTTCCTGACGGTCGTAGACAGCAATGGAGAGATCGACTTCCATTCCGGTCGACGCGTTCCGGTAGCGACCGAACAGCTGATGACTCGAACGGTCAAACACCGGTTGCCAGGGATAGAGGGGCTGGTAATCCACGCGCTCCCAACCGGCCACGACCGGAAGGGCAATCCGATCGGGAACAGGCGATTCCTGGGCAGCTAGCGCCGACGTCCAGATCACGGGAATCAGAATGATCACGGCCATTGCGGCCATCACCTTGAGCGGCTTTTCCCCGGTTGCCGGAAGACTTTGCTTCCCCCTCAAGGCTTCGCCGTCGATCATCGGGTCGTCAATCTTGCGATCGAAAAAAGGCCAGCCGATCGCCATCACCAGGATCAGGACAAAGGCAAAGAAAAACCAGCCATAGAAAATATGATCGAAACCGGCGGCGAAATCGAGCGTGGTGTGATGCGCGATATACATCGTGCCGAATGCGCGGATGCCATTGGCGACAACTGGCACGATCACCGCCGCTGACATGAACAATATCCGGCGCTTCCAGCTGCGGAAGCAGATATTGGAAACCAGCGCCCCATAGGCGAGCATCGCGATCAGGAACTTGATCCCGGAACAGGCTTCGGCAACCTCGAAATAACCGGTGGGCGTGGATATGAACACGCCATCGATAAAGGCCGGAATGTCGGCCCAGCCGAGAAAGACCATCGACAATTTGGCGGTAACCATCTGCAGAAAGGGCACAAATTCCTCGCCGAACGGCACCAGGAAAAAACTGAAGCCCAAGGGGAATATCAAGCCCCGCGCTACCGTCGGACCGAGCAGCGTCACCACCGCGCCCTGCAGCATCATCAGCAATCCGAGGTGACGTGCGAGAGCAACGCCTGCGGCTTCGCCCAACAACCATCCTAAAGACGCAAGGCCAGTCCATAATAGTCCAGGCAACCAGAACTCCGGCGCAAGCTTCGCTAGTTCTTCCCATCGCTGCTGCACCAAGTAATAGAGGATCGGCAAAATCAGCAGGCAGTGATTATAGGTGGAGATATTCCACCAGTTCCGCACCATATCGGCACCGTCGCGCGAGAATATCGCGACAATTGCCAGACTGGCAATCGCCAGCAATTTCAGATGTTTCGACCAGAGCGAAACGGACATCGTCGACTTTGCTTCGGTCGCGACCTGGTCCGCCGTCGCGCTCGTCATGCTGCGGCCTCGGCCACAACAGCGGCAGAAAATCCGCACAGCGCAGGCAGGCTGGCGAGCTGCGTTTCCCAGGAATATTGATCGTGGATCAATATCCCGGCCTGCTCGCCCAGTCGTTTCGCACGCTCCGGGTCCGCCAGAAAATCGCAAACCAGCTGAGCTTCGTCCTCGACAGATTCGGCAATCAGGAAATGTTCTCCGTTGATCGCGTCTATGCCCTCGGCAGCGCATGTCGATGCCACCACCGGCCTGGCCATGGCCATCGCCTCGAGCACCTTGTTCTGAATGCCTCTGGCGATCCGCAACGGCGCGACCACGACATCGGCGGCCATGATCCAGCTGCGAATATCATCGACCGCGCCCACCACGACGGTGCCGTGCTGACCGTCCAATTGCTTTACCTTCCCGGACGGCGCCCGCCCGACAATCGCGAAACGTGCCTCCGGGAAACGCGCAAGAATATCGGGCATGACCTCCATGCTGAAGCTCTGAACCGCCTGCACATTCGGGTGATAATCCATCTGGCCGGTGAACAGGATCATGGGCCCTTCGCCCTTGAGACCTTCTGGATGGACATCCCGGGCGACATAAAATTCCAGATCGATCCCGTTACCGACCGCCTTCACCCGAACGGCAGACAATTCCGAGCGCCGTCGGAACAACGCTGCCTCGGCTTCGCTGACAAACAGACTATGGTCGGCGCGTGCAGCAACATCTTTCTCGAACGCGCTCAGCAGGCGCCCCTCGCGACGATTGATCCAGGCCATCGGACCGGAACCTTCATCAGCATAGCTTTCAAATTTGGCGCTATCGACATCGGCGAAATCCATCACCACACGACCCTCGAAATCGGGTGGAATATATTGCGCCATCTGTCCGGAAAATACGAAGATGCAGTCAACCGGGCGGGTGGCGATTACCTGAGCTACATAGGCGCTGATTTCAGAACTCTCGAACGATGTCAGCGACACTGGCTTCCCCGAGACAAGCGCCTCGATTCCGGCCCGCCATCTGGGTTTGTTGCGGACGATAATTTCGCAGGATGCCAGTTCCCCTTTCCGGTCCCAGGCGATTTGCCTTTCCGTCTCGTCATCGGCGAAACAGGCGACGTGCACCGGCGCGCAATCCATCAGCTTCTGCAGAAAATGATGCGAACGGATCTTGTCGCCGCGATTGGGCGGCCACGGGACGCGATGGGCCAGAAACAGGATTTCTCCCATCAGCCGAGACCCTTGGCAATCATCGGTCCGATCAGATTTGCAACCGGCAGCGGCAGACGCTGCCACAAGGCGATCTTGGCCTTATATTTGGGGCTCAAGGGATTGACGTCGCGCGCCTCTACACCGTCGGCGGTGCGCGTCGCGTAGGACAGCGGCTGCGGTTCAAACCCCCAGTTTTTCTTGAAAGAGAAAGCGCCGGTGCCATATTTCGAACGCCCGAAATCAAACTTGTTGCATCCCCGTTCGCGGGCATGGTTCATCAAGCTATAATACATGACATCATTGGCCCTGAACCGGCGCGCATCCCACGTCCCGCCGCCCCAATAAGGCATGACGGTCTGTTGGTGATAAAGGCTCAACACGCTGGCTACTGGTTTGCCATCATGGAGCACCGTCAGGATATCGGCATCATCACCAAATTCGTCGAGGACATCGTCGAACAATGCCTTCGGGAAAACCGGTGTCCCGAGATTGCGGACGCTTTCGGCATAGACCGCATAATGGTCGGCCCGGTCCTGTTCCCCGACTCCCACACGCACGGTCAGGTCATTGGCCAGTCCCTTGCGAATCTCCGCTCGCTGTTTGCGCGGGATCGCCAGCAGCTGACTTTCCTCGTCTGCCGCCAGTGGACTGACGAAGCCGGCATAGACACCCTGCTTGTTCTGCCATTGGTCGTCAGGCACGGGTCCCCCGCGCAATTCCGCTGTGGGGAAGCTGTGCCGTTCGGCAAAATTCCATGCTTCATCAGCCAGCAACCGGATCGCCTGATCACTATTGGCCAATATTCCGCCACCGACGGCAAAGCCGGAAGACACCAGTGCCCGGCCGAATAATGCCGAATGTATCAGGCTAAGCGGCAATATTCCCTGCAACGCTCCGGCATCGTCTTCGGCCAGAAGATAGCGCCATTCATGGCCGCAAGCCTTGCTGACCGATAGCACCCAAGCAGGGCGATGAAAGACTGTGCCTTCAGGAGAAGCGGAAACAAATGCCTCGATACGAGCCAGTTCATTGGCGTCGGGGCCATCAAGCACGCGAACGGTCAAAGATTTTAGCTTGAATGCCATGTTCATTGCATCAGCCCCGCTTCCAGTGCGGCCAGTTCGTCGACCCTGCCCCATTTGAAATTCTGCCCGGCCCGCAACAGCTTGCCCCTCATGCTCTTCAAATTCGTATAATGGCGGATCTTTGATTTTATCGGTGCGTTTCCGACCCTTGGCTGTTCCGGATCTATCTCCCACGGGTGAAAATAGAATATTGCCCCGCGCCCGTCATCGCGGTGCATTTTCCTAATAGCCTGATCATATAAAGCATAAGGCAAGAGCCTGAAAAAACCGCCGCCGCCGGCGGCCAATATCCGGCTTCCCAGCTTCACTGTCGTCACCGGCAATTCGATGAAATCAGATTGCTCCACGGGTTTCCAGGCGAAGCGTGGCGATCCTGCCCAGCCATAATGATCATGGTTGATCGGTGCGACGCTCGATGAATAGGCATAGCCCTGTTCCGCCAATATTTCATGCGCCCAGGGAGTCCGCTGATCGATCGAGAAGCTCGGTGCCCGATATCCGACAATCTTTTGCCCGGACGTGTCTTGCAGAATTTTCCGGCTGCGATCTAGGTCATCCCGGAACTGCTCGCGGGTCAGCGTGAACACGCGGGCATGGTCATAGCCGTGATTGGCAATTTCATGACCCGCCGCGGCAATCTTCTGCATCAGGGAGGGATAGCGTTCTGCCACCCAACCGAGGATGAAGAATGTCGCCTTGATGCCCGCTTCGTCGAACAACTCCAGCACCGCTTCGCTGTTGCGCTCTACGCGATGCTCAAGCTGATCCCAGTCGGCACGGTCGATGACCGTCTCGAAGGCTCCCACCTGAAACCAGTCCTCGATATCGACAGACATGGCATTGAGCAAAGCATCCGCTTTTCCCGCCGTGGCGAAAGATTCAGGCCGCGCGTCCTGCATTGACATAGCTTTCCTTGCTCCGGACATCGTTTTCGACCCATTCCACGAGCATCGTCAAGACGCGGTGCAGATTTTCTTCCTGACCATCCATGCGTTTTTCTACCAGCGACAGCCGTTTTGCAAACATATCGATTATTTGCGCGGTTTCCTCGTCAATTACGGGCGCGCCGGACTCAAATTCTGGCGCCTTTGTTGCCGCGGGGGCCGGGGTTACTGCGGCCGGCCTGGAAACGGAATCGTCCTGGGCTGGCGAGAGCGTTGGACTGACGCTGTCATGTTCCGGCTCAAGAGCTGGTTCAGGCGCTTGTTGGAACTGGGGCTCGTATCGAGCTTCCTGATCCTGTTCAGCCATTTCGCCTGGCGCATCAGGTCCACGATCGGAGCCGGTGTCACTGGCCTTCTTCGGCTTTTCCCACAGCGGACTCTTGATTTCCCCGGACAATTCTGACGGTTCGGAAATGTCCACCTCTTCGCCATTGAGATCGGCAAGCACCCGCTCGACCATCACCTGGTCGATCAGTTCGGAATGCTCAATCGAACCCATCAACAAGACCCGGCTCATCAATGTGTTGATTTTGCGAGGAACGCCGTCTGTTTCTGCATAGAGCAAACGGAATACATTCGAGGTAATCTTCGGCCGCCCGGACCAACCGCTTTTCGACAGGCGATGGGTGATATAGGGTTCTATTTCCTCTGCGCTCATCGGCTCGAGATGATGATGCGCGATGACCCTCTGACGCAATTGCTCAAGCTGGTTGGAATTTTCCAGCATGTCGCGGAACTCCGGCTGGCCGAGCAGGAATATCTGCAACAATGCCTGTCCGCCGAGCTGGAAATTGGACAGCATCCGCAATTCTTCCAGTGCATCCACCGGCAGATTTTGCGTTTCATCGACGATCAGCAAACAGCGGCGACCAGCCCTTGCTTCGGCGTGCAGAAATTCTTCAAAGGCGCTGAGCAGCTGCGCCTTGTCCATATGGTCGGTGTCGATATCGAAATGATTGGCAGCAACGCGCACGATATCCTGGCTGTCCAGCTTGGTGGTCACGATATTGGCGGCAGTCAGACGCGCCTTGTCGATCGTCGCCATCAGATGGCTCACCAACGTCGTTTTGCCCGCGCCGACGTCGCCGGTGATGACGATGAATCCTTCGCCCTGTGCGAGGCCATAGCCGAGATAGGACAGCGCCTTGCGGTGCGTCAGGCTCTCGAAATAAAAATGTGGATCCGGGGTCAGCTGAAAAGGCCGACCGTTTAATCCATAAAATGTTTCATACATGCGCGTATCTCCGATCAACTTCTGCGTTGATGCTCTTAAAAATCATATCTGAGGCCCAGCAATGCGGATGCGGTAAGTTCGCTGTCGAAGCCCGCCTGCTCATAACTGTCCAGGCCAACGGCTGCCGTTCCCTGCAACCCTGGAAAAATCTGGCGATAATAAGCAGCATTGGCGCCAATTCCCAAAACGTTGGGAGCGCCTGCAAAGCCGCTGTCCAGCAGATTAGCATAGACATTCGTATCAATGCGGGAATAGGCATCAAGCTCGCGGCCAAGCGACAGATTGGCGTAATAATTCTCGTCCACCAGGCCATCGACGACGGCAACCGCGCCCAATTGCGACGCAAAGAAACGGCGACGGGCATAGCCGACACCAAGTCCGGCTTCCCAGCCGCGGTGGTTATAGGTGTACTGCCCGTTGACGCCACGCGCACGGAATGCAGATGAAGATGCCGACTGCAGTACATCGTTAAAGCAAAGACCGCCGCCTTGACCGAAGGCGCAACCATTGAGTTCACCGCTCAACGGATTGCGTGAACTGGTGAAACTGGTGCCCAGATTAGCGAGATTGTCATTGAGCAAATTGCCGAAGCCGGACACCGTATCATAGACCGATATGTTCAGAGCGGTGTTCTGGTTGGGCTGATAGGCGAAGCTACCGAAATAGGTTTCGCTGCCATAGCGCTGACCGACACGTGCCTCGAGCGACGTGCGGCGACTGGGCCGCCACATAACTCCGGCATCCCAGATGATTCCGTCCTGATCGTAGGACAGCAATCTCGGAGATGTTTTATCGGTTACCAGACGACCGTCATTGTCGATGACCGGATCACCATTGATATCGCGCACCGCGTCGCGTTCCGAAATTTCGATATCTTCGTAGCCAACGCCGCCAACTACTGCCAGTGTCGCTGACACCGGTACGGTAACATCGGCACGAACATATTTGCCCTCATAACGTTGATCCAGCTGGCTCGCATCTTCGCGTTCCCAGCCTCCACCAACAGACCAGCCAAAAGGCAGATCACCGGGCTGCTGACCGATACTGGCGCTGGCCGAATGGCTTATACTATCATCGAAAACATCGATCGGAAGCTGACCCGGCGGCAGGACGCCTGTGTCTTCGCTCTCGACCTTGGTATAGCCGACCCGGTAATTGGCGTTCACATCCAGCCCGCCGACCTGGGTCGACAGATTGGGGCCGGCGTAGACCGAATAGACTTGGGTCACATTGTCGATATTGCCCACCGTATTTGACGGTGCCTCACCGCGCAAATCAACACGGCTACGCGTGGCAATACCCCCGGCTTCCAATGACAGCAAATTGGGAACAACCTGTATGGCACCACGGGCCAGTCCGGTGACGATGTCATCGTCGCCGACATTATTCTCGTAAGAAAAGCGGCGTTCATAGCGAACATTCACCTGTGCTTCGGCGTTGCGCGTATAAATGGAACTGTCGACCCCCGCTGCCACCGACGTATAGGTCAGCACATCGCTGCCGTCCTTCAGATCGGCGACCAATATTTGCTGGATCTCGATATAGGGTGCCACTTCGGCTTTCCGTTCGCGTGCCTCGACGGCAGGCGCCGCAAGCCCCAGCAGCGGCAAAATCGCTGCACTAATTTTCAATATGCTGACAGTCGTTGGCGAGGCCATGGGTTACTCTCCATATCCGTAATAGGATCCGAACCGTCTTCCGGTCGGCGAAAATTTGGTGCCGTTCAGAAGCAGTTGGATATGTTCACATCCGCCCATCAAACTCAGCGCATCGCGCAGGGCAGTTTCCGTCGTCTCATCCGCTTTCACCACCATCAGCACCTGACCGACATGCGTCGCCAGCACCGATGCCGGCGATGCTGACAAAGCTGGTGGTGAATCAAAGATAACGATACGATTGGGATTATTCTGGGTCAGGCGATTGAGCACCTGTTCGGTCCGCGAAGACGCCAGATATTCGGTATCGGCATTCGTCTGATCACCCGCGGGCAAGATTGCCAGACCGGGGATGTCGGTATGAATGATGCAATTCTCGACCGGCAGTTGCGGATCGGCCAGCGCGTCCATCAGGCCTTTGCTGCCTTCCAGTCCGAGACTGGACAAGATGCTTGGTTTGGCAAAATCGGCATCGACCAGCAGCACTTCATTGTCCTTCTCTGCCGCTATCGAGAGCGCGAGGTTCAGGGCACAAAATGTCTTCCCTTCATTCGGGTGAGCGGAGCAAATCAAAATCCGTTCGCCATGACGAACCGGCTCGCTTTTCTGGCTGCCCTTTGCAGCCAGCAGCAATTGGCGCTTGATGATCCGGAACTCTTCGGAGATTCCGGTGACGGGGCCATCGGGAACGATGAATCCGGCCTCCCTTAGCTTGTCCCGATCGACGATGACACGTGGCCCGTCATACGGCGCTACCGTCTTTTGCGGCGCCGGAGAGATCTGCTGCCGCGGCGATACCGGCCGTGAAGCTTCCGGGGCAGTGCCACGCTGTTCGACCGTCTTCATTGCCGGGATATAATCATAGATTTCGCCTGCTCTTTCGAGCAACGAAGCCGGTTTTTTGGGAGGACTATATTTGTTCATCATTATTCCCTCAGGCAACCATGCCACGCTGGATGAATTCCACGATCATCAGCATTCCAAAAACCGCGAACAGCGCACCGCTTGTGCCGTAGAACATGCGCAGCTTTTTCCCGCGCATTGTGCGCTGGGCGTTGGTCAGGACCTGCGAGACAGAACCGATAACCGGAAGCCCGCTGGCTTTTTCCAGTTTCGCTGCGGTCGGATAGCTGGTCTGCAAATGGCCCATCGCGAAAGCGGTGCCGACACCACCTCCGATGCCGACGAACAATACCAGCGCCAGCAATAGTGGCCGATTGGGTGCAGCCGGAGACCGCGGGCTGGACGGCGGATCGATTACCCGGAATTTCAACGAGTCGGTTTCGGACTCCACCTGGCCACGCAATTTAATCTGCTCGCGATCCGTGAGCAATTTGTTATATTGTTCCTTCAGAACATCATGGTCGCGATTGATCCGCGACATTTCTGCAGCGATCCCCGGTTCCAGCGTTTGTTTGGATGCCAGTTGCGCCATATCCGCCTGCAGCGCATTTTTCCTTGCCTGCAATGCGGCAACGCTCGCCTGCCGTTCTGCCCGCATACTTTGCAGCGAGCTGTAGGCCGGATTTGGCGTGCGATAACCGCCTCCGCCAGCCGGTTCCTTGGCTGCCTGGCCGCGAAGCGCAGCAATTTCGTTTTTCATCGAGATGATGTCGGGATGACTGTCCGTCCAGCCGCGCGCTCGGGCCGAAGCGAGTGTCGATTGCGCCTGCGCCAATTGGGCACGGGCTCCGCCGCCGCCAACGCCGGGAGTCGCGATCGACGAAGGTGTGCCGGAAAGCTGACCGTTCAGGGCGGCGAGCGAGGCCGAAGCCTGGCTAAGCTGGGAATCAATCTGACCCAGTTCCGCGCGAGCGGCTTCCATGCGCTGACTGATAGAGCCGATTCCGGGCAACAATCCCAGATTTTCTGTCTCGAACTGGACTCGCTTCTGCTCTGCTTCCTGCAGCTCTTTCTCCCTCTGGGCGAGCTGGGCGTCGAGAAACTTGATTGTCTGGCTGGTTTCGTCGCGATCACCGGACAGATTCTCCTCGACAAAAATGTCGATCATCTTTTGCACAATATCACGAGCGAGAACGGCATTTTCCGCGTCAGACAGATTGCTCGCTGAAGATGTTGTAATAATCTCGAACAGATTGTCCTTTTCCGACTTGATCTGGATGCTCTTGCGCAGCATCTCTACTTTGCCGGCCAATTCCCGATCACTCGCAACCGACTCGTTCAGGGCCGTTCCGCGAACGACTTTTTCGAGATTGATGGTAGACGCCAGAGTTTCCTGCACGCGCTCCATATTCTTTTTGCGCTCGCGCGAATCCACACCGACCTTGTCGGACAATATCGACTGCATCTCGACCGAGATACGGGCCTTTGATTCATAGCTATTGGGTATCAGGGCGACAACGAGCCAACCCACAAGGCAAAGCCCCCAGGCGACAGCCAGCGCTAGCCAGCGCCGGTTCCAGACACTGTGTACCGCGATAAGAAATTCATCATAAAGACCGTTCATGATTTCTATTCAATTCCTGTCAGATAAGGCCAAAAACAGATCAAAACATGCTTTCCGGAATGATGATCACATCACCGGGCCGCAGCATAACATTGGCGCGCGTTGCGCCTTTTTTCAGCAAGTCGTCGATGCGCAGCGCATATTCCTTTTGCTTGCCGGTGCCGCGATCAAAGCGGATCAATCGGGCGCGATTGCCAGAGGCAAATTCGGACAGGCCACCGACGGCGATCATCGCGTCGAGCAACGTCATATTGGCGCGATATGGAATCGACGCCGGTTTCTCGGTCGCGCCGACGACACGGATTTGCTGGGAGAATGTGCCTGAAAAATTGTTGACGATAACCGACACCAGCGGCTCGTTGATATATTGTGACAACTGCAGCTTGAGATCTTGTGCCAGCATTGCCGGCGTCTTGCCGACAGCTGGCATATCGGTGATCAGCGGAGTTGTGATCCGACCATCCGGACGGACCTGAACCTTCGCGCCAAGTTCGGGATTGCGCCATACAAAAATTGTCAGCTCGTCGAGCGGACCAATCACATATTCTTCCCCGGGGCCTTCCTGCATCGAAACAAATGATGCCGGCGGTAATTGCGGACCACTGGAATTGCCCGAACAACCGGCGACGGCAAGTGACGCCATTCCTGCACCGATCATCAATTTCGCCAAGTGCTTGTTTTTCGTAGCAGAACGCATTTTATTCACCTCGTAAAAATCCTCTGGCGACGACCCGTTCCCAGTAGAAAACCGGCAATTCGCGCAAATTCACGAGAGGGCTATGCTAGAAAATAGTGAATATAGCGTTAGGAATAGCTGAATTTCCGGTTAACAGATCCGGTGATTTGACTTCCGCCGAGGTCGTTAATTCTAATCGACCAAGAGCTCTTTCGCCGGCCCCTGACCGAGGAAGTTAGCCGGACTTGCCGTAGCTCCGTAAGCACCTGCGCAGAAAATCGCGACGACATCACCAACATTTGCTTCAGGCATGACGGCATTGTCGCTCAAACGGTCAAGCGGCGTACAGAGACAACCTACGATGGAGACCGTCTCGGTCGGTTCTTCGTCAAATCTGGTGGCAATGGCAGCCGGATAATTTCGCCTTACCACCGTTCCGAAATTGCCGCTCGCCGCGAGCTGGTGATGCAGTCCACCATCGGTGACCAGAAATGTCTGCCCCTGGCTCATCTTGCGATCGATGATACGGGTCAAATACACACCCGCTTCGCCGACAAGATAGCGGCCGAGCTCGATGGCAAATTGCGTGGAGGCAAGGATATTGGGCAGTCGTTTGAACTGTTCCGACATTGCGTTCCCGACTTTTCCGATATCCACCGGTTCATCGCCCGGAAAATACGGGATACCGATTCCGCCGCCAAGGTTTACATGATCCGGCCTTTGCCCAATCATCGTCGCCAGCCGGCCGGCGAGTTCGATAGTCTGCGACTGCGTCTCGATTATCGCATCGGCACTGAGCGCTTGCGAACCGGCGAAAATATGAAAACCACGCCAGTCTGCACCTGCATCCAATATCCGTTTCGCCGTGGGCGCAACCAGTTCGATATCCATCCCGAACGGCTTGGCTCCGCCGCCCATTTTCATACCCGACCCCTTGAGATCGAAATCCGGATTTACCCGAATTGAAAGATGCGGCTTTTTGCCGAGACTCTCGCCGATCCGCAGCGCCCGATCGCATTCCGTTGGTGATTCGATATTGATCGTAACCCCAGCCTGAATCGCCTGTTCGAGTTCCTCGTCCCGTTTTCCGGGCCCAGCGAAACTGATATGTTCCGCAGCGGCTCCCGCTTCCAGAGCCATGCGCAATTCTCCGCCGGACGCGATATCAATCCCGTCGGCAAGACCCACCATATAGCGAAGTAGCGGCGGAAACGGATTGGCTTTCATCGCATAATGGAGATCCAGCGCGTCGGGCATGGCCGCCCGCAATTGCGCCATGCGGGCGTCGAGCCGACTTCTGGAATAGACGAACAAGGGCGAGCCGTTTTCCGCAACCAGCACACCGGCTTTCTGTCCACCAAGGGCCAGTTCGCCGTCAATTGCTTGATATCCGGGAGGGATCGGGCCTATTGCCTTGGTTTTGATCATTCTATATCCATGCTGGCCAATGCGTTGCGGTCCAGCTTGCCATTGGGGTTTTTGGGAAATTTGGAGAGCAGGACAATATCTCTCGGGTGCATAAAATTCGGTAAATTCTGTTTCAAATATTTTGTCAGCTGCTCTGTGACGGCTGCAGGATCCGATTCCCTTGCAGACGGCCTGGCAAATATCCGGATCGCCTGACCAAGCCGTTCATCCGGCACGCCAAGCGCGACCGCTTCTGCGATAATTCCCGATTCAACGGCAATTTCTTCAATCTCGGTCGGGCTGATCCGGTTACCCGAGCTTTTGATCATTGCATCGTCGCGACTGACGAAATAAAGCAGTCCGTCATCACCGCGTTTCACCGTATCACCGGAATAAACCGCCGTCCCGCGATAGCTTGACGCTTCCGGTGCGCTCTTGAACCGTTCCTTCGTCCGTTCGGAATCATTCCAGTAACCTTGCGCGACCAGCGGCCCGCAATGCACCAATTCGCCTGCTTCGTTGGGCGCGGCAACATCCCCCGCTTCGTTGACCACCAGTATTTCGGCAAAGGGGATCGCGGTCCCCATGCTGGTCGGTTTATCGTCGATCAGTGCGGGATCAAGATAGGTCGACCGGAAAGCCTCGGTGAGACCGTACATCGCGTAAATATCGGTAGCGCTCCCGAATATCGACCGCAACTGCTTGACCAGACCGGGGGTCAGCGCACCGCCGCTATTGGTCAGCCGCCGCATTGACGTCACGGCGTCTCCGGGCCATTCATGCTCGACCAATTGCACCCAGAGCGGTGGCACTGCGGCCAGTGTAGTGATTTTTTCCCGCGCACATGCCTTCATGACGTCACGTGGAGTCAGATAGTCGAGCGGCACAGCGCATCCGCCGGCCGCCCAGGTCGAAAACAACTGGTTCTGGCCATAGTCAAAACTCAGCGGCAACACGCAAATGGTCCGGTCATCCGCCGACAGTCTCAGATATTCAGCGACACTGAGCGCACCCAGCGTCAAGTTGGCATGGCTGAGCATGACCCCCTTGGGGCGCCCGGTCGAACCGCTGGTATAGAGGATCGCGACCAGTTCATCGGTGTCGGTTGTATCCGCGCTCGGTGCCATCGGCGTCGTCATTGTTTCCAGACTGGCCGAGACAAGCTTGTCCTCAAACAAGCCGCAATCACCATTGATATTGCTGTCTTCGAGCATTTTCAGTCGCCCGGCATTGCTGATCAATAATCTGGCACCACTGTCTGCGACAATATGCGCGACCTGGGCCTGTTTCAGCACCGGATTGACGGGCACATAGACCAGACCTGCGCGGGCAGCTGCGAGCGGCATGATGCAAGCCAGTTCGGTCTTCGCCAGCCATGACGCCACCCGGTCCCCCCTGACCATATTCTGCGCCAGCAACCATGCCGCCAGCAGACCGACACGATGATTTAACGTCTTGTAGCTAAGAGTCCCCGAACGCATCGCGAGAGCGTTTGCATCCGGATCCTTGCCTATGGCCAGATGGTCCAGCAGGAATGCGGCGGTTTCGGGTTTTAAATTCAATTGCGTTAACCTATGGGAAAAAGAGTAGATTTGTGACAGATACGACCTTAGCCATGACCAGCGAATATCATAGCAATTTTCAATCCGTGCAAGCCATTGCCGGAGAAAAACTGGGACGGTCGGTCCAGAAGTCCCTGTTCGACCGGATTGACTGGTTGAGACAGCTGCATGAACTGTGCCTGCCGGACAAATCGCCGTTGATTGTCCGCAGCAAGGAGGGGGACGCGGAAGCATGGATGTTCCTGATGAAAACCGGGCTAGGTCGCCACGCCGCGCTGGCCAATTGGTATAATTTTACCTTCCGTCCGATTTTTCAGGGACACTATGACGAAGTTACCAGACTGGCCCTGCTCGCAAAACTCGCAAAAAAACTTAAATCAACCTCGCATCATATTGAAATTACTCCGGTTCCTGATGAAGACTCGGCCGCAAGTCTTACCGAACGTGCGTTCGAGCAGGCCGGCTGGATTGTTTTCCGGTCGAAGGCGGATGACAATCATATCCTCAATGTCAAAGGCCGCACTTTCGACCAATATTGGGCCGATCGCCCGGGCCAGTTGCGCAGCACAGTGCGACGCAAGGCCAAGAAAAACATTGTCTCCGTCAGGATTGAAAAGAAGTTCTCCGAAGAAGACTGGAATGATTATGTCTCGGTTTACGAACGTAGCTGGAAACCCGAAGAGGGCAATCCCGACTTTCTGAAAAAGCTGGCGGAACATGAGGCGGCCGCAGGCTGCATGCGCCTTGGTCTGGCCTATATCGATGGCGAACCGGTGGCCGCGCAATTCTGGACAGTAGAAAATGGCGAAGCGCTGATCCACAAGCTGGCCCATATCGAGGACGCGACAAGATCTTCTCCCGGGACCTTGCTGTCTGTCGCCATGTTCCAGCATGTGATCGATATCGACCATGTGGCGCTGGTCGACTTTGGCACCGGCAATGATCCCTATAAGCGCGAATGGATGGAAGAGGTGCGTGACCGCTACCGGCTGGAATTCTACTGGCCAAACAACCCGTTGTCCTGGTTCCCTATCTTGCGCCATTACGCCTCGGGCCTTGCCGGAAAGCGCGCTTCGCTTTAGGGAGGCGCCGTTGTCCGGATTCGGGGGTTTTTGAATGCAGAATGAGGTTGAGTTGACGCCGGAAGCCGCCGTGCGTGCGGTGATGCGGGATATTCTGGGACTGAGCGAAGAGCAGGTCGCAGAATTCACAGCAGAAACCGAGCTTTTCGGCGCTCTTCCCGAATTGGACAGCATGGCTGTTGCGGGATTGCTCACTGAGCTCGAAGATCGTCTCGATATCATGATCGAGGATGATGAAGTCGACGGCGAATTGTTCGAAACCTTTGGCAATCTGGTCGCTTTTGCCGAGATGAAAGTCACAGAGTGACGCTTCACCCCGCATTCGTCTCCTACGAATTTGCGAATCGCAAAGAATTTTGTTTGTCCATCGCGGCCCAATCCTCGCGCCGGGTGATGCTCGTCCCGCCGCTGTTCGACGAGATGAACCGCATGCGCAAGATGCTGGTGGACGTGATGCGCTCGCTTGAAGCGCTAGGCGTGGGCAGCTTCCTACCCGATCTTCCTGGCACCAACGAAAGCCCCATCCCGCTCGAGCAGGTCGTGCTGTCGGATTGGCAAAAGGCGATCAAGGCCTGTGCAGAGCAGTACCAAATCCGTCATATCGCGTCGTTTCGTGGCGGCGTCCTGGCGGTCGCCAGCATGAAGGCGGCAGAACACTGGATGTTCACTCCGGTCAGAGGCGCGACAATATTACGAACGATGCTCCGCACCAAAGTAGCCGCTGACCGGGAAGCGGGATTGACCACAAGCCTTGCCGAACTGACCACCCGCGCCGAGGCAGGTCCACTGGAACTGGCCGGAAATATCATCGGGTCGGAGCTGTTCGCACAACTCAATGGCGCCGAGATACCGGACCTGGAACATCAGCGGATCGTGCGACTCCAGTCAGACAACAAGCCCACTGATGGTCAAATCACCGGATCGGCCTTGTGGCTCCGCGCCGAACCCGACGACGATCTGGAGATGTCCTCTGCGATCGCTCAGGATATCGCGAACTGGATCGGGCAATGATGCGGAGTTTTCACCGGATTGCTTGCGACAGCGAGATGCTCGCGGCCAGTCTCGATAGCGGCACCGAAGCAACCGCATTGCTGATCGTCAGCGGCGGTAACGAAATCCGTGCCGGCGCCCATGGCGGCATGGCGCAACTGGCTCTGCGGATTGCCGAACAGGGATTTCCCGTCCTCCGCTACGACCGGCGAGGAATTGGCGAGAGTAGCGGTGAAAATCGTGAATTCCTGTCCAGCGCGGACGAAATAGCGGCAGCTGCCAAATTTCTCCGGCAGCAACAGCCCCGGGTGAACAAGGTCATCGCCTTCGGCAATTGCGATGCAGCGACGGCACTGGCGCTCTTTGGGCCCGGTGCAGGGATTGATGGCTATGTGCTTGCCAATCCATGGATAATTGAAACAAGCGGTGAACCGGAATCCCTGCCGTCAACCGCAGCGATCCGTTCGCGCTACTGGGACCGGATCAAGAACCCCCGCACGATTATCGATCTGCTGTCAGGAAAAATCGACTTGAGAAAACTTCTGAAGGGGCTGAAACAGGCATCGAAATCAGAAGAGAATAGTGTGCTTTCCTTACGGTTGCGCGACGCCCTGTCCGGCCTTGATGGCAATAGCCTGATATTGCTGGCAAAGCGCGACACCACGGCGCGCGCCTTTCTGGCTGCCTGGAAAAGCGCGGACTTTTCTACCTTGCGTCAAAAATCCAGCGTCACGCTCGAGACGCTGGATAGCGCATCGCACAGCTTTGCCGATCAAGCCGCCAAAGACTGGCTTACCGAGAAACTGCTGGAGGTGCTGCGCCGGGCCTGATTATTCGGCCGCGATCAGCTCAAATTCCTGTTCTGCCAGGAAACGCTCGGCATCAAGCGCCGCCATGCAGCCGGTTCCGGCTGCGGTTACAGCCTGACGATAGACATGGTCCATGACGTCACCGCAGGCGAACAGGCCCGGAATCTTGGTTTTCGGCGTACCCGGCAGGACCTGAATATAGCCGCCGTCGACCAGATCGAGATGGTCCTTGAAAATCTCCGTTGCCGGCGCGTGTCCGATGGCAACGAATGCACCATCAACAGCCAGATGGCTTTTGTCACCATTTTGCGTGTCAACCAGATCCAGCCCGACAAGCCCGACGGGTTCACCACCCCCGACAAAGCGCTCGACATTCGTATTCCACAGCACCGAAATCTTGGGATTGGCAAACAGCCGGTCCTGCAAGATCTTTTCCGCGCGCAGACTGTCACGACGATGGATCAGGGTCACATCATCGCTATGATTGGTCATGTACAGCGCTTCTTCAACAGCTGTGTTGCCGCCGCCGATCACGGCGACTTTCTTGCCGCGATAGAAGAATCCGTCGCAGGTTGCGCAGGCGGAAACGCCCTTCCCTGACAATTCTTCTTCGCCGGGCAGGCCGAGCCATTTCGCCTGAGCACCGGTTGCGATCACCAATGTATCGCCTTCATAAATATTGCCACCATCCCCGGTCATCCGGAACGGACGCTTGGAAAAATCGACATCGACAATCGTATCAAAGATGAACCGCGTACCGACTTTTTCAGCCTGCGCCTGCATCTCTTCCATCAGCCACGGCCCCTGGATAACGTCACGAAATCCGGGGTAATTTTCAACATCAGTGGTGATGGTCAACTGGCCACCTGGCTGCAGGCCCTGAACCACGATCGGCTCCAGCCCGGCACGGGCACCGTAAATGGCTGCCGACAGTCCGGCCGGCCCCGAGCCCAGGATGAGCATTTTCGTGCGATGTGTTTCGGCCATATTCGATTCCCGCTGATGATGATTCTGTCCATTGCAGATAGGGATGCCCTGTGCCGCTAGGCAAGGCCTATTGCCGCCCAAAGTGGTGAAGAATTATTTTGGGCGGTGATAGCTGCTTTGCGCAAGCCGTCGACCGCTCGGCTTCTACAGAGGAAAACACCTTGAATCAGGACGGCGTTGCAAGTTTCATCAGTACCAGTCCGCTGACGATCAGCAGCGCTGCGGCAATTCTCATCATGCTCACCGACTCTCCAAAGAACAGCATTCCGATCACAAAGGCTCCGACCGCGCCGATACCAGTCCAGATCATATAGGCGGTACCGAGCGGCAACGTCCGCATCGCCCAGGCCAGTAATCCAAAGCTGACGATCATCCCGATCACGGTTATGATGCTCGGCCAGAGCCGGGAGAACCCGTGCGACTGCTTCATCGCAGTCGCCCAGACAATTTCAAACAAACCGGCAAATATGAGCAAGATCCACGCCATGGCAACCTCCGTCAGGCCGCCGGGCCGTCCCGGACTTGAACCCCTTCGGGGGCGGGAACGTGGTCGCCGCGCAGTGCAATTAACGCCAGCGGGTTCCAGGGTCAATATCCGGCGACATTTGCTGATCGGGCGACGCGCGCGCGAAGACATCAAAATGGCAATTATCTGACGATCTTAATGGTAGCGGAGGAGGGACTCGAACCCCCGACACATGGATTATGATTCCACTGCTCTAACCACCTGAGCTACTCCGCCATCAGGTCCCGGCGATTGTTTTAATCGCCACGAAACTCTCTCTGGACGGCGGCGCTATAGTCACAGCGTTCGGTCCGGTCAACAAGCTGAAGCGAGAAATACGCTAAAACTTGCACGGCCGATACAATCCGCGCTAACAGCGCCATCCAAGCGGGTAAGTGGCATCAAGGGGCCGGTATGAAAGCATTTTACGATATTTTGATTGTCGGCGCTGGCCATGCAGGCGCACAAGCGGCCATTGCGTTGCGCCAGAAGAAATTTGAAGGCTCCATCGGCCTGGTCGGAAACGAGAAATATCCGCCCTACGAACGACCGCCCCTGTCTAAAGAATATCTGGCCGGAGAAAAGCCGTTCGAACGCATCTTGTTGCGACCTGAAAGTTTCTGGGGCGAACGCGATATCGACCTGCTGACCGGTCGCCGGGTATCGAAACTCGATCCGGTCGCCAAAAAGGTCATGCTCACCTCCGATGACGAAATAGGCTATGGCAAGCTGATCTGGGCCACCGGCGGATCTCCGCGGATGCTCGATTGTCCGGGAAGCCAGGCCCGCAATATTCACGCCGTCCGGTCCCGCGCTGACGTCGACAAGATCATGGCGGCCTTGCCGACCGTTGACAAAGTTGTTGTGGTCGGCGGCGGCTATATCGGACTCGAAGCCGCCGCTGTGCTCACGAAACTGGGCAAGCATGTGACGATCGTCGAATCACTTGATCGGGTTTTATCGCGTGTAGCCGGCGAACCCCTGTCGCGATTTTATGAAGCGGAGCATCGCCGACAGGGCGTGACCATCGAATTGGAAGCAACCGTTGCCGGATTTGAAACCGGCGAAGATGGAATTGCCACTGCGGTGACGCTCGCCGACGGACGGGGGCTGGAGGCCGACATGTTCGTGGTCGGCATCGGCATCATCCCCGAAACCGGCCCGCTGGTGGCGGCTGGCGCAGCGACCGGCAATGGCGTGGACGTCGATTCCCACTGCCGGACCAGTCTCGACGATATTTATGCGATCGGCGATTGCGCCGCACACAGCAATGCCTATGCCGACGGTGCGATGATCCGGCTCGAATCGGTGCAGAACGCCAATGATCAGGCGAAAGTGGTTGCGCTCGATATACTCGGCGAGGAAGCCGAATATGACAGCGTGCCGTGGTTCTGGTCGAACCAATATGACCTGCGGTTGCAAACTGTCGGACTGTCGACCGGCCATGACAGCCATGTCGTCCGCGGCGACCCGGATTCACGCAGTTTCTCGATAATCTATTATCGCGACGGCAAGGTCGTGGCGCTCGATTGCGTCAATGCCACCAAGGATTATGTGCAGGGCCGAAAAGCCGTCGTCGAAGGATTGAATCTGGACAAGGACGAGCTCGCCAATACGGAGATTCCGATCAAGGAAGTCGGAGTCTACTAGCGCCCGCGGAAGGACCATGTGCCGATATCCTGCCACAGGCCATCGATATAATAATGCAGGCCGATCCCGCGGATCACGAAGGGACGTGGTTCGAATTCATCGGATAGCTGTTCGAAAAGCAATTGCGCTGCACCGGGGTTCACCTTGTTCTGGACGGTGATATGCAAGCGGGGTGTTTGCTGGTCCTGCGCCACCAGCAGTCCGGCGAAGCGATCCGCCAGCTCCATTCGCAGAGCCAGCAGCTCGGGCGCGTGCAGCCGATAGGCCACGCCATTGCCAAGATGGATCAGACCGGACAGGCTAGCCTCCGGCTTCGGCAGATTGCCGGTCAGAGCGACGACAGCAGATTTAATCTCATCCAGCGCCTGCGGCGGCAGGTGATGAAACAGGGTTATATGGGCGCCGATCCGGTTTCGCTCGGGCGGGAAATGGCGCCTGCGCATATTGTCGGCCCAGGCAAAGTCCGCCGGGCCCATTTGCGCCGTCATGATGATGGGTTTGTTGAGACGCTCCATAAGCGGATGCTATCGCACAATAAAAAACCGCGAGCAATTTCTTGCTCGCGGTCTCATTTGCATAAGCTGAAAGCGCTCAGGCGGCTTTGCGTGCCGCTGCGTCGTCATCCAGCCAGTTCAGCAATTTCTCGGGGGTCGATTCGACATAGGGATCAGAGTCGACGCCGTCGTCATTGATGCCCGGCTCTTCGAACCAGGCGCTGACGACGCCATCATCGGCAATCATCGAATAGCGCCAGCTGCGATCGCCAAAGCCGAGGTGGTTTTTCTTGATCAACATGCCCATGCGGCGGGTAAAGTCACCCGAGCCGTCTGGCAGCAATTTGACCTTTTCGAGACCGAGGGACTTGCCCCACTGGTACATTACGAAGGCGTCATTGACCGAGATGCAATAGACTTCGTCGACGCCGCGCGCCTTGAATTCATCATAGAGACGTTCGAAAGCGGGGCACTGCTCGTTCGAACAGGTCGGCGTGAATGCGCCGGGCAACGAAAATACGGCAATGCGCTTGCCAGCAAACAGGTCCGCCGTGTTTACGTCCTGCCAGCGGAAAGGATTCTCGCCGTCGACGGCTTCGTCGCGAACGCGGGTTTTCAGGGTAACCTGGGGGATATTACGACCGATCATTATTAACTCCTTGTGACTTGAAAGGCGCTCGTTAGGCGCAAAAACCCGATCGGTTAAATTGATTTACCCTGCCATACTTATTCACAAAATCGTTCAATGACCGGTTTGACTTGAAACTTCCCTGGCAAAATATCAAACTCGCCACAGTTTCAGGGGATGGGATCGGTCATGATGGATAAACGAAAAGCGCCAACCGGGTTCTGGATCGCCGGAATCCTTGCTCTTGTCTGGAACACCATGGGGCTTGCCGCCTATTTCCAGCAGTTCATGATGAGCCCGGAAGCATTTGCAGCGCTCCGGCCGGAACAGCAGAATCTCCTCCTCAACCAACCGGTCTGGCTGACGTCCGCCTTTGCCGTCGCCGTGTTCGCCGGATTTGTCGGCTCGATCCTGCTGCTCGCCCGCAAACGTCTGGCGGTAAGGATGTTCCTGCTGTCGATGATCGCCGTATTCATCCAGTTTGGCGGCCTGCTTCTGTTTCTGGGATATGCCGACGTCCTGACCGGCAGCGAATGGATCATGCCGATCCTGATCCCGATCTTTGCAGTCGGATTTTATCTTTTTGCCCGCAACGCCGAGAAGCAATCCATTCTTGCCTAGGTTGACGTGCTGAACGGGGTAAAGTCGGTATTTTCATCATAGATATCGACGCCCTCGCGCCGCTTGAGCCATCCGACCACCAGATAGGTCACCGGCGTCAGCACCGCCTCCCACAGCACCTTCAGCAACCAGTTGGTCGCCATCACGGTAAACACCACCGCAGGCTCCCATATTCCCCAGAAGGCCAGAGGATAGAAGATCAGGCTGTCGACGCCCTGCCCCACGACCGTCGAGCCGATCGTGCGGCTCCACAGTGCCTTGCCCTGGGTCCAGACCTTCATCCGCGCCATCACATAGCTGTTCACAAATTCACCGGCCCAGAAGGCGACAATCGATGCCGCGACGATGCGCGGAACCTGGCCGAAGACGCTCTCGTAAGCCGCCTGCCCTTCCCATCCCTCAGCCGGCGGCAAAGACACCACTACCCAGCTCATGAAAGCCATGAACAGCAACGCGGCAAAGCCGGCCCAGATGACCCGCCTCGCCCGCGCATAGCCATAGACCTCGGTCAGAATGTCACCGATCACATAGCCAAGCGGGAAGAATAATATGCCCGCGCCGTAAATCCACTGTTCGCCGCTGATCATGATGAAGGTCGGTTTGGCCGCGCCGATGACATTGGACAGCAGCAAAACAGTGACAAAGGCCGCCATCACGAAATCATAATAGCGGAACCGGTGGCCGGTCTGGCTGGAGGCGGAAGTGCGGACAACAGGACTATCGTTCATCGGCGGACCTTAGCTCCGGCGCAGAACAATTCAACAATTATGGCACGGCAGGCACATCACGGTTTGCAGCCGGTCAAAAGCACGCTAAAGCGCTTGGAAATGACGCGCCCGTAGCTCATCTGGATAGAGCGCGAGACTTCTAATCTTGAGGCAGCAGGTTCGAGTCCTGCCGGGCGCACCATTGCTTTTTCAGGGCTTGAAAGCCCTGCTAACATCTTGAACGGAAACGAAATATCAGGGGTTTGAAAACCACTTTTACGGTCATAGGTAACACGACCCCCGAAAACCAGTTTCATCATAGCCCTACGGTCTTCTATCCGACCAGTTTCCCAAAGATTCCAAGGGTTTGCCAGAAATTTAAGAGCGGTTTGAAAACTTGACTGATAGTCTCGTGCAGGCGTCCCGCATTTCTCAATTTTTTCCATCAGGATTAGCTTTTTGCGCTCAAGGGCTTCGATTTTGCCCTCGTAAGCCTTGATAACCGTGGTGCTTTCAGCCTCCATGACCCGCTCAAGAAGCTGAGCAAGGCTCTTTTCGATTTTGCTTACCTCGATGCGCAGATGCGATTTCTCGTTCCTGCTTGCGCCAAGCTTGGCATCCCAAAGATCGCTGAAAATCTGCGACGCCAATTCAAAAAGCGTGTGTGACGGAGTGAGTGCGCTGACCAGATCGCGCAGACCATCTTCCACCTTCGCCCTTGCCACTGACTTTTTGTTCGAAGGGCAACCGCGTTGACGGCAAATGTAGTAGGGATAATGGCTGCTTCGTCCCTTTGACCAGCAAGCTGTCATGGCTTCGTTGCAGTCCCCGCAGGCGACAAAGCCGCGCAGGGGGAAATCTACATGGAGGTCTTTTCTGGCAGGAGCGTATGGCTTGACCTGCAATCGCTCCTGAATGCGCTGATAGGTTTCAAGACTGATAAGCCCCTCATGCTGGGCTTTGCGAAGGGGAACATTCCATGTGGGATATTCAATGTGGCCTGCAAAAAGAACCTGATTGAGAAGCTGGCCAACTCGCTCGTTTGTAACAACGCCGTGGCACCCTGTCGGGAAGAGCGGTTTGGATTCTAGGAAATATTTCACTTCCGCCCGAGAACTGAAACGGCCACTGGCAAAACCCTCAAGAGCTTCCTGAATAATCGAAGCCAGAGGTTCATCGCGAACAAGCCGTTTTCCGCCGCCTGATTGGCGTTCAAAACGATAGCCCTGCGGAGCCTGAAAAACCCAATAGCCGTTGAGCATCCGCGAGCGCATACGGTTTTTGGTTTGCTCGCCATTCTTCTGACGCTGGTGCTGCGATACGCTGGCAAGCAAGTTCTCGACGAGCTGACTGTCTGAATCCTCACCAAATTCAATTGAGGGTGATTCCAGTATCGCGCCCGCAGACGCCAATGCGCTGCGCAGGCGGATATGCGCTTCAAGACCGCGAGCAAGACGGCTGATATCGTCGATAATCACGACGATCTTGCTGTTTCTGCGTGCCTGTAGATATTTGAGCATCGCCTTCATGGCAGGGCGTCCCTCGACCGACCCTGAAATATCATCGGAGAACACTTCCACCACTTCATGCCCGCGATAGCGCGCATATTCACGGCAACGTGTTTCTTGAGAGTCCAAACCGTTGCCATGCGTGGTTTGCTTGGTCGAGCTGACGCGGCAATAAATTACTGCTTTTTTTGTTTTTGCCTCCGTCATGGCGCGGGTTCCTCATCTGGTTCTGTTGTGTCCGCGCTCGCTTCTAAAGGGCGCGTTTCATTGGCTTCATTAAGAGGTAAAACACTACCATATTCACACGTATTTCGGGAAGGTTTTTGCTCAATTTCTTGCACAGCAAGTTGAACGGGATGCGCACCCCATGCTGCATCGACAAAGGATTGCATCATGTTGTAAACGACGTGGATTGCCTCTTCCTTCTGCGTGTCGTCCATGCCCTCAATACCGGCAATGATTTTGCGGTATCGATCAAGGTCAGCAGAAGTAACATTCACAATCATATTCATCACATCACCGTCACTGCATTGCTCACCATGAGCAGCGTGAAAGTAATTTTGCCGAATTATTTCGGCTAACTGGGGGAAACATTGGGCAATCGCCCACACGTCCCTTCGCTATAATTTAATTATACAATATTTTGGCGCAGGCACGCAAAAAACGGCTCTAAACTGCGGTTTACAAGGGATTATCGCCCGAAAGACTCTCGCGTCTGGCCGGTCATATTCTTGGCCGCTCTATCGATACGCTGAAGGTTATTGGCGTATTTCTGATAAGAGAGCTTGCTCGCAGCCCGCATCAAATGAGCAGTGCGATCTTGGCCCATACCGCGAGGTGTCAAAGTGGGTGCAGGACGCTCCTGTTTGAGCATCTTGCCGTAATATTTGGCAGTCCAAGAGTCCTTGCAGCGCTCATATTGCTGTGCCGCCTTTGCTCTCACGCGCTCCTGCTTGGCCCGAATTGAGACATCACGTTTCGTCTGGGCGGCATTGCGGTTGAATGTGGGCGAGGTTTTCAAAGGGCTTCTCCCTTATGGAGCGCGCGAACATCACCGATCTGATCCTTCCAAGGTGAAACGGTGTAGAAGGGAACG
Organism: uncultured Sphingomonadaceae bacterium; assembly: GCA_947488845.1. Taxonomy (GTDB): domain Bacteria; phylum Pseudomonadota; class Alphaproteobacteria; order Sphingomonadales; family Sphingomonadaceae; genus Parasphingorhabdus. The sequence continues at coordinate 15,327 of CANLBM010000018.1, read as the reverse complement.
CAGTCTGACACGATCAAATTGGGCATCGTTGCCACTTTGATAATCTGGTGCGTCAGACCTAGTGCCGAGATGTCTTCAGACTGCAAAACACTGCGTTTGCTCTCTCCAAGATTGGCGTTCGCGCTATTTACCGTTGAGCCGTTATGGGCAACGCCCCAATTCAGAATTGTGCGGTTTCCCGACCAATGTTCGATATCGCGCATCAAATCAGGTTCGCTGATTGAGCGCATCGTGACGACCGCAGCTTGATCTTCAAATTCCTTTGCCAGCACCTCTGGCCAGCGTTCGCGAAGCGAGAACCGCCCTTGCGCAAAGAACCAAAGCTGAATGCCTTTGGAGCGGTAAAGGCGCGTTGCCTTTGGCACAGCGCCTATTGGCGGGAGCTGGGCAAATTCATCGAGAATGAACGTGGTGCGAAGCGCACCGCGTTCCCGCGCAATGGTTTCAATCGCATAATTGACGATTAGCGACACCCAAAGCGCGCCGACTTCCAACTTGTCAGACGGCAACATGAGATAGACCGTATGCGGTTCATGTTTGAGGCGGGCGAGCGAAAACTCACTATGCGATGTCGAATTCGCAATAGCCCCGCCTGGGGCAAACGGCGCAAGGGCATCGCTGAGTGATGATTTATAGGCTTCCCATTGCTTGGGGGCATCGTTGCGGACGAGGTTGAAACTGGCTGCACGTCCCTCAATCGAAGGCAGACCGCAGGATTCCATGAGTGCGAACGAGGCATCAAGGTCAAAGCCCGATGAATTTGCAAATTCCCACAGGCGTTGAGGGTTGCAGTTTTCGGGATCAAATATCGCTAGATATTCAAGAACGGTTGCGGTCAGGCGCAGTGAACCACTGCGCACCCATTCCTCACCGTCAGATTTAACAGGACGAGGAATCAGAATATGGGCGATTTCGCCAGCTTCTGAATCGATACGATCACCCCGCGTCACAATATCAATCAATAGCTGGAAGGGGTTGATGCGCGTATCGGGGAAGGCATCGCCGTTGATCTTGTAAGGATTGAGGAAGATGCACTTTTGCCCCAAGACTTCTGTGCGGTGACGAGCGGATACAAAGGCGTTTTCGCCATCCTTTGGATCAGCGATAATCAGAGAGCGGTCGCGCACATGGGCGAGATTGGGAAGGATCAGATCTCGCCCTTTGCCAGCGCCAGTGCGCGCATAGGTAAGGAGCGGGCCGTCCCCGTTAAAAAACAACAGACGGCCATTCAGACCGCCCAGAAACAGGCCGTTTGCTCCAAATGTTCCGCTCGCTTCAATATCTTTAAGACCCGCAAGCCTGCCATCGCCAAGAGCACCAGACGGCTTAGCTGTGCGCATGGCTTGCTCCATAGAGCTGGCACGAGAACGCGCGCGGGCGGCATGGTCAGCCTCCATCGACTGGCGATGCACATTCATAAATGTGCTTACCGATGCACCAAACCGCCCGCCGCGCATGTTAGTTTGCCTGCCCGATATTTCCGGGCGTCTCGCCCAGAACAGGGGGCGCAGGAATTGGCACAGGCTGATAGCTTTCAAGTTCAGTGCGCACGGCATCGGGAGAGGGAAGCCCCATGTCCCAGCCAGTGATATCAATACGCGCGCCAGCTTGTGCGGCTTCTGTCATACGCTGAGAAACGCTCGCAGACATTTCATCTGAATATGTCAGCATCCCGTCGCCCAAGCCATTTTCCAGCACGTTTAGGCCATGCCCTATCAGGCGGGCAAAATCTGTTATGCCCATTTCGTTGCTGGACTCGGTGTTGACCTGATTCATCCGCACTTGAACATATTGCCCCTGAATGCGGGTGGCCGCTTCCGCCATAATCTTGGCGCGATCATAACTTGCCTGATAATTGGCAAGCGTTGCATTCATGGCCGCACGATAGGCCTCAGAGTTTTGGTCGCTGGCGACCTTTACCTCAGCCGCCCACGCATCGAAACGCGCTTGCTGGTTCAGCTCTGCTGCTTTGACAGCAGACGTTACCCGCGCATCATACGTCCCCATGATCGTGCTGGGGCGGATTTCCTCAGGGCCATATTTTTCCATAGCTCCCAAAGCCAGCATTCCGAGGGCAAATGCCGAAGCAGTTTTGAGGATTGAGGGGATACGAAATCCCTCTCGGGTTTCCATCACCTCGACATGCCGAGGACGGACAACAACTGGCATTTGGCCATTAACCTGCTCGCCAGAGCCATCATCCTCATATTCCATCTCATAATTCTGTGCCATCACGCGCTCCTTTCAATATCCGAATGACCGCGCACCAATTGCCGATTCAAACTGACGGTCTGGGGGGAAGCTATCTTTCCCCCCAAGACTGGCGTCAGGCTTTGGCAAACGGGCAGGTTTCACAGCGCTTGAAGAAATCCCACGACCAATGCCCGCATTGGGGCTGGTTGAAGCATTCATAGGTAGCGAAGCCCGCTGCGAGGTCTGGGTGAGCCACCCAGAAAGACAGCGCGAGCAATGTCAGGCGAGGGACGAGCCTTGCTTGAGGCACTTGTCGCGGAGGCCGCTCAGCGAATGCCATGAGATCAGACAGCCATCGGAATGAGCCGTCATTGTTGAACACATCATCAATCGCCGTGTCAGAAACGGAAAACGGTGTTCCATTCCTATATTCAAAGCGCACATTTTCATCGAAAAGCTGATCTGCCATCCAGAAGGGAATATCTCGCCGTGAGATACGTGAACCATCTTTATGGCGCAGCTCCGCAGTCGCTGCGGCCAACCGATGGTAATAGTGAATCGTGAGAAGCTCTGACGGCTCTGGCACGAGGATGGTTGTGAAATCTTGCATGTCCGATCACTCCAAAAATGATCGGAACCCAATATTCACATGGCTTGGCGCAGGCGAAGCATCAGCCTAAGAAGAGGCCCAAGAAGAGGGATTCGAAAGGCGGTGTAAGATACTGTGAAAGCGCAGAAAAACAGGCGTTATCGAAACGCAAAAATTTCCGAATACAAGTTCAAGAAAGTGATCTGGTTCTTTGCGCATAATCTGAGCGTTCGAGAGGCTGCGCAGCGCATCAACCTGTCCGAGCCGACCATTGCCAATATCTACATGCGCATGCGGGCGAAACTGAAAACCAACGGCATGTTCAACTTCGACATTGCCGATGAGAAAAACCGTCCCGCTCAGGCAATCTGGGGGCCGAAACATCGCGGAGCGCCGGACACCCACAAAGAACTGCACGAGATCGAAATGATAACCCGCATCGTGGCTGCGCATAATTTCCGCTATGTCGAGAAGCTGGCGGTGTCCGATCCCAAGCAATGGGAACGCACCCTGCAAATCTATCTCTCGGACCGAAAGGCCGGTCGATACAATCTTTTCGAGATGTTGCCCGAGGGCACATTGACTGAAGAGGGTGAGAAGCAGCGCCTCTTCGATCCATCTGAGGTGAATCCGAACAGTATCATTGTCGTGAACGAGAAGATGGCCGATCCTTATGCAGCGTTCTTCCGCTACCTTTGGCAGTTGCTTCTAAAAAGCCCACTGGATGCGTCGGAGAAAAACTCGCTAATATGACGGAAATCTACTGAAATGCGGGAGCTGAACGCCAAGCCGAAGCAACTCGTTCTTTTTCAAGAAATCGTCCGTTTTCCCACCAAGAGCCAGTTCCATCAGGGAAAATAACGGCAGGGCCGTCGGTGCGATGTATTCTCCCATTCAAGCACCAAATTTCCAGCCCTTCGGCTGTCAATATGGCTGGGCCACCTTCCCTGTGAAATTCCCCTTCGATCATCCATGCTTCCATCGAGTCTGGAAGGACAATGGCTGGTCCATCCGCATTGTGGAGAACGTCATCTTGCGTTCGAATGGCCACATTAGAAGGCTCATTATTATTTGGAAAACCGCTCTCAAAAAGGGTTTCCATCCCAAGCAGAGTTAATATCGCTTTTGATCTATCTGACAATTTCAATAGGCACCTCCAAGTAAAAATATATTTTACCATAATGCATTGAAATTTAGAAGTTTTTATTGATAATGGCGCAGCTTTGGGACATCTAACTGACGCCTGATATTTCAGCTTTTTAAGGAGTAATCCGAAGGCGCAGACGCGGTAAGGCGTACTGCAAGATGTCTGGTGTACTACACCAGCTATCTTGGCAAGGGGCGCTGCGCCCCCGTTGCATCCCCTGCTTATTGGCGCTTTCCTTGCCCAATCCCGAGCAACCTATGGTTTCTTGGCACGGGTCGGTCAGCACCATCGGGGAGACTTCGCTCTCCCCAAACCCCATCGATCAAAGGGCGTTCCTGCCCCTTGAAACCCAGCCTCTCCCGAGAGGCCAACCCTGCGCGGATTGGATGTGCGGCAGGGGTTTGGAGACGTGCCTCTCCACCCTGCACCCGAACCATGCAGCAAGCGTTTGGCCGCTTGCATTCACCAGTCAGGGGAGAGCGTTTCAGCTCCCCGACACCCCACCGCGTTAATTCCCAAATATTGTGCGTAAGATTCAATAAAATTTTTGATATTGCCCCGTTTTTGTTCTACTTTCCTGCCGAGGTTCGTTTTTTTTGGATTTGAGAGAAATACGGAAATTTCTGCCGAAAATGTGCTTGTTGGATAATTGAAATCGAATGGAAGGTGCTCCGCCACTTCCGCAGGAGGATCGCCTTATGGGCACTTACACGCCCTACCATAGCCAATATTTGGCGCATCGCATCACCCTCGAAGGACTTGGTGACGAGTCGCTCGCAAAGTCACTTTCCATCGCCCGCGTTGATATGAACCCGCATCAGGTCGATGCAGCACTGTTCGCATTGCAATCTCCTCTATCGAAAGGGGTCATTCTTGGCGATGAGGTGGGTCTCGGTAAAACTATCGAAGCCTGCTTGGTAATTGCACAACGATGGGCAGAAAGAAAGCGCAAGGTGTTGCTGATTGCTCCCGCATCGCTGCGCAAACAGTGGGCGCAGGAGCTACGCGAGAAATTTTCATTCGATAGCGTCATACTCGATGCCAAAACCTACAAAGAACGCTTAAGTTCAGGATCGCGCCGTCCATTTGAGGCTGACAATGCGGTTGTGATTGTCTCCTATGAGTTTGCGGCAGGCAAAGCGGATGATCTTGCTGTCATCGACTGGGATTTGGTGATTTATGATGAGGCTCATCGTCTCCGCAATGTATACAAAAAGAGCGGAGCAAAAAGAGCAAAGCAATTAAAGGAAGCCCTCCAGCGATCCTTCAAAATGCTTCTGACGGCCACTCCCTTACAAAACTCCCTCATGGAGCTTTATGGCCTCGTCTCAATGATCGACGACCATCATTTTGGTGATCAATATTCCTTCCGCACGATGTATACTGGCGCGCGGGCAAGCCCCGCGACGCTATCCGTTCTCAAAGATCGTCTATCTCTCGTTTGTCGCAGAACCTTGCGGCGACAAGTGGTGGAAGCTGGCCACATAAATTTCACCAAGCGCCTCGTGCGCACCTTCGACTTTGAACCGGGCAATGAAGAAGTCCTCCTTTACGAACAGGTGTCTGCCTTTCTCCAGCGCAAGGACACTATCGCCTTTGGCGACCGCGCAAATCATCTCCTAACGTTGATAGCCCGCAAAATCCTTGGGTCTTCCACCTTTGCAATCTCACAATTCCTGCAAGGTGTAGTCAATCGTCTTGAAGAGAAAAAACGCATTGACGAGAGCCTACTTGATGACATCGAAACAGTCAGTGAACTCGCTGAGGAATGGGAAGAGGAAGATCAGGATGAGCCGATTTATGATCCGGCGCAATTAGCGGCAGAGATCGCTGAGCTTGAGGGCTACCGCGACCTCGCCAATTCTATTGGCTCGAATGCCAAAGGCGAAAAGCTAGTTGAAAAGCTGCCTGACATTTTGGCGGAGATCGTCGAGCGTGGAGGACAGGAAAAAGCGGTCATATTTACTGAATCCGTCCGCACACAGAAATATCTAAACGAGGTCCTCACCGCTAACGGCTTTGACGGTAAAATTGTGCTGATGAATGGCTCTAACAGTGATGCTGAGAGCAAGGCTATCTACGCCGATTGGCTGGAGCGCCATCGAGGTACGGACGCAATTTCTGGTTCGAAAAGCGCGGATATGAAGGCGGCAATTGTTGAGGCATTCAAAAGTGACGGAAAAACCATATTGGTTTCAACTGAATCCGGCGCAGAGGGCATCAACCTTCAGTTTTGTTCGTTGATTGTAAATTTTGACCTGCCTTGGAATCCTCAAAGGGTTGAGCAGCGGATTGGTCGTTGCCACCGTTATGGTCAGAAAAACGATGTGATGGTGGTCAACCTTCTAAATCGCAAGAACAAGGCGGAAGCGCGTGTTTATGAGCTGCTTGAAAAAAAGTTCAAACTTTTCGAAGGCGTGTTTGGCGTCAGTGATGAGGTCTTAGGCACAATTGAGCGCGGGATTGATTTTGAACGCAAGGTGCTAGCAATCGTTCAGGAATCCCGCACAGATGAAGAGGTCCAGCTTGCGTTTGACCTGCTCCAAGAGGAGCTGGAACAAAAAATCGACGCCGACATGCTCGATGCCCGAAACAAAATTATGGAACACATGGATCAGGATGTCGTCAGCCTTCTAAAAGACCGAAAAGGCGAGATTGAGGGATCACTAAATGAGTTCACGAGGCGACTGACGACCATCGCCAGAGCAGAATTGCCTGATGCCATTTTCCATGGCGACCAGAGTCCTCGGTTTGATTATGAAGGTAAAACCTACACAACTGAATGGCCGCTTGCTGATGAGGAAGGGTGGCAGTTCTTCCGTTTATCCGATGGGAATTTGGCTGACAATTTGGTTATCCAAGCAAAGGGACGGGAGTTAAGCATTGAATCTTTGACATTCGATCATTCTGCATATGCTAGCGTCCTTGCAGATGTTAGGGAGCTGGATGGAAAATCAGGCTGGCTGAAGCTGTCAAAACTCAGCATTAAAAGCCCTCAATCAGTCCGAGAACATATCGTCGCTGCCTGCATTGCAGATGATGGAACGATAGTTCACCCAGAAACCGTCGATAGACTTTTCTTGACCCCCGCGATCCAAGGCGGTGCGCCACAAACACAACTTCCGCAGGACAAACTGCAAGAGGTCGAGGCCACACTGCAACAAGGGATTATCGAAGAGGCTCAAGAGCAAAACGCCGTATGGCTTGATGCCGAAACCGACAAGCTGGACGCCTATGCAGACGATCTCGAAAAGGCTGCTGAGCTTGAGGTTAAGGAAATGGACGAAGAAATTAGGGCATCAAGAAAGGCGCTTCGCTCAAACGCGGCAATGGCAATGACCGACAAACTGGCAGAGAAGCGTCGTATCCAGCGCCTTGAAAGCAAGCGGGATGATATGAAGCTCAAAACCTTTGAGCGACGTAAAAAAATTCGCGATGAGGTCAACCAGATGCTTGATGACATCGCACAAAGCATGGACGCCGCCCCTGTCTTAGAGCCAATGTTCTCGATCCGATGGGGGGTCGTGGCATGAGCAGGAAAAAGCAAAAATTGGAGCTAACTTGGATTGGCAAGGAAGAGCGTCCAAAGCTGGAACCGCGCATTTTGATCGAAGACCCCGAGCTATCCTACCATGCTAATGAACGCCGATCTGACGACGACATTTTCGATAATATTTTGATCCACGGCGATAACCTACTAGCGCTCAAAGCAATAGAGCAGGAGTATGCGGGGACAATAAAGTGCATCTATATCGACCCTCCATATAATACGGGCAGCGCATTCGAACATTACGATGATGGCGTGGAGCATTCGGTTTGGCTCTCCTTGATGAGAGATCGCCTTGAAATACTACAGAGATTGCTCTCAAAAGATGGATTCATTTGTTGTCACATCGACGATTCCGAGGGGCACTACCTAAAAGTATTGATGGACGAAGTGTTTGGGAGAGAAAACTATCTAACAACACTTTATGTTCAAGTTCGATACGCTGACAAAACGCTTAAACAAGATATGAATTTTCACAAACAGGTGGAAATGGTTCATGTTTACAGAAAAGAGTACGGTGGTTATCCAAATTTAAATACAAAAAAATCGTCATTCGATAAGTTCAATTTTTATATACATGAAAAAGGCTCTGGGAGAGAGTTGACACTTGGCGGGAAGAAAGTTGTTGTTTTTGATAAGGATGAATATGAAATTGTTAAGGGGGAGGGATCAGAGGATGGAAGAAAAGAAATATGGGCTACAGGGAGTATACTTGACGGCAATTCTTCAGGTAGGTTTTTTAGGGACAATCTAAATGGGAGATATGAGGAGGATGGCTACGGCGTAATATATAAGGTTTTTGGTATCGGAGACGATAAATTTGATTTCAGATGGTTTACTGGGCCAAAGAAGGTAGGCGCAACAAAGGGGAAGTATTATCAGGGCGTTCCTATGTCGCAATTGAACGACCGAGATGCCGTGAAGACATCCCCGATAGAAAATTATTATGATCTAGCTGGGGCGTTTGGAAATTGCCGATTAGAGGGTGATGCGGACTTTAGAAGTGGGAAAAAGCCAGAGGCACTTCTCGAAATAATATTGAAGCATTTCAGTAATCAAGGTGAGATTGTACTGGATTCATTTGGAGGCTCAGGAACTACAGCCGCAGTCGCCCAGAAAATGGGACGGAAATGGATTACAATCGAAATTGGTGAGCAGGCAGAAACTCATATTGCTCCTCGTTTACTGAATGTAGTTGATGGCAAAGATCAACGAGGAGTCACCAAATCTGTGGATTGGAAAGGCGGTGGAGGTTTTCGCTATTACCGGCTTGCTCCGTCTCTGCTTGAAAAAGACAGATACGGAAATTGGGTGATATCCAAGGAGTATAACGCCGCCATGTTGGCTGAGGCTCTCTGCAAAAATATGGGGTTCGCTTACGACCCTTCGCAGGATGAAAACGAATATTGGCGACATGGGCATTCCACAGAAACCGATTTTATATTTGTCACCACAGCATCCATGACCCACGCTGCACTCAGAAAGCTATCGGATGACGTTGGGCCGGATCGAAGTCTGCTCGTTTGTTGCAAGGCATTCAACGCCGACGCGGATGCATTCGATAATCTGACGATCAAAAAAATCCCTCATGCGGTGCTTACCAAGTGCGAATGGGGGCGGGATGATTACAGCTTGAATGTCGCTAATTTGCCTATGGCCAAAAGTGACGAGGAAATTGAAAACGAAGAAATGAAAAGAGACCTTCCTCTCTTTGGCGAAGGGAAGGAATAGCCAATGGCAAATGATGGAAAAATTCTGCGCCAGATAAGCCAGCGGCTCTCTCTACGTGCGCCTCAGGAACAATCTCTCGCTACTCTGGCTAATGTCGTTTTGCAGATCGAACTTTCAAAGAACGCTGATCCAAATATGGCGCTTGAAACAATCAAAGCTGCTTATCCCAGTGTTACAGATTTCGAACGCGACTTTCCGTCATTGTGCTTCGCGCTTGCAACGGGCGTTGGCAAAACTCGTCTTATGGGTGCGTTTGCAGCATTCCTATTTTTAACTGGTCGCTCACGCCATTTTTTCGTGCTCGCACCCAACACCACAATTTACGAAAAACTCATTCAAGACTTCACCCCCGGAACATCAAAATATGTGTTCAAGGGAATTGCAGAATTTGCACTTAACCCACCTCTTTTAGTGACAGGAGACAACTGGGATAATGGGCGTGGAGTGCAGGGGAGCGACCTTTTCGGCGACACTCTTGTCATCAACATTTTCAATGTTGATAAAATCAACAAAGACAAGGGCCGCATTAAAAAGCTTAACGAATATATCGGAGAATCTTACTTCGACTATCTTGCGGGACTGCCCGATCTCGTTTTGATGATGGATGAAGCGCACCGCTATCGTGCCAAGGCAGGCATGAAGGCGGTCGCAGAACTAAGTCCTATTTTGGGGCTGGAGCTGACTGCAACGCCGAAAACAGTTGGAGCTAGCTCGCAGGATTTCAAAAACGTCATTGTTGATTATGGCCTTGGAAACGCAATGGACGATGGTTTTGTCAAAGAACCCGCCGTTGCAACACGAGCGAATTTTGATCCATCATCCGTCACATCGGAACAGCTTGAACAGATCAAGTTGGAAGATGGCATTCACTACCATGAGCATGTGAAGGTCGAATTGGATATTTATGCCCGTGAAAGCGGCAAGCACAAAGTCCATCCTTTTATGCTTGTGGTTGCAAAAGACACTACCCATGCGAAAGCTCTGCGTGAGCAAATCGAGAGCGACGAGTTTTTTGGCGGACGCTACAAGGGCAAGGTCATTGAGGTGCATTCCGCGCTTAAGGGCGAAGAGAATGATGAAGCCACTCAGCGGCTCGTGGCGTTGGAGCATGACGCCCAGACCGATATCGTCATTCATGTAAACAAGCTGAAAGAAGGCTGGGACGTAAACAATCTCTACACGATTGTTCCTTTGCGCGCTTCGGCTTCCGAGATTTTAACAGAGCAAACGCTCGGGCGCGGTTTGCGCTTGCCATACGGAAAGCGCACAGGCGTTGAAGCAGTGGATACGCTCACCGTTGTTGCCCATGATCGTTTTGATGAGGTGATCCGCCGTGCTCGCGAAGATGATTCACCATTTGCTATCAAGAAGATTATAATCGGCGACGATGCCGATGTTTCCAGCAAAGGTGCAGAGGTGTTGGAATCGCCAACCGTACTGGATAGCATTCTGACCGGCGCTCATTCTGGTATGCCTAGCGTATCGGATTCCAAGCCAAGCCAGTACATATTTGAGACCGCACAGGAGCAACAAGCGGCGCAAGTCACTCTCGAACTTATCCAACATCAATATGAGCGCAAATTAAAGCGTGGAGTCACGCAGTTGAACGAGCCTGAGGTTCGAAAGGAAATTGTCGCGTCAGTAAAAGAGGCATTGAAACCTGCGCAGAGTGAATTTGAAGGGGTCGTTGGCGGGCCTGATATCGAAAAAATTGTGGAGGTCGTAACGACCAAAATAGTTGAATTGACTATCGAAATTCCTGAAATTGTTGTCATCCCCACCCGAGAAGTGACGTTTGGCTACAAGGATTTTGATCTGGATGGATTGGAAGCAATTTCCAAACAACCAATTTCCGACGAAATTATGATTAGCAACATGCGGACGGACGCACGGACTTTCCTAGCACGTTCCTTTGAAGGGGCAGGCGAAGATGTCATGGAAAACTATATCGTGCGTCATCTTATTGAGTTCGATCAGGTGGATTACGACAGCCAGTCAGACCTTCTCTATAAGCTCGCAGGGCAAATGCTCGGCCGCATTCGCGCATACCTAAGCACCCCTGATGACGTAGAAAATGTCTGCCTTGTTCATGGCAAAGAATTATCTCGGTTCATCTTTGAGCAGATGAAAAGCCATTATTGGGAAACCCCCACAGATTATCGTGCCACAATCTCTCGTGGCTTTCAGCTACTCAAACCACAAGCATTCAACGTCTCTGATCCGTCGAAGGTAAAAGACTTCAAGCGTCCAGCAATGCCTCTCGGTGATACAAAGAAGCACGTTTTCATGGGCTTTCAGAAATGTTGCTATCCATTTCAGAAGTTCGATTCCGATGACGAACGGCGTTTCGCCGTGATCGTTGATTCAGACCATGAAACGAGTGTTATTCGATGGATGAAGCCGGGAGCCAAACAGTTCCAAATCGAATATCTGGCCGGTAAGGGTTATGAACCCGATTTTGTGGTTGAAACCGACATAGAGAAAATGATCGTTGAGGTAAAAGCCAAAAATGAAATGACCGATGAGGTCGTTCTTGCCAAAGCACGAGCTGCCTCTGAATGGGTGGAATATGCGAATACCCACGCCAACGAGAATGGCGGAAAAACTTGGTGTTACGCATTGATTCCGCATAACGAAATTAAAGAAAGCTCTACTCTAGCAGGGCTTATTGCGGCATATCGTAGGGGCTAATTGAGTTGTCAGCTCCTTTCGCCGTTCCCTTTCAAATTTCCGCTACAATGGCTGAGATCATCGTCCCGTCAACGGGTTGCCCGCGCCAGTTTCAGCTAACGCTTCCACCCGTGTTGCCCGTTTCGCCTGACGGCTGACGAGCCGACTTATGACCCCAGCCTGATCTTTTCGCGTCCTTCAAGGAAACAGCGAAAGGAGACAGGACATGACAACATTATTTGCACAACCATACGACATAAGCGCTTGCGGCTTCTATTTTGACAGCATCGAGCAATATTGCGCCAAGGCTTCCGCTCTCAAGAACGACTACGGCGAGCCTGTCGAAGAGTTCGAAATTCAGTTCATAGATGGCGAGCATATCGATTGCTCGTTGGCGTCGGCCCTTGGTGTGAGCCAAGCCAATCTGAACCGCTTCTTCGATATTGTCGATCAGTGGGATGATGACCAAAAAACCCGCTATATCATCGCCGTTGCCGAAAGCGGCTACGCCACCGATTACGAACCTGATGATCTTGATATCGATATCTATGAGCTGGACTCGCTCAAGGAGCTGGCCGAGCAATTCGTCGATGAAGGTCTGTTTGGAGAAATTCCCGAGAAACTGCGCTTCTATCTCGATATAGATTTAATCGCCCGTGATCTGGGAATGGATTATTCCGAAACCGAGATTGCTGGCACACGATATGTCTACAGGTGCGGGTAATTCCCGCACCTTACATCATGCCATATTTATGGATGAACATGAGCCAAGGCATTGTCGATAGCCTCTATCGATGATTGTAATTGCGCTCGCTCTTCCTGTGATACCGCAGCATGGAATTGCGCGGTCAAGCCTACGCGTAGCGATAACAGTTCTGATTTTGACAGTTTTGCCAGCGAAGCGGCATTGAATTGATTTTGCATGACTTACCTCCTTGTTTTGGAGACCGCGATGGACGCGGCCTTTCGTACTAGAGGTAAAGCCAGTGTAGATTGGGTATCACTCGCCAGAGGCGCAACGACCAGAGAAGCAGTGACCAACTTGATCCACTAAATTTTCAGTGGCTACACCCCGCCAGCCGAAAGGCGCATATCGCTCGCCAGCGCAAGCAGAGGTTTCATGCAAGGCATTGCCGATGAACATCATCAAATCTGTGTGAATAATTGAACGTGGAGATTGACCGAACACGGTTCAGGTCAACCGACTGCCCGCACCAATTCCAGCAGAGCTGTCATCCGTGTTGTCCGTTTCCGCTTTTTGCAAAAGCGTGACCAATCACCTCAAATATCCGGTCTTTTTCACTCCTGTTCAACACACGAACTTGAAGAGGAGAAACGGCATGAACAAAGACTATGAAACGTATCAGCTAAAATGGGACGGTATCGATATCGAAATTCGGTGGGCTAGACACTGGTTAGATTTTGATGACGAAACAAGCATGGGGCATCTTGAGATTTGCTCTATCGGGCCAGAAAGGCACCCATTGCCGATGACAGAAACTGGCTATCGTTCGCATTTCATACACGCGCAGGAGCTGGATCAGCACGGCGGACCAGAAAACTACGTTGAGGCATGGCTGGCACATGAGTCCAAGTCAGCAGCTTGGATCGATTGCAAAGCGGGTTTCCAGCAGTTGGCGTTATTTTAACGCCAACTCAAACGGCAACGATTTACCCCAAATCCAGCCCTCTATTCCGAGCAGGAGCTGGCGCAGAGCGCCCATCTCGTATGCGCTGGAATTTCGCAGAATCGCGGTACAGCGACAGGATGCGTTCCGCTTGCCTATGCCGTGTTTCCCGAATTTGGATTTGCAGTGTTTGGCGTTCGCTTAGTTGCCCTGAAATCAGCGCATGGCGTTCGGTGTTGTCGCGCTCACGCGCCCATTTCACCTCCATTTCGTTCTGCTTGCGCAGTCTGAAATACTTTCCTGTCAGAAAGTCCCATGCACCAGCCAGACCCTTGCGAACGCGGGACGAGCGGAGACGCTGTTCCGCATTCCAGCGTTCAGCGTGCAGTTTATCAGAAGCTTGACGTTCAGCTTTGTGCTGAACCTTCAAGGCATCGCGCTTCTCTTTCAGGGGTTGCATCGCCAGTTTGGCAATGCGCTTGGATTCCACAATGTAACGGGAAAGGCGCGGGGCAATTTCTGAGGCCAGTTTCTGGCGTGTTTCATCGACCGACAGCAGTTTGGCAGGATCACCAAGGCGAGCCTGTACATCCTTTGCCTTCACGCCAATGATGCGCGAAATGGCAAACACATCACCGTCCAGCGTGACAGCAACATATCCGCGCCGATCACCGCGCGCCAGAAATAGCCCGCGCTCTTCCAAGGCCGCTGCGAAGGCCTGTCTGCCGTCGGCCTGTCTCCAACAGCTCTGAACGGCTGATTTCAGTTCGCGTGGGTCAAGACCTGCACGCTTAGCCTGTTGCCATTCGTCCAATGTGAAATTGCGCGGGTCACGCAGTCTCGCACTGGTGAAGCCCTTGGGCATATCCCAGCCATTCTCAAGATAGAGCTGTTTGGCAATCTTGTTGAGTTTCAGCTTGAAGAACGGAAGGTCTTTCGCAGTCATCGTCTGGGCATCGATCCGCGACCAGACGGCGTGACAATGCCTGCGACCTTCCTTTTCATGGAAAACGATGACGCGGGGCTGACCGCTCAAGCCCAACTGTTCCTCAATATCGCCAAGGGCTTTTTCAAAAACTTCTGGGCGCACTGATTCCTGCGGAGGAGGGCTGAGCGACAATGAAAAGAGGTATTGCCTGCATTTCGTACCACGAGCGAGAGCATAGGCCTCATTCATCGCGCCAGTAACGGAATCTGACACGAACCCCGAAACCTCATGGATTTCGACATGTTCGTTTTCTTCCGTCTTGAGCAGATGCTGTCCAAGCTGAGCACCTCCACTGCGTTTGGAAGCCTTGAGGATCATGGTCGTGGCTCGATGTTCAGGGCTTGTATAAGCAGTTGGCGCATCTCGCTGACATCACCGACTGCCGAAAGCAGTGCCGATTCAACGTCAGGCGTGACAGGCAGACTGCCTGTATTAGCCGCCCGTGCTAGCTGATTGACGTTGTTGGCGAGGCGTGATTGACCCAGCAGGCCGAGCAGTTGAGCAAGGGCTTGATGGTCTTTGACTGGAAACTTCCCGCGCTTGCGTGGCGCGACGAGATCAGGATCGAGCAGGCGGGAGCGTATATATGCTCCCAGTGCCATGCCCGCAGCATCACGTTCTAACTTTGCCCGTTCTTCGAAGGTCAGGCGTAAAGAGAAGGGTGTAGGGCGATCATTTGCCATGACGCCCACCAGATTCTTGAATCTCCATAACAGCCACATCTTCGTTGGCTGGAATGGGGTTCTGAGCGATTGATGTGTGCTGGAGTTGAGCGTTCCAGTCTGTTAGGATATCAAATAGTTGGTTTGAAGGAACACCTTCAAGGCGCACCAT
>CANLBM010000017.1 GCA_947488845.1 uncultured Sphingomonadaceae bacterium | reverse complement strand
TCCGTGCCATTCAAAGCTCCTTTCAAGCCATAAATAGCCGAAATCCTAACTTTCAATATGGACCACTTTTCGGGGGGGCAGGCCAATTAGCCGTGGTGCAGAACAAGAAGCTTTGTCGTCAGGATTACCAGATTTCCAGCGTGACTCAAAATGGCATAACCTTACGGCTGGCCAATGGCGAGGAAACAACTCTGAAACGTGCACGCCCGGTCGAATGTTGGGCTGCTGTGAGGAAAGTAGCACCCAAGGCAGATGGCAGCGCCGACTGGCTATTCGTCCACAAACTCCAGTTGCATGACCAGGGCGGCCGGGTTCTTGTCGGTGGTGGCGATACGGGAACGGACCCGCTGATCTTGCGGATGCGAGCGGTATACTGGCCGAAGCCGAGCACAAATCGCCCGAGCATGGTGCTCTATGTGCACACACCGGAGAAGCCTGATAGCGCGGTTAGTTATAGCTGGGCCGATATTGATGCCAGTCGCGTGGGGATGAACCTGCGTTGGATGCAAGCCAGTTGCACGATCGTTGGAGCGGAGCGATCATCGGAAGTGAATCCCGACAATTTTAGAGGCTAGAACAAGGGGGGAGGAGGCTTCCGGTCTGCCACTCTCTTGTTACCTTGTCGCATATGCCTTGCCGAACAAGTCGAGAGCATATTGGCTTTATCGACCGCATCGGCGTCAATCCTTGCTTGCCGGGATCCTGTTGATTTCGGGATGAGCGCCGCAGAAGCGAAGCCCTGTCGGTTACGATCAATATGTCACCGCCGGACTGTAATATAGCCGCTCATTGACAATTCGACCGATGACGCCAAAACTCAGTAACGTGAATGCAGCGTTTGTCGCAAACCATCTAATGACCGAGAGTAATTTATCGTTAACCAAATTGTAGCATTGTTCATCTTTCGGCTAAGCCATAGTCTCAGGAAACAGGTGTGAATAGTGGGCAAGACGTTTGAAATTCTGAATCAGAAGAGCATCGCTCTTATCGGCGGGCTGCATCGCAATCTGCGTAATATTGTGGTCGGATGGATATTGGCGATGAGTTTTGCGTCCGGCTTGCGGCTTACGTTTTCGGCGACACATCTTGACTTCGGATGGTCGGCGGCAATCGCCATTTTTCCCTATATTCTGGTTATCGCCGCACCGGTTGCGGTTCTGTTTCTATTGTTGCGGATTTTCCCCGCCAACGGCCTGTTTGCCCAACCCGAGATACGCTTGGCGCGATACGGAAAGTGGCGGGATCTGAATTGTCTGGAAGCAAACAGCCATCCGCTGTTCGGAACCACCGGCATGATGGCGTCGCTGGTAATCGGCATGTTGATCAATGTGCCGTTTCGCAGCATCGAATTCTTGATGGGTATCCCCTCACTGGGTAGCCATCCGCCCTTGTGGTTCAGTGAATTGTTCGCCCTGATGGCCGCCGATCTCGTCATCATGAACTGTCTCTATATTGCCGCCTTTGTCATGGCGATCCGCCATGTCCCATGGTTTCCGCGATTTCTGTTGCTGGTCTGGGGGCTGGATGTCTGCTCGCAACTGGCGATCGCCCAAATGGTAGCGGCAACACCGAATGTCCCCGTCGCAGTTGAGACGGCGCTGTCCGGACTACTGACCGGAAATCTGCAAAAGGTGATGATCAGCGCAGCGATATGGCTACCCTATCTGCTTTTGTCGGACCGGGTAAATCTTACCTATCGGCGGCGGGTGCGGGTCGGGTAGGCCCTGCCAGCGCAAGCGCCACCGCCATGGTGAATATCATGATCGGATAAGGATAGAACAAGGCTCCGTCATATAACGAATAGACCGGAATGGATATTATCAGTATCTGCTCCCCTATACCGATATTCTTGCCCCGGTCCGTTTTTCGCCAAATCTGTACTGCAAGTCGCGCAAGTAGTAAAAAGACAAGCAGTGCGCCCACAATACCCCATTGGAAGGCGATCTGCAGAAATATATTATGGGGTTGGTTTAGGCCTCTTGCTCTCTCGGGACCGACTTTACGGAATTGCCGTTCGCCGAAGCCGAATAGGGGTCGTTTTGCAATTTCGGGTATTGTTTCTTTCCAAATCTCGACACGGCCTGCAGACAAACGATCAAGCGACCCGTCGCTTTTCTCTATAGATGCAAATAACCTGTTCAACCCGAAATGTTCATTCGGTTTGTAAGAAACTGTCGACAGTATAACGCCCATGGCTACGACACCCGCAACCCAACTGATAAACAAGATTTTGCGATATTCTGATCGCTGGACAAAAAGGATCAGAACTATTGCTAACATTGCAAACAGGGCGCCTCGTGTCGCTGACCAGACAGCCAGGCCAACAGCAGTCGAAGAAAAAAACAGCCCCAGCAGGAAATGAAACTTGTGCGATGATCGAAAGGAAATGGCGGCGCCGGCGGCGAAGCCCGCGACAGAGAAAAATCCCGATGACCTTATATTTGGCAGGCCCGGTATGAGGCCGGTCCAATTATATTGGTCGGGATTTTCAATCGTCGAAATATAGAAGATAAGGATCGACAAATAGGCCAAAAGACCGATCGAAATCCCGATAAAAAGAATGCTGAAATCGGGGATCTTCATATTCCGCGCTATTTGAAAAACGGCGATTCCGAACAGGATGTGCAGTAACCCCATCAGCAAGCCGATCAGCGCGTTCGCGATATCGATTGCTATGAAGAGTGAAGTGTACACCGCTATACCGGCAAGGCCCGCCAGGGCGATTTTTTCAAATAGCGGAAAATTCCTCACGGAATCGAACAGTTCGACCTTGAGTCTCAACGCCCACAGAATGCAGCAAATTTCAATTATCGGGACGATAAGGGACATGCCCCGCATCAAGGCCCGATAATTGCTCATTTCTGTCCCGAAATCCCATGGCACCAAAGCCATGAATGCAGGCGTAAATCCTAGGAGGAGCCCGAGCGCTGCCAACTGGCTATGGTTCGTTTCCACGTCGTTAGATTTGACCGACAATTCGCTCCCCCAATTTGCGACTGATCTTTTTTGGCAATCGATCGCAAGCTATGCGAATTCTTCTTAACTGCCAATAATGTTCTGGCATCCCGCAGCATAGCTATTCATAATTCAATATGATTGCAATGATTTGGCATCGCATCGCCGCGATCATATGGGGGAATAGCAATGAACATAATGGTCGCGGGACTGAAACGAGATTGGTTTCCAATCGCCATTATTCTGCTGTTTGTAGCGGGTGCCAGCCTGATCCGGATCTATTATGACTTGCCTTCACTCCATTATAAATCTGTCCTGACCAATGCTATTCTTGTTACTTCCGGAATATTCGTTTGCGGGATATTCTGGCTTGGTCGAGCGCTGGCTTCGGATCGTCCTGACCGGCCTTTTGCTTATCTGGCGACCAACTCCGCAGCACAGGCATTGACGCGCAACCTGATGCAGGCCTTGCCGCTTATCTTGCTTATATGTCTGTTTTTGCCCAGTTTCGGGTTGCTGAAATCCATGGTCGGATTCCTCCAGCCCTATGAATGGGATCCGCTTTTCATCCGGTGGGACCAGATGATTCACGGGCAGGATGCGTGGCGGTTGATTCAGCCTGTGCTCGGCTATTCACAAGTGACGTTTTTCTTCGCTATGGCTTATCAGTTGTGGATATTATTCTTGTATATTGCCTTCCCGCTGGTTTGCATATGGCGGGGCAACCAGCTGTTGCGACAGCAAATGATTATATCCTACTTGCTGTCATGGATTGTCATCGGTGTTATCATGGCGAACTGGCTTGCCTCGGTCGGTCCGTGTTTCCTCGAACCGATGATGGGAGATTCACGGTTTCACGAGCAGATGGCTTATCTGGCGAGCGTGGATAAAACATATCCGCTATTGGTTCTGGACGTGCAGAAGGAACTGCTCGATTCATATCTGGCCGGTAATCATGGTCTTGGTCGAGGCATCTCGGCAATGCCGTCCATGCATGTCAGCATTGCATTTCTATTCGCCATTTTCAGTTGGCGCGTTTCCCGCCGCCTGGGTATTTTGGCCTTCGCATATTTTATTTTGATCTTATTGGGGTCGGTTCATCTTGGCTATCATTATGCCGTTGATGGATATGTTGCGATCGTCGCGACGCTCTTCATCTGGGTCGCGACCGGATATGGCGTCAGGACGTGGTTAAGGAGATATCCGGAGTCCGGAAAATGCATCTAGATTATCATCAACAAGCTGCCGAATCGGGAAACATTAATTTACATATAAACTATAGTCATATGTCTATAGTAAGTCTTTAATATATAACGAAATATATTGATTCGGGAGGAGGCTAACAGGGAGGGTTAACTGGTTAACAAAATATTACCGTAAACTATTGCAAACAAGGCATATTTTATACCCCATTGACAATTTTGGCGTGAAAGCCCTCTGTTAATGTCGTTCACGGGATGGACTATCTGCAAAAAGGTCGTCTTTTCGACCGACGGGTCGCAGACGTTCGGTAGCCCCCGCCCCGTTGAATGCGTAAAATGCTGAAAATGGTTTCAGCCCAATAACGGGGATTAACTATGACTAAATTTCTGAAAAACTTTGCTGCGGACGAAAGCGGCGCATCGGCAGCAGAATATGCACTGATCCTGGCAATCGTCGGCACCGGCATTGCTGCAGCGGCATTTGCACTCGGTGGCGCAATCGGCGATGCAATGAGCGACGCGAAAGATTGTATTGCGTCTGGTTCAACAGATACTCTCGACTGCTAATCCTATAGCAAATACTAGGCGAACTCCATTCAGTCATGTCGGGCGACAATGGCTGAATAGGGTTCGCCGAATTTTCCGATTCAAATGTTCGGATAACGTTACCGGGGGAAAGCTGCATCATGCCGCAAAATCGATCTTTAATCGTATTGGGTCTTGCGATCCTTTTGGGACTGGCGGCTGTGTTCATCGCCAACAGCTATTTAACCGGCGTTGAGCAGCAGGCCGAAGCGGTTGACAAAACCATGGTCCGTGTGGCTGTCGCGCGTGTCCCGCTGGAATATGGCACGGCGGTAACCACCGAAAATATCAAATTTGTTCCTTGGCCACGGGCTTCGCTTCCGGCGGGAACTTTTCCAAGCACGACAGGTCTTGTTGTACCAGGCGCACCCCGTGTGGCGTTGCGGCCGATCGAGGTCAACGAACCGATCATGAAATCAAAACTTTCCGGCGAAGGCGGCAGGGCATCGATATCCGCCGTATTGCCGGCCGAAAAGCGCGCTATTGCAGTCCGTGTAGGCGATGTTACCGGCGTCGCCGGCTTTGTCCTTCCGGGCGACAGCGTCGATGTGTTCATCACCAGGCAGGTCGTCGACAGCACGGGCGATCAGTCAAGCCAGATCACCGATGTCCTGCTGCAGAATGTCAAGGTGATCGCGATTGACCAGAATGCCAATGACAATGCCAATCAGCCGAAAGTCAGCAAAACGGCGACCCTCGAGGTTGATCCGATAGATGCGCAGAAGCTTGTGCTGGGAGAGGCCGTTGGCAGCCTGTCGCTGGCGCTTCGTAATGTCGCCAATCAGGATACCGAGGCCGTGCAGACGGTCAGCATCGATGATCTGCAGGACGGTGCCTATGGTGGCAGATATCGTTCGCCGTCGGTGAGCTATGCAAATTACAGCCGGGCACCGGTTTATCGCGGACGGGTGGTCCGTCGTGCCGCAGCAACGCCAAAGCGACCCTCAAACACAACCAATGTCCAGATCGTCCGCGGTACCGGAGCAACAAATTATGAGGTGAAACGTCATGCTGGTTTCTAAATTGGGGAAAAGACTGTCCGCCTGCACGCTGCTGGCGCTCACATCCACCGCGGCAATGACCCCTGCATTCGGCCAGTCGGTCTATACCGCCGATAAATATAGCGGCGCCCATGGCGGTCAGCTGGACGTTCCGCTCAACAAGAGCCAAATCCTCAACGTCGACCGGAACTTCTCCCGCGCGATGATCGGCAATGACGAGATCGCCGACATATTGCCGATGACCAACCGGTCGCTCTATGTGCTCGGCAAGCAAATGGGCACGACCAGCCTGACGCTCTACGACAGCAACAACCGGATGATTTCGGTCGTCGATGTCGCTGTTGGCCCGGATGTGGTTTCGCTACGCCGGCAACTCGAGCAGCTCATTCCCGGCGAAAAAGTCGGCGCCAATATTTCCAACGATTCCATTGTCCTGACCGGCGTTGTATCCAATGCGCCCGCGGTCGACAGGGCCGTGCAACTGGCGCGGACCTACGCCGGCGACAATGTGGTCAACATGATGTCCGTCGGCGGTACCCAACAGGTAATGCTGGAGGTCCGCTTCTCCGAGATGAACCGTCAGGTCGGCAAGCAAATGGGCCTCAATGCGGCTTTCCTCTCGCAAAACGGCCGGTTTCAGGGTGGTTTCGGCAATAATGCGCCATCAACGGCGCTGCTGACCAATCAAAATGGCAATCCGACGATCAATCTTGGCGGCATATTGGAAAGCTTCGGGATTGTCGCCGGATCGTTCAGTATCGGCAATCTGGATATTTTCGGAGCGCTTGATGCACTGGAACGCAAGGGCGTTGTCAAAACCCTGGCAGAGCCGACCCTGATTGCGCTGTCCGGTGAGAAAGCATCCTTCCTCGCTGGCGGCGAGTTTCCGGTCCCTGTCGCGCAAAGCAATGGCGATGGTGGCAATGGCAACGGCGGCATTACCGTCGAGTTCAAGCCGTTCGGGGTGAGCCTCGCATTCACACCCACGGTATTGGCAGATGGTGTTATCAATCTGGTTGTTGAACCGGAAGTCAGTTCGATCGATCCATCGGCATCGATCAGCGTGAATGGCCTCGTCATTCCGGGCCTGCAAACCCGGCGGGCCAATACCACGCTTGAACTGCGTGATGGTCAGTCCTTCGCGATTGCGGGCCTTATCCGGAAGGACTTTCAGGATACGGTTCGGCAGTTCCCGATCCTCGGTTCGATTCCGATTATCGGTTCATTGTTCCGTTCCACCAGTTTCCAGAAGCAGGAAACCGAACTCGTGATTATCGTCACCCCGCGTCTGGTGCAGCCGATGAAGGCCGATATGGTCAGTCTGCCAACGGACCGGGTTAAAAACCCTTCGGAACTGGAGTTGTTCCTGATGGGCCGAACCGACAAGGCCGTTGGTGTAGATCCGTTTGATCCGAACGCGCCGCCGCCGGAAGCCGACACTCTCACTCCTGCAGAAGGCGGCTTTATCGGGCCGAACGGATATGAATTTTAATCGCACCCTGACTTCGACCACGCTGGCTTTGGTGGCCGGCGCCGGCCTCTCGGCCTGCACAGCCAATGACACGACCTTGGGAGGCGCTGTCCGGCAGAATTACGCGGCGCAAATCGTCAATCCCGATCCGCAATATGCAGAGGAGCAAACTTCCGACGGTTCGGTGGCAGCAGCAGCCGTAGAAAGATATCGCACGGACAAGGTCAAGCAGCCTGTTGGTGTAAGGACGACAACCAAATCTGGCGGTGGATCGGGTGGCGGAAGCGGACCAAATTAGTCGATAAAGAAAGGGCAAGAAAGGTGAAGCGCGTGAAATGGAGCCAGTTCAGGAAGAATGAAAGCGCCGCAGTTGCGCCGACGATTGCCTTGTCTTTATTCGCTCTGATCGCGGTTGGCGGAGTTGGCTTCGACTATGCCCGGATGGCTGCGATGGATAGCGAGCTTCAGAATGCAGCGGATCAGGCGGCCCTGGCGGCGGCAACGCAGCTGGATGGGCAGGCCGGTGCCATGACCCGTGCCATGACGGCGGCGCAATCTCTGGTCACCAATTCAACCCTGTTTTCCAACGACAATGTCGGCAGCACAGCCATTTCAATCCCGACGGCCAATGTGGTTTTCTATGTCGACAAGGCCAAGGGAACGGTCGCCACCACGGATGCAGACGCAAACTTTGTCGAGGTGACTACGGTTACACGGGAAGCCAATTTTGCTTTGACACCGATTGTTGCGGCATTTTCGTCGGGCGCTCTTGATGCGATTGCTTTCGCTGGTGTCGGATCGTCGATTTGCCGAACACCACCCGTCATGTTTTGTAATCCAAGTGAACCCATGGGCAATGACGTTCTCGATTATCCTTTTAGCTTGGCATCTGGCACGGGTATCAAGCTTGTTGGTGACGGGACATACGGCCCAGGTGCTTTCGGATTTTTAGAAACCGGCTTCGGAACCGGTGCGAATAATCTGTTGAAAGCGGTTGGGTACAATACACCGCCTGGTGATTGCATCGCTAGCGATGGCGTTGAGATCAAAGGCGGGCTCAATGCGAATGTGATGGACGGACTGAATACCCGATTCGACATCGATGCGAACGGCAATAGCTGCCCAACCGGCGGCACATGTTCTCCTTCAGCGAATACCCGCAAAGATCTTGTTCGCGGCAATGGTGCGATGAGTTGCGGAATAACCGGCCAAGGCTGGGAACAGCCTGATACTGGTCGGTACCGCCCTACTTCTGCTGCAACAATTTCGACCACACCCTCGGTCATGGGGCTGCCCCGCGATCTATGTCACGCATGGAGCGACGCCGGTGATTGTGCCGCGACAACCGGGAATTCGAGAATCGGCACCGGCGTGTGGGACATTAATGCTTACTGGCGATCGCATTATGGATCAAATTACGCGAATCAGGTCGGCGCCAGCCCGACCCGCTATCAGGTATACTTGTGGGAACTTGAAGACGCCACCCGGCTCTCCGCGACACCCCAGGTCGGATCCAAACGGGCATATTCGACCCCCGCATGCATAACTCCGGGGATCATGCCGGGTGGTTCGAACGTTGATCGTCGGAGAATTACGGCTGCTGTGATAAACTGCGATGCAGCTGAAATTTCACCGTCGAAGCCCAATATACCAGTTTTGAAATGGGTTGATCTTTTTCTTGTTGAACCCTCCTATGCGAGAGACACCTGCGCGGCAGGTTCGGGGTGTGGTACGGCCTATTCGAAAAAATCGGATGTCTACGTCGAACTCATCGGTGAAACCGAAGCCGGCGGGAATGGCAACGGCGGCGCACAAACCGTAGCGCGTAACGTGCCATATCTGATAGAATGATGACCGTTTCACAATCTTCCTTGATCCAATGTACTCGTGGTACCGCCGCAGTTGAGATGGCGCTGGTCACTCCGATGCTGATAGCCTTGATGTTCGGTTCGTTTGAACTCGGCAATTATTTTCTGAGCGAACATGTCGTGGTCAAGGCCGTCCGAGATGGTGCGCGCTATGCCGGGCGCTTGCCTTTCAGTGAATATGACTGCGCCAATACTGCCAATATTACGCGCGATGATAAAATTCAGAATGTGGTACGAACTGGTCAGGTCGCAGAAATGTCGCCTGACAGTCCGCGCTTGAGCGGCTGGACAAATGCAATCGAGGATACCACTATTACGGTAAATGTTGCTTGTTCTGCGACGACAACCGGAGGTATTTACACGGACAAGGCGGGCGGTGCACCCGTGGTGACCGTTGCAGCCAATGTGCCATATAAATCTCTTTTCGGCATTGTGGGCTTGGCAAACCCCAGCTTGAACTTAAATGCCACGGCACAAGCGACGGTGAACGGCATATGATCCGTCGACTTCATGGTTTCCTTCGTGATGAGCAGGGCGGGCCAGCGGCAGAGTTCGCAATGGTATTGCCTATCCTGATCATATTCTTGTTCGGTACAATCGACGTTGGCCGTCTGATGTGGGACTGGAACAGAGCCGAAAAGGCCACCCAGATGGGTGTCCGCTATGCTGTGGCAACCGATATAGTGCCGTCGGCTCTGGCGTCTTACAGCTTTTCCATAAGTGGATCGGTTCTGCAGGGTGAGCCAGTTCCCGAAACAGCGTTTCCGGGAATTATTTGTGACGCACCCACCGGTACGCCCGCATGCAATTGTGTAACGGGCGGAATGTGCGACAATGCCTATCTGGCGACGGTGAATACCTCAGCATTCAACAACATCGTAAACCGCATTAATCGCTTTAAGCCAGATGTCGCGGCCGAAAATGTGGTCGTTGAATATGGCTATTCCGGGCTTGGTTTTGCAGGCGACCCCAATGGACCTGACGTTGCCCCTCTGGTAACGATCCGTCTGCAAAACCTCGACTTCCAGCCGCTTCTGACCCAGATTTTCGGTGCCACCGTATCGCTTCCCGATTTCAGCGCTGCGCTGACGCTGGAAGACGGTCAAGGCACTTATTCGAACTAGAGGATGAACAGTGGGCATTTTTGATCATAACAAACCTGAACAGGAGTGGGCATTGTCGCTCGATAACAATCACATTCATCTGATATTGTCGGAAAAGGAACTGGCTGCTTCGGAATTGTCTGATGCAGATGGCGGAGCGATCTCGCTGACTCTTGATATGCTCGATCTGGATGCACCCTTGCCAGCCGATTTGCTCCAGGAATCTCAAATCGTGGTTATCGAGGTGGATAGCGAAGTCCCCTTCTCGATCGACCGGATTTCGAGCATCGGGAAAAAATTTCCTAATCTCCCGGTCATCGCCGCGGTCCGCAATGCAGCCTTGCCGCTCGTTCGCACTTTGCTCAAGAACGGCATAGCCGATGTGGTCGAACTGCCGCTGTCCTATTCTGACTTGTCGGAGGTCCTTCAGCAAGTTCTGGCCGGCATGAAGAAAGAACAAAAGGTCGACACAAGCCCGGCAAAAATCATCTCCGTGATCAAAAGCATCGGCGGCGTCGGTGCCAGCATGATCGCGACCCAGGCTGCCAGCCGATATGCAGAAATGCATGCGGCCGACCAAGGTGGAACCTGCCTTTTTGATCTGGATCTGCAATTTGGCAGTATAGCATCCTATCTGGGGGTTAATCAGCCGCTAAATCTTTCGGATATGCTGGATGCAGGTTCGCGGATTGACGGCGAATTGCTGCAGTCGGTTGCATCAAGCCTCCCGACCGGCTTGAAGGTGATCCCGGCGCCGGCGGAAATCATGCCGATGGAATCCGTGAATGCCGAACAGATCTACCGGATCATCGACATTGCATCTCGTGAATATGATACGATTTTTATCGACCTTCCAGGCAATTGGACCAACTGGTCTGTATCGCTTGTTGCGCGGTCCGATATTGTTCTTCTGGTGGTTGAATTGACCATCGCCAGTCTGCGACAAGCGAAACGGCAACTCGCCCTTTTGGAAAGCCAGGGTATTTCTGGCGAACATGTACAGGTTGTTGTTAACCGCGTCGAAAAAAGGCTGTTCCGTTCGATCAATCTGCAGGACGCAGAAAAGGCGATAAACTATCCTGTCCAGCATAGTCTTCACAACGACTATCCGCTGGTCAGCGCCGCACAGGATCAGGGCGTCCTGATCGACGAAATTCGCCGCAAGAGTAAAATCAGCAAAGATATCGAGATCATATTGGAAAGTATCGACGAAACTCTGGGACGGGCTAACTGATCATGTGGCAGGTGCGTAAAATCAACAACCTCAAGCCGGGCTTCGATGCCCTGGAAGAGACCGATGACGAAGCGCGGCTTGCCGAGGATTCTTTCATGTCGGGCGATAAAGCGGCACCGGCTGAAAATCTTGATCTGAAAGTCGAGTTGCACCGTCGGTTGATTGATCTGATCAATCTTTCTGCCCTGGAATCGATGTCCAGAGAACAGATTGAAGTCGAAATCGGCGAGATTGTGCACGAACAACTTGCTCTCCAGCGCCACGCACTGAACAAGGACGAGCGCAAGCGTCTGGTATCTGACATACTTGACGAATTGCTGGGATTAGGGCCGCTCGAACCGTTGCTGCAGGATCCTGCCATCACCGATATCCTGGTCAACGGCCATGACATAGTCTTCGTGGAACGGAACGGGTTGTTAACCCGGACAGAAGTGCGTTTCAAAGATGAAAAACATCTGCTGCGGATCATCCAGAAAATCGTTTCTGCGGTTGGCCGGCGGGTTGATGAATCTTCGCCTTTCGTCGATGCCCGGCTTGCGGACGGGTCGCGGGTAAATGCTGTCGTGCCTCCTCTCGCGGTCGATGGCTCGCTGCTTTCGATACGAAAATTTGCCAAGATTCCGATTAGCATGCAGCGGCTGGCAGAGCTGGGGAGCGTCCCCGTCGAGATTGCCCAGGTGCTGGAGGCCGTCGTTCAGGCGCGCCGCAATGTACTGATATCCGGCGGCACCGGTTCCGGTAAAACCACTTTGCTCAACGCCATGTCATCCTTCATTGATGAACAGGAACGCATCGTGACAATCGAGGACTCGGCAGAGCTGCAACTGCAGCAAATTCACGTCGCGCGGCTCGAAACACGGCCACCTAATATTGAAGGGCGCGGCGAGGTTTCTCAACGCGATCTCGTCAAAAATGCACTGCGAATGCGCCCGGACCGGATCATCGTCGGCGAGGTTCGTGCCGGTGAAGCCTTTGATATGCTGCAGGCGATGAATACCGGTCATGACGGCTCGATGACCACGGTTCACGCCAATACCGCCCGGGATGCACTGTCCAGGGTTGAACAGATGATCGGGATGAGCGGCATCGAAATCTCGCCACGGTCCGCGCGCGGACAAATGGCATCGGCGATCAATGTGGTGATCCAGATTGGCCGACTGGCCGATGGTCGGCGGCGATTGTTAAGCTTGTCGGAACTGACGGGTATGGAAGGCGATGTCATAACCATGCAGGAAATATTCCGTTACCGGATGAAGGGGCGGGACGAGAATGGAAATGTTCTGGGTCATTTTGAAGCCACCGGCATCCGTCCGAAATTCATGAACGAACTGGCTGATCGCGGCCTGACCCTGCCCTCGGAACTATTCCGGCCAGAAAACAGGATCGAGTGACATGACACCCGCCATTATCCGATTATTCGTCCTGATTCTGATTTTTGCGTCAGTATTTCTTGCCGCTGAAGCCACGGTCAGCTGGATGCGTTCGCGCAGCGGGAGCAGCCGCGCTGTGAACAAACGCCTGAAGATGATGGAAAGCGGTATGGACCGCGAAGTGGTGTTGTCGCAATTGCGCCGGTCGAGCGAAAGCAATTTTGATTTCTTGCCTTTTGGACTCGGAAGTCTGGCTGGCCGTTTTGAACGCATATTGCGATCAAGCGGAATCAACATGCCAGTCAGAAACATAGTCTTTCTCATGCTCGCCGGAACCGGCTTGATCTTCGCCGTTACATTATTTGGCGCAGCAATGGGAGGTTATAGCGTTTCCGTCGGTATTACCCAGTTGGCGATAATCTTCTCGGTGGTGACGGGAATCGGCGTCCCGCTTGTCTTCTTCACTCGCCTCAGTGACCGGCGGCGGACCAAAATGCAGCAGCAATTTCCGGTGGCACTCGATGTTTTTGTTCGCGGATTGCGGGCCGGCCATCCAATTTCGGCTGCACTAGGTCTTTTGACAACCGAAATGCAGGATCCGATTGGTAGCGAGTTCGGTATTGTCGTGGATGAAATCAATTACGGCGGAGATCTTCGCGATTCACTGCAGGCTATGGCCGACAGATGGGATATGGACGATATGCAGATGTTCGTAGTGTCCCTGTCTGTTCAAAGTGAGACTGGCGGAAATCTGGCAGAAATCCTGGAAAACCTGTCTGGCGTCATTCGAGAACGTGCGAGCATGATGATGAAGGTCAGGGCGCTGAGTTCTGAGGGACGGATGACCGCACTGATCCTGACTGCGCTGCCGATACTGTCGTTCGCCGGACTGTTTCTCGTAAGACCCAGCTTCTATCTTGATGTGGCGACAGACCCAGCTTTCATTGTCGGATTTTCCGGCCTTGTCCTGCTGTATTTCATCGGGTTTTTTACCATTCGCCGAATGATCGATTTGAAAGTCTGATATGTTTTCTGACCTCGCCCTTTCCGGAACCGTACGTATCGCTGTTTTGGTGGGTGTATTTGCGCTCGTCTCTGTGGCGGTCATTCTGATATATTCCGTCCTGTCAAAACGTGCCGCGGTTCAGTCACGCCTTAACGAAATGCAACATGGTGTTGCGAGCGTTTCGGGAGCAGGTGTATTGCGGGCGGACTCTCTAAATAGCAGATGGACGCGTGTGGCAGATGCAATCGAGAAGCGCGGGGTTTCCCTCGTTGATACGCGCAACGATTCTCTGCGATCCAAACTGATTGCCGCCGGCTATCGATCATCGGTTGCCCCCCGGATATTTACGCTGGCTCGGTTGATACTGACACTCGGTTTGCCATTGATTTTTGTGGCACTTAGTTTGTCGTCTGGCTCCCCGCCCTCGTTGTTGAAGCTTTATCTGGTCGGTTTGATGCTGGCTCTCGTAGGATTATTTCTGCCAAATTTGTGGGTTCAGGCACAAGCCGACCGGCGCGAACAGAAAATTGTGAACGGTTTCCCCGACAGTCTTGACCTGATGCTGGTCTGTGTAGAAGCTGGCCTAGGACTGGAAGCGGCGTTTGACCGGGTGGGTCGCGAAATGGCGATCTCTTGCCCTCTTGTGTCGGAAATGTTGTGTCTCGCCGTCCTGGAATTGAGGGCCGGCAAGAGCCGTGAAGAAACCTTGCGCATGATGGGCGAGCGTAATCAGATCGATGATATCCGTTCGTTTACGACATTGCTTATCCAGTCCGACAGCCTGGGTTCGAGCATCGGAACGACCTTGCGGATATATGCCACCGAAATGCGTGAAAAACGTAGAATGCGGGCGGAAGAAAAAGCGCACCGACTGCCTGTTTTACTGTCTGTTCCACTTGTTGCCTGCATGTTGCCGGTGATGATTGGCGTATTGATGCTCCCGGCTGTAATCCGGGTCATTCGCGAAATTGTACCAACGCTAGCGGGGTAATCATCATGAATGCACATAAAATAATATTATTGATCACGGCCGGTACACTTGCGAGCACCGCTGATGCCCGGGATCGCAAGCTTGATATCGATGTGAAAATCAAAAATCAGGCTCCTCAACTGGCCGCTTCGATCGACCAAAGCCATTTCCTGATTAAAAACAGGCAATATGGCCTCGCGGTAGATGGTCTCCGGAAAATCATTCGCCACCAACCCGAAAATGCCAGCGCCTATAGCGCCATTGCTGTCGCTTATGATGGTCTCGGTAGGCCGGACCTGGCTCGCAAGAATTTCGAATTGGCTCTAGCTTATGCACCTTTGGAAGAACGGCATTATCGCAACCTGGCCCGCCATCTCGACGCCAGCGGTGAAAAGGCACTGGCCCGCAATATCATGCATGATTTTGAAATCGCCCGGGCGCAAAAAGCCGCGGATAATGTAATAACGACCCCGGCGCCGGCCCTTGATATAACCGCTCTTCTGACAAGGCTGGACCGCGAAGCCCTTCCCGTCGCCTCAGAGTCTCCGAATGAAACTCCAGATACCCCCTTACCGGAGGCTCCTGCAAATAGATCTGCTGCGATCGTCGTAGCGGACCTCAGAATCCCCTCAAAAGCCACCCAAGCGTTGGAACCGATCGCGACTGGCAATGGCGAAGATGATCCAAAAAGCGATGGAAGCGGAAGTACGATTGCTGGCGCAGACAACAACTACTCCGTTCCATCGACCACGATTGCCGATGTCGATGATTCAATTGCCGGAATTTATAATAGTCTCGGCATAGTGATCACCGATTCTGAACCTGACGCCGCTTTTCTCGATACGGTCATGGGTGAGGCTGATGTACAGGTCAGCGAAACCGCTGTCGACAACGGCGAGGACCGCAACGACAATATTACCAATGTCCAATCTGCTGCCAATCTGGGTATATGGTTGGAAGACCTCTCAAAGCGGCAAGCGGACATCGCGAGCAACCGCCAATTTGACGAGCGTCAAAAGTCTTCAAACAGCGAGGCCATTGGATCACAGTTTAAAACCGCTGGTTTCCAACTTGTGAGACAATCATTGGGTGAGGTTTTGTTGACTTCGAACAATGTCGATTGGCTTGTATCGAACCCGACCAGAACAGCAGCTGTGAATTTCAATACCCGACAAACGCAAATGAAAGTTTCGACCAGACCGGACAATGCGAGCCAATATTTCGCTGCCATCCGGTCCGTATTTGATCGCGGCGAGAATCGAATCGCCGGTGCGTCGTCCGATCTCATTGCCAATGTTGCCTTGAAACAGCTGGAAGTTGCCATGGCCGAACTGGCTAAAAAACGTCATAGTCGACTGCCCGGAACTGACCAGTGGCCATCACCCCAATTGCGGCAAATCGCGGTGACACTCTACAAGCAGGCCGACACAGCTAGAAAAAGCCCGCTTCAACCGGCAAAGCAGAATGTGCGCGTGGCGCTGTTCTATCGGACAGAAACTGCATGCGCGGCCTAATCCCTTATATATTGCTGGGGGCACTCATTTCGATCCCCGGCTCACTTCGGGCAACCGTTCTCGCAGAGCACCAACAATCGGGCCGTGGCGCCATTGTCGAAGCGGCCATTGACGGCGGACGGCTGGTGCAAGCCTCGGAGATGCTAAATGAAATGAGGAAGCGTCCCTTGGATTTCGAAATTGCCGAACTGGAAATTCTGGAAGCGGAACTGGCGATAGCCCGAAAAGACGATACGCGTGCGACCACCCTATTTGCTAAACATCTGCAACGCCCCGAATATCTGTGCAGGGCCAAGGAAGGAAGCGGAATTGCACTTGCTCGGTCAGGTGACTGGGAGGCTGCAATTGGCCTTCTTGCGGATGTAACGATAAAATGTCCGGACCGATGGAAGGCCTGGAACATGATGGGGATAACATTGGCGCATTTTGGTAAATACCAAGCCAGCAGATACGCGTTCGACAATGCGCTTTCCCAATCCGGTAATTCTTCTGCCGTGCTCAACAATCTTGGTTATTCGCTGATGGCCAGGCAAGAATATGCAGAAGCAGCGAATATTTTGGAAATGGCGGTCGTCCAGCAACCTGAAAATGAAAGATTTCAGAATAATCTGGATATTGCACAGGCTGCCATGGGCGAAGCGCCCAGTAGAGCCGCGAAAGAGTCTCAGTCGCGATGGGTCGAGCGACTCACCAACAGCGGCTATGCGGCGCTGCTAGCCGGACACAAGCAAGCTGGCACGGCCCTGTTGTCCAACGCTGTAATCGGTTCCAGTGCCATGGCATCGAAGGCGGCTGCCAATCTGGGTTGGCAAATGGCCCACGGTACCCAACCATGATCTCAGACTGGATCTTGATCGTCCTGACAGCGCTACTTGTTGCTGCTGCAGTTCAAGACATGGCATCGATGCGAATTTCAAATCTGTTTCCGATTGCCGTCATCGCCTTGTTCGGCCTGTGGATTGCAATTCATGGCTTGCCCGATAACGGATGGGAAAATGGTGTGCATTTTGCGATTGCCTTGGTTGCCGGCATGGGTTTGTTCGCGATGGGGTGGTTTGGTGGTGGTGATGCAAAATTATACGCAAGCTGTGCTCTGTGGTTTGATCTTGCCGCCGCTCCAGCTTTATTATTTTGTATATCCATGGCTGGAGTGATCTTGTTGCTGGCCATGCTGGTCACACGCCGGTTCCGCAAAAAACGGGTCCGATCAAACCCGTTCGAAGAGACCGAGGCCCGAAAATCGATGCAGATGCCTTATGGGGTAGCGATCGCGACCGGTACTATTTTCACGATTTACTGGGTTGGCGTAAATCCGGGCATGATTGAAGCATTTGATCCGACCGCTGTATCCATTCCCGTAAATTAGGATCAAATTGCTTCGCGGGATAAGGGCGCTAGAGAAAACTGTCTCCCGAAACTTTGCTAAGGGCGACCAGCAGCTGGGTTCTTGATTTTACCGCCATTTTGCCAAAGATATTGTGTAAATGGGCTTTGACAGTGCCTTCGGTCAATTCGCATTCTTCCGCTATTTCCCGGTTCTTCATACCAGTGGAAACAAGCGCAACGATTTCGCGCTCTCGAGCTGTCAAGTTGTTCAGGGCCTCGGTCCGATGAGACGGACTGTCGACGGAATGATGTAATGCTCGTTCGGTCACACCTCTATCGAAATATGTGTCTCCGTTCAGAACCGTGGTTATACAGTCCATGATCTCTGACGGCTCGCTTTCTTTCAAAATGATGCCCCGCACGGCCAGTTTCAAAGCTTCGACGGTATCGCGCGGCGTAATATGCACCGTCAGGAAAATTACCGGAATAGTAGAACCCGCGCTACTGAGAGAGCGCAAGATATCCATCCCGCCGCCGCCGACAATCGTGATGTCAAGAAGCAGCAGATCGAATTGATTATTCTCCATCATCACTGCAGCTTCGTCGGCTGACTTGGCGCAAAAAACCTCAAACCCGTCGTGGGTTTCGATAAATTGCTTTAATCCGTCAAGAAAAATGGGATGGTCGTCGACCAGCAGAAGCTTATTCATTTTCAGTAAAATCCATAGGGATGCTTATCGCGAGCAGGGTGCTGTCTTCCAGACCGACCGAATAGGCTTTTCCGTTGACCATTTCGAGCCGCTGCGTCAGCGAGCGAGATGCCAATATTTCTCGAGCGGCGTAAGCGCTATCCGTCTGCGTGTTCGAAATGCTCAAATCGTCTTTCAGCGTCATCATCAAATCTCCTTTGCTTAGCGCCATCGCGAAAGTCAGTTGCTTCGCTCCTGCATGTCGGATGGCATTGGCGATGATTTCGCGCACAAGATACTCTATATTCTCTGCAGATTCGCGATCAACTGGAAGTACCGGTTCTTTCGACATTAATGTCACCGAAGCTTCCCACTGGAGACTAACCGTTTTCAGGCAAACTTCAATCATTTCGACGAGATCTACGGATTCATCATCAGCTTCGTCATTGTGCAGCAGCGCCCGCAATCTGGATTGCTCCACAGTAATCATATCAATAGTCTTGCGCAAGGCTTCGATATCGGGATTGGAGCAGAAACCGCGATCAGAAATAATTGTAACGAGCCGCATTTTTAGCGCCGCAAGAGATTGTAATATACCATCATGCAGATCTCGGCGCGCGAGATCACGAGCCAATCCTATCATTGCTTTACGTCTTTTATCCCAATTTGACGCATCATCGAAAAACCGGTCAATTTTACTGCTCAGCGTAATCATATCATTTCTGAGCACCTCGTCGATTGGAGTGCCAGTCGAAAAAAACAGTCGTCCCCGAATATTTCCGAGTTTGAAATCAATCAAAACCCCGTTGTTGAAACCCAGTCCGGTAAGTCCACGAGCCATTTTTTCAAAAGAGGCAGGAACCGGAGATTGGTTGCCACTTCCAATTTCAGTTTGAATGGCATCGTCCAATTCAACGATGCTCGGTAGACTGCCGTGAGCGGCATAATCTGTTAGTTGGGATCGCAGCGATCCTGCTTCTGATCTCGGAACGGAGGAACTCGTTATGATCTTTTTGCCTTCCCGCTTATTGGTATAGTCCAGGATGCAAACCAGCCTGCTATCCGGATATATCATCTGGATACAATCAATGACCGGTGCGATATTATGTGTGCCTAAACCTACTGCAAACTCTTCTTCCCAAGGCTGCTGAAATATCAGCGGCCGTTCAACGGTGCGAATGTGAATGATGATCAGAAAAGAAAACAGAGCAACCAATGAGGCAAGCAGAAATGCAACAATTTCTCCAGCGACGCCGCTGCTCACGTGACTCACGGGCAACACGATGCCGAGCGAATCCAGGACGCCTAACGGACGAACAAGCATAGCGGCCATCGGGAAGCCCGATAGAAGCATGCCAAAACGGCCAGCATGCCGTAAAACCATGAAAGTCATGGAAAGGACCGCCAATGCCAGTGCGGGTAATGTATAAGCAGGAAAAATGACAATCACGATCGCGCTGACCATCATGTCTGCAGCCACCATAATCCGTCCACCAGTTTTCCAACGGAATCGTCCGGTCAGCGCCAGCACGACGGCCAGCAAGGCCCAACCCAGCGGGACCAGAGCCAGCCAATCTATTATTGTCCACTGAAAGTCGTCTCGGTTGACAATGGAATTTAGCAATACGACCGAGAATAAAACCCTGACCAGCGTCAGAACGACATTCTGGATGACCACAACGTCGCGGCGTAGGAAATCAACAATATCTGATCTTTGGGTTGGCGAGTCCGAGTCGTTTCGAGCTGTATTACGGTCCTTCAACTGTGCTTGCATGCATTAAACCCTGCATCAATTATTTCCGTTTGTCAGCAGTTATATCCTTTCTCATACTTTCGACATAAAACTTTAGGTAAATTTCTGTAAAATTTGGACAAAAAATTGGAAAAATGCTTAATTAATAGTTAATCGCCGTGACTCTGAAAATGAATCAAAATATAAATCTGATTGTGGATTGAGCCTATTCTAAAAGTTGCGGGTCGCCCCTCAATCCAATCGTTGTTTCGGGTACGGTCATGGGGGTATCTCCTCCTTTCCGAACCCCATGTAGCTAAGGGGGGACTATGCAGAGCAAGCGATTTGCGAGTTTTTTACGGCCGATTTTCGATTCATCAATCGAAACCGCCTCAGCTCCATTTGATGTGATGGCAGGCAGCCTTCCAGCGCGCGGCGAATAACCTATTCTGACGGGAATTTAACATGGATTTCGAACATAATAATCTGGACCAAAATGTCGGCGCGCCCGACCAGAATAATGATCAGGAAGTCGAAAATCTTGCCGGTGAAGCCTCGTTCAATGCTACGCTAAGCCTTCAGGCTGCCGGGTCCATGCCAGCGCTTCAGGTCGGAACGCAAAATACTGTAGTCCTGCCGGCCGGTGTTGAGCTGGATGACATCCGGGTTGTCGGCCGCGATCTGGTGATCAGTCTGCCCGACGGTGGCAATATGGTGATCCCGGACGGCGCTGTTTTTATCCCTCAGATAGTCATTGACGGTGTGTCCGTTCCAGCGCTCAATCTGGCTGCTTTGCTTGTCGGTAACGAGCCGCAACCTGCTGCCGGTCCGCCGCAAAGTTCGGGCGGCAATTTCGCCGATCCGGTCGGTGATATCGGCGACCCGTTTGCATTAGGCGATCTCTTGCCTCCGACTGCCTTATCCTTTCCGGAATTCGAGCAGGACGAGTTGTTCCCGTTCGAACCCGAGGATGACGAAGACGAATTGCCGGATGCAATCATCGTTACACCGGACAATCCGACCGGTGCAACCAACGCCTCCAGCAGCGTCGACGAATCCGGCCTGCCTGCGCGCGGCAGCGAACCGGAAGGGGCCAACGCTGACGGCAATGGCGAAACCACAACCGGCTCTATTATATTCAACCCCGGCGATGGCCCGGCGGTCGTCTCGATTAACGGAGTCGCTATCACCGCTGTCGGGCAAACATTCATCGGTAACTTTGGCACACTGACGATTACCAGCATAAACAATGGTTCGATCGGTTACACCTATACGCTGACCGACAATACGTCGGGTGATAACACCGCCGACCAGTTTGCGGTTTCCGTAGTCGATGCAGACGGCGATGTTGCCAATGCCGATCTGACCATCAGTATTATCGATGATGCACCGGTTGCCGTGATGGACACGGACAGCATTGCGGCGGGCGACTATGGCCCTGCGACCGGCAATGTGATTACCGATAGCGAAGCCGACGGCGGAGCGGACATCCAGGGCGCGGACGGCGCGCTTGTGGCCGGCGTTGCGGCAGGAGACACGGGCACTGTGCTGGTTGATGCCGGCACGGTCGGCACCACCGTCAACGGCCTCTACGGGGTTCTGGCCCTCAATGGCGACGGCAGCTACAGCTACGCGCGCAACCCCGACAGCCCGGGCGGCGTCCAGGACGTATTTACCTATACGTTGCAGGACGGGGACGGCGACACGTCTGTCACCACCCTGACCATCGACATTGCCGACAGCCCTGTCACCCTGACCCTGCCGGTAAGTGGCGACGCAGGCACTATCGTGGAAGAATCGGGCCTGCCCAATCGTGGTGCTGAGCCGGAAGGCACGAATGAACCTGCAGATAGCGAGACTACGGCGGGAACGATCACATTCGATGCGCCGGACGGCCCCGGTACTGTCACGATTGACGGCGTTGCCGTGACTGCTGTCGGCCAGACTTTTGTCGGCAGCTCCGGAACATTGACCATTACGGGCATCACCAATGGTGCGATCACCTACAGCTACACGCTGGCCGACAACAGTTCCGGCGATGCAACCAGCGACAGCTTTGCCATAGTGGTTACGGATATAGACGGCGACATTTCGAACGGTGTTTTGGCGATAGATATTATCGATGATGCACCGATTGCCGTGGACGATCTGGCGATAACGCTGGCAGAAGATGCGCCGGGAACCGTGGGCGGCAATGTGCTGGCCAATGATACGCAAGGCGCTGACGGCGCGGTTGTCACCTCTGTCACGATCGGGGGCATTACGACGACGATAAACGCACTCGGCACAACCGATGTAGTAACGGCTAACGGGACCTATTCGTTCACGGCTGCTGGAGCCTGGACATTCGATCCGAACCCCAATCTCGACCAGAGCGGCGGTAATGTCGATGCTTCCTTCACCTATACAATCACCGACGGCGACGGCGATATCGCGACGGCCGAGCAGCCCATATCGATCACCGATGGTGCCGATCCGCTCGCAGGTGCCCCGATAACACTGACCCTTGATGATCAGAATCTGGCCGACGGTTCGACACCGGCAGGTCCCGATTTCGTTAACGGCAACATCACGTTTACTGCCGGATCCGATGCGATCAGTTCGATCGTTTTCGGTACGGATCTCAGCGCCTTGTCGGGAGGTCTGACGTGGGTGCGTGTTGACAGCAACACGATCACAGGCAGCGATGGCACGAATGTCGTCGTCACCCTGTCTCTCTCGGTTTCCGCCAATGTTGCGACGGTGACAGCAACGCTGAACGACAATTATGACAGCCATCCTGTGTTCACCGCCGATGATCTGCAGGCACTCGGTTCGGTTACGGTGGTGGCGACAGACAGCGATGGCGACACCGCCACCGGTACGGTCAACATCAATGTTTCCGACGATGTCCCGACAGCCTTTGCCGACGTTGACTCGGTCAAGGAAGACGGCGGGTTAATCGCCGACGGGAATGTGCTTACCGGGATCGGCGGCGCGGATGCCAACGGTACCGACGGCGTTGCGGATGTCCAGGGCGCAGACGGAGCGGCGGTCACCGGCCTTGCATTTGGTCTGGTCGCGGGCACTCTAGGGATTGCGCTGGATGGTGCCTATGGCAGCCTGACGCTGAACGCGGATGGTGGCTACAGCTATATGCTGACCAACAATGACCCGGCGGTTCAAGGGCTCGATGACGGTGAGACGCTGACTGAAATATTTACCTATACGATCACCGACGCGGATGGCGACGAAGCCAGCACGACCCTGACCATCACCATCAATGGCACCAATGATGCTCCACAAGTGGGCGCTTCGATGGCGGCGGTTTCCGAAGAAGGGCTGCTCGGCGGCATTGCCGACGGCGCTGCTGCAGCGGGAAGCAGCGACACGACCGATGCAGCCACTTTCACGGGCCAGATCACCATCACCGATGTGGATGGTGAGGCGCAGACAGTAACGCTGGGAGATCCCGGTGCGGTTCTGACTTCGGCAGGCGCTGCGGTCACGTGGAGCGGCGTCGGAACGCAGACGCTGACCGGATCGGCGAGCGGAAGTGCCGTTATCCAGATCACTATCGACAACAGTGGCAACTACACGATTAGCTTGATCGGCAAGGTCGACCATGCCGACGCGGGCTTCGAAACGGCTGGCGAAGATCAGCTGGTCTTCACCGTCCCCGTGACATCGGATGACGGTACGGTCAGCACGACCAATGCGGCAGGTCTGACCATCACCATTGAAGACGACAGTCCGTCCGCCGTTGCCGATACAGCCACCGTGGCCGAAGGCGCAACGATCGGCGGAAATGTCGTCACCGATGCGGTTACCGGCGATACAGCCGGTGCCGACGGTTTCGCATCTTCCGGTGCAGTGACAGGCGTCGCGACCGGCAATGATACAAGCAGTGCGGTTTCGGGCAATGTAGGCACTGTTGTCAACGGGACCTACGGCAAGCTGACGATAAGTAGCGATGGCACCTATAGCTATATGTCGACGCCAGGGAGCGTGCCTCCGGGCGGCGCGACAGACACATTTGTCTATACGGTTACAGACGGGGACGGCGACACTTCTACCACCACATTGACGATTTCGCTCAACGACTCCGGTCTTGCGGCAAGCAGCGACGATGTCAGTGTCAACGAAGCGGCGCTTGATACGGTGGGCAGTGATCCTGCCAGCAATGCCGAAACGATATCGGGCACGATTGCCGACAATGTTACTGGCGGCACCGGACCCTATAGCTATACTGTTGTCGGGAGCAATGTCGGCTCCAACGGCACGCTTACCCTCAATCCGGACGGCAGCTACAGCTATACACTGACCACGCCGGTAACCGGGGCGACCGCCAACAACGGCGCGAACATCGAAAATAATGTCGAAACCTTCACCATCGAGGTCAAGGACGCAAACGGCAATACAACGACAACGACCATAACGGTCGACATAATTGACGATATTCCGTCGACCACGAGCAACACGGCGGTTCAGCTGGATGACGATGCCCTTGGCGGCACTGCCGGCGGAACCGGCGACGTTGATCCGGATACGGCGAACACCGCCGGTACACTGAACCATGTGTTCGGCGCAGACGGCGGTACGCTGGCCTTGCTCGCCTCAGGCACACCGCCAACCGGTTTCACCTATGAAATCTCTGGCGGCGATCTGCTGATCAAACAAGGCGCGACAACCGTGATCACAGTGACGCTGGACAGCGCCACCGGCGCCTATACGGTGACCCAGAATGCAGCGATTGATCACGCCGCGGGTCTCGATGAAAACGATATCAGCTTCACGCTCAACTATCAGGTGACCGACGGTGATGGCGACGTTGCTGCGGGCAGTTTGCAGATCAACGTCGATGATGACACGCCAACGGTAAGTGTCGTTAGCCCGCCCGTTTCGCTCGTGGTAGACGAAACCGACCTGGGCACCGACGCGAGCGCAAGTTTTGCCGGAATTTTTGGCAGCAGCTTCGGTGCGGATGGCGCGGGGTCCATCACCTATGCGCTTGGTACGATTGCCGGACCAAGCGGCCTTGTAGACACTGCGACGGGCCAGAATGTCATATTGTCGCTGAACGGAACAGTGGTTGAAGGCCGGACCGAAACAGGCGGCGATCTCGTATTCACGATTACGGTAGCGGCCAACGGAACCGTCACGCTCAATCAAATGCAGGCGGTTGTGCACGGCACCAATCCGGATCCCAACGATCCGGCAAGCCTGTCTGCCGCCAATCTCGTTACATTGACCGCAACGGTCACCGATGGCGACGGCGACTCCGCCACCGCCATTGCCGATATTGGATCATCGTTTGTCTTCCGCGACGATGGCCCATCCATTGATGCCGCTGTATCGGATGCTGACACAGTGATGCTGGTCACACAGGATGCCGATACGGTTGGTCCCGCTTCGGATACGGCTGTATCCACAGCCAACTTCGGCGGCGCCTTCTCGATCGCATCTTTCAGCTATGGTGCGGATGGTGCGGGCAGCACGGTCTGGTCCTATGCACTGGTCGTCGACAATGCCGTTTCGGGTCTCTCCAGCGATGGCGTGCCTGTCACGCTGACGCTTAACGGCACGGTTGTCGAAGGCCGCGCCGGTGCAGATCTGATCTTCACGATTGCCACAGATGCGACAAGCGGTGTCGTCACGCTGACCCAGTTTGCCGAGATTGATCACGGCCTGCCGGGTGATAGCTCCGGCTATGACGCTCAACTGGCAACTTTGGCCAATGGTCTGGTCTCGCTCAACGGCACCGCCACGATCACAGATGGTGATGGTGATACGGCCAGCGAAACTGTGTCTCTGGACCTGGGCGGCAATGTCAAATTCGCCGATGATGGCCCTTCGGTTACCGCCACTCCTACCGCGGCCATGCTGATGGTCGACGAAACCACTCTTGGCACGGATGCCACCGCCGATCTTTCGGGCGCGTTCACGGTCGTCTACGGCGCGGACGGAGCGGGAACAACCAGCTATGCGCTGTCAATATCCGCTACGGACGCCGATAGCGGCCTGGTTGATGTTGCGACCGGTGAAGCTGTGCTTCTGCGGGTCAATGGCAATATTGTCGAAGGCTATAGTGCTACTGGCGGGGTGGTCTTCACACTTTCGGTAAACGCCAGCGGTGTCGTCGAACTCGACCAGCTGCGCGCGGTGGAGCACACGCCCGACACGGGGGCGGATCAATCCGCAGGATTGGCCGGGACGAACCTCATCACGCTTACCGCAACCGCCACCGATGGCGACGGCGATACAGCATCGGGGGCAATTGATCTGACCGGCGCCTTGACCTTCAAGGATGACGGGCCGAGCATTGATGCTGCTGTCGACGCGGAGACCGCCGTGATGCTTGTAACCCAGGATGCGGAAACCGATGGCGATCCGACGGATCAGGATATTGCAAGCACGACCGCCAATTTCGGCGGCGCTTTCTCGATCGCTTCGTCCAGCTATGGCGCCGATGGATCGGGATCGATTGCCTGGTCCTATGCCTTGGTGGTCGACAGCGCCACTTCCAACCTGACCAGCGGCGGAGACGCGATCAACCTTTATCTGGTTAGCGGAACCGTGGTAGGTTCCACGGCCGCAGATGCCAGCTCGATTACTGCGGGTAACACCGTTTTCACGATCGGAACGGATCCTGTAACCGGTGTTGTGACGCTTACGCAATTTGCCGAAATAGATCACGAGACTCCAGGAGCCGGCTCCGCCTATAATCAGCAGCAGGCAATGCTCGGCAACGATCTGGTTTCGCTGGAGGGAACCGCGACGATCACCGACCGTGATGGCGACAGTGCCTTCGAAACGGTATCGCTCGATCTTGGCGGCAATATAAAATTTGATGATGACGGTCCATCGGCTAACCCGGGGAATTCGACAGGAACCGTCGATGAAGACGGCCTTGCGGGCGGTATCGAGGGGGGCACGGGCGATGTTGCCGGTGTGATAACAAACGTTTCGGGCAGCGTTACCACGCTGTTCAACGCCGGAGCAGATGCACCGCTCACTTACCAGCTCCTGACCGATACGAGCGGTCTGCCGGCGCTGACATCGGGTGGAGCTACCGTAACATATGCAGTGGTCAACAATGTTCTGACGGCATCGGCTGGCGGCAATCCCGTATTCACATTCACTTTGAACGAAACATCCGGCGCATGGGATTTCGTCCTTTCGGGACCGCTTGATCACGCGGTCGGTGACAATGAAAATGATATCGTGCTCAGCCTTGGCAGCCTGTTGCAGGCGACCGACTTCGATGGCGATTTCGTAACGGCTGCGGGTTCGGTGGTGATCACGATTGATGATGATACGCCGACGGCAACCAACGAAGCATCGCAAAATGTCAATGAAGGCGCTACCGTTTCAGGGACGCTGGATTTCATGGGCGGCGCTGACAGTGCGACCGTTACCCATGTCAATGGTGCAGCGCTCGTCTTCACGGCCGGTCCTGCCGAGTTTAGCGACTGGGTGGATATTGGCGATGGCATGATCCGCGTGAAAGCTGACGGTTCATATGAGTTTACCGCTGACAATCCGACGATTAGCCCGGTAACGCCAACGACAGCAACCTTCACGGTTACTGATGGCGATGGTGATACGGCCACCGCCAATATCAGTTTCCAGATCCTGGATGCCAATGTTCCGACCGCCGGTACGAGCGCTGCTCTGGTTGATGATGATGGTCTGGCTGGCGGCAACCCGCTCAGCACGATTGACGGTGCCACCGATGCCAATGCCGATGGAGACAATAACCCCGCTACCTTTGGCGGCATATTAACCCACAATTTCGGTGGTGATGGTGCTGGATCGATCAATTTTGCATCGATGAACGGCTTGACCGCGACCATCGGACAGGAAACAGTTACCTATGCCTGGTCAGGCAGCACGTTGACCGCGACCATTACCGGAGGTGCGCGCAATGGCATCGATCTCTTCACGGTCGAGGTCACTGACTCCGCAACAGGGGCTTATGAAGTCACCTTGCTCGACAATGTCCTGCACGCAACTGGTCCCAACGAAGAGAATGCAGTCGATCCGGTTGCGGCACTTGCTTATACGGTGCTGGATGCCGATGGTTCGAGCGCATCGGGGACGTTGAACATAAGCTTTGACGACGATGCGCCGACGGATTTCACTCCAGATACGGGATATTTGAACAATGTGATCGCTGGCATATTCACAGGACATGTGGATATCGATGATGACATTTCAAATAATGTGGGCGCGGACCAGCCCGGAGCGCTTACATTTTCCGGTATCGTCAATGGAAATCCGACTGCGTTCACTTCTGGCGGCGAGGTAATAACAGTCTGGTTGAGCATTGACGGTCAAACACTAGAAGGCCGCACGA
Organism: uncultured Sphingomonadaceae bacterium; assembly: GCA_947488845.1. Lineage (GTDB taxonomy): Bacteria > Pseudomonadota > Alphaproteobacteria > Sphingomonadales > Sphingomonadaceae > Parasphingorhabdus. The sequence goes on along the minus strand of CANLBM010000017.1, from coordinate 47,263 downwards.
ATAGTACCGACGGTTCTGATGGTACTTTGATCTATACGGTTTCGTTAAGCCAAGCGACCAGTGAATATACCTTTGTATTGAGTGAAACTATCGATAATGGAGCAGGAGTTACCTTCAATAACTTATCCGGCTCACAAGCAGGAAACCCGCCATTCAAGATCATTGAATCAACATCTGTTGACAATCTTGAGCTGCTATTCACGCCAATAAATGCTTCGACAGTGAACAGCGACTCCGATGATGTCGCTGTAGGCGGCCAGTTTATTGATATCCAGAATCCAGATGCTGGTCTAAGGATCGATTTTGGTGAATTTACCTTCGAAGCCAATGGTGGCGGGAGTAATGACGACCGTTTCACCATTGACGGAGTGAATACCGTCAATGGCTTTAAATTTTCCATCGACCAGATTTCCAGCGGCACCACAGCGGACGTTCGTCTCAAAACATATGACACGGATGATGATGGCGGCGTACAACAGTTCATACCAAATCCTGCAGGGGACACTGTAGATCCCATCACTAAGGTCACGATATTCGACAATCTAGGAAACGAAGTCGGGAGTGCGACAACATCAGGATTGGTTGCTGGGTTCAATGTGACGTTCGAAGTGGGCGGTACAGTACTGATAGAAAACCTCTTATCCGACTACAGCGTCCAAACATTTACTGCTGATGGATTTAGCCGGATTGAGATTACAAACGCTGGATCATCGGGGGGAACTGACGGTAAATTCTCGTTGAGCAATTTGCAGGTTCAGCAAGTCAATACAGGCGAGCCGGTTTCGCTAGAATTTGATCTGCAATTGACAGACGGAGATGGAGATACCGCAGCCGGTTCGTTGGACATCAATATTCTGCCGGCGGGAGCTCCCTTGCCGCCCACTCCACTGATTCTGGCGTCCCCTCTCGCCCCGATCAACTTCCTCGGTGTCGAGAATGAGCCGGTATTCCAGTCGGCAGATAGTGGCGAGCGGATGGCCTCCTACGACAATGGCGGTCTGATGCTGCAGAGCACCAGCGGCCTGGGTGAGAATGTCGCGCTAATCGAGCCGGCAAAAGCCGAGGTAACACCGGCTGCCAAGACCATGTTGGCCAATTCCAACGAGGCGCAAGCGGCCCGGTCCGGAGTGAAAGCACCGGCAGCGGCGCAGATCGCGCTCGCTGCAACCTTGCTGGCTGCAAATAGCCAGCCCGAGGAATCGGTTGGCAGCAGGGATGCGCCGCTTGGTGAGATCGGCAATGAAGCGGCTCTGGATTTCGGGGCGGCTGAAAATCAGCCACAGCCCGAAGCCGTAGAGCTCGATGGTGGCCAGGTCGCGAATGAGGAAACCGGCCCCGCCGGCCAAGAATCAGCGTCCGGTGACTATAGCGGCGGATCTGACGAAGCATCGGCTGAATCCGCGGTCGACGGTGGCGAAGAGATGTTTGCCGAGGAAAGCTCGGGCGGCAACGACGCGCAGCCCGGCTTCGATGCGAGCGAGTTCCAGCCCGCTTCCGGCCTGCAGCTCGACATGGGCATTGCGATGAATGTGGAAGCGCTGGCTCCGGTTGGCGAAACGCCGGCACTAGTGCAGATCGACATTGCGGCCCCCGACACGCCACCGGCGACTGTTGAAGAGATCGTCGCCGATGCGATTGATGGTGGTTCACCGGAGATTGTTTCGATTGATGCGGTGATTGATGCCTTCGCGGGCAATGAAACCGAAGGCGGTCGCGGAGCGATCGAGCATCTTCCGGAACAGGCGCTTCCGGAGCAGGTTCTCGACATGTTTGTCATGGGCGATGCCGGACCGCTGTCTCCGGGCGTATCGGACGGTCTGCAGACGCATATCGACATGGCGGATGCCGGCCACGCGGCGGGCTAATTAAAAAGAATCAATGAATGGGAAACCGACTTTTCGGAGGGCAAAATGAAGAAGAAGATAGAAAAATTAACCATGTTTTTGGGCGGATGTGCGATCGCATTCCCGGGCATGGCGCTGGCGCAGGATGGCGTCTTGATGTCATTGGGCAAAGCCGAATTGCGCGGAGAAGTGGAAAGCCGCTACGACGCTGCTGTTGCGGCGACGCTTGACGAAACTGTCCTGAGATCAACGGACTCCCGTTATTATTGGGCTTCGGAGACCAAGGTCCAGTGCGGTATCGCGATGGGATTTCTGAAGAGCGGAACCAAAGATGCCGACAGCGTCAGCAAGTGCGAGAAATTCGCGTTGCGCATGGTTGGCGATCCGTTGCCACCGCCGCCGCCTCCGCCGGTAAACGCGATTCAGTGTACCGAGCAAATGCCCATGTATGTCTATTTCGACTGGGATTCGGCGGCCCCACCACCCGACGCTTCGGCGACGGTCTCGCTGATTGCTGAAAACAGCGCGGTTTGCGGTTGGAATGCCTTTTCCGTGGTCGGCCATACCGACCGGTCCGGTTCGGACAGCTACAATTTCCCGCTCTCTGTCGATCGTGCGCAAGCGGTGGCGCGGATGATGGAAGGGACCGGTATCTCTGCGTCGTCGATGAAAATAGATGGTCGGGGAGAAACCGAACGCAAGGTCGAGACGCTCGATGGCGAACGCAACCCGTCCAATCGCCGGGTAGAAATCAATGCAATGCCTGCAACTCGTTAAGCAGGGGGGATGAAAAATGAGAATTAGTAAAATGAAATGGTTGGCTTTCGGTTCCGCAATATCGGCGCTCGTGGCGTCCAATCCGGTATCGGCGCAAACGGTCGAACTGGTAGAGGCTGTCGAGGCAGCTCTGGAATCCAATCCTGAGATCAATCAGGCGATTCAAAACAAGGAAGCCATCGAGTTCGAGCGGGAACAGGCCCAGGGTCTGTTCTGGCCGCGCATCTCGGTTGAGGGACAGGCGGGCGCGCGCAAACTGAAAAACGTGACTCGCCGCGCGCTTGGCATTGCCAACCAGACACTTTATCCGGCGGAACTGAGTATTTCCGGCGAGTGGACAATTCTTGACGGTGGTCGCCGGAGTGGCGAACTGAAACGTCAAGCAGCCCGCACCGACGGTGCGGCGTTGCGCGTGGAAGAGAGATCAGAATTTATAGCCCTTCAGGTCGCTAGGCAGTATCTTGATCTCTTGTTGCAACAACGGATTGTTGCAGCTTCTGATGACAATATCACCTTCCACCGCAACCTGGTTACCGATCTTTCCGAAGGCGTAAGCCAGGGATCGATCAGCATAGCCGATCAGCAGCAGGCCGAAGAGCGGATGCAGGCGGCACTGGTACGCCGGACCGAAGCCCAAGAAGATATGGTGAATGCAACGATTGCGCTGCGCAACCTGACAGGTCTTTCCATCTCCGATGTCGCCATGCCTAGCTCAAAGCGCGCCGATGTGGCTCCGACATTGGCTGATGCCGTTTCGCTGGCACGCACGGGCAACCCCAAGGTGCAGGAGGCAATGGCTGATGTCGATGCCGCGCACGCCATGGTGCAGAAAGCACAAGCCGATCTTGCGCCGACAATTGGTGTTGAAGCAAGAGCACGGGCAGGCGATGATGTCGACGGTTTCCGTGGAAGAACCAGCGACTATCTGGCCATGGTTGTCATGCGCTGGAATATTTTTGACGGCGGCATCAATCGCGCCAAAGTCCAGGAAATGACGCGACGCGCAAGCGAAGCCAGGTTCCGCCTCCACGAAATGGACCGTGAAGCCGAAAGTGACGCCCGGACATCGTGGAACCGTCTGACAACTCAAGGAAAGCTGCTGGAAGAATTAAGCCAGCAAGGACAGGTCTCAGACGACCTGCTTATTTCCTACCGGGAGCAGTTTAACGTCGGCCGGCGCTCGCTACTGGACGTTCTGGATGCGCAAAATACGCGGTATAACGTTCAGGTACGAACAGAAACGGCACGCTTTTCTGAAATGTTCGCCGAATTCCAGTTACTGGCTGCGACGAACCAGTTGCTTGAAGCACTGAATTTGGGTGCACCAAACGCGGCCAAGGCCTATGCCAGAGAACGCTATAATGTTGGCCCAACACCGCCAGCCGAAACCGGCTATCGGCGTTATCCGAAATAGCATTGCTCGCGTTTTATTTTAGTACCGGGATCTCAAGGAACCTACGTTGAACATGGAAACGCCTGATATGCCAGGCAAAGACGAAGATCGTAGCGACGATGTTCTGAATTGTCTGGTATTTCTGGCCGAGCAATTCGGCCAGACGACCTCCGCGCTTGTCCTGCGATCGGGACTGGCGGTCGATGAATCCGGCTGCTTGCCGTTTCATCAGGTTGAACCGGCACTCGAACTGCTTGGGCTCAAGGCGGTTCCCGTCACGCGGAAACTTGCGCGGATTCCGGACAACCAGCTGCCAGCGATTATTTCACTGCAGGATGGGGGATCTGTGGTCGTTCTCAAAAAAGACGGCGACGAATTTGTGATTCACCGTCCCGGTTTCGATGAATTGCAATCCCTTGCGATCAACGACCTTGCCGCGGAACATGGCGGTGAAACCATCGCTGTGTCGGCGGACGCCACCAAAATCCGTCAGCATGAGCGCCCCTGGGATGCGGCGCTGAAGAGCCATTGGTTCTGGGATGAAATGCGCAAGGAGAGCAGTGCGTTCAAACAGGTTGCTGGCGCGGCGCTATTCATCAACCTGCTCGGCTTTGCGTTGCCGCTCTTCACGATGAACGTCTATGACCGGGTGATCCCAAACAAGGCTGCGGCCAGTCTTTGGGTACTGGCTATCGGCGTCTTTCTGGCGTTCATGCTGGAATTCGGCATGCGACTGGCCCGGGCGCGGCTCATTGATGAAACCGGCCGCAAACTGGATACGAAACTGTCCCAGAAATTGTTCGAGAAGATTATCAATATCCCGCTGGGCAGCCGCTCAGGCAGCACGGGTGCCATGGTGCGACGGGTATCGGAATATGAAATTGTCCGCGACTTTTTCGCCTCGACGACGATCGTTCTGATTATAGACATGCTGTTTCTGGTGATATTTGTCGCCCTGATTGCGGTCATCGCGGGATGGCTGGCACTGGTTCCTGTCGTGATGATCATCATCATGCTGGTTGCAGGTTATGTGTTGCAAAAGAAAATGGGAGTTGCGGCTTTCGAAGCGCAGGCCGATTCCAGTCTGCAGCATTCGATGCTGGTAGAATCCATCGCGGGAATCGAAACGCTTAAGGCCTGTGGCGCCGAAGGCCGGATGCTTTCCCGTTGGAGAAACTACGCGCAGATGAGCGCCGATACGCAGGAAAAGATGCGGCGACTTGGCGCTGTTGCGATCAATCTGGCATCCCTATGTCAACAGACCACCAGTATCAGCCTCATTATCGGCGGGTTTTATCTATTCAATGCCGGCATCATTTCCATGGGCGCAATCATCGCGATCGTCATGCTCGCGGGACGTTCGCTGAGCCCGGTCGGCCAACTGGCATTTCTGATGACCCGTGGCCGCCAGGCATTTCTGACGCTCGACAGTATCCAGACGATGACGGAACAGACCGATGAACGTGAATTGGGTAGTCGCTCGATCACGCCCGAGGTCAGTGCCGGCAAGATTGTCTTTGACGACGTCAGCTTTGCCTATCCTGATGCGGATACTGACTCTCTGTCCGGTCTGAGCGCTACATTCAATCCCGGCGAAAGGGTCGCGGTCATTGGCCGGGTTGCTTCGGGGAAGTCCACTTTGGGGCGGTTGATCTGCGGCCTTTATCCGCCAGCTTCCGGTTCAATAATGGTCGATGGCCTCGACAGCCGGCAATATTCACCGCGTATCTTGCGTTCGGTTTTCCGCTATGTCGGCCAGGATTCCGAACTGTTCAGCGGATCGATCAAGGAAAATCTGACACTCGGTGCCCCAAAGAGTGACCCGGAACATATGATGGCAGTCTTGCGCAAATCGGGTGCCGACCAGTTTCTTGCCCGTGACGCTGTTGGTTTTGACCGGCTGGCCGGAGAACGCGGCGCCCGCTTGTCCGGTGGTCAACGGAGTTTCCTTGTGCTGGCCCGCGCATTGATGAGCCCCTGCAAACTCCTGTATCTAGACGAACCTACCGGAGCAATGGATGTCCAGACCGAGCGTCAGTTCATCGATCATCTCAAAAATGCGCTGGAGCCCGAACAGACATTGGTAATTTCCACTCACCGGCAGGCCATTTTATCGATAGTCGACCGGATCATTGTGATGGATCAGGGGCGGATAGTGGCGGACGGTCCCCGTGATGAAATATTGTCGCGTGTCGGCAATGGCGAGAAACTTCCATGATTTACGAACCGAAATTTGAGGCCGCCGAACCGCGGGGAAAAACGTTAGAGCCTGCCGACAGTGCTGAACGCGGCAACACGCGCTCTGTTCAGCTTGCTCTCGTTATTTTGCTGATCATCGCTGCGATCACCTGGAGCAGCTATGACCGGTGGAGTGGACCGATATTGCTGTGGCTTGACAGCGAGAACGGGGCACCAGTGACGCAAGAGGTCGAGCGGACTGCGGAACAGCAAATGCTGATCGATGTAACCCAGGGAGATCTTGCGGAGACTATCGTTACCGGTGAAAACGCAATGGTTGCCAATGCGGCTTTGCCGTTTTCCGGCCTGCCTGTTGTTGCGGCCCGACCATTTCGCCTGTCCGGTACCACGGCGATCAATGCGCAGCATGCCCAGACCTGCCTGACACAAGCCATTTATTATGAGGCGGGGTTCGAGCCCCTGGCCGGCAAGCAAGCGGTTGCCCAAGTGGTTCTGAACCGGATGAAGCATCCAGCATTTCCATCCTCCGTATGCGGTGTTGTCTACCAGGGTCATCTTGCCAGAGTGTGCCAGTTTAGCTTTACCTGCGATGGCGCTTTGTTCCGCAAGCCGCAGAAGGCTGCCTGGGCAAGTTCACAATCGGTCGCGGCGGCTGCCCTTGCGGGTTATGTCGAGCCGAGCGTCGGAACCGCTACCCATTATCATGCAGATTATGTCTCGCCTTACTGGGCCCCGAAACTGGCCAAGATCAAGAAGCTCGGAGCGCATATTTTTTATGCATGGCCGGGAGCCTGGGGGCAGCGCGCGGCCTTTGGCAGTCGATATTCGGGGCATGAGTATCTCCCGTCGCTCGAGACGATCCGGAAACCCGAAGAGCCTTTCGATGGGCCGGATAGCGTTGATTTCGCAAAAACCGGCTTGTCGGTTCCACCCGCTATAACCGATCGTCACGCGGCAACCGACGTCGGCGGCCGGCTGGATGTCAACAAGGGGTGGAAGCTGCGCATACCGGAGCCTTCCGAAACCAGAGGAAGCTTTTCCGCATTGCGAGACGATCAGCAGGCAGCTTCCCGGCCCGGGCAGGCTGCATCCGAAGGAGGCGGGATGTGAAGGATATATTTGCTTCTCTGAGCCGGCTAAATGGCAGTCAGCGTATCCTGCTGATCGGTGCGGTTGGCATGTTCCTGTTTCTCGTCTGGGCCAGCCTTGCCCAGGTCGACGAAGTTACCCATGGGCAGGGGCGGGTTATACCATCGAGCAAGGTTCAGGTTGTACAGGCCAGCGACCCGTCTACCGTTTCCGATATTCTTGTCCGGTCGGGTGAACAGGTCAAGAAGGGCCAGCTACTGGTGCGGCTGGACGATACGGATTCATCGTCGGCGCTCGGCCAGATCGAAGCGGAGAATAAATCCTTGTCGGCCCGTGCTGCGCGACTGGGCCGGGAGGGAAGCGGAACCGGAGTTGACTGTCCGCCTGGCGCTCCTTGTGCCGAGGAAGCGGCTCTGCAACGCGCCCGGGGGGCAGCATTGCGCTCCCGGCTATCTGGGCTTTCAGCTGCCGTCGAACAACGAAGGCGCGACCAGAGCGAGGCCAATGCCACGGTTTCCAGTCTGCAGTCCAGCGTTGCGCTGGCGCGCGAGCAGGTGAACATCTTGCAGCCGCTGGCCGCAAAGTCCATTATTCCGCAGACCGAACTGATGACGGCACAACGCGAGCTAGTCGATTTGCAGGGACGTTTGGCAGCGGCCCGACAGGGCGTGGCACGGGCCGCTGCATCTGTTCGCGAGGCGCAAGCCCAGCTTTCCGAGGCCAATCTGCAATTCCGGCAGGAAGCCTTGAACGAACGCAGTCAGGTCGCGGCAAAAATTGCGGTGAATCAGGAGTCCATTCGCGGCGCTCAGGGGCGTTTGGATCGCTCGGAAATCCGCTCTCCGGTTGATGGTATCGTCAATGATGTGCAGATCACCACCATCGGTGGTTTTGTCGGGCCGGGCGAGAAAATCATGCAGGTTGTCCCGGTTGGCGACAAATTGCTGATCGAAGCGCGCGTGCGGCCCAGCGACATCGCCTTCATCCGGGTCAATGATCGCGCAAATGTAAAGGTAACCGCCTATGATTTCTCTATCTACGGCGGACTGCAGGGCAATGTCGTCCAAGTGTCGGCCGACAGTATTTATGATGAAGTGAAGCAGGAAGCCTATTTTACCGTGATTGTCGAAACGGATCAGGCATGGCTGCAGGCTGCAGGCAAGAAACTGCCGATTACTCCGGGCATGATTTGCGATGTCGAAATACTGACCGGACGGAAAAGCATATTGAGCTATTTGCTCAAGCCGGTCTTGCGGGCGCGGTCACAGGCGCTGACCGAGCGATAGCGCACCCGTCTATCTGCCGATGGCAAGCGATGCCATTTGAGTGCCGCTTGGCTTTGCCGGATAGCCGTGCAGCCATTTACCGTCCGCACTGTAGCTCATGATCGGCCGGTAATCGCGTACATCTTCCGCGTTCAATATCTGGTCTGTCTCGTTGTCGAGCACCAGCATCTGGTTTCCGACCCGAATGACAAGCAAGGAATGATCGGCTCGGCGAACCAGATCCTTGGCAATAACCAGAAACATATCCGATGCCTTTACGCCGCTCGCTTGAAGAAGCTGCATTTTGGCAATGGCAAAGTCTTCACAATCGCCTCGTCCGGATTTCAATGTTGTTCCGGCGCTTGCCCAGTGATCGGCCCGTCCATAGAGTTTACGGTCCTCGACATATTTTATGTTGGCATTTATCCAGCGGTTCACCGCTCGGATATTCTCTTCTTTATGATGGGCACCAATGGTTGCACCGGCTCTGGCCAATGCCGCTCTGGCCATAGTTGCTTCCCGATTGTTTTGTGCGCCGTTCCATTTCCGATCCAGCGGGGTGTGGCTGACTCTCAAGGCCACAGAACCGAAAATATCGGGTTTACCGTTAAATGGCGAATTTACAGTGGGCTCGGCCCGCGGCACTCTTGAGGTGGTTGGCGCCGGTGATCTGTTACCATCGGATAGTTCCGCACTCGCGAATCTCCGATTGGTTAAGTCGGGAGCTATTTTATGAGGTCTAACGAGATTGGATTTGGAGGGGAGCGTGAATTTGGCGAATGCTATACCCGCATATGGACCGGGCCGTTCGCGAAACTGTCTCCCGCTCAAATTGGCTACCGCCTGTGCCAGTAAAGTTGGATTGGCGGTGATGGCGAACGCCTCTGCCGCATTGACGAAATCAGCGTCGGTACCAATAGTGGTAACCGCTATGCTGGCGGAATACTCTAAAACCGGTTCGGACGAAAGGATTGACGCACCGCGGCAGGCTGGCTTTGCATCAAGGCGCTGGTTAGCCTGCACTGCTTCCAACGCACTCATCTCGCGGCCCAATATGGCTTCGGATTTGCTGGCAACCGGATTCATGGCTGACTCGCATGGAGCGGCATTATCCTGTCCGATTTCATAGGAGGAGGCCGCTGCCGGGGTGGGCAGTCCGAACTGACATGCTAATGCTGTCATGGCACCGGTCCACCAGATACGGGAGGACCGGGCGGATATCGCAACTGTCGCCAGCGAAGTGCTTCCGGCACCGCAAAAGGATCGTGATCTGCTCATCACTCACGCTTTCGCAGACCCGCGATAAAGTTCGGTTCATACATGTAGTTAGCGAGCTTTGAATAAGCCTGGTTAACGGGTAAATAATCTATGCTTTTCAGCTATTTGTGCGTAAAAACCTTTTTGACATCATAGTGATTTTTTGCTAATCCCTGTGGCTCGAAACAGGAGGGAAGGTCATCGTCACCGGACGCCACATCGTCGGTTCTAAATTCTGGATTGTTGTGACGCTAATTTGGGCATTTCCGTCATGGGCTGCTCAATCCATTGAGCCTGAGCCGTTCTCGGAAATTAATCGAGACCTAATCAAGGATGATATTCTCAAGCTCGGAAAATCTGCGCAAATCGCTTATGATGAGCTTGAAATTTCGTCTGCAACGGAGGCGTCGGACAATATTTTCGATATCGTCAAAAGCGTAGCGGATAAAAATACGCAAGACAGCGCCGGTGTATATAAATCCTATGCGATCGATTTACATAGGGCCGGCTTTTTTTTCGCTGCGGAACGACTATTTTATGCCGCTTACCAGATCAACGCCACCGAGCTGGGGGAATATCATCCTTTTACACTGTCCAGTCTCAACAATCTTGCCTCCAATTTCAATGCGCAGGAACGCTTTCTGGATGCCGCTGCCCATTACGAAAAAGTATTGCGCTTCCGCACCTGGATCCTCGGTTCGCGGCACACTGCGACAATCGATAGCCTGGCCAATCTGGGCTACACTTATGACCGGCTGGGTCAGGTGGACAAGGCCCGGGATTTGCTGGACCGCGCCGTGCAATTAAGTATTGAAACACGCGGGCGTGATCACCCTGATGGTGCAAAACTTATGATCCTTCTCGCAGATATACTGGGCAATGCAGAAGACGCTCCGAAATCAGAATCCTATCTCCGGGAAGCCTTGAAGACGCTCACAGCCGAAAAAGGTCCCTATCATGTCGACACTATGAGTTGCCTGCAGCGACTGGGCACCAATTTGTTTGAACAGAAAAGATATAGCGAAGCGGAATCCTATTTCTACCACGCATGGACCCGGCGAGAGAGCAAATTGGGTAAAGATGACGGTACGACCGAGCAAAGCAAGGAGAGCCTGATCGCGAGCCTGAACAGCCAAGGCCTTCATGAAGAGGCTGAAAAAATATTCGGAACTGAGGTCTTGGCGGCAGAGTGATTCTGCGGATTTTTTCGCTGAATCAGCATATGTTCGAGCAGATTAAAATATCTCAAAATGCCCATCATCTATAATCAACAGTCGCATAATCGAAATCCGTTCATGCAATGCTCAAACCCATTATATTCGCAACACTGGTGTGGCTGGTGGTCGCATATTCCTTGTCCAACCCGACCCGTCGCTCAAATCTTCCAATTAGGGAAATATCCTTATCGGGCGAGCCATAGACCGCTATGGACGCGTGACAGATATGGGCGGTATGGTTCTTGCGGCGAATGATGCGCGATGCCGTTCCGGCAATTTTCTTGCCATTCAGGCACAGGTTGTAATTGCCGTCACAATAGGCGCCGGCGATCGGACCAACAAACGCTTCAACCTGCAATTTTCGGAATGCGGATTGCAGCAATGCGGTCAGTTCCGCGTAACTCTCGTTGGGTTGCACTCGACGTCTCCCGTCGCAAAGCGCCAGTGATATATTCAATATTCCGGGACGATGGATCACGGTTGAACCGCCTGACGACCGGACATGGACGGGCCAGCCTGATCTCGCGCTCAATTCAGCCGCTTCAGCGAACTCTTTCCGCTTGGCGACAGGACGGGTCGTCACAAGGCAGTTATGATTTTCCCAGATTCTGAGACGAGATGATCCGGATGGCAAAGCGGTGACTTTTTCGAGAAGCGTGTCATCATCGTCTATCGCCTGCTGTCCCGAGCATGATTCAACGGCAGTTTCAGCCGAGATCGCGTGGGCCAGGCGCCGGACAAGATCTCGCTCCTGTGTCGAGGCCATTATTGTACAGAACCAACCACCTGTCCCGGCACCACGATCTCATCCTCCGCTACCGAAATGGCAAGCGTACCGCTGGCCGGCGCGGGAATGTCGAAACTGGTTTTCTCCACCATTATTTCGGCGACAGTCACGCCTTCCTGCACGGTTTCACCGTCGCCATATAGCCAGTTGGAGAGGGCGGCTTCCTGATCCGCTTCCCACTGCCCCTGAGGGACCAATATGTCGCTCATGTTTTCTCTCCCAGCATGGCCATGACCCGGCTCTCGATCTTTCCTGCATCGGGAAGCAGAAAATGTTCCATCACCGGCGTGAACGGAATCGGGATATCGGGATGGGCGATGCGCTGCGGTGGACATTTCAGAGGGCCCGGTAGCGCTTCGCAAACACTGGCGATGATTTCCGCTCCGATACCGAAGCTCAGATAATCATCATCCACCACGAGCAGTCGGCCGGTTTTGGATGCCGAGGCAAGAATAGTTTCCCGGTCCAGCGGCGCTATCGTCCGTAAATCTATGATTTCTGCATTGATCCCCGTCTTTGCCAGGTTTTTGGCAGCGGCGAGCGCCTGGTGAACCGTGGCTCCAAGACCGACGATGGTGATGTCGCTGCCCTCGCGAACGATTGAGGCTTTTCCGATTGGCACGCAATATTCGCTCTCCGGCGTATCGTTGATCGAACCGGCTACCGTGCCGAGCCACCCCATGCCCTGCAACGCCTTGTGGAACATGAAAATAACCGGATTGTCGTCGCGAATGGCGGAAAGCATCAGGCCTTTCGCATCATGGGCGTTGGAGGGGATGACCACTTTCATGCCCGGAAGATGTCCGAAGGTGGCGTAGAGGCACTGGCTGTGCTGGCCGGCATCGCCATAGCCGCCGCCGACCGAGGTCATCAGCACCATCGGGCAGGAGACTTTTCCACCCGAAAAATAGCTTTGCTTGGCGGCCAGATTGTAGATCGCGTCCATGCAGACGCCGAAAAAGTCGACGAACATCAGCTCCACGACTGGCCTTAGCCCGGACGCCGCCATGCCAACGGCCGCGCCAATGAAAGCGGTCTCGGAAATCGGCGTGTCCCGCACGCGCTCTGCGCCGAATTTTTCGAACAGTCCGGTTGTCGTGCCGAACACGCCGCCCATTTTTCCGATATCCTCACCCATCACCAGAATGGACGGATCGCGTTCCATCTCCTGGCCTATGGCCTCGGACATCGCCTTGGCGATCGTCAACCGGCGTTCTGCAGTCGGTTTCTCGATAGTTGCATCAGGCAAAGACATGGTCAAAGGCCTCCTTCGGTTCCGGATATTCATTGCCGCGGGCAAAGGAAAATGCCTGATCGACCAACGCGCGGGCTTCGCTTTCCGCGCGATCCAGCTCGGATTCTTCAAACCCTTCTTCGACCAACCGGCTTCGGTAGGCTGGGATGGGATCGATTTCTTTCAACCGCGTGACCTCGTCCTTGGGCCGATAGCCTTCAGGATCACCCATGAAATGGCCTTCCAGCCGGCTGGTTTCTATTTCGATCAGACTGGGTCCCAAGCCCGACCGTGCCCGTTCGATCGCGATGCCGGCAGCTTCAAATACGCCGTCCGGATCATTACCGCTGACATGATGGCCCGGCATGGCATAGCCCGCCGCCCGATCCGCGTTATTGGCGATCGCCGTGCAGGCGCTTTTGGGAACGGAAATACCGTAGCTATTGTCCTCGATGACGAAGACTACGGGCGATTTCCATACCGACGCAAGGTTGAGGCTTTCATGAAAAGCGCCCTGATTGGCTGCACCTTCTCCCAGAAAGGCAACCGCAACGGCATCGCTTCCCTGCATTCTGGCTGCCATCGCTGCGCCGACTGCCGGGCCCATCCCTTGTGCGATAATTCCCGAGCAGGAAAAATTCACTGCGGGATCGAATAGGTGCATGTGACCGCCGCGTCCGCCGGCCAGCCCGTCTTTCTTGCCGAAAATCTCGGCCGCCATGGCGTTCAGATCGACACCCTTGGCGATGGCTATGTGATGCGGCCTGTGGGTGGCGGTTACTGTATCATCAGGGCGCAAATGTGCGCATACGCCCACAGCGCAAGGCTCCTGTCCGTCGGACAGGTGCATCTCGCCGGGCAGGGGGCCTTTCGCCATGTTGAAGACCGGCGACTTGCCTTCGAAATAGGCCGGTTTAATCATGTCCTCGAAATGCCGGCTCTTGACCATCTGGGCATACATCCAGAGGCGCTTGCTGTGATTGCTGCTCATCGGGCCACCCATCCGCCGTCGATCACCAGTTCGATGCCGGTGACAAAGCGGGACTCGTCCGAGCCGAGATATAGTGCGCCCATGGCGATATCTTCCGGCAGGCCGACGGTATTCAACGGGCAAAGCGCAGCGACCGCGCTCCACGGATCATCTGCCGGCACCGAACCATTTTCGACCCATCCATCAACCGCCAGCTCGAGCATCGGCGTGCGGATGCAGCCGGGATGGATCGAATTGCAGCGGATCGCATCGCCGTGCGCCGCCCATTCAATCGCCAGGCTTTTCGACATGTGCCGCACAGCGCCTTTCGACGTGTTGTAGGCCAGTTGATCGGGGTAGCCGACCAGACCGGCAATCGAGGAAATGTTGATGACCGAGGCGGGCGATCCGGGCTTTCCGGATTCGCGGAGCAAGGCCTCGAACGTCTTGCAGCCCAGAAAAATACCGTCGACGTTGACGGCCATGATATTGCGCCAGTCGGCCAGACTATGGTCCTGCATCGGTTTCACCAGTTCCAGTCCGGCATTGTTGACCAGAATATCAAGCTTTCCGAAATGCTCGCTGATATAATCGGCCAGCGCCTGCCAGTCCTCCTGCGATGAAACATCCAGGTGAACAGCATATGCTCCGATTTTTTCCGCGAGCGCCTTGGCGCCGTCGTCGTTGACATCGCCGATGATGATGCGTGCGCCTTCTTTCGCCATGGCCTCGGCGATCCCGGCGCCAATGCCTTGCGCTGCGCCGGTGATACACACGACCTTGTCCTGCAGACGTCCTGCCATAATAACATCCCCTCTTCTTATTGTTCGGGGATAGTCGAACAAGCGCCAGCATGCTTGTGTCAGCGTGGCAACAAAGTTGATTATGGGCGAACTGGCGGCGGAAACAGTGGCTCAGTCGCGCGGGTCGCTGCTTCGGCAGGTCTGTTTAAACTGTCGCGGCGACTGTCCGAATTCTTTCCGGAATGCATGGCTGAAGTGGGAAGCATCGGCAAAACCCCGCCGCATGGCAATCTGGGTTACCGACAATCTGTTATTTGCCGCGTCACCAAGATCGGCCCTAGCCGCATGCAGGCGCCGCTTGCGGATCCAGCTGCCCGCGCTCTCGTCACTTTCCTCGAACAAGCGGTGCAGATAGCGCGGACTGAATTTGAAGGCCGCGGCCACCGTTGCCGGTGAAAGGTCGGGCTCACCGAGATGGGCGACCATATATTCCTGTACCCGGTTCAGGACGGCCTGACGGAAAACGGTACTCGAGCGGTTGGCGCTTTCCGGTTTGAAGGCTGCCGCAACCAGTTCGACGGTCGCTCGCAACACGGCCGGCCGATCCTCCGGTTCCACCAGTTCGATAGCCTGATGAATTTGCACCAGATGGGAATGCAGGATCGACCCAAGCCCCTTGTTGCCATCGACGCTCAGGCCGCACATATCCTCTATTCCGGGGATCATGATTTTGGCATTGTCGCGCGGGATCAATATCGAAAATTGATTGAGCCGGCTGGTATTCTGAAATTTTGCGGGACGGGTGCTGTCCCAGATCGCGATTTTGCCATTGGACACGACGGTTTCATTGGTACCTTGTTCAAGCAGGCATTCGCCCTGCGTGAAGAACAGCAGACAGAAATAGGGGTCATTGCTTTTCTTGACATCGTCCATCGACCGAAATCCGGTCACCGGGTCGGCCACGATATGGGTAAGCATATAGTCGTTCACGGCTCGCCGGCGCACTTCGGCTATATATTGGTCATCCCGATCCGATTTCAGGTCCCAGTGGAAATGGGTGCGATCAAGCACTTCCTGAAAGCCGGGCAATTGCCTGGTCGGAGGCAGGCTGGCCGATTGCCAGCTCTCTTCCTCTATTATCTTCATGATCCCTCTCCTGGGTCAATGCTACGATGGCTGGGAGGCATTCGCAAGATGGTCTGGTTTTCTGGCGCAATTTGCCAAGTTTGGTGTCTCTCTGGAACAATATTGCAGGCAATGGTTCACAGGAATACAAAAATGACGCCGTTCCCAAGCAAGAATGCGGAACCCGTACCGGCTAATTACCGGCCAATCGGAAAGCCGCACCCAAGATGGCTCACCGTTCAGGAGAAGGAAGAACAATGAAGAATATTTGTCGCGCAACCATAGTCGCATCCCTCGCATCGGTTTCCCTGCTCGCACATGGCACCGCGCTCGCACAGACAGCGCCGGATAATGCCGGAACGGACGATCAGGGCGGCGGCGTCAATATCATTGTCGTCACCGCGCAGAAACGGGCGCAGAATCTTCAGGACGTGCCCGTATCCGTCTCCGCATTTGATACCCAGATGATTGCCGACGCCGGTTTTACCAACAGCCTCTCGATCGGGGACCAGGTACCCAATCTTGAAATCAAGACCTTTGGCGGCGTGCCGAACATATTCATTCGCGGTGTCGGCAATAATGATTTCAACAGTTCCTCGATCGGCCCGATCAGCGTTTACCGGGATGATGTCGTGGTCGCGTCGACCGGCAGCCAGATTTTCTCGCTGTTTGATCTCGAACGCATCGAAGTCGTTCGCGGCCCCCAGGGCACTTTGTTCGGCAAAAATGCCACCGGTGGTGCAATCCAGTTTTTCTCCAAACTTCCCGAAGACCGGTTCGAAGGCAATGCCCGTTTCGGCTATGGCCGTTTCAGCCTGTTTGAAGGCGAAGTCGCCGCCTCTCTCCCGATCACCGATGGCTTCTCTGTCCGCGTTGCCGGTATGATCCGCAAACGGGATGGCGAGAAATTCAACCGGTTTGACGGCACCGATGCAATTGATGTCGACGAAGCCGCGGCACGTGCAATTTTCCGGTTGCGTCCGGGGCCCGACACCGATCTCCGGCTGACGGTCGGCGGTGGCCGGGATCGCAGTGACTATCTGGAAAACAAACCGGTGGGAACGATCAACGGAGCCGATCTGTTTGGCTATACCGATCCTTTCCCCGATGACGAGCGGTTGCTCAATTTCAACGGACCTTCCCGCAATCACTCGGACAATGTCTTTGTCAACTTTGTCGCCCAGCATGATTTTGGAGACTGGTCGGTCCGCTCCCTGACCGGCTATGACAAGAGCGACGTTGATAATGCAGTGGATGTCGATGGCGGACCTTTGCGGGTCGATGAAATCACCTTTTTGACGGATGCCGAGCAGTTTACCCAGGAATTGCAGCTGTCCTATGATGACGGCACCCTGAATGCGATTGCCGGACTCTATTATTTTTACGAGGATTTCATTGCGCGCAGCAATGCCGACCTGCTTGGCGAGCTGACCTTTGCCCAGGGCGCGCTGCCTCTGATCACGCAGGCCACACGCAAGAACAAGGCCTATGCGGCATTCGGCCAGGCGACCTATTCGGTGGTTCCGGAGCTGCGACTGACCGTGGGAGCGCGATATACGATCGATAGAGTCCGCGCGACCCATCAGGCCGATCTGATCTCCGGGTTTTTCGATGACGACATTGCCAATGGCGCGCCGGTTCCGCTGGTGCCGTTCGCCAGTCTTCGCGATTCCTACAAGTCTTTCTCGTGGCGGCTGTCGGCGGATTATGATGTCACCGATGATGTGCTCGCCTATGTCAGCGTCGACAAGGGGTTCAAGGCCGGCGGGTTCAATATCGGGATCATTACCAGCGTGGCAGAGCGTACGCAGGTCGACCCGGAGACGCTGATCTCCCATGAAATCGGCTTTAAATCGACCCTGTTTGATCGAAATCTGAGACTGAATGTCGCAGCTTTCTATTACGACTATAGCGATCTTCAGGTTCTCTCGGTCAACACGCAGGCGGGTAGCGCCGTCCCGACTCTGGGGCTCGACAATGCCGCCGACGCGACGATCAAGGGCGTTGAAGTGGAGGCCTTTGCGACGCCGTCCGACTGGCTTGATCTGGGTCTGAATTTTGGCATTCTCGATGCCAAGTTCAAAAATTATCTTTCGGGCGCGATTGATCCGGTTACCGGTTTGCCGCGCGATTTTTCCGGCAACAGACTGCCGGGAGCGCCCAAGTTTACGCTCTCGGCCAACGCGCAGGTAACCGTGCCTGTCGGGCGCTTCGAAACCCGCTGGCGGGCCGAGTATAATTTTACCGGCAAGAAATATTATAACAATGCGCAGGATCCGCTGATCAGTTCCGGCGACGGCTATGGGCTGCTCAATTTGCGGGCTTCCCTCTCCGATCTTGACAAGGGCTGGGAATTGGCAGCCTGGGCCAAAAATGTAACCAACAAGGCCTATATTGTCGATGCGACCGACACCCGAGGCTTCGGTTTTGTGCCCCGCTATTATGGCGAACGGGCCACCTATGGCGCCGAACTCCGGCTTACATTCTAACCCCAGAAGATAGGACATACACATGGAAATAGTGCCGGAACTGCTGACCACCCCCGCAGATATTGGCTGGTCGAACCTGGTGGAGGGGATTGATTTCAAGCTGTTCTTTGCCAGCAAGGAGACGGGACGATGGACCGTGCTGCTTCGCTGTCAGCCCGGCAGCTTTTTCCCCCGGCACCGTCATCTCGGCGCGGGAGAATATTATGTGGTGAAGGGCAAGATGGAATATCGCATGGGCGTGGCGCTGGAGGGGACATACGGATATGAGCCGCTGGACGTGATCCATGATCATACGGCCTTTCCGGAATATACCGAGCTCTATTTCACCAATCACGGTCCCGTGGTTTTTCTTGACGACGAAAATAATGTGACATCGATATTGGATCATTCGCTTTTAACCGAGCTGTCGAACGGATAAGCTGCGCCTGATGAATGATTATGAAAAGACGATAGTTGCCAGCAGCGCCGATCCGGACCGTTTCTGGCTGGAAGCCTCTTCGGAAATCGACTGGATAAAAGCGCCCGGCATCGGCTGGGACGAAAGCAGCAAAAGCTGGTTTCCCGATGGTCAGCTGAACAGTTGCTACAATGCCGTCGACCGCCATGTCGCCAATGGCAGGGCTGACCAGATCGCGGTCATTTACGAAAGTCCGGTCACAGGGCAAAGGCAGACATTTACCTATCGCGAATTGCAAGCGGAGGTCGCGAGGACCGCCGGCATGATCGCCGCGCAAGGCGTGGGGAAGGGCGACCGCGTGATCATCTATATGCCGATGATTCCGCAGACCATGTTCGCCATGCTGGCCTGTGCCCGGATTGGCGCCATCCATTCGGTCGTCTTTGGCGGCTTTGCGCCACCGGAGCTGGCCAAGCGGATCGACGACGCTGAACCGCGACTATTGCTAACCGCTTCCTGCGGGATTGAAGGGAAAAAGGACATCCCCTACCAGCCACTGGTGGTCGAAAGCCTGGCACTGGCCAAGCATCGCGTGCCCGCTGTCCTGCTGTTCCAGCGGGAAACTTTGCGTGCGGATATCTCCAATGGATGGGCGCAGGACTGGTCAAACCAGCTGGCCAAAGCCGGTCCTGCAGATTGCGTTCCGCTGAAGTCATCCGACCCGCTCTATATCCTCTATACATCAGGCACGACCGGAACACCGAAAGGGGTTGTGCGCGACAATGGCGGGCATGCCGTGGCGCTCAACTGGAGCATGAAGAATATTTATGGCCTGATGCCCGGCGAATGTTTCTGGGCGGCTTCCGATGTCGGCTGGGTGGTGGGCCACAGCTACATCGTCTATGGGCCGTTGTTCGCCGGGGCCACCGTGGTCCTCTATGAAGGCAAGCCGGTGGGCACTCCGGATGCCGGGGAATTCTGGCGGACTATCGAGCGCAATCAGGTAGCGGTATTTTTCACGGCACCGACCGCCATTCGCGCCATCCGCAAGGAAGACGAAAATGGTGAATATTATCCGGTGAGCGGGCTACCCTCACTGAGAGCGATCTTTCTGGCCGGGGAACGCGCAGATCCGGACACGGTAAAATGGCTCGAGCAACAATCCGGTCGACCGGTCATCGACCATTGGTGGCAGACGGAACTCGGCTGGCCGGCCCTGGCGACCTGCATGGGCCTAGGTGATGATCGGCGAAAGGCCGGCAGCGCGGGTTTTCCTGTACCGGGCTATCAATTCCATGTTCTCGATGACAATGGTGAAAGCGTCAGCGACGAAAAAGTCGGCAATATCTCGATAAAATGCCCCTTGCCGCCGGGCTGCTATCAGAGTCTCTGGGGCAATGAGCAAGACTATCGAAAAGCCTTCGCAACCTATCCCGGATATTATGAAACCGGCGACGCAGGGTTCCGTGATGCCGACGGGTTCATGCACGTGATGGGCCGAACCGACGATATCATCAATGTCGCCGGACACAGGCTTTCGACCGGACAGATGGAAGGCGCATTGGCAGAAATCGACGGAGTCTCCGAATGCGCGGTGATCGGAGCCGACGATCCGCTCAAGGGCATGATCCCTGTGGCTTTTGTTGTCACGTCCGGGCAGCAAGGGGAACGCGAGCTTGCCGAGGCATGTATCGCTCACATCCGTACGGAAATCGGAGCTGTTGCCTCGGTGAAAACCATTCATGTCGTTGCCGCGTTACCCAAAACCCGTTCCGGCAAAATCCTGCGGTCAACGTTGCGCGCGATCGCCAATGACCAAGCGGTAACGGCACCCAATACGATAGAGAATCCTGAAGCGATCGAGGCGATTCTTTCGAAAGTGAGATCTGCAGGCGGCTAGAGATTTGGTTGCTGGAACCGGACTTTAGATATACAGTTGCCGCTCGGGTAGGACTATTGCGCCCATATCGGATTATTGTTTCATCTACTGCGGGATGTCTGCATCGCGCAAGACCGCAATTGAAGCCGGACTGTCCGCTTTCCACCCAGCCTTGGTCGCAAAAACTGGACGTCAGCGAATTTTAAAGCGGTCGCCCAGACCCTTTGGGCAACCGCCCTAACTTCAGGTCTCCGTCTTCTCCGCCAAGGTGAGGGCGTCCTCAATGTCGACGCCGAGGTATCGGACGGTGTTCTCGATCTTCGAATGGCCCAGCAAGATCTGGATTGCGCGGATATTGCCCGTTGCCTTGTAGATGATCGACGCGTTGATTCTCCGAAGCGAGTGGGTTCCCGCAGCTGCGCGGAGCTTTTCTGGAATTGCTTTGCGGAAATGATAGATTCCGGTTTTTGGATGCTTGAATAATCCGCGCACCGCGACTCTCACCTTATACCACTCCTTTGAACCAAAGAGTGATCAAAAAGCCTAGGCTTTGCGTAAGCTTTAGGAAAAAAAATACAAGATTTTCTAGAATGGTGACCCCTACGGGATTCGAACCCGTATTTCAGCCGTGAAAGGGCCGCGTCCTAACCCTTAGACGAAGGGGCCATACCAATTGCTGGTCAGCGAGCCACGGCCATTAGGGGGGTGCTCGGCTTTGGTCAACCCTCTTTCCTCCGGTTTTTCCGGCCTATTTCGTGACGGAGTGGTAAAGGCTTGCGACTTGCCGTCTTCCAGGTCGCCAACATATCGATAGCGTGCACCGATATGGCGCTGTCGCAGACTGCTATCGACGCCCCCTCAATCGGCCCAGGCTGCATCTTCCAGGTGGATTTCCGCCGATGGGCGGCTGCCCCAGTCATCGATCTTGGCGCGGCCTGCTATCCACAATTTCCGGCCTCGCGGAGCGTGGAGCAGAGCCTGACCGAGGTCGGTTTCCGCCGCGCGGAAGGCAATTGTCTTTATCGATGCGCCGTCATCGCCAGCGACGATCATCCGGACATGGTCGGTTCCGACAATATCGCATTTGACGATTCGCACCGGTCCGGTCACGACGCGTGGGGCGGGCCAGCCCATGCCATAGGGGCCGGCTCCGTCCATCGCTTCGACCATCGTCGGATTGACGCCCTTGGGTGACAGCACCGCGTCGACCAGCAGGGCCTTGCCATCCTGTGCCTTGCCGACGCCGTCGGCGAGCCGGTCATTGAGAAATTCCGAAAAGGCATCGACCTTGTCCGCTTCGATGGTGATGCCTGCAGCCATCGCATGACCGCCGCCGGCGATCAGCAGGCCGCTGTCCTTGGCCGCGATGATCGCTGCACCGAGATCAATGCCGGAAATCGAACGTCCGGAGCCTTTGCCGATCCCTTCTTCATCGACGGCGATGATGATGGCGGGACGGTTCAGCTTCTCCTTGATCCGGCCGGCGACAATACCGATGACTCCGGGATGCCAGCCTCGGGCCGAGAGCACTGCCACCGCCTGATTCTGCTGCGAAGAACACATGGCGTCGGCTTCCTCGAGCACATGGGCCTCGATCGCGCGGCGTTCCTGATTGAGATGGTCGAGCTCGGCGGCAATGGCCTGCGCTTCTTCCGGGTCCCGCGTGATCAGCAATCGCACGCCGAGGTCGGATTTGCCGACCCGTCCGCCGGCATTGATCCTCGGTCCAAGGGCGAAGCCGAGGTCCGAACATATCGGTGCGCGTTTCAGGCGGCTGGCATCGATCAGGGCAGACAGGCCGACATTCTGCCGCCCGGCGAGGACTTTGATGCCCTGCGCGACGAAGGCGCGGTTGAGTCCGCGCAACTGGGCGACATCGGCCACCGTGCCCAGGGCCACGATATCCAATAGCTCGAGCAATTTGGGTTCGGCTCGATTCGCAAAGAAACCCTTGTTGCGCAGTGTCCTCACGAGAGCAGCGCCGAGCAGGAAGGCCATGCCGACGGCGGCGAGATGGCCGTGTTCGGCGCCGGCCTCGCTTTCATCCAGCCGGTTGGGATTGACCAGTGCCAGCGCCTTGGGCAATTCGACCGCGCATTTGTGATGGTCGACCACGATCACTTCGACACCGGCCTTATCGGCCATGTCGAGCGCTTCAAAGGCCATGGCGCCGCAATCGACCGTCACCACAAGATTGCTGCCCTGTTCGCCGAGCCTGACCAATGCCTCGCCCGACGGGCCATAGCCCTCCATCAGGCGGTCGGGGATATAATAGCCCGCATCGAGTCCGAGGTCCCTCAGCAAGCGGATCAGCAAGGCGGCGCTGGTTGCGCCGTCAACATCATAGTCGCCGAATATCGTGACCTTTTCCTGATTCTTGATAGCCAGAGCCAGGCGGTCCGCCGCTACGTCCATATCCTGGAATACCGAAGGATCGGGCATGAAGCCGCGGATCGTCGGGTCTCGGTTGACCTCCAGCGTTTCGCGGCTCGCGCCACGCGCGAGCAACAACTGGGTGACCAGATCATCCGGCTGAAATCCGGGATCGCGCGCGTCGGCGCTGGTGCTGCGCCAGCGCCAGCTCTGGCCGGACAGGGAGTTCTCGACGTTCAATACTGCGTTCATGCTCCGCGCTATGCGTGAAACCTGAAGCGCTGACAATCGGTCTGTTACTTGTTAGAGGACAAGCGATGAAAAATCTTCTGATCGTCTATTACAGCTATACCGGCGGCACCGCCCAGATGGTCGAGGCGGCTGCCGAAGCTGCGCGGCAGGAAGACGGCACCGAAGTGCGCGTCGTTCGCGCGGAAGAATGCCGGCCCGATGACATGCTGTCCGCCGACGGCTATATTTTTGCGACGCCTGAAAATCTCGCCGCGATTGCCGGGGTGATGAAGGCCTTTTTCGATCGCTGCTATTATCCCTTGCTCGGCAGGATCGAAGGGCGCCCCTATGCCGCGATGATCTGCGCCGGATCGGATGGCGAAAATGCGAAGGTCCAGCTGGAGCGGATCGCCACCGGCTGGCGGCTCAGGAAGGTGATCGACAGCCTGATCATCTGCACCCACGCGCAGACCCAGGAGCAGATATTGGCGCCGAAGACGATCGGTGAAAGCGATCGCCAACCCTGCGCGGAAACCGGCGCGACGCTATCGGCGGGGCTGGCCATGGGGGTTTTCTAGGTCAGTTCCCTTACGCGATCCTGCAAGACCGGGATGACATCGGTCTCGAACCAGGGATTGGCCTTGAACCAGCGGATATTGCGCGGGCTGGGGTGGGGCAGGGGCAAGAGCTCCGGCCAGAATTCCCGCCAGCGCTTCACCGTGTCGGTGAGCGTGCGCGATTTTCGATCGCCGAGATGCCAGTTCATCGCATATTGGCCGAGCACCAGCGTCAGCCTGATATTGGGCAGGGCATCCAGCAGCGGCTGGCGCCACGCCGGCGCGCATTCCGGTCGCGGCGGCATGTCGCCGCCCTTGCCGGTGCCGGGAAAGCAGAAACCCATCGGGATGATGGCAAACAGGCGCGGATCGTAAAATTGCTCTTCGGTCACGCCCAGCCACTCGCGCAGCCGTTTGCCGCTGACATCGTCAAACGGGCGGCCTTTCTCGTGGGTCTTGCTGCCCGGCGCCTGGCCGACCAGCAGAATCTGCGCGGCGCTGTCTGCCTGCAGCAACGGTTTGGGGCCCAAAGGCAGACCTGTGCAGATCGTGCAGCCGCGGACTTCCGCCAGTAACACCTCCAGTTGCCCGTTATTGCGCAGCATCGATCCCGGCCAAAGCTGACAATATCATTCCGGGTTGCGGCGACATTCCGCAACATCGTCGGTTTCCGCAATATCGGGATCAGGGACAAGTTCGAAGACATGCAATAATCTGCTGGCCTTGCGTTTGTTTGTCCTGTTCTCGGTTCTGTTGACGACCGCCGCGAAATCAGAACAGGCAGGCCCGCTGCGCAGATAGTCGCTGTGGCCGGTCTGGCCTCGGCTGATGGCGGTGGTGTCGATAATCGTCAGCCCGCTCTTTTCCGGCTCGGTGTCATATTTGGTCTTGGCGGCATAGCATCGTTCGGGATAGCCCTGATCCCGCAATGATGTCGCCTCGAACGGGTTGAAGCAATCCGGACGGCCCAGTCGGGGATAGCCGTGAAAATTATAGGACAAGCCAAGGGCGCGATCTTTGGCTGATACATAGACCGTGATCCGGCGGTCATTGTTGACGCGGCGCATGGTCAGCACGGTTTCGACGATGTCGCGTTCAAAATCCTGCCGGTCAATATCGGGCGAGGCGAGGATGATGTTGGATATATTGCTCGAATCCGCGTTGCTGCTGTTGCGATCGACAAATTCGATGGCAGGAATCACCAGCCGGCCACCGAGCGAATGGGCAACCAGAATGATTTCCTTCGTCCACGGCTGTTGCGCGAGCTTGGCCAGAAAACTCCGGAACTGGCGTTCATTATAATACATGTTCGTTTCATCGGCGGCATATTTCAGAAACTCGCCCTGCGACGGCCAGCTGTAATGCACTACCGGAATTTCGAGGCCGGACAGGCGTGAAATCTGCGCGCTATCGCGTGCGCTGGTAAAAAAAGTTTCCTTGAACCCGTGGACATAGAGCAAAATCCGTCCATCCCGCTTAACCGCGGCTGCCGCGAGATCATCCCACCATTGCTGGTCGTTGTTCAGGGCAAAGGGTATCACCTCCCGTGATTTTTCTTTGCCCTTGGCGTTGGTGATCTCCATTTCCTGCGGCGCGCCAAACCGGCCGTACCGAACGATTTCACTTCGCTGGTTAAGCAGCGCTACCCGGTCCGTCCGACAATCCGGCAAACGGCTGGTCACAACGAAATAGGGCTTGTCCGCCAGCGCTTCCGCGGGTTGTACTCCCGGCCGGCAGCGCTCGTCCGCGACATAATCGGCGTGGGGTATGTCGCCATATTGAACGGGAGAAATGCAGGCTGTTACCAATATCGGTAACAGCAGCAGCAAGTAACGCAGCTTCTGGAACCGATGCAAGTTCTCCTCACCCAACATCCTTTGCATCAGGTCTTGCGATGCTCGCTCTTCACCCAGCGTACGGTGCCGGACGAGGCGCGCATGACAACGCTTTCGGTGGTCATCTTGCCGCCGCGCAATTTCTTTACGCCCTCGAGCAGCGAACCATGGGTAACGCCTGTTGCAGCGAAGATGACATCGCCCTTGGCCAATTCTTTCAGGTCATAGATTTTGTCGAGATCCTCGATGCCCCATTTATAGGCGCGCTGGCGCTCGTCGTCGTTGCGGAACAAGAGGCGTCCCTTGAACTGTCCGCCAACGCAGCGGAGCGCTGCTGCCGCGAGCACGCCTTCGGGCGCACCGCCGCTACCCATATACATGTCCACGGTCGTGTCTTCGTCCGAGGTTGCAATCACACCGGCGACATCGCCGTCGGGGATAAGCATGATTCCACAACCGATCCCGCGCAGTTCGGCAATGATCTTGTCATGGCGCGGACGGTCGAGAACGCAGACGATGATTTCCGCGGGTTCGACACCCTTTTCCTTGGCGACGGCTTCAACATTTTCGGTCACCGATTTGTCAAGATCGATAATGCCCGGTGAATAGCCAGGCCCGACCGCCAGTTTGTCCATATAGACATCGGGTGCGTTCAGCAGATTGCCCTTTTCCGCGATTGCGAGAACGGCCAATGCATTGGCGCCTGCTTTGGCGGTGATGGTCGTGCCTTCGAGAGGGTCCAGCGCGATATCTATGGCCGGCGCTTCGCCCTCACAGCCGCGTCCGACTTTTTCGCCGATGAAAAGCATCGGGGCCTCGTCGCGTTCGCCTTCGCCGATGACCACGGTGCCGCAAATATCCAACTCGTTCAGCGCCGCGCGCATCGCTTCTACAGCGGCAGCATCAGCCGCTTTTTCATCGCCGCGACCGATCAGGTTGGCCGCCGATATGGCCGCCGCTTCGGTAACGCGTACCATTTCCATGACAAGTACGCGGTCCAATATTTGGCTTGCTTCGGGCATATTGTGGAGTAGTCCTTCTATAGGGTAATTTTGAATTCTCGATAGGGGAGCGATATTACAATGTCGAGACCGGTTTTCCTGATCCTTTTGTTGATCCCGTCCAGCGCGATGGCGCAGGCCGTGTCAGGGGACGACCGAACGCGACAGTTGATGGAACATGCCCGGCGACTGGTCGCTGTTGATGCCGATGGTTGTCTCCTCCACCGGACCAATGACGAGATTGTGGTCTGCGGGACTCCGGAAATTGATCGACAGCGGCGCTTGCCGTTTCCCGAACTGGCGACGAAAACCGGAGAACGAATCCGGGAACTCCTGCCGAAAGCCAATCCCGAAATCATCCAGCAGGGCCGTTGTTATGTGACCATGGATGAGCGGAATTGCTTCAAGGGGGTATCGCTGGTTAAAACGAACTTCGGAGGAGCCGGCGGCAGCGGTGGCGGAGCCGCTGTCCGGCTCTGGAATGTGATAGATTCGGAGGTTCCTGATGAAGATTATGTCCGGCAGGCGATGGTCAGTCCCCTGTCACCAGAAGACCCGGATTGATCAGTCTTGATCGCTCAGCAAATGCATCACTACCGGAGCGGCTTTCAGACTCGTCGAACTGGACAGAGCTGCGAGACCAAGCGCGACATTCCGTTCGCGACTGTCATGGGTGACCATGGAGATCAGCACCGATCCTTCAGCGGCTTTCTCGGTCTGGATGAGGCTCTCGATCGACACATTGGCATCGCGCATGGCGGCGGTAATCTCCGCCAGAACGCCCGGCTTGTCGGCGACGATGAAGCGGATGTAGCTTTTGCCGATCCGGTTGCCGTTCTCGGCGCGTTCGCACGCTTCCATGGCGCTGGCTGGCGCGGCAAATACGGTGCCGGCATCGCCACGGGCAATGTCGATCAGGTCTGCGACGACGGCGGATGCCGTTGGTCCTTCGCCTGCACCAGCACCCTGAAACATCAGGCGACCGGAAAAATTGCCCTCGGCAACCACAGCATTTGTCGATCCGTCGATATGTGCCAAAGGATGACCTTCCGGCACCAGATAGGGATTGACCCGCTGGAATAATTTTCCGTCATCGATCCGGGCCATGCCGAGCAGGCGGATGCGATAGCCCAACGCCTTGGCCTGGCCGATATCCGCCGCCATGATATGACGAATTCCGTCGATTTCCACGCCGTCGAAGTCGAGCGCCTTGCCGAAGGACAGCGCTGCCAGAATAGCCAATTTATGGGCGGCATCGACACCATCAATGTCAAAACTGGGATCCGCTTCTGCATAGCCGATTTCCTGGGCATCCTTGAGGACGTCGTCAAATGCGCGTCCGTGTTTTTCCATTTCGGTCAGGATATAGTTACACGTGCCGTTGAGAATGCCGTAAACCCGCTCGATCCGGTTGGCAGAGGCGCCATCGCGGAGTCCCTTGATCACAGGAATGCCGCCTGCAACTGCGGCTTCATATCTGAGCGACAGATTTCCGGTTTCGGCGGCCTTGGCCAGCTCCATCCCGTGATGGGCGATCATTGCTTTATTGGCTGTGACGAAAGACTTGCCGGACGCCAGGCTCTTGCGCGCCAGATCCAGAGCCGCGCCTTCGGAGCCGCCGATCATTTCCACTACACAGTCTATATCGTCAAGCGATGCAAGATCTTCGGGCTTGTCGCACCACGGATAGGCCGCGAGATCAATGCCGCGATCCCGGTTCCGGTCGCGGGCGGAGATAGCGGTTACGACAATCGGCCGTCCGGCCCGTTGCGCAATCATCGCGCCATTTTCTTCGATGAGCCGGATGACTCCAGTCCCGACCGTGCCCAGTCCAGCGAGCGCTATGCGAAGGGGGGCAGTCATGATCATTGGCCTCTTTTCGTTTCAGGTGAGATTGCTGGCGCCTTATTAGCGCCGCCTTTGACGAATGCCAGTACTAGTTCTGCCGTATCAGCGCTGACGTGACCTCGGGCAGTTGCCGAGATCACGGAGGACCATTTGATAATCGCTGCGCGCCTGCTGTGCATTGGCGCCTGTGTCACCGGCCAGTGTATCGGAAGGCAATTGACGGGGAAGAAAACAGGCCAGACGATACCAGAGCAGGCCATTCCGGACTGGCGCGCGCGCGGCCTCGTCGACAATTTCACCGAGCGACACCGCCCAGAATTTCTGCTGGCCCGCCCGTTTGAGCACGGTGATTGAAATTGGCGATCCGGTCTCGGTTTCCATGAATATCTGGGTTTCGCCTTCGCCGATGATCGTACCGGGCACATGAATAGCGCTAGCTATACGGGAAATGGCTGGCGGTGCGTCCCGGGCGAGCAATTCCCGGACCAGCGAACGGACCCGCTGTTCACGGTCGGGGGTCCAGGCAATTTGTGCATCTTTGGCGACCAGCTGTACATTGTCGCCACCGCCCGCAGAACGGCGGGCAAAAATGATGAACGGTTTCTTCTTTATTTTCGGAGTCCGGCCGCGATCATCAAGGGGAAGATCAATTATGTAGCGAATCGTTTCGCCGACCCCTCCCTGACCACGAATCAGTGCGTGTGTTGATGCTATAATATAAAAACGCTGGGTTCCCGGCGGTGCATTTGGCGCCCGTTCGGCGGCCACTTTAATCGCCTCCTTCACCGTTGCATGAACAATTATCGGCGCGTCCGCGCTGAGGTCGGCGAGGTCGGCATATTGCAACGGATCCGTCTGTTCCGGAGCCTGTGAAAAGGCCGGAATCGACGCAAATTGGCTAAAAAACAGTGTAAAGGCGAGTATCATAAAAGGGCGCATGATTTTCTCTGGAACAGGATTTCAGGAGGCTGCATTTAACCCCTGTTGTAGGTCTTTAACAGCTTAATCGGCGCTGAACCAACAAAGCGATTGCCTGCGTGGAACTACCACGTTAAAACAAATTTAAGACAGCTTCCAAGCGAAAGAAAAGCTGTCATACGGGATAACAAAGGTCGCGACGGTTTTTCAAGCCTCATGCCCTTTGACTAGGGCTTCAGCGATGAAGCGTCGGCCTTGATGGGGAAAAAGGAGTTACATTTCTGAATGGCTTATGCTGACCAAGAGATGAGTTCGAGCAAGATTATATCAATTTTTCTTGTCGTGGTCATCCATCTGTTACTTGGCTATGCGCTAGTCACCGGACTAGCCTATAAGGCCGTCACGAAGGTTGCATCGCAACTGGACATGATCGACATTCAAGAGGAAGAGCCGCCGGAAGAACCGGATGAACCGCCTCCGCCTCCTGAGCAACCGATTGAACCGCCTCCTGTGGTATCGCCGCCGCCGATCGTGGCACCTGTGGTTGCGCCAAGGCCGGTGATCCAATCGGTTCCATCTGCGCCGCCGCGGCCGGCACCGGTGGTAGCACCTCCTCCACCTCCTCCGCCACCTCCTCCGCCACAACGGGCGAATCCCGAGGCCCGTGGTAATCCTGGCAGTTGGGCTAATGCGAATGACTATCCTTCGCGGGCTTTGCGCGAGGAACGTGAAGGTACAACCCGTTTCCGGCTGACTGTAAACGCCGACGGCAGGGTAAGCGATTGTCAGATCACTGGTTCTAGCGGCCATGCCGATCTGGATCAGGCTGCTTGCAAAAACCTGACCCGTCGTGCGCGATTCAGGCCCGCTCTGGACTCAAACGGCAATCCGACAACCGGCTATTATTCCAATGCCGTTCGTTGGGAAATACCGAAATAATGAACACTGGGGAGGGCATCATATGATGTCCTTCCTGCACAGATTTTTTGCTATTAATTTATCCTGAGGGGAATATTAAAATGTTGATTGAAATTTTGGCCGCTGGTTCGACAGCACCACAAAACGCTTTCGGTTTCTGGGAAGCCATGCAGCAGGGCGGCGTTATCGCCTGGTCTGTTCTGGCAATTCTCACGATCATGTCTGTATCTTCTTTCTATATCCTGTTTTCGAAACTGTTCGAGCAGAACAAGGTCATGAAACAGGGCCAGGCCATGCGCACGTCTTTCTGGCGTGCAGGCACCCTCAAGGAAGGCGCTGCGAAGCTCGACAAAAATTCCGCCTATCGCCAGATTGTTGACGATGCGATCAAAGCCGATGCAGATCATGCCAAATTGACCGACCCGGTTGAAGCACATGACTGGCTGCACGGATCGATCGAAAGGTCACAGGATCTGATCAAGTCCAAGCTGGCTACCGGTCTTCCATGGCTGGCTACTGTGGGTGCAACATCTCCGTTCATCGGACTGTTCGGTACGGTTATCGGTATTTATCGCGCGCTGATCAAAATCGGTATCGCTGGTCAGGCATCCATTGATGCTGTTGCTGGCCCGGTTGGTGAAGCACTGATCATGACCGCACTTGGTCTTGGTGTGGCCGTTCCCGCCGTTCTTGCATATAACTGGTTGCAGGGCCGCAACAAGCGGATCGCTGAACAGCTTGCTGCATTTTCCAACGACGTTCTCGGCTATATGGCTTCGGACGGCGGCGTTAAACCAATCGCTCCGAGCGCTGCTGCTGCCACCGCGAAACCTGCTGCACCAGCCGCAAAGAAATAAGCCGTAGGCCGGGTTGCCAGCCCCCATGGGCTGGCAACCGGGCCAACGCACGAAAAGGGGGCCTTCGCTCCCTTCAGATGGTTTAGTTTTGAGAGGATAAAATCCTATGGCGATGAATGTTGGGGGCGGTAGCACGGAGGAGACTCCTCTATCCGACATTAATACAACCCCACTTGTGGACGTTATGCTGGTCCTGCTGATCATTTTTCTGATCGCGGTTCCGGTGGTCATTCAGTCCGTGGAACTCGAGCTTCCGGTACTTCCGTTTGAAGTGACAACGACGAAGCGCGAGAATGTGCTGCTGTCAGTCACGACGACCGATGCCGCAGGACGTGACCCGGGTGATCCCGAATATTCGGGAGCCACTCCCGGCGGTAATTGCCGTGTCTACTGGAATACCACTCCGGTGAACTCTACCGAGTTGGTGACCAGGGCTGTGAAACAGCTGGAAGACCAGATTGAAGCCTTTGGCGGGGTCGAAAATATGACACCGGAAGATATGCCGGAAGTCCATATTCGCGGAGACATCAACACGCCCTACAAGTGCATTGGTGGTGCAATTTACACCATGCAGCGCGCCGGGTTCGCGAAAGTGGGCTTTTTGTCCACACCGATTGTCGTCGAATAGTTTCGACCGGCAGCTAGAATTATACAAGGTTAAGGAGACGCACAAATGGCTATGAGTGGCGGAAGCGATGATGGCGAGCCAATGATGGAGATGAACACGACGCCGCTTATCGACGTCTTGTTGGTTCTTCTCATCATGTTCATCATTACAATCCCTGTGCAAACCCACGCGGTAAAGATCGACCTCCCAGTTGCAGACGATAGTCCGCCGCCGGAAGATTTTGTCGATCCGGTCAAAAACCGTCTGGGGATCACGGCAACCAACCAGATTCTCTGGAACGACACAGAGGTTACGCTGAATCAGGTTAAGCAATATCTGGCGCAGACAAAATCGATGGTTCCGGAACCGGAACTTCAGTTCCAGCCTGATCCGCTGAGCGCCTATCTGACCACCGATCGCACTTTGGCGGTGATCAAGGACAGCGGCGTGACGAAATTCGGATTTGTCGGTAACGAACAATATGGCAACTTTAACAAAGCCAGCCGCGCACCGAACTGATTTGGTCCAACAGAATTTAAAAAGGGGCCGCGATAAGATTATCGCGGCCCCTTTTTTTGCGTCCTAAGTAGCGCCCGAAGCAGCATGGATGTCTCCGGCTTCGGAACCACCAGCGATCAATATGGCATCTGTGACCGGACTCGAGACGAGCGTAAATCTCCAGACATGGATTGACCTCCGGTCAGGAAATTGTGGTTCCACCCCTGGCGCTGCCATCCGGCACATTCTACTCCATCGACCGAGCTCAAGCCCTCCTGATCGGACTGCTTGTCACGCCACGGTAATGGGGCGGCTCGTCTCGCTGCTGCTGAACTGCAAATCGGCCAGTCGCGCGTAGAGACCGTTTTTGGCGATCAGGCTGTCGTGGTCGCCCTGTTCGACGATCCGGCCTTCTTCCATCACGATGATGCGATCGGCCGACCGTACGGTCGCCAGCCGATGGGCGATGACGATGGTGGTCCGGTCCTTCATCAAATGATCGAGTGCGTCCTGCACCAGCTTTTCGCTTTCCGCATCGAGCGCCGACGTGGCTTCGTCGAGCAGCAATATGGGCGTGTTGCGCAGCAGCGCGCGCGCGATCGAGATGCGCTGGCGTTGTCCGCCGGACAGTCGCGTTCCCGCTTCGCCCATGAAACTGTCCAGACCCTCCGGCAGGGCGCGCAGAAATTTCTCCGCATTGGCGACGCGCGCGGCTTCCCATATTTCCTCGTCGGTGGCGTCCCATTTGCCGTAACGCAAATTGTCGCGAGCGGACGCGGCAAATAATACAGTTTCCTGCGGCACGAGCGCCATCCGCTGGCGGATTTCGGAAGGATCGGCTGACGGCAGAGCCACACCGTCAATACGGACGGAACCGCCCTGCGGGTCATAAAAACGCTGGGCCAGTTGGAACAGCGTGGACTTGCCGGCGCCCGATGGCCCGACCACAGCGACTGTTTCACCCGGTGACACGGTCAGTGAGAAATTGCCCAGCGCCACGGTGTCGGGGCGGGTGGGATAGGAAAATGTGACATTGTCAAACGCGATCTGGCCGCGCGATGGCACGGGCAGGGCGATCGGATTTTCGGGAGCCGCAATCCCGGGTCTTTCTGATAACAGTTCCGCCAGCCGGCCCGCTGCGCCGGCGCCGCGCAGCAAGTCGCCATAGACCTCCGTAAGAGCGCCAAAGGCGCCGGCGACCAGGCCGCCGGTCAGGACAAAGGCTGCAATTGTACCGCCGGATATCGATCCGTCTGCCACGCCGATCGCGCCGCGCCACATTAGCATGACGATGCCGGTAAAGATCAGGCCGATAACGATGGCGGTCATCGCCGCGCGCAGCCGGATCCGGCGCTTGGCGGTATCGAAGGTGGATTCGACCGCGCCGCTGAATCGTTCATGCTCGCGATTTTCCTGTCCAAAAGCCTGAACAATTTTCATCGCGCCCAATACTTCGGAAATCATCGCGCCGACATCGGCGACCCGGTCCTGGCTGGATCGCGACACATTGGTCAGTTTCCTGCCGATGAAAACGATCGGCAAAATGATTACCGGTATTGCGAGCAGCAGCCCTGCGGTGAGCGCAGGGGCAAGCGTGAAGAGATAGATGATCCCGCCGACCCCGATGACGATATTGCGCAAGGCAACGGATACCGTGGTTCCGACCACCTGTTCAATAATCGCTGTATCGGAGGTCATCCGCGACGCAATTTCCGACGGCCGGTTTTCCTCGAAAAAGCCGGGAGCCAGCCGCAGCAGATTGGCCTGTACTGCGAGCCGCAGGTCGGCGACGACACGTTCCCCGAGCCAGCTGACAAAATAGAAGCGGAAGGCCGTCGCAACTGCGAGAACCGCGACTATCCCCAGAAGGCCCTGAAAATAAGGAGCGATATCCCCGTTTCCGCCCATGAACCCCTTGTCGATGATGGTTTTGAAACCCGCCGGTATCGCCAGAGTTGCCATCGCGGAAACAAAAAGAGCCATCAACGCGAAGGCAATTTGTTTCGGATAATTGATCGCCTGTTCGAATACCATCCGCAGGTTGCCGATCTTTTTGAGCGGTGCGGGAGGGGTTTCTATGTCGCTGGAATTGGTTTTGTCGTTCATGATAATGCGCTTAGCAGTCCGTCCCAATTGTAACAATCACTCGATTGTCCCGGCGCTTTCCGGAGCTTATGGTCCGGCCAACATGGCGATCAATTGGAAAATACCAAGAGCGGCGCAAAATTTCCCCGGATAGCCGGTGCTTTGGGTTCAACGGCATAACGCTGGCCAAACGCCGAGAGATTGTTAAAAGCATAGGGGGTCCGGGGACAAGCCGTCCCGGACGATTCGTATAATTTTAGGATCAAGGATGCTGCCCCTGTGAATCAGATAGCTTCAAAAGGTCAGTTGCGGATGTCCCTGCTCCGGTGGATATTGTTCATCGTGCCGGTCACCGTGCTTCTTGGTTTCATGTTCAGCCAGTTTGCGAATTCCGGTGAGGAAAATCGATGGTTCCAGGCGCTGGCCAAACCGGCGGCGCAACCACCGGGCTGGGCCTTTGGCGCTGCCTGGGCGCTGCTTTATACCATGATGGGGACCGCTTTCGCAATGGTCCTTCATGCCCGGGGCGCACCCCTGCGCGGCCCCGCTATCGTCCTGTATCTTGTGCAATATGCACTTAACCTGTTTTGGCCGATATTGTTCTTCGGCATGCATCAGGTGGGGGCCGCTTTTTGGCTCCTGGTGATTATTTTTCTGATGGCGCTTTGTACGACACTGATATTCGGAAGAATCCGCAAGGCCGCAGCATGGCTGCTGGTGCCTTATCTTGCCTGGCTATGTTTCGCGGCGGTGCTCAATCAAAAGATTGAATCGCTGAATCCCGGTGCGGAAACCCTTGTCGTTCCGGCGGCGAGATCCCAGATATAGGGCAATATTTTTTCGGACCCTCGAACGGTCCTTGACGGAGTTTATTAAAATGCAAAGCCAGAACCGTTTTTTCGATGATATTTCCAAGGTATTGAACGGCCTTGCCGGCACTGTGGCCGGGGTCGGCCGTGAAGCGGAAGCGGGTGCGCGAGAGCGCGCCAAGGAATGGTTCGGCGGCATGGACTTTGTATCGCGTGACGAGTTTGAAGCGGTCAAGGAAATGGCGGCGAAGGCAAGGGCAGAAGCCGACGCGCTGAAGAAACGTGTTGATGCTCTCGAAAAGAGTGCCTCCGCCCCGGCGAAGAAAACGGCAACAAAAAGCGCGACGCCCCGCAAGCCCGCCGCGTCAAAGCCTGCTGCGTCCAAAAACGCCGCAGGAAAGCCGACTACTTCCAGATAAGGCAGCAGAGGGATAGCGGCGGTCGGTGATCGTTCGTCGTTCATTATCCACAGCGTTCCCACAATCAATGTGAAAGCGGGCGTTCCGTTGCCTTGCCGTGATCCTGCGAGTGGGCCACTACGCTCCCAACAGCAAAGGATCTGGAACTGCGATGCTTGACGACCAATGGGAACAGCTTGATCAGGATGAAGCGCCGCCCGTGGACATGCTGGCAGCATTTTTCGAGGCGCGCGGCTGGTCGGTCGACCGGACCGGTGACGACGAACTGTCGGTCGAGATAAAGGGCAACTGGACCAGCTACCAGATGCGCGCGATCTGGCGGAATGAGGATCATGTCCTGCAAATATTGCTGCTACCGGAGATCAGGGTTCCCGAGGACAAGAAAGCCGTAATTTACGAAACGCTGGGTCTGATAAACGAACAGCTTTGGCTGGGGCATTTTGATCTATGGTCGAATAATAATATTCTGCTGTTCCGCCATGCAACCCTGTTGGGTGGCAGCGGCATGCTGGGTCTCGATCAGGCCCAGACGATTGTCGATCTGGCGATTGAAGAATGGGAGCGCTTTTATCCGGTCTTCCAGTTTGTTTTGTGGAGCGACAAGAGCCCGCAGGACGCAATCGCGCACGCGATGGTCGATACCGTCGGTGAAGCCTGAGAGTCGGCCCTGTCGAGATATCGCGACAGGGGGCAAGGGACAGTCAGGAGTTATTGTCCCCGCGCAAGTCGAATACCATCTTGCGGTCACTTTCCGGAACCAGGCCTTCCAGCACATGCCAGAAACCGGATACCGATTCCTGGCCGGCCGAGACATAGGCGGAAGAGAGTTTCTCGCGCAGCTGGCGAAACAGTTCCGCTTCCAGCGCGAGGCCATTTTCGGTCAGGCGCAGCATTTTCTGGCGCCGGTCGACGATGCCGGTGGATGTCAGAATGAAATCCCGGTCCTGCAATTCCTTCAGCACGCGGCCGAGCGACTGTTTGGTGATCGCGAGCAGTTTCAGCAGCTCTCCCACCGTGAGATCCGGCTGCCGCGCAATAAAATATAATGCCCGGTGATGCGCCCGGCCCAGCCCGTGCTTGGCAAGCTCCTGATCGATTGCGTTGGTTAGTCGGGTATAGCCGAAATAAAGCAGCTCGATGCCACGGCGGACTTCGTCCTCGCGCAGAAAAAGCGGAGAGGCACCGGGGGAACTGCTGGGGCGAGATACGTCAGTCATGTTGACGTATCTTGACAGGCTGATTAGAGGAATGCAAGACAATTGAAACATGCTTCCATATCTTCCAATTGTTGGCATGATTCACAGTGAAAGCGGCAGAATATGGCAGATATAGAAAACCTGGAATTCAAACTGGAACCCAGCGCGACACCGGTGCATGCCAGCGAGCGGACCAAGCTTCTGGAGAACCCGGGTTTCGGGACTTTGTTTACCGATCATATGGCCATGATCCGCTATACGGAAGCCGATGGGTGGCACGACGCCAGAATAACCAAACGCGAACCAATATTGATGGATCCTGCCTCTTCGGTACTCCATTATGCCCAGGAGATATTCGAAGGCATGAAAGCCTATCGTCTGGCCGATGGCGCGACCGCACTATTCCGTCCCGAAGAAAATGCGAAACGTTTTCAGGCGTCCGCGCGGCGGATGGCGATGCCGGAATTGCCGCAAAAACTGTTCCTCGATTCGGTTGAGGCTCTGGTCGACATTGACAAGGACTGGTTTCCTTCGGTCGAGGGCGGTTCGCTCTATCTGCGGCCGTTCATGTTCGCGAGCGAAGTGTTCCTCGGCGTCCGCCCGGCCAAGGAATATCTCTATCTCGTGATTGCATCGCCTGCCGGCGGTTATTTCAAGAGCGGCGCTTCTGCGATCAGTATCTGGGTGTCCGGCGAATATAGTCGCGCGGCACCGGGCGGCACCGGCGCAGCAAAATGTGGTGGCAATTATGCCGCCAGTCTTGTTGCCCAGGCCGAAGCAATCGAGCAAAATTGCGATCAGGTCGTCTTTCTCGATGCAGCCGAGCATAAATGGGTCGAAGAACTGGGCGGCATGAATCTCTTCTTCGTGATGGATGACGGCAGGTTGATCACGCCGCCGCTTGGTGGAACAATTCTGCCAGGCATTACCCGTGATTCGATCATCACCCTTGCCCGTGAAGAGGGCCTGATGGTGGTTGAAGAGCCTTATGCCATCGACCAGTGGGAAGCGGATGCGGCGAGCGGAAAGCTGGTTGAAACCTTTGCCTGCGGTACAGCAGCGGTTGTCACATCTGTCGGTACAGTCCGGTCCAGTACGGGTGCATTCACCATTGGTGGCGGTGGCCCCGGACAGTTGACCGAAAAGTTGCGGCGGCGTCTGGTTGATATCCAGCGCGGGGTTGCGCCGGATGATCATGGCTGGGTCAAGCGACTGTTCGAGGCTTAGTTACAACTGCCTCTTGCCCCTTGGGGGCAAACTGGATAATAGGCCCGTTCACCAGCGCGGCTCACCAGAATCAGGCCCGCTAATATTGGGGTGTCGCCAAGTGGTAAGGCAGCGGCTTTTGATGCCGCCATGCGCAGGTTCGAATCCTGCCACCCCAACCAACTTTTGTTTAACAGCTAAGCGCCTGAAAAACCTTTGGTTTCTCTGCGAGTCAAAACCCCGTGGCACCCTGCCGTGGCACCCTCTCGTGGCTCTGATTTTGCACCATGACTCGCGCGCCGTTTCGAATCAAGTCGGCAACCGCGATTTTGCGTTTTTCCACTGATTTATCCACATAATTTATGGGACATACTGCAAAGGCCTAGTCGTGCTCCGCAAGGTGGCGAATGGAGCCCTTCGCAGGTTCGGACCGTGATAAGGAAATTTGAAAAATAATTTACTGGTCAATAGCCGGCCAAGCGCTGAGAGTAGAACAGCTCACCATGGATTTGGTTTGGATGATGTCTAATTTGGATATCAAATAAGTTTCGAGTTTTTCATATTATAATCATATAATTCAGCTCGGTTATAGGTTGGGAAAAGATCAAAATTTGGCAGTCGGTGGAATGACTGTTCGAGATTGCGCGATTAATCAACAATTGCCGTTAGAGTGAAGTTGCTGCCACCTGATAAAACCCATCATGTTTCGACCGTCAGAACGCATGTCGTTCAGGAGGTCACAAACACATGGTGGTCACCGATCAAGCCGTTGCCGGTTACATGCCGGTCTTTGCCGATGGTATGCCGACTATACACCCAAATAGCTTGCTATTGCGCTTTTAGACGAACTAAAAGGAAATGTGCATGAAACAAGTTACACCAAATGGTCATCTTATTAAAGAGTTGCGCTCCAACTTGGAGAAGAACTCGACACAAAAAGAACTGTCATACGCAATTTGCATCAGTGAGCGGAAGTTGCGTCAAATTGAAAATGAAAACGCACCGATATCAGTAAAAACGCTCGATCGATTGGCGAAAGAGCTGGGTGTAAGGCGCGAACAGATTTCGATGAGCCAACCCGTTACAAACATTCTACCAGCTTCCGAGCACAATATATTTGAGGCCGTCCTTAACGACTTTCGTAAAGAGAAGCTTGTCCCTCGTTTCGATTACGACCTTGCAACCGTGACAATGGATGAGGGTTTGCTAATCAAGTCGGCGAACCAATCCAACGACTTCGTCTGTGAAATCATGGTTCCACTCACCGATATGACGGCTCAATACGCCGAGGATTTGATTGCGGCCCTCACTTCATTGACTTGGAGTGAGCGCAGCATCTTGGATACGATAACGTCCACAGAGGAAATCATCCTGCGTCGCCGTGTAAAGCAGCTCATGGTGCTATTGCGTGGCAACGATATCTGGATTTATCACACGACCCTTTTCCGCAGATTGCCAGAGCGCCACACCCTTCCGCCGGAAAACGAGCCAAGTGAGTTATCGTCGCGGTTCATTGTTGCACTCGCGGCCCCAGGAGAATACGGCGAGACTAGCATCGAGGTGCAAGTCGATCACGGCCAGCCTTTCATCATTCCGGCGTTAGACGGGAAGGTAAGTTAGATGCTAAAATCCATCAAAAAAATCACGAAGCTCGGTATTTTTGATAGCTTCATCGCTGCGAACGATCTTCCCGATTTTGCGCGTTACAATTGTATTTACGGCGACAATGCTTCGGGGAAAACTACGCTGACACGGCTACTGGGAGCCCTGAATCAAGCCCACCACCCCGATTATCCGGAACTAACATACGAGATCAAGGTCGAGACGGGAAAACTTAATCAAGGGACTGCATACAACCGCAAGATCCGCGTCTTCAATGCCGATTTCATTGAAGCAAACATCGGTCAGTTTAAAGGCCCACTCCGGCCCATTCTGATAGTAGGAGA
This sequence comes from uncultured Sphingomonadaceae bacterium, assembly GCA_947488845.1. Taxonomy (GTDB): domain Bacteria; phylum Pseudomonadota; class Alphaproteobacteria; order Sphingomonadales; family Sphingomonadaceae; genus Parasphingorhabdus. Next base: position 7,294 of record CANLBM010000017.1, on the reverse strand, counting down.
GGAAAACAAGGTTCTGGCGGAGGAAGCCTTAGCTGAACAAGCGATATTTGATGCGCGCCAACTGAAAATCAAGGAATTCAAAGAAACTATCCAAAGGGATGAAGTTTCCAAAGGAAAACTATTTTCCGAGGTCGCAAAAACAATTAGTGAGGCCACGAGCGGAACAGCATTGCGGAACTATCGTAAGCAAAATTCAGAAAAGGCATTTGATAAAATTACAGAGCCAATAACGCTGTCAAAGAGAGAGCTGGAGCTTCATCGCACGAGCGTCCGTCAAGAACAACAGGACTTGATCAAACCCTTTAGGCAACCAGTGGTTGCATTACTCTCTGATAATAGTGCCCGGCCTTTATCGGAATGGGTAGAGATTGCCGTCGAGCAGACACGATCCCTTACGATGCGCTCCGCGCAAGGCAGCGCTCTTGCGCGTTTGAGTGAACAGCCCGCTATCGCTAAATGGGTGGAAGAAGGCTTGTCTATCCACCGCGAGCATGCGTCGACTTCGTGCGAGTTCTGCTCACAGCAGCTTCCACCGGATCGTTTAAGCCAGCTTGCAAAGCATTTCGGAGTCGAGGACCAGCGACTAAAAGCCGATGTAATGGCGATACGTGCTCTTACCGGACATATTCTGCGCGCCATCGATGACATGAACCCCCCGCCAAAACCGGCGTTTTATTCGGAACTTCGCGATCAAGTAGATAGTGCCGCTGCAATGTTTGAGGCTGCTGCAAACGAAGCTCGCGCACAGCTTATTCAATTGACGAACATTTTGGTTGAGAAGCTAGATCGTCGCGCTGTCTCTTACGAGGTCGATATTTGTATAGATTGCTCGAAATTATTCACCGCGATCGATGCGTTATGCTCCCTTGTTGACCAAAACAACGCCAAGACCAACGCCTTCGCCGAAACCTTGGCTGCGGCACGTGAGCGCATCGAAGCACATTATATCTCAAGCATAAAAGTGCCAGTGAAGGATCTGCAAGACAAGATCGATATCGTGACAAATGAGATCACGAAGCTAGTCGATGGTTCAATAGGCTTTGCCGATCCCCGAAGTCTGAGCGACCTCAAAGACTCATTCGAAGAAAAGCGCGCTAAGGTTTCTAGTTCTCACGCAGCAAGCGCCGAGCTGACCAGCAATGTCCGCACATTCTTGGGCCGCAGTGACCTTAAGTTCGAGTCCGATGTTGAAGGTTACCGGGTCGAGCGCAGCGGCAAGCCCGCTAAACGATTGAGCGAGGGAGAAAAAACTGCAATCGCGTTCGTGTATTTTCTTGTGCAACTCGGCGATCAGGATTTCAACTTGAGCGAAGGCGTCGTGGTAATAGACGATCCAATTTCCAGTCTGGACGCATCGGCCATCTATCAGGCATTTTCGTTCCTGAAAAACGGCGTAAAGAATGCCAAACAAGTATTCATTCTCACTCATAACTTTGAGTTTCTTCGGCTACTGCTGAATTGGCACAATCAAAACAAAAAGGCTGCTCGGCACTATATGATCCGTTGCAACGATAACACCGACGCCCGCAACGCGATTATCATCCCGCTCGACCCTCTGCTTCGCGACTATTCTACTGAGTATCACTACTTATTTAAGCAGTTATACAGCTACACGTGCGATGGCACTATCGCTAATGCATACCATCTGCCCAATATCGCTCGCAAAGTGCTAGAGACGTTTCTCGAATTCTACACACCCTCCTCAAAAAGCTCGTATCGGAAGCTTGAGGGGGTGCATTTTGATGAACACAAAAAAACAGCAATTTACAAGTTTGTGAACGACCAGTCCCACCCAACCGGGAAAAGCTTCGACCCTTCTCTTGTAGCGGAAACCAAAAAGAATATTAGCTTTTTGTTAGAGATGATAGATACGTTGGCGCCCGTTCACTATCAGGGACTCAAGGCCCTGTGCACAACTTGATATCCTCAAATTCGCACGATGACATTTTGCATTCGCCCGAAATAAAACTGTTGTTTTCGATAATCACGACCCAGCAACGTATGAATAATTGAATGCTCTAGCCGTTCTTTCTTGCCAGCCGTTGCCGTTCCAAGTTAGCGCTGCAATATGAATGCAGTTGAAATCGAACAAGCCATATCGGAATTGGCCGAACAGCCCTTTGATGCTGCTGAATTTTCCTATCAATTTCTGGCTGCGTTCGGGAATAAAGCCACCACGATCAAGCAGCTGAAAAGCGGTAACAGCGACCAGAGCAATATGGATGGCGCGGTCTTACAGCGCAATCATATCCATATTGCAACTTGCGACACAGGCACGGTCGACGGCACGCTGAAAGCCCTGCGGGAAAGCCCGAAGACGCAATCTGCCAAGGCCAAATTCATTCTCGCCACAGATGGCGAGACTTTGCATGCCGAGGACTTGACCGGTGGCGAAACCGTGGACTGCGACTATGTTGATTTCCCGAACCATTTCGGCTTTTTCCTGCCGCTCGCGGGTATCACTACGGTCAAGCAGATCCGCGAAAGTTCCTTCGACATTTGAGCGACCAGCCGGCTCAATCGGCTGTATTTGACGCTGCTACAAGACAATCCAAATTGGGCCACCGCCGAGCGGCGCGTCAATATGAATCATTTCATGGCGCGGCTGATCTTCTGCTTTTTTGCCGAGGATATCCAAAAGGCGGCATTCGTGGATTTGGCAATGGCCGAGATGGTCTATCCATCGGCTAGTCGACATCCGTTAACTTGGATTCGATGTTGGCCCAGAGAATGCGGGGCAACTAGCATTTTTGGCTCGAGGCGAGGGTAGGGGGTTAGGGCCTGCTATCGGGTCAGACGTAAGATGCGGGGCAGCACAGCATCGGGATAGGTAATTCAGAAGAGAGTAATTCTTTCAGAACAGCAGAAAATTTGAATCATGAAGTTGAAAGGAAAAATTCCAGCTTCGTGGTTCGAAACCACTCAGCGCGGCAAAGCCGCAAAGGAAAGAATCTTATGAACTATACCATTCCAGTTAACCCATCCGACTACCAATGCGGTGTAAATGATATCTTGCTCGCAGTTGAAAACGAATTCTGTGCCTCCATTGCTACGCCATGCCCGGGGTTGAATACACTGGTTATGGGAGGCAGCAGACTGACCAAAGAAGCGGAATTCGACATTGCCGAATACTCTTTTGAACAGGACTGGAACATAATCTATGTCGCTATAGATAAGTCAAAATACAATTCCAAGCATCGGCTGGACGACATGAAAATCAGCTTTTTCGACGCAAGCGGATGGGGCGAAGCCACAGTGTATGATGACTGCAGAATTTGGAAAGAAGGAGCCTTGGCCCGTCTCGTGCTTCAAACTAGCGAACCGCTTGAGATGAATGTAAGAATAAACGGAGATGTCGAAATACGCGATGGCGAATGTTCCTACCACGAGCACGGGTTCGACCTCGCCCGCAAGGATCTAGGAAAGCGAACGACGCGGAAGCAGTTGTCGGTCCCGGTCATCGGCACGATCGGAGATGCCAATGTAATTTTTGATATACAGACCTTGCCTAAAGCCTGGGTCACCGATTGATCGGTTAAAACCGAAGCGGCAATCACAATAGTTCGCAAGACGCGAACACCTACAAATCAATACCCGAGTAATGAAAGGGTTATTGAATTAGGGGGTAGAGGGGAAAAGCGGAGGCCGAGCCCGGCCCCGTGGCTTCGCCATAACTGGGAGACAATTAAGAAACTGTAAAGAGCATGCAAGATAATTGCTGACAAGCTGCTCAGCAGCCACTGGGGGACGCAGAAAAAGGTCTGCGTCCCCCAGAGCGCCTGAGAGGCGCCTTTGTCCGCTTACGGCGGACGTGCCCGAAGTTCTATATATCGGGATTTTCCACTCTCCTCTTCATAATCATTTATTGGCTTAGGCATCGTGATCGACTGCAAGTCGTTTATAAATTTTACTATTTTCATTTTTCAGGACTCCATATGCCGACGCATGCGGCTATATTCTTTTTTCCCTTCAACCCGGGAATTTCAAATTTCCCGTTCTTCAATCAGTTCTTTTTGAAACTGCCGCTATCGCGCCGCAGAAAAGCGGACCTCAGTGAATGGTGCTCTTGGTGTCGGCATGGTATACTGACCGATTGTTGCCATTAATTCCCGGACGCGTTGAGTTCAGGCGATGGTAGCTTCTAGGAACGAGCGTCGACCTTGGGAATGACGTCATTTGGGCGCATTTCGCTCCGTCTGTAGTTGGGCCGATTGCGGACTGTCCGGTTCTGGATAGCCAGCCCAACTAGCGGACATTAAACGCGGAGCGATTGTAATGTCAGCTTCCGCCGCAATCCCGGCCACTCCTGAGGTGTTTGCGTCCGCTCGAAAGTGGACGCGATCTTCGTGCGTTCAAAGTGAGAAAAGTCCAAGACCCGCTACGATTTCATCCTTAGTCTGCTCGCTGATCTCCCGGCCCCGCTAGCCCAAACTTGATTGTTGACTTAATATCATCAAACGTAAACATGCTATTGTATGGATTCCATTGGAGAAATGTCGGTTTTCGCTGAGGTCGTGCTAACAGGAAGCTTCGTTGGCGCAGCGCGGCGGTTTGGACTTACCGCTTCTGGTGTAAGCAGAAAGATTAGCCGATTTGAGGAACGGCTTGGTGTCCGATTGTTTAACCGGACAACGAGAGCCTTGTCTCTAACTGAGGCCGGTGAGGCATTGTTCGAGCGCTGTGAGGGGATACTCCAATCTATCGATGACGCTGAGAGCGCAGTCCGCGACTTAAGTGGCAATCCAAGAGGAATATTGCGGGTCGCTGCATCCGATGCATTCTCAATGCACGTTATTGTCCCGTTCTTGAAAACCTTTTCTCAAAACTTTCCAGACCTTTCCATTACCCTGATGCAGGCTGATGGTGGGATTAATTTACTCGGCGAACGAATTGATGTCGCTATTCTTTTTGCGAAGCCTGACGAAAATTCATTCATTATCCGCAAGCTTATCGATGATCCTTGGGTCGTCTGCGCGTCTCCTGACTACCTAGAGCAACATGGCACGCCAGCTTTGCCCAGCGAGCTGTCTGAGCATCGCTGCCTAACCATACACGCAAGAGGCACCACAAATGACCAATGGAAATTTGGAACTGATGGCAAAATTGAGACGATATTTATCGAGAGCAATTTTTCAGGAATAGGCCTCACAGTTAAGAAAGCGGCATTGCAAGGAATGGGCGTCGCGCGTTTGGCGCATTTCCTGGTTAGCGATGATTTAGCCGCAGGACGGCTCAAGCCGCTGCTCATGAACAATGTCATTCAGGACGACCGTGCTATATTTGCTGTCTATCCAAACCGCCAACATTTACCTTCGAAATCACGGGTTTTTATCGATGGATTGTCGAACTATATCGAAAAAACATTGATTGTGCCTGCTCCCACAATGAAAACCGATGATACTAAATTGTGTCCGCAACCCGATAGCGCGACAAAATAAGCTTGTCGTAAAACCCGTCCGTCAGCTTGCTACAGATCCTTCACCCGAATTATGTTCAATCTGTAAATTCAGCAATATTGCCTTAACTGGTGGAAGAAGAAGTAAGCAAACTATGACCCCTGTTAAAATACCGATTATGAATGCGATTGCTTTGGCGATCCAGCTATCGAATGACAGGATTGCAACAAGGATTAACGGTGTGATCACAATCATTGTAAAGAAACCAACGAAAAAAGCTGGGCCGTCGGCGGTATCGGCAACTGTTAAATCTAATCCGCAGTTTGGGCAGCTATCGTAGAATTTTAGATAGGATCTGAATAAGCTTCCTTTTTCACATGCCCCGCACTTGAGCCTAATTCCTGATTTGATAAGCTCGCTAGTCTCATGTTGCATGCTTGTATCCTTATGAAATAACATATTTGCTGACGCCCCGTCATCGATCTGAGCATATTTGTAGGTCGCGGGATATCTCCAGCCGGTGGTAATATAGAGATGGAATTGGCCTGCACCTATATTGCAAGCAGCATGACATTAGTGACAAATAGTCATTAATATCCTGTCCAATAGCTTATGCCGCTACACTGGCCATCGAGCCCATAACTGGATAACAGATGAATCATTAGTGGGCATAGACTGTGATTGGATCAGGAAGCTTAGCCATCGAGAAACAGGCGGAAATCGGCCAATTGGCAATCGTCGATCCTGTCATCAAATCGAAATATTAAATTGGGCAAACTGTGACCATCAAAAACGTAAGCGATCATAATGAAAACTTGTTTGGTAGCATTTGGATGGTCGTTGGCATGGCCATTTTTGCGATAGAGGATGCATTTGTCAAAGCGGCGGCTGTTACACTACCGGTCGGTCAGATTCTCATCATGTTTGGCTTAGGCGGGGCGTTCATATTTGCCTGTGTGATCAAGCTCAACGATGATCCTCTCTTTGTCCGGGAAGTCGTTTCACGCTCTATGCTCGTCCGCGTTTTCTTTGAGGTCGTCGGGCGATTGTTCTACGTGCTAGCCATTGCTTTGATCCCACTGTCGGCCGCTACCGTGATCCTTCAGGCAACGCCGCTTGTTGTCGTGGCAGGGGCGGCATTGATCTTTGGTGAAAAGGTAGGATGGCGAAGATGGACGGCAATCATCCTTGGATTGATCGGGATCGTGATTATCGTCCAGCCAGGGACCGATAGCTTTTCCATGCTTTCAATTTTGGCTGTCGTGGGAATGATAGGGTTCGCGGGTCGCGATTTGGCTAGCCGCGCCGCGCCGGCATCGCTGAGCACGTGGATTCTCGGATTATACGGGTTTTTGTCGATCATTCTTGCCGGGGTTTTGGTGTCCGTTTGGCAAGCGACTTTATATGTCCAGCCTAACTTCGAAATGTCTCTCTATATATTGGGGGCAGTCCTCGCGGGCGTTTGTGCTTATTCGTGTCTGATGAAAGCAATGCGAACGGGTGAGGTCTCAGCCGTTACCCCGTTCAGATATACGCGGCTCCTTTTTGGTATTGCCCTTGGCATTGCGCTCTTTGGTGAACAGTTAAGCCATTCAATGATGGTTGGATCAGCATTGATTGTGATTTCGGGTCTGTTCATTCTCTGGCGAGGAAAACACGCTAAAAAATATGAAATTGATATCAACGGGCAACGAATTTCAGACCAATAACAAAAGGTGCCTAGGCCCGTTAGTATTTGGCGCAAACAGTCACCTTCGACCGATAAAGGAGCATCTGCCTTCACGCATTGTGGCTCTTAAAACAGACAGTCCGCTTTCCACCCGATTGTGTTGAAAAACTCGGATGATATTCCGTTTGATATTGCTTCTGGTAGCGAGACGAGTGCGGTTTGATCTGTT
>CANLBM010000016.1 GCA_947488845.1 uncultured Sphingomonadaceae bacterium | reverse complement strand
TGCAAAACCGCAGGCGGGTGAAATATGTTAAAAATCATCCTTGACGGGGATGCGATTAGACGACCGTTACAAGTCCAGACTTTGCCGCGAGGAGCGCCAGGTTGGTAATCGAACTCGATGGCGGTCAGCACAGCCCAAGCGAGGATGCCGAGCGTAGCAAGACTATCGAAACCCACGGCTATCGCGTCATCCGCTTCTGGAACAATGACGTGATGGAGAATATTGAAGGTGTATTGGAGACGATAGTAAGAGAAATAAACATCGCTAGAGGCGAATAATCCCCTCTCTCTTAAGGGAGAAAGTTGCGAAGACTTGGCAGCTATACCGCCTAGCCACAGCTGGGTGAGGGTTTACGGCCGCTAAAGATGCGCACCCAAACCACCGTTAGTACACCCTCATCCAACTCCGGCTAACTCGCTGCGCTCGCAAGACTCCATATCCTTCTCCCTCACGGGAGAAGGGCCACATATCACCTGGTCAATTTCTTATAAGCCACCCGCGTAGGCCGATCCGCTGCATCGCCCAGTCTCCGGCGCTTGTCCTCTTCATAGGCTTCGAAATTGCCTTCAAACCATTCCACATGGCTGTCGCCTTCGAACGCCAGGATATGCGTGGCAAGCCGATCGAGGAAGAAGCGGTCATGCGAGATGACCACGGCGCAGCCGGCGAAGCTTTCGAGAGCGTCTTCGAGGGCGCGCAAGGTTTCGACATCGAGATCGTTGGTTGGCTCATCGAGCAGCAACACGTTGCCGCCTTCTTTCAGCATCTTGGCGAGATGGACGCGGTTGCGCTCACCGCCGGAGAGCTGGCCGACCTTCTTCTGCTGGTCGACACCCTTGAAGTTAAAGGCGCCAACATAGGCGCGGGTCTGGACTTCATTCTTGCCGAAGGTGAAGAAATCGTGGCCGTCGGAAATTTCCTCCCAGATATTCTTTGCCGGATCGAGCGTGTCGCGGCTCTGGTCGACATAGCCGAGCTTTACCGTTTCACCGAGTTCCAGCGAACCATTGTCGGGCGTTTCCTGTCCGGTGATGATCCGGAACAGGGTCGTCTTGCCCGCACCGTTGGCGCCGATAATACCGACAATACCGCCGGGTGGCAGCGAGAATTCCAGGTCTTCGAACAATAATTTATCGCCATAAGCCTTGGTCAGACCCTTGGCCTCGATCACCTTGGAACCGAGCCGCTCGGGCGTCTGGATCAGGATCTGCGCCTTGCCGACGACGCGGTTTTCCTGCGAGGCAACCAGATCGTCAAAGGATTTGATACGCGCCTTGGACTTGGTCTGCCGCGCCTTGGGACTCTGCCGCATCCATTGCAGTTCGTTGTCGATCGCCTTCTGGCGGCTCTTGTCTTCGCGGTCTTCCTGCGCCATCCGTTTGGACTTGGCTTCGAGCCAGTTGGAATAATTGCCCTCGAACGGAAGACCCTTGCCACGGTCGATTTCGAGTACCCAGTTGACGACATTGTCGAGGAAATAGCGGTCATGGGTGACGAGAATGACGTTTCCGGCATAGTCGATCAGATGTTTTTCAAGCCAGGCGACGCTTTCGGCATCGAGATGGTTGGTAGGCTCATCGAGCATCAGGATTTCCGGCTTGTCGAGCAGCAACCGGCAAAGCGCGACGCGGCGCTTCTCGCCACCGGAGAGATCGGTTACGGGGCTGTCGCCGGGAGGGCAGCGCAGCGCTTCCATCGCGATTTCCAGCTGATTGTCGAGAGTCCAGCCATCGACCGCATCGATTTTTTCCTGCAGATCGCCCATTTCTTCCATCAGCGCGTCAAAATCGACGTCTTCCGGGGGATCGCCCATGATGTTGGAAATTTCGTTGAAGCGCGCGACCAGATCGGCGACTTCGCGGACGCCGTCCATGACATTTTCCTTGACCGTCTTGCTGTCGTCAAGCTGTGGTTCCTGTGCCAGATAGCCGACACGAATGCCCTCGCCTGCCCAGGCTTCACCCTGAAACTCGTCATCCTGACCAGCCATGATCTTCATCAGTGTCGACTTACCCGCACCATTCTTACCGATGATGGCAATTTTCGTGCCCGGCAGGAATTGCAAATGGATATTGTCGAGTACCGGCTTGGGTGCTCCCGGGAAAGTCTTGGTCAGACCCTTCATGACATAGCTATATTGGACGGCCATTATATTCGCTTTCAAAGTTGCGCGTCATCCCAGCAGATGCTGAAATCTCAGGCGGCTTGGCGCTCGGTTGCAGGAGATCCCGGCTTTCGCCCGGATGACAGGTTATTTTCAGGGCTTATGTAGCTATTCCGCCTCTCCCCCGCAAGAGACCATTGGCAAAGCACAAAAGGCGGGTTAGTCAGCGTCGATGAAAAAAATAACGTCCCTGCTCGCTGGCGCGTCCGCGCTGCTTTTGTCCACCACCGCTCTGGCCGACAATCATGATCCGGTCGCGTTGCAGGCCAAGGCCCTGCAGGACGATGTCGCCTGGGAGATTGTCGAGGGTCTGACCACCGAGGTCGGGCCCCGGCAGGCGGGTACCGAGGCTGAATCACGCGCGCGCATTTGGGCAGTCGCCAAGCTAAAAGCATTGGGGTTCAGCAATGTCCGCAGCGAATCCTATATGATGCCGACATGGATCAGGGGCAAGGAGACGGCGGCTGTCGTCAGCCCTTTCCCGCAGGCTCTTGTGATCACCGCACTCGGCAATAGTGGCAGTACCGGCGACAAGGGCCTGACCGCAGAGGTTATCTATTTCCCGACGCTGGCTGATCTGGTTGCCGCGCCGGATGGCAGCCTGAAGGGCAAGATTGCCTTTGTGAGTCATGAAATGAATCCAACTCAGGACGGGTCGAGCTATGGTGCCTTTGGCGCTGCACGCTTTGTCGGACCCAATATTGCCGCCAGGAAGGGCGCCGCAGCGATCGTCATCCGCTCGGCCGGAACCGATCATCATCGCAATCCGCATACCGGCAACACCAATTTCGAAGCGGGCGTGACGCCGATACCGGCGGGCGCGCTATCCATTCCTGATGCGGAAAATCTGGAAAGAATATTCGCCCGTGGCAAAGCTGTGAAGCTCAAGCTTGTGCTGACTCCGCAGAATATCGGGCAGCAGGAGTCCGGCAATGTGATTGCCGAACTGCCGGGCAGCGATCCGTCGCTGGGCATGATCGTGATCGCCTGTCATCTCGACAGCTGGGACCTTGGTACCGGTGCGATTGACGATGCTTCGGGCTGCGCCATCACCACCGCCGCCGCGAAACAGGTCATGGCAGCAGGCCAGCCCAAACGAACTATCCGGCTGCTTTGGGCCGGAGCCGAGGAAGTCGGTATCTGGGGCGGAAAAGCTTATGGCGAGGCGCACAAGGGCGACAATCATGCGCTGGCGATGGAATCGGACTTTGGCGCCGACCGGATCTGGCGAGTGGAATTCAACCTGCCGGACGGAGCTTCCGCGCTGGCTGAGAAGGTGGCCACCGCCCTGCAATCGCTCGGCATCGGGCGCGGACAGCAGAAAGCCGGTGGCGGAGCGGATGTGCAATCGATCATCGCCAATAATAATCTCGCCGTCATCGATCTGCAGCAGGACGGGAGCCGCTATTTCGATCTGCACCACACGCCGGATGACACGCTGGACAAGATTGATCCGGAACAATTGCGCCAGAATGTCGCGGCGTGGAGCACGGTGCTGTCGATCATCGCCAATAGCGATGCGGACTTGACCATGCCGGCTAAACAATGAGAATCTACTCGCTTGTGACGGCGTCCGCGCTGCTGCTTTCTGCCTGTTCCGAAACACCGGTTGAGGAAAAGGACGACGAAGCAGTCGCCGAAATGGAGAAGCAGATCGAGCAAGACGCCCAATCTCTGGAAGAAGCGGCCGATGCAGCGGTCAAAGCTATGGCCCAGGATATTGACGCTGACCTGGCATCAGACGGGATTCCCGGTCCGGCGGCAGCGCCAGATGCGGACGCGACGAAAAACTAGTGTCGAGTACCGGTCGGCGTTGCTGACGCCTGGAGGCTTCAGGTCAGCCGATCGAAAGCGACAAAGTAGCGCGCAATCCACCTTCTTCGCGATTCTTCAAAGTGATATCACCGCCATGGTCCCGGGCGATAGCACGCGCGAGCGTCAGCCCGAGGCCGGAGCCGCCGGTGGCCCGATTGCGGGACGCATCACCGCGCGAGAAAGGCTCGAACATCGAATCGATCGTTGACTCGGGAATGCCCGGTCCATCATCGTCGACATATATCTGCAGCTTATCGCCAGACTTTTCCACAGAGATATCCGCAGTCTTGCCATAGAGGATGGCATTGCCGATCAGATTCCGCAGCGCCCGCCGCACCAGAGTCTCGCGAACCGCAGCAATCTGCTTCTCGCCGCGCTGATAACGGACATTATGGCCGAGATCGGTAAATTCATCGACAATGGTTTCGATCAGCGAGCGAATATCGACCGGATCCGGTTCCTCGCCAGAGCGACCGACCCGGGCAAGCGACAGGATGTCATCGAGCGTGTGGTCGATATCTTCGATACCGGCAATCATTCGCTCGCGATCAACATCGTCTTCGACGCTCTCGACCCGTACACGCAGCGCCGCCAGCGGCGTACGCAAATCATGGCCAATGGCGCCGAGCATGACGTCTTTTTCATTGATCATGCTGGAGACGCGGTCGCTCATGTCGTTAAAGGCCCGGATCAGTTCCCGCATGTCGGGAGGCCCCTCCTCTTCCAGAGTGCTGGTTTCATCGGGCCGGAAGGAATGCGCTCTTGCGGTGAGCGACTTCAGAGGTCGCGATATATGGCGACCGAAAAGAATGAGCGGAATCAGCATCAGAAGATAGATGGTCACCGTCTGGAACAGCAAGGTCCGGATCAACAGGGGCGTGCGCTCCCGGACAGCCGAGGCGATGCTGATCCACTGGCCATCTGCATCCTGTACCGAAATGATCACAAAACCCCTGGTTTCCGAAGTATGTGAATTGCCGCCCATCGACCGGTTGATCGGACTGTTACGCCAATCGCCCTTATTGGCACCGATCAGATAGCCCGACATGTCTGGTGTCAGATGACGTGTGAAAGTCGCCCGGATATCGGTAAAGGCGATACCCATGTTGGCAAAGGCCTGACCGGCTCGCGCTTCGAGCTCCGGCAGGCGGCCCATGTCTTCCGTAACGGCGCTCTCATATGCGGTTTTGAGCCGGCCCCAGCGCCGGCTGCGTTTCGGGACATCTCGCAAACCCGAACGGTCCACGGCCTGGCGATCGCGACCATAAGCGATGCGGGCTACGGCCGCCGTAGAGGCTTCGACCAGATTCTGGTTTTCCGCGCCGCGGTAAAGCAGAAAACTGTTTATGCCCTGCGCCAGAAAAAGCATCAGCGCGACGACAAGCAGAAGCTGCCCGACGAGACTTTTGGGCCAAAGGCGCTTCACAAGGATTTCACCTCGCCCGCAAGCATATAGCCGCCGCCCCAAACGGTCTTGATGATCTCTGGATTTTTCGGATCCGCTTCGATTTTCCGCCGCAACCGGCTGATCTGGTTATCGACGGCGCGATCGAAAGCATGAGCCTCGCGGCCCTGCGTGATGTCGAGCAACTGGTCGCGGTTGAGCACTTTTCCGGCTCGCGACACCATCGCCAGCAGCATCTGATATTCTCCGGTAGACAAGGATACATTCACGCCTTCCGCATCGATCAGGCTGCGTTTGTCACATTTGAGGGTCCAGCCGGAGAATTGATAGGCGCCGCCCACGGTTTCAACCTGCCTGGCACCACCTTTTTCAGTGCGCCGCAACACGACCTTGATCCGCGCGACCAGTTCCCGCGGACTGAACGGCTTGGTAATATAGTCGTCCGCGCCCAGCTCGAGTCCGATGATCCGTTCGGTTTCCTCGGTTTTGGCGCTGATGAAGATGACGGGGATGCTGGTCTTGTCGGTGACAAATCGGCACAGGCTGAGGCCGTCTTCGCCGGGCATCATGATATCGAGCAGAATTATATCGAAATCATAGGCGTTCAGCAGAGATCTGGCGGCGCTGGCGTCGCTGGCCTGCTGGACCTTATAGCCCTGCTTGATGAGATATTCCGCCAGCGGTTCGCGCAGCGTCGCCTCGTCATCGACCAATAATATGTGAGTCTTGTTCGTCATCCAGTCGCCCTAACACAGGATCAATAAAAAGAAACGGACCGCCAGCCAATTTGGGGGAGAGGGGGAGTTGGCTGACGATCCGTTCGCGAAAAGAGTGGTTCAGGGATTAACCGCCTCTTTTATTCCGTTCGCCCTTGTGGGCCTTGTAAGCAGCCTGACGCTCTTCCTTGGTCAGCTTGCCGTCGCTATTGGCATCTGCCTTGTCGAAGCGGGCCAGTGCGGCTGTGGTAAATTCGGCCTTGCTGATCTTCTGATCACCATTGGTATCCGCATCGCGCATCATCGCCATGCCTCGACCGCCGCCCTTGTGGCCCTTGCCGCGCATGCCTTTACCGCCGCGCTGGCCTTTCATTGACTGGGACTCTTCCTGGCTCAGCTTGCCATTGCCGTCCTTGTCGGCGCGGGCAAATCTGCTGGCTTTGCGCTCGGCGCGAGCCGCTTCCATCTCGGCCTGGCTCAATTCACCATCGCCATTGGTATCGGCCTTGGCAAAACGCTCGCCGCGCTTGGCTGTACGATCTGCACGTTTGGCGTCACGGTCCTCTTTGGAAAGCTGACCGTCGCCATTGGCGTCCATTCTGGTAAAGCGGGCTTCCAGCGACTTGGTCAGTTCAGCGCGGCTGATCACGCCATCGCCATTGCTGTCTGCACGCATTCCGCGTTCACCGGGAGCAGCGACGGCAATGCCGCCAACCATCAACAATGCGGTAGCACTCGAAATCAAAATTGCCTTTTTCATATTATTTTCCTTATCTTCCAATTGTGCGTCACGCTCTTATCGTTCCGCCATGAATGCTGTTCTAATGGCCACTTGTCGCTGAACTTTGTCAGAACGGCAGAAAATTGTCGCAATTTGTAACAGAAGCGGCCTGCTGTTCATCGCGACGAAATATTATGGACAGGAAATGGTGCTGATCCGGGAAAAACCACGGCCATTGCCGGATATCTCCATTGTCTGCTGCACAATACCGAAGTCATGCAGAGGTCCGATCAACGGCACCCCGGATCCGGCACAGACGCCGATCAGATATATATGGCATGGCGCCGGATCTTTCTGCGTTCGTCGCGATGAATGATAACATTATTATTTGCCCCGATCAGGGCAGCGGTCCGAGTGCCCGCCTTCCGTCGATGGTTAGAAAATCAATGGTGGGATGGTCCGCAAATCCGATCTGCCACCATCTTTTTTAGAGGCCGAGGCGGACCAGACAATAATGTTATGCACAATCGGGTGGCCCGTTCCCCGATATCAGGGAGTTTCAATATTTGGCTCGGAACCGGGAAAAACAATCGTCAAAACCGTCTGTTCCTGAAGACGTTTCCCGATTTTCAGCGACCCCTCCCGCTTCATCGCGCACCCCCGGACAGAAATCGGTGCCAACCCGAGCTGCTAAAAATAATATTCTTGTTATTTCTGATATCTGGCGAGAAGTGCAGGATATTTTGTGCAAATTCCAGTGTCTGAATCGGGCGCAAATCATGATTGAAATCCGGGTCATGTATTTACTGGTCCGCCGGGACTGACGGCAACAGACGGGACCGGACCGCTAACAATATAGTTATTCTCTGAACGAGATTGTAACATGGATAATCGGTATCGCTTGTTTGCGGGGCAAGCCGGATGGGCTGTTTTCAAGGGAGGGTCGTGCGAAGCCGGCCTTCGTTCCGGCAATGCGCTCAACGAGGCGGCAGCCGATCTGCTCCCGAAGCCAGAGGGATGCCAAGCAGAGCGCCAGGCACCGGTCAAAATGTCGGAACGGGGATTTTGCCATCGATGGATGGAGCGGGTGAAGGGAATCGAACCCTCGTCGTAAGCTTGGAAGGCTTCTGCTCTACCATTGAGCTACACCCGCATGTCCGGATCGACCGGATGCGCCGCTATTGCCACCGCTTTTGTGGTCCGTCAATCACGAAAGGGCGAGATTTGACTTTGGCTGCAGCTTGTGCTTGTCAAACCAATGTTCCACGGACTGTTTCTCGGCCCCGCTCATATGCAATCCGAGTTTCGTGCGCCGCCAGAGGACGTCCTCGGCCGTACAGGCAAATTCGCGGTCGATCAGCCAGCGGATCTCAATCTCGTACAGGCCCGAGCAAAATGGTTGCCCCATGTCCGCAATATTTTCCACATTCTCCAGGATGCAGCCAGTATCGGTGCCATAGGCCCGCACCAGTCGGTGGACGACAGATTTCTCGACAAAGGGCCACCGGCTTGCATATTGATCGACCAGAGCGTCGAAACCGTCGGGCGGGAAGTCGCCCCCGGGCAGATGCGCGTCCCTGGTCCAGTCATCGCCGTCGACATCCAGCGCGTCGGAAAGCGTCCGGATCGCCTGCAGCGCCAACACCCGATAGGTGGTTATCTTGCCGCCAAAAATCGACAGCACCGGCGCACCGTTTTCATTATCATAGTCGAACACGAAATCTCTGGTCACGGTGGCGGCGGTCCGGCTGTGATCGTCGAATAGCGGCCGGACGCCGGAATAGGTCCATATGATGT
This sequence comes from uncultured Sphingomonadaceae bacterium, assembly GCA_947488845.1. Classification (GTDB taxonomy): domain Bacteria; phylum Pseudomonadota; class Alphaproteobacteria; order Sphingomonadales; family Sphingomonadaceae; genus Parasphingorhabdus. The sequence continues at coordinate 76,637 of CANLBM010000016.1, read as the reverse complement.
CGTCGCGGGTCACCGGTGCCTCGAAATATTCGCTGGCGGCATCGCACAGATAATCGATTTCGCCGTCGTTGATTTTCGCGGGCCCCTCGGCATAGCTCCACGGTTCATCGGTCGTGCCGATCAGCGTATGTTCGCCTTCATAGGGAATGGCGAAAATGATGCGCCCGTCCCTGTTCTGGAAAATATAGCTGTGGTCGCCTTCATATTTGCGCTTCACGACGATATGGCTGCCCTTGACCAGACGGAGCTTTGCGGCATTGCCGCTCTGGTCGTACATGGCGGTAACAGGATCTACCCACGGGCCGGCGGCATTGACCAGCACTCTGGCCTGCTCTGTGGTGACTGCGCCATTTTGGCGGATATCCAGATTCCAGTGATCGGCACCGCGCTTCAGAGCGATACACTCCGTCAGGGTCCGGATATCGGCGCCCCGATTTGCGGCATCGCGGGCAGTGAGCGAGACGAGCCGGGCGTCCTCTACCCAGCAGTCGGAATAGGCAAAGCCCTTTTTGAACCGCTTCTGCAACGGATCTCCGCGACGATCCTTCAGCAGGTTCACGCTCGACGTCGCCGGCAATATCTCGCGGCCACCGAGATGGTCATAGAGAAACAGGCCGAGACGCAACAGCCAGGCAGGCCGCATGCCCTTGTCCACCGGCAGAACGAACCGCATCGGCCAGATGATATGCGGCGCGGCGCGGAGCAGGACTTCCCGTTCCTTCAGCGCCTTGCGGACAAGATTGAATTCATAATGTTCGAGATAGCGCAGACCGCCATGGACCAATTTGGTGCTCGCCGACGACGTGTGCGAGGCGAGATCGTCGCGCTCCACCAGCAGGACCTTCAGTCCCCTGCCCGCTGCATCGCGCGCAATTCCGACGCCATTTATGCCGCCGCCAATGATGGCCAGATCATACATCGCCATTGTCATAGAGAAACCAGCGATTCGTGCAATGTTGCATCGCAATATGACCGATCGTGATCTGGCTTTTGCTTGCCTTTTGAATGCCAGCTTATAGCGTGGCCCGAGCAACCAGGGAGCAGACGATGGCGCCGCAGCAGATTTTGGTCATTGATGAAGGCACAACGTCAACACGGGCTATGCTCTTCGGCGCTGACGGCAAGCTGCACGGTTCTCAACAGGAAACCCTGCACCAATATTATCCGGCTCCCGGTCTGGTCGAGCATGATGCTGCTGAAATCTGGACCAAAACCCTGAGCTGCTGTCAGAAAATGATCGAAAAGGCTGGCGGTGCTGACAAGATTGCGGCGATCGGCATCACCAACCAACGGGAAACCATCGTAGCGTGGGACAAAAGGTCGGGCGAACCGCTCGGCAGGGCCATCGTCTGGCAGGATCGCCGGACAGCCGACAAATGCGGTGCGCTGAAGGCCGACGGCCTCGAACCGATGGTGCAGGAGAAGACCGGCCTGCTGCTCGACCCCTATTTCTCGGGCAGCAAAATCGGCTGGATGCTGGAGAGCTGGCCGGAAGTCCGCGCGGCGGGTGACAATCTCGCCTTCGGCACGATCGAATCCTATCTCATCTACCGGCTAACCGGTGGCCAGCATATTACCGATGCGAGCAATGCCAGCAGGACGATGCTGATGGCCCTCGATGGCGATGACTGGGACGATGACCTTCTCGCGCTTTTCGACATCCCCAGAAAGGCGCTGCCGCGGATTGTCGACTGCGCCGGCGATCTGGGGACCACCGCCGTCGAGCTATTTGGAGGCCCTATCGCAATCTGCGGGTCTGCCGGTGATCAGCAGGCGGCAACCATCGGCCAAGGCTGTTTCGACATCGGCCAGACCAAAGCCACATTCGGGACCGGTGCCTTCATATTGACCAATAGCGGCGAAACACCGCTGCGGTCGGAGCATCGCCTGCTCTCGACCATACTCTATCAGCACCAGGGCAAACGCGTCTATGCGCTGGAGGGCTCGGTTTTCGTGGCCGGCAGTCTGATGCAATGGCTGCGCGATGATATCGGCTTGCTCAAATTTGCTGGCGAAAGCGAAGAACTGGCCCGGTCGGTGGACGATAATAGCGGGGTCTATCTGGTCCCCGCCCTCTCCGGCCTTGGTGCGCCTCATTGGCGGGCAGATGCGACGGCGACCATCTCCGGCCTCAGTTTCTCGTCCAAGAAAGCCCATATCGCCCGCGCCGCGCTCGAATCGATGGCCTATCAATGCCACGATCTGAAAACCGCCTTTTCCGCCGATGGTGTCGACTGGCAGAGCCTGCGGATCGATGGCGGCATGGTCGCCAATGACTGGATGGTACAGGATCTGGCGGATATATTGGATATTGCCGTGGAACGTCCGGGGTTTTTCGAGACGACGGCGCTCGGTGCGGCCATGCTCGCCGCGGTGGGCTGCGGCATCTATGACTCTCTCGAAACAGCTTCGGCGATGATATCGGGCCTCGACGTACACGAGCCGGATATCGATCCCGCTACCAGACGCCAAAGGCTTGCCGGATGGAAGCGCGCGGTCCGTTCGGTTTTGGCCCGATAGATTTCAGCCGGATGTAAAAAAGCCCGCTAAAAGCGGGCTTCTCTAATTATCATCTGTGCAGGTAAACGGTCCTACGCAGCTTTCTTTTTCTTCTCGGCCTTCACGTCCGCCCAGATCGTCCGGTAGGACAGATAGGCGAGGATCGTCGCGATCAGCAGGAAGGCGAGAACCGCCCAGCCAGCCTGATGGCGCTCTTCCAGCTTCGGCTCTGCACTCCAGATCAGGAAGGCGGAAACATCTTCGGCCATCTGGTTGATGCTTGCCTTGGTACCGTCAGAATAGCTGACCTGATCTTCGGCCGCCAGTGGTGGTGCCATCGCCAGGTTCAGGTTCGCAAAATAAGGGTTATAATGCAGTCCCGGTCCCGGCTGATTGGCTTCCGGCAGATTGGCTGGTGGATCGGTGTAACCGGTCAGCAAGGAATAGACATAAGGTGCCCCGCCTTCACGCGCCTTGGTCATCAGCGACAGATCAGGTGGGATAGCGTTGTTGTTCGCAGCAGCGGCAGCAACGTTATTGGCAAAAGGCTTGGGAAATTTGTCCGCGGGAAGCGATGGGCGCGTCGACATTTCACCAGTTGCCGGATCAATATCCGGAGTCTGGATCGCCCAATTGGCCGCAATCGCCTTCACTTCGTCTTCGTTATAGCCGATTTCTTCCAGATTGCGGAAAGCCACAAGACGGAGAGAATGGCACGCTGCACAGACTTCCTTGTAGACCTGGAAACCGCGCTGCAGTTGCTGGCGGTCGAATTTGCCAAGCGGACCATCAGACGTGAAAGAGATTTCTTTCGCCTCTTTGTGGAACTCATGCTCTGCTGTTTCAGCTGGCGGGTTCGATATATATTCTACCGCCCCCATTCCGAATGAGACCAAGAGCCAGCCTGAAAAGAACAGGCCAATCAAGATTCCGAAAATTCTTACCATTACGACAGGTCCCTAATTCTTAGCTGGCGTTTTAAGTGGCTTGCCGGTTACCGATTCCGTGATGCTGTTCGGCAACGGTTCAGGCTTTTCCAAGCTCGACAAAAGCGGCAATATGATCAGGAAGTGCGCGAAATAATAAGCTGCAGCCAACTGACTGATCATCACAAACGGTTCCTCAGCCGGGGCACCCCCGCAATATCCCAGTATCAGGACATCAATCACGAGAATGATGTAGAACATCTTGAACTTGGGGCGGAAACTTCCGGAACGGACCGGTGACTTGTCCAGCCAAGGCAGGAAGAACCAGACCAGGATGGCGGAGAACATCGCCAGCACACCGAGCAGTTTCGCCGGAATGAACAGGAAGTCGAAGGTAAAGGCCCGCAAAATCGCGTACCAGGGCCAGAAATACCATTCCGGAACAATATGGGCCGGAGTGGAAAGCGGATTGGCCGGGATATAGTTATCGGCATGACCAAGCGCGTTTGGCAGGAAGAACATCAGCGCGGTGAAGAAAATCAGCGCAAGTCCCACGGTCCAGCCGTCTTTCGCGGTATAATAAGGATGGAACGGAACCGTATCCTGTGGCCCCTTCACATCGACACCGGTCGGGTTGTTGGAACCGGGAATGTGCAGCGCCCAGATATGCATGATGACAACGCCAACAATGACGAATGGCAGCAGATAGTGGAGCGAGAAGAAGCGGTTCAAAGCGGCATTATCGGGAGCGAAGCCACCAAGCAGCAATTCCTGGATCGGCTTGCCGATGAAGGGAATGGCTTCAAACAGGCCGGTAATCACCTTGGCACCCCAGAAACTCATCTGACCCCATGGAAGCACGTAACCGAGAAAGCCTGTTGCCATCGCCAGTAGATAGATGACGACACCGAGCAACCACAGCATTTCCCGCGGTGCCTTGTACGAGCCGTAATAAAGCCCGCGAGCGATATGCATATAGAGAGCGATGAAGAAGAAGCTTGCGCCATTGGCATGGGCATAGCGGATCATCCAGCCACTGTTGACGTCACGCATGATATGTTCGACGGAATCAAAGGCAATTTCGGAATTGGCGGCATAATGCATCGCCAATATGATGCCGGTAACAATCTGGATGACCAGAAACAGACCGGCCAGCGAACCGAAGTTCCACATATAGTTCAGATTGCGCGGAGCAGGATAACCGGCACCAACGCTGTTATAGATGAAACGCGGCAGCGGAAGCTGCTTGTCCATCCACTGACCCAATTCGGTTGTTGGTGTATATTCTTTTGCCCAAGGAAAGCTCATTTTTCTCTGTCCTTTAGCCGATTTTCACGACGGTGTCTGATAGGAATTCATGTTCCGGAACTTCAAGATTCTTGGGAGCCGGACCTTTGCGAATGCGGGCCGCCGTATCATAATGCGATCCGTGGCACGGGCAGAAATAGCCGCCAAATTCACCTTTTATTTCGCCTTGTGCAGCACCGAGCGGCACACAGCCGAGATGCGTGCACACGCCGAGTGTGATCAGCCAGTTTTCCTTGCCGACGCTGGTCCGATCGGCGAGTGTTTCCGGGTCGCGCAGGTCGGAAACCTTCACGGCATTGGCTTCTGCAATTTCAGCCGCTGTCAAATTGCGGATAAAAATCGGCTGCTTGCGCCAGCTGGTCTTGATCGATTGGCCGGTTTCAATCGCCGAAATATCGACTTCGATCGATGACAGAGCGAGAACATCCGCGCTCGGATTCATCTGGTTGACCAACGGGAAAACGGTAGCGACCGCCCCGGCACCAGCGAAACTCACTGCTGCGATATTGATAAAGTCCCGGCGGCGAACGCCGCCATCTTCTGCGACTGCCGTTTCAGCTGTTTCAACCGTTGCCATGCAAACAAGCCCTATAGAAAAATTATGACCCCTGACTGCCCGGATGTTCGATACTGCTAAACAACAGCTTGAACAGGCAGTGAATTGCGCGCCTGATAGCCGCGAAGGATAGGGTTTGCCAACAGTGAATTTTCGATTGACCTAACATTCCCTTCGCGCTCATGATAATCGGCCCATGAGGATAGCTTTATATCAGCCCGAGATTGCGGGAAATTTAGGAACAATATTAAGGACTTGTGCATGTCTCGACGTGCCAGTTGATATTATAGAACCATGCGGTTTTCCATTCAGTGATCGCAGTTTAAAACGCGCTGGAATGGATTATTTCGACCATGTCGACTATATTCGCCATGCCGACTGGGATGCATTCAAACAGACAGCGAATTCCCGCAACGCAAGGATTATCCTGCTTTCCAGCAAGGCCGAGCACCCGCATTACGGATTCGCATATCGCGATTCCGATATCTTGTTGTTCGGATCGGAAGGATCAGGAGTTCCCCTGACTATACAGGAGCAATGCGATGGTCGAATCACCATCCCGATGAAACCGGGAATGCGCAGCTTGAATCTAGCCGTTTCGGCTGGCATGGCCTTAGGGGAAGCACTCAGACAAACAGGACAATTTCCGGAATGACGACAGAATTGGATGACCAGCAGCGCACGGCCCAGGCGTGGTTCAAGGAACTGCGCGACCAGATTTGTGCGGAATTCGAGAGAATCGAACAGGAAGCCGGTAGTGACGCCACGTTCGATTATATCCCGTGGGATCGCCATAATCCGGATGGCAGTCCGGGAGGCGGTGGCACCCAGGGCCTGATGAAAGGCAAGATATTCGAAAAGGTCGGTGTAAATATTTCTACGGTGGACGGCGTATTCAGCGAGGAATTCCAGGCCCAGATCAACGGTGCCGAAGATGATCCGAGATTCTTTGCCTCCGGAATCAGTCTCGTCGCCCATATGGCAAACCCCCACGTGCCCGCTGTCCATATGAATACGCGTTTCCTGTGCACGACAAAGCGCTGGTTTGGCGGCGGTGCCGATCTGAACCCGGCAATCGCCTATGACGAGGATACCGAACAATTCCACGCCAGACTGCGATCGGCCTGCGCGCCACATAATCCGGAATATTATCCGCGGTTCAAGAAATGGGCGGATGACTATTTCTATATACCCCACCGCAAGGTCCATCGCGGCGTCGGCGGGATATTCTACGACCATATCGAACTGGACAAGGAATCGGATTTCGATCGCCATTTTGCCTTCACCCAGGATGTGGGCCGGGCATTTCTCGATATTTTTCCCAAGCTGGTGCGCAAGCGCATGGCTATGGAATGGACCGAGGAAGAAAAGCAGCAGCAGCTGGAATGGCGCGGGCGCTATGCAGAATTCAATCTGGTCTATGACCGGGGCACGACGTTCGGGCTCAAGACCGGCGGCAATGTTGACGCTATATTGATGAGCCTGCCCCCCGAAGCCAAATGGGTGTAGATCATACGGCAGATCTGCCTCTGGCCATTCCAGCGGGCCATGTAGCGACCATCATCACGCACCTCGAGATGCTGGACAAGCCAGATCTGGCGGGGATTGAATCGCGCCTCTCGCTTGAAAAATGGGCAGCGCCGCCTGTTGCAGAATATTTGGCCTTGTTCCGGGCTGTCGGAGAACCATGGTTCTGGACGTCCAGAATATTGATGGCCGAAGACAAGGTTCAATCCGTCATTCAACACCCCGATATCGATATTTACATCGTCCGCGATGATGGAGCGCCGGCAGGCTTCATCGAACTGGACTTCCGGCAATCCGGCCAGTGTGAGATCGGCTTTTTCGGACTGGTTCCGGAGATGAACGGCAAGGGCCACGGCAGCTGGATGATGAGTCAGGCGCTGGAAAAAGCGTGGCGGGCCGATATCGAACGGGTGTGGCTCCATACATGCATCCAGGATTCTCCGCGCGCGCTGCCTTTTTACCAGCGCTGCGGTTTCCGCATTTTCAAGCAGCAATTCGATATGATGCCAGATCCGCGGCTATCCGGACAGTTGCCGAGGACAGCGGCGCCGCACGTGCCGATACTTGGTTGAAGGCCTAGCCGATATCGCCCTTCTTGCCGGTCAGCTGGATATAGATCGATATAATCACAACCGCGAGGACCAGCTGGAAAGCCGTACCGGTTAGCGCAGCCACAAGATTTTCGATAAACGGCCAGCCTGCTCCCCCGGTTACGAGACCGGCAATGATACCGGTGACCGCCTGCAGAGCGCCTATCGTGATCGTACCGACGACCGCGATGATCAGGATGAACAGAAAAATCGAAAATCCGTTATTCCGGGTCAATGCCCAGCTTTGCCTGAGTGCTTCGATCGGATTTCGTTCGCCTTTGTCGACGATCATGATTGGCACCAGAATGAACCGGCAGGCAATATAGAGACCGGGAATGACGAGCAGGAAAAAACCCAGCAACGTAAACAGGCCGGTCAGAAAATTGGCCACAAGATAGATCAGAAAGGCTTTGAGCGCAGCGACAAGATCTTCTGCGACCGTGTTGTTCCGTGACGGTGCCAGGGCAAAATAGATCGCGAGCCCGCCGAAACTGATCACCAGATTGGATGCCATGATCGAAACCCAATTTTCGCTGAAATAGGCGGAATATGCGACCGCCAGACCGTTGATATCCTCGTCCCCGACAAGAACCGGCTGGGCGACAAATTGCGCGAATAAAAAGGTCGGCAGAAACAGAAAGACACCGGCAATTGCCAGAATCGCCTCTTTATGCGCGCCGAGCAGGGCCATCGCGCCATTCCAGCATTGCATATAGTCGAGCTTCATTTTTTCGTTCCCGTATCCGTTTCCTGATTACCAGCCCTTGCCACCCGCTCGTCAAAAGTGCACGAAAATATTATGAATGATCCCGATGATATCGAATGGCGCATGTCGCCTGAAAAGGTTGAATATCCAGAAGCGCTGGCCGAGATGGAGCGGCGCAACGCGGCGGTTCAGACCGGTGACGCCAGGGAACTGATCTGGCTGCTGGAACATCCGCCGCTATATACGGCTGGCACCAGCTCCGATCCGGCGGAACTGCTCAGCCAGTCCTTTCCCGTCTACGACACGGGCCGTGGCGGTCGGCACACCTATCATGGTCCCGGCCAGCGGGTCGGCTATGTGATTTTGAACCTCAAAAAACGCAACGCGGATGTCCGCGGCTTTGTCCATGCTCTGGAGGACTGGATCATCGCCGCTCTGGCGGAATTCGGTGTTAGCGCGCGGGCTGTTGATGGCCGTGTCGGCATCTGGTGCGATAGGCCGGACGGACAGGAAGCCAAGATTGGCGCGATCGGTATTCGCATCCGAAAATGGGTTACCATGCACGGCTTCTCGGTCAATATTGATCCCGATCTCAGCCATTTCGAGGGCATTGTCCCGTGCGGCATCAGCGAATATCCCGTGACCAGCCTCGCCCAGCTGGGTATCGCGATTCAGCTTCAGCAATTTGACGAAGCGTTGCACAAAACGGTCGGCGGCTTCCTGAAGGCCATTGATCAGGCTTGATCGGCGACTATGAAGGTCTGGTAAACCCGTTTAACATGTGAGGACAAAATCATGATCAAATTCTCGAGAATTGCTGCAGTAGCGGCGGTCACGCTGACCATCTCGGCCTGTTCCGGCAACGAAGCGCCCGATGCGAACGAAGTCACAGAAACACAGATGGACGATGTCGATGTCATTGACGGCACGATCAGCGACGAAATGGTCGATGTCGATACAATTAAAGCCGTTGACGCTACCGGAGAAGAAACAGACGCAGCGGCAGACAAGAAAGAAGAAAAACCATCCGAAGCAGCCGCGGATGAAACGGAAGCAGCGACCGAATAGGATATCAGGCGAGACCCAGTATCTTGTGTGTCTGTAACGACAAGCGCCATTTCGGATGGGCCTGGACAAACCCTATGGCCTGTTCGAGATTGGTCTGGCTGGCCGCATCATCGCCACGGGCGTCCATCGGTTGCAACAATAGATTGGCGAAGTCCCAATCTTCCATCGCCTGCCAATGGCTGTCCTTCTGCGGCCAGACCAGCTTCAACTCGTCGCCCGAGCGCTGGACCGTCTCGCTCTGCGCCTTCGGGCTTATGCAGATCCAGTCAATCGTGCGGGGAACGGCCAAGGTTCCGTTCGATTCGATAGCGATAAAAAAGCCTTCCGCGTGCAGTGCGTCGATCAGAGCCTGATCGACCTGCAACATCGGCTCGCCACCGGTCAGGACAACGAAGCGTGATTCGTTGTCGCCGTCCCATGTCTCGGCCGCGGCCCTGGCGAGCTTTTCAGCCGTATCGAAACGACCGCCGCCTTCGCCGTCGAGACCGACGAAATCTGTATCGCAAAACTGGCAGATGGCCGTGGAGCGATCACGTTCCAGTCCCGACCAGAGATTACAGCCGGCGAAACGGACAAAGACTGCCCTGCGTCCGGCATGGACTCCTTCACCCTGAAGAGTCAGGAATCGCTCTTTTACCGCATAGCTCATTTTGAGGCATATCCGGTCGGGTCGACGATTCCGGCTTCTTCAAAACCTTTTTGCCGCAAACGGCAGCTGTCACAGAGACCGCAGGGCAGGTTTTCCGCTGTGGGATCATAACAGGACCAGCTCCAGGAGGGATCGAGATTGAGCCGTATCGCTTCCCGGGCAATATCCGCCTTTGTCATATGCTGCAGCGGTGTCCGGATGTTGAAGCCACTCCCCTGATCACCAGCCTTGGTCGCCAGATCGGCTAGTCTCTCGAAACCTTGAATAAATTCCGGCCGGCAGTCCGGATAGCCGGAATAGTCCAGCGCATTGACGCCGATGAAAATATCCCGCGCGTTTCTCGCCTCGGCCAGTCCGAGGGTTAGCGACAGGAAAATGAGGTTGCGGGCAGGAACATAAGTCACCGGAATATCATCGGCGACGCCGGTCTTCGGGACATCGATATCGGCGGTCAGCGCCGATCCGCCAAAGCGGCTTAGGTCCAGCGGCAGAATGATATGTTCATCGACACCAAGCCTGGCCGCAATCTTTTCCGCGGATTGCAGTTCGATTTTATGGCGCTGGTTATAGTCGACCGTCAAGGCGATCAGCCGGTATCCCTGCTCTGCAGCAATCGCTGCAGAAACCATCGAGTCCAGCCCGCCGGACAATAATATAATCGCTGTTCTTGATTCGGAGGTCATGATGCGCTCCGCTAATCGCCTTGCTGGCGCGGTGCAAGTTTTGAACGCGAATTGCGTTTAGCAACGACCCGTTCGGCGACCTTCTACGGCGACAGAAAAGGGTGCATTATTGCGAATGCCCTGCGTATTTATCTGCACCAAAGTGCTGGATTCCTGCTTGATTTCGGTAACGCCATGACCGGCAGCACCACATTTGTAGCTCACGCGAAGCTTTTTCGGTCCATTTTCGATGACGTAGCGCGTGCAGGGCATATAGCTATGCTGGATTTGCAGCAACAATTCGGGATTTCCGAGGCAAACCTTTTGCGCAGCTTCGCCAGAACCACGTTCTTTCAGCGTCCATTCGCCTTGCATCAGCCCCTCGAGCAGAACCAATTTGGGTGTTTGCGCCGGCGCAACCATGGCAAAGCCGGAGAGAAACGCGGCTGTTACACTGATGATCTTGATCAGTTTCATGCCTTTCATTGATATTCTCCTGTCCTGCTGGTTGCGTTAGTGATTGCGGTCAATTCAGTATTAATCTGTAAATACGGCGAATATTGTCACGAATTATGTCATTCGATAGGAAATTTTAGACATATCGGGCAACAGGCCAGATTTTCCTTCGCATTCAATTATTCAGGCTAGCGCCCGTAATTATGAATTTTTTGCTGCAAAATGCGCAATCAATTGCGATATTTCCCTCATCGTCTACCATATCCACCTTATCTTCTTTCGGGAAGCGTGCGATCACGTCCCGGATATGGTCCTCATTACAACGGCATCCCTTAACGCACGGTTTACCGCTCAAAAGCCTCACTTCATCGCTCTCGCTGAACAGGCGCCACAAAATCTCCTGCAGGGCAAGCGCCGGATCGGTCAGTTCAACGGCCTGTACGCTGCTGCCCATGATTTCGACATGTTCCCATTCCGGATGATCAAGCTGTGCATGAAGCCGCTCGCGGCCCGCCTCGCCCTCGGGCAGATGCTGCACCAGCAATCCGCCCGCCACAATCTTACCATCGGTCTCGTCAATCGCGACCCTTATCAGCGTCGGGATCTGCTCGGACTGGAAGAAATAATTCTGTACCGCTTCTGCAAGGCTCCCGCCCTCGAGCGGCACAATGCCCTGATTGCGCCCGCGGGGTTCCGGCTGGTCGAAGGTGATCGCAAGATAGCCTTTGCCGAACAGAGCCATCAAGCTCGGCTCTACCGGCTGGGACGCAAGCCGTTCCCGGTCAAATTCCACATAGCCGCGCAGAGCACCGTCTTTATAATCGCAAGCAAGCAGGCTGATGACACCCGCCTCGGTCTGCGCCTGCAGCGTCAACTGGGAGTTCTCGTCCTTCAATAGCGCGCCCAGCATGGCGGTCAGACAGACGGCTTCCGCCAATATGTCACGGATCACCGGCGGATAATCATGTGCCGCGAGAATGTCATCCAGCGCCGGGCCAAGCCGGACAACCCGTCCGCGACAATTTTTTGCCGGGATCGCAAAGGACAAGATGCTGTCAACAAGGGCGGTTTCAATCATCAAATCTGGCCGAAACACCAGCGCAACACGGATTTCTGCGCGTGAATCCGGTTTTCCGCTTCGTCCCAGATAACCGACTGTGGCCCGTCGATGACCGAAGGCATCACTTCCTCGCCGCGGTGCGCCGGCAGACAGTGCAGGAACAGGGCGTCCGGCTTTGCCTGCTCCATCAGCACGTCGTTCACCTGAAAGGGCATCATCGCGGCGAGCTTGTCGTCCGCATGTTCCTGTCCCATCGATATCCAGGTATCGGCAACGACGACATCCGCGCCCGCCACCGCTTCATTCTCGTTCCGGTGAATCGAGATATCGGCGCCTGCTGCCCGGGCATTTTTGATGAATTCCGGGTCGGAATCATAGCCTTCGGGGCAACCGATCCGGACGTTGAACTGCATCAGCCCGGCGGCCTCGACGATGCTGTTGAGGACATTATTGCCATCACCCAGCCACGCAACTTCCAGGCCCGGAAGAGATTTGCCGTGCTCCACCAGAGTCAGGAGATCAGCAACGATCTGGCAGGGATGCGAAAGGTCGGTCAGGCCGTTGATGACCGGAACCGTTGCATTTGCCGCCATTTCCTCGATTTTGGCATGGTCGTCCGTGCGGATCATGATCGCGTCGGACATGCGGGACAGGACCTTGGCGGTATCCGCCACGGTTTCGCCGCGCCCGAGCTGCATCGAACCGCTGTCCATGACGATACTGGTACCGCCAAGCTGACGGATTCCGATATCGAAGGACACCCGGGTCCGGGTGCTGCTCTTTTCAAAAATCATCGCCAGCACGTGATCGGCCAATGGTTTGTCCGCATCCGGCTTGCCCTTGGGAAAGCCAGCACGCGCCGCCTTGCGATCGATCGCATCGCTGATCATGGCTGCAATCGCGTCTCCGCCTGCGTCGGCAAGATTGAGAAAATGCCGGCTCATGATTCAGGTGCCTGATAATCGGCCGCGCCGGCAGACAGTTTCTCGATGAAGGTCGCAATATGGCTGTCTTCAATATTGAGCGGCGGCAATATGCGGAGCGTATTGTCCCCTGCAGCGACGGTCAGCAAACCATGATTGTCGCGAAGATGGGCGACGAAGCTACGCGCTTCCTGCGTCATCATGATGCCGAGCATCAGACCCTTGCCCCGGACGCCGAGAAACAGATCGGGATAATTGCCGATGAACTGTTCGATGGCTGCGCGCAGCTTTTCGCCGGTCGAACGGACATTTTCCAGAAACTCGTCATTGGCAACGATATCCCAGACGGCATTGCCTGCCGCCATCGCCAGCGGATTGCCGCCATAGGTAGAGCCGTGCGTGCCCGGCACCATGCCGCGTGCTGCTTCTTCGGTCGCCAGGCACGCGCCCAGCGGGAACCCGCCGCCGATACCCTTGGCGCTTGCAACGATGTCCGGCTTGATGCCGTAAAGTTCGTAGGCATAGAGCGCCCCGGTCCGTGCGACACCACATTGCACCTCGTCGAGAGCCAGCAGGATGCCGTGCTTGTCGGCGAGATCGCGCAGGCCCTTCATAAATGCGTCCGAAGCGGGACGGACACCGCCCTCACCCTGAATCGGTTCGACCAGAAATGCAGCGGTCTTGTCGGTTATGGCCGCTTCAGCGCCTGCCAGATCGTCAAACTCTACATATTTGAATCCGGCGAGCAATGGAGAGAAACCGTGGTGCATTTTTTCCTGATTGGAAGCCGAGATGGTCGCCATCGTCCGGCCGTGGAATGCATTTTTGAAGGTGATGATCTCGAACCGGTCGCTGCCTGCCGACTGATGGTAAGCACGCGCGGTCTTGATTGCGCATTCCACCGCTTCCGCACCGCTGTTGGTGAAGAATACCGTGTCGGCAAAGGTGGTGTCGACCAGACGCTGGGCGAATTTTTCACCTTGCGGGCTGCCATAGAGGTTCGACACATGCATCAGCGTTGCCGCCTGATCCTGTATCGCCTTGGTCAGATGCGGATGGCCGTGACCAAGCAGATTGACCGCGATACCGCTGGCAAAGTCCAGAGCCCGCGAACCATCTTCGGAAATAAGCCAGGCGCCCTCGCCTCGGACAGGACGAAAACCACACCGGGGATATACGGGCATGAGCGGGGTAATCGTCATCTTACTTTCCTTCCAACAACGGGACGCAAACAGAAAAAGAAAAGGCGACCCGGTTGGCCGCCTCTCGAATTGGTCCAGCCTTATATGCCGCTTCATGAAGCCGGTCAATCGTGGTACAAGATAGTAGCCGCCATGCGCCGGATGACCGGTCTAAGTGACAATAGTGATCACTCAGACAGGGACAATTCGTTTAACGCACCGACCCCCATGACGTAAGCAATGGTATCGGTGAAATGCGCCAGAGAAGCAGCACCACAGAAGCAACACCAACAAAGGAGATGTTCAAATGGATATGAAAACAACCGGTTCCCCCGAAGGTTGTCCAATGGGTTTTGAAGGCGGAGTGCGCAGCCTGCTCGGACGAACCAACCGCGACTGGTGGCCCGATTCCCTCCAACTCGGAATTCTTACGCAAGGCGGAACCTCGCCCGATCCGATGGGTCCCGATTTCGATTATGCCAAAGCCTTCAAGGCGCTCGATTATCAGGCGCTGAAAAAAGATCTGACAGCGTTAATGACCGACAGCCAGCCCTGGTGGCCGGCAGATTACGGACATTATGGCCCGTTTTTCATCCGCATGGCCTGGCACGCAGCCGGAACCTATCGCACCGGCGACGGTCGCGGCGGCGCTTCAAGCGGACAGCAGCGTTTTGCGCCGCTGAACAGCTGGCCCGATAACGGCAATCTCGACAAGGCCCGCCGCCTGCTCTGGCCGATCAAGAAGAAATATGGCGAGAATATCAGCTGGGCTGACCTGTTTGTTCTCACCGGCAATGTCGCGATCGAATCAATGGGCGGCCCGGTATTCGGCTTCGGCGGCGGCCGCAAGGATGTCTACGAGCCCGAGACCGATGTATATTGGGGTTCCGAAGAGCAATGGGTCAATGAAGGCGTTGCGACGCGGATCAACCCCGATGAAGGCAAGGCGATGGAAAACCCGCTGGCTGCAATCCAGATGGGCCTGATCTACGTCAATCCGGAAGGGCCCGGCGGCAATCCGCACGACGCGGAGGGCATGGCCCGCGACATGAAGGAAACCTTCTTGCGCATGGCAATGAATGACGAGGAAACCGTCGCCCTGACCGCTGGCGGACATGCGTTCGGCAAATGCCACGGCGCTGTTCCTCCCGACCAGCTGAGCGGCGACCCGGAATCCGGCGACCTGCAGTTGATGGGCTTTGGCTGGGCAACTGATCCCGAGCAGATCGGTGAAGGCCATATCACCACGTCCGGCCTTGAGGGCGCGTGGACACCAAACCCGACGCAATGGGGCGGCGACTATTTCCGGCTGTTGTTCAAATATGACTATGAGCTGGTCGAAAGCCCGGCCGGTGCCAAGCAATGGCAGCCGATCAATCCGGACCCCGAGGACATGGCGCCCGATGCCCGCGATCCGTCGAAGAAGGTCCCGACGATGATGACCACCGCCGACATGGCGCTGAAGCGCGACCCGGACTATCGCAAGATTTCCGAGCGCTTCCGCGACGATCAGGCGGCGCTGGACGATGCTTTCGCCCGCGCATGGTTCAAGCTGACCCACCGCGATATGGGGCCCAAGGTCCGTTATCTCGGTCCCGACGTTCCCGCCGAGGATCTGATCTGGCAGGATCCGGTTCCGGCTGGCACAAAAGCTTCGGACAGCGACGTTGCGGACTTCAAGGCCAAGATACTCGACAGCGGTCTTTCGGTTTCCGAGCTGGTCAAAGCGGCCTGGGCTTCGGCCTCTACCTATCGCAAGAGCGATCATCGTGGCGGCACCAATGGTGCCCGGGTTCGGCTGGCGCCGCAAAAGGACTGGAAAGCCAATGATCCGGAAGAGCTGGCAAAAATATTGTCGAAAATCGACGAATTGCGCGGTTCGCTTTCGATGGCCGATGCGATCGTGATCGCCGGTAGCGCTGCGGTAGAAAAGGCAGCGCGGGACGCCGGTTTCGATATCAGCGTTCCGGTCACCACCGGTCGCGGCGATGCCACCGACGAGCAGACCGATGCCGAAAGCTTCGAACCGCTTGAGCCTTTTGCCGACGGTTTCCGCAACTATCTCCAGACCAAGGCGAGCGTGAAGACCGAGGAGATGCTGGTCGACCGCGCTAACCTGCTCGACCTTTCCATCCCCGAAATGACCGTGCTGGTTGGCGGGCTGCGCGTACTCGGAGCCAACCATTCGAGCGCGCCGACCGAAGGCGTTTTCACCGACCGTCCCGGCCAGCTGACCAACGACTTTTTCGTCAATCTGCTCGAGATGGGCACTGTCTGGGAGGTCGTGGACGAGACAGGTGACGAGCTGTTCATCGGCAAATGCCGTCTGAAGGGCGAGGAAAAATGGCGCGCGACACGGACCGACCTGGTGTTCGGATCAAACTCGCAACTGCGGTCTGTTGCCGAAGTCTATGCCGAGAACGGCCATGAACGGAAATTCGTGGACGATTTCGTGGCAGCATGGACCAAGGTGATGGACGCCGGTCGCTTCGATCTCGCCTGACGCGATCTGAATGACGGGAAATGGGCCGGCTGGAACAGACCAGCCGGCCCATTTCATTTCGGCTATGTTGCTACAATCCGGCCCTGGATTTTTCCCAGTTTCTGCCATCAAATTTTCTGACCGTTGGTCGCAGGTCATGATCATCATCGAGACAGTGATAATTGACGCTCCAGCCATCGGGATGGGAGCGCGGCTGATAGAAGCTTTTGACACCGCAATGCCTGCAAAACAGATGCTCGGCCTGCCCGCTGCCGAATCTGTAGCTGGTCAGATCGCCCTCGCCTCTCAGCAGGGTAAAATCCTGATGCGGCACGATCAGATGGAGAAAGCCGGTCCGGGCGCAGATCGAGCAATTGCAGTCGAGTAGCTCCGGCGCCCTTTCCGCTGCCCCTTCGAAACGCACAGCACCGCAATGGCATCCGCCGTGAAAATTCGGCACCGTCACGGCGTTTCCTCCAGCCGGCAAATATAACGGGTTCCATATTCACCCGTTTCTGAATCCAGTTCCCCCTTTGCCATTTGGGCAAAGGCTCTCAAAAACTGCGTGCCCTGGGCTCCATCCCGCACAATATCGGGCAGACCGACGCCGTCGTCGCCTACCTCCAGCACCGCCCCCTCTGGCACGGCACGCAACTCTACCTTGATCGTGCCCTTGTCGCGATCAACAAATGCGTGTTTTACCGCGTTGGTGACCAGCTCGTTGACCAGAAGCCCGACCGCACCGGCGCGATCACGGGACAGCTGGCACGGTTCGGCGGCAACGATCAGCTCGATCCGGCCGTCAAGCATCAGAGCCTCTCTGAGCGAACCGCAGAGCCTGTTCAGAAAATCCCGCATGTCGACGATCGCAATATTATCGAGATTGTCATATCGTAAGCTTTCATAAGCTTTCGAAAGACTGTGAACGCGGCCCGCGGCCCTGCCAAGCGCCGATGTCACTTCGGGGTTATCGCTTTTCTGCTGCTGCAGCGCGAGCAGGCTCGACAGGATCGCAAGATTGTTTTTCACGCGATGGTCGACTTCGGCAAGGAGCATGTCCCGTTCCGCAATATGCTGTTCTTTTTCGAGAAGCAGCCAGCGACCGGTTGTCCGGGCTGCATCACCAAGACCTACTATAATCAAACCGATTGCTGCGTTCACCAGCGTTCTGGCCCGGTCACCGGGGTCTTCGAAGGAGAAACTACCGGTGACGGGCAGTACAAAATACCAGGAATAGACCGTTGTTAAAAGCAACGCCAGAAACCCGGCGCGGAACCTGCCGAAAAGCGTTGCAAGCAATATAAACGGAATATTGACGGCAAATGGTCCCGCGCCTTCGGCCCAGTTGTCGATGAATTCTCGCACGGCTACAGCAAGGCCGGAGAAAGTAACCGCAACGATGATCTGCACGATTAGTGGAGGAAAACGCGGCGTAAGATCAATCAGGTCAAGCCGGTTGATGCGTGTCAGCGAATCCGTTTTAAAATAGCCAAACATATGCGTCGCCTTCGTAAGGAGCGACACGTTTACATTCGTTTGCAGCGTCTGAATATAACATAGATCTATATTGTCATTTTAGCCCGAGGCAAGAACCGCGATCGGTCGCAACCCAAAAGCGCCGCGCAGATCCGGCGTGACATCGCATTGGGGCTTGCAGCGGGTAGCGTTGCAATTCCAGCCACCCGCGGCCCTGCCTATTCGCGGACTTCCAGCGTGTGGATATCGATCCGGTTTTCGAGCGTGCGGTGAACCGGGCATTTTTCAGCGATTTCGAGTAGCTTCAAACGCTGCTCATCCGACAAATCACCCTGCAGCACTATCGACCGGTCAATGACATCGATCCGATTGTCGTCATTATTGCAATTGCGGCAGTCTTCCGCATGTTCGCGGCTGTGCTCGAGCACGATATGCACACCTTCCAGAGGAATGCCCTTGCGGTCGGCGTACATCTTCATCGTCATCGACGTGCAGCTTCCCAGCGCGGCGAGCAGCAGATCATAAGGCGAAGGCCCGCTGTCGGTCCCGCCGAATGACTCAGGCTCATCGGCAAGGAAAACATGTTTTCCAACCTTGACGGTCTGCTGGAATTTGCCGCTGGCAGTCTCGACCGAGACGAGGGAGGGGTTTGTTACCATGATTATTCCACCGTGACCGATTTTGCGAGATTGCGGGGTTGATCGACATCCGTCCCCTTGGCGACTGCCACATGATAGGCGAGCAACTGTACCGGCACGGCATAGACCAATGGTGCGATCAGCGGATGCACTTTCGGCATCTCGATCGTCGCCAGACAGCCATCACCGGCTTCGGCAATACCTTCGGCGTCGGAGATCAGCACGACCTTCCCGCCCCGGGCCATGACTTCCTGCATGTTGGACACGGTCTTTTCGAACAATGGTCCTGAAGGCGCCAGCACGATCACCGGCACCGCTTCATCGATCAAGGCGATCGGACCATGTTTCATCTCGCCGGAGGCATAGCCCTCTGCGTGAATATAGCTGATTTCCTTGAGCTTCAGCGCGCCTTCCATCGCCAGCGGATAGTCCGGACCACGGCCGAGATAAAGGACGTCCCGCGCCGGCGCGATATGATGGGCCATATCGGCAATATCATCGTCATGGGCGAGTGCAGCGTTCAGAGCGGCTGGCGCTTCGGTCAGATGCTTGACGACTTCCCTCTCCTCGTCGCGGGTCATCTTCCCTTTCACCACCGCAAGATGAGCCGCCAGCGCCGCCAGCACGGCCAGCTGGCAGGAAAAGGCCTTGGTCGAAGCAACCCCGATTTCGGGACCGGCATGGGTGGGGAGAAGCAAATCGGCCTCCCGCGCCATACTGCTGGTTGGAACATTGACAACCACGGCAATCTTCTGGCCATTTTCCTTGGAGTGCCGCAACGCAGCCAGCGTATCCGCCGTCTCGCCCGACTGCGATATGAAAAGGGCCAGACCGCCTGCTTCCAGCACCGGATCGCGATAACGGAATTCCGAAGCAAAATCGAGATCCACCGGTACGCGGGCAAAAGTCTCGAACCAATATTTGGCGACCATGCCGGCATAATAGCTGGTCCCGCAGGCCACGATCGTGATCCGCTTGATATCGCGCAGATCGAAATCCATTTGCGGCAGCGCCACTTGCTGCTCCAGCGGGCGGATATAGCTTTGCAGCGTTTGCGCGACCACGGTCGGTTGTTCGAAAATCTCCTTCTGCATGAAATGGCGATAATTGCCCTTTTCAATCGCTGCTGCGGAAACGCCGGAGGTCGTGATTTCGCGCTCTACCGGCTGGTTGTCCTTGTCATAAATTTCAGCGCCCTCGCGGGTTATGACCACCCAGTCGCCTTCTTCAAGATAGGCAATCTTCTGGGTCAGCGGGGCAAGCGCCAAGGCGTCTGACCCCAGATAGGTTTCACCGTCGCCATAGCCGACCACCAGAGGCGAACCGAGACGCGCGCCGATCAGCAGATCAGGCTGGGTACGGAACGCTATCGCCAGCGCAAAGGCGCCGCGCAACAACGGCAATATTGCCTGGACCGCTTCTTGCGGAGACTTGCCCGCTTCAACTTGCTCGCTAACCAGATGCGCGACCACTTCGGTATCGGTCTCGCTTTCAAACGACCGCCCGCGTGCGCTCAGCTCTTCGCGCAAGCTCTTGAAATTTTCGATAATGCCGTTGTGAACCAGCGCCACTTCGCCGGTTGCATGGGGATGGGCATTGTTTGTCGTTGGCGCGCCATGTGTCGCCCAGCGGGTGTGGGCGATGCCGATATTACCAGCGGCATCATCGGTTTTGAGAACATTTACCAGATTGGCAAGCTTTCCCTCGGCGCGGCGCCGGACCATCTGGCCATTATGCACGGTGCAGACACCAGCGCTGTCATAGCCGCGATATTCCATGCGCTTCAGGCCATCGACCAGACGATCCGAGACAGGGTCCTTGCCTACAATTCCTATAATTCCGCACATGGTTTTCCGGACTTTCTTCTTAAAATGCGTAAGGTACGCGGATGCCCGGCATATTTGCAGGAAAATCCTTGGTGTTTCGTGTAACCAATATAGCGCCATTGACCTGCGCGGTAGCAAGAATCATGGCATCAAGCAGCTTCATTCGCGTGCGGTAGCGGATATCCGCTGCAGCATCGCCAATTCGTGCATCCAGTTCGACGATTTCGAACGGTGAAAGCAGGTCTTGCACCGTACGGCGGGTTTCCAGTGGTTCCCCTGCAATCACTTCTGTCCAGACAATACGGCTGATCCTGTGCTTTGAATACCGTTCAAGCTCACTGGCCGCGCCCGGTCGGTCCTGTAACCAGTCGATGATGATATTGGTGTCGAAAAATGGCGTGGACATCGGTTGCTAGGCACAGTCGCGGTCGGCGCGGATAGCCCGCTGATATGTTACGCTGTCGCCGATATCAGGCCGATCTTTCCAATAGCCCCGTCCTTTGGAAATCCAGTCCCTGCTGCCTTCGGCCCGATAGGCGCTCACCGCCTCGCGCAGCAACTGCGCACGCGACTTGCCCTGCTCCGCCGCCTGCGCGTCGAGCCATTTCACATCGTCTTCGGGAAGATCAGCAAGGATTCGGGTCATGATGATATACTGATATCATATCGTGATATCATGTCAAGTCGCCACCATCCATCGGGATGCAGCGAGACTCCCGATCATGACCGGATATAGCATCGGCCAAAAAGGAGGAAGCTCGCCGTTCAGCCGCTCGCATGCCGGCTATTTCCCAGCCTTCTTCTTCAGCATAGCGCTACGAAATTTTGTCGCCCAACCCGCCTTGGCCGTCTGCTCCGCCCGGACCAGTGCCAGATCCCCGGCGGCGACATCTTTCGTCAAAGTCGCCCCTGCCCCGACAATTGCACCGTCACCGATCGTAACCGGCGCCACCAGGGCGCTGTTTGACCCAATAAACGCGCCCTTGCCGATCACCGTCTTATATTTGAAATAGCCGTCATAATTGCAGGTGATGGTGCCGGCTCCGATATTGGCGCCCTCGCCCACGTCGGCGTCACCGAGATAGCTCAGGTGATTGGCCTTGGCGCCTTTCCCCAAAGTGGCTTTCTTCATCTCGACAAAATTGCCGACTTTCGAGCCTTCCTCCATCACCGCGCCGGGTCGCAGGCGGGCGAAGGGGCCGACATTGGCGTTCGGACCGATGGTCGCGCCTTCGATATGGCTGTGGCCGTAAATTTTCGCGCCGCTGGCGATGGAAACACCCGGACCGAATATCACGTTGGGCTCGATGACCACGTCCGAGGAAATTTGCGTGTCATGGGAAAACCACACACTTTCCGGTGCGATCAGGCTGACGCCATCCGCCATCGCCCGCTCGCGGCGACGGGCCTGCCAGTCGCCTTCGACCGCCGCCAGTTCAGCGCGGCTGTTCACGCCGGCGACCTCGGCCGGATCATCGACCTCGATCACCGCGCTTTTCTGGCCCGGCAGCATGACGATATCGGGCAGATAATATTCGCCCGCGGCATTGTCGTTGCTGATCTGGTCGAGCAGGATGAACAGATCGGTCGAGCGCGCCGCCATCAGCCCGCTATTGCACAGGTTTACCCCGCGCTCAGCATCACTGGCGTCCTTATACTCGACCATCTTCTTGATTTCGCCCTGTTCATCGGCGATGATCCGGCCATAAGCACCAGCGTCATCGGGACGAAAGCCGAGCACGACCGCGCGCGGTTCAGAGCCGTTGTTGAGGCGATAGATCATGTCCCGCATCGTGTCGGCGCTGACCATGGGAACATCGCCGTAAAGGATCAGCACATCGCCGGCGAAACCCTTGAGCGCGTCGTGCGCCTGGGCGACGGCATGGCCGGTGCCGAGCTGGTCTTCCTGCACCGCGATCGCGACATTGCGCCCCTTGACGCTGGCTTCGATCTGCTCCCGGCGCGCACCGACCACGACAACGGTGCGCTCGACGCCAATGGAATCGACCGTATCGAGCAGATGGTGGAGCATCGGCTTGCCGGCGATCGGATGCAGCACCTTGTGCTTGTCCGATTTCATCCGCGTGCCTTGTCCGGCGGCTAATATGATTGCGGCTAGCGGGCGATCGGTCATAAGGATACTCCGGAGAACTTGATTGGTCGGGGCTCTTTACCGCCCATTTGCAGCGGCTAATGCCATGCGGGGCACGCTTAATCCAGTCCGTTTATCGCCCTCTAGACCGGTTCAATTCGATGGTTTCCCGCCTTTGCGCCATTTGGTCCACAAATGACGGGCGAGCATCAGCGGCGGCATCCGCAGCCAGTGTGATCGGACATAAAAGGCAAAGCGGGTGAACTTGCGGGTTTCGCGACCATATCCGTCCCGGGCGAGCAAGCGGCGGACATAGAAACTATCGGAGATACTTGTTCCATCCCGGCGCGATTCATCCAGCGGCGTCCGATATAGGCGATTGGACAGGCGCAATGCCCTGGCCAGTTCAGCGCACAATCCGTGAATCTGCGCGCGGCGATGCAGTTCAGCCCAGAAATTTTTGTCCTCGGCAGAAAAATGCCCCAGCAGAAGGTTGATATCCCACAGGTTCCGGAGCCCGCCCGCCAGATCGCCGTCTGCAAATAAATGGGCAATCGAATGGAGCACCATGTCGGCAGGTGCCATGACATAAAGACCGTTCTCCAACCGGACAGCATCGTTCAACATGGCCTCCGCATCCGGCCTGGGACCGGCGGTCAGCGGCAAGATAGTGTGGTGGACGTCTATCATCCGGTCGCGCTCGCGGTGGATCAGCGGCGGCAGTTCGTGCATATGCTCGCGATAATATTGATCATCATAGGGATCGGGTTTGACCCATTCCCATCCCGCATCGAGCAATGCGGCTTCGACGACCGGAAGATCTTCGCGCGCGACCATGATATCCAGATCGCCGATGCTGCGGCCGACGCCGGCAGAGAGATTGGCCGCGACATAAGCAGTGCCTTTCATCAGCGCGATCTTGCCGGGATAATCCGCCAAGGCCCGTCGGGCGCAATCGGCCTCCCACAAGGCCTGCTGGCGCGCCAGATCATGCGCCTCGATAGCATCCTGCAGAACGGCGCGCGCACGATCCGGCACCGTCCTATCCTGCACCCGATGCGCGAGCGACCCGATCAGCGATTCCGCGCGGGCGATGCTGATCAATTCGGTCCACTGCCCGCTGTCGAGCGGCTCGACGCTCGCCGGATCGCGCAGGGCATTTATCAAAAGCCGGGCGTCGCGCATCATGGCAATCGGCTCCACAAGTCGCGGATCATCGCTTCGGCCTGATCGGTCGATTGATAGTCCATGGCCTTTACCGGAACCTGGTCGACAAAACGGGTCAACGCGCGAAAGCCCGCCTCTCCCAGCGCCACATAATTTGTCGAAGCCTGGGTCAGCCTGACGAAGACCTCCGATTTGCCCATTTCCCGCAATTCCGGCGCATGGCCGAATCTCGGAAAGAGCAGCAATGCCGGCCTGGCAGGCGCGTCCATCCGCTCGACAGCGGCTTTGGGCGGAACCAGATGGCGAATATCGCCTTTCGGCGTGGCATTCATCTCCGGACCGAAACGGGATTCGGCAGCAATCTTCTGCATCGCACCGATTGCCTCGTTTTTCAGACTGATCAGGCGTGGAAAGGGAGAGATTTGACCGGAATCGAGACTCAAAAGCGCAAATTCGTCACCCATGAAGCGCCAGCCTTTTTCGGCCAGCATTGCCGACAAGGTCGACTTTCCCGACCCGGAAAGACCGGTCATGATCAGCGCCTTGCTGTCTTTCTCGACGCTGCTGGCATGGAGCAGCAAATGCCGCCGCCAGCCCAGCGCCATCTGCAGGTTCATCCCCATTTCGGCGGCCAGCAATCCCTGTTTGAGCGGCAAGGGCGCGGCATCGGGCAGCCAGAAATCGCCGCCGATATGCACCGACGGCCGGATGAAGCGGCGCCACGGTTTTTCCGGCTCGAGACGGACGGTAAAATCAACGCTTTGATCGGCTGGTGCCGGATAGTCGCTGTATAGCGCGGCCAGTTGGTCCAGCGGCTCCCGCCAGGCCGAGGCGATCCGGAAAGCAGCGGGACCGATTTTCAGCAGGATCTGGTGCATCTCCCCCATTAGCCCGTAACCCGCGCCACAAGGCCCAGTCCGGAAAGCTCTTCCAGGCGGGCAAGAACAATATCCTCCGAATCGATATCGGCTTCGATTTCATATGTCGCGGTCAACCGCGCCGCTATTTCGGCAGCGGTCAGAGAATGTCCTTCCATGACTTCCAGTACTGCGGGTGCGGGATCGGCCAGCATATGGGTGATGCCGGACGGTCGATGGTATAACAGCGTCATGCTGTCGAGATCATGCCAGATCAGATCATCTTGCGCCGCAGCCCGATATTTCTGGGTCATGATATTCTACCTGCGGTTCCGGGACGACATGACAGTCCCCTAGCAGGCAAATGTTAAAATTGGGAATATCAGCGCGGCATTTGCAGCGAGGCGTAGCAGGTAAACCCGCTTTGTCCGGATTGCAGCCTGCGGATATAATTTACATAAGCTTCCGACTGGTCGCGCGAGGTGCCCGGCAGCGTCCGCCCGTTCATCGCCCGGCGCACTTCTTCACCGGTGAAATTGCGACCCGCTGGCGGATATGCGCCTGGCGTGTCCGATGTAACAACCGCGCCATCGGCGGCGATATATCCACCCGAAGCATGGTTGCCGGGGACCGGAATTTCGCAATTGAGCACCGAACCCGCGGTTTGCGCCAGAGCAGGCTTGATACTCACCACTGCAGAAGCTGTCACAGCGCCCATCATCAGGGCGCGCCGGCGGGTTACGATTCCCTTGTTCAGATCGCTATTTCCCGACGGTCCAGATGGAAGGTCTTCATTCATCGAATTTCTATCCATGGTTGCTCTTGCTCCAGATATCCGCTCATTATCAGAAATAGCATGAAAAGCGAGTAAACAGTCCCCCGCCGCAATCCGCGTCCATAATCGGGACATAGAGCCGGAAATCGTTAACCCGATCCATAGGCCGTCGCAGTCCGACATCGATTTCGAAACATTGTCGTTGCCGTTCCGGCAATGCAGGGCTTAAATAGATGACATGATCATGCCAGAACACGCCCGATGACCTCTATTGCCCCCGCCAGACTGCTGGTTGCATTGCTGTTCATCGTCGGCGGCGCGATATTGGCAAGCCAATTATCGCAATCGGGACCACAGATCATTGTGGTGATCTGTTCCAGCGTGATTGCCCTGTTCACAGTTCTCCAGGACCCGCCTCCACCGCCTCCGCCGGACCCCGCCGCACTGGAACGCCAGCGCAAACGCATCCTCTATCAGGGCCGCTCGGAAGCCTATCAGGATATAATCGACCCGATCACCGATCCGATATTGCTGGTGCGCAACGCGAGGGTCGCAGCAGCGAATCCGGCGGCGGCCAAGGTTCTCGGAAACCATATTGTCGGCGAGGATGTGCGCATCGCAATCCGTCACCCCGCCGCCGCCGACCGGCTCGCCAACCCCGACGCGAAGCACACCGGGGAGCCGATTCTCCTGGTCGGCGTCGGCAGCACCGACCAGAGATGGGAGTTGCGGATTCACACGCTGGAAGATGGCCTGAAACTGGTCCAGCTTTCGGACCAGAGCAGTCGCTATGCGGCGGAAAGAATGCGTACCGACTTTGTCGCCAATGCCAGCCACGAACTGCGCACGCCGCTCGCCGCGATCAAAGGATTTCTGGAAACTCTGGAAGACCCGAAAGCCGGCAAGGATGACGCGACACGCGCGCGATTCCTGAAGATAATGTATGACGAAGCCGATCGCATGCAGCGTCTGATCGAAGACCTGATGTCGCTTTCGCGGATCGAGGCGGAAAAGTTCCAGTTGCCGTCCGACGTGATCGATCTGAGCGATCTGGTCGAAGAAGCGCGCGATTTCTACATCAACAGTCGCGGCAAGAATGAAAAGGAAATCCAGGTCAATCTTCCTGCCGACATCCCCCAGATCCACGGTGATCGGGCGCAATTGTCCCAGGTCATATACAATCTGCTGAGCAACGCGTTCAAATATGGAAAAAAGGGGGCGCCCGTCAGAATCGATGTGACACCCAATAAAAGCGGGACGATGCTGTCTTTGGCGATAAGCGACCAGGGCGACGGCATTGCTCCCGAACATATCCCGCGCCTCACCGAGCGGTTTTATCGCGTGGACAAGGGGCGCAGCAAATCGATCGGGGGAACCGGTCTGGGACTTGCGATCGTCAAGCATATTTCGGAACGGCACGGCGGACGGATGGAAATTACCAGCAAGGTGGGCGTCGGCACGACGGTTTCTGTTCTGCTGCCAATCGCCAAAAATGGTCCTGCTCCAGACGATACGGGCACAGTCGAGGCGGGAAAAGCGTCGCACGACTTTCCTGTTGCATAATATATGCAGAAGCCGGTGATCACATGCTGTCACATTTCTGTAACATAATTGTAATGATCAAGACTTTGCGTCCCCCTAAAAGCCGGCCCAACAAGTCTTTCTTTGGGGTCATTGGTGGTTTTTCCAAAGATTTCAGACCGGATGAATTGAGGAATATTTCATGTTAAGAAAACTCGCTTTCCTGACCATCGCCTCTCTTGCTGCCTCAGGCTGCCAGGATCAGGCTTCGGGCGGCCAAAGCGGGACCCGGACCGAAATCCGGATCGTCGGATCGTCCACGGTTTTCCCTTTTGCCAAGGCCGTAGCCGAACAATTCAGCCTCAGCGGAGAAAATCCTTCTCCTATTCTGGAATCGACCGGTACCGGCGGTGGCATGAGCCTGTTCTGCGCCGGCGTCGGTGCGGGCACTCCGGATATCGAGAATGCCTCACGGCGGATCAAAGCATCCGAACTCGAATTATGCCATAGCAACGGCGTCAACGATGTTGTCGAAGTGCAAATCGGTATAGACGGCATTGCTATCGCGCAGGCGAATAATGGCGTTTCCTTTTCCCTGACCCCGGTACAGATTTACAAGGCCATCGCCGAACGTCCGTTCGGCAAGGAAAATACCGCAAAAAAATGGTCGGATATCGACCCTTCCCTGCCAAAATTAGCGATCAGCGTTTATGGCCCGCCGTCAACCTCCGGTACGAGGGACGCGCTTACCGAGCTGATCATGGAAGTAGGCTGCGTTACCGATCCGGCGACAAAGGCGCTCAAGGATAGCAACAAGGCCGAATTTGAATCTATCTGCCACGAAGTCAGAGCCGACGGCGCCTATGTCGATGCGGGCGAGAATGACAATCTCATCGTCCAGAAGCTGAAAGCCAATCCCAACAGCGTCGGTATTTTTGGCTATAGTTTTCTTGAAGAAAATCTGGACAGCGTGCGTGGTATCGCGGTGTCCGGGATCAACCCGACCTATGATGCCATTGCTTCGGGAGAATATCCCGGCGCCCGGCCCCTCTATGTTTATGTAAAGAAACAGCATGTCGGCGTGATACCGGGACTGAAAGATTATATGCTGCAGTTTATCAACGCCGGTGGCCGGGACGGCTATCTGGTAAAAGCCGGACTGATTGCTTTGCCTGACGAGACAAGAGCAAAGATGACCGAAGTCGTCCGCAACATGACCCCGCTTGACCTTAGCGAACTTAAATAAGCGCTCGGCAACGAGCGTTCCTTTCCAGATGATTTTGAACCAGGGGCGGAACCAGATATTGTGACTAGCACGACGCTCCTTTTTCTCGTGGCCGGCCTGGGCCTCGTCGCGTGGTTTTTTGGCCGCTTGAAAGCGGCCGGGCTGCAGAAAAATGGCAAAAGCGCCCGTTCGGTGCTGCATTCCCTGCCGAGCTATCACGGTTGGTATGTTGCCCTATGGGCCATTGTTCCGGCAACAATCTTCATGCTGTTGTGGAGCTTTATCAGCCCGGCCCTGATTACCGATGCAGCGCTGACCAGCCCTGCCGCGGCGCAATTGCCGGAAGGGGGCTTTGCCCGCGCCGCTATTTTGTCCGAAGCCCGCGCCATTGCTTACGGAAATCAGGTCAACGCATTCAATCCGCTATCCCAGGCGATGGTAAATCCCTATCGCGATGCGATCTCCTATTACCAGATGATAGGGGTTGTCTCGGCGTTGCTTATGGTCTTCGCTTTCGGTGCTTATGCTTGGCTGAAAATCAAGCCGGACCTGAGAGCACGTACGAAAATCGAACGGGTGACAATGCTGGTGCTGCTGCTTGCATCGCTAATCGCAATCGTCACCACGGTCGGCATATTCCTCTCGCTGGTTTTTGAATCGGCCCGCTTCTTCTCCATGGTTTCGCCAATTGATTTTCTGTTCGGCACCGAATGGAACCCGAAGGCAGTAGCCGGACCGAGAGGCGAAACCGGGTTCGGCGCTATTCCGCTGTTCTGGGGCACAGTATTTATCGGTGCGATCATCGCGATGATCGTCGCTATTCCGCTCGGACTGATGAGCGCCATTTATCTCACCCAATATGCGCCGGCAAAATTCCGGGCCTGGATGAAGCCCATCCTGGAGGTGCTCGCCGGAGTACCGACCGTTGTCTACGGCTATTTTGCTGCTCTGACGGTGGCCCCTGCGCTGCGCGATTTCGCGGTCTCTATCGGTATCACCAGCGCCTCTTCCGAATCCGCTCTGGCCGCTGGCGTGGTGATGGGCATCATGATCATTCCTTTCGTTTCCTCGATGGCCGATGACAGTATTGCCGCGGTTCCCAGCGCGATGCGTGACGGATCACTGGCAATGGGCGCAACCCAAAGCGAGACCATCAAGAAGGTGCTTATCCCTGCCGCCTTGCCCGGTGTCGTCGGCGGCGTCCTGCTGGCGGTCAGCCGTGCGATCGGCGAGACGATGATCGTCGTCATGGCTGCCGGTCTTGCGGCCAATATGACAGCCAACCCGTTTTCCAGCGTCACCACGGTTACTACACAGATAGTGCAGTTGCTGACCGGGGATCAGGAGTTTGACAGTCCGAAGACGCTGGCAGCCTTTGCCTTGGGACTGGTTCTCTTCATCGTAACTTTGCTGCTCAACCTCATCGCCTTGCGCGTGGTCAAAAAATACCGGGAAGCTTATGAATAGTCTCACCGAAATGAAGCGTCGGCCAACCGACTGGCAGGGTGCTGCGATGCAGAAGCGCATTGCCCGGCGCTATGCGGCTGAACGCCGGTTCAAGGCGATCGGCATGGGAGCCATCATATTGTCCGCCGGTTTTCTGGCATTCCTGCTGATCGTCATGGTAGGCAACGGATTTCGCGGCTTCACGCAGACAGAACTGCCGCTTGAAATCGATTTTCCGGCGGCCACCGGCGGTGTTTCTTCCAGCCAATTTGAGGGCCCCGACGCGAACAGCAATCTGCAGTCCATGGGACTACGGGAGATTGTCGATAGCAGTATCGATCTACAATATGGAGAGGCTGGCAACGATCTGTTCTCGCCGGGTGGATGGACAACAGTCAACGCGATGATCCTCGCCGACCCGAAAATCGTCGAACAGAAAGCAACGATATATCTGCCGGTGGTCTCGGAAATAGATGTCGCCTATAAGGACGTAGGCAACCCGGAAGCGGAAAAGAGGGTCAGCGAATTTTCAGGCCAGTTCTCAACCGGGTTCAACTGGAATTTCCTCAGCAATTCGGATGCAACGGACCCGATGCAAGTCGGTATCTGGGGCGCGTTCAAGGGTTCATTGATCACGATGATCGTGACGCTGCTGCTCGCCTTTCCGGTTGGTGTATTCGCCGCACTCTATCTCGAGGAATATGCGCCGAAAAACCGTCTGACCGATCTCATCGAGGTTTCGATCAACAATCTGGCAGCCGTGCCGTCGATTATCTTCGGCTTGCTCGGTCTGGCCGTGTTCCTCAACTTTTTCGGCATGCCGCGTTCCGGCGCACTGGTCGGTGGCTTGACACTTGCCCTGATGACCATGCCGGTGATCGTCATTTCCGGACGGAACGCGGTCAAGGCGGTCCCCCCGTCAATCCGCGAAGCCGCGCTGGGCATCGGTGCAAGCCCGCTGCAAGTGGTGTTCCACCATGTCTTGCCGCTCGCTCTGCCAGGCATATTGACCGGAACCATCATCGGCATGGCTCGGGCATTGGGCGAGACGGCTCCCCTGTTGATGATCGGCATGCGCGCTTTCATCGCGACCCCACCAAGCGGGATCACCGATCCGGCGACCGTATTACCGGTGCAGATATTCCTCTGGTCCGACGAAGTAGACCGCGGCTTTGTCGAGAAAACATCGGCAGCGATCATTGTGCTATTATTGTTTCTGCTGACGATGAACGCGCTGGCCATATATTTGCGCAACCGCTTTGAAACGCGCTGGTAGGTGCCGCCCATGAAATATGAAGAAATGCAAGAATCGAGCGAAAGCGTAAATATGACAGACTCGACCACAACAGACACGACTGGCGAAACCAGCGCGCCGAAAATGACGGCTAGCCATGTCGACGTTTTTTACGGCGACAAGCAGGCAATCAAAGATGTCTCTATCGACGTGAACATGGATAGCGTTACCGCGTTTATCGGACCGTCCGGCTGCGGCAAGTCGACCTTTTTGCGCTGCATGAACCGGATGAACGACACTATTCCGATTGCTCGCGTCACCGGCGATATCATGCTGGAAGGGGAAGATATTTATGCGGCGAGCATGGACGTTGTCCAGTTGCGCGCCCGCGTCGGCATGGTTTTCCAGAAGCCCAATCCCTTCCCCAAATCCATCTATGACAATATTGCCTATGGCCCGCGCATTCACGGGCTGGCTACCGGCAAGGACGAGCTGGACCATATCGTCGAATCATCGTTGCAGCGCGCCGGTCTGTGGGGCGAGGTAAAAGACCGGTTGCAGGACAGCGGCACCGCATTGTCGGGCGGCCAGCAACAGCGTCTGTGTATCGCCCGTGCGATAGCGGTTGATCCGGAAGTAATCCTGATGGACGAGCCGTGCTCGGCCCTCGATCCGATCGCGACCGCCAAGATCGAAGAGCTGATCCACGAATTGCGCGGCAGATATGCTATCGTCATAGTCACCCACAATATGCAGCAGGCAGCTCGTGTTTCCCAGAAAACTGCCTTTTTCCACCTTGGAACGCTGGTAGAATATGGCGAGACGACAGATATTTTCACCAACCCGCGCGAAGAAAAAACGCGGGACTATATTACCGGTCGTTACGGTTGACCGGCAGAGGATTAGGAACAAGACATGGCCAATAGTGGTACAGAACATACCGTCAAAGCGTTTGATTCCGATATCAACCAGTTGCGGGGCATGGTTGCAGAAATTGGCGGGCGCAGCGAACAGGCAATTGACAAGGCCATGCGGGCGCTGGAAAACAGCGATCTGGAACTGGCGGCGGAAGTTGTCAGGGAAGACAAGTTGATCGACGATCTCGAGAAGCGGATCGACGAATTGACCTTTCAAACGATCGCCCTGCGCGCGCCGATGGCCGATGATCTGAGAGAATTGATTGCCACGTTCAAGATATCCGGCGTCGTCGAACGGATTGGCGACTATGCGAAAAATATCGCCAAACGGGTGCCATTGGTTACAAAAACCCGCCGGTTGACGCCCATCTCCCTACTTCCTTCTATGTCGAAAATTGCCAGCGAACTGGTCCGCGATTCGCTCGACGCCTTTGCCCGTCGGGATGCGGAACTGGCGATGGAGGTGAACCGGCGCGATCAAATCGTCGATGATTTCTACAATAGTATCTTTCGCGCCGTGATCACCCATATGATCGAAAACCCCAAGGATATCAGCGAGGCCGCCCATTTGCTGTTCATCGCCAAGAATCTGGAACGTATCGGCGACCATGCGACCAATGTCGCCGAGATGGTCTATTTTGCCGCGACCGGCGAACCGATGCCGGAACGCACCCGCGGTGAAGATCCGACGGATTTGCTGGACGATACGCTGAGTGACGAGGCAGACTGATGGTGAACGCAAAATTATTGCTGGTAGAAGATGACGCTGCGCTGGCGGAACTCCTGACCTGGAATTTCAAGAAAGAAGAATATGATGTCATCCACACCAGTGATGGCGAGGAAGCGCTTTTGCTGGTCCAGGAACATCGTCCGGACGTGATCTTGCTCGACTGGATGCTGGAGAGCCTGTCCGGTATCGAGGTCTGCAGACGGCTTCGCCGATCATCGGAAACTGCCAATATTCCCATCATCATGCTGACCGCCCGTGGCGAAGAAGAAGACAAGATCCGTGGACTGGAAACCGGTGCCGACGACTATATCACCAAACCGTTCAGCCCGCGGGAACTGATCGCGCGCGTCAAAGCCGTCTTGCGCCGCGTCCGCCCCGCTCTCGCCGGTGAAAAACTGACTTTTGGTGATCTGGAAATGGACACCGTCGGCCACAGGGTGAAACGCGGTGGCGAAACCGTTGCGCTTGGTCCGACCGAATTCCGCCTGCTGCGCCATTTTCTGGAACATCCCAACTGGGTTTTTTCCCGCGAACGACTGCTCGACAGCGTCTGGGGCCAGGATAGTGATATCGAGCTTCGTACCGTCGATGTGCATATCCGGCGGCTCCGCAAGGCGCTCAACGCCAATGGCAGAGCCGACATCATCCGCACGGTCCGTTCGGCCGGCTATGCTCTCGACACCGATGCTGTTCCGGCATAATTGCCGGGTCGGCCTGTCGTAAAGCGCAGCCCATATTTCTAGTCGGTGACGAGTTTCACAAGCTTGCGCTCGACCGGAGCCAGAATACCGGCCAGATCATGGCCACGTTTCAGGATCTGGCCCTGCTCTCCATGCAATGACCACATGCCCTGACGGTTGCGGTCTGCTGGCCGTTTCTCGATTCTTATTTGCGGACGTTCCGATGCCCGGCGAAAGGCCGCGAAAATCGCGACATCGGGCCGCATGTCCATGGCATAATCCTTCCAGTGGCCGGCGGCCACCATCCGGCCATATAGGCCGAGAATCCGTTCCATTTCCGCGCGTTCAAATCCGACCTGAGAAGGGCCGCCACGCTGCGGGAATGCCGAGATATTGGACCCGGAAAAACGCATCAAGCGCGATCACGTCCCTTGGTCTCGATGCCTTTGCCGTTATTGTTCCGCTCAACGGCAAAAGCCGCGATGCGTTTCTGCAATTGCTCCATCTCGCACTGCAAGATTTCCAGCTTTTGCGTCGATGGATCGAATATCTCGCTGCACGGCGTTCCGTAGGGAACGAAGTCTTTCTGATATTCCTTTGCCTCGACCAGCGTCGGGCGGGCACGGACACCGACCATAGTCGCGCCTTCGGGTACATCCTGCGTCACCACCGCATTGGCACCGACCCGCGCCCGTTTTCCGACCGTGATCGGGCCCAAAACCTGGGCTCCCGAACCCAGGATTACATCATCTTCGATCGAGGGGTGACGCTTGCCGCCGATACCGTTGGTCGGGTTGGTCCCGCCCAGCGTCACGCATTGATAGATCGTCACATTGTCGCCAATGTCAGCGGTTTCGCCGATCACGGTAAAACCGTGATCGATAAACAGATGCCGACCGATTTTCGCACCGGGATGGATATCGATTGCGGTAAAAAATCGCGAGATGTGATTGATCAGCCGGGCAAAGAAATATAGTTCGCCCTTGAACAGCCAATGCGCCAGCCGGTGCAGGCCGACAGCCAGCACACCGGGATATAGCAGAACTTCCCAGCGCGATCGCGGGGCCGGGTCGCGAGCCTTGATGGAATCCAGATAAGCGCCCAGTTCCCGAAACATATTCATATTCTCCGGATGTTGCGAAGATTTTCAAAATAGGGACGACAATCCACTATTTCCAGTCTTTTCTTGCAACGCAAATCCGATGACGCTTTTCAAACCCCTAATAATCATTATATTAAATCAAATATCAAGCACTGATCGAAAGTATCGATAATGTCGACCTACCTCCCCACGCTCAAGCAATTGCAATATCTGGTGGCGCTGAAAGAACATGGCCATTTCGGCAAGGCGGCGGAGTCCTGCTTTGTCACCCAGTCGACCTTGTCGGCGGGTATAAAGGAACTGGAAGCGCTGCTCGACATCGTTCTGGTCGAGCGCACGCGCCGGGTTGTCCGTTTTACCGAACTGGGCAACCAGATGGTGGAAAAATCCTACCGGATCTTGCGCGAGGCGGAGGAATTGTCCGAAATGGCGCGATCCGCAGGCAAGCCATTGGCCGGCGATGTCCGGATGAGTGTCATTCCGACGATTGCGCCCTTTCTTTTGCCCCGCCTGTTGCCACAATTGCGCAAGGAACGGCCGGAGCTCAAACTCTATCTGAAAGAGGAGACCAGCCAGGCCGCCTGCGATTCGCTGCATCACGGCCATGCCGATTGCGTTTTGCTGGCGCTGCCCTTCCCTTGCGGCGACGTGGAATCCGAAGTCCTGTTCAGCGACGAGATTTTTGTCGCTTTCCCGAAAGATGATCCGCGTGATCCGCCTGCGCGGGTTGATCCGGCGACGCTGGACGAAACCCGCCTGTTGTTACTCGAGGACGGGCATTGTCTCAAAGACCATGCACTGGCAGCCTGCAATCGGCCCGAGCTGAGAGCTTCCGCTCGAATGATGGGAACTTCGCTGCACACGCTGGTCCAGATGGTAGACAATGGCCTCGGCCTGACCCTGCTTCCGAAAATGGCGATCGACAGCGGGATATTGAATCACACGAACATTGTCGCACGACCGCTGCAATCGGATAACGCGACCCGGGACATTGCACTGGTATGGCGCACCAACAGCCCCCGGCGCAGCGAGTTTCAACTATTGGCGGAAATCATGAAGGGAGCGCAAAACTGGACATCCAAAGCCGGTGCATAGACCGACCCGAACCAATGCTATTTTTGCCATTTTTCCGACGCCTTGACATCTGAATCGCGCTCTTCGATCCATTTGGTCGATCCGTCAGAACCAGTCTCTTTCTTCCAGAACGGCGCCACGGTCTTCAACCGGTCCATGATGAAGGAACAGGATTCGATCGCCGCCTCGCGATGATCGGATCCGGTCACCACCAGGACGATATTGTCGCCAACCGACAGTTTGCCCACCCGGTGAAAAATCGTGATCGCATGAAGCGGCCAGTCGGCTTGAGCGGCTTCGGCGATCGCCCGAAGCGCCTTGTCGGTCATCGCCGGATAATGTTCGAGCTCCAGTGTATCCAAATTTCCGTCGTCGCGCACCTGGCCGACGAAACTGGCAATCGCGCCGCCACCCTGCTCCGCAACCTTCGCGGTCTCGGCGCCAATATCAAAATCACATGCGCTGACCTCGATCCGTATCATCCGCCGGTTACCGGCGGGAAAATGGCCAGTTCCGTTGCCGAACCGACGATTGATTCTGTGGTTGCATAATCCTGATCGAGAGCGAAGCGCAATTTCGAAACATCGGACAACACGTCCGGATATACCCCTCCGCGTTCGACGAGCATATTCACGACATCATCGATTGTCTCGGTCCCTTGCCGGAGAGAAATTTCTTCTCCTTCAACTCCGAGCCGTTCCCGGACCCATGCGAAATATACCAGGTTGATCGAACGGCCCATCAGTCCATGTGCTTCAGACCGACGCGGAGATAATCCCAGCCGGTGATCAGGGTCAGTATCGCTGCGGCCCAGAGAGTCCAGAGACCGACCGTCTGCACGACGGGAAATTGCGGCACGCCCCCCGCGAGGATGAGAGCGCCGAGGGAAATCATCTGGAAACCGGTTTTCCATTTGGCCAGTTGGGAAACAGGAACGCTGACCTGCAGGCCGGCCAGAAATTCCCGCAAACCGGACACGGTGATTTCACGCAACAATATGACAATGGCAGCGATGGCATGCCAGCCCTGGATATCCCGAGTGAATATCAGCATCAGCACCACCGCGGCGACCATGATTTTGTCGGCGATCGGATCGAGGAATATTCCGAGCTTGGAAACAGTGCCCTGTGAACGCGCGAGATAGCCGTCGAAATAATCGGTGATCGCCATCAGACAATATAGTCCGAAAGTCAGCAAATAATCGATCGGCAACGGCTGCGGCCTGACCACCGAAAAATTTGGCCAGAGGAGAAAAACCAAAATCGGCACGGCGAATATTCGCGAGAGGGTCAATATATTTGGCAAATTCAGCATCACGGCTCTCGCATAGACAGATTCTGACAAAATGAAAATTGATTCAATCGACTCGTTCGCAAATTGATGGGCTTCGCCGCCGTCATTCGATTTGACGCGGGGGCTCAGAGGGTTAAAGGTGAGCGGACCTTCAAATTATCCCTCGAAAAGAGATTTTCCCTTGATGCAAAATACTGCGCATTTGCTGCGGACAAAAAGATTTTTGCCGCTGTTCCTAACGCAGCTGCTCGGGGCGTTTAACGACAATCTTTTCAAATTCTCGATGGTTATTCTGGTAACCTACGGAATTTACGACAGTGAATCCGAGGATTTTGCCTTTAACGCCCTCGCCTCCGGCCTCTTCATCCTGCCATTTTTTCTGTTTTCGTCGCTCGCTGGCCAGCTGGCAGACAATTACGACAAGGCGCGGATCACGCGATTTGTCAAAACCCTGGAGATATTCATCGCCGTCATCGGCGGGATCGGGCTTTGGTTGCATTCGATTCCGATCATGCTGACCGCATTATTTCTCTTGGGGCTGCAATCGACATTTTTCGGTCCGATCAAATATGCAGTGCTGCCGCAGCATCTGCAGAAGGACGAAGTCCTCGGCGGCACCGGTCTGGTCGAAGCGGGTACCTATATTGCCATTCTGGCCGGCACGATACTCGGCGGCATCATCATCGACCGCAACGGCAATGGTGTCGAAATTGCCATCATCACGGTTTTTCTGGTAGCGCTTCTGGGCCGGGTCGCGGCCCAGTTCATGCCACCGGCCCCCGCGCAAAAGGAGGTCGAGAAAATCGACTTCAACTTCATTCGCTCTTCCATCCAGCTGATTTCCGCGACTTTGCATGTCCGCAAGCTCTATCTGGCGATTATCGCGATCAGCTTTTTCTGGACGATCGGATCGGTCCTTATCATTCAGTTTCCACCTCTTGTCGAGAATGTGCTGACGGCGACACCGCAGGTGGCGAGCCTCTTCCTGGGTGTATTCTCGATCGGGATCGCGATTGGTTCGGTTCTGGTCAACCGGTTGTTGAAAAGCGAAGTTTCGGCGCGTTTCGCACCGGTGAGCGTCATCCTGATGGGCGTGTTCGTGGTCATCCTCTACTTCATAGCGCGCAGCTGGCAGGGTCTGCCCGATGGTGAACTCTACACATTCAAGACATTCATCGTCCATGATGGTGCCTGGTCTCTGCTCGCAACACTAGGCGGCGTTTCCATATTCGGCGGCATGTTCGTCGTGCCGCTCTATGCTTTCCTGACGACCACCGTCGACATCAGCCAGACCGCGCGCACGATTGCCGCAAATAATGTGGTCAATTCCGGCTGCATGGTATTTGGTGCACTGGCAGCGATCGGCCTGAGCATGATGGGCGTTTCGACAACCGAACAGCTATTGCTGGTTGCGGCCATGTGTCTGGTGGCAGCATGGCTCGGTCATCAGCTTCACCGCGCTTGCGACTGATCGACGCCTTGCGCCAGATCAGAAAATAAACGTATAAAAGGCGGTGAAAAAAGCGAGGAAGCTGAGCAGGAACAGACTCACATCCTCACCCAGCCATTTTCCTCCGGTTGTAGCGGAGCCTTCCAAAGCATGTTCCGCTTTGGCAATCTGCGCCATCTCGAACGGCAGGCTTTGACGAAAAGGATGGCCTATACCGTCGTTGCGAAAAGCCAATGGTCGTGTTTTCTCTCTGTTCATGCCGATAAGTTAACAATGTGTTATCCATATTATCCAGCAGAATTTTTGGGTCTATGGTTAACGTCTTGAATTGGAACAGCCTTCCAAAGCGGCATTTTCGCAGGCGGGACACCGAACGGATTGATTAACGGGCAAACGGCATATTCAAATTATCCGTTTCCGGGGCCGGCTTCCATCTGTGTGATCTTTGCAACTACTGCGGATAATCACCATTATGAACAACAACATCGTTGATTTGACCGGCCTGTTATGCCAATGACCATCTCGTATTGAATGCAATGCGAAACCCTGAAGGAGCAAATTATGCGTTTCGGTAAAATTGGAATGGCTGCAGCTGCAGCCGCGTCGCTTGTAAGCGCACCTGTCTTGGCTCAGGCTGTACAGCCTGTTTCTTCTGTTGCCCGTACCGGTGCAACCGTTGAAAAAGCAAACAATGTTGAAGGCGGATCGGGCATCATCATTGCTATCCTCGCTGCAGCAGCAGTGATTGCCGGCATCATCATCGCAGCCGACGGCAGCGAAGATACGCCA
Source organism: uncultured Sphingomonadaceae bacterium (assembly GCA_947488845.1). GTDB lineage: Bacteria > Pseudomonadota > Alphaproteobacteria > Sphingomonadales > Sphingomonadaceae > Parasphingorhabdus. The sequence continues at coordinate 37,752 of CANLBM010000016.1, read as the reverse complement.
ACCTCCCCCTGAATCAATTCAGGCATAGAAATTTAAAGATGGCGGCCAGTTGGTCGCCATTTTTTTTGATGTTCGAGCAGCTCTGAACGGGAAGTTCACCAGGCACGTCGACATCAATATGCCCAGAGGCAACGCCTTTGGTTGCACATCCGGACAGGATTACCCATATCCGGTTTCATGACAGAAAATCAGCAACATGGCCTGCAGCAATGGCATGGCACAACAATCCTATCGGTACGAAAAAATGGCAAAGTTGTCGTTGTTGGCGACGGCCAGGTATCGATGGGAAATACGGTAATGAAACCGAACGCCCGCAAGGTGCGACAATTGCACGACGGATCGGTGATAGGCGGCTTTGCCGGTGCTACCGCAGATGCTTTCACCTTGTTCGAGCGGCTCGAGGCAAAGCTCGAACGCCACAACGGCCAGTTGATGCGCGCAGCGGTCGAACTGGCAAAGGATTGGCGGACCGATAAATATCTCCGCAATCTGGAAGCTTTGATGATCGTTGCCGACAAGGATGTGACGCTGATCCTTACCGGCAATGGCGACGTGCTCGAACCGGTAGAAGGCATTGCAGCGATCGGTTCCGGTGGCAATTTTGCTCTCTCCGCTGCGCGCGCCCTGAAAGACTATGAAAAGGACGCCGAGAAGCTGGCCCGGAAATCGATGGAGATCGCGGCCGAACTTTGCGTCTTCACCAACGACCAGGTCACGATTGAAACGCTCGATAGCGACACCTAGATATTGTCGGATCGGTTACCCCCCAATAGCAAAGAGAATATAGCATGCAGGCGAACCTGACCCCCAAAGCCATCGTCAAGGCGCTGGACGAACATATTATCGGCCAGCAGGACGCGAAACGCGCCGTGGCCGTCGCTTTGCGCAACCGCTGGCGCCGCCAGAAATTGCCCGCCGAACTCCGTGAAGAGGTGACTCCGAAGAATATCCTCATGATCGGCCCCACAGGTTGCGGCAAAACCGAGATTTCCCGGCGTCTGGCAAAGCTCGCTGACGCGCCGTTTATCAAGGTCGAAGCCACCAAATTCACCGAAGTCGGCTATGTTGGTCGCGACGTCGAGCAAATTGCCCGCGACCTCGCAGAGGAAGCCGTCCGGCTGGAGCGCGAGCGCCGCCGAATGGCCGTGCACGAGGCAGCGGCGGAAGCTGCGATGAAGAGATTGCTCGACGTTTTATGCGGAGAAAGCGCCAGCGAAGCGACGCGCGAAAGTTTCCGGCAGCGGGTTGTCGACAATCACATGAACGACACCGAGATCGAAATCGAGGTCGAAGACACGCCCAGCACGCCGATGGACATCCCCGGCATGGGTGGTCAGGTTGGCATGATCAACCTGTCCGACATGATGGGCAAGGCATTCAATCAGAACCGCCTGAAACGACGGAAAATGCGCGTAGCCGATGCCTGGGACAAACTGGTCGAGGAAGAGTCGGACAAGCGCCTCGATGATGATGATATTTCGCGCGCGGCGATCACCAATGCCGAATCCAACGGCATTGTCTTCCTTGACGAAATCGACAAGATCGCGGTGAGCGATGTCCGCGGAGGATCGGTCAGTCGCGAAGGCGTTCAGCGTGATTTGCTTCCGCTGATCGAGGGTACAACCGTCGCTACCAAATATGGTCCGATGAAAACAGACCATATCCTGTTCATCGCGTCGGGTGCGTTTTCGATATCCAAGCCGAGCGATATGTTGCCCGAATTGCAGGGCCGCTTGCCGATCCGGGTGGAATTGCGGGCGTTGACCGAGGAAGATTTCGTAAGGATATTGACCGAGACCAGAGCCAATCTGACCGAGCAATATATCGCTCTTCTCGGAACGGAAGATGTTACCATCAATATCACCGAAGACGCGATCAGGAAGCTGGCCGAAATAGCGGCCAATGTGAACGAGACCGTTGAAAATATCGGTGCCCGACGTTTGCAGACGGTTATGGAAAAATTGCTCGAAGACATCAGCTTTAATGCGGAAGACCGTGCCGGTGAAGAAATCACCATCGACGCGGCCTATGTTGACAAACAGCTTTCCGACGTCGCCAAGGATACCGACCTGTCAAAATATATATTATGATGGTATCGGAGTTTCGTTGAGGCGCGGTGCGGGTCGATTGCTGCAACGACATGGTTTGAACTTCGAACGCTCGCGAAGGTAATCAGATGGAGTCCTTCATGAAACGAACGATATTGTTATTGTCTTCCTCTGCTGCCGTGGCCCTGGCTGGCTGTTCTGACCCCGCTCCCGAGGCAGACTCCGCATTTGCCGAACAGGTTGAAAGCAAGCCGGAAACGATCGTGGCACCGATCAGCGCGGCGGATAGCATTGATGCCGGTCTGACCGTCGGAGACCAAGCGCCGCTTGCTGCCGGCCTGTTAATCGACGGGGGCGAGACCACTCTCGGTAAAATTCTCGAGAATGGCCCTGCCCTCATCGTCTTTACCCGATCGGTCGAATGGTGCCCTTATTGCCAGACCCAATTGAAATCGATCAATGCCATTGTCGACGATCTGAAGGATCGCGGCTATGATCTTTACGGGCTTTCCTATGACAGCCCTGACCAGCAGGACCGGTTCTCGCAAAACCAGATGTTGCGATATCGGATGCTCTCCGACCAGCCATCCACGGTGATTGACGGCTTCGGGTTGCGCGACCCGCAATATACCGACGGCCGCGCCGTTGGCGTGCCTTATGCCTCGGTATTCGTGATCGACAAAACGGGCAAGATTGTTGCAAAATCCGTGTCAGGCGATTTCAAGAAACGGCCCAGCAACGAGCAGATACTGGCGCTGGTCGATTCTATCTAGTTGCTGACCGCGCTATCTTCTGACGCCGCCTCCGGTTTGTTGTCATTCGCGGCAAGCCGGTTGCCCTCCGGCAGAACCACCAGTTTCCATTTCTTGCGGTCATCCAGATATTTGACCGCCAGAGCCTGCACCTCTTCGGGGGTTATGACGGTATAATCGCTGAGCAGAGACTGCAGCGCAACAAATTTCTGCGAATTGAAGCTTGCCCCCTCCAACTGGCTCATCCAGAAACTGTTGCCGCTGGAGGCGCGGGCTATAAGCTGACGCAAGGGTTCGACGACCCGCTTCAACTCATCGGCACTCACCGGATTTTCCCGGAGGTCTTTGGCGATCAATTCAACGACATTGTAAAAGCGGTCTATATTGTCCGGGGTTAACTGGCTTTGTGCGCCGATATAACCGCCGGAATCAAACTCGACCGGCCAGCTGTTGACCACTTGCGGACTATAGCTTGCCCCTTGTTGGGAACGAAGAATTTCAAACAACCGGTCGTTGAAAATGGACACAAGCACTTCCAGTTTCCGGCTCTCGCGGATATTTGCCAGCCCGCCACCGGTTGGCCAGGCCACCATCGCAGCAGCCCGGTCCTGATCCCCTTTATGAACGAGTATTTCCGGACCGGCCTGCGGAGACGGAAAATTCGGTGATATTGCTTCAGGCCGAACAGCAAGCGGCTTGCGCGTTTTCAAGGCGCCAAAGGTCTTGAGGATCGCCTCTACCGCCTGATCACGCTCGAAATCACCAAATAGCATCAGCTCGACCGGACCGCTCGCCAGAATCGGCTTCCAGAATTGCTTGAAATTCTCCGCGTCGAGTTTTTCGAAATCATTCTTGTCCGGAGTCTTCCAGCGAGGATCCTTTCCATGGACGAGCCATTCAAGGTCCCGCTGCATAACGGCCTGGGGCGATGCCGAAAAGCTGTCGTAACTGATAAGCGATGCCGCTCTGCTGCGGATGACCGGTGCCGGATCCCAACGTGGATTTTCCAATTTCGCTGCGATCAGATGCAGTTGGTCTTCGAGATCGGCCGGCCTCGTATCGGCACCGATTTCGAAGGCATCATTGTCTATGTTGAACCGGAGTCCAATCCGGCGCCCGGTGGTTATCTTGTCGAGTTCCTCCTGTCCCAGATCCCCGACCCCGCTGGCAACCAACGCCAGCGCGCCGGACCAGGCAAGTGATTCCTGATGAGGAGACAAGCCGCTATATCCGCTGCCGAACCGGGCATTGACCATGATCTTGTTACGTTCCGACGTGTTCGGAAACAGCAGGACCCTGACCCCGTTGGAAAGTTCGATCTGTTCAATATCGAAACGGTCGATTTGCCGGGCTGATTTGATCGAGCCTTTTTTCCCGATCTTCTTGAGGGCTTCGAAACCCAGATCGGATTGGGTGACGCGAACGTCGCTTGAAGCATTGACAGTGCTGCGCAACGCCCTCGACAGCTTGACCTTCCCGTCATCGATAACGTCGGGCGATGTCAGCAAGGCGCGCGTGGACACCCCGGTAAATAATTTACGCGTCGACTCGAGTAGCCTTTCCGGCGTGTAAAGATTCCGCATCGCGCGGAATACATCGAGCGCGACTTGTGGCGTCGCGACAGTTTCACGGATGTCCACGGCGTTGACAATATCATCAGCCTGCTTTCGTGCCGCTTCCGTTTGGTAGCTTTCGACACCGATCGCGAGCGCAGCATCAAATTCGGCAATTTCGCGGGCAATATCAGCCTCGGAAGGTGCGACGGTTGTGGCATCGGCGATAACACCGCGAACATCAGTCAGAGCAGCCTCCCAATCGTCCCCAAGCGGAATGATGCTGATAAATGTCCCGTCAATCGAGCGGCTGACATCATCCTGTCCGACGCTTGCCTGGAGATAGCTACCTCCTGCCCTTGCCCGGGCTTCCAGACGGCGGTTGATCATCTGCAGCGCCAGCAAATCGATCAAAATCTGCTGGTTATAGACAATCGTATCCTCGACCTGTTCCCAGGGCCGGGCGATGACCATCGAAATGAACCGCGGCAGAGTCGGCTCGATAACAATGCGGCTGATATCCTCTATATCTCGCGGTTGCCCGAAATCGGGAATGGTCCCGGCCTCGCCTTTTCCACGCCATTTGGAAAAATGCTTTTTCAGCAATTCCTCGAAGAGCACCGGATCTCCGTCTCCGGCGATTACGATGACCGCTTGCTCAGGCCGATACCAACGCTGATGGAATAGTTGCAGCATTTGCGGCGTTGCCGCGCCCAGGGTTTCCGCCGTTCCGATAGGCGCGCGGTTCGCCAGCAACTGCCCGGCAAAGAATAGTTCGCGCGTTGCATTTTGCACGATGGTCTGGGGACCGGCGCGTTCGCGCAATTCAGCCAGCACCACCGGACGTTCTGCATTGATTGCGGATATGTTCAAGCCGGGAGAACTTACCATTCCCGACAATATTTTCAGACTCTCGTCGAGACTGGCACGGTTGGCATTGGGCAGGTCCAGCTTGTAGACCGTTTGGGTTGGCGTGGTTTCGGCGTTGCTGTCGCTTCCAAACGTCGCCCCCAGTCGCTGCCAGACGCGCTTCGCTTCGCCGTCGGGCACATGGGTTGAACCGCGAAAGGTCAGATGCTCCATGAAATGGGCAAATCCCAGTTCCTTCTCGGTCTCCATCAGCGAACCGACATCCATCCGCAACCGGATCGAAACCTGCCCCGGCGGCACACCATTATGCTTGATCGCATAGCGCAATCCATTGTCCAGTTCACCGAAGGTCCAGCTCTTGTCGACCGGAACATCGCTGTTCTTGTAGAGCCACGGCTGTGCTTCGGTGCGCTCGGCCGGTTGTGCAGCGGCCAGATTTGGCATTGCCAACAGGCCAAAGGCAAAGCAGACGATCGACATATGTCGGGTGAGACGGGAGAATGTTGATTTCATGCAATTGATATAAGCAGCCCCAATCTTACTGGCCAGTGAATATTCCCCCCGATCCATGGCAAATGCTGCAGCGGCAAAAGCGTTTACCCCTTGATAGCGCCAACAATAATCGCCAGATAAGAATCATGCTTATTGAAACAGAAAAAACCCCGAACCCCTCGACCCTCAAATTTCTGGTCGGGCAAACGGTCATGACCGACGGCACCCGTGACTTCGCGTCTCCTGAGGACGCCGAAATATCCCCGCTGGCCGAGGCGCTGTTCACACTCGGCGATGTCACAGGCGTTTTCTTCGGTTCCGATTTCATATCGGTAACCTGCGGACCGGGCTCCGATTGGAGTGACCAGAAACCGCAGGTGCTCAGCATCTTGCTCGATCATTTTTCGGGGGGACTGCCTTTGTTCAAACCGGGCAGCGCGGGAGAAATTTCGGTTCCTCCCGAAGAGGAAGTCCATGACGACCCGGAAGACGCCGATATTGTGGCGCAGATCAAGGAATTGATCGAAACCCGGGTCCGCCCGGCGGTTGCCAATGATGGCGGCGACATCATCTATCGTGGCTTCAACAAAGGTACGGTATTCCTGAAAATGCAGGGTGCCTGCGCAGGATGCCCGTCCTCGTCAGCTACTCTGAAACACGGGATCGAATCCTTGCTGAAACATTATGTTCCTGAAGTTACGGACGTCCAGGCTGCATAAATTCCCTTTTACACAAAGGCATGACAATGAATTCTCCATTGGATCAAGCGGCGCTGAATCAACTGTTTCTCGAAGCGCGCACCTATAACGGCTATCATGACAAACCTGTATCGGTAGAGCAGCTGCACGCTATCTGGAACCTGATGAAAATGGGCCCCACCAGCGCAAACATGCTGCCGTCGCGGCTTATCTGGTGCCATAGCCAGGAGGCGAAGGACCGGCTCGCGGCCCTGACGTTAGCAGCAAACCAGGACAAGGTCCGCAAAGCACCGGTCGCGGTGATCATCGGTATGGACGAGGATTTTCACGAATATCTGCCCGAACTATTCCCCCATGCCGACGCCAAAAGCTGGTTTGCCGGGGATCCTGAAGCGCGCAAGATTCACGCTTTGCGCAACAGCTCGTTGCAGGGCGCCTATTTTATCATGGCCGCCCGCGCGCTCGGTCTCGACACCGGTCCCATGTCGGGTTTTGACCAGGGTGCGGTCGACAAGGAATTTTTCGGCGACCAGCCCAACGTCAAATCCAACTTCATCTCGACTCTGGGCTATGGCGATCCGGCAACGATTTTTGATCGCAGCCCACGGCCCGAATTCGACAAATTCAACAGCTTGATCTGACCGTTTGATGGGCGACCGCCTGCTCGCGATCGACACGGCCACCATCGCATGTTCCGTTGCACTATTCGAAGATGATGTGTTGATTGCTTCGGATTATGCCGAAATCGGACGGGGTCATGCGGAAAAGCTGATTCCGGCCATCGCGCAGCTTTCCGACCGCGGCAAAGCGGATCGAATATTGGTAAATTGCGGCCCCGGAAGCTTTACCGGCGTTCGCATCGGCATTTCCGCTGCAAAGGCCCTGGCACTTGCCTGGGACGCCGAAATCCATGGTTACTCGTGTCTCGCGCTGGTAGCAGCGCAGGCCCGGAAACAGCTTGAAACGCCACGCCCGGTCTGCGTGGCTATGCTTGCAGGCCATGGCGAATATTTTCTGCAGAATTTCTCAAGCAACGGCGAACCGTTGGCGCCGTTCGCCTCGCTCACCCCGGAGCAAGCGGCGAACGAGGTGAAAGCCGACATCATTGCCGGATCCGCAGCGACGGACCTTGCCCGAATAGTCGGCGCGATTGATCACTATCCAATATTGCCAAATGCTTCGCAAATCGCTTTAGTCGCCAGCGATATGAAGAAAATGTCATCCAAACCCGTTTATGGACGCAAACCGGACGCCCAGCCGGCGAAAGCCTCCTGACCGATGGCCAGTCGCCACAAGCCGCGGGAAGATCGTGATCTTGCCCCGGTCGACGTCCGGCCCGGTGATTTCAGCAATTTGAATGACGTTATGCGGATCATGGAAGGCGCCTTTCCCAAAACCTATGGCGAAGGCTGGAATCATCACCAGTGCCGGTCGATGCTGGCACTGCCCAGCGCCAAGCTTTTGATCGCCCGAAGAAACGACATGATCTGTGGTTTTGTGATCAGCCGTCAGGCAGCGGATGAGGAGGAGCTCCTGATGATTGCCGTGGCTCCGGAATATCAGAATCACGGTGTCGGCTATTTGCTGCTCGAACAAATGTTCCTGATCGCTCGAGCGGATCAGGTTGCTACCATTTTTCTTGAAATGCGGGCCAATAATCCTGCGGTAAAACTCTATACCAGATTTGGCTTCCGCGAGATTGGGTTACGCAAGGCGTACTATACTGGCCCGAATATGAAAAAATTCGACGCCATAACCTATAAGGCCACGGTTTCCGACCAAACAAAAGAGAACTGACTGGATTGGTTTGACTATTGCAGCTTGCGTTCGTTCGTGTAAATAACGGCCCGCAATAATTGCAATATAATAATAATGGTCGCAAAAGGGTATAATATTATGACTGAGGAAGAAATTGCTCTGAATGAGACGCTGATTACACTCACTTCAGACATCGTTGCTGCACATGTCAGCAACAACAGCGTAGCGGTATCGGATTTACCGCTTATTATCAGCAGTGTTCATGGAGCTCTCGCCGGTCTTTCGGGCAAAGCCGCGGAACAGGCCCGCCCTGATCCCGCTGTTCCCATCAAATCCTCTATCAAGCCGGATTATGTTATCTGCCTGGAAGATGGCAAGAAGCTCAAGATGCTGAAACGCCATCTGATGACGCATTATGGCATGACGCCGGAAGATTATCGCGCAAAATGGGGCCTGCCCAACGATTATCCGATGGTCGCTCCCAATTATGCGGAGAAGCGCCGTCAGCTTGCCAAGGCTATCGGCCTCGGCAAGAAAAAGGGTCCAAAGAAGTAAATAGCTTCGCTCGTGCATCGAAATTAGAAAATTGCGGCAATATTGCCGCAATTTTCGCTTTGCAATATCCAGCACCCCGCATAGAGTCTTCCCGAGGATAACGAAAAGGGTTTATGCCGCAAAAAATCGATCTTGAAGCACTATGTGCAGAAAAAGGCTTGCGGATAACCGACCAGCGCCGCGTAATCGCGCGTGTCATTTCCGATGCCGAGGATCATCCTGACGTCGAAACCCTGCATGAACGTGCCTCAGCGGTAGACTCCCGCATTTCCATCGCAACCGTTTACCGGACGGTTCGCCTGTTTGAAGAAGCCGGCATATTGGACCGCCACGATTTTGGCGATGGTCGCGCCCGCTATGAAGCCGTTCCTGAATCCCACCATGATCATCTGATTGATGTCGAAACCGGAAAAGTTATCGAATTTGTCGATCCGGAGCTCGAAGCGCTGCAGAAGCAAATAGCAGAAAAGCTGGGCTATCGCCTGGTTGATCACCGCATGGAGCTATATGGCGTATCTCTCGCCAGAAAAAAATAGGGTGCCTAAACCCGATCCTGAGGCTCGACCTTGCGATACCCAGCCCATGGCATACCGGCTATGGGACGGAGCAACTCCTATGGGCTATTTGAGATTTTCACTGCGGATCGTCCTGCTGTTCACAGCCTTGTTCCTGTGCGTACCATTTTACTATATCTGGCGGCTTTTGCGACTTCCCAACCCCTGGCCACGCACCTTCCTGAAAATTGCGGCCTTCGCTTGCGGCGCGCGTGTCAGGATCAAGGGCACACCGATAAGACGGGATGTCTTTTTCATATCCAATCATCTGTCATGGGTGGATATTGCGATCCTGGGCGGACATAGCGGCACCGCCTTTGTTTCGAAGGAAGAGATCGGCAACTGGCCGATCATCGGCTGGCTCTGCCGGCTCAATGATACCGTCTTCGTTTCCCGGTCGGATCGAATGGGCATCGCACAGCAAATCAACCAGCTGCGGGATGCTCTGGAGGAAACCTGGGCAATTACCATATTTCCCGAGGGCACGACCACCGACGGCTCGATGCTGCTCCCGTTCAAGGCCCCGCTCCTGAAAGTACTGGAGCCGCCGCCGCCGGGCATATTGGTACAACCGATATTTCTCGACTATGGAGAATATGCGCATGAAGTCAGCTGGACGGGTGAAGAAAGCGCGCCGTCCAATGCGTGGCGATTACTGACGCGGCGCAGGAGTTTTCTGGTGGAAGTCAATTTTCTCGAACCCTTCGATCCCGACCATTATTCCTCGCGGAAAGATATCGCAGCCGAGGCCAGGCGACGGATTGCCGAACCGCTTTCGGCTTCCCTGGGGGGCAAACCCATTGTATAGGCGCGTGCTATGACTCAAGCCGATCTTAAAAAATTCCACATCAAATCCTTTGGCTGCCAGATGAACGTCTATGACGGCGAACGCATGTCCGAACTGCTCGTCGACCAGGGCATGAGCGCCGCCGAAAATGGTGAAGAAGCGGATCTGGTGGTGCTGAATACCTGCCACATCCGGGAAAAGGCGGTCGACAAGGTCTATTCCGATATCGGGCGGTTGCGCAGAAAAGACGGCAGCAGTCCGATGATCGCTGTCGCCGGCTGCGTCGCGCAGGCCGAGGGAAAGGAAATTTCCCGGCGCGCGCCCAGTGTCGATATCGTGGTCGGACCGCAAGCCTATCACCGGCTGCCCGAACTTATGGCAACCGCAAGATCGGGCAAGAAAGCGCTCGACACCGACATGCCGGCCATATCGAAATTTGATGTCCTGCCGTCACGCGGCAAACAGGCGCGGCCAACCGCCTTTCTGACCGTGCAGGAAGGTTGCGACAAATTCTGCACCTATTGCGTGGTTCCCTATACCCGTGGCGCGGAAATCTCCCGTCCGTGGGCAGACCTTGTCGACGAGGCAAAGGCTCTGGTCGATGGCGGCGCGCGCGAAATCACGCTGCTCGGACAGAATGTCAATGCGTGGACCGGCGATGACGAAAAGGGCAACCATCAGGGACTCGACGGCCTGATCCGGGCGCTCGACAAGATTCCCGGCCTGAAGCGTATTCGCTACATGACCAGCCATCCCAATGACATGACCGAAGGACTGGTTGCCGCGCATGGCGAAGTCGGCAAGTTGATGCCTTTCCTCCATCTGCCCGTGCAGTCGGGCAGTGACCGTATCCTGAAAGCGATGAACCGCTCGCATAGCGTAGAAAGCTATCTCGCGATCCTCGATCAGATGCGTGCAGTTAGACCCGATGTCGCGCTGTCGGGCGATTTCATTGTCGGCTTCCCGGGTGAAACCGATCAGGATTTCGAGGAAACCCTCCAGATCGTCCGCGACGCGCAATATTCCCAGGCATTTTCTTTCAAATATTCCCCTCGTCCCGGCACGCCGGCAGCGGGAATGGATGACCAGATCGCACCGGAAGTCATGGACGAACGGTTGCAGAGATTGCAGGCATTGCTGAACGAACAGCAATATGCATTCAACCAGCAAACCGTGGGTCGGACGACCGACATATTGCTCGAACGGCAGGGCAAGCTGGACGGCCAGTTGATCGGCAAGACGCCATGGCTGCAGTCGCTGCATATTGTTTCGCCCGATCTGAAGATTGGCGATTTGGTTGAAGTCGAGGTTACCCGTGCCGGCCCGAACAGCCTGACCGGCGAAATCAAAGAAAGAATGGCCGCCTGATGGTCCAGAAAACAAAGGCCGGCACCGCCGGAAATATCGTCAAGCTGGATCTCGAGTTCGAAGACCCGCAGATACTGGGCGATCTGTTTGGCGAATATGACCGGAATATTGTGGCAATCGAAAACCGGCTCGGTGTCTATATCGCCGCTCGCGGAACGAAGTTGAAAATCGAGGGCGAGCAGGACGCCGTCGCGCAAGCGAGGGATGTTCTCAACGGTATCTACAATCGCCTGGAACAGGGTCAGGAAATTGACAATGGCGCTGTCGAAGCGATCATCGCCATGGCGGCCGACCCCCGCGTCGCCAAGGTAGCAAAACAATCTTCCGGCAGCGACAAGAGCATGAAGAACGATGTCGCCGATGCACCCAAGGTGATGATCCGGACCCGCAAGAAAACCATTTTCCCGCGTTCTGTCCGGCAGGCCCATTATATGGAGGCCCTCGCCCGCGACGACATGATTTTTGCCCTGGGTCCCGCAGGGACCGGCAAGACCTATCTCGCTGTGGCGCAAGCCGTTTCCCAGCTGGTGAGCGGTTCTGTCGATCGGCTCATTCTTTCGCGCCCTGCCGTCGAAGCCGGCGAAAAGATCGGTTTTCTTCCGGGCGACCTGAAAGAAAAGGTCGATCCGTTCCTGCGTCCGCTTTACGACGCTCTATATGACACGCTTCCCGCAGAGCAGGTGGAAAGACGGATCGAGAGCGGTGAAATAGAAATCGCTCCGATCGCATTCATGCGCGGACGCACCCTCGCCGACGCCTTTGTTATTCTCGACGAAGCGCAAAATACGACAGCGGCGCAGATGAAAATGTTTCTGACCCGTTTTGGCATGAACAGCCGGATGGTCATTTGCGGCGATCCCAGGCAGGTCGATTTGCCAAAAGAAGCCGTGTCGGGGCTTGCCGATGCCGTATCCAAATTGAAGGATATCGAGCGTGTCAGCATGGTTGAATTCGGCGCCAGCGACGTCGTCCGCCATCCGCTGGTCGGAAAGATCGTCGAAGCCTATGAAGGCAAAGATGCTGCAGACTGAACTGATTGCATCGTCCGAATGGGGGAATGAGCAGGACTGGACGGAACTGGCCGCGCGGGCGGCCAAGGCCGGTATCGCCGCATCCGTCCACGCAGACCTCCTGGCCCGGAATTTTGAAATGGAGCTGAGCATCAAGCTCTCCGACAACGCCGATGTTCAATCACTGAACAGGGCCTATCGCGGCAAGGACAAGCCGACCAACGTCCTGTCCTTTCCCCAGATCCAGCCAGACCTGCTCGAAGCGCTCGCCAATACCGACGATGGAGAGGCGTTGCTCGGGGATATCATCCTGGCGTACGAGACCTGTCGCGACGAGGCCACCGCCAAGGAGATTTCCTTTTCCGACCATATTGCACATTTGATTGTGCACGGGTCGCTGCATTTGCTAGGATATGATCACGAGAACGAAATAGATGCAGGGATGATGGAAAATTGCGAAATCAATGCCTTGGCGACATTGGGCATTGCCAATCCCTACGCAGATCAGACGTAAAGCGGGTAATCAAGAAATACTATGAGCGACGTTGAAAAGGAAAATGGCACGGGCGTGGTCCGCAGCAGTGGCCAATCCAAGGAAGATGACGAGCCCGGGCGAATATGGCGGAGCCTGAAGGCTCTGCTATTCGGCAATACCGAAGACAATAGTCTGCGCGCGCAGATAGAAGAAGTCATCGATGATCATGAGAATGATGCGGAGTCCGATCCAAACGGGCGTCCCGACGTATCATCGCTGGAGCTCGAAATGCTGCGCAACATGCTGCATTTCAGCGAGAACCGGGTCGACGATATCGCGGTTCCGCGGGCCGATATAATTGCGATTGAGGAAAGCGCGCCGTTTAGCGACTTTGTCGATATTTTCTCCGAACACGGGCATAGCCGTATTCCGGTTTATCGGGACAATCTCGACAATATTATCGGCATGATCCACATCAAGGATATCTTCGCAATCGTCGCCAAGGGTGGGAAGCATCCGGATGATATAGCCCCGTTTCTCCGCCAGCCACGCTTTGTTCCAGAATCAATGGGCGTACTGGATTTGCTGGCAGAAATGCGAGCCACCCGCACCCATCTGGCGATCATCTTCGACGAATATAACGGCACCGAAGGTCTGGTCACGATCGAGGATATTGTCGAGGAAATCACCGGCGAGATTGAAGACGAACATGACGAAGAACCGGTGCCGATGCTGGTCAAGCTGGATGATGGTATTTGGGAAGCGGATGCCCGTGCAGAGCTGGATGATGTCGGAGCAGCCATCGATCCCGCACTGGAAGAAATTGACGAAGATGTCGATACGATCGGCGGCCTTTGCTTCGTCCTTGCCGGACATATTCCTGCGGTTGGCGAAAGACTGGAACATCCCAGCGGCTGGATGTTGGAAATTACCGAAGCCGACGATCGCCGGGTGACCAAATTGCGCTTGCACCCGCCAGAACAGATTCGCGAAGAGCGGCTCTAGTTCCCGGCCAGCTGTTCGGCACGAATGCGCCAGGTTTTGGCGAGTGCCGGATTATTCGATAGCGCGGCAAGCGCCGTCGCCTGCCCCTTGTGCTGGCCGCCGACAAGCATCGCGAACAGCCGTTCCAGCGGCCATTCCGGATGCGGTCGCGCCTGTTGGACCAGCGGATCGCCAGCCTGCACCAGACCTTCTTCCAGCACCCGGAAATAGCTACCCGACTTTCCGGTCTTCACGACGGTTTTCAACACATCCGCCTTGCCGAACCGGTGGTTGAGCTTCCAGCAAGGCTGGCGGGCATGGCTGCATTCGATCAGCGCCTTTCCGACCCGGAAAATATCACCCAGACAAAGCTGCTGCTCGGTCAATCCGGTACAGCTCAAATTCTCGCCAAAGGAACCGGGCTGCTGCAGAGCGGCCACGTCCGGATATTTCTCCTGCCAGAAGGCATAATGTTCGATTGGATAGAGATGAACGGCCTTGTCACGACCGCCGTGATGCAAAGGGTCAGCGACCTGATCTCCTGCCAGCCCTTCAAAGCTCAGCAGCAGCGGGCGTTCAACGGCATCTTTGGCGATAGCGCTCGTTTCGCCGTCATCGCCAAATCTCTTGGGCGTGCCGATCAGCAGATGCTCAAGCCGGGTCCGGATCATCACAGCTTGCTAGCCGAGCAAGTTCATATTGGCAATTCCCTCCTGACTATGCTTGAAGGCGGCTATGGAAATCAGTGACCTTCGGATTGCTCTTTATAGCGGCAATTATAATTTCGTACGCGACGGCGCCAATCAGGCACTCAACCGACTGGTGGATTATCTGCTGCGTCAGGGAGCAGCCGTTAGGGTCTATTCGCCGACCACCGACACGCCGGCGTTTGAACCCACCGGTGATCTGATCAGCGTACCGTCCGTTGCCTTTCCCGGACGGGGCGAGTATCGTTTTCCAACCCGCATTTCCAGCGACGTGCGCAAGGATCTCGAACAATTCAACCCCAATATCATACAGATATCGAGCCCCGACCGGGTCGGTCACAAGATGGTATCCTGGGCCCGCCGCCAGAATATTCCCGTCCTCGCTTCCGTGCATACCCGTTTTGAAACCTATCCCCGCTATTATAATCTCGCGTTTCTGGAACCGGTGATCGAGGCAATCTTGCGCCGCCTCTATCGGCGATGCGATGCGCTGGTGGCACCGTCCGAGTCGATGGCACAGGTCCTCCGCGACCAGCGGATGAACTATGACGTTGGCATCTGGTCGCGGGGCGTCGACCGCGCGATATTCAATTCCAGCCACCGGGATATTGCATGGCGTCGTTCCCTGGGCATTGCGGACGATGAACCGGTCATTGGATTTCTGGGACGGTTGGTGATGGAAAAGGGCCTTGATGTCTTCTCCGATACCATTGATGAACTCAAACGCCGCAAGGTGACGCACAAAATAGTCGTCATCGGAGAAGGGCCAGCCCAGCAGTGGTTCGTAGAAAGAATTCCCGGCGCCATTTTTGCCGGGTTCCAGCAAGGCAATGATCTTGGCCGCGCGGTTGCCAGCATGGATATGCTATTCAATCCTTCGGTTACCGAGACTTTTGGCAATGTCACACTCGAAGCGATGGCCTGCGGGTTACCGGTCGTCGCTGCAAAGGCAACCGGCAGCCAGAGCCTGGTCAAGCATAATGATTCCGGCAAGCTCATCAGACCGGGTGCAATTCGTGAATTTGCCGATGCACTGCAGCTTTATTGCGAGAATATTGACCTGCGCAACGCTCACGGTTCGGCCGGAGAAAAACGCGCGGAAGAATATAGCTGGGACCAGATCAACAATGCCGTCGCGCAAACCTATATCCGGCTGGTGCGTCAGCGGCTGGCCGGCCATGGTCCGATCAAACAGGCTGCCGTCCGCTGACCATGCAAGGCCTGTTCGACAATAAGAAGGACCAGCAGAGCGAGACGGATAGCACGCCCGGTGCGCCTCTGGCCGACCGGTTGCGCCCTCGCCAGCTTGGCGACATCGTCGGGCAGGACCATCTCGTTGGCACCGAAGGCACAATCGGAAGAATGATCGCCGCAGGTAGGCTATCCTCTATCGTTCTTTGGGGCCCACCGGGAACCGGAAAGACCAGTCTCGCGCGATTGCTGGCCGATCAGACGGAATTGCATTTCAAGGCAATCTCGGCGGTCTTTTCCGGGGTTGCCGAACTGAAGAAAGTCTTTGCCGAGGCCGAGATGCGGTTTCAGTCGGGCAAGGCGACCCTGTTGTTTGTCGACGAAATCCACCGCTTCAATCGGTCGCAGCAGGACAGTTTTCTGCCCTATGTCGAGCGGGGTACGGTCGTGCTGGTCGGAGCGACAACCGAAAATCCGTCCTTTGAATTGAATGCCGCACTGCTCAGCCGCGCGCAGGTGCTTATTCTCAATCGACTGGATGCAGCCGCTCTTGGCCTGCTGCTGGAAAAAGCCGAAACAATCGAAGACAAAGCGCTCCCGCTCACCGTCAACGCCAGAGAGGCGTTGATCGCCAGCGCAGACGGAGACGGCCGGTTTCTGCTCAACCAGGCCGAGACGCTGTTTTCTCTGGATATCAAAGACCCGCTCGATCCTCCGCAGCTGGCAAAAATCCTGCACCGCCGGATGGCGGTCTATGACAAGGATCGCGAGGGCCATTATAATCTGATCTCGGCGCTGCACAAAGCGTTGCGGGGATCGGACCCCCAGGCCTCGCTCTATTATCTGGCACGGATGCTGGTGGCCGGTGAACAGCCGCTATTCCTGCTGCGCCGCATCGTCCGTTTCGCCGTCGAGGATATCGGGATGGCCGATCCGCAGGCGCTGGTGCAGGCACTGGCTGCAAAACAGGCCTATGAATTTCTCGGCAGCCCCGAAGGCGAACTCGCGATTGTCCAGGCCTGTCTTTATTGCGCGACTGCGCCGAAATCCAACGCCGCTTACAAGGCGCAGAAATCCGCATGGAAATCCGCGCGGGATACCGGCTCGCTGATGCCGCCGCAGAATATTCTTAACGCCCCGACCAAGCTGATGAAGGAAATCGGCTATGGCTCGGGCTATAGCTATGATCATGAAAGTGATGACGGATTTTCGGGCGACAATTACTGGCCGGAGGAAATGCAGCCGCAGCGTTTCTATCAGCCGGTAGATCGGGGCTTTGAACATAAGATCCGCGAACGGCTGGACTATTGGGAGAAATTGCGTGCTGAAAAAGCTGGTTAGAACGCTCAGCCGCATCTGGCTCCGCAGAAAATATTCGGCAGAGACTCCCCCGTCGGCGCTTACGGTTTTTTAAAGCGCCGATCGCAGGAGCCATATCGCTGCTATATTTCAAATCTTTGCGCGCAATATCAAGATATCGGCACATATATGAAATCCACATTTCTCGCAGCTGTTTGTACCAGCCTGAATGGCCCGTCCTCGATCGAGATGATTGAGCAGGATGTCCGACCGCTGCAGACGGGAGAAATCCGGATTGAGGTACATGCCGCCGGCCTGAACTTCCCCGATCTGCTGATGACCCAGGGTAAATATCAATTTCGTCCCGATCCTCCCTTCGTGCCCGGACTGGAAGCAGCGGGTGAAGTCATCGAAGTCGCCCCGGATGTCCGGGGAATAAAACCCGGCGATCGTGTCATGGCGGGCGGCAAGGGTGGCGCGCTCGCGGAACAGTGGGTCGTCAATGCAGCAGCCGTGTCCCCCCTGCCCCCGGCGCTTTCCTTCAGCCAGGGTGCCTGCTGGCAAACCGCAGCATCGACCGCCTGGCATGCTCTGGTCGCACGCGGGCATCTGCAACCGGCGGAAAACGTCCTCATTCTGGGTGCAAGCGGCGGTGTCGGCATGGCGGCCGTAAAAATGGCAAAGCATATCGGTGCGACAGTGATCGGCACCGGGTCTACGGACGAAAAGCGAAAGGCCATCCGTCAGGCAGGCGCTGATCATGTGCTGGATCCTGCCGACAAGGAACTGGCCGCCAAGGTCAAGCAATTGACCGACGGAAAAGGCGTTGATGTCGTCTTTGATCCGGTCGGTGGCGATCTTGCCCTGACCGCAACGCGCGCGATCGCGTGGAACGGGAGATATCTTGTCGTCGGCTTTGCCAGCGGCGCGATTCCATCATTTCCGGCAAATCATGTCATGATCAAGACCTACAGCCTGATCGGCGTCCGCGCTGGCGAAAGCCCCCGCCGCGATCCGGCATTGGCCAAACGCCAAAGCGCGGCGCTGAGAGAATTGGCAGCAGATGGCATAATGCAACCATATATTTCTCATTCCTTCCCCCTGAATGAAACAATAAAAGCGCTTTCCGTGCTCGAACAGCGCGAAGCAATCGGACGGGTTGTCGTCGAGATGAAGACAAGTTCTTGATCTTTACGAGTTTTTACGCGGCCAAATTTCATAGTGTTTATTGATTCCTGTCCATTTGTTAAGAAATGTGCTATTCACAATCCTGCGAATTAACTGATAAACAGGGGAAGCTACATGGATGGGATGCGAATAGGCAATTATGCTCTGGATACAGAGCTGATGATGATATGGGGTGAAAAACTGGGTCTGGCCCTGATCATTCTCGTCGGCACCTGGATTTTGGGGAAAGCGGCCAAATGGACCTTTGCCAAGCTGGTCGACAATGTGAAATTCCTGCAGCGTGACACGTCAGCCGGCACTTCGGTCGGCGAGTCACTCGGCAAGATCGTATCTCTGCTGATATGGCTGTTCGGCTTGCTCATCATCCTGCGTGTTCTCGGACTGGGCGGCGTCGACGCACCCATCCAGACCCTGCTCAATAGCATCATGGGTTTTGTGCCCAACCTGCTTGGCGCCGCTATCATATTCTTCATTGGTATGGTGGTTGCACGGATCGTTCGCGACCTGGTCGTGACGGCCTTGCAGACGGTCGATTTTGACAAATGGGCCAATCGCGGCGGTATCGATGCCGTTACCGGCAATTCGACGATCAGCAAGACAATCGGCACGATCATTTATGTTCTGATCATCATCCCGATCGCGATACTGGCTCTGGAAGCGCTCAATCTGGAATCGGTTTCAGGACCAGCCAGCGACATGCTCCGCATGATCCTTGAGGCAATTCCGAACATCATCGGCGCTGCTATCATCCTTGGTATCGGCTATTTGATCAGCAAATTCGTGGTGCAGATCATCACCGAAATATTGCCCGGCCTCGGTGTCGACCAGTCGGTAGCTGCTCTCGATATCCTGCCGGCGAAAACATCGCTGACCGCGGTACTGGCGAGAATTGCGCAGGTAGCGATCATGCTGTTCTTCGCTATTGCAGCGATGCGCCTGCTCGGGTTTGCAGAATTGACGTCCATTCTTGATCAGGTTCTCGAACTTGGCGGAAGGGTCATCTTTGGTTCGATCGTGATCGCAGTCGGCTTCCTGATCGCCAACCTGCTGTCCCGGATTGTCGGCGGCACGGATGAAGGTAGTCTCGCTTCGAGCATCGTGCGCTATGCTACGATCATATTGTTCACCTTCATGGGCCTTCAGTTCATGGGTGTCGGACAGGAAATCGTACAAACAGCGTTCACGGCCTTGGTCATCGGCGGCGCAGCGGCTGCGGCACTGGCCTTTGGCTGGGGTGGACGCCATGTTGCTGGCAAATTGTTGGAAAATCTCTACGCCAACCCGCCAAAACCGAAAGCGCCGGCGGCGAAAAAGCCATTGGCGCGGAAAGCTCCGGTACGGAAAACTGCCGTCAAAAAATAGACTCCGGTCGATAATGAATAGAACAAGGGCGGGTCCGATGGGCCTGCCCTTTTCTTTTGCCGTCATGATCCGCTAGACGATGGCGGTGCGAAGCTTCTCCCATTTTGCCTGCGTCGACTGGTCGGGCGCGAAAACCGAGCGCCCGGAGGGGATTGCGGTGGCAGTCATCGGTGCCGACGGTCCCCCTGCCCTGTTATCGCCCAAACCCCGCTGGTCGCGGGCTGATATTCTCGACTGGCTGTTCCGCCTCGCAGAAAGCCGCCAGGACATATTGATCGGCTTTGATCTGTCCATGGCGCTCCCCTTTGTCGATCACGACTGCTATTTCCCCGGCTGGAGCGCGAGCCCGGAAGACGCACGGTCGCTGTGGCACATGGTCGATTCGATTTGCACACATGATCCCCATTTGAGTATTGCCAGTTTTCTCGCGGACGAACAGGCGAGTCGGCATTTCCGCCACAGCCGGGATCATGTGGGCAATCTGTTCGAAGGCGGTATCGGACGCCTGCGTGAGGTCGAACGCTATCAGCGGGAAACCGCACAGGCCAATAGCGCCAGCTGCTTCAATCTCGTGGGCGCCGCGCAGGTCGGAAAATCGAGCCTCACCGGGATGCGATTGCTGCACCGGCTTGGCGGTGCCATTCCGGTCTGGCCATTTGATCCCGTCCCCGAACGCGGTCCCGTCATCATCGAAATCTATACAACGGTGGCGGCCCTGGCAGCTGGCCTGCCGAAGGGACGCAGCAAGGTCCGGGATCGCGAGGGCCTCGAGCAAGCTCTCATCGGATTAAACACTCCTCCGCCAGCCAGATTAAGGCGCTATGACGACCACAGCACCGATGCGCTGATTACCGCCGCCTGGATGAAGCAGGTGGCCACCGACCCTGCGCTCTGAAACCCGCCCGCGATGACCCAAGATATTACGCAAAAAGAGGGCTGGACCTTTGGCGTGGTTTGACGCTAATAGCGCCCAGCAAATCCAGTGCATGCCGAATTAGCTCAGCTGGTAGAGCAACCGCCTTGTAAGCGGTAGGTCATCCGTTCGAGTCGGATATTCGGCACCATTACAGGCATCTAGCGGAAAGCCGCTATTCTTACAGAAGCAAAGCGGTCTAAGATGGGCACCAATTCCGGAGCAGCGGGCCTCTGAGCGCAACTGGCTCCTCAAGATTAATTGCAGACTGACGGCTCGCTAGTCCGAGAATGCCGACCTTTTCCTTGACGCGATCGAAATGGCAGCAAACGCCCCAGTTTGCGACATTATCGCCTAAGATTTCGTTTCCCAAAACCTGCCATTTAATTGGTTAGAGTTTAATGGCTGGACGTGGGACGTTAGCTGACCGACTGCTTTCGAACAAAAATTTTTCTAAAGCAGACGGTATCGCACGGTGTTTCAAATGGCTGTGAAATAGAGCGGGTCTGCTTCAACAAAATTCCCTACGTTGAAGGCCGATCACCTTGCCTAAGCGCATCGCTTAACCTTCTGTCGCACATTCAATGCAGGTGGCAAACGCGGGATTATGTTCCAGCCGGGCGGGCGCAATATCGTCGCCACATTTCACGCAATAGCCATATTCACTTTCGTCAATTCGACGCAGGGCAGCATCGATGGAGTGTCGTTCATTCTGCCGGCGCCGTGCCTGGGCCAGCGCCATGGCCTGCAGCTGCATGGCATCAATACGGGAGAGCCTGCCTACGCTGTCTTGTTCAAGCGTCACCGGCGCGCGGCCGGCTTCCGACATCTGGTCCTCGGCGAGCAATTCCTCCCGCCGGGCCAGAAGCTTTTCGCGAAAACGGGCAAGGTCGAGCATCAGATTATCGTACCAGCAGCACCGGCACATGGACGGTGCGGATCATCGTCGTCGTGGTGCTGCCGACGATCAGGGTGCGGATCGGCGAATGGCCATAGGCGCCCATCACCAGCATCGCGCCCGGCGTCTGCTCGACAATGCCGGCGATCAGGGCCTCGGGCTTGCAGGGTTCCAGCGTGGTGGTGACCTCGCGCTCCTCGCCGAGACGCGCGGCGGCGCTGTTCAGGGCGCGGCGGTGTGCCTCATTGTCGGTGTCGGCCATGACGATATGGACCGGCAGGCCG
The DNA here is from genome assembly GCA_947488845.1 of uncultured Sphingomonadaceae bacterium. GTDB lineage: Bacteria > Pseudomonadota > Alphaproteobacteria > Sphingomonadales > Sphingomonadaceae > Parasphingorhabdus. The sequence goes on along the minus strand of CANLBM010000016.1, from coordinate 16,006 downwards.
GTGAACAGGGTCGATTCGACCAGTCGTCCCAGCGCCCGCTCGGCGGCGGGGCTGGCATCATAAGCGAACACGATATGCTGCGGCTGGGTATATTCGCGCGATGCGATCAGCACCGGCTTGGTGCTGGCCCGGACGACGCGCTCGATATTGGATCCGATATGGCCCTGGGCAAATTCGTGGCTGTCGCCGCGCTTGCCGATGATGACGACGCGAGCGCCGTCCTCGCGTTCCAATATGGTCTCGATGATGCCGCCATGCCGGTGCACGGTGCGGACGTCGGCGACCCCATTCTCGCGCAGTCGCTGTTCGGCCGCAGCGAGCAGTACCCGGCCGCGTTCCACTTTCAATTTGGTCTCGGCCGCCTCCATCTGGACCAGCTCTTCCATCAGGCTGGACTTGACCCCGAGGCCGATCGCGCCGGATCGATCGCTGCGCGCCGAGACGGCATCGCTACGCTGCACCACGTGCAGCAGTTCGACGGGCATCGCCAGTCGCTTCGAAGCCCAGGCGGCCAGATCGCAGACACTGTCGGCATAGCCGGATGCATCGATGCAGGTGAGCACATGTTCCATCTGTTCAATCCTCTCAATGGCCGCCGAGTTGCGCATCGGCACCCGGCTTGTCGTGGATGGCGAAACGGTCGACCATCGCGGCGCTGGCCTGGTTGAGGCCGATTATTTCCACTTCCGTGCCTTCGCGGCGGAATTTCAGGATCGCCTTGTCGAGCGTGCCGACCGCCGAAATATCCCAGAAATGGGCTTGTGACACATCGATCACCACGCGGTCCAGCACTTCCTTGAAATCAAAGGCCTCGACGAAGCTCTCCGACGAGGCAAAAAACACCTGTCCCGATACGCTGTAATGACGAGACAGTCCGTCGGAAGACAGTTTCGATTCCACGTTGAAGATGCGCTTGACCTTGCTGGCGAAGAACAGGCCCGAGAGGATCACGCCGGCAAGAACGCCCTGCGCCAGATCGTGCGTCCAGACCACGATCACTACGGTCACCAGCATCACCACTGACGACTGCCACGGATGATGGCGGATGTCGCGGATCGACTGCCAGGAGAAGGTACCGATCGAGACCATGATCATCACCGCGACCAGCGCGGCCATTGGAATGATCGCGACCAGCGACCCGAGAACCAGGATCAGGAACAGCAGGAAGGCACCGGAGACGAAGGTTGACAGGCGGGTTTCGCCGCCGGACTTCACGTTGATCACCGATTGGCCAATCATCGCGCAGCCGCCCATGCCGCCAAGGAAGCCGGTGAAGAAATTGGCGATGCCCTGCCCCTTCATCTCGCGTTGCTTGTCGGACGGGGTGTCGGTGAGGTCATCGACGATCTGCGCCGTCATCATCGATTCAAGCAGGCCAACGGCTGCCATGGTCAGCGAGTAAGGCAGGATGATCTGCAGCGTCTCCAGCGTGAACGGGACATCGGGAATAAGCCAGGCGGGCAGCGAGGACGGCAGTTCGCCCATGTCGCCAACGGTGCGGACATCGATCCCGAGATAGAAGACCAGCGCGGTCAGGATCGCGATCGAGATCAGCGGCGAGGGAATCGCCTTGGTCAGATAGGGAAAAAGGTAGATGATCGCGAGGCCACCCGCGACCAACAAATAGGTCATCATCGGCACCCCGGTCAGTTCGGGCATTTGCGCCATGAAGATCAGGATCGCCAGCGCGTTGACAAAACCGGTAATCACCGAGCGCGAGACATATTGCATCAGCAGGTTCAATCGCAGAAAGCCGGCTACCAGCTGGATCAGGCCCATTAGGATCGTGGCAGCGAACAGATATTCGACGCCATGATCGCGGATCAGTGGCAGCACCAGCACCGCAATCGCGGCGGTGGCCGCCGAGATCATGCCCTGCCGCCCGCCGACCAGCGAGATGATCACCGCGATCGAGAAGGAGGCATAGAGACCGACGCGTGGATCGACCCCGGCGATGATCGAGAAGCCGATGGCCTCAGGGATGAGCGCGAGCGCCACGACGATTCCGGAGAGGATATCGCCGCGCGGGTTGGAAAACCACTCGCGCTTGATGACTTCAATTTTGGGCATAGCTGACCTTGTAAAAATGCCGATTCAGCGCAGCCGGTTCGACGCCAGACCTGTCGAGGTTTTGGTGCGAGCGGCTGTGAAAGCGGAATGAAAAAAGGTTATCCCGGGGATAGGCGCCGGGCCGAGCCACCCGACGAGGTCGGGTCCAGCGGATTGCAAGGGCGCGTAGGATATTCGAGTTAATGTTGCAAGTGCGAAGTGAAATATTGGGGCAATCGGGTTTCCGTATAACCTTACTTTAAGCTTTTTGCCTGAATACCTTAGTGATGAGTGTATTTTATCATGAGGGCGGACTGAAACTCCGTCAGAAGGTTCGTGCGGTAATAACTAATGCGGCTGGTGAGTTTCTGCTGGTTCGACCACACGGTTACCGAGAAGAGGAATGGACGCTTGTCGGCGGCGGCGTCGAGAACGGCGAGACGGCACACCAGGCGATGCGGCGGGAAATCGCCGAAGAGCTTGGGGTCGTTCTAGAAGATACGCTTGAGGAGCTACCAATCGAAAATCGCTTCATCTATAGTGCAGATTACAAGGCCAAGCGCGCTCTTGATCATGATGGTCAGTATGCGACCATGTTTCTTGTATGTCTGCCGATCGGTGTACCCCTGACCTTGCAGACTGAAGAAATTGCAGATGCCCGCTGGTTTAGTAAAATTGGAGCAGGACTTGCCTTTCCGGTGAAGAAGCAGCGCGAGATTTTCGAAGATTGCATAGCTGTTCTTGCAGCTTGATGGATTCGGTGGTCGAACAAGAGCCTAACCCTGAATGGCCACGAAGATCGTCCGCTATTGGGGACTAAGGAATCGGGCTGCTATGTCATAAATTGGGGCGCATAGAGATCATGCCCACCAAGGCGTTTGAATGTCAGTTTCCGCGAACTGTCGTCCCAAAAGCGGACCGTCGGCAAGCCACCCAGATATTGCCATTCGGGCGCGAACAAATTATCTGCGGTTAACGACTGCTTTGTAAGCGAATCAATGTCTTTGGAATGGGGGAACTAGGGTCGAGGTGCTCGCTCTTAGAGCAACCGCCTTGTAAGCGGTAGGTCATCCGTTCGAGTCGGATATTCGGCACCATTTTTGCGGATTAAAGTCGATCCGGGGATCGACTACTGCAAAAATGCCGCAGTGGAAGCAAGGGCCTGTCTCACCGCCAGCACGACTTGCTTCTGACATTGGCAGCCACGCTACGCTTGGCCTCGAAATCGAGGCGATCACGGTTTCCTGTCATCACGTTCAACGATATTTGACCTTTTCGGCCTATGCGCTCCGGATGTCCATTCGCAGCAATATCGTCTTGATGCTGACGCTCTCGATAATTCCCGTTAGCGAAGCGGCAGCGCATGGAGGCCGGACGGCGGCCGACGGTTGTCATAATGACCGTAAAAATGGCGGCAGACACTGCCATGGCGGTGGCACCTCCCCGCCTCAGCCAGCTCGTCCGACGGGCGCACGGGACTATTATCCCAATTGCGCTGCAGCCAGAGGGGCGGGACCAACACCGATTTACCGCGGCCAACGCGGCTATGGCCGGCACCTTGATGGAGACGGTGACGGGATAGCCTGCGAATAAACAGAGCGAGCGTTTCTACGGACCAAAAAAAGCCCCGCCGGTTTCCCGGCAGGGCTTCTTCATTTCATATGCGCTTCAGATCAGAACTTGAAGCCGGCACCGATACCGTAGCGGCGTGGTTCAAGCGTGAACACGTTGGTGTAAAGCCCGGAGGACTGGTCAGTCACATAAAGTCCGGTTTCCGAGTTGCTGTCGAAAATATTCTGGACAAAGCCACGAACATACCAGCGATCATCGGTGCCGTTCAGCTGGATCTGGGCGTTCGCTTGCGCATAGCCCTTGATCCGGTTGACATTGCCATTGAAGATACTGCCGAAACTTTCCCCGGTATAAGCAAGGTCGACACGCGGGACCAGGCTCATGCCATTGTCGAAGTTCATCGTATATTGCACGCCAGCGGAGAATTTCAGCTGCGGTGCCTGGGGCAACTCGTTCCCGCGAATATTCTTGGGAATACCGGCAGAGAAATAGTCGATCCCGCCAAATGCTGCCGGTACGAGGCCACCGCCAGCAAATGCTCCGGCGGCCGCCGCCTCCAATACACCACAGATACCGAATGCACCGGTTGATGCTATGCCGCCGTTGGCAGGGAAAGCGACGGTAGGCTGAAGCCCGGCACCCGGTGCAAGACCAGGAACTGCGCCCGCATTGATTGCACCATTTACGGCGTTAACAAAGGCATTCACCCCGGCAATATTACCCGATTGTGACGCAACCGCGCAGTTCGAAGCATTGCTGATGTCCTTGATGATCACGGCGTCGGAACGGTTTCCGCCAAAGTCACGCGGGTCGCTGTTGAACGTGTCGCCCTTCACTTCGGTATGCAGGTAGCTGAATCCCATATTGATCATCCAGTCCGGATCGGGCCGGATGACAGCTTCGACCTCGGCACCGTAGATATCGGCATCGACATTTTCGTTGACCGCAGTCCGCGCAACGATCTTGCTAAGCTGCAAATCCTTGTATTTATAATAGAAGGCAGTCAGGTTGAGTTGCAATGCGCCGTCGGCGAATGTATTTTTCGATCCGATTTCGAAAGCATCAACCTGTTCTGGCCTGAAGGCTTCCGGTATCTCAAAGATTGGCTGCACCGGTGGGTTGATACCACCGGATTTATAACCGCGAGAATAGGATAGATAGATCAAATTGTCGTCGGTAATCTTATAGTCAAGCACCGCACGGCCAGTGATTTCGTTGAACTTGACCTGGCGATTCTGGAAAATCTGGTTGCCTGGAGTTCCCGGATCCGCATCATAAGATCCCACGAAAGGCGATTCAAATGCGTTTGTTGTCTGACTGTAAGGCACAAGGAAATTGGCCAGCGTAGAACGCGCCCGCAGGTTTTTCTTGTCATTGTTGTACCGCAAACCGCCGGTCAGTTTCAATTTGTCGCTGATGTCGAAATAGACTTCGCCAAACAGGCCATAGGACTTCACCGTCAGATCGTCGCTATGATTACGAAAATAGGGCGTACCGAGGAACGACGGCGGCAGGCCATTGGCCAGCGAGGAAAAGCTACCGAGCAATCCCGCGAAATAGTCAAGCCCGAACGCATTAACATAATAGCTGTTTTCGGTCAGATGATAATCGGCATAAATACCGCCCACCAGAAAGTTGAACGGTCCGTCCAAATCGCTCGAGATAATGACTTCGGCCGACCAGCTGCTGTTCTCTTCGTTGGAGCGGTCATATTGTAGCGGCGTGGCTGCGCAATTGCTGTTGCCGCCGAAGGAGCCGAGACCGATCGTATCCGTATCCGAGGTACATAATACGCCATTCGGCCCATTCGGAATGATCGCAGCGGCAATCGGAGCAAAATACGCTGAAGGAAGGCCAGGTATGAGACCCGCGGCTGCCGCAGCGAGCGTATTCAGTGCTGGCGCATAACCATCCCGCCGACCGATATTGTTGTTATAATCCTGCCGGGAATCCAGCTTCACTTTCTGATAGGTACCGGAAAGTTGGGCGCTGATCGGACCGAAATCATGCTTGATCTTGCCCTGGAAGGTCAGTTCGCTCGCAAAATATTCCGGCGTGAACGCGGTGTTTACCGTTCGCGAATCCGCAGGAATGGAAATGCCGGAATATTGATCCGGGCCATATACGCTGCCCAGTGCGAAGGCCGTCGGTATGCCCTGGGTTGCGAGAAATTCCCTGGAAGGCAAAGTGGCCGCGACGGTCGAGTTCCCGTTGAACGATTCTGCATTGCGGGAACTGTTCAGACAGCCCAGAATGCCTGTCGGGTCGCGTTGGCAATATTGCTTCTGGATCCGCATCCGGTTGTCGTCTTCGCGGAAATAGGAAGCGAACAGGTCGATCGTGGTATCCGGAGTGGGTTCGAAACGCAGCGAACCGCGGATCGAATAGAGATCGCGGTCATCAAGATCTGGCCCGCCATTGAGATTGGTGGTATAGCCGTCCCGCTTCACATAGACGCCGGCACCCCGGAAGGCGATCGTATCTCCGATGGGAATATTGACCATACCCTTAACTTTGATGGCATTGTAATTGCCATATTCGGCATCACCGGAGGCTTGGAACTGCCCCAGTCTGGGCTTGGCGGTCACGACATTCACAACACCGGCGGTGGCGTTGCGACCGAACAAGGTCCCTTGCGGCCCACGCAGCACTTCGACCCGCTCGAGATCGAAAAATTCCGTTTCGAAAAGTCGGGTTGAAAACAGGGGAGAATCGTTCAGGTGGATTGCCGTTGCCTGGTCACAGGAAACGCCGACGCAAAGGTCTCCGATCCCACGAATCGTGAAGCTTGCACTGGTGAAATTGGTTTTGGTAAAGGTAATATTCGGCAGCGTGAGCTGGAGGTCGGAACTGTTCTCGATCTGCTGGGCTTCCAGTGCCGCGCCGGAAAAGGCGGAAACCGCGATCGGCACGTCCTGGGCACTTTGCGCCTGGCGTTGCGCAGTCACGATAATGACATTGTCATCGACGGTACCGTTCTCCCTGTCCTGTGCGATGGCAGGCACCGACATTGCAGACATAGCGGTGGCGGCTAATAGTAGCGATTTACGCATTTCTCTCTCCCAAATCCCGTTTTCTATATCGGAGAGCGATGCTTTTGCTCTTCCCCCCGATTGATCAATAGTCAACTAATCGCGCGATTAAGTCCAGACCGAAATATAAAAAATGCACCGCGCCATTACATTTTTGCACCATATAGCCAAAATTTGATGCAAAATGGATACAAAAAGGCCCTGCCGATTTCTCGACAGGGCCAGATCTTGTAATTTTCGGTCAAGATCAGAATTTGTAGCGGACGACTGCACCATAAGTGCGCGGCGCACTCGGATAGCCAGATACAGTTCCCTCTTGAGCAACGCCATCGAACACAGTTGTGAGGAACTGGTCGTTGAGCAGGTTGCGAACATAACCGCCGACTTCGAGGCCGTTTTCAAGCTTGAGCGTCATCGAGCCGTTGACGAGATTGACCTCGCGATCAAAAATCTGGGTGTTACCGAGCTTCGCGTTATAAGTCGGCAAACCGTTATTGATCGGTGTGTTGCTTTCATGGCTGTAATCGATCCGTGTGATCAGCTCGTTGCCGCTGGCGCCAAATTCGTGCGAATAGGTTGCCGACGTCGAGATAGCGAACTCGGGAATACCGCCTGGCGTTGCTCCGGTCAGATCACCCAGAACGCTGCCGGTGAAAGAGTCGAACAACGGATCAAGATAGGTCATTGCAAATGTGAAAACCAATCCTTCGGTCGGGCTGATGGTACTATCAAACTCGAAGCCCTTGACCGATTGCTGACCCGCATTCTGCAAGGCAAAACCGGTGCCGGTGAAGGCAAGGCTCTGGAAACCCTTGATGGTCTGGTCGAACAGGGCGAGGTTGAAGCCGAAGCCTTCCCACTGACCCTTGACACCGACTTCATAGACGGTGGCATTTTCCGGCCCTGCAAAGCGCGACCCGCTTCTCAGATTCGGCAAAGCCAGACCGGCGTCGAGGATAGGCGACGATGGAGCCGCGAAGGTCGAACCGCCGGGTCCTGCAATAAAATCATCGCTGGACGGCCGGCTATCGCGCGACAGGTTGACCGAGCTCGCCTTGAAGCCCGTTGCATAGCTACCATAAACGTTGATTTCGTCAGAAATCCGATAGGATGCACGCAGCAGATAGGTGAACTTGTCATCACGGGTCTTGCCGTCTTCCACAGCATTCGGGATTGTCAGGAAGGGTGGCTGAAACTGGAAACCAGCGAGGCCAATCAAGGGGTTTGCAGCTGACTGTGCCGCAGCGAGCAGAGCCGCCTGGTTAGCGGCCGGAAGCGCCTGGAATTGATCGCGTGTCGTTACAGTGCCCGCGGTTGCCAAAGTAATGAACGCATCGACCAGATTGATTTGCCCCAGTGGATCGAAGCTTTGCTGGGCGAGTGCGAAGTCCTTCTTGTCGTCGGTGTAGTTAAAACCACCGGTAAAGACGAGGCCATCAACCGGTTCAAAATCAACCGTGCCGAAAATCGAATAGGATGTGTTGTCCATCGAGAATTGCTCGGCAGTGAGCAGCGGGGTGAGAAAAATCGATTCCTGGGGCAGACCAAGAGCTGCTTCAACCCCATTGAATACACTCGGGTTGCCGGCGATGATATCGGCCGGGTTTCCGCCAGCCAGAAGCTCGAAAAAGTCCCTGATCTGTGTACCGTTGTCGATCTGGCTGATCTGTGAAATGCTTTCGTCGAAATAATAGCCGCCCAGCAGGAAGTTGACCGGACCGTCAAAGTCCGATGCGACCCGGAATTCCTGGGTCAGCGTCTTGACCTTCTGGTTACGGGTTTCGTTGGCGATGTCGAGGCTGCTGTAGTCAATGTCCGATACGAACAGGTTTTTCAGTTCGCGGTAGGAAGAGATCGACGTGAAAGAAAGCGGACCAGCGTCATAATCGACCTGGATCGAGCCACCATAATTGTCGACCTTGTTGATCGGAACCTGGTTGAGATACGCATCATAGCTGAATCGATCGGTCGAGAATTGCCCACCAAGCAACTGGATCGCTCCGGCGGTCGGCCCGGCAACAACTGTCGTCACCTGGCAGCAGATTTCGTCAATCCGCGAATAATCACCAATTGCACGAATCTTCAAATCCGCTGTCGGCTCGATCAGAAGCTGAGCACGGGCGGCCCAGCGGTTGCGATCATTCTGCTCTTCGTCCAGATTGACAATCTTCGCGTAGCCGTCGCGGCGGTTATAGCTACCGTCGACCGAGAAAGCGATATTGTCTGTCAACGGACCTGTAATATCGGCCTTGAGGACGACATTGTTGTAATTGCCGTAAACGGCTTCAACCGCTCCGCCAAATTCGAATTGCGGCTCACGTGTAACCACCGAGATCACGCCGGCAGAAGCGTTCTTGCCGAACAGTGTCGATTGCGGGCCGTTGAGCACTTCGATGCGCTGGACATTGGGAAGATCAGACAGGGCCGCAGCGGAACGCGAACGGAACACGCCGTCAATGAACACGCCAACCGAAGGCTCGATGCCGAAATTGTTATCGCCGTTACCAAAGCCGCGAATGATGAAGGTCGACGCCGACGAGGTCTGCAGCTGGCTGACCCTGAGCGAAGGCGTGACCGATTGCAGGTCGAGTATGTCACGGATTTGCGCGTTTTCGAGCGTTTCGCCGGTTGTCACCGAAACGGAAATCGGGGTTTCCTGCAGCGAGGTTTCACGCTTGGAAGCAGTGACGATGATCACGTTATCGTCAAAGGTTTCTTCCTGCTGGACATCCTGCGCATAGGCAGGTGCAGTTGCGATGACACCGCTAAGAGCAGTGGCGGCCAAAAATTTTGAGATATTCATTTGTGTCTCCTGTGCCTCGATCATTTTGTCGTAGGTCTGAAATTAAATGGAACGGACTGCCCATTTCGACGCGGAGCACTGATCGAAAACAGGAGGATAGTCCAGCGCTTAACGCCTATGGACCCCGTGTTGCTGCGCTTTATTGAAGAAGACCCGTTTTGCGTTGCAACTAAGCCACAGGCGGATAATATTCTCCCGAATATGGAGGCCTGCAATCCATGAGGACCAATGTCCGAATCGCTGGAGCAATTGGTCACACCGCACTTGGAATGCGACATCTGGGCTAATGGTCATTATTCCAGATGAGAGACTATCGTGAAAGATGGTCAATTTCGGAAACGGCCAAAATTACCCGAAATCGCGTAATCCAGAATTACGTGGTGCAAGACATGGCCTTTGCGGCCTGGCAAAAGGGTTCTCAGGTTTCGATCGTCCGCTTCTCCCCTCGGCGTCAAATCAATGGTGCGGGCCATTGGCATCCCAAATACTCCAACAACTCTCGTCAGTGTCGACAACATGCCGATGAGCGAAAACCATTTTGCGCGAACGCCCCGGGACAGGCGTGCGGCAAACGGAATGATCTTGATGCTTTTGACTATCGACGGGAAAATCTGGTCGGGCTATTGATGGCGTAACAGGGAAAAAATGATCGGTTCTCTCGTTGTTTCTCTCACCGGAGTTTCCAATGATGCGAACAAATTTTTTGCTGACTGTTATATGCGCGGCGCTAGCGCCATCGATTGCTCTGGCATTGCCCAGCGAGAAAAAGTCGCAAATTCTGGCTACGGACGACCATCAGAACATCGCGCGGACAATGGAACTTCCTGACGGTTTGCCCGATCGAGACGTGGCAAATCTTGCAGACGGCAGCATATGCCTGAACGGCGGGATCCAATGTTTTGCAATGAGCTACCAGGATCCGGATGCGATTGCAATTTTGGTACAAGATCGCGGTTTCGGAAAATCCTCTCCCAACGCGTCACTGAGCGTTCCTCTGACGAGCAATTTTGACGAAAATTCCACCGTCAGGTTGTGGGACAATTATATTGCACGAGACAAGGATCAAAATTCCCGAGGGCCAGATTATATTATCGGCGTTGTAGCAACGGTGTCGGAAACATATTCCGGCGGTGGCGCAGGTTCTTCGGTGCTCTATCTTTATGACCTGCAGGGAGTCGGCACGAAATATCCCACCGCCCGCGAGATATTGGCGGCCCCCTTTGATGGCGAAAAAACCATCCGCGCCTGCTTTTCGGAAAAGGATGTCAAAAACCGCAAGGGGGCATGCCATGATATTTATGAATTCACGGGGCGCATCACATTGGCCCCAACGACACACGATACCTGGCCTGTCCTGAATTACAGCGCCAAAGCCACCGCCTATCCACGCGGCGTCAATCTGGACACAGATAATAGTGCACGGATAATGACCAGTGCGGATCTTGTTAGCGAAACGGACACAGATTGCACCTATTCGAGAGCAGCACATTATAACCCGCTGACCGCGCGATATGAATTTGCCGAAGCAAGCCCTGATTGCCGCGAATATCTGGTGCGCTATGGCGAGTGAAACCCGCTGAAGAGGGTCCGGTCGAAAGGTGAATTATATCACGAGGCATCGCAACGCTGCCTCGAAGGCCGCGCCTCTCCGCGGAAGATTCTCCAATCTGCGCTACAGACGGAGAAGCACGAAAAATCGGCGCAGATATTTCCGTAACAATACCTATCGCGACCATTCCGGCATCCGCCTAGTTTGAACCGATCTGGCAGGGTCGATCGCATGCCCTGTTGTTCGAACGGGAAGGACAAAGTCGTGCCAGTGACAAACATGTCATCAATACGCCGAGATTGATGGCGGAACCGGAAACCTCATTCTCCGGGCAGGAAGGCAGCCTTTATTCCATTCGCGGCCTGACCAAGGTTTATGGAGAGGGGCCAACCGCGGTCCATGCTCTGCGCGGGATTGATCTCGACTTGCCGCGATCCTCGATGGTGGTTTTGCTCGGTGCCAGCGGTTCCGGAAAATCGACCTTCCTCAACATCGTGGGTGGTCTCGATGACGCCACAGATGGTCAGGTATTTTTCGAGGGCCGGGAGCTGACCGCTCTGGGCCCGTCCGAACTGACCGAATATCGCCGCAACTCGGTGAGCTTTGTGTTCCAATTCTATAATCTGGTCGCATCGCTTACCGCACGCGAGAATGTCGCGCTGATCACCGAGATCGCGGACGACCCCATGACACCCGAAGAAGCGCTGGCGCTGGTCGGACTGGAAAAGCGGCTTGATCATTTTCCCTCGCAGCTGTCGGGCGGTGAACAGCAGCGGGTAGCGATCGCCCGCGCCGTTGCCAAACGCCCCAAGGTCATGTTCTGCGATGAACCCACGGGCGCGCTGGATAGCCAGACGGGCGTTATCGTGCTCGACGCGCTCGACCAGGTCAATCGCGAGCTGGGCACAACCACCCTTCTGATTACCCATAATGTCGTGATTGCGGAAATGGCAGATCGCCTGTTGCGTTTTGCTGACGGTGCGCTGGTCGAAGACCGCAACAACCCTCGACGCATCGCGCCGTCGGAACTGAAATGGTGAGCCTGCCCGCCTGGCTGGGTGCGCTGGATCGCAAATTATTGCGCGATATCTGGCGATTGCGGTCGCAGGCCTTTGCCATCGCCCTCGTGATCGCGGCGGGCATCGGCATGGTGGTCATGTCATTCGGAATGATACGTTCGCTGGAGGCGACGCGCGATGCCTATTATGACCGCTACCGGTTCTCCGACATTTTTGCCTCCGCAAAACGGTTCCCCGAACGCCAGATCGACGAAATCCGCTCGATCAATGGTGTGAGCATCGTCGAGGGCCGGATAACGTCGGGGGCGACGCTGGATATACCCGGCATATCCGAACCGATCACGACGCGTATCCATTCGCTGCCGCCAGGCGGCATGCCGCGCGTCAATGCACTGGTGTTGCGCAGCGGCAGAATGCCTGACCCGAACCAGCCGACCGAAGTGCTGGCGAGCGAGAAATTTGCCGATGCGGCGCGCATTGGCCTCGGCGACAGAATCGAGGCGCTGCTTTACGGCAAGAAACAGAATTTGCGGGTGGTCGGAACGGTGCTCTCGCCTGAATATATTTATGCCATTGGGCCGGGACAGATATTTCCGGACAATCGCCGCTTTGGCGTTCTCTGGATGGGCGAGAAACATCTCGCGGCCGCTCTCAATTCCACCAATGCCTTTAACGAAGCGCTGATCCGGCTTGAACGCGGCGGCAACGGGCAAGACGTAATCGACCGGATCGACACGATGCTGGAACGATATGGCGGGCGCGGCGCCACGCTCCGTAGTGACCAGATTTCAGACCGCTTCCTGGAGAATGAACTGGCGCAGCTGAGCAGCATGACCGCGATCCTGCCGCCGATATTCCTCGGCGTGGCGGCCTTCCTGATCAACATGGTGCTGTCGCGGCTGGTTGAATCGGAGCGCGAGATTATCGGGCTACTGAACGCCTTTGGCTATCGCAATAGAACGATCATGGCCCACTATGCGAAACTGGCCTTGGTACTATCGCTGCCCGGACTGATCATGGGGATGATGCTCGGCAACTGGATGGGCCGGGGCCTCGCTGGCATGTATCAGGAATTTTTCGTGTTTCCGTTCCTGACCTATCGCGCCGGTTTCGATATTTTCCTGATTTCCTGTCTGGTTGCCATGGCCGTCGTCTTGTTGGGGGCGGCGCAAACGGTTCGGAAAATCGGCAAGCTTACCGCTGCCGAGGCCATGCGCCCGCCGGTGCCGCCCAACTATTCCGGCGGATTTGCCAAACTGATCGGCAAAATCAGGAAACTGGACGAGCCGACCAGGATCATCTTGCGCGGTCTGGTCCGGCGGCCCTTCCGGTCGATGCTGGGGTCTTTCGGTATCGCGGCGGCGCTGGGTCTCTATGTGACATCGGCCGGATCGATGGATAATGTCGGGCTGATGACCGATCTGTTGTTCAACCAGGCCAATCGCGCCGACGTCAATGTGACCTTTGCCGAACCGCGCGACGAAAGAGTGTTGCACGAACTGGAGCGGCTGCCCGGCGTCATGCGCGTCGAGCCGGTGCGCTATGTTGGCGCCACGCTAAGTGCAGGCCATCTGTCGAGAACCGAAAGCCTGACCGGGATGAAGCCCGATGGTGATCTCAACCGGCTGGTTGATATCGACGGCGGGCTCACCCAGCCGCCGCCGCGCGGATTGATGATCTCCAGCATATTGTCAAAGCAGCTGGACGTTAAACCCGGTGACGAAATCAATGTCGAGATAACCGATGGCCGCAGGCCGCAACTGACGATGCCGGTTGCGGGCATATTGAAAAGCCCGGTCGGCAATCCGGCCTATGTCGATTTTGAACGGCTGGGCCCGATCATGCGCGAAGCGCCGCTGTCATCCGGCGCCTATCTCAGTGTTGACCCGGACAAGGCGGACGCGCTTTACCGGCGGCTCAAGGACATGCCGATCATCGCCGGATTTTCCCAGCGGGCGGCGGCGCTTAATGGGATCGAGGAAACAGTGGGTGAAACCATGGGGATCGTGACTTTGTTCAATACCGGCTTTGCCGCTCTGATCGTGTTTGGCGTGGTCTATAACAACGCGCGGATCAGTCTGGCCGAGCGCGCACGTGATCTGGTTTCATTGCGGGTTCTTGGCTACAGGCGTCCGGAAGTTTCCTATATTCTGCTGGGCGAACTTGCCCTGATTGTCATCGCCGGCCTGCCGCTGGGCGCGGTCTTTGGCTATTATCTGTCCAAATATCTGACGGCGTCGATGAGCGGGGACTTGTTCATCCTGCCTTTTGCCCTGACCGCGGAAACGGTAGCAATGGCGATATTGGTGGTGCTGTTGACAGCAGCGGTATCGGCCCTGTTTGTCCGCAGCCGGCTCGACCGGCTCGACCTCGTCAGCGTATTGAAAACAAGGGAGTGATTTGATGGCCAAGAAACATCTGTCCCGGCCCGGCCCCAGAGTCCTGATCGGTCTGGTGGTAGCGGTGATCATATTTGCTGTCTTTTTCGCGCTGCGCACGCCGCCACTGGATGTCGATGTCGCCGAGGCTGTCGAAGCCCCTTTGCTTGTTACCATCGACGACGAGGGCGAAACCCGCGTCCGCGATATCTATGTGGTTGCCGCGCCGATTAGCGGGGAGTTGCAGCGGGTCGATCTGGAGGCCGGTGATCCGGTGGTTGCCGGACAGACTGTTGTAGCCCGGATCATGCCGGCCCAGCCCGATTTCCTGAACAGCCGCAATGAAGCCGAAGTGCGCGCGCAGATCAAGGCGCTGGAGGCCAGCGTGCAGTCGTCGGCGGCAAGAATCGGTCAGGCCGAAGCCGACCGCAAGCTCGCAGCAGCCAATTTCAGCAGGATCGATGCCCTTTACGAACGCGGTTTTGCGACCCGCACCGCGCATGATGCGGCCCGTGCTGCGCGCGACAGCAGCGCTGCGCGACTGACAGAAGCCGGTGGTGCAATGGATGCCGCCCGGTTTGAATTGCGCGCAGCGAGAGCGCGACTGATTGCGCCTTCCGCCTCCAAAACAAGCGGCAGCGCCCTGGCCGTCCGTTCCCCGGAAAGCGGTTCGGTGCTGCGGGTGGTTCAGGAAAGCCAGGCAACGGTCGCTGTTGGCACTCCGATCATGGAGCTTGGCGATCCTTCCGACATCGAGATTGTGAGCGACCTGCTTTCCGGCGATGCGGTAAAAATCAAACCGGGTAGCGCGGTGCTGATCGACAATTGGGGCGGTGACAAACCGCTGAAAGGCAAAGTGAAGTTGATCGAGCCGTTCGGCTTCACCAAAATCTCGGCGCTGGGTGTCGAGGAGCAAAGGGTGAATGTGATCATCGACTTTGTCGATCCCCGGATTGCCCGCGAACGGCTGGGCCACGGCTACCGCGTGATTGTAAGGGTTGTGGAATGGTCGGGCGATAAAGTGCTGCAAGTACCGATCAGCTCGCTTTTCCGGGACAAGGGCCAATGGTCGGTCTTTGTCATGCGTGGCGGTGAAGCGCATCTGGTTCCGGTTGCGGTCGGGCGGATGAACGATGAGCGTGCGCAGATAACGAGAGGCCTTGAGGCCGGGGATGACGTCATTCTGCATCCCAGCGAGAAGATCGAGGACGGACGCTCGGTCAGGCTGCGGGATGATTAGCATTTCTGGCTGATACGCTCTGCATGGTCTGGCAATTCCAGAACGATAGCACAGCGATGGCGCTGGTTTGACATCCGCTATCAGTATGGATTCTGAACTTACGCCTGAACCGGCGCGTCCAGTCCGAAACGTAGCGTTGATTTAGCGAATATCTTTTCGCTCAATATTAGAATATCTTATGTAATGGTGCCCCATAGACTTTAAAGATGGGCACTCGAATCATTTGAGAATTTCGGCCGACCTACCCTAGAGCGAGCACATCGGTCCCAGTTGTCGCCATTCCAAAGTGGACTTGTAACGGTTTTGCGCCGGTGACTGATCTCATTATGCCACCTTGGCTTCGAATGCCAGTGGACTGATGCCA
>CANLBM010000015.1 GCA_947488845.1 uncultured Sphingomonadaceae bacterium | reverse complement strand
TGGCATCAGTCCACTGGCATTCGAAGCCAAGGTGGCATAATGAGATCAGTCACCGGCGCAAAACCGTTACAAGTCCAAGATGTACCGCCACCAGACGTATCGCCACGGCACCAGTATGCTCAGCACTCCGATACCGATGATTGATGCTGGCACATTAACGATAGTGGGCACGGGCTCAGTTTGAAGCCATGCTGGTAGTGCGATGATAAGCAACCATACGGTCTTCCAAGCCATCTCGTATAGCATCAGGGGCAATAGTTTGAGAGGGTGGAAGACGCCTGCGATCGCAAGCAGTGCCAGAGTTGCGAGCATAGAATGGCCCAAACCCCTCCAAGACGTCCAATCTGCTGTGCCATCGAAAATGTAGGACCACTGCTTGAATCCTAGTATGATCGCCATTGCCGCAAAAATCAGGCGCAATCCCCATGTACGCCAGAGCGCCACCTCTGGCGCTTTATTCTCTGTTCCTCTCATTTCGGCCATCGACTTCCTCCGTTTGCTTGTAACGAAGAGGATAGCGGTGTTATAATGCGGCAACACACCGGGAGGTTTGATCGTGGGTATCAAAAGGATGATCGCTCGTCGCATCGAGGAAAAGCGGCGCGGTAATTTCCGCAAGAATGAAACTCAGGATCACTCTGCGCTCCAGAGTCGCCACTTACTAGCAGTGCCTGAAACCGAGAATAAGACTATGTCAACGCGGCGAAAGCGCAGACGTGCTCGGCTTAGACAGATCGCGCAAGGGCTATCGCGAAGATCAAGAAAGACGAAGAGCTTCGCACAAAAGGTCGAGAAGACCTTCGTCCCATTGCTACCTTCCAATGAAGCAACGCTCGAAACAGTCGCTGAGCGGATGGGACTAAGCCGACAAACAATATACCGGAAACTTCAGGCGGAAGGAACAAGTTTCACCGAATTACTCGAAGCAAAGCGTCGAAAACTCGCGATACGATATCTATGCCGCGAGCAAGCACCTCTAAAGCAGGTCGCGTGGCGGTTAGGCTTTTCAAGCCCTGAGGCGTTTTCACGCGCGTTCAAGCGATGGACAGGTTCATCGCCTGGGCATTTCCGATCCCTCGATTTGTAACTAGCAAGGACCCTGCGGACTATTGGGATCAGGTCTAGCCGGGTAATTAGTCACGTCCTCTTTCCGGCGACTAATGGCTATGGTCGAACGTCCGGGCTTGGGAAGCGAATTGCTTCGCGTTCATGGCCGACTTTTGGGTCGCTTGCAGTCCGTCCGCTTCGCCCGGCCCGATGGCTGAAACCGGACCGACCGCTTACGGGCCCAAACGTGACGATTGGATTTGCAGTCTTAAATGTCGGCTTCCCACCCAGTTGTTGCCGGTGAAAGCGACCAAGGCGGATGTCTGCTTTTGCGGCCACTACGATTTGGTCGTTGCCTGTTCCGACCGTCTGACGCCAATTGATCTGGTTTGCTGCGAACCTTGTCTTTGTGGCGATTGATTCACGTCATCGCATGACGGCATTGCACATTGGTCTTTCCTACACCCAGCCCCATCGATTATTCTCGCCCTGGCTCTTTGACAATTTGGATAAGATCATGACGATGCCGCTCTCGCACCTGGACCAGGAGGATCAGAATAGCCGCACCGTTCGAAAGGTTACACTCGCCGCCATGGTGGCGGAGTGAAAAGACCGGAACACTGGGGCTTTCGGGAGAAGATTACAGAAAATAAAAGGGCGCGTTTGTGTAAAGTTTAATTGTGAGAGCGGTTGGGGTGAGTTCGTGGCGCCCAAGTCCTTCGACAGGCTCAGGACGAACGGGGTTTCTTTGATGGGCTCGCACGAAGACACCAAGGCACAAAGGATATTAGGAAGGCATGATAAGCCTTTGTGACTTTGTGGCTTGGTGTGAGAAAAATTGGATTGCGCCGCTGGTCACGAAAAACCGGTCTTGGCCCGAACTTTGACAAACTTTGGGATTAGTGCCCCGGCGAAGGCCGGGGTCCATCTCGGAAACGATGGGCTGGACGCAATGGCCACGTTTTGCCGGCGCTAGCAAGTCGATACACCGACCATTGCAGATAGACGCAAGATCAGGAGATGGACTCCTGCCTGCGCAGGAGCACAACCCTATTCCGCGGGGAACCAGCGCCCCTCGAAGATCACGCCCTGCACCTCGACTTCGCGCAGCTTCGCCGCGCCGCCCACATAGGGATCGCGGTCGAGCACGGTGAAATCGGCCTTCTTGCCGGTGGCGATACTGCCGACCATATCATCCAGACCGATCACCTGCGCCGCTTCGACGGTGATCGCGCGCAGCGCCTTGTCGAGCGAGAGCCGCTCCTTCGGCGCCTTGACATTGCCGTCGAGGGTGATCCGGTTGCTCGCCACCCAGGCGAGATAGAGCGGATCGATCGGCGCCATGTTGAAGTCGCTGTGCAGGCCGAGCGGCACGCCCTTGCGCTCCAGCGAACCGAGCCGGCTCATCTGCGCGGCGCGGTCGGGGCCCATGCCAGTCTTCGCATAGGCATCGCCGAGGATGCGGATATAATTGGGCTGGGCGGAGACATAGAGGCCCATTTCGCCAATCCGCCGGTTCTGCGCCTCGGTCGAGTAACCGAGATGCTCCATGATGATGTTCTGGCCGTTGCGGACGGCGAGCTGTTCGGTGATGTCGAGCACGACATCGAGCCCCTTGTCGCCGTTGACATGGGTGTGCAGATTCCAGCCGGCGTCCCAGAAACGCTCGGTCTGCTTGAGCAGTTCTTCCGGTTCGGTCAGCCATTTGCCCTCGTGGCCGTCACTGTAGCCGGGCGGGTTCATCTGCATATATTGGGCAAAAAACGCGCCGTCGGCGAACAGTTTGACCCGGTTGGAGAAGAAGAATTTGCTGCTGTCATATTTGGCTTTCATGTCCTTCAGCCAGACATTGGGATCGCCGGTCACAAGAGGTGCAACGGGGATGGCGAGGATAGGCGACGGCGTGGTCGGCTGGTCGTAGAGGCTCTTGAACAGAGCCGACTCCATCTCCGGCCCGCCAAAGCCGCCAAAGGCCAGATCGGCGCTGGTGGTGACGCCATTTTCGAGCATCATCTGGCGCATGTCGGCCAGACCCTGCTGCACCTTGGCCGGTGAGAAGAGATAGGGGCGCAGCATCTCGATGCCGTTGAACAGGGCGGTTTCGTGGATGATGCCGCTGGCAAAATCGGCATGGCCGGGATCGATATTCGGCTTGCTGAACGCGGCGGCAAAGGCCGCTTCATCGCCGATACCGAGCAGGCTCAGCGCCTTGCTGTTGGCGATGATCTCGTGGAAGCTGCGCTGCCAGATCACCACCGGCCGCTCGGGCGCGATCCGGTCGAGCGCGGTGCGATCCATGTCGCCGTGGAACAGCTTGTGATGGCCCCATGTGATGAACAATGCGCCTTCGCTCTTCGCCATTTCCTCGCGCAGCCGCTGCTCATATTGTGCCTTGCCGCGCGCCGCCGGATAGGTCTTGCCGGGCAGGTCCCATGGCTCGGGGCTGATGAACGGGATCGGCAGCATCATGATCGTCTGCATCGGATGGACATGCGGCTCGACAAAGCCGGGCATCAGGATCTGGCTGGCAAACTGCCGGTCGACGGTGACGGTGCGATCCCGCGTCCATGCTTCCAATTCTTCCAATGTCTGACCAAGCCCAAGGATGATCCCGTCGGCGGTGGCGACATAGCGGGCCTCTGGAAACCCCGGCTCCATCGTGATGATTTTTGCGGCTTCAAAAATGGTGACTTCGGGATAGGGGAGGGTAGAGGGTCCCTCTTCGGCCTGCGCGCCGGTTGTCAATAGCAGCGCCAGCGCCGCCGCGATGGACGATATGAATTTCAGCATGTCTCTCTCCCTATTGCGGCAGTGACTATGCGCTAGGCTCCGCCTTGGCAACCGACAGCTTGCTCGCCCGGACATGTTCGCGCCAGGCGATGAACAGGCCCGAACCGATAATCACCGGGGCGCCGAGCCAGATCGACAGGCCGGGATATTGGCCAAAGATGACAATGCCGAAGAAAGTCGCCCAGATCAGCGCGCTATAGTCCATCGGCACAATCGTCGAAACCGGCGCATAGCGCAGCGACTGGGTGATGCACAGCTGACCGAGCGCGCCGAATATGCCGATGCCGAGCAGATAGGCCCAGGTCTTCGCATCATGCCCGCCGCCATAGATGAAGGCGCAGACGGTCAGCGCGGGCAGGGTGTAGACGGAGAACCAGAAGATCGTGACGACACTGGTTTCGGTGCGACCGAGCATGCGGATCACCATGGTCACCGCCGCCGTGACCAGAGCGCCGCCAAGCGCAACGGCTGCGCCGAATGCGGGGATCATCGATCCGCCCGGCTGGACCACGATCAGCACGCCGACAAAGCCAATCAGGATCGCCGACCAGCGCCTGATGCCGACCTTCTCCCGCAGGAACATCGCCGCGAACAGGGTGGCGAAAATCGGCACGGTGAAACTGATCGTCGTGGCATCCGCCAGCGGCAGCAGGGTCATCGCCCAGAAGTTGAGGCCCATGGCAAATATGCCGAGAGTGGAGCGCAGAATATGCAGCCTGTGCTTGTTTGAGATGATCGAGGGCCAACCGTGCTGGCTGCGCCAGATAAGGAAACAGATCAGCGGCATGGCGATCAACTGGCGGTAGAACAGGCTTTCTGTGACATGCACACTCTGTTCTCCGGCCAGCTTGACGAAGGCGAACATGAACGCGAGCGAGAGCATCGCCGCAAGGCGTGTGACGATCCCGGCCATAGGCCGGTTCTGACTGACGGCATTGTCATTATTCATGCAATCTTGCCAATAAAGATAGCGCTGCGGGTGTTGTGCATTGACGCGGTTAATAGCATATAGCCCGCAAATGCAATCAGGAGTCTTTCAATGCGCACAGTAACCCATGTCTTGGCCTCCGGAGGAACCGCAACAGCGGCCCGCCAGAGCGATATTTTCGATCCCAATAATGGCGGTATCCAGGGCAAGGTCGATCTCGGCGATGCAGCGGTGCTCGACAAGGCGGTCGACGCGGCCCTGGCGGCGCAACCGGCCTGGGCCGCTACCAACCCGCAGCGGCGCGCGCGGGTGATGTTCAAGTTCAAGGAACTGGTCGAGGCCAATATGGACGAGCTGGCCAATCTCCTGTCGATCGAACATGGCAAGGTGATCGCCGACTCCAAGGGCGATATTCAGCGCGGGCTGGAAGTCATCGAATTCTGCTGCGGCATCCCGCATGTCCTGAAGGGCGAATATACCCAGGGCGCAGGACCCGGCATCGACGTCTATTCGATGCGCCAGCCGATCGGCATCGGTGCCGGCATCACCCCGTTCAACTTCCCGGCGATGATCCCGATGTGGATGTTCGGCCCGGCGATCGCGACCGGCAACGCCTTCATTCTCAAGCCATCCGAACGTGATCCCTCGGTGCCGGTGCGGCTGGTCGAGCTGATGCTCGAAGCTGGCCTGCCGGATGGCATTCTGCAATGTTTGCACGGCGACAAGGAAATGGTTGATGCCATTCTTGATCACCCGGCGATCGGCGGGATCAGCTTCGTCGGCTCCTCCGATATCGCCCATTATGTTTACCAGCGCGGCGTTGCAGCCGGCAAGCGGGTCCAGGCCATGGGCGGTGCGAAAAACCACGGTATCGTCCTGCCGGATGCGGATCTCGACCAGGTTGTGAACGATCTGTCCGGCGCTGCCTTCGGCTCGGCCGGCGAACGCTGCATGGCGCTGCCGGTGGTTGTTCCTGTCGGTGAGGAAACCGCAGACCGTCTGCGCGAAAAGATGATCCCGGCAATGGCCGCTTTGCGCGTCGGTATCTCGACCGATGAAGAAGCACACTACGGCCCGATGGTCAATCCGGCACAAAAGGCACGCGTCGAAGGCTGGATCCAGAAGGGCGTCGACGAAGGCGCTGAACTGGTCGTCGATGGTCGCGGCTTCTCGCTGCAGGGCCATGAAGAAGGCTGTTTCATCGGACCATCTTTGTTCGACCATGTCACCACCGACATGGAAAGCTACAAGGAAGAGATTTTCGGCCCCGTGCTGCAGATCGTCCGGGCGAAGAATTTCGAGGAAGCGCTCGCGCTGCCCAGCCAGCACCAGTATGGCAATGGCGTCGCGATCTTCACCCGCAACGGCCACGCGGCGCGCGAATTTGCCAGCCGCGTCAATGTCGGCATGGTCGGCATCAACGTGCCGATCCCGGTTCCGGTGGCCTATCACAGCTTTGGCGGCTGGAAGCGTTCGGCTTTCGGCGACACCAACCAGCACGGCATGGAAGGCGTGAAATTCTGGACCAAGGTCAAGACCATCACCCAGCGCTGGCCCGATGGCACCGCCGATGGCGGCAACAAGGATGCCTTCGTCATTCCGACCATGGGATAATCCCGGCAAGACCTGATCGGGCCAGAGTTCCAAAACAGGACAAGCGTCCCGAAGTGCTGGATTTTCCGGCATTTCGGGCGGACATGACGATCGTGAATATCTTGTTGACCATGTTGCGGGTGCGGCGTTGCTAGCGCTGTCGCCGCGCCTGTTCCTGTCGTCGGTCCTGCTGGCGATTCTGCTGTTCGCCTTCTGGCGACCGGCAGACAGCGCAATCGGGCCCGTGGCAGAGCCGGTTTCGGTCGCGATATCCGACAAGCGCATAGCCTTCAGTTTCGATGATGCCCCGCGCGGCGCTGGCGCCTTTCTGGAACCTGACGAACGGCCGAAACTGTTGATCGAAGCCTTGAAAACCGCTGGCATCGAACAAGCGGTCTTCTTCATCAATCCGGGACGGATTACCGCTCACGACAATGACGCTGCCGATATCGCCGCCTATGCCAACGCAGGCCATCTGCTCGCCAATCATACTGCGGGTCACAGCAAGCTGTCTTCCGTGCCGACAGCGACATTTCTCGCCGATATTGATGCGGCAGAAGCATGGCTGAAAGACAAGCCCAATTACCGCCCCTGGTTCCGCTTTCCGTTTCTCGACGAAGGCAGGACCAACAGGGCCAAGCGCGACGCGGTGCGGGCCGGTCTCAAGCAACGGGGGCTGATGAACGGCTATGTAACCGTCGATGCCTCGGACTGGTATCTGGAGGATATGGCGATCACGGCGGCCAAGGCGGGAAAGCTGATGGACTGGAACGCATTGCGCGATCTGTTCGTCGAATTCTATGTGGAATCGGCTGAATTCTCGGACGATCTGGCCCGGCGTACGCTGGAACGGGCGCCGGTGCAGATGATCCTGCTCCACGAAACCGATCTCGCCGCAATGTTCGTCGATGATCTGGCCGCAGCGCTGAAAAAGCGGGGATGGACGATTGTCTCCGCCGACGAGGCCTATCGCGATCCGATCGCCCATATGGAGCCGGACGTCGATTTCGCCGACGGCACCCGCACCCAGATGCTCGCCGCCGAGCGCAAGATCGGCAATCGCTGGTACAAGCGCAACGATCAGAAACTAGCGAAAAAGCTGTTTGCCGAGAGGGTCCTGCGCGACTAGACCTTTTGGCATGAAAACCATCAACATTGTTCACAGTCTCACTTTGGCTGTCTCCTTGCTTGGCGCATCATCGGTGCAGGCACAGTCTCCCGAACAGATCGCGCAAGAGGTGCTGGCCACGCACCCGGTGATCGATGGCCATAATGACGCGCCGGAGCAGATTGCCGAGCGGTTTGACGGCGATCTCTCGCAAGTCGACTTTCGCAACACTTTTCAGACCCTCGGACATGGCGCAAAACCGATGCACACCGATATTGCCCGGCTCCGGCAGGGCAAGGTCGGCGGCCAGTTCTGGTCGGTCTGGATCGACCCGGATCTGCCGCAATTTGAAGCGGTCCACAAGGTGATCGAGCAGATCGATATTGTCCATCAACTGGTGGCGCAATATCCCGAAGACCTGCAGCTCGCCCTGTCTGCGGATGACGTCGAGGCGGCGCAGAAAAAGGGGCGTATAGCTTCCCTGATCGGTATGGAGGGCGGCCATTCGATCGGCAATTCGCTCGCCGTGCTCCGGCAGACATACGCGCTCGGCGCACGCTATATGACGCTCACCCACTGGAAGACGCTCGACTGGGCCGACAGCGCAACCGACGCGCCGAAAAGCGACGGCCTGTCCGAATTCGGTATCTCGGTGGTCGCGGAAATGAACCGGCTCGGCATGATGGTGGATATCAGCCATGTATCCGAAGCGACGATGAATGATACGCTGGATGCAACCAGGGCACCGGTAATTTTCAGCCATAGTTCAGCCAATGGCGTAACCAGTCATCCCCGCAATGTGCCGGATGCGGTCCTGAAGCGGCTGCCGACCAATGGCGGACTGGTGATGGTCACGTTCGTGCCCTCATATGTCAGTGCGGAAAACCGCGACTGGGACGCAGGGCAAAAGGCCGAGATAGCGCGCGCGGCGGCACTTTATCCCGGAGACGAGTCCGCACGCACAGCCCATCTGGCGGAATGGAATGATGCAAATCCTGTGCCGCCGGTGACCGCCACGGATATTGCCGATCATATCGATCATATTCGTGAAATCGCTGGGATCGATCACATCGGGATTGGAGGCGACTATGACGGGATCAGATTTACGCCCGACAATCTCTCGGATGTCTCGAGCTATCCTGTGCTGTTTGCGGAACTGGCAAGCCGTGGGTATAGCGCAGCCGACCTTGCAAAAATCGCCCGCGGCAACATATTGCGGGTCATGCGAGAAACCGAATCAACCGCTGCTGCCATGGCAAGAAACAAGAAATAGATATGACCCAATTTTCCCTGACCGAAGACCAGCTTGCCATTCAGGAAATGGCGCAGAAATTCACCGCTGACGCGATCACGCCCTTTGCGGCCGAGTGGGATGAAAAACATATATTCCCGCGCGACACGATCAAGCAGGCGGCCGACCTTGGCTTCGGCGGTATTTATGTGTCCGAGGAATCCGGAGGCATTGGTCTCGGACGGCTCGAATCGGCGATCATCATGGAAGCGATGGCTTATGGCTGTCCCTCGACCAGCGCCTTCATTTCGATCCACAATATGGCGAGCTGGATGATCGACACATTCGGTTCGCAAGCGGTAAAGGACAAATATCTGCCCGATCTGGTGCCGATGGAGAAAATATCGAGCTATTGCCTGACCGAAGCCGGAGCAGGGTCCGACGCGGCGTCTTTGAAAACCAGGGCTGTGCGCGATGGCGACGACTATATCGTCAACGGTTCGAAGCAGTTTATCTCCGGCGGCGGCGAAAATGAAATTTATGTTACGATGACGCGCACTTCCGATGACGGAGCGAAAGGCGTGACCTGTCTTGTCATCGAGAAAAACATGGAGGGCGTCAGCTTCGGCGCAAACGAAAAGAAACTCGGCTGGCATTCGCAGCCCACGGCCCAGGTAAATTTCGACAATGTCCGGGTGCCGGTTGAAAACCGGGTCGGTGACGAGGGCGAAGGCTTTCGTATCGCGATGGCGGGCCTGGACGGCGGACGTTTGAACATCGGTGCCTGTTCGCTTGGCGGCGCGCAGCGTTGTCTTGATGAAGCGGTGAACTATACCAAGGAACGCAAGCAATTTGGCAAGGCAATCAGCGATTTCCAGAATACCCAGTTCATGCTCGCCGATATGGCCACTGATCTTGAAGCATCTCGCGCATTGCTGTATCTTGCGGCGGCGAAAGTGACCGAAGGCGCACCGGATAAAACCAAGTTCGCTGCCATGGCGAAGCGGTTGGCGACCGACAATGGCAGCAAGATCGTCAACGACGCGCTGCAACTTTTTGGTGGCTATGGATATTTGCAGGATTATCCGATCGAGCGCTTCTGGCGCGATTTGCGCGTTCATAGCATATTAGAGGGCACCAACCAGGTCATGCGCATGATCGTTTCGCGCGAATTGCTGCGCCAATAGGAAATTTATGACAGAAGATCTCATTATCAGAAAAACCGGTCGGGTTGGCCATATCAGCCTGAACCGGCCCAAAGTGATCCATTCGCTCAACCTCGACATGTGTCTTGCGATGACCGAGACATTGCTCGCGTGGCGCGACGATGACAGTGTGGAAGCGGTTATCCTCGACCATAGCGAGGGCAGGGGCTTCTGCGCTGGTGGCGATATTGCCATGCTCCGCGAATCCGGCATGACCGATGGCAAAAAAGGCCGCGAGTTTTTCTATCACGAATATCAGCTCAATCATCTGTTATTCGAATATACCAAACCCGTGATTGCCTTCATTGACGGCATCACGATGGGCGGTGGCGTTGGAATCTCGCAACCGGCCAAATATCGCGTAGCAACAGAGCACACGCGTTTTGCCATGCCGGAGACGGGTATCGGACTGTTCCCCGATGTCGGCGGGGGCTGGTATCTGTCCCGCCTTGAAGGCAGGCTGGGTCAGTTTCTCGCGCTTACCGGTGCGCGGCTGGACGGTGCCGAGTGCAAGGAAGTGGGTATCGCGACCCATTATCTGCCTTCGGAAGCACTGGAAGAAGCCAAGCAGCGGATCGCAGAGAAGCCCGACCGTATCGACGGCATATTGGGGCAGCTTTCCGGCAATGTTCCCGAAGCCCGGATCACCAAAAATCTCGACAAAATCGACAAGTTTTTTGCTTCCGACCGTTTCGAAGATATCCTTGCTGCGCTGGAAGCCGATGACAGCGAATGGGCGGCCAAGGAACGCGACACGCTGGGCACCAAGAGCCCGCAGACCTGCAAGGTGGCCCTGCGCCAGCTGAACGAAGGCGCGGCGATGGAAAGCTTTGCCGACGAAATGCGCAACGAATATCGCATCGGCTATCATGTGCTGGTAATGCACGATTTCCTCGAAGGCGTGCGCGCCCTGATCGTCGACAAGGACAATGATCCGAAATGGAATCCGCCGACGCCGGAAGATGTGACCGACGAATGGATTGATGCGATTTTCGCGCCCCTGCCAGCAAAAGAAGAATGGAAGCCCCTATGACTTACGAAACAATCCTCACCGAGAAAAAGGGCGCGGTCACGCTGATCACCCTTAATCGGCCGCAAGCCCTGAACGCATTGAACAGCCAGGTGCTGGATGAACTGATCGATGCCTTTGCCGCTTTCCAGGCAGATGACACGCAAAATTGCGCCGTATTGACCGGTTCCGGCGACAAGGCTTTTGCCGCTGGCGCCGATATCAAGGAAATGTACGACAAGTCCGCCGCCGATTTCTATCTCGAGGATTTCTTCGCCAAATGGACCAGCCATATCGTCAAGGCGACCCGCAAGCCGTGGATCGCTGCGGTCAACGGCTTTTCGCTGGGTGGAGGCTGTGAACTAGCGATGATGGCGGATTATATCATTGCCAGCGACAAGGCGAAATTCGGCCAGCCGGAAATAAAGCTGGGCGTCGCGCCCGGCATGGGCGGTTCGCAGCGGCTGACCCGCGCGATCGGCAAGGCCAAATCGATGGAAATGTGCCTGACCGGCCGGATGATGGATGCAGAGGAAGCCGAACGCTCCGGTTTGGTTGCCCGTGTTGTGCCGCATGATGATCTGCTTGACGAAGCGCTGAAATCCGCCGCTATCGTCGCCTCGATGCCGCCAATGGCCGCGCAGGTGAACAAGGAAATGGTCAATGCGGCGTTCGAGAATAATCTTGAACAGGGCCTGGTCCACGAACGCCGTCTGTTCCAGATCCTGACCGCCACAGAAGACAAGAAAGAGGGCATGGCTGCCTTCATCGAAAAACGCGAAGGGCAGTGGAAGGGACGCTAGGAATAGCTGCTTCCATCTGACAAAGCCGCCGGCTTTGTTCCGCTGACAATCACTGGAGACTAAAATGAAAATCGGATTTATCGGCCTTGGCAATATGGGCGGCGGCATGGCCGCCAATCTCGCAAAAGCGGGGCATGAGGTCTTTGCCTTTGACCTGTCCGGCGAAGCGCTTGCAAAAGCCGGTGAAGCCGGCTGTCATCCGGTCAGCGACGCCGCACAGGCGGTCCAGAATATGGAAGCGGTGGTGACCATGCTCCCGGCCGGCACCCATGTCCGCAAGGTCTATGAATATGAAATCATCATCAATGCCAATCCCGGTACTCTCGTGATCGATTGCTCGACCATCGACGTCGACAGCGCGCGCGATGTCGCGACCATGGCCGATGCCAAGGGCCTTGTCCCCGTTGATGCGCCGGTATCCGGCGGCATCGCGGCGGCCAACGGCGGCACGCTGACTTTCATGGTCGGCGGCAGCGACGAAGGCTTCAGGCGCGCAGAACCGATCCTGTCCGACATGGGCAAGGCCGTGATCCACGCCGGCGGCAATGGCGCCGGTCAGGCAGCCAAAATCTGCAACAACATGCTGCTCGGCGCGTCGATGATCGCGACCTGCGAGACATTCAAGATGGCGGAAAAGCTCGGGCTCGACCTGCAGACATTCTACGATATCTCATCCAAGGCATCAGGACAGAACTGGTCGATGACCAGCTATTGTCCCGTTCCGGGCGTCGGCCCGCAAAGTCCGGCAGACAATGATTATGCAGGCGGCTTTGCTGCTGCCTTGATGCTGAAAGATCTGCGTTTGGCGATGGAAGCCGCACAAAGCGCCGGAGCGGAAGTGCCAATGGGCGCCGAAGCCGCGAAACTCTACGAGCAATATGCCGAAACAGAGGGACATGGCGGCAAGGATTTTTCCGGCATCATCAATATGCTGGCCAAGGGCTGACCTTCAATGCCGCCGTTGTGGATGGTGTTGTGCGGTCTGTCAGGGGCAATCGCGGTGATTGCCGAGATAGGCAACCGGCGGCGCAACAATCGCCACGACATTGAAGATGTCGGTTTCATGCCCTGGTCAACAATTACCGCTTTGGCATTGTTGACCTTCGGCATATCGATAGCCTTCGGTCTCGGATTTATCTCGACCGAATAAGCCGCCAATTACAGGCAGGCTTCCAGCAGCGGCTGGTTGAAGCCATATTGACGCGCCTTGTCGAGCGTATAGGGGCGCAGGCCGGCGGATTGATATTCACCGATGATCTTGCCATCGGCATCCTCATCCAGATACTGATATTTGAACAATTCCTGGGTCACGATCACGTCGCCCTCCATCCCGATCACCTCGGTGATGTTGGTTGTCCGACGCGAACCGTCGCGCAGACGTTTCACCTGAACAATCAGGTCGACCGATTCCGCGATCTGGCGGGAAATGGCTTCCTTCGGAATCTTGATGTCGCCCATCAAGATCATGTTTTCCATACGGCCGAGACATTCGCGCGGACTGTTGGCGTGAAGCGTACACATGGAGCCGTCATGGCCGGTGTTCATGGCGGCGAGAAGGTCGAAACATTCCGCGCCACGAATTTCGCCGAGGATGATGCGGTCAGGACGCATACGCAGGGCGTTCTTGACCAGGTCGCCGATGGTGATCGCGCCCTGGCCTTCAAGGTTCGGCGGGCGGGTTTCGAGCGGTAGCCAGTGTGGTTGCTGCAAGCGAAGCTCGGCAGCATCCTCGATGGTCAGCACCCGTTCGCCCGGATCGATCATCTTCGACATGGCGTTGAGCATGGTCGTTTTACCCGAACCGGTACCGCCGGAGATAACCACGTTAAAGCGGCAGGCGCCGGCAATCTTGAGCACGGTGCACATTTCCTCGGACATCGAACCGAAGTTTTTCATCATGTCGAGCGTGATCGGCTTCTCGGAGAATTTACGAATCGAGATCGCGGTGCCTTTGAGGCTCAGCGGCGGCACGATAACGTTCACACGCGAACCGTCTTTCAGACGGGCGTCGGCAAGCGGAGTGGTCTGGTCGACGCGGCGGCCGACCTGGTTCACGATCCGCTGGGCGATCTGGAACAGATGTTCCTCGTCGCGGAACTGGATCGGTGCGATTTCAAGCTTACCCTTGATTTCGATGTACGTCTGTTCGGGGCCGTTGACCATGATATCCGAGATATCCGGATTGCCGAGCAGTTCCTCGAGCGGTCCAAAGCCGAGCAGTTCGTCAACGAGCACTTTTTCAAGCGCAAATTGCTCGCGCCGGTTTAGCGTCAGTTTCAGCTCGGTCAGCACTTCCATGATGATCGGGCGGAATTCTTCGGTCAGCTCTTCCTTGTTCAGGGTCGCGGCTGCCTCCGGATCGACGCGTTCGAGCAGGCGCGGCAGCACCTGTTCCTTGATCTTGTGGACGGAGGCTCCGAAGCCTTCATCCTTGTCGCCACCGTCGGCCAATGGTTGCGAGCGTTCGGAAAGCCGGGCCATCGCGTCATTCGGGTCGGTAGCCGCCGCGGGGGCCGGCGCGCCTTCGCCCGGGAGCGGTATCGATTCGATCGGAGGAAATTGATTGCCACCGAGATTATCTTCGGGGTTGTCGGATTTGACAGTTTTCTTGCCGCCGCCATTCATCGGCTTCGCGACACCAAAGGACGACTTTCCGCCGCCTAGTCCATTTTTCTTGCCAAATGCGCTCATGCTGTTCTGTCCGATTTATCTAATATCACAAGATACATGCCTTCTTTCCCCGAAAATGGTTAATAAACCGGAAAATTTCTTTGATTGGATGGGGATGGCCACAAAAATCTGGTTTTTTTGGGCTTGTGCAGCGGCTGGTAGCCACTAAGCCCGGGAAAATGCGCAAAAGTGAATATTTTGAAAGCTGATCGTTCGCCCGAAAGGGCAACCGCGGCGGGTGGCATCACGCTGGCGCTGGTCGCATTTGCCGGATTTCCGTTGGGAGATGCGGTCATCAAGTCAATGGCCGGCGACTGGCCCGCTCCGGCGGTGGCGGCCCTGCGCTTTTTGATCGGCGCACTGGCGCTGGCCGTGATTCTGTTCCTGCGCGAAGGGCGTCGCGGCTTTAAGGTCAACCGTCCCTGGCTTCATATGGCTCGCGGATTCTGCCTGTTTGTTGGAACGATTACTTTTTTCTCGGCAATATATATCATGCCGCTAGCTGATGCGGTCGCGATATCATTCATCAATCCGATCCTCACGGCATTATTTTCGGGCTGGTTCTTGAACGAGAAGATGCCGCCACGGACCTGGGGCGCGACGATCATTGCCTTTGCCGGTGTGCTGATCATGTTGCGTCCCAATATCGCGGCTTTTGGCTGGGTGGCCATTTTTCCGCTGATTTCCGCCTTTTCCATGTCGACTATGTTGATCCTCAACCGGATGGTGTCGAACCAGCGGTCGATATTGGCCGCGCAATTTTACATTGCTTTCTGGGCTGCGATATTTCTGGTCATCGCCAGTGTAATCGGACACTGGATGGTTCCCGTCATGGCCGTCCCGGGCGCCCCGGATTGGGATGTTGTCCTGCGTTGCTTGCTGGTGGCTCTGACTGCCACCGGCTGTCATTTCCTGCTCTTCATGGCAACGATGCGCACGACGGCGGCGGCGATTGCGCCTTTCGTCTATATCCAGCTGCTGATCGCGACAGCGATCAGCATTTTCATATTCGGGGACCCGATTGACCGGACTGCGATCATGGGAGGATTACTAATAGTTTTCAGTGGGTTGCTGCTTTGGCGCAGCGAGCGCAGGGCGACCACCGTGCTGGAGGCATAGACGCTCAGTCCGGACGCGTCTCCCGAACGCCTGCCAGGGCAGAAAATGAGGACAGAAGTGGTTCGACTAGCCGACCACAGGCGGCTCGATCAGGAAATGGCTTCGGCGAGAACCGTCAGGCCCTTGTCATTCACTTCGGCAAAGCCGCCCCGAACCGAAATCGTTTCCGGCGCGCCGCCTTCGGTGGCGTAGATGACCAGATCGGCATCGCGGATCGTCGACATGACCGGAGCATGATTGGCGAGCACGCCAAAATCACCCTCGGTACCGGGCACTACCACCATGAACACGTCATCCGAGCGGACGAGCTTTTCAGGGGTTACGAGTTCGAAATGTAGGTTTGCCATTATAGTACCTTTATACCGTTGGTCCTGAGCTCGCCGGAGCGCGCCTGTCGGGCATTCGCGCTGTTTGGCGGCTCAGTGCCAATGGATGTAGCTTAGGCCGCTTCAGCAGCCATTTTTTTGCCTTTTTCGATTGCTTCTTCGATGCCGCCGACCATGTAGAAGGCATTTTCGGGAAGATGATCATATTCGCCTTCGACAACTGCCTTGAACGATTTGATCGTGTCTTCGAGATCAACGAACTTGCCCTTGATGCCGGTGAAGACTTCCGCAACGTGGAACGGCTGCGAGAGGAACTTCTGGATCTTGCGGGCACGCTGAACAACCAGCTTATCTTCTTCGGAAAGCTCGTCCATGCCGAGAATGGCGATGATATCCTGCAAGGACTTGTATTTCTGCAGGGTTTCCTGAACGGCGCGGGCCGTATCATAATGTTCCTGGCCAACAACGCGAGGCTCCAGAACACGCGAGGTTGAATCGAGCGGGTCAACAGCAGGGTAGATGCCCAGCTCCGAAATCGCGCGGTTCAAAACGGTGGTAGCGTCCAGGTGGGCAAAGGAGGTTGCCGGTGCAGGGTCGGTCAAGTCATCGGCAGGAACATAAATGGCCTGAACCGATGTAATCGAACCCTTGTTGGTGGAGGTAATCCGTTCCTGCAGCGCGCCCATGTCGGTCGACAGGGTCGGCTGATAGCCCACAGCCGAAGGAATACGGCCAAGCAGTGCGGACACTTCCGAACCGGCCTGGGTGAAGCGGAAGATATTGTCGATGAAGAACAGAACGTCCTGGCCTTCGACGTCGCGGAAATATTCCGCCTGGGTCAGACCGGACAGAGCCACACGAGCACGCGCTCCTGGAGGTTCGTTCATCTGGCCGAAGACCAGAGCCACTTTCGAGCCTTCCGACTTCGGATTGCCGTCGGCGTCCTTGGCGATAACGCCAGCGTCGAGGAATTCGTGATAGAGATCGTTACCTTCGCGGGTACGCTCGCCAACACCGGCGAAAACGGATGTACCGCCATGGCCTTTTGCGATGTTGTTGATCAGTTCCTGGATAAGCACCGTCTTGCCGACGCCGGCGCCGCCGAACAGACCAATTTTACCGCCCTTTGCATAAGGTGCGAGCAGATCGACAACCTTGATGCCGGTAACCAGAATTTCATTCTCGGTGGACTGGTCGACAAAAGCAGGGGCTTCTGCGTGAATAGGGGCAGTGGTCTTGTTGCCGATCGGGCCGCGTTCGTCGATCGGTTCGCCGATCACGTTCATGATCCGGCCAAGCGTTTCAGGGCCAACAGGCATCATGATCTGCGAACCGGTATCGGTTACTTCCTGACCGCGGGTGAGACCTTCGGTCGCATCCATTGCGATGGTGCGAACCGTGTTCTCGCCGAGATGCTGTGCAACCTCCAACACCAGCCGGTTGCCGTTGTTGCTGGTTTCCAGAGCCGAGAGAATTGCCGGGATCTCGCCGTCAAAGGTTACGTCGACGACAGCGCCGATAACCTGAGAAATGCGGCCTACATTTTTGGTTTTTGCCATTTTTACGTTTCCTTGCGTACGTGCTTTAGAGCGCTTCAGCGCCAGCGATAATTTCAATCAATTCGGTGGTAATCGCGGCCTGACGGCTGCGGTTATAGACGATGGTGAGGTTGTCGATCAGATCACCGGCATTGCGGGTTGCATTGTCCATGGCGGTCATCGACGCACCCTGTTCCGATGCGTTATTTTCCAGCAATGCGCCGAAAATCTGGGTGGTCAGGTTACGCGGGAGCAGGGCGGCGAGAATTTCTTCCTCGTCGGGCTCATAATCCACTGCGCCTTCGGATTCGGCAATCGCGCCGTCCTGAACCGCAATCGGGATGATCTGCTGAACCGTGGGTTCCTGGACCAGGGCAGATTTGAACTTGCCGTAGAACAGGTGGGCGACGTCAAACTTACCCTCTTCGACCAGCGCGGTCAGGTCCGCAGCAATTGCCTTGGCTTCTTCATATCCCGGCGCTTTGACAGTCGATGTGTCGAAATGCTTCAATATCTGGCCAGGGTAGAAACGCTTGATGATCGGGATGCCCTTGCGGCCAACCATGTAGAACAGCACTTTGTGTCCTTCGGCAAGCAGCTTTTCGGCCTTGAGCCTCGCTTCCTTGACGATATTGGCATTGAACGCGCCGCACAGGCCACGGTCCGATGTGGCGACGACCAGAAGATGGGTGTCCAGCTTGCCGGTGCCGGCCAGAAGCTTCGACGAATTCTCGTCAATCGAAACCTTGGAGGCGAGGCTCGCCATCACTTTTTCCATCTGGCTGGCGTAGGGACGCGCAGCCTCCGCAGCCATTTGCGCCCGGCGCAGCTTGGCCGCTGCGACCATCTTCTTGGCCTTGGTGATCTTCTGGGTCGATTTAACCGACGCGATTCGATCTTTCAGTTCTTTAAGACTAGCCATTTCGTTCCTTCAATTGTCATTCCCGCGAAGGCGGGAACCCAGTTCTATAAAAATGTCGCTTCGCGGCTTTTCTATTCGCTGGACCCCGGATCACGCCCGGGATGACAGTTTCTCCTTATACGAACGTCTTGCCAAATGCCGCCAGGGCCGCTTCCAAAGCTGCCTTCGTATCATCTGCCAAATCACCGCTTTCACGGATCGTTTTCAATATGTCGGCATGTTCGCTACGCATATGAGCAAGCATCGCTGCTTCATATCGCACAACGTCACTGGCTGCGACGCTATCGAGATGCCCGTTGGTACCGGCATAGATCGACGCGGTCTGTTCTTCGAACGGCAGCGGCGAAAATTGCGGTTGCTTCAGCAGCTGGGTGAGACGTTCACCACGAGCCAGCAATTTCTGCGTCGACGCATCGAGATCGGAGCCGAACTGCGCAAATGCAGCCATTTCGCGATATTGCGCCAGATCGAGCTTAATCGAACCCGAAACCTTCTTCATTGCCTTTGTCTGCGCGGCAGAACCAACGCGAGACACGGACAGACCCACGTTAATGGCAGGACGGATACCCTGGTTGAACAGGTCGGTTTCGAGGAAGATCTGGCCGTCGGTGATCGAAATCACGTTGGTTGGAATATAGGCCGAAACGTCACCAGCCTGGGTTTCGATGATCGGCAATGCGGTCAAGGAACCGGAGCCGTTGGCTTCGTTCATCTTCGCGGCACGCTCAAGCAAGCGACTGTGAAGATAGAAAACGTCACCAGGATAAGCTTCACGTCCTGGAGGACGACGCAACAGCAGGGACATCTGGCGATAGGCCACAGCCTGCTTGGAGAGATCGTCATAAACGATGCAGGCGTGCATGCCGTTATCGCGGAAATATTCACCCATCGTCACACCGGTATAAGGTGCGAGATACTGGAGAGGCGCAGGCTCGGAAGCGGTTGCAGCAACCACGATCGAATATTCCATCGCGCCATTTTCTTCGAGGCTCTTGACGATCTGTGCAACCGTCGAGCGCTTCTGGCCGATGGCGACATAGATGCAGTAGAGTTTCTTGCTCTCGTCTTTGCCGGCGTTGACTGTCTTCTGGTTGATGAACGTGTCGATCGCGACGGCGGTCTTGCCGGTCTGACGGTCACCAATGATCAATTCGCGCTGGCCACGGCCAACAGGAACGAGAGCGTCGAGCGCTTTCAGACCGGTCTGGACGGGTTCGTGAACCGATTTACGCGGGATAATGCCCGGTGCCTTGACTTCCACACGGCTACGCTGGGTGGTTTTGATCGGGCCCTTGCCGTCAATCGGGTTGCCGAGACCGTCAACCACACGACCGAGCAATTCCTTGCCGATCGGAACGTCCACAATCGTGCCGGTCCGTTTAACAACGTCGCCTTCCTTGATTTCAGCGTCAGAGCCGAAGATCACGACGCCGACATTGTCGGCTTCGAGGTTCAGCGCCATGCCCTGAATACCGTTGGAGAATTCAACCATCTCGCCGGCTTGCACCTGATCGAGACCGTGGATACGGGCGATACCGTCACCGACGGCGAGCACGGTTCCGACTTCGGAAACCTGGGCTTCATTGCCAAAATTGGCGATCTGGTCCTTGATGACCTTTGAAATTTCTGCGGCGCGAATATCCATGTGTATCTTCCTTTAGCCCTTCATGGCCTGCGATAGGGTGTTCAAACGGGTTTTAATCGAGCTGTCGATCATCTGGCTGCCGATTTTCACGACGAGCCCGCCCAATATGGACGGATCAACTGCGGTGGAAACGCTAACATCGCTTCCCACACGTTTCTTGAGCTGCGCCTTGAGCGCATCAATCTGCTTTTTATCCAGGGGGTGAGCCGAGGTAACTTCTGCGGTGATCTCGCCGCGATGGTCAGATGCCAATGTGGAAAAGGCACGAATGACAGCGGGTATCTGGTCGAGCCGGCGATTGGCCGCGAGCACGCCGAGCGTATTGGCCGACAGCTTGTCGAGGTCAAGGGCCTTGGCCGCGGCTGCAATTGCCTTGCCGGCATCATCGCGGGAAACAACCGGGCTACTGGTCAGCGCCCTGAGGTCACTCGATTCGGCCAGGGCCGCGCTCAATGTCGCGAGACTGGCCTGCACCGCGTCGATGCTCTTCTTTTCTTTTGCGAGCGCGAACAAAGCCGTGGCGTAACGCCCCGCTAAACTCGCTCTAATGCCGCTGGAATGATCCACGCGTTTGCTTCTCCCTGACCGTAAGCACGGTCTGAAAACCGTTGATGAAATGGTCCGCTTAATGGCCGGAAATCCTGCGATTCCGCCCACGGATGCGCGGCGTCTAGCAACCATTTTGCTGCGATGCAAGATGGCTTGGGGAATCATTTTTCCGGAAAGCCAAACCAGCAGTTTTCAGCGCCTTTGAATTGTTCCGCCTATGATTATTGGCTTTGAACGCAAGATACGGGAAGCCGCGTGGGGCTTGGTGATTTAAATCGGCTGCAACTTCCAGCATCGGAGACTTTCTATGACCTATCAAATCACCGGATTGAGCCCGGATATTGTCAAATCCTCCGAGGGCGCAACCGCAGAAGAGCTTTCGGCGATGGGCGCGGTACCAATGATAGCGACCAGCAAGCCCGGTTTTCCGTGCCGCATATCTCTGGAGGACGCCGACGTAGGGGACGAGCTGATTCTATTCCACCATATGTCCCATGATGTTAATTCTCCCTATCGGAGCGCTTATGCGATATTTGCCAGATCCGGACTGACAGTAGCAGCGCAATTTACCGACGCTGTGCCCCCGATATTCGATGGCCGGCCCCTGGGAATGCGGGCGTTCGGTTCGGACGCGATGTTGAAAACGGCCAAGCTGTCCTTGCCCGGGGACGCAGACCGCTCGATCCGTCAGCTATTTGATGTGGACGAGGTTGCCTATATAGATGTGCATAACGCAGGCCATGGATGTTTTGTCGCGCGGGTGGAGAGGTTTGAGACGTGAATCAGCAGACAGTAGATAATGTTCGGGCATGGACGGCGGTGCAGGCCCGTGACCGCAGCTTCGACGGGAAGTTCGTCACCGGCGTCCTGAGCACCGGCATCTATTGCCGCCCCTCCTGCGCAGCCCGGCATCCCAAGCGCGAAAATGTCCGGTTCTTCGCCACGGCAGATCAGGCAGAGGCAGCGGGTCTGCGCGCCTGCTTGCGCTGTCTCCCCAATGATGTGGCGCGTGACGAAGCCGCGGTGAAGACGGTCATAGACGCGATCCGCATGGCCGAGAGCGCACCGACGCTGGCCGAGCTTGGCGCACTGACCAGCTACTCGCCGACTCATCTCCAACGGATTTTCAAACGCGAAACCGGATTGTCGCCAGCCGCTTATGCGCGGGCCGTGCGACGGGAACGGGTCAAGGATGCGCTGGACAGCGGTGCATCGGTGACCGAAGCCATTTACGACGCGGGCTATGGGTCGGCGTCGCGTTTTTACGAGGAACAGAAAAAGGACCGGAAGATGGGTTTGAAACCGGGCGTATGGAAAAATGGCGGCGCAGGGGTGACGGTCCACTGGGCCATTGTAGAAACCTCGCTCGGTGCGATGATGGTGGCTGCCACCGACAAGGGCATCTGCTGCCTGTCGTTCAACGAAGGCGAGGAAGAATTGCGCGGCCGTTTCCCGAAAGCGGATTTGCGAGCCGGCGGCGATGCATTTGCCAAATTGCTCGCGCAGGTTGTTGCCCAGGTGGAAACGCCGGGTCGCCCGCACAATATCCCGCTCGATGTCCAGGGCACGGCTTTTCAGGAAGCGGTATGGCAGGAATTGCGCAAAATCCCCGAAGGCGAAACCCGCAGCTACGCCGATATCGCGGTGGCCATCGGCAAGCCGAAAGCGGTGCGCGCCGTGGGTAGCGCCAATGGCGCCAACCATGTTGCCGTCCTCATTCCCTGCCACCGCGTGGTGCGCAGCGACGGAACCATGGGCGGCTATGCCTACGGGCTGGAGATAAAGACGCGTTTGCTGGAAAAGGAAACGAAATGAACCAGAAAATACAGGAATTTGGCGATCTTCACGTGCCGGGCGATCCATTGATATTGGTCAATATCTGGGATGCGGGCAGTGCCAAAGCGGTTGCGGCTGCCGGTGCAAAGGCCTTGGCGACCGGCAGCTACGGAGTGGCCGGCGCGCAGGGAATCGCCGACGGCGAGGCCTTTCCCCTCGATGACGCGATAATCAATCTCGAACATATTGTTGCGGCGTCGGATCTGCCGATAAGCATCGACATGGAGGCCGGCTATGGCGAAGATGCTGGCGCGGTTCGCCAGTCGGTGCAACGTGCCTTTGATGCAGGCGCGAGCGGCATCAACATGGAAGATCGCATGCCCGGACAAAATATACTGATTGCACCGGAGGCTTTTGCCGAGCGTGTGGCCGCTGCCGCTTCAAGCGGCATTTGGGTCAATGCCCGATGCGATGTTTTTCGCGGCCAGTCGGCAGAGACTGATGGCGATGCCCTGGTCGAGCAGCTTCTCGAGCGGGCAAAAAAATATGCAGATGCCGGGGCTGGGAGCCTGTTCGTGCCGTTTCTGAGCGACAGAAAATGCATCGGCGCGATTTGCGATGCGTCGCCTTTGCCGGTCAATATATTGCGGTCATCCGATGGCCCGGGTGCTGCGGAACTGGCCAGTCTGGGTGTCGCGAGAATCAGCCACGGGCATCAGCCGTGGGCCGCAGCAATGACTTGGCTGACGAAGCAGGCAGAGAAGATATTCGAAGGCAAGGAGCCTGATTATTGAGTGGCTTTCTTGCACTCATATACCAGACTCTCGTTCGCCTGAGACGGCAATTCGGCTCTGATTGCCTTCACCATATCCTCGATATCGGCTAGTGCCTCGTTATCTTTTGTGCAGGCCCTGTTGCCATATTTTGCGCGGATTTCGCGCGCCTTGGTCATCGTGTCGAGCCCCACCAGATAGCGTTCCTCGGTAAATTCGCTGCGATCCGGCTGGAAGCTGCTGATGGTGATGGTCTGCTCCTGATTGGGAACAAATATCCGCGACCATTTTGCGCCATCGCGGCTATATTGGGTGCGACCGTTGACGCAGCCGCCATCGGCCCATTCGAGCGGCATTTCATTTTGCTGCGATACCGTGATCCGGCTGCGATCAGGGTTGATCGTGCATTGATATTTGCCGGAATTGGCGATGCTTGTTGGTTGCGGGAGGCTTTTGGGCTCGTTTTCCTTCAAGCTTGCCGCGACACGATCATCAATTTCGCTGAAATCGGGACGCGACAGAAAGGTGAATATGGCGGCGAGCAACAATATGCCCGCGCCACCCGCTGCGCCGATCGCCGGATTGCGCTTGCCCTGAACCATCAGGACGCCGGCGCCGCCAGCCGCGAGCAGTGACAGTAGCAATATCAGCGCGGCGATCGCCATCCGGTTTTCGCGCGCGGCGATAATGTCCTGGGATATGGTGGTCCGCAATTTTGCTTCCGCGCGTTCGCGCTTTTCGGCCTCGGCGTCCCTCGCGGCATCTACCTGTGCGCGGGCGGCAATTTCACGCTGTTGCTCTTCCAGACTGATTTCCGCCGCTGACCGGCAGGGTGTCGCGGTGGTCGCCACTTTGACGCCCGCCTTGCGCAGAAAGTTGAGGATTTCGCGCGCCGAGACGGCAAAGCCGAATTCGGCATCATTGCCATTGCTAATCGATCCAAAGCTGTTCGCGCCCAGCACCCGGCCACAATTGTCGATCAGCGGCCCGCCGCTATTGCCGGAGGCAATCGGAGCGGTGTGGAGGATTGTGTCAAATTGCTTGGTCGTGCGCCCGCCGGACACCGTGCCGGTCGTCTTGACCGGCGACATCGGGTTGATCAGGTCGTCCAGATCAAGACCCTGCGCCCGGTCGACCGATCCGGGATAGCCGATAGCCACAACATCCGCACCGTCGCCAACCGGACCGCCAAAAACGGTCATCGGCGGCAATCGTCCGCCGTCCAGTACCTGAATGAGGGCAAGATCATTGCCGGGCGAATAGGCGATTATTTTCCCGCCATAGCTGGTCCCGCCCTGCGACGGGATGATCCCGATGACGACCGAGCTTTCCTGCCGGGCAATCTCGACAACATGGGCATTGGTAACAATCTTGTCCGGAGCAACCACGAAGCCGCTGCCATGGCCGACAAAGGCGACCTTGTCGCCATCCTTGGCGGCGAGCACCACGCGGACAACCGAACGGCTGGCGGCGCTGATGTCTGCGGGATCGGCCTGGGCAGGGCCGGTGAGCAGGGTTACGGTGGTGATTGCGACGAGCAGGAATAGCTTTTTGATCATGGATAGGCTCATGCTTCAAATGCGTGCAATATTCAAAGGACTTTTGCACTGCCCGCCGCCCCTCAATTTCCTAAGGCGGGCTTTCCGCCAATCAGACAAAACTATAGGGATCGACATCAACCCCGACCCGGACGGCGCGCGGCCATTCCAGCTGTTCCAGCCATTCGCGCATGATCTGCTGCAGGTCGACCGAGCGCAGGGCGTGGACCAGCAACCGGTGCCGGTGCCGCCCGCGCAGCATCGCCAGCGGGGCAGGGGCTGGGCCGTAAACCGAAAATCCGTCGAGCTTGGGAACGGTCTGGCCGATCAGGCGGGCCGTTTCCATCGCTTCCTTGTTATCCTCGGACGAAACGATAATCGCGGCCCAGCGCGCAAAAGGCGGGGCGAGAGCCTGACGGCGCGCCTCTATCTCGGCGGCGTAGAATCCTTCGCGGTCATTCTTGATCAGCGCCTGGATCACCGGCGCATTCGGCATCCGGGTCTGGACGTAGACCCGCCCCGGTTTTTCTGCCCGCCCGGCGCGTCCGGCGACCTGGGCAATCTGCTGGAAGCTGCGTTCGGCGGCGCGCAGATCGCCGCCTTCCAGCCCGATATCCGCATCCACCACGCCGACCAACGTCAGATTGGGAAAATGATAGCCCTTGGTCACCAGCTGGGTGCCAACGACGATATCAATCGCTCCGGCCTCCATCTGGTGGACAAAATCCGCGGCTTTCTGCGGCGACCAGATCGTGTCCGAGGTGACAATCGCAGTCCGTGCCTGCGGAAACAGCATTTTGACCTCGTCGCAAATCCGCTCCACCCCGGGGCCGCAGGCCACCAGACTGTCCTCGTCGCCGCATTCCGGGCATTTTTCGGGTATCGGCATGACATGGCCGCAATGGTGGCAGGCGAGGCGGCGGGTCAGGCGATGTTCGACCATCCACGCGGTGCAATTGGGGCAGTCGATACGGTGGCCGCAGGTCCGGCATAGGGTCAGCGGCGCGAAGCCGCGGCGGTTGAGGAACAGCAATGACTGCTCGCCGCGCTCCAGATTTTCCTCCAGCGCGTTGATCAGCGTCGGCGCCAGCCAGCTCCCGCGCGGTGGAACATCCTCCGTCAGGTCGAGCGCTTCGATATCCGGCATTGTCGCCCCGCCAAAACGCGCGGGCAGTTCGAGCAGCTGGTAATTGCCCTGCTCGACCTGATGCTGGCTCTCGATCGCCGGCGTGGCGGAGGCGAGAATGACCGGTATTTTTTCATGCAGTCCACGCATGATCGCGACATCGCGGGCGTGATAGCGGACGCCGTCTTCCTGCTTGAAGCTGGTCTCGTGCGCTTCGTCGACGATGATCAGGCCCAGATTTGCGTAGGGCAGGAACAAGGCGGAGCGCGCACCGACGATCACCTTGGCATTGCCGTCGGCCAGCGCTCGCCAGTTTCTCTTGCGCTCCGACTGTTTCATGCCGCTGTGCCAGGCGAGCGGTTCGGCACCAAAGCGCGCGTGGAACCGGTCCAGAAATGGCTCGGTCAGCGCGATTTCGGGGAGCAGCACCAGCACCTGTTTGTCCTGGCGCAAGGCTTCTGCAACCGCTTCGAAATAGACTTCGGTTTTCCCCGATCCGGTGACGCCGTCGAGCAGGAATGGCTTGAACTGCGCAGCGCGCACCGCGTCGATCAATGTCTGGCTGACATTTTTCTGGTCGACGCTGAGATCGACGGTGTCGAAATCGGGTGACGGGTTGGCGGTTATGGCAAAGGGAGACACATCCTCCCGATCAAACACGCCGAGCTTCTCCAGTCCGCGGATCACCGCAATCGAAACACCGGCCTTGTTGGCGAGTTCGCTGATCGTGCCTTGCACGCCGATCAGCTTTTCCAGCGCCTGCTCCCGTTGCGGGGTCATCCTGTCCGGAACCGAACCGTTCAGCCGATATTCGCTGATCGGGCGATTGTCGGCAAAGGCCGCTCCGCTCGACAAGACCATCCGCAACACCGAAGCGGGAGAAGCGAAATAATAGGCGGCCGTCCACTCGATTAGCCGCCGCAGCGGCGCGCGCAATGGCGGAACGTCGCGTAGCTCCAGCAATGGGCGCAGTTTCTTCGGGTCAATTTCCTCGACCGGAAAACTCTCGGCCTCCCACACGACCCCTGGCATTTTGCGCGGACCGAGCGGGGCCATCACGATCGAACCGGGTTCCACCTGCATGCCGTCCGGGACCCGGTAATCGAGCGGCCCGAGGGCGGCGTTAAGCAGGAGTACACGAACGCGATTCATATCCATGCTATAGGCAGCGAAACATCATCCGTCATTCCTGCTTTGGCGAAATTTGGAGACATATCATGATCTATCATCGCAGATCGGTTCTGGGCATGGGCGTTGCGGCCGGATTGCTGGCACTTCCCGGCTGTTCGAGCGTGCCGGGCCTCAGCCTGACCGAGGCGGTCAAACGGCTGCTGACCCTGTCCTCGCAAAACGCCTTTGCCGAACTGCTCCAGCCGAACGGTTTTTTCGACAGCCAGATTGCTCGGATCACTGTGCCGGATTCGCTGGGCGGATCGCGGGTGACCAGCGTCGCAACGGCCTTGCTGCGCTCCAAGCCGATTCAGGACCGGTTGCTGCGGCAGGTCAACCGCGCCGCGGAAGAGGGGGCAGAGCTTGCCGCCCCGATCATCGCGGAAACCATCCGGAATATGAGCATCGCCGACGCGGCCGCGATCATCAACGGCGGACCGCGCGCCGCGACCGGTCTGCTTCAGGGACAACTCGGCAATACGCTGGTCGACCGGATGTTGCCCGGCATCGGTAACGGACTGAGACTGTTCGACAACGAGATTATCAATCTGGTGCTGTCGC
This sequence comes from uncultured Sphingomonadaceae bacterium, assembly GCA_947488845.1. Taxonomy (GTDB): domain Bacteria; phylum Pseudomonadota; class Alphaproteobacteria; order Sphingomonadales; family Sphingomonadaceae; genus Parasphingorhabdus. The sequence goes on along the minus strand of CANLBM010000015.1, from coordinate 61,565 downwards.
AAGCCACCAATGTCGATTTCTCCAGCATCAGCCGCGACGTGACCAACAAAGTCAGCGACGCCATCTATCGCTCGATTGGCGCTCAGGAAGCATCGATTCGCGCCAATCCGGGGGCGACCAATGATCCTCTGCTGATCGCAGTGCTGGGCGTTGGGAAAGCATTTTAACGGCATTTTGTCCCGTATTCTTCCCCCAATCTATCCACAGCTTTCTGCCGCAAAAGGCGGGGCGGCAGTTTCATGGCTCGGGGAAAGCGGATAGGCAAAAGGCAACAGCCGTATTTTTCCTATTCCTGGAGCCAGACCGATGAAATTCTTCGTAGACACAGCCGATACCGCGGAAATCGCCGACCTTGCCGCAACCGGTATGGTCGACGGCGTCACCACCAACCCGTCGCTGATCAAGAAATCGGGTCGCGATATCATGGAAGTGACCAGGGAAATCTGCGGCCTGACCGACGGTCCGGTTTCCGCCGAAGTCATCGCGCTCGATCACGAAACGATGATGAAAGAAGCCGAAGTGCTGCGCAAGATCGCCGACAATGTATGCATCAAGGTGCCATTGACGATCGACGGGCTGAAAACCTGCAAGGCGCTGACCAGCGAAGGCACGATGGTCAACGTGACGCTTTGTTTCTCCGCCAATCAGGCGCTGCTTGCGGCCAAGGCCGGCGCCAGCTTCATCTCGCCGTTTGTCGGGCGCCATGACGATAATGGTCTCGACGGCATGACGCTGATCGAAGACATCCGGCTGATCTACGACAATTACGCCTTCGACACGGAAATCCTCGTCGCCTCGATCCGCCATCCGATCCACGTACTCGAATCCGCCCGCATCGGCGCCGATGTCGGAACCATGCCGCCAAACGTCATCCGCAACCTGTTCAAACATGTGCTCACCGACAAGGGGCTGGAAGGCTTCCTCAAGGACTGGGAATCGACCGGCCAGAATATCGGCTGAACCGACACTGCCTGTCATCGTCATCCTGAACTCGTTTCAGGACCCCTTGAGATCGCGCGCGAGCTTTGGAGGTCCTGAAATAAATTCAGGATGACGAAGCTTTTATCTAAAACCGATGACGACCCGCTCTATCAAAACCCCTTCGGTGCCGGATCGACCACGACAAAGCTGCCGCTGCGGATTTCCTGCACTTCCAGCGCACGTTGCGATACGCCGTCGGCCTTGAACCGGAACACGCCGTCGAGGCCGATGAATCCGCCCTTGTCGGTCAGCTTGTTGATCGGAAAGGGCGATCCCACTTTCCAGTCGCGCGCGACCTTGACCGTCAGCAGCACCGAATCATACCCGAGGCTCGACAGCCGGAACGGTGCCTTGCCATAGCGGGCACGATATTTGTCGGCATATTGCTTGTACAGGCTATCCGAAACGCTGGCGAACCATGCTCCCCGTATCGAGGGCGCACCGGCCAGATTGCTGCTGGTGTTCCACAGGTCGGTGCCGAGAATTCTCGCGGTTTCGCTGGCATTCTTGCGAATATAGGGAGCGGCCTTGATCGCCATGTCACCATTGTCGGCTATCAGAACCGCTTCGAAATCACCATTTTGGGCGAGTTTCCTGGAAGCAGCTTCCAGCGACTTGGCATCACGATTGAACGTCTGGATCGACACCACTGTGCCGCCGGCATCCTTGACGCTGCGCAGCAGGGTTGACGATGCGCGCTGTCCGTAAACGCCATTGGGAACCAGCGCCGCGAAGCGCGACATGCCTTTAGACCGGGCATATCCGACGACCCGGTCGATCGACTGCGACGGGATATGGCCGAGAATGAAGACATTGTTGCCGGCTACGCCGCTGTCATTTGAAAAACTCAATATCGGGACGCCGACCGGACGGGCAATATTCGCCGTCGCGACTACATTGTCGCTGAGCAAGGGGCCGATGATCAGCTTGTTGCCATCGCGGATAGCGCTTTGGGCTGCTGCGGTCACGCCTTTGGCGGTGTCATAGCTGGTCATGCGGATATTCTCCGCCTTGGTATCGAGCAGCGCCATCGTCGTCGCATTGGCGAGCGATTGACCGATGCCGGCATTTTTGCCGGACAATGGCACCAGCAGGGCAATACGGTGATGTTTCTGGTCGTCGGGCAGTCCCGCGGTCACCGGTGAGGGTGTCGGCGTCGCTGCTGGCGGCGCTTCTGCACCGCGCGGGACGACCGTTGCGCAGCCTGCGAGAAAGACAAAAGCGGAAACGCCCGCCCACTTCAAAAAGCCACGCCTTCTGCTTTGATCTTGTCCTTGATACACCTTGTCTGCCATGACCGTCATATGTCTGCTCCTACCCAACCCGGTCTCTATATCGTCGCCACCCCAATCGGCAACCTTGGAGATTTGTCACGCCGCGCCGAGGAAACCCTCGCCAGCGCCGATATCATCCTGGTGGAAGATACAAGAGTTACCGCCAAGCTATTGAATCATATTGGGAAAAAGACGAGAATGATGGTCTATAACGACCATAAGTCGGCGTCCGACCGCCACGCTATTTTGGATGCGGTGCGATGTAAAATTGTCGCACTGGTCAGCGATGCGGGGACGCCCTTGATCTCCGATCCCGGTTACAAGCTGGTCCGCGACGCACAGGCGGCCGGTCTCTACGTCACCACAATTCCCGGTCCGAGTGCCGCCATTGCTGCTTTGACCTTGTCCGGTCTGCCGAGCGACCGCTTTCTTTTCGAAGGATTCCTGCCTAGCAAAACCAAGGCGCGGAGTGAATCGCTCTCGGCATTGAAGACACTGAACGCCAGTCTGATATTTTATGAAAACGGTTCCCGGCTCGGCGCGATGCTGGCCGACTCGCTGGCTGTGCTCGGGGATCGCAAGGCCGCCGTGGTGCGCGAGATCACCAAAAGGTTCGAAGAGGCTGTGACCGGTTCGCTGAGCGAGCTATCGGAGCGCTATGGCGCGGAAAAACCGAAAGGCGAGATCGTCGTGATCATCGGCCCGCCGGGTGCGCCGGAAGCGGCCAGCGAAGCGGATATCGAGGCGGCGCTGCGCGAAGCGCTGGACCGGCTGCCGGCTTCGAAGGCGGCTGGCGAGGTTGCCCGGATATTCAATACCGACCGCAAGGCATTGTATGAATTGACCAACCGCTGGAAATCGGAAAAATGAACGTGCGTGCCTCTCTCACCATTCGCCCTGAGACTGTCGAAGGGCGCTTTGCGGCAAGAGTTGCTTCGACAGGCTCAGCACGAACGGGATTCTTGGTTTCACGTACGGCACTTCAGAAATGAACGCTCGTGCCCCCCACACCGTTCGTCCTGAGCCTGTCGAAGGACATGCCCACGCGCTGGCTCCTGCTTCGCCAAACCAAGCCCATCCGGCACCGCCCGAATGAAACGCGAGGCTGCCGAGAAACGCGGCCGGCAGGCCGAAAAGACCGCAGCCCGCTTCCTGCGCCTCAAAGGTTGGCGGATATTGGACGAACGGGTGCGGACTCCGCGCGGCGAGGTCGATCTGGTCGCCAAACGCGGCGGGCTGGTCGCCTTTGTCGAGGTGAAGGCACGGACCAGGCTGGAGGATCTGGAGCAGGCGATCGATCTGAACCGGCTGCGGCGCGTCGCCGACGCGGTGGAAATCCTCTATCCGCGCTATTGCACAAGAGGCGAAGACGCGCGCATCGACGTGATCCTGATCGCGCCGAGACGTCTGCCGGTCCATTTGACGAATGTCTGGCATGGATTCTGAAGTGGAATTGCGGCCTGCCGTTAGTGGTGAGCCTGTCGAACCACGCCTCTCGACGATAATTGTCCTTCGACAGGCTCAGGACGAACGGCCGGAAACAATTCTCACTCCGTTCCTCTCGAGCGTAGTCGTGAGACGTCTGCCGGAGACATGGTGTCTCGACTAGGCTCGACACGAACGGTCAACCGATCGAACTTTCCCTTTACCACGATAAACAAAAAGGCCCTTCGACAAGCCGGGGACGAATGGTTAGAAACGCATCTCTCCCGTTCGTCTCGAGCGAAGTCGGGAGACGACTGCCGCAATACCAATGTGTCTCGACTAGGCTCGACACGAACGGTAAGCGGGTTCGAAAATATCTGAGGAATGCAAATGACCCTGAAAATCGCCGTACAGATGGACCCGATGGAGACCGTGAATATCGCGGGCGACAGCAGCTTTGCCCTGATGCTCTCCGCCCAGAAACGCGGTCATCAGATTTTCCACTATGACGTGAAGGGCCTGACCCTGCAGGCCAATGGCCGCCTGACCACGCCGGCCCATCCGGTGACGGTGCAGCCGGTCAAGGGCGACTATTTCAGCTTTGGCGATCCCGTGAAGCTCGATCTGGGCAGCGATGTCGATGTTGTGCTGATGCGTCAGGACCCGCCGTTCCACGTCGGCTATATCACCGCGACCCATTTGCTCGAGCGGATCGAGGGCGAGACGCTGGTGGTCAACAATCCCGTTTCCGTCCGCAACGCGCCGGAAAAAGTCTATGTGCTCGACTATGCGCAGTTCATGCCGCCGACCCTGATCACCCGCGACCTCGACGAAGTGCGCGCCTTCCAGAAGGAACATGGCGGTATTGTCGTCAAGCCGCTGCACGGCAATGGCGGCAAGGCGATCTTCCTGGTGCCCGAAGACGGCAGCAATCTCAGCGCCCTGTTCGAGGTGTTCAACCAGACCTGGCCGGAACCGCATATGGTCCAGCCCTTCCTCCCCGAGGTGCATCAGGGCGACAAAAGAATCGTGCTGATCGACGGCGAAGTCGCCGGCGCGATCAACCGCAAGCCCGGCGAAGGCGAATTCCGCAGCAACCTGGCGCAGGGCGGCTATGCCGAAGCGGCAGAACTGACCGACCGCGAGAAAGAAATTTGCGCGGCGATGGGCCCCGACCTCAAACGGCTCGGCCTGATCTTTGTCGGCATAGATGTGATTGGCGGCAAATGGCTGACCGAGATCAACGTGACCTCGCCCACCGGCATTGTCGCGATCGACAAGTTCAACGGCACCGATACGCCGGGAATGATCTGGGACGCGATCGAGCGGCGGCTTGCCGGGCAATAATAGAGCCGAAGACCCCGTGCGATGAGCAGCTGGGTAACCGACCTGATCGAACAGGGCGGCTATTGGGCGATCGCGCTGCTGATGGCGCTGGAAAATATCTTCCCGCCAATCCCGTCAGAGCTGATCATGGGCCTCGGCGGCGTCGGCGTGGGGCAGGGGACGTTTCACCCGGCCTGGCTGGTGCTGGTAGGGACGGTCGGTTCGCTGGCCGGCAATTATGTCTGGTTCATGATCGGCCGCCACTGGAACGAGGATGACCTGCGCGCCTTTGTCCGCAAACATGGCCGCTGGCTGACGCTCGACGTGGATACGGTCAACCGGATCGACCGGATTTTCGACAATCACGGCCAGTGGGTGGTCTTCGTCGCCCGCTTCATCCCCAATATCCGCACCATGATCTCCGTGCCGGCCGGCCTGTTCGGCATGTCGCACAAGCGCTTCATCCTCGCGACCAGCGCCGGTGCCGCGGTCTGGAACAGCGCGCTGGTCTATGCCGGCTATACGCTGCAACAGAATATCGACGATATCGGACAATATCTGGGGCCGGTGTCGCTCGGCGTGATCGGCATGCTGCTGGTGGTCTATATCTGGCGGATCATCTTCTGGCGGCCGAAGGAGGATTGAGGCGGAGAATGATCTGCTCCCGGCAAAAGGATGGCTGGGAACAGCGCCGGACGAAAGAACAGTGTCGTGCTTCAATACCGCCCTGATTATTTATAGAGGCGCCAGTTCAATCTGGTTGCGGCCGGAGATTTTCGCACGATACATTGCCTTGTCTGCTTGAGCGATACCGACAGCCAGGTCCTCTTGGTGATCCCACAACGAAACGCCGAAAGAACCCGTCACGCTCAGCCCGTCCGGCCATTTCGGATCGGCTTGGTCGGCAATCCGGACACGCAGGCGTTCCGATACCGACGCTGCAGCCTCGATCGGGCATCCCACCAGAGCGATGATGAACTCCTCGCCGCCCCAGCGCGCCGTCGCCTCGTCGCATCTTGCGGAGAGGTCATCCGGTCTGGTGACACTATTGATAATATCCGCGGTGGAGACCAGCACCGCATCACCGGTCTCGTGACCAAAATTGTCGTTTATCGCTTTGAAATGATCCAGATCAATCAGGATGAGAGAAATCGCCGCATCCGGCTGTTCCTGGCGAAGCGCCCTCAGTTTTGACTGAAATGCGCGGCGGTTGAGCAGTCCGGTCAGGCTGTCATGTCTGGCGAGATAGTCAGACTGTTGCAGGGCATCCTCGAGGTGGAGAGCAAGCCGTTCATTTTGCAGCTCGTTGACAAGCGCGGCTCTGACCTGTCTCGATTGCTCTTTCGTTATCCAGATCAATGTCGGAGACAGAACCAGAGCAACGACCAACGGAACCGGTCCGAGGACATCATAGAAATATACGGTCTGTGGAAATAAGGTCAGGAAAAACCCTGTGACCGCGGCGACGCTGATACTCCAGACCGCTGTTGTCAGCATTGCGGAAATTGTGATGGTAACGATCAAGGTTACGCATATGAGCAGCGGTCCGGGTCCGCTTCCCAGATGGGCCACGACCGGCAGCATCATGAGCCCCCAGACGGCCCCCGTCAGTCCTTTCAGGAAAACAAATAGTGCAAAGGCGAAACCGTCGGGTTGATGGGTATCCAGCTTGCGCTGCAACATCCTGTTGACCGCTGCGACGACACGCTGGAGAACGGCTTGAGCCGCGATCAGGATCCACATCAGTTTTTCATTGCCGATGCCCATGACCCCAAAGCCGATCAGCACCGCTGCGATCAGCATGGCTATCTGACTGGAATTGCCGATCGAAAGCACGCGACGCAGCATGATGCTGTGGATTTGGCTCTGGTCAATTTCAGGCAAATTCAGCGGCGTGGCATTGGCCCTGTATTCTGCTGGTACGGTCATTTTCATAATTTGACTCTGAGTTGGAAAATTCCGTCAAAATTTTTAACGGCAGAAAACCGACAGGCTTAACAGGGCAATGCAAACGTCCCGTTAACATTGTCAGCGACAATCGTTGCCAATTGTCGGATACGCGTTTCAGTCCGCGCGGGGATGCGCGCTGTTACATAAATATATCCAGAAAATTTGTGGTATCGGCCGTCTTGCAGACCGCCGTCGAGCTCAGGCTGGAATAGTCCGGCATTTCCGTTGAAGCAGAGTTGTGCACAATATCGTCCTGATTATTTGTCAAGCCGCCAGTTCAATCTGGTTGCGGCCGGAGATCTTGGCCCGATACATAGCCTTGTCCGCTTGAGCGATACCGACAGCCAGGTCCTCTTGGTGATCCCATAAGGAAACGCCGAAAGAACCCGTCACGCTTAATCCGTCCGGCCATTGCGGATCGGCTTGGGCGGCGATCCGGACACGCAGGAGTTCCGATACCGACGCTGCAGCCTCGATCGGGCATCCCACCAGAGCGATGATAAACTCCTCGCCGCCCCAGCGCGCAGTCGCCTCGTCGCATCGTGCGGAGAGGTCATCCGGTCTGGTGACGCTATTGATAATATCCGCGGTGGAGACCAGCACCGCATCACCGGTCTCGTGACCAAATTGGTCGTTTATCGATTTGAAATGATCCAGATCAATCAGGATGAGAGAAATCGCCGCGTCCGGCTGTTCATGGCGAAGCGCCTTCAGTTTTGACTGAAATGCGCGGCGGTTGAGCAAGCCGGTCAGGCTGTCGTGTCTGGCGAGATATTCAGACTGTTGCAGGGCATCTTCGAGGTAGAGAGCAAGGCGCTCATTTTCCAGCTCGTTCACAAGCGCGGCTCTGACCTGCTTGGAATGCACATCCGTCATCCAGAATAAGGTCGGAGGTAGCACCAGAGTTGCGACTAGTGGAAGCGGTCCGAGAATATGGTAGAAATACAGGGTCTGCGGAAACAAGGCCACGAAAAATCCTGTGACCGCGGCAATGCTTATGACGCGGACGGCTGCCGGCATCAACGCGGAAATTGTGATGGTAACGATCAAAGTGATGCATACGAACAGTGGCCCAAGTCCATGTCCCAAAACCTCGGCGACGGGTAGCATCATAAGGCCCCAGACGGCTCCTGTCAGTGTTTCCAGGCCGACAAATATTACAAACAGATAACGCCCGGGTTGATTTTCATCCAGCTTGCGCCGCAACATGCTGCTTATTATCGCGACGATACATTGCAGGACACATTGAACCGCGATCAAGCTCCACATCAGCTTTTCCGTGCCGGTGCCGATGACCGCAAAGCCCATAAGCGCCGCGCCGATCAACATCGGTATCTGACTGGCAATACCCATTGAAAGCACCCGGCGCAGCAAGATGCTTTGGATTTTATTCCTGCCAATCTCAGGGAAATTTAACGGCGTTGCATTTGCCCTGTATTCTGCTGGCGCGGTCATTTTCATAAATTGGCTCTGATTTTCAAGATCTCGTAAGCAGATTTAACGGTAGAAAGCCGATATGCTTAACGGGAAAATGTACGGGCCGCGGCGACTTGATCATTCTGGATTGCCGCTTGTTGTCGCAAATGCGTCTTACTTGCCCCTTGGATGGGCATTCTGATAGACGTCCAGCAAATACGCCGTATCGACCGCCGTATAGACTTGCGTCGAACTCAGGCTCGCATGGCCCAGCAACTCCTGAAGACTCCTCAAATCCGCGCCACCGGCCAGCAAATGCGTCGCGAAACTGTGGCGCAGGGCATGGGGTGTGGTGCTGTCGGACAGGCCGAGCCTGGTCCGCGCCTGCTGGACCACACGCCGGATCATATTGGGCGAAAGCGGACCGCCCCGCTTGCCGCGGAATAACGGCGAGCCGTCGATCTTGTCATTCTTGCAACGGGCGAAATCCTGGGCAATCGGATAGGGACAAAGGTCGATATAATGTTCGATTGCCTCGCGCACCTTGGGCAGCAAGGGCACGATCCGGACCTTGCTGCGCTTGCCGGTGACCCGCAACGTGTCGGACAGGGGCAGGGCGTCGCCGGTCAGGTCGAGCGCCTCGCTGATCCGCAGGCCCGAGCCATAGAGCAACAGCAACACCGCCCAGTCGCGGGCACCGATCCAGTCCTCGCCGGCATTGTCCTGCGCATCGCCGGCCAGCGCCAATATGTCATCCGGCGAGACCGGACGCGGGACGCCGCGCTTGACCTTCGGGCCCTTGATCTTCGGGATTTGCGCCTCGTCTCCGCCGACATGTTTGAGGAAAGCGCGCAAGGCCGACAATTCCCGCGCCGCGCTATTGTTGGTCAGCCCGTCTCCGCGCCGATAAGCGAGATAGGAACGGATGTCGGCCTGTTGGAGCGCCGTGATCTCGTCCGTGCCGACACCGCCGCCTATATGGTCCATCAGAAACGCGCAGAAACGCTCGGCGGTAATCACATAAGCGCGCACCGTATGCTGCGACCGCCGCCGGTCGTCGCGGAGGTGACGGGCGAAGTCATTGATGAGTGTTTGACTGCTATCGGTCATAAAGCCCGTTCGTGCTGAGCCTGTCGAAGCATGGCGCCTATCCACCCTTCGACAGGCTCAGGGCGAACGGAGAATATCTAGCAGACCTGCGATTGAAGTCCAACTTTCCTCTCCCGGAGGGAGAGGCAACAAGCCTTGGCAATTTATTGCCTTAGGCGCTGTCGGTGAGGGGTTTTAACCCTCGCAACTGTTCCAACCCCTCACCGAGTTGCGCTAACAAACAAGTTTGTAAGCTTCACTTGCCTCTCCGCGTGGGAGAGGGCAATCACAGCGCGATAATCTTGGGCAACAACGCGTCGAGCAACGGCATGCCTTTGGGTAGGATCGTCAAGCGACCAGCGCAACGCTCGACAAAACCAAGCCCGGCAAGCTTCTCCACTTCCGCGCCATCCACCATTGTCGCGACCGCCAGACCGGTCTTGATCTCGAGATCGGCCAGATTCACGCCCTCCGCCAGCCGCAGCCCCATCATCAGCGCTTCCATTGCCCGCGTTTCCGGTGACAGCATCTGTTCGACCTTCAGGCCATTGCCGTTGCGCGCCACGGCCGAGAGAAAATTCTCCGGCTTCTTGTGCCGCTCGGTCGCGCTGTCCAGACGGCGTCCGTGCGCGCCGGGGCCGATGCCGACATAATCCTGATAGCGCCAGTAGGTCAGATTGTGGCGGCTTTCCTGACCGGGCCTGGCGTGATTGCTGATCTCGTAGGCGGGCAGGCCGGCTGCCGTCATCATGCTGCGATTGAGTTCGAACAGGTCGGCGCAACGGTCATCATCGGCCGGGATCAGCTTGCCGGTCCGCACCAATGTCTCGAACCGCGTGCCCGGCTCGATGGTCAGCTGATAGAGCGAGAGATGCCCGGTGCCGAAGGACAGCGCGCGGTTCAGCTCGGCCTGCCAGTCATCGAGCGACTGGCCGGGACGGGCATAGATCAGGTCAAAACTGACCCGCTCGAACGCCTGCTGCGCAGTATCGAGCGCGGCCAGACCTTCCTCGACATCATGCGCGCGGCCGAGAAATTCCAAAGTTTGGTCATCCAGCGATTGCAGGCCCAGCGACACCCGGTTCACGCCCGCCCTGGCCAGATCGTGGAAATTCGCAGCCTCAACCGAAGACGGATTGGCCTCCAGCGTGATTTCGATATCGTCGGCAAAGCCCCAGTGGCGCTCTGCCGCCCGGATCAGCGCCTCAACCAGCGCCGGCGGCATCAGCGAAGGCGTGCCGCCGCCGAAGAAGATGCTCGACAGCTTGCGTCCCGAAGTCAGCTTCGCCTCATGCGTCATGTCGGCGAGCAGGGCGCTCTGCCACGCTGCAATATCGACTTGATCACGAACATGGCTGTTGAAGTCGCAATAGGGACATTTGGAGACGCAGAACGGCCAGTGGATATAGAGAGCGAGAGGCCCCATATCACTTCTGTTCAGATTTTCCGTTGTAGAGGCCAGTTCATGCATATATTCCGCGCCCTTAGCCCGATCCTTCTAATCACGCCAGTCTTTGCCGCCTGCTCGGCCGGGACGTCGCACAATCCGGCACCGACCACGGTGGTTGAAACCCGTACGAGCATGGAGCCCGAACCGCGCGGCGAAAGCCGGCTGCAAAATGCAATGATGCGGGCGCATAATGAAGCGCGGGCCAAGGTCGGCGCGCCGAAACTGGTCTGGAACACGGAACTGGCGAAGGACGCCGCCGTCTATGCCGCTTCTCTGGCCCGCACCGGGAAATTCGCCCATGATCCGCAGACCGGCCGCAACCCGCGGCAGGGCGAAAATCTGTGGATGGGTACCCGCGATGCTTATGGTTACGGGGAAATGATCGGCGCCTGGGTCGACGAGGACCGCTATTTCAAGCGCGGACTGTTCCCGGACAACAGCACCACCGGCACCTGGGGCGATATCGCCCATTATACCCAGATCATCTGGCCAACCAGCCTGCGGGTCGGCTGCGCGGTGGCCAGCAATGCCCGCGACGATTTCCTGGTCTGTCGCTATGGTCCGGCGGGAAATATTGTGGGGCGGGATCCGTTGCAGGGTTGATTTGCTGTCATGCCAGCGCAGGCTGGCATCCAACCCGCCTATGTAGGTCTCACCGCCCATGGTTTAGGCCCCAGCCTTCGCTGGGGTGACACATCAAAAACAGGCCGCAACCAGTTTCGCAAACGCATCCGCGCGGTGGCTCATCGCCTGTTTCTGCGCGGGATCAAGTTCGGCAAATGTCTGTTCAAATCCGTTAGGCTGGAACACCGGATCATAGCCGAAACCCAATGCGCCCCGCGGCGGCCAGACGAGCTTGCCCTCGACGCGCCCTTCGAAAATTTCCGAATGGCCATCCGGCCATGCCAGCGCCAGCGTCGCCACAAAACAGGCGCTGCGATCGACATCCGGTCCTTGCTCCGCGAGCAGCCCTTCGACCTTGCCCATCGCCATATACCAGTCGCGGCCTTTGTCTCCCTCGAACCATTGCCGCTCGGCCCAGTCGGCGGTGTAAACCCCCGGCTTGCCGCCCAGCGCCGTGACGCACAGCCCGCTGTCATCGGCCAGCGCCACGCAATCCGCACCCTCCGCACTCGCCCGCGCCTTGAGCAACGCATTTTCGGCAAAACTCGTCCCGGTTTCTTCCGGTTCGGGCAATCCCAGATCGCCCGCCGACACCGGTTCGATGCCATAAGGCTCCAGCAACGCCCGGATTTCCCGCACCTTGCCCTGATTATGGCTGGCGATCACGAGGCGTCCGGGGGCGAGTTTGCGATGGGTCATTCTATTCCCTCATTCGTCACCCCAGCGAAGGCTGGGGCCCAAACCAATGATTGTGAGTCTCGCAATATTGGCTTGGATGCCAGCCTTCGCTGGCATGACGCTGTTCTTCTTTTCGCTTAAATCCTAACCGACCGCCTTGTCCTGCGCCTCGAAAATCTGGCCGCAGCCGATTTTCGCCAGCCGCATCAGCCGCATCAGGCCTTCGTCGTCAAAGGTCTGGCCCTCGGCAGTCGCCTGCGCTTCGGCGATATTGCCATCGCCGGTCAGCACGAAATTCGCGTCGGCGCCGGCGTTGCTGTCCTCGTCATAGTCGAGATCGAGTACCGGCGTGCCGTCAAAGATACCGCAGCTGATCGCCGCAATCTTCTGCTGGATCGGGTCTTCCTTGAGCACTTTCTGGTCGAGCAGGCCGTTGACCGCCAGCCGCAGCGCCACCCAGGCACCGCTGATCGACGCGGTCCGGGTGCCGCCATCGGCCTGGATCACGTCGCAATCGAGCGTGATCTGCCGCTCGCCGAGCTTCTTGAGATCGACGACCGATCGCAAGGAGCGTCCGATAAGCCGCTGGATTTCCTGCGTCCGTCCCGACTGTTTGCCACGCGCCGCTTCGCGCGATCCACGGGTGTGGGTGGCGCGGGGCAGCATCGAATATTCGCCGGTAACCCAGCCGGTACCCTTGCCGCGCATCCACGGCGGCAGGCTCGTCTCGATACTGGCGGTGCACAGCACCCGCGTATCGCCAAAGCTGATCAGGCAGCTGCCCTCGGCATGTTTGGTAAATCCGGTTTCGATGGAAATGGCGCGCATTTCGTCCGGCGCACGGCCCGATGGTCGCATAGTTTGATCCTTTTTAGAGTTGCCGCGTCCTTAACGGCTCTCAGGGGGAGAGGCAATCCCTCCTCCTCTCCCAATTGGAGATGAGTAATGCTGGAAACCGCCCGACAATTGACCTATCTATGATCCATGACCAACACCCCGATCACCGAAATGACCACCCGCGCGCAGGATATTTTCCGCGTTGTGGTGGAATCCTATCTCGACACCGGCGCGCCGGTCGGGTCGCGGACCATATCGAAAGCCCCCGGTCTTGAGCTTTCCCCCGCCTCGATCCGCAATGTCATGCAGGATCTAGAGGAGCTGGGCCTGCTCGCCGCCCCCCATACCAGCGCCGGACGGGTGCCGACCGAAATCGGCCTGCGCCTGTTTGTCGACGGCATGATGCAGGCAGCGGTCCCGACCCAGGAAGAGCGCGACGCGATCGAGAGCCAGATCACCGAACGGGGCCCGGTCGAGGATGCCCTGCGCGCCACCACCTCGATCCTTTCCGGCCTCTCTTCCTGCGCCGGTCTCGTGCTGGTGCCCAAGCGCGAGCCTTTGCTCAAACAGTTCAGTTTCGTGAAATTGTCCGAAGGGCAGGGGCTGGCAATCCTCGTGTCGCAGGATGGCGGCGTCGAAAACCGCGTGCTCGACCTGCCGCCCGGCGTGTCGGAATCGGCACTGGTCGAAGCCGGCAATTATCTCACCGCCCGCTATGGCGGCAAGACGCTCAGCCAGGCGCTGGCGACGGTCGACGGAGAAATCAGCGCCGGCGAACTGGCGATCGACAAGGCCTCGGAAGAACTGGTCAAGGCGGGCATGGTCACCTGGAGCCGCGATCCGTCGGACCGGCCGGTATTGATCGTCCGTGGACAGGCGAATCTGCTGCAGGACAATAGCGCGCTGGCCGATCTCGAACGGGTGCGGCGCCTGCTCGACGAACTCGAAGCCAAGCAGGAAATCGCCCGTCTGCTCGACAATGCCCGCGACGCGGAAGCAGCAAAAATATTTATCGGCGCCGAGAATAAATTATTCTCCCTTTCCGGCTCATCTGTGATAGCGGCGCCCTACAAGGACGGCGATGGACAGGTGGTCGGGGTGGTCGGTGTAATCGGTCCGACAAGGTTGAATTATGCCCGCGTGGTACCCATGGTAGACTTTACCGCGCAAACCCTGTCGCGTTTGTTGACGAAATAATAGAAAATAGAGTGATTTAGAACATGAGCGATACCAAGCAGAATCCCGGACAAGACAATGGCGACGCCGCCGCCGCCGCCGCCGAACTGGATGGCGTGCCGGAATCGATGAAGGACGGTGGAGAAGGGAACGCTTCCCAGCCGGAAAATTCCGACAACCGTATCGAGGCGCTGGAAACCGAGCTGGCCGAAGCCCAGCAGGCCGTGCTTTACGCGCAGGCCGAGACCCAGAATGTCCGCCGCCGCCTCGAAAAGGACGCGCAGGACGCCCGCGCCTATGCCGCCACCGGCTTTGCCCGCGACATGCTCTCGGTGATGGACAATATGCAGCGCGCGCTCGACGCCATTCCCGCCGAGGTCAAGGACGAGGAAAAATGGAAGGGCCTGATCAACGGCATCGAAGCCACCGGCCGCGAATTGCAAGCCACGTTCGAGAAAAACGGCATCAAGCGCGTCGCCTCGGTCGGCCTCCCGCTCGACCCCAACCAGCACCAGGCGATGGTCGAAATCCCGACCGACGAGCATGAGCCCGGCACCATCGTCCAGGAAATGCAGGCCGGCTACATGATCAAGGACCGGTTGCTGCGCCCGGCATTTGTTGGGGTGGCGAAGAAGGCGGAGTAGTTTTTCCGGCTTCACGCGTTTCGCTAGGCCGTTTGCCTAATCTTCGCGATTGAAGGCTTGATCGCCAACAGCTTCATATCGGGCGTCGTCATGCCAGCGAAGGCTGGCATCCAACCCGCCTGCGTGAGACTCACCGACCTCGGTTCAGACCCCAGCCTTCGCTGGGGTGACGGGTTTTGCTTACCAGTAATGGCCGCGAGAATAAGAACTGCTATTTATTGTTTGCAGATGATTTTAGCTGATCGCAAATCTGCTCGGTTCGGTTGAGATAGTGCTTCATCTGACCTGATGTGAGGCGCCCGGACTTTTTTACTGTCGAATGACCTGCATCATTGGCATTTTTATAAATTAGTACCGTGCCCTGCTGCTCGGTGTTGAGCATCGAGAGAGTCGAATGCGCCAATTCCCCACGCAAATCTGCATAAGGCTGCAACTGGTCCAGCAGTTTCAGAATTCTGGCGGGGTTCTTTAATTTCGGTTCAGCCTGCTCAGCGAGTTTACGGATCGCATCCAGCTTTTGTCCCAATGGCCTTTTGCCCCCGATGTCCGGAGAAAGCTTTCCGAACTTGCAGTTCATCCAGGTCTCGACTTGAGCAAATTTATCAATCAATTTGCTGCGGAAAATATGGGCGTCATCGATCGTGAAGGATGCTGGAGTGTCGGTGACTTCTTGCGGTGCGGCAAAAGACGAGGACATTTCATTCATCGCGCATCTCTATCGCAAATCACTGAAAATATTCTAAACGGCGTCGACCATATATGAACCCGTCATGCCAGCGCAAGCTGGCATCCAATCCGCCTATGTGAGTCTCACCACACTCGGTCTAGGTCCCAGCCTTCGCTGGGGAGACGGTTGCTGGCAACGCCGCTCTAAACCCATCCCAGGCGAACCCTATTCCGCCATCGACATATACATAGCCGCGGCAAGCCCGAATCCCCTCGGATCGCCCAGCAGCCCGCTCTCCATCTTGTTCATCACATAGGAAAAGCAAAGCCGTGCGTCCTGGTCGATGATCACCGATGACCCGCCATAGCCGCCCCAGAAAGCGGTGTTGCTATTGGGGCTTATCGGGGTGGACGCGCTGTTCAGGCCATAGCCCATGCCAAAGGTCACCGGTATGCCCAAAACCAGATCAGTGCCTTCGCTCTGTTTCTCGAAAATCCGTCTTGCCCCCGCTTCCGACATGATCGTCTTGCCGAACGCCTGGCCGCCATTGGCCATGGCGGTCTGGGCGCGGACGATGCTGCGGGCATTGCCCTGACCGTTGGCGGCAGGAATTTCCGCCGCGCGCCAGATCCGCTTTCGCGGTTCGGTGGCATCGACGCCGGGATTGGAAAATGTGCGGCTGGCGATCGAATCGGCAGCGGGCGAAGGGCCGCTGGCTGGCGGGACAAGATTGCCGATGCGCTCGTCGAGCGTTTCATCCGCGCCGATGTGGAAATCCGCGCCGGTCGGTTCGGCGATTTCCTGACGGAAGAAATTGCCGATCGACTGGCCGGAGACCCGCTGGACAATCTCCCCGATCAAATGGCCCTGGGTGATGGCGTGATAGCCCGACTGGCTTCCCGGCTCCCACCAGGGTTCCTGTTTTGCAAGAGCGGTGGTCATCCATTCCCAGTCATAGAGCGCGTCGCCGTCGACCTTTTTGTCCATGCCGGACAAACCGGCCGTGTGGCTTAGAAAATGTCTGACTTCGACCGCCTTTTTGCCATTCTGGGCAAATTCCGGCCAATATTTGCTGGCTGGCGCGTGAAGATCGACCTCGCCACGATCCGCGAGCAGCAGCAAGGACATCGCCGCCATCGTCTTGGTGCTCGACCAGACATTGACCAGACTGTCTTCCCGCCATTCTTCGGTCCGCGCCTCGTCGAGATGCCCGCCCCACAGATCGACGACAAATTCACCATCCAGCGTGATCGCAACCGATGCGCCGAGATCGTCATGCTCGCTGAAATTATTCTCGAATGCCTTTTTGACCGCCTCAAAGCGGGGATCGCATGTGCCGTGAATCAGGGTTGCCATAGGTAGCTCCATCTAGATTTTAACTGTTCGATTAACAGCTTGTGGTCGTGAGTCCAATAGCTTTGACGCAAGTCCCGGTCGTTGCCGGTCGTCAATATTTGCAGGATATAGTGACGAATTTTCAAACGCTTATATATTTTTTCCCATGATCTTATTGCAAAGATAATATAAAGATATATCTTAAGAACATCTTAGATATAAAGAAAGATTCAAAAATGAGACATGGAATGAAATTTGGACCCGGTGGCCACGACGGATCTGGCCGGGGACGGGGCAGAGGCCGCGGAAGAGGCGGATCGCCTGGCGAGAAATTTGCCCGGGCCTTCGCCCAGGCCGCCTTTGAAGGCGCCAAGGGCAAAAGGCGCGCACGGATGTTCCAGCGCGGCGAACTGAAACTTCTGGCCTTGCACCTGATCGCGGAAGAACCGCGGCACGGCTATGACCTGATCCGCCACATCGAGGAACTGACCGGCGGCCATTATGCGCCCAGTCCGGGGATCGTCTATCCGACGCTGACCCTGATGGCGGAAATGGACCTGATCGATGAAGCGGTCGATGGCGACGGCAAGAAAATCTATTCGATCACTGAAGCGGGTTCCGCAAGGTTGAAAGAGGACGAGGCGCAGATTGCCGAGATTCTCGCACGGCTGGAAGGCGTGTCGAAAATGGGCGAGGCCAGCGATGGCGCATCGGTTCGCCGCGCCATGCACAACCTCAAGAGCGCGATCGCGATCCGGCTCGGCGACGAGGACAAGGGATCGGACAAAATCCTGGAAGTCACCGCAATCATCGACGAGGCGGCGAGCAGGATCGAGCGGCTGAAGTAGCAATAATCTGCTGCTCCTTGCGCAGAGCATCCTTCATATAAATATTTTGTAACAGATAAATAATCGGGTTATTTAAGATAATATCTTAGGTAGCCCGATAATCTGTCCACCGTGGAAAAGATGTTTCCAAATCTTCCATTGATCAGCGCTGGCAATCCGCTGGAAGCGGGCTATGGTCAGCCGAATATCCCGAACAGTACCACCGCCATGATCGTCCCGATCACCGGTATCACCACAGTCAACGCACCCACCGCGCCATAAGCATCGCGGTGCGTTTCCCCGCAAACCGCGCGGATTGTGGTCACGACATAACCGTTATGCGGCAGGCTATCGAGCGCACCGGAGGAAATGGCGACAACGCGGTGCAGCTCGTCGGGCTGCGCGCCGCTATCGATATAATGGGGCGCGATCAGGGGAAGCGCGATCGACTGGCCACCCGATGCCGAGCCGGTGAGGCCGGCGATCACGGTGACCGCAACAGCGGCTCCGATCAGCGGACTGCCCGGAATATTCTGCACCATGACCAATGCTTCCTGAAAGGCCGGTGACAGTTTGGCGACGGACCCGAAGCCGACAACCGCGCAGGTGTTGGTAATCGCGACTACCGCGCTCGTCGCACCGCGCGAGAAAGCTTCCGGCATCGATTTGAGTTTCCGATAGCCGACCATCAGCGCGACCATTGCGCCGGTACCCAGCGCCGCCACCAACGCCCATTTATCAAGCGATTCCTGCGGCAGTATCGCCGACAGCGGCCCCATGTCCTGCGGATATTGAAAGACCAGAAAGATCACCAGCACTGCGACCAGGGGCAGGATGCAGAGCAGCGGCGCGGGCAGAGTGCCATAGTCGATATTCTGGTCGTCCGTTTCGCGACCAACAAAATGCTCGCCTCTGGCGACCGCCCGCCGGACCATATGGTTGATCCAAAACTGGCCGGACACCGCCATGAACAGCGCAACCACCAGACTGACCTGCCAGCCGGCATAGGCGTTGGTGCCAAGATATTCCATCGGGATCAGATTCTGGATTTCCGGGCTGCCGGCGCTGGTCATGGTGAATGTCACCGACCCGAAGGCCAGGGCTGCAGGAATGAACCGTCTCGGCAGGTCCGCCTCGCGAAACAGATGGACGGCGAGCGAATAGACGCTGAACGACACGATGAACACGCTGACCCCGCCATAGGTAAGGATCGCGCAGGCGGCGACCACGGCGAGCACCGCATGTTTGATCCCGATCTTTTCGATCACCCAGTGGGCGACGCTGGCGGCAGCGCCGCTGGCACCCATGATCTCGCCGAATATCGCGCCGAGCAGGAACATGAAGAACCAGCTCTGAAAGAAGCCGACAAAACCGTCCATATAAGCGGTGGCGAAATCAGGTGCACCTGCTGCGGCGAGCGGGGGCAGCCAGGCAATGCCGCTGCTGAACGCGACAATCGCGGCGGCGACCGGCCCGGCGATCAGAATATTGACGCCTCGCACCGTCATCCAGATGAGCAGTCCCAGTCCGCCGATTAGTCCGATTGCCGATAGCATGAATGTCCCCCCAAACCTGACCGCCGCCTAATGGCAGAGGTCAAGTCGGAGGTGCAACTGCTAAAACCGTCACTCGGGCTTATATTGCCATGTTCCGTTCAGATCAGTTGCGCCCGGTTTTCATCGCGGTGCTTTTTCAGATATTTCATGAACGGCGTGCCGCCGGTACCGACTTCGGTATCATTGCCCTTGCCGTTCGACGCCTGCTTGTTGATATAGCTGGCGGCATATTCGAGATGCCGGGTGCGAAAGCGTGCCACCTGCTCGACGCTGGCGTTGAAAGCCGCCCTGAGCGCCGGATCGCCGCAGGCTATGGCGAACTCGCGCAATTTGCTCTGTTCGCGCAGATCCTCGATGAAACGCCGGTGTTGGGCCGGGCGATAGGCGTGCAGATCGTCGAGAAAACTGCGCAACGGGTCATTGCCGTGCTGGACCTGAAACAATGCATCCATGCTCGGAACGATCGAGCTTTGCGATCCGGTCTGGCCGCGAAACGACTGGCCCTTGCCCGCATATTTCGCGACTCCCTCGTAGATCAGCCCGTCGGGCAGCGCCGGATTATTGGCCCATCCGTGGATATAGGGCCGCACCCGCTGATAATAGATATAGGGATCGCAGCGTTCGGGCATCCGGTCGAATATCGCGTTTACCGTGTTCCAGTGGCTGTCCATCTCCTCGAGCAGCGCCGTCGTTTTGGCGGTATCTTCCTCACAGACTGCTTTGACCAGATCGCAGGCGAGGCCAAGAAGCGGACCAGCGGCAGCTTCGATTGCGACATGGATCAGGACAAACCAGTTTTCGTCCGCTCCACCGTAGAAATTCTGGACCATATAGACATTGTCGAGGGTGATCGGGCCGTCACGGTCAAGCTGCGCCCAATTGTCGAGCACATAGCCGCTATAAGGCAGCAACGGGGCCTGATCGAGCCGGTCCGCCAGCGCTACGATGGGTCGTGCGAGATTGGCGGGCAGCGCGGCCGGAGCCTCGCTCTCGCTCCAGACATAGGCCTGCACCAGAAAGGAATAGCGGACCATCGCCACGCGAACCTGCTCTTCCGGCGCGTTGGCCGCCCATTCGGTCAGGTCGAGCGCGGGCAGGCGGTCCAGCCAGTGCCGTATCCGGCCGGTGGTCATCAGGCCGGAGAGATTTTCTGCTGCCTCGACAACCGGGGCAAAAATATCGGGAAGGTCAATATCGATAATCTGGAAATGCGAAAGAAATCCGCGCGAAGCGGACATATCATAATCTGACAATTTCATAAGGTCACCATTTGGGCAAGCGCGGGTTGGGCCGCTTGCACAACAAGGAGATGGTATCAAATGAAAGCAGATCCGGCAATTCGTAATTCCGGCGTGATTGCAGACGCAGTTGGTCGCGCGGATGACGCGCTCCGGCCGGTGATTTGTCTCCGCCCAGGGAGCCATCGGCAAGCCGGCGTGTTCATTTGCCAGCGGGGCAGATTTTTGAGGAGTAGGACGATGATTAAGCAAGCAAGCAAACTGGCACTGGCCGGAACAGCTGCAATCAGTCTTTCGGCTTGTGCCGGGAATTATGCGGCCGAAGGTGCCGGCGCGGGTGCTGCGGCCGGTGCCGCCATTGGCGCGATTACCGGTGGCGACGTGTTGCAAGGTGCTGCAATCGGCGCTGCAGCCGGTGCGGCCGGCGGCTATTTCATTGACAAGAATGACGGCTGCGACGGCTATGACCGCAACGGACGGCTCGACGATGATTGCTATGGAACCCGCGGCTATCCCAAAGACCCCAGATAAGCGGACGGATCACTAACCAACGCGGGGTTTCTCTGGCTTAGCGGGACGGCTTGGGCTAACGCGCGGCGATGACCCACGTGTCCCCGAGTCTGCGAGAGCAACACCCCTGGCGGCATGAACTGCGCGCCACCATCTCGCTCGCCTGGCCCCTGATCCTGTCGAACCTGACAATGGCGCTGATCGGGGCGACCGATGTGCTGATGCTCGGCTGGCTCGGCGCGCGCGAACTGGCGGCGGCAACGCTGGGCTTTAACTTGGCGATGACCGCCGCAATTTTCTGCATGGGGTTGATAACCGCTTCCGCCCCGATGATGGCCAGCGAAATCGGCCGGATGCAACACAGCGTCCGCGACGTGCGCCGCACGTTTCGGCAAGCGTTGTGGGCAGCGGTAGCGGTGATCCTGCCGTTCTGGATCTTGCTCTGGAATACCGAAGCCCTGTTGGTGACATTCGGCCAGCAACCGGATCTCGCTGCGATCGCCGGCACCTATATCAGCGCCTATATGTGGTCGATCCTGCCGTTCCTGTTCTTCATAATCCTGCGCAATTTTATCTCGGCGCTTGAACAACCGGTGTGGGCGCTGATCATCAGCGTCATTGCCGTGCTGTCCAATGCCCTGTTCAACTATGCGCTGATTTTCGGCAAGTTCGGAGTCCCGGAATTTGGCGTCATCGGTGCCGGTATCGGCAGCGTGATGACCAATGTCCTGATGTTCGCCGGCATGGCGATCGTCGTGATGCGCCACAAGCGCTTTCGCCGCTATCATCTGTTCGGTCGCTTCTGGCGCAGCGACTGGCAGCGCTTTCGCGCGATGTGGAAGCTGGGCCTGCCGATAGCCGTGACCATGGGACTGGAAGGCTCTGTATTCGGCTTTGCAGCCCTGCTGATGGGGCTGATCAGTACGGCTTCGGTAGCGGCCCACGCCATAGCCTTGCAGCTCGCTGCGCTGACATTCATGGTGCCAATGGGTCTGGGCCAGGCCGCGACCGTGCGCGTGGGAATTCAATATGGCCGGAAAGACCATGCCGCAATCAAGCGTGCGGGCTGGGTCAGCTTCATTCTTGGTACATCGTTCATGGCAGCGATGGCGCTGGTGTTCGTTCTGGCTCCCGATTTTCTGATCTCGATGTTCATCGATGCCAGCGCGCCCGGCAATGCCGAGGTCGCTGCACTGGCCGTCAGCTTTCTGGCGATAGCCGCCATTTTCCAGATCGTCGACGGCGCCCAGGTGGTCGGTGCCGGCATGTTGCGCGGCCTGCATGATACGACCATGCCGATGCTGTTCGCGCTGATGGGATATTGGTTCATCGGCATCGGTCTTGGTGCCAGCCTTGCCTTCTGGCAGGGATGGGAAGGCGTCGGCATCTGGACGGGACTGGCCGGGGGACTGGGCGTCGTCTCCGTGCTGATGCTGGCGCGCTGGATGATGCGGTCAAAGCTGGGGCTGCTGCCCTAATCAACTCGCCGATGGACGGAACGGCACTTCTGCATCAACAGGCTTCGCACTGGTACGCCGAGAGGTCTGCATAGGCCTGCTCTGCTGCGCTCTGATCCGGACGGCACAGCATCTCGGTTCCTGCTCAGGGAAATTGCGTATGTCCGCTATTTTGCCACCCAGCTAGTGGCTCCGGTCACCAACCAGATAGCAAGTGCACAAGGACCGGATCATATGAAGAATACACTGAAGTTCGCGGCAGCCGTCGCGGCATTGGCGATGAGCGGAACGGCAATCGCCGGCTCAACCGACGGCAAGATTCAAGTCAAGGCTTTGGCCACGCTGGTGGCACCCGATGGCAAGATCACCTCGGTCGAACTCGACAATATCGGATTGCCGGCTGGCACACAGACCGAGGCCGATGACAATTTCGTGCCGACGATTGCCGCTGAATATTTTTTCACACCGAATATCTCGCTGGAAACCATTTGCTGCGTCACCCAGCATGACGTTACCGGTACCGGACCGCTGGATGGGGCAGGGCTGGTCTCCAACGCGAATATCATCCCCGCGACGCTGACCGCGAAATACCATTTCGGTGATGGCACCGGGTTCAAGCCCTATATCGGAGCCGGACCGACCTATTTCATTTTCATCGACGAAAAGGCTGGTGACACCGCTCGGGCACTGGGCGCCACGCGGCAGAAAATGAACGACAAGGTCGGCTTCGCGCTGCAGGCCGGGTTCGATCTGCCGATCAGTGACAATGGGCTGGGCCTGAGCGTCGATGCAAAGCGCTACTTCGTCAACACGACGGCGCGCTGGTTTGCCGGCAGCACCGAAGTCTTGCGGACGCGCCACAGAATCGATCCATGGGTTGTCAGCGCCGGACTGGCCTATCGCTTCTAGGCAATCGGCAATCTGGCAGACAATGGTGGTCGGGCGGCAATGCTTCCCGGCCATCTTCGTTTCTGCCTGCATAGTTTCTCAGAATGGCAGCAGTCCGCCATAATCTGCGATGCGGTAGCCATTTTTCAATTGGGCGCCCTGCTTCAGCAGAAAATAGTGGCTGACGATCTCTGCCTGCTGTTCCACGCCATATTCGGAGAAAATCTTCCCCGGCAGCAGTTCATAATCATATCGGGCGAAGGGATAGCGCGCCAAGGGCAGGAATACCCCCTGCTGATGTTGCCAGACATGGACCATTTCGTGAATGAACAGCGCTTGGATATTGCGCGGTGACCCGCAGAAATCGTCGCAGAAGAGATTGCTCTTCGGGTGAAACCAGAGATTGCCATCCGGTGCCATGGTGACGCGTGGATTCTGGAACAGCCACCATTTGCGGTTGAACACCGTGACCCGGTCATAGTCGATTGCCTCGCCGAAAATGGACATGCATAATCCAATTTCCGCCTCGGTCAGCGCACGGCCGGTCATTCGGATTCCCGATTATTCGGCAACGGGTGCGGGGTCACCGGCCTTCTTGATCACCGCGTCAATTTCGATGCGGTCATTGTTGGAATAGATCAATATCATCTTCAACAGCCCACGCTGCTTTGAATAGTTGCCGACGCCCCAGATCATCAGATGCTTTCCGCCGGGCTCGAGTTTCACGGTCTTCCCTGCCGGAACCGGAATTGACTTAAGCGGTTCCATGCTCATCATTCCGTCTTTCTCGATCGTCTCGTGCATTTCCAGGCGGAGAACGTCGTCGGAAGTGACACCGACCAGTTCAACATCGACGCGCCCGCCATGCAGATCCATATAGCCAGCAGAAGGATTGCCCTCGACCGGGGACAGATTGACCACAGCGTTATCGGCGAACAATATGTCTCCCTGACCGCAGGAACCCAGCAATAGCGATGCCGATGCGGCGAGCATGATGGAAATCTTATTCATTCTGACACCTCAGTTAACCCTAATAAATCCATCCCGATATGGGTGTTTTGCGTTGATTTTTCAAATGTAGGATGTCCGATGCCTTGTGCCAAGAAAAATGCCACCTATATCGCATTGCGAAGCCGTAACGGTGCCATTTAACTAGGGCCGGGCGGCAATTTTGCTAATGTTAGAAAATTGATTGAGGGAATTATGGGTAAAGTTATTGGAATCGATCTGGGCACCACCAACAGCTGTGTTGCCGTTATGGATGGCGGAAAGCCAAAGGTAATTGAAAATTCGGAAGGCGCACGGACGACCCCGTCTGTCGTCGCATTCACCAAGGATGGCGAGCGCCTGATTGGTCAGCCGGCCAAGCGCCAGGCAGTGACCAACCCGGAAAGCACCATTTTTGCCGTAAAGCGTCTGATCGGTCGCCGGTTCGATGATCCGATGACGAAAAAAGATATGGAGCTGGTTCCTTACGAGATCGTCAAGGGCAGCAACGGCGACGCATGGGTGAAAGCCGGCGGCGAAGATTACAGCCCGTCGCAGATATCTGCCTATACGTTGCAGAAGATGAAAGAAACGGCCGAAGCCTATCTGGGCGAAACCGTGACCCAGGCCGTGATCACCACACCTGCCTATTTTAACGACGCCCAGCGTCAGGCCACCAAGGATGCCGGCAAGATTGCCGGTCTCGAAGTGCTGCGCATCATCAACGAGCCAACCGCAGCTGCCTTGGCCTACGGCCTCGACAAGAGCGAAGGCAAGACGATTGCCGTCTATGACCTTGGCGGCGGTACATTCGATATTTCCATCCTCGAAATCGGCGATGGCGTTTTCGAGGTGAAGTCGACCAACGGCGACACCTTCCTCGGTGGTGAAGATTTTGATGCCAAGCTGGTCGAATTTCTCGCCGCTGACTTCAAGAAGGCCGAGAGCATCGACCTGACCAAGGACAAGCTCGCGCTGCAGCGTCTCAAGGAAGCTGCCGAAAAGGCAAAGATCGAGCTGTCGAGCGCGCAAACCACCGAAATCAACCTGCCGTTCATCACTGCAGACCAGAACGGACCAAAGCATCTGGTCAAATCGATCAGCCGTTCCGATCTGGAAAAGCTGGTTGGCGATCTCGTCAAGCGCACGCTCGACCCTTGCAAGAAGGCTCTCAAGGATGCCGGCGTCGAAGCCAGCGAGATCGACGATGTCGTCATGGTCGGCGGTATGACCCGCATGCCGCTGGTTCGCGAAACGGTACAGAAATTCTTCGGCAAGGAGCCACATGTTGGCGTGAACCCTGACGAAGTTGTAGCCATGGGCGCCGCCATTCAGGCAGGCGTTTTGCAGGGCGACGTCAAGGACGTATTGCTGCTCGACGTGACACCATTGTCGCTGGGTATCGAAACCCTCGGCGGCGTATTCACCCGCATGATCGACCGCAACACCACGATCCCGACGAAGAAATCGCAAGTCTACTCGACCGCCGATGACAATCAGGGCGCGGTGACGATCCGTGTCTTTCAGGGCGAACGCGAAATGGCAGCGGATAACAAGATGCTCGGCCAGTTCGATCTGGTCGGTATCCCGCCCGCACCGCGTGGCGTGCCGCAGATTGACGTGACCTTCGACATTGATGCCAACGGCATCGTCAACGTGTCCGCGAAAGACAAGGGCACGGGCAAGGAACAGCAGATCAAGATCCAGGCTTCCGGTGGTCTGAGCGATAGCGATATCGACCAGATGGTTCAGGATGCCGAAAAATTTGCCGAAGAAGACAAGAAACGGCGTGCCGAGGCAGAAGCCAAGAACAATGCCGAAAGCCTTGTCCACACCACCGAGAAGCAGCTTGAAGAGCATGGCGACAAGATTGACGCCGACCTCAAAGGCCAGATCGAAGCGGCGGTGAAGGAAACCAAGGAAGCCATCGAAGGTGGCGATCCCGAAGCGATGAAGACCAAGTCCGAAGCGCTGGCACAGGTTTCCATGCAAATGGGTCAGAAGATCTACGAAGCCGAGCAGGCAGCAGGCGGTGACGCCGGTGATGCTGCAGCAGCAGATGCCGCGGCCAAGGCGGCTGACGATGATGTTGTCGATGCCGAATTCTCCGAAGTCGATGACTCGGAAGACGGTGACAAGAAAGATGATGCCAAGGCGGCTGAATAAAGATGAGACCGTCGCTCCCGCTCTGGCGGGAGCCGCTGGCGATTGATGTCAGCGGCCCCGGCTTTTGCCGGGGCGACGATCTTCTCGCTTATTGGGAAGCATGAATATGGCATCCGAAGTCGACTATTACGAACAGTTGAACGTCTCGCGTGACTGCGATGGCGCGACGCTGAAATCCTCCTATCGCAAGCTGGCGATGCAGTGGCACCCGGACAAGAATCCCGGCGATGCAGCAGCAGAATCCAAATTCAAGTCGATCAGCGAAGCCTATGATGTCCTGAAGGACCCGCAGAAGCGCGCGGCATATGATCGTTACGGCCACGCGGCCTTTACCAACGGCGGCGGCAATAATGCCGGCGGCGGCGGTTTTGCGGGCGCTGCTTTCAATGACATTGGCGATATATTCGAAACCATATTTGGCGGCGGTGGCGGCGGCTTCGGCGGCCAGCAGCAGCAACGCGGCCCGGCTCGCGGCGCAGACCTGCGCTATGATATGGAAATTACGCTGGAAGATGCCTATCATGGTAAACATACTGAAATAGAAATTGATGTATCGGTCGGTTGCGATGAATGCGACGGTTCCGGTGCAGAACCAGGTACCGGCGTGCAACGCTGCGGCACCTGTCAGGGCCACGGAAAAGTCCGTGCCCAGCAAGGCTTTTTCGTAGTCGAGCGGACCTGTACCAGTTGTCAGGGCCGTGGTGAAGTTATCGAAAGCCCCTGTCACGTCTGTTACGGCGAGGGCAGGGTAGACAAGCAACAGACTCTGGAAGTCGATATCCCCGCGGGTGTTGATACCGGCACGCGAATTCGTTTGTCCGGAAAGGGCGAAGCGGGCGCGCGCGGCGCCCCGGCTGGCGATCTCTATATTTTTATACATCTGATCCGGCACAATATTTTTGAACGTGAAGGAACAACCCTGTTCACTCGCGCGCCGATCAGCTTCACCCTCGCAGCCTTGGGCGGCGAAATTACCATTCCCGGGCTCGACGGTGAGAAACATGCCATCCGGATTCCGGCCGGAATCCAGAGCGGCAAGCAAATCCATCAGCGCGGTGCCGGCATGCCGGTCCTGCGCGGACGCGGCAATGGCGATATGGTGGTCCAGATCGAGGTCGAAACGCCAACCAGGCTGTCAAAACAGCAACGGCAAATCCTGCGTGATTTCCAGGAAACCGAAACCGGTGACGAAACACCCAATTCGACCGGCTTTTTCGGAAAATTGAAAGACGCCTGGGAAGACTTGACCGAGTAAAGCTGCGTTGTTCGCAGCAATGGCGATGCGGCTTCGAGGCTTTCTAGTCGGAAACCGCGCCATATCTGTCGTTTTGCTGTTCCTGCGGCGCGGCGAAATATGTTTCGGCGTCGGGACCAGATGTAAAAATATCGCGTGTTTGTTGCATTATGGTTTCGACATTCTCGAAACCGGCCTTGGTCAGAGACAAATTGTCACAGGCAATATTGAAGGATTCCTCGACCGTCTGTTCATACGCGCAAATGATATCGTCGGCCAGAAGGACCTCTAAATATCGCACGACCTGACGATGATTAAGATCGAGGTTTCTGGAAATCCCATTTGCATCTATCGGAAGCCCGTTTATTTCGTGGCTATACAGCAATAAAATAATGTCCCAGAACTTATTTGTAAAATATTGTTCGTTAAATAATTTATTCCGGTTTTTCCGTACTTTAACTATTTGATCAACTTCAATTTTCATGTTGGTAGAAATAGTTGGAAAAATTCGTTCAATATCAGAAAGCATAATGTTCAATTCATATTATTTGGGAGATTTAGTTCTATGCTCCTCTATGGCGCATAATCAGTCCACACACGTCACGCTGCCACGTGACACGCAATATGCGCTTAACGAACGATCGGCTTCTCTGGACGATTCATGGCATTTTTATCCTATCCTGTAATATCAGTTAGGCTATAGTGACGCTGTCGCAATGTTATATTCGAAGGTCCGATGGCTAGGATTTAAGCCGTATTTGAGTAAATATTCCGGCTAGAAATGTGTGGCTAAAGAGTGGTATTTCAGTGGAATCCCGTAAAAGACGGAACTTCGGTTTATTCGGAACTGAATGAACTGGCCGATGAGTTGATGGCCAAAGGCGTCGTCGCCATATCCTATCATCTGACACCGCCATTTTATTCCCAGGTATCAAAACGTTCATCGGTTTTCCACTTCGGATATTCGAAAGAAAAAGTGGCGACTTATCTGGATCCGGAAATCATGGAATCGGACCCCATTCCCGACCATGTAATGTCAGTGGGTCATGTAATGACCTGGCAACAGATAATTACCGGGATTACGCTGTCAGAAAATCATCGAAAATTCATCAAACTCTCGAAAGAACAGGGACTGAGCGACGGCGTCGCTGTACCTTTATTTGGTCCGAAGAGCAGAAATTCCTATTTTTCGATGAATTTTGACAAAAGTATTGATGCCGATGACCAACAGCGGATTTTGCCATTGGTGAGCATCGCTCAGTCCAGCCATAGAAGGATTTGTGCAATCATAAATCAGGCGGAAGTGGTTACGCCGCTACTGTCCGAACGGGAGAATGAGGTTTTATACTGGATTTCTCGCGGCAAATCGAATGGAGATATGGCAACCATATTGGCCATTTCCGAAGCGACAGTAGACACCTATATCCGACGCCTGTTCAAAAAGCTTGATGTCCATGATCGCATATCTGCCGTAATTGTCGGGCTGAGCAGTTCCCTGATAAAATTGCGGTGAATGCTGCCTTTTCGGCATTGAGAGATCGGGATTCCGCCTCAACCAGAAGAATGCCACTCCACCGACCGCAGCTTGATCCGCTATAAATTTTCGGTGGGTCCAAGTTTGATCAGGATAGTAAGCGGGTCAGGAAGGGACCAGCCAACCCGACCCGCTTGATTGATGTTCAGAAGCCTGTGTCATAGCTGCATCGAACTGGACTGTGTGGGGATAGTGCCAATCCGAATTGGAATGTTTCCGCCAAATCATCAATCAAAGCTAGGAACGGCCAGAATTGCGATCGATTAACCGCTGGCGCGGTAATTATTTCACCATTTAGCTCGGCTTCGAGCATGGGAGGCATGATGGCGGAGAAACCAGTTCTCCCGCCGCCACTCAACCAGCGTACAGAATAGGCCGCGATTGATGGCCAAAGGTGCAATCTACACAGAAAACGCGTTGGCGGCTTCGACGGTGTTCATGAAATCGCGGAACAAGAGCCATTTTTTGTCGGCTACCGTGATGACATGGACGAAGTCGGATTCGATCTCCCGTTTGGTAGAGATGGCGGTGAGGCGGAGATGGCCGGTGACGACAACCTTGTCTCCCTCGCAGATAAACTCCTCCGGATCAAATTGGTGGATGTCGACCGAAGACAATACCGTTTCGAAGAAGCTGCGCGCCTGTTCGAGGCCGTCATAGATACCGGCATAGGGTATGACTCCCGGGCCATAAAATTCGATCCGGACATCGGGGTGCAGCCATTGGATGATAGTATCAACATCAGCAGCGCCAAAGGCGGCGAAGACATTCTTGGTCACGTCAACCGGCGCGATCATCGCTTTTTCTCCCTCAAATATATCATGGTTTCGCATCAGAAATTGAAGCGCACATCGACCCCATAGGTGCGCGGCGTGCCAAGCGGCCCGACAAACTCCGCGCCATAGACGGTGCCGGTGAGTATCTGGTTGGTGAAATAGGTCTCGCCCGTCAGGTTGTCGGCGAACAGCCGGACGCTCCACCTGTCAGCGGCGCTGGTGAAGCCAAGACTGGCGCGCAGCAGGCCATAGCTTTCCTGCGACGCGGCATCAATATTGAACACGGTGAAATAGATCTTGCTCTGCCAGTGATATTCGGTGCGGGCAGTAATCGTGCCGCTGTCGCCCAGCGGCTGCTCGACCTGACCGGCAATGCTGAACTTCCAGCGCGGCGCGCGTGGCAGGCGCAACCCGTCAAGATCCCGGACAAATGTCCCCGGATCCTGCGTAAGCGGGGCAGGGCGCAGGACTTCGGTCAGCTGGCCTTCGGTAAATTGGGCATCGACATAGGTCAGCGCGCCTTCCAGCCGGAAGAAGTCGGTCGGGCGAGCGACGGTCTCGACTTCAAAGCCACGCACCCGGGCCTTGCCGACATTACGGATGATCGGCTGGTTACCGACGCTGTCCTGCGCCTGCAGATTGGTATAGTCATACCAGAAGGCCGACGCGTTGAGCAGCAGCGCCCGGTCGAGCAATTCGGTGCGCGCGCCGATTTCATAGGACCAGATTTTTTCCGGTTCGAACGGGTCGCGCTGGCTGCTGCCGATATTATAGCCGCCGCTCTTGAAGCCGCGCTGCACGGATGCGTAGAGCATGACATCGTCGCTTGGCTTGAAGTCGATGCCCAGCTTGGGGGTGAAGGCGCTGAAGGTTGTCGGGCCGTTGACCGGAGCGATGACAAAACCGAACGGATCGGGCTGCGCCGCATCGCGGTCTTCGGTAATCGCATTGGGAAAGAAAATCGTGTTCGGCGCGATGCGGATATCGGGAAGCATTATAAGATCGAAATTCTGCCGCCCGTCGCGCCGTTCCTCGCTGTAGCGACCGCCGAGCCGGATGGTGATCTGGTCCGACACTTCCCACTGGGTATCAAGATAGGCGGCCCACGCCTTGGTTTCCTGTTCGCCACTCAGATGCAGCTCGCAGCACAGGTCACTGTCGGGAAAGACCACCGGGAAGGGCGGCAAGACGCCTGCTGCCTGCAGATCCATGAATCCCTGGATCAGGATCGGCTCCCAGAAATTGCCGAAAATATCATTGTCGATGATATTGCGTTCTTCAAAATAATAAGCGCCGGCGATCCACGAGAAGGGCTTGTCGGTCGGCGAACTCAGCTGTACCTCGCCGCTCCACTGCCAATGGTCCTCTTCGCGCCCGACATAATTGACATAGGCATCTGACAGATCGAATTCATTTTGCGAAACCGGATTGGTATCGCGGTAGCTGCCAATGACCTTGAGATTATATTCGGCAATATCCCAGTCGAGCGTTGCTGCAAGGCCCCAATTTTCGACCTTGTTGAAATAGGGCACGTCGGCAAAAATATCCCGGGAAGCGGCGGCGGAAACACGGCCGGAATTTTTCATCGCGAAATAGGGGATGGTTTGCGAGCCTTCCCGCGTGCCGTACCAGCCGGGAATCTCGTCGGCATAGCCTGCGCTGGCATAATAATAGGCGTTGGCCTTGTCGTCGGCGCGGTAATAATCGCCGTTGAGGGTCAGGGTCGCGTCGGGAGAAAGATCGGCCTCGACCGTCAGCCGGATGGCATAATCCTCCTTGTCTTCCACCCGTTCCGTTGTGTCGTCGGGCCGGGTTACGGTCGCATAGCCGTCGCGGTCTTCCCATTGAAAGGCAAGGCGCGCACGGATCGCGTCGTTTAGTGGCCCGCTCAACGCGCCTGCGACACGAAAGCGGTCATAATTTCCGACCGTCAGTTCAAGATTGCCTTCCAAGATGTCGGTCGGCCGATTGGTGACGATATTGACGGCGCCGCCGGTGGCGTTGCGGCCATAAAGCGTACCCTGCGGTCCGCGCAGCACTTCAATGCGCTCGATGTCAAAAAATTGCGGACCGATCGCTGCGGGGCGGCTGATATAGACGCCATCAATATAAGTTGCGGTGGAACTGTCGGTACCGGCGATGATCGTTGGCGTACCAATGCCGCGGATGAAGATCGATGTATCGCCCTGATAGGTGGATATCTGGACGCCAGGCGCGATCGCACCGACCTGTTCGATCGAGGTGATCGACCGGCTGGCGAGCTCATCGCCGCCGAAAGCGGTGATCGCCATCGGCGCATCCTGGATCGATTCTGCGCGGCGGTTGGCGGTCACGATGATGATATCGCTGTTGCTTTGCTGCGCTCCATCGCTTGCCTCCTGCTGGGCGTGTAGCGGCGCTGGCGCTGCCATGATGGCGAGCAGACTGGTTGTTGCCAGCACCGCTTTCTTGGCGTTCCGAATGTTCATCTTTTCCTCCCTCGTTCGGTGACCGTGCTCACCGTTGCCTTTGAATATTGTCGGCCGCTAATCCCGGGCTCGAAAAATCACCGGATTGCTGTGAAGGCCGTGGTTGAGCAGGCTGACATCCTGCCAGACCGCGTCGCCTGCGCGTTCGATCTGCTGGTACCGTTCGCGCAGTATGCGCGCGGTGGACTCCGCTTCCAGCTGCGCCAGTGGCGCGCCTAGGCAGCGATGGATGCCATAGCCGAAGCTCATGTGGCGGCTGGCATTCTTGCGGTTCAGTCGAAACTCATAGGGATCCGGGAAAGTCTCCGGATCATAATTGGCCGCGCCAAAAAAGCAGGCGACCCAGTCGCCGCGCTTGATGTCGGCCTTGCCGACCGTGATATCCCGCGTGGCCACCCGGAACAGGCGCTGTGGCGGGCCGTGAAAGCGCAGGACTTCCTTGTAGATGGCGTCGAACTGCGTCGGGTCCTTGACGAATCCCTGCCAGATCGCGTTGAAGTCGGCGAACACCGCGATCAGATTTCCGAGATAGAAAGACGTCGTCTCCGCTCCGGCGACCGTGGCGGTCATGCAAAAGCGCACGATTTCTTCAAATGCCAGGCTGTCGCCGTCGACCTCGGTGCGGATGAAGGCGTTGAGCAAGGGGCCGGGCGTATCTTCACCCTTTGCCATCCGGTCCATATGTTCCCGAACATGCTGCGCGAAAAAAGCCATGGCTTCTTCATTATAGGCTTGCCGTTCTTGCGGACTTATATCGGCGGACAACATGAAGGCAGTCGCCCAGTTGCGCACGTCCCGATCCATTGCATCGGGCATGCCGAACAGATAGGCCATCACCCGGCTCGGCAGCATGGCGCAATAGTCAGCCATCACATCGACGGGCCTGTCCGTAACGAAGAAATCGTCCATAGTTTTGCCGACCATTGCGGCCACCGCCGGCGCCAGCGACTTGATCGATGAAGGTTGAAAAACCTTCGCAGCGATTTTGCGAAGCCGCGTATGTTCCGGCCGGTCATGATTGACCAGCATCAGCGACGGGGCAGAGGATTCCTCCTGCAAGCTGTCGCGGGACGAGAAACTGTCATGATCCCACGCAACCGCCGCTACATCGTCAAAATTGAGAACCACCCAGGACGCCTTTGGCTCGTCGACCCCGGGCATCGTCCCGGGCGGAAAATCGCGATAACCGAAGACCGGCGACTGATCGCGCAACAGATCATAATAAGGGTAAGGATTCCGGATCACTTCCGGACGGTTCAATTGGTCGACGCTGAACGCGGTTTTCATTAATCCTCAATCCCGTATTTTTATATGTCGTAAAGACATAGTTTCTTAAGGACATAATAGTGATTGGGGAATAAATTTGTCAACTGACCTCGCCGGATCGGGAGCGAAATAGATTTAATAATATGATTTTAAACGATTTAATTATATCTTCTGAAGATTCTCTTCGATGTCAAAAGACTTGGATCGGCGAATCTTCTGTGCAAAACTTTCTGTTTTTGGAGCGAGAGCAATAGACTTTTTCATGATATTCGTTCATCGAGCATGTCTATCCGTGCATAACGACACCGGGCGGATTCCCAACGATGGAGCAGCGAGTGAAGCAGCAGTCTGATTTTGGCATAGACTATCCCATAAAGCGGGAAACTGCCCCGCAAAATTTCCTCAAGCTATTCTATCCGTTCCATTATTCGGTCGGCATGGCGGTGGAAAAACATCTCAGCGGGCCAGATCTGACCCGCCACCAGACGGTGATCTTGTGGATCATCCATTCAAAGGGCACCGACGGACATACGATCCATCGCAAGACCATCGAGCGGCTGATCGGCGAATGGTATGAACTGGGCAGCCCGGCGATTTCCAAGGTCTTGCGAGCCATGGCGGACAAGGAACTCAATCTTATTTCGATCAAGGAGAGCAAGACCTCGGCGCGGGAGAAGGTCATCCGGTTGACAAAGAGGGGGCAGGCAACGGTGGATGAAATGATGAAACGGACAGAGGCCTTCATCAAGTTGATCTCCGATGAACTGACCGATGAAGAGATCGCAAATGGCATGGAATTCATGAGCAGGGTCGGCGCGATTGTCGAAGGTGGCGTTGCCGGTCGAGAAGATTAGCGCGGAAAATGGTTCGATCTGGGGTTTGCACGCAAAGTGACGGAGCGAGCAATTATGTCATGTCCTACACCGTGCGACTCATGATAGGGTAGCAAAATGCCGGGCCTTTCAACTCTTCGTATTTATTCACACCTTGCCAGTGAGTTGGCAGCCATTTTTAATGCTGAGCGGGATGACGGGTTGTTTTTCTTTAACACTGTAAAGTTTGTAAAGTTCATCAGCCTGACGGCCCGCAACATGAACAGCGGGACCGGATATATATCCGTGATTCCACTATGATGACTATATTGCCGATCCACCGGAGAATCTTCTGATGCTGCCGTCGCTACTCATCCTTGACGACTTTATCGCCGATCCCCTGGCGGCACGCAACGCCGCTCTGGCGCTGAACTATGATCCCCAGAACAAGCATGGCAATTATCCGGGTCATATCTCGACCAGTCCACTGGATATCCAGGGACTGAACGAACGAATTTCCGGGATTATAAATGCTCCGGTGAAGGCCGCACCCGATACCAGCCATTTGCATTGCCGGGTGACGCTGAAAGGCGATAAAGGCCGCAGCGGCGTGCATGTCGATCCGGCTTTCTATTCCGGCATTCTCTATCTGTCGCTGCCCGAACATTGCAAGGGCGGGACCGAGTTCTTCCGGCACAAGCGAACCAGGCTCGAACGGGTGCCGACGGACCTGCCGGGAATCCACAAGGCCGGATATTCCGATATCAATGTGCTGATCGAGGATGTGGTCAACAAGGATACCAACCATCCGGCGAAATGGACGAAGGTGATGACCGTTCCGATGCGCTTCAACCGGCTGGTTCTGTTCAGCCCGTGGATGTTCCACAATAGCGGCATGGCCTTTGGCAAGACGCCCGAAGATGGCCGGTTGGTCAATCTGATGTTTTTTGCCAAGGGATAGCGACTTGCGCGTATCGATGTTAGGTTGTTGGAATAAATTGTCACCCCAGCGGAGGCTGGGATCTAGACCGATGGAGTTGGGGTGAGCGCTGGCTACCTGAAACCACCGACCCGACGAGAGAAACAGGAGATACTTCACATGTCAAAGCCGATATCGAGAACCTTCACCGCCCTTTTGCTAGCGGCTTCTCCAATGGTCCTCCTTGCCGTCAGCGAGGCTCATGCCCAGGAAACTGACCGTTTCGCCAATATCGAAATCAAGGCCGAACCTCTGGCCGAAGGGGTTGCTGTACTTTTCGGTGCCGGCGGCAATATTGGTGTTTCCTACGGACCCGACGGGACCGTGCTGATAGATGATCAATTCGCTCCGCTGACGGGCAAGATTCAGGCTGCGATCGCTGATATGGGCGCCGGACCGGTCAAATATCTGATCAACACCCACTGGCATTGGGATCATACCGGCGGCAATGAAAATCTCGGCCAGACCGGGGTGCTGATCATGGCTCAGGATCATGTTCGCGACCGCCTGATCAAGGGGAATGACACGGTCCCGCCGGCCGCTCCTGAAGCGCTGCCGGTGATCACCTATCACGACGGGATCAAGCTGCACCTCAACGGCGACGAAGTGCGCGTCCAGCACATGAAACATGCCCACACCGATGGCGACAGCATCGTCTTCTGGCAGAAGGCCAATGTGGTGCATATGGGCGATCTGTTCTTCAACAAGGTCACCTTGCCCTATATCGATCTGAGCAGCGGCGGCAACGCACGCGGAGTCCTGGCTGCGACTGAAAAAGTGCTGGCCATGGTCGATGACGATACGAAAATCATCCCCGGGCACGGCCCGGTGGCGACCAAGGCCGACCTGGTCGTCTATCGTGACATGATGAAAACGGTCATTGTCGCCGTCGAAAAAGCGCAGGGCGAAGGCAAATCATTGCAGCAAGTGCAGGCCATGAAACCGGCGGCGCAATGGGACGTCAATCCCGATGCCTTCATCAAGGGGGATGCTTTTGTCGAGGCGGTATACAAAAGCTTGCAAAGACCGGTGCATGCGGAAGAGCAACCGCATTAGCTAGAGTGTCGCGCTCTCGATTTCTTCGCGTAGCGAGGCGATCAGCGGAGCAACCTTTGTCAGCCGTCCCTCCTCTTCATCGACGATCTTCCGAAAGATGGTTTTCTTGAAGTAGAGCACGATGTCCGCTCGCGGTCGCTTGGATTCGGGCAGGGTGGACAGGATGATATCAATCATCCGGTCGGCGCCGTGCAGACGGCCCCAGAGATAGTCATTCTCGCGGTAGCTGCGGCTGAAAAAGGCGCCAAAATTGTTGAATTCAATGCCTTTCAGCGTCGCCGCTACGCCACCCTTGCGGATCGTCCTGGCATCTTCCGGCGAGATACGGTCAACCTTGATCGGATCGAATTCGTCAAGCCCTTCACCCTGCAACAGCGGCAGGGTAGCGATATCGTAGAAAGGAAAACCGAGGAAGGCGAGCAGCATCGACCGTTTCTCTGCCTTCGGTATCACCGCCAGCGCCGCCGCCAGTCTGGCGTCGACAATGGCGTCGGCTGTCGTGAGATCACGGGCCTTGGCCAGCGCGTCCAGCATCGCGCCAGGCTGCACTTCCGCATGTTCGGCAAGGGCAATAAAATCGTCGCCAAGATATTCGATCGTCTCGCGCTCGATATAGAGGGAAAGGCAATCATAGATGATATCGTGCATCCCCTCCATCACCTCGGCATCGGCGGGATTGGCACGGTCGAGATCTTCGGCCAGCTGCCGGGCGAGAAAGCGGAGACGACGGACCCGGAATCCCAGATCATGCTGGCGGAAGAATTCCGCGGCCAATTTGGTCGGTCCGCCGCTCTTCTGCCCGACATTGTCGAGGCCCAGTCGGCGTATCTCGGCCC
This sequence comes from uncultured Sphingomonadaceae bacterium, assembly GCA_947488845.1. GTDB lineage: Bacteria > Pseudomonadota > Alphaproteobacteria > Sphingomonadales > Sphingomonadaceae > Parasphingorhabdus. The sequence goes on along the minus strand of CANLBM010000015.1, from coordinate 24,103 downwards.
AGAGCACGTCGCGCAATCCTGGATGATTATGGGCGTTGGGGTCAGATTTGGCCCGCCGCACCGTATGCGCAATGTCCTCGATCACTGTCGCCAGCTTCAGATGGCCATAAGCGCTGTAAGAAAATCCCGCCAGCTTGGCCGCCTTGTCGCGCGACTTGCGTCGCCACGCCGCCACGCGCGCGGCGGTCGGCCGGTCGAGGAAAAACGTCCGTCCGAACAAGCCTTCGACATGTTCCTCGACCTCGCCGCGCAAATTCTCGGTGATTAGCCGCATCTGGGTGATCCGGTTGGATCGTCGGGCAATTGCGTTGAGATTGTCGCGGATCGGCTGTTCGCGCGGGATATTGGAAATCGCTCCAAAAATTGTCGAGAAGAAGCCGGGCAGGGCTTCATTCTCCTCTTCCTGCGCAGCCTGCAGCCGTTGCATCGCTTTGTCGCTTTTCGCCACGTCGAGATCGGGGCGTGGGTCAATATAGACGAAGCGCCGGTCGACTTCGCGTTTGGCCGGTCGGTTCTTCAGCGCTTCGATTGCCTGCGCAAAAGGAGCGTTTGCGAGGACAGAACCATCGATCAACACAGTATCTTCGGCCGTGCCGGCACGAAACTGGTTGGGCAATACACGTTTCAGAAAGGCCGAACGACCTTCCCAGACATATTCATGCTCGGCCAACAGCTCGTCCAGCTCCCGCACCGTGAACGGCGGAAAAGCGCCGGGAAAACTGGCTGTGGCGCGACCGGCGAAGGTCAGGGCCGCCGGATCAGCAATCGCGTCGTCCCGCTTGCCCCTCGTCGAAAATCCGATCGTGATGCGATGTTCCATCTCGAGGGCATCCGGCGGGCTGTGGAGCTGCAGCTTTTCGGGATGGCCGACAAAATCGGTGACGGTCACAAACAGATCAAGCGGCTGACCCGGAGGCAGCAGGCGCGGTCCGCGCTCGGTCGCCCGCACCGCCGCCAGCGCATCCCAGATCAGCCCGCTGAACACCCTGCCGCCAAAGGGTGGTGCGAACCAGCGCGCGCGGACGAAGCGCGAAAGCTTCATCTTGACCTCTTCGCGCGCTTCCTTCGAAACCGTCTGTTCGACCGCGCCACCTTTGCGGCCCAGCGCCATCCAGGCAATCGGCTCGGCCCAGAATTTGGAAAAACGCGACAGCGGCCGTGCATCGGGATCAAGCAATCTGTCGACATCGGCGGTGTCGAGCCACAAGTCGGTCAGCGGATCGAGCGACTGGCCCGACAATATCGCCTGCGACAGGAAAATGCCGTTGATCCCGCCAGCACTGGCACCGGAAATAATATCCGGCAGGATGCGCAGTCGCGTGCCCGTTTCCTGTTCGAGCCACTCCAATATGTCATAATAGATACCGCGGCTGCACTGGTCGACCCGCGCACCATCATGAAAATCCCGGCTCGCCTGCGCCAGTTTCCAGATTTCCTTGGTGATGCCGTGCATATAGATGGCCAGACTAACGCCGCCATAGCAGATCAAGGCAAGTCTGAGTTCTTTCTGCCGCATGGTTTTTAACTACAGGATGGCGGGGAGGGTGCAAGCGTCAATGCACTGGCTGGGGATTCTGGGGTGCAGATGTTGCATCCACTTTGTCGCAGTGCTGCTGAAAATCCGCTGTCCTGCATCAGTCTCGCACTGCCGAGCCCCTGCCAAGGACCAAGCGCAGCCTGATCCAATCGGTACATTAGAAAATGATAATGGTTCGAAACGGCCTCCTCTGGCGCGATCCATTCTCGTCCTAAGGGGGCCTGAGCCGTGGGGCCTTGTTGTAATTTTTGTTTCAAAAGCACTGGTGTACTGTCTTTGTTCTGATACACAGACCCCATGGCGAAACCGAAGAAAAAATATGTCTGTCAGAATTGCGGCTCGATCGCGCATCGCTGGGAAGGGCAGTGCGGCGATTGCGGCGAGTGGAACACCTTGGTCGAGGAAGCGGGCGAAACCGTCTTTGCGTCCAAGCATAATCTGCAGAGCGGCGGGCGCGAGGTGCGGCTGGTCGGGCTGGACAGCGAGATCGCGCTGCCGGACCGCAAAAAGACCGGTATCGACGAATTTGACCGCGCCGTCGGCGGTGGACTGGTGGCTGGTTCTGTCACGCTGATGGGCGGCGATCCGGGGATCGGCAAGTCGACGCTGCTCCTGCAAGTGTCTGCGCGACTGGCCGAGGCAGGACTTTCGGTAGCCTATATCTCGGGCGAGGAAGCGGCTGATCAGGTGCGATTGCGGGCGCGACGGCTGGGATTGGGCAAGGCTCCGGTCAAGCTGGCATCCGCGACTTCGGTGCGCGATATCCTGACCACGCTGGGTCGCGATGCGCCCGATTTTGTCGTGATCGATTCGATCCAGACGATGCACAGCGATTTGATCGAGGGCGCGCCCGGAACGGTCAGCCAGGTCCGGGCCTCCGCGCAGGAAATCATAAAATTCGCCAAGGAACATGGCACGATGGTGATGCTGGTTGGCCATGTCACCAAGGACGGAAATATCGCCGGCCCGCGCGTGCTCGAACATATGGTCGACACGGTGATGAGCTTCGAGGGCGAACGCAGCCATCAATATCGCATCCTTCGCTCGATCAAGAACCGCTTTGGCGGCACCGACGAAATCGGCGTTTTCGCGATGGAAGAAAAAGGTCTCACCGAAGTGGCCAATCCCTCCGCCCTGTTCCTGACTGACCGCAGCGAGGAAGTCACCGGAGCAACGGTCTTCCCGGCGATGGAAGGCACAAGGCCGGTTCTGGTCGAAATCCAGGCGCTGACCGTGCGGCTGGCAAGTGGCGCCACCCCGCGGCGCTCCGTGGTCGGATGGGACAGTTCGCGGCTGGCGATGATTTTGGCGGTGCTGGAAGCGCGCTGCGGGCTCAGCTTCTCTGGCGCGGAGGTCTATCTCAATGTCGCTGGCGGCTATCGCCTTACCGACCCCGCTGCCGATCTGGCCGTAGCAGCGGCGCTGATCTCCGCCCATGCCGAACGGCCGATGCCCAGCGACGCCGTGATATTCGGGGAAATTGCGCTGTCCGGGGAAATCCGGCCGGTCTCGCGCACCCCGCTGCGCCTGAAGGAAGCCTCCAAGCTGGGCTTCGACCGCGCGCTGATACCGGCGTCCGGCGAAAAAAGCAGCGACACGATGAAGAAGTTGCAATTCGCCAAACTCGCCAATCTCGTTGACCATATGCTCGAGCGTGACTAGCTAGAGCCGATGACCGGTCTCGACATATTTGTACTGATTTTAATGGGCGGAGCAGCGGTGCTCGGATTCCTCAGAGGATTCGTTCAGGAAGCGCTTTCTTTGATGGCCTGGATATTGGTCGTGATTGGCGTGAGATTCCTGCATACTCCTATAACGGATCGGCTGATCGATCCGGTGGGCAGCGAGAGCGGTGCTTCGGTGCTAGCCTTCGCTTCGATTGCCATCGTAACCTATGCGCTGGGCCGCTGGATCGCCCGCTCCATTGGCGCCAGATCGCGCAAATCAATGCTTGGCCCCATCGATCGGGTACTTGGGTTCGGCTTCGGTATGATCAAGGGCTTGATTGGCGCGACCTTGCTCTATCTGTTGGTGGTTCTGGTCTATGACACTATTTATGGCGTTGACGGACCTCGGCCGGAATGGCTCGCGGAATCCCGCACCTATCCGCTACTCAACGCCAGCGGAAATGCTATGGTTGACTTTGTTCAGGAACAGCAGGCTACGGCGGATGATTCTGTAGAGCCCGTCGAATGAGCGAGGCATTATACACCCGCGACATTTTGCGTCTTGCGGTGTCAATCCCGCATCAGCAGCGACTGGATAGCCCGGACGGCAGCGCCGAATTACGATCCCGAACTTGTGGCAGTGTCGTCGCTGCCGACGTTATTATAGACGATGACGGTGCGCTGTCAGATTTGGGGATGAGTATAAGCGCCTGCGCGCTCGGTCAGGCGTCAGCTTCCATTCTAGGGGCAGAAGCCATTGGCCGAACCGCGAGGGACATCGTTCAGGCCCGGTCCGGACTGGAAGAGTTTTTCAATGGCAAGGTGGAAAGTCCCGGAGACTGGCAAAATATGGACAAGCTGGTCGCTGCCAGAGACCACAAAGGTCGTCATGCTGCCATTCTGCTACCCTATGATGCGTTGATCGCGGCATTTGCAGATGCCGCCAAAAGAAAGGCCGCCTGAGCTATGGAAACTGAAACCCATATGGCCGATCTGCTGCTGGGCGGTTTCGTCATGCTCGGTGCGGCGCTGGTCATGGTGCTGGTGTTTCGCAGGTTCGGCATCGGCGCTGTTCTGGGTTATTTGATTGCAGGGGTGTTGATTGGCCCGCATGGTTTCCAACTGATCAGTAACGCCGGCACGATCCTCGAGTTTTCCGAAATCGGAATCATTCTCCTGCTCTTCATCGTCGGGCTGGAGCTTGCACCGGCGCGACTAATGCGTTTGCGCCAGGCGATATTCGGTCTCGGAATGAGTCAGGTTGTGTTGTGCGGCGTCGCGCTGTTTCTGCTGATCATGGCGACAACCAACTTCACCCTCGCCGCATCCATCGCCATAGGCTTGCCGCTGGCGCTCTCCTCGACTGCGCAGGTGCTACCGATGCTGCAATCTTCCGGCAGGCTGAATACACCGACAGGAGAGAAAGCTTTTTCGATCCTGCTGTTTCAGGACCTCTCGATCATCCCGCTCCTAACCATCATCGCGGCGTTATCGCGCGCACCACAGGACGAAGGTGGCCCATCGGGATGGCTAACCGCGCTTTACGCAATTCTGGCTATCGGCGGACTGATTCTGGTCGGCAAATATCTGTTGCAGCCGTTACTCAAGGTGATTGGCAGGATCGCCGAGCGTGAACTGTTCATCGTCGCTGGTCTGGTAGCTGTACTCGGAGGCGCGACTCTGATGGAGTTCATCGGATTGTCCCCGGCACTGGGTGCCTTCATCGCAGGGGTCATGCTCGCCAATTCTCCTTATCGCCATGAGCTGGAAGCCGATATCGATCCGTTTCGATCGCTATTGCTAGGCTTCTTCTTCCTTGCGGTCGGCATGATGCTGGATCTGAATGTCGTGATGGAAAATCCGGCCTTTATACTGGGTGCGGCGGTTGCGTTGGTGGCGGTCAAAATTGCGATCATCTTCGGGCTTGGCAAACTCTTCGGAATGGACACCAACCCCGCTCTGGCGATGGGAATGCTGCTCAGTCAGGGTGGTGAATTCGGTTTCGTGCTGTTTTCCGAGGCCGAAAAGGCGCTGTTGATCGAACCCGAAGCGAGCAGTCTGTTCGGCGCGATCATCACGATTTCGATGGCGACCACGCCCTTTCTGATGCTGCTCGCGCGGCGATTCAGCAGTGGAGCAAGCAAGTCGTCAGCGGATCTCGAAGATCCCTCCAACGCCGGGCGGGCATCGGTCATCGTGGTCGGGCAGGGGCGATTTGGCCAGACGGTATCGCAAGTGCTGATGGCTGCAAAAATCCCGCTGACGTTGATCGACATCAAGCCGGAGCAGATCGATGTGCACCAGCAATTTGGTGCGAAGGTCTTCTATGGCGACGGCACTCGGGTGGATCTGTTGCGGCGCGCGGGAGCGCATGAAGCGGATGCCATTGTCTTCTGTATGGATGATAAGGAATTCGGTCCCGAACAAGCGCGCGCGATCGTTCAGTCTTTTCCGGAAACCAAGATATTCGTCCGGGTCTATGACCGCCGCCAGCTGATCGCGCTCAAGGGGCTCGGGATCGTCGGGATGAAGCGGGAAATGTTTGAATCCGCGATCCATCTCGCGCGGCAGACCATGTTCGCAATTGATTTGGATAGCAGTCTGATCGAAGAGGTCGACGAAGAATTCCGTCAGCGCGATTGCGACCGGCTGGAAGCGCAGATGAAGTCCGGCGGTGACATGCTTGCCGGTGGAGAACTCAGATTCGAAAATAGCGCGGCGAAGGAATCCTGATCTCCGATTTTCGCGTTTGGTTAGTCAGACTCGTTCAGAAATTTAGCAACGTCTTGCAGATCGACATCCTTCGCCAGAAATGACTGGCCTATGCCGTTGGCAAGCAGGAAGGGCAGGGTGCCGCCGCTCATTTTCTTGTCGTGCATCATATGATCGACCAGTCGCTGGCCGGATGCATGTACCGAAGCGGTGGCTAGGTCATGGGGCAGGTCAACCGAACGCAAATGGGCTTTGACGCGTTCCGCTTCAGCCGGATCGCAATGGCCGCGTCGCACCGAATATCCAAAGGCCAACGCCATTCCGGCAGCAACGGCTTCGCCATGGACCAGCTTGTCCGAAAAGCCGGTCTCTGCTTCCAGCGCGTGGCCGAAAGTATGGCCCAGATTGAGCAGGGCACGACGACCGCTGACCTCCTTCTCGTCTTCTCCGACGATCAGGGCCTTCGCGCGCACACTGTGGATGATAGCCAGGCTGAGGGCGTCAGGGTCGCGATCCAGTATCTTGCTGCCATTGGCTTCGCACCAGGCAAAGAAACTGCCGTCGCTGATCAATCCATATTTGACCACTTCGGCATAGCCGGCCCGTAATTCCCGGTCTGGCAGGCTGTTCAGCACCAGAGGATCAATCAGTACAAAGAGAGGCTGGTTGAAACTGCCGATCAGATTCTTTCCGGCTGAACTGTTGATCGCCGTCTTGCCACCGACGCTGCTATCCACTTGGGCAAGAAGGCTGGTGGGTATCTGGACGAACCTGCAGCCGCGTTTGACAATTGCTGCTGCAAATCCGGTTAGATCACCAATCACACCACCCCCAAGCGCCACCAGCGTATCGGAACGCTCGACGCCTTGGGCGAATAACCAGTCGGTCACCAGTTCGAGTTGACGCCAACTCTTGCTCGATTCTCCAGCCGGCAGGCATTTTACCACCAGATCGATTCCGCTTCCTGCGAAGGCGGTCTGCAATTTTGGCAGCAGATGACGTCCGACATTTTCGTCGGTGAGAATAAAAAGTCTCCGGTTGTTGGCAAATCCCCGCAGATGCGCCGCAGCCCTCTCCAATGCGCCCGGTTCCACCAATATGGGGTAGCTGTGCTCGCCTAGTTCAACAGTGATTTGGGTCAACGCTGCAATGCCTCGATAATCTTTGCTACAGTAATTTCATGAGGCGAATCATTGCCCATGACATGGATATGTGCCGTGGCATAAACAGGATTTCTTGTCGCCGCCAGATTGGCAAGTATCTTGGCGGGGTCACCTGATTTCAGCAATGGCCTGGTATTGCGCCGTCCTACACGTTTTACCAATGTCTCCAGGTCAGCGTCGAGCCAGATAGCGATGGCCTTTTCCAGAATCAGCGCCCGGGTTTCATTGTTCATGAACGCTCCGCCGCCGGTGGCAATAATCTGACGCTGGCCTTCCAGCAGGCGTGTGATCACACGCCGTTCGCCATCACGGAAATAACCCTCGCCGAAACGGCTGAAAATTTCTTCTACTGTTAAACCTGCCGCCCGTTCAATCTCCTCGTCGGCGTCCACGAACGCAAGATTCATGCGTTTTGCCAGGCGCCGACCCACTGTGGTTTTACCGACTCCCATCAATCCGACCAGAACAATAGGCTTGTCTGAACCGGAAACCGGCTTTTCACCGGAATTTCCTGCTGAATTGTCGAAAGAGGCTTTAATGTTTTTATCCATTGGGGCAAAGGCTATACAGTGGTTGGCTAAGGGTGCAATTTCCAATGCTGATTATGCTAGTTTTTTAACCGTTCGAAAGATTGAACCACATCTATGCCGCGTAAGTTGGTCTATTTAATTTTGTTTGTTGCTGTCTTGATTGGCGCGGCTGTTTATCTAGCCTCGATGGACGTCGAGCAGCCACTGCTACCGGTTGAGAAACCTGTCATTGGTGATGATCTGCAATAAAATGCAAGCGGGTATCAAACACATATCTTTAGCTGCTGTGAGTCTCGGCGCTCTGTTGGTAGCAATCCCGGTATTGGGACAAGACTCTCCGGAGTCATTGTTGCCGCCGGGCTTTGGCGATGCTGCGCCTTCGCCCAGCCCCGCACCCGTTGTCGCTCCAACGCCAGCGCCCGGTCCGGTTTCGGCGCGGCCTGCAACCCCCCAGCCAAGCGACCCGTCAAACCGGCCTGATGCGGATGGCAATGTTCCGGATCTTGGTTCAGTATCTCCGTCGTTAACTCTCGATGAGAACGGGGATCTCGATTTGAATGCGCTGGACGATGCACTCCAGCCTCAATATCGTCTGTCCTCCGGCGAAAAGCGGTCGATGCTGGAGATTGGCGTCTTAACGCCGCAATATAATGGCCTTCCGGCAGATGCCTTCGGCAAAGAGGGTGGGCAATATCTGACCAACTTGATCAGAAACTTGCGCGGACCCATTATTTCTCGCTGGGGTTCGATCTTGCTGCGTCGCACTTTGCTCAGCAAGGTTACCAGTCCCGAGAATGTGAATCCTGCGGATTGGACTGCAGAGCGAGCGTGGCGTCTGCTTCTGATGGGCGAGGCAGATGCCGCCCGCTCGCTCGTTATGAAGGTTGATAGCGACAATTATACACCGAGACTTTACGAAGTAGCAATGCAGGCCCATCTGGCTACCGCTGATCCCGCCGGTATTTGCCCTCTTGTTGATGGTGGAGCGCGAGTCAGCGATGCACCGACATGGACCATGTTTCGTCCTATATGTGCATCCTTTGCAGGGGAACAAAGCCGCGCGACTAGCTTGCTCCAGCAAGCGAGGCGCAACAAGGCTGCCACCGGAATAGACTATTTGCTAGCAGAAAAGACGATCGGCGCGGGTTTTGAAGGTCGTAGAGCGGTCTCGATTCTTTGGGACGATATCGAATTTTTTAACAATTGGCGCTTTGGCCTAGGTGCCGCAACAGGCGTGGAACCCCCGGATCGGTTATATGCCGAGGCTGGTCGCCATGTGCAGGGGTGGCGCGTGCGTGCGCCCATGCTTTCAATCGATTCTCGAATGAAAGCCGCAGATATTGCGGCTGCGATCGGTGTGGTTTCAAATCAGGCAATGGTAGACCTTTACTCAGCTGCATATGATGATCCGGAAGCCAGTGATGATCGCAAGGCTCTGGCGTCGGTTTTGCGTCAGGCCTATACCAACGACACAGCAGAATCCCGTTTGGCAGCAATGCGTGATTTGTGGGGGCGGTCCAAAGGGACGCTGACACGATATTCTGCCAAAATCTTGACTGCTCGAGCCGCTGCAAAAATTCCTCCGGCAGATGCTCTTGGCGATCAGAGTGCGGATCTGATCGCGTCAATGCTGACCGCCGGGCTCGATCGCAGTGCTATACGATGGGCAGATATCGTTGATCAAGGCAGTGATGGCTGGGCGTTATTAGCTGTGTCTTCACCGACCAGAAATGTTCCGATATCCTATGGTGCACTGGATGACTTTGGCGATAATGATGTCAGTGAAGGGCAATTGCGAAGCAAATTTCTGCTGGCCGCAGTAGCAGGCTTGGGACGCGCCGATCAACAGACGATCGATGATTTTGCAAGTGATATGGAGTTAGATCTGGGCCGCTCGACGCGATGGACCAAGGCAATCCAGTTGGCCGCGCAACGTGGGCAACAAGGTACAGTGGCACTGCTCGCGGCAGTCGGTATGCAAGGCCGGAACTGGAAGGCGATGTCGCCTTTGCATCTTTACCATATAATGCAGAGTCTGAAACGTGTGGGTCTCGAGCCTGAAGCGCGGATGATTGCGGCCGAAGCTTTGTCTCGGACATAGGCTTTGCTTTGAAGGTCTTGAGGCCTATTCGGGCAAGATATGAGTGATGATGCCAATCTGATCGAACGATTTCTCGAGATGCTCGTCGCAGAATCTGGGGCATCTCAGCATACTTTGTCAGCTTATCGATCTGACCTGGAGCAAGCCTCGGCAATAGCCGGTGGAAGACTGTCCAGCGCAGGTAGAGAGGAGATCAAGAATTTATCTGCTCGTTGGCGCAATCTGCAAAACAGTACCGTCGCTCGCAAATCTTCCAGTCTGCGGCGATATTTCGGATTTTTGGTCGAAGAGGGGTTTCGAGAGAATGATCCGTCTGACGCATTACCGCGACCGGGATTAGTTCGTTCATTACCCAAGACGCTGTCCCACGCAGAAATCGCGAATCTGTTCCAGTTGATCTCCGACGGGCTCAATTGCGATCCGGTTAAGCCAGCTACAATCCGGCTTTCTGCCATCATGGAGCTGCTTTATGGTTCCGGATTCAGGGCGAGCGAACTGGTGAGCTTGCAGCGGTCTTCCATCACTGGTGACAAGCCCTATTTGATTATCAAGGGAAAAGGAGAAAAGGAGCGATTGGTGCCGATCTCCCAACAGGCGCGTGCTGCCGTACAGCGTTGGGCCGCATGCGTTGATCCGAAAGAAAAATGGCTGTTTCCTTCGCGAAAAGGCCATATCAGTCGAATCAGACTGTACCAGATTATCAAGCAACATGCTGCCAAGGCGGGAATTAACCCCGCTAATATCAGCCCGCATGTCCTGCGCCACGCTTTTGCTACTCATTTGCTCGAGGGAGGAGCAGATCTGCGGGCATTACAGACTCTATTGGGGCACAGTGACATCAGCACCACGCAAATCTACACGCATATAGACAGCACACGACTGGTCGAACTGGTGAATAATCGTCATCCGTTGAGCGAACGAAATCTCGTGCGTTGACGTTTCGTCTGTCCGGTTCTAACTCAATTTCATGACATCTTATCTCGATTTTGAAAAACCAATCGCGGCGCTCGAAGCCCGTATTCTCGAACTGAGGGACACGGCGGACGAGGGTTCGCTCGACATCGAAGCAGAAATTGAAAAGCTGCGGACCAAGTCTGCTAAAATGCTGGCAGATACCTATTCGAAACTGACTCCCTGGCAAAAAACGCAGGTTGCCCGTCATCCGGAGCGGCCACATTTCAAAGATTTTGTTGCGGGCCTGTTTGATGAATTTCTGCCGCTGGGCGGCGATCGGAATTTTGGTGATGATCAAGCCATTCTAGGTGGTTTTGCTCGATTGGGGGATCGCCGGTTGGTTGTGATCGGCCATGAAAAGGGTGACGATACTCAAAGTCGCTTGCGGCACAATTTTGGAATGGGAAAGCCGGAAGGGTATCGGAAAGCGATCCGCTTGATGGATATGGCCGACCGGTTCTCGCTTCCTGTCTTGACGTTAGTTGACACATCTGGAGCATTTCCCGGTGTGTCAGCGGAGGAACGTGGGCAGGCGGAAGCAATCGCCCGTTCGACTGAAAAATGTCTCTCGCTCGGTGTTCCGATGGTGGCCGTGATCGTTGGCGAAGGAGGATCAGGCGGCGCCGTGGCTTTGGCGGCGGCAGAACGTGTGTTGATGTTCGAACATGCCGTTTACTCGGTGATTTCGCCCGAAGGTTGTGCTTCTATCCTGTGGCGCACAAGTGACAAGGCTGATGTCGCTGCAGATGCAATGCAAATCACTGCCCAAAATTTGGAAAGATTGGGTGTCATCGACCGGATAATATCTGAACCGGTGGGCGGTGCGCACCGCGACCAGAACCTTGCTATCGCCTATCTAGGCAAAGCGATCGAGGAAGAATTTGAACAGCTTGAAAAGTTAGATCGCGAGGCGCTGAGAAGAATACGCCGGGAAAAGTTCCTTCAAATTGGTGCGCTTTAGATCAGAAAGTATAGATCCTTCGTCGGCGTGTAGCGGCTGAAACGTCATTTTACACGCGGAACCCTTTACCCGCTGGTCCGTTCTTATACAGTGCGACAATGAGGAGCTTGCTATGAGAAAATTTTCGACGCGACTGACGACACGATTGACGAGCGCTGGGGCGGTCATCGCCTTGGTCAGCTGCACGGGCGGTGGCGCCGATGCCGGTGCGGTAGATTCGGCGGGAAGTCAGGTGGGCGAAGCCCGTTCGATATCTGTAGCGGAAAAACAGAAAGGGTCGGAAGCTCACCCTCAATTGCTTGAGGAATTCGGCGGCGCATATACCGGGCCTCAGGTTGCCTATGTCGTTCAGGTGGGGCAAGATATTGCGGTGCAATCGGGGCTTGGAAATGCGCGGAGTGACTTTACCGTAACGCTGCTCAACAGTCCCGTGAACAACGCTTTTGCCATTCCGGGAGGCTATGTCTATCTCACGCGCCAGTTGATGGCGCTTATGAACGATGAAGCGGAGATGGCTGGCGTTCTGGGACATGAAGTCGGTCATGTTGCAGCGAGACATAGCGAAAAACGGCAAAAGGCCGCGACGCGAAACAGTATTCTGGGCATTCTGGGCCAGATAGGGTCTCAGGTCCTGTTGGGTGATTCAGCTATTGGTCGGATTGGACAGGAAGTTTTTGGAACCGGTAGTCAGCTGTTGACGCTCAAATATTCGCGTAAACAGGAATATGAAGCTGATGATCTTGGAATCCGTTATCTCGCTTCGGCGGGCTATGATCCCCAGGCGCTCTCGTCGATGCTATATTCACTTGCCGCACAATCGGCGATTGATGTGCGAGCGGCTGGCCGTGACGCTCGTAGTGCGCCTGAATGGGCAAGCACACATCCTGATCCAGCGCGTAGAGTATCTCGCGCGGCAACAAACGCTGGTAAATTGACCAGATCTGGAGGCGTCCGCAACCGAGACCAGTTTCTGCAAAAACTCGATGGAATCCTCTACGGCGACGATCCGAAGCAAGGCGTAATCGAAGGGAATAGCTTTCTCCACCCCGACCTGAGGCTGAAATTTACGATTCCAAGTGGTTTCGCAATGCAAAACGGCGCGCGGGCGGTATCGATTACAGGTTCAAGTGGGCAGGGACAATTTACGACAGCCGCCTATAACGGCAACATGGCATCCTATATTGATGCTGCATTCCAGAGCCTTGCAGGCGAAGGAAAGTCGATTTCTCACGGAACTATTGAGCGACGAACGGTCAACGGCTTGCCGGCGTCTTATGCGACGGCGCGCGTTGACAGCGAAAATGGCCAGGTTGACGTGACAGTCTTTGCCTATGAATTTTCGAAGAACAGCGCCTATCATTTCGCGACAATCGTTCCCGCCGGAAGTGCTTCGATATTCACGCCCATGTATCAAAGCGTTGTCAGGCTTTCAGCAACCGAAGCGGCTGCTATCAAGCCTCGCAAGGTTGATGTTGTGACAGTAAAAAGCGGCGACACGATTTCAAGTCTGTCTTCAAGAATGGCTTATGCCAACTACCAGCAGGATCGCTTTCTGGTTCTCAACCGGCTCCGTGTGACGGACGGTTTGCGGGCTGGACAACAGGTGAAAATCATAACTTATTGATTATAGCGGACACAAAAAAGGACGGCAGCGATGAGCTGCCGTCCTCTTGTTTGGAATAATCCGAAGATTATACCGTATCTTTAGCTGCCCTGCATGGAGCTATCGACTTCACCGAAGGTGTTGCTGAGGGTGTTACCCAGCGAACCCATTGCAACGATAGCTGCAACAGCAATCAAAGCAGCGATCAGGCCATATTCAATAGCCGTTGCGCCTTCTTCATTCTTGAACATTTTACGTACGAGTTTCATTTCTGGTCTCCTAGATTTGACAAATTCACTTACCCAATTGAACAAATTTATGTTCAATATTCATCCGCTTATAGTAGAAACCTTATCAAAGTATTAAGTGCGGCAGCATATTTATGAAACGTCAGTTACCTCGTCGGCAACACCGTTCCACATATTTACTGTTGTATTGGCAACACCGGAAATCGCAACCAACACGGTCAGCGCGATGAGAGCCAGTATCAAGCCATATTCAACAGCTGTCGCACCCTTGTCAGAGAGATATAGTTTTTTGAAAAATTCAATCATGTCTCTCTCTACGCGGATAAAGTTCTGCTAAGTCGCGAACAACACCGTTTTCACAGAAAGGGATTAACAAAATCCTTACACCGCATAAAAAAATGGAAAAAAATCCGACATATCTGTTTGTGACCGCCGCCGCGCTGATTGACCAGAATGGCAGAATTCTGGTGCAAAAGAGGCCTGAAGGCAAACCGATGGCCGGGCTATGGGAGTTCCCGGGAGGCAAGGTTGAAGCGGGTGAGACACCGGAAACCGCGTTGATTCGCGAGTTGAATGAAGAACTCGCCATCAGCGTCAAGGAAGCGGATATCAAACCTGTGGCTTTCGCCAGCGAGGCGCTGGAAGAACGGCACTTGATCCTCCTTCTATATATATGTCGTAAATGGTCGGGACATGTCCAGAGTCCGGATTCCTTGGACTTGCGATGGTTGCCGGTAGCGGCAATCCGAGACCTTGAGATGCCGCCGGCAGATGGTCCCTTGGTTCAAATGCTGGCTAACGCCCTGCGGGATCCGGGCTAGCCATTCGATCAGTTCTCGCTAGATCGGGAAAGTGTTGTTTTGAGCGATACCTGTCCGCTGCCGCGACGCGCCGGTTTCGGTTGGTCCGGGTGAGGCGCCCATGCACAGAGATATAATATAGTGATGCTTTCCGAGAATTTTCCGTCCGCATTGGCATGAGATGTGAACAACGAACATATGCGTCTATAAACATCCCGCCCGATCATGAAGCGGCTGCCGGTCATGATATTGCTACCGCCGACATCCCTTATGTCGGAAATCAAACGATGGAGGCTTGAATAGTTCAGGTGCAAGCGATCGCTGTCTGCAACCGGTATGGTCAACCCGGCACGCGCCATTAGATCGCCGGCGGTTCGGACATCGATTTGCGGATGAATATGGGCCGAAACCCGGTCGCCCTCGGCCTGCATGATGATGGATTTGAGGGACGGGAAACTCTCTGCACTCACTAAGGCGGCCAATAAGAGTCCATCCGGGACCAATATCCGCCGACACAAAACTAGCGCGCCTGGCAGGTCATTGATGGTGTCCAGAGAACCCATATTTATAATCAAATCGAAGCTGTGATCGGCGAATGCCAAGCGATCATCATCGCATATTACGCCGCCGAGTGCTTCTGCAGCCCGTGCGCTGGAGTCCGCGAACACCACTTTTATGCCACGCGTTTGTAGTTCTCTTCCAAGCCCTTCCGCAGGCAACCCGATAATCAACGCCCTTCGAAATGTGCGTTTGACCACATCCAACCGTTCCATAATCTCTTCGACCATGATCTGCGACAGAAAATCTTTGCCCTTTGCTCGTGCATAGGCACGATCGCGGACGATACGCCTGCTTTTGCGGTTAAAAACTTCGGGAACATTGACTGTATCGGTCATAGGGTCTTGTCGCTTTAGGAGCGCTGGACAAAAAGATCAAATGCCGTCGCTACCCATCTTTCGTTCGTTGATCGATTTTGCGTTGCCGCCAAGATGTCCGTTATGCGGCGTCACGGTAGAAACAGATAACCGGTTCTGCCTGTCATGCTGGCAACAGCTGGATTTTCTGGCAAAACCCTGGTGCGTCGCCTGTGGGCTGCCTTTCGCTTTTGATGGTCCCGACGATAACCTTTGTGGAAAATGTCTTACGGAACCACCGGTGCACGATGGAGTCAGGGCTGTGGTTCGCTATGATGATCAGAGTTCGTTGATCGCGATGCGGTTGAAATATGGTACCCGGTTGGGGCTAGCAAGATTGATCGCCGAACATCTGAAAAAATTTGTCGGGGAATGTTCGGACAAGGCAATCATCGTTCCGGTACCGCTGCACCGGTCACGGCTGTGGCGTCGCGGTTTTAACCAGTCGGTTCTGATCGGCAGGGAGCTGGCCCGATGCACGGGAATCAAAATGGACTGCAATGCCGTTATTCGCCGCAAGGCGACTCCTCCTTTGAGAGGTATGAGCGGAAAAGAACGCCGCAGAATAGTCGACGCGGCTTTTGCGCTTCACGGCGATGCACGATCAACCGTCTCCGGTAAGTTGGTTCTGCTCGTCGACGACGTTTACACGAGCGGATCGACCAGCAATGCCTGTGCCCGGCTGCTAAAAAGAGCGGGTGCGGAACAAGTGCTCGTTTTCTGCTGGGCTAGGGTTATAAGCAACTTCGAAAATGATTGAGTTCTTGAACAGAAAGCGTTTGCTTGAAATCGTTCCGCCTGCAACCCATTTTCAGAGTGATGCTAGAAAGATCGAAACATGTCGAAAGTTGAAATATATACAAAATTTACCTGCGGTTTCTGTTTCCGGGCCAAGGCCTTGCTCGAAAAAAAGAATGTAAGTTTCGAAGAGACTGACATCACAATGGGCGGAGAGAAACGCAAGGAAATGATTCAGCGTGCCGGTGGCAGGACTACCGTGCCGCAGATATTTATAGATGACCGCCATATCGGTGGATCGGATGATTTGTCCGCCCTCGACCGTTCCGGCGAACTTGATGCGCTTCTGGCAGGCTGACCTGATTTGAGAATCGCGCTTGCCCAATTGAGCAGCGGCATTGATCCAAATGAAAATGCCAGGCTCCTCGCTTCGCACATAGCGGAAGCTGCCGCTGGCGGCGCCACAATGGTTTTTACGCCAGAGATGAGCGGATTGCTGGACCGGGATCGATCGCGCGCGGCTAAGGTGATCCGCAACGAATCGGATGATGTCGTACTGTCGACAATTCAAACCGAAGCCAGAAATGCCGGGATCTGGGTGCAGCTCGGTTCTCTTGCAGTGAAAACCTCCGGCAATCTGGACGAGAAATGGGTCAATCGTTCCTACCTGATCAATCCTGACGGTGAAATAACCGCACGCTACGACAAGATTCACTTGTTTGATGTCGATCTTGATCCCGATGAGGCGCTGCGGGAATCTTCCGCATATGCCGGTGGCCACAACGCGATTGTCGCGCCGATTCCCGGTGCAACGCTTGGCTTGTCCATATGCTATGATCTTCGTTTCCCCGGCTTATACGAAGCGCTGACCGACGCAGGCGCTGATATATTGTCTGTGCCCGCCGCGTTTACGGTTCCGACTGGAAGAGCGCATTGGGAAATATTGTTGCGCGCGCGCGCGATCGAGGCTGGTGCTTTTGTGGTAGCAGCTGCGCAATATGGCTCGCATGAGGACGGGCGCTCAACCTACGGTCACTCGATGGTGGTCGATCCCTGGGGTGAAATATTGCTCGATATGGGCGAGGGGATCGGGCTTGGTTTTTGCGACCTTGATTTGGGGAAAGTGTTGGAGGTACGGTCGCGTGTCCCCGCTGTTGCCAATCGAAAACGGTTTGATCCGCCGGTGAAAATCACATGATAATTTTCGATTTGATATGCGGCGATGGCGAGCATCGCTTCGAGGGCTGGTTTGGATCCTCGCAGGATTATGCGGAGCAACAGGATCGCGGATTGCTGGACTGTCCGGTCTGCGGCAGCAAAAATATTGCAAAGGCCGCTATGGCGCCCAATGTGGGCAGGAAAGGCAATCAGGAGCCGGTCGCGGCGAAACCGGCGGACAGTCGGTCCGGACCCAGGGCGTCAAAACCGGTGTCCAATACGGTTTCGGTGCCGGCAGAATATGAGGAAATGCTTGGCAAGCTGGTCAAGGCGCAGGAAAAGTTGCTCGTCAATTCCGAATGGGTAGGCGATAAATTTGCCGCGCGTGCCCGCGACATCCATTATGGTGATGCGGATGAAAAGCCCATTCATGGCACGGCATCACAAGCAGAAGTTGCCGATCTGGCGGAAGAGGGTATCGCAGCAATGCCCCTGCCCATCGCGATTTTACCACCTGAATCGAAAAATTGATTCTGGCATGCGTCCGCTTATGTGGCTAAACGCGCAAATATAATGCGCCCGTAGCTCAGTCGGATAGAGCATCAGATTCCTAATCTGGGGGCCACAGGTTCGAATCCTGTCGGGCGCACCATCGCTTTTTCGGGGCTTGAAAGTCCCGCTAACATCTTGAACGGAAACGAAATATTAGGGGTTTGAAAACCACTTTTACGGTCGAAGGTAATACGACCCCCAAAAACCAGTTTCATCATAGCTCTACGGTCTTCAATGCGACCAGTTTCCCAGAGATTCCAAGGGTTTGACAGAAATTTGAGAGCGGTTTGAAAACTTGACTGATAGTCTCGTGCAGGCTTCCCGCATTTCTCGATTTTTTCGAGCAGAATCAGTTTTTTGCGCTCAAGCGCTTCGATCTTACTCTCATAGGCCTTGATAACAGTTGTGCTTTCAGCCTCCATAACCCGCTCAAGAAGCTGGGTTACGCTCTTTTCGATATTGCCGATCTCGATGCGCAGATGGGTTTTCTCATCCTTGCTTGCCCCTAGCTTTGCGTCCCACAGATCGCGAAAGATTTGCGAGGCCAGCTCAAACAGCGCATGTGACGGTGTGAGTGCGCGCACCAGATCGCGCAGACCATCTTCTATCTTGGCGCGCGCCACCGACTTCTTTTCAGAAGGACAACCGCGCTGACGGCAGATGTAATAGGGATAGTGGCTGCTACGCCCCTTTGACCAGCAAGCTGTCATGGCTTCGTTGCAGTCCCCACAGGCGACGAATCCGCGCAAAGGGAAGTCTGCATCAATGTCTTTTCTGGCAGGAGCGTATGGCTTGACCTGCAATCGGTCCTGAATGCGCTCATAGGTTTCGAGGCTGATAAGCCCCTCATGTTGGGCTTTGCGGAGCGGAACGTCCCATTTGGGATATTCGATGTGTCCAGCAAACAGCACCTGATTGAGAAGCTGGTTTACTCGCTCATGCAGAACGACACCGTGACGGCAGGTTGGAAAGAGAGGCTGGGATTCGAAAAAGTGCTTCACTTCGCCCTGCGATGAAAAGCGGCCACTGGCGAAGCCCTCAAGGCCTTCCTTAATGATCGAAGCAAGAGGTTCATCACGCACAAGCCGCTTCCCGCCACCTGATTGGCGCTCAAAACGATAGCCTTGCGGAGCCTGAAAGACCCAATAGCCGTTCAACATGCGCGAGCGCATACGGTTTTTGGTTTGTTCGCCGTTCTTCTGGCGCTGGTGCTGCGATACGCTGGCCAGCAGGTTTTCAACAAGCTGACTGTCTGTATCCTCACCAAACTCAATAGAGGGTGATTCCAATATCGCGCCCGCAGACGCCAATGCGCTGCGCAGGCGTATATGTGCTTCAAGACCGCGCGCAAGTCGGCTGATGTCGTCGATAATCACCACGATCTTGCTATTTCGGCGTGCCTGTAGATATTTGAGCATCGCCTTCATGCCTGGGCGTCCCTCGACGGACCCTGAGATATCATCGGAGAATACTTCCACGACCTCATGCCCGCGATAGCGTGCATATTCGCGGCAACGTGTTTCTTGAGAGTCCAGGCCGTTGCCATGCGTGGTTTGCTTGGTGGAGCTGACGCGGCAATAAATTACAGCCTTTTTTGTTTTTGCCTCCGTCATGGCGTGGGTTCCTCATCTGATTTTGTTGTGTCCGCGCTCGCTTCTAAAGGGCGCGTTTTCTTGTGGATATCGAGTGCTAGAACACTACCATATTCACATGTATTTCGGGAAGGTTTTTGCTCATTTTCTTGCACAGCAAGTTGGACGGGATGAGTACCCCATGCTGCATCGACAAAGGATTGCATCATGCTGTAAACGACATGGATTGCCTCTTCCTTCTGCGTATCGTCCATGCCTTCAATACCAGCAATGATTTTGCGGTATCGATCAAGGTCAACAGAAGTAACATTCACAATCATATTCATCACATCACCATCACAGCATTGCTCACCATGAGCAGCGTGAAAGTAATTTCGCCGAATTATGTCGGCTAACTGGGGGAAACATTGGGCAATCGCCCACACTTCCCTTCGCTATAATTCAATTATACAATATTTTTGCGTGAGAGCGCAAAAAACGGCTCTAAACTGCGGTTTACAGGGGATTATCGCCCTAGAGCTTCCCGCGTCTGGCCTGTCATATTCTTAGCCGCTTTATCGATACGCTGAAGGTTATTGGCGTATTTCTGATAGGAGAGCTTGCTGGCAGCCCGCATCAAATGGGCGGTGCGATCTTGGCCCATACCGCGAGGTGTCAAAGTGGGTGCAGGACGCTCCTGTTTGAGCATCTTGCCATAATATTTGGCTGTCCAAGAATCCTTGCAACGCTCATATTGCTGTGTCGCCTTCGCGGTGACACGCTCGCGTTTGGCTTGAATCGAAGTATCGCGATTTGTTTGGGCGGCATTGCGGTTGAATGTGGGCGAGGTTTTCAAAGGGCTTCTCCCTTATGGAGCGCGCGAACATCGCCGATCTGATCTTTCCAAGGGGCAACAGTGTAGAAGGGGACGCAGTCCGACACGATCAAATTGGGCATCGTTGCCACTTTGATAATCTGGCGCTTCAGGCCGAGAGCAGCGATATCCTCTGACTGCAAAACACTGCGTTTGCTCTCGCCAAGATTGGCGTTGGCACTGTTTACCGTTGAGCCATTATGGGCAACGCCCCAATTCAGAATTGTTCGGTTTCCCGACCAGTGCTCGATATCGCGCATCAAATCAGGTTCGCTGATTGAGCGCATCGTGACGACCGCAGCTTGATCTTCAAATTCCTTTGCCAACACTTCTGGCCAGCGTTCGCGAAGCGAGAACCGCCCCTGCGCAAAGAACCAAAGCTGAATGCCTTTGGAGCGGTAAAGGCGCGTTGCCTTTGGCACAGCGCCTATTGGCGGGAGCTGGGCAAATTCATCGAGAATGAACGTGGTGCGAAGCGCCCCGCGTTCCCGCGCAATGGTTTCAATCGCATAATTGACGATTAGCGACACCCAGAGCGCGCCGACTTCCAACTTGTCAGACGGCAACATGAGATAGACCGTATGCGGTTCATGCTTGAGGCGGGCGAGCGAAAACTCACTATGCGATGTCGAATTCGCAATAGCCCCGCCTGGAGCAAATGGCGCAAGCGCATCGCTCAGTGATGATTTATAGGCCTCCCATTGCTTAGGGGCATCGTTGCGGACGAGGTTGAAACTGGCTGCACGTCCCTCAATCGAAGGCAGACCGCAGGATTCCATGAGTGCGAACGAGGCATCAAGGTCAAAGCCTGATGAGTTGGCAAATTCCCAAAGCCGCTGAGGATTGCAATTCTCAGCATCGAAAATTGCCAGATATTCAAGAACGGTTGCGGTCAGGCGCAGTGAACCACTGCGCACCCATTCCTCCCCGTCAGATTTAACAGGACGAGGAATCAGAATATGTGCGATTTCGCCAGCTTCGGAATCAATCCTGTCTCCGCGCGTCACAATATCAATCAAGAGCTGAAAGGGATTGATGCGCGTATCAGGGAAGGCATCGCCGTTGATCTTGTAAGGATTCAGGAAAATGCATTTCTGCCCCAAAACTTCGCTGCGATGACGGGCCGATACAAAGGCGTTCTCGCCATCCTTTGGATCAGCAACAATCAGGGAGCGGTCGCGCACATGGGCGAGATTGGGAAGAATCAGATCTCGCCCTTTGCCAGCGCCTGTCCGCGCATAGGTCAGCAACGGACCGTCCCCGTTGAAGAACAACAGACGGCCATTCAGACCGCCGAGAAACAGCCCGTTGCCTCCAAACGTCCCGCTCGCCTCAATATCCTTGAGATTAGCAAGCCTGCCATCTCCAAGCGCACCAGACGGCTTTGCTGTCCGCATCGCTTGCTCCATTGATCGGGCGCGAGCACGCGCACGGGCGGCATGGTCAGCCTCCATCGACTGGCGATGCACATTCATAAATGTGCTCACCGAAGAACCAAACCGCCCGCCACGCATTTCAGTTCGCCTGCCCGATATTTCCGGGCGTTTCGCCCAGAACAGGGGGGGCAGGAATCGGCACAGGCCGATAGCTCTCAAGTTCCGAACGCACAGCATCGGGAGAGGGAAGTCCCATGTCCCAGCCAGTGATATCAATGCGCGCACCAGCTTGAGCAGCTTCTGTCATACGCCGAGATACGCTCGCTGACATTTCATCTGAATATGTCAGCATCCCATCGCCCAAGCCGTTTTCCAGCACGTTGAGGCCATGTCCAATCAGGCGAGCAAAATCTGTTATGCCCATTTCGTTGCTGGACTCGGTGTTGACCTGATTCATCCGCACTTGAACATATTGCCCCTGAATGCGGGTGGCCGCTTCCGCCATAATCTTGGCGCGATCATAACTTGCCTGATAATTGGCAAGCGTTGCATTCATGGCCGCACGATAGGCCTCAGAGTTTTGATCGCTGGCGACTTTCACCTCAGCCGCCCACGCATCGAAACGCGCTTGCTGGTTCAGTTCTGCTGCTTTGACAGCCGATGTCACCCGCGCATCATAAGTCCCCATTATCGTGCTGGGGCGGATTTCCTCAGGCCCGTATTTCTCCAAACCACCCAAGGCGAGCAATCCCAGCGCAAATGCCGAGGCAGTCTTGAGAATCGAGGGAATACGGAACCCCTCGCGGGCTTCCATCACCTCCACATGCCGAGGACGGACAATAACTGGCATTTGGCCCTGTACCTGCTCGCCAGAGCCATCGTCCTCATATTCCATTTCGTAATTCTGTGCCATCACGCGCTCCTTTCGATATCTGAATGACCACGCCCCAATCGCCGATTGAAACTGACGATCTGGGGGAAAGTTGGCTTTTCCCCCAAGGCGCACATCAGCCTTTGGCAAAGGGGCAGGTTTCGCAGCGCTCGAAGAAATCCCACGACCAATGCCCGCATTGGGGCTGGTTGAAGCACTCATAGGTTGCAAAGCCCTCGGCAATCTCTGGGTGAGCCACCCAGAAGGCGAGCGCGAGCAATGTCAGGCGCGGGACGAGCCTTGCTTGAGGCGCTTGGCGAGGTGGACGCTCAGCAAATGCCATGAGGTCCGACAGCCAGCGGAAAGAGCCGTCATTGTTGAACACGTCATCAATCGCCGTATCGGAGACGAAGAACTGCGTCCCATCGCCATGCACAAAGCGCACATTTTCATCGAAGAGCTGATCGGCCATCCAAAAGGGAATATCGCGCCGAGAAATGCGCGAGCCGTCTGCATGGCGCAGCTCCGCAGTCGCTCTCGCCAGATGGTGATAATAGTGGATCGTGCGAAGCTCTGACGGCTCTGGCACGACGATAGTGATGAAATGTTGCATGTTCGATCACTCCAAAAATGATCGGAACCCAATATTCACACGGCTTGGCACGGGTGAAATATATGCCTATTGAATGGCTAAATAGATTGGATTCGAATTGAAGTGGGTGTTGCGCTAGGTATTTTACGAATACCGTCCGATATTTTAATAAGTATCGACATGTCTATTCCCTCTATTTGATGGATGCCTGTTTTTAAGTTCAGGCAAACAATCACTAAATGCAGAGGGCGACCTTTGACGAGGTGCGCGACATCGACTAGCTCTTGGGGGCTATTGGCGATGGATCGACGATGCATTGCTAGAATTTTGTTAGGCGATTGAAAAACAATGACTCCACAGCAGGAACTGGACGTGCTCAGGCGGGCGGGCAACTTGCTACGAGACGAAGGGAGAATGCCTCAGGTCAAACAGGCCGAGCAGCTCAGTAAGTTTGCGGAAGGCAGGCATGAGGGACTGCGTCCCTTTGTTTTGTCAAAATACACTTGGGGCAAATTTTTGCACTCAAGCGGAAAGCCTGGACCTCAAGAGCCAGACTTTCTCCGCATGACGTGGCTTTGGTTCGAGAGGGAACATAATTGGGCCTTGGAAATGGCGATTGCTCAACTCAGCGAGAGCGGCAAAATCCAATCAAATCAAATCACAAAGACCTTGTACAACTTCCTCTATCCCGATGAGGATTATCCGAAGTCGTCACTTGAGAGACTTGACGGCCGTTTTGTGATGATCCGCCCATATTTTTACGACAGCAGCAAATTTATGGTGTCCACGCTCCAGTGTGACGCGGATAGGGCAGAATTTGTCTGCGAGATGGAGTTCATCAATGAGGAAAACGAACAAATATCAGAAACCGTAAAAGGCGCGATAGTGCCTTACGAAGATAGTTTTTTGTGCGTCGGAAGGATTCTGAAAAAGAAGGCGCCATTCATTTTCATTCTATCCCATTGCGGGATTGATAATGACATTTACTTCAAAGCATCCGGGACAATTATGGTAGGCGCACCATCTTATTTTCCAAACGCCTCCCCGCTCGCAATCCGAAGAACTAATGCTGACTATAGAATGGGAATCTATAATGCGCATGAACTAGGGTCAGGACTCATTAACTGAGCCAGAAGATGACGGTAGCGGCGATTGCGATGGCGGACATGAAGGTGTGCGCG
>CANLBM010000014.1 GCA_947488845.1 uncultured Sphingomonadaceae bacterium | reverse complement strand
CAACAGATCAAACCGCACTCGTCTCGCTACCAGAAGCAATATCAAACGGAATATCATCCGAGTTTTTCAACACAATCGCCCCACTAGCGGTCATTGGCAACAGTCGGATCCTATGTCCGCTTCGCGCCCTCATCTCAGCCATTCCCGCTTGCCAACCACCTTCCTGAAAGCGGAAGCAATTCTGGAAACGGCTTATGGCCACATGTGGACGTTGGCTAAAGGACACCCCATACAACTTCACCCGAGACAGGGTCTAGATACAGAGGCGACAAAAGAGGCCGCGGGCGCTATGTGTCGGTAAGAATCGCTGGTGGCTTCCAAGGCCGCTGGTTCTTGGGAAAGCTTTCATTTCGTGGGGGAAGTTGACATGAAACTGCCATTTTTCACGCTATTCACAATCGGCCGTTCCGGTACAGGTCTCGCCGCTTGCGCCATTGCCACGCTTGCTGCTGCAAGTGCGCAGGCGGTTCCACTGACCAGCTTTAAGGATAAAGGCATCGATCATATCTTTGGCAGCTATGCGCCCATTGGCGACTGCTCGAAGGAACCTCGCGTCACTCTAAGCGAAACGGGCATGACGTTCCGCGCCAATGGCCGGAAGTTAAAACCACCTCGGGTAGAATATGCTCTGACCTTCATGGGCCAGAGCTATGACGGTATCACGGCTGTATTCTTTCCCTTTCCAGCAAACAGCAATGACTTTGGGCGCGTCGTCATGTTTGTGAACGACAACGAGAAAAGGGGTGTTATCCGCTTCGACGCCGACCTGCCGCCTAGCCAACGCCCCGATCCCTTCCACGCGGCCTTTACCGGCGGCGGCCTCTTTACGCTCTGCAACGGTAGCGCGCCATCTGGCACGCCCGCACCGCCACGGCCCGAAGCGGCGATGGCGGTACAAGGCATTCCGGCGGAATGGTCCAATCTCGCCAGCCTCGTCGGCAAATATCCCGGAAGCTATGCGCAGGACAATATCGACCTGTTCGACAAGGGGACTGTGGCAGCGGCCCTTAAAGCACAAATGGGACCGAAGATGGCTGTGCTGCAGACAAATCTCTCAGTCGTCACCCCATTGCAGCGGGCCGGGAACTATTACTATCTTTCCGGCAACGGACCTCATCAGGGCGGGGTGGAGCAAGCCTATCTGATGATTGACCCGAGACGCCGGTTAGTGCAGGTAGGCCTTTGGGAGCGCGGCAAGCTCACCGTCTATCCCCCTGCCACAGGCGGACGGTTGCCAGTAGCACCGGAAATCAAAAAGATGTTGGACAACAGCCCGCCTGAAACGGCAGTGCCGCTTCCGGGTACACCTTGGGAAGTCGTTCCCGTGCAAGGCCGTGCTCCGATCGCTTTTGTGAGCGCGGCGGCATCGCCCAACATCCAAGCCCTCAGCCTGTATTGCGAAAGCGGAAAATCCTTTATGGCGATGCTGCTCAACAAGCCCTCCGGCGACAATGCGATGACGATGACGTGGAATTTTTCGGGTCGGCTCGTCAACATCCCCGTTCAGCGCGCCAATGCGGTGGGCACACAATGGATCGGAGGATTGACGGGCACACAGCTTGTTTCGCTGTTAATGCAGCAAAGCGGGACGGTGATGCTACGCATCAACGGTCGCCTCGAAGGGGAAGCCTCGCTTGACAATTCAACAGCGGTGCTGCGCAATACCATGCGGGGATGTGCGCGGCTCTGACGATCTACAAGGAAGCTGGCAGCGCCGCTATCGCCTGCGAGGGTCCGCTTACGGTAGTGCAATAGCCAAGAGACGCCATTCAGAAAACGGGCCCAAACGTGACGATTGAATTTGCAGTCTTAAATGTCGGCTTCCCACCCATTCTCATCCCTTCAGCACGATCTAATAGCGTGCCGATAGCGGACGACCCTGACAACTATATCCCAATATAAGGCACCATCTCCCCAATATCCGCCGCATCCGTATGAGCGGGCCGGTACAGCAGCGCATTGGACGCCGCGAGCACCGAGAGCTTGGCGCTGTCCTGGCTGTTGAAGGGGGTTATGCCGCTCTGGTCGACTTTGGCGCGCAGGAACTGCGCGCGGGGGCCGTTGGCGGGGAGGGCTTCGCTGGTCGGGGCCTTGTGATATTCGGGCAGATATGTCTTTGCTCCGGCCATGAAGCGGACCAGCGGCAGCAGAAACAAAGTGGCTGCGACGAAGGCGGAGGCCGGGTTGCCGGGGAGCGCCAATATCATCGTCTTGCCGAGCTTGCCGGCCATCACCGGCTTGCCCGGTTTCATCGCGATCTTGTAGAAGTCGATCTCCGCGCCGAGCTTGCGGAAGGCGGGGCCGACCAGATCATGATCGCCGACCGATGCGCCGCCGATGGTGACGATGATATCGCAATCCTTCGCGCTTTCCAGCGTCTGGCATAAAATGTCCATATCGTCCGGAACGCGGCTCAGGCTGCGGGTTTCGGCGGTCAGGCCGGCGAGCATGGCTGACAGCATGACGTCATTGCTGGCGGGGATCTGGTGGGGAAGGGTGGCGCTGCCCGGCGCGACCAGTTCATCGCCGGTCGAGACCACCGCCACGCGGGGCTGGCTGCCGACCGACAGCTCGCCATAGCCGGCAATCACCGCTTCGCCGAGCGCCGCCGGGTTGAGCAGGCTGCCGGCTGGCAAACCGATACTGCCTTTCGCGAAATCACCACCCTGATGGCGGACATGGCGGCCTTTGTCGGGCGAGGGTTCTGCGGTCAGGCGGATGGTGGTGCCGTCGGCGGTGACATTTTCCTGCATAACCACGGTATCGGCGCCTTCGGGCAGCAGCGCTCCGGTAAAAATACGGGCGGCCTCTCCGGCTTGCAGCGCGCGGCAGGGCGGGCTGCCGGCGGCGCACTCGCCGATCATTGTCCACGGACCGTCGCGATCCTCGAAGCGGATCGCATAGCCGTCCATCGCCGACATGTCGGCCGCCGGTTGCTCGCGCTTTGCGATCAGATCGCTGGCGAGATAGCGGCCGAACGCATCATGGACGGATAGGGTTTCGGCGGGCAGGCGGGCCGCCAGCGCGATCAGTCGCTTTTGGGCTTCGTCCAAGGGCAGCAAGCTGCTCATTCCGCCGTCCAGTCTCCCGACTTGCCGCCGCTTTTCGAGAGCAGGCGGATATCGCTGATCACCATGTCCTTCTGCATCGCCTTGGACATGTCATAGATTGTCAGAAGTGCGACGGAACAGGCTGTCAAAGCTTCCATTTCCACGCCAGTCTTGCCGGTCAGCCGGGCCATGGACGAGACCTTGATGCCGTCATCGAGAAAGGTGAAATCCACCGCGACCTTGGTCAGCGCCAGCGGGTGGCACAAGGGAATGAGGTCACTGGTCTTCTTCGCCGCCATGATCCCGGCAATGCGCGCCGTCGCCAGCACATCGCCCTTCTTCATCATATTGGTCTTTATAGCTTCCAAAACTTCCAATTTCATCGCGATCCGGCCCTCGGCACGGGCTTCGCGCACCGTGTCGTCCTTGCCGCCGACATCAACCATATGGGCCGCGCCGTCGCCGTCGATATGGGTCAATTTGCTCATGGCTTTCCTGTCAGCAGCTGGCGGGTTGCGCTCTCCACATTAGCCTGTCGCATCAGCGATTCACCTACCAAAAAGGCGCGGGCGCCCGATTGGGACAGGCGCTGGCAGTCTTCATGGGTGAAGATGCCGCTTTCGGAAACCATGATCCGGTCGTCGGGGACCAGCCTGGCGAGCCGCTCGGTCTGGTCGAGGCTGGTCTCGAAGGTCTTGAGATTGCGGTTGTTGATGCCGAGCAACGGTGACTGCAGCTTCAACGCGCGTTCCAGTTCGTCTTCGTCATGCACCTCGATCAGCGCGTCCATGCCGAGCGCCAGCGCTTCCGCTTCGATCTCCGCCGCCAGAGCATCGTCCAGCGCCGCCATGATGATCAGGATAGCGTCCGCGCCAAGCGCCCGGGATTCGGCGACCTGCCAGGGATCGACCATGAAATCCTTGCGCAGGCAGGGCAGGTTGACAGCGGTGCGAGCGGTGACGAGATAATCATCGGCGCCCTGGAAATAGGGCTGGTCGGTCAGAACCGACAGGCACGCCGCGCCACCTGCCTGATAGGCGCGGGCGTGGGCGGGAGGATCGAAATCCTCGCGGATCAGGCCCTTGGACGGGCTGGCCTTCTTGATCTCCGCGATCAGAGCAAAGCCGTCGGCCGATTTTTCGCGGATCGCGGCGAGGAAGCCACGCGGCGGGGTCTGGTGCCCGATATCGTCGCGCAGCGCTGCGGCTGATACAATCGCCTGCTGTTGCCGGACGTGGTCGCGTTTGGCGGCACAGATTTCATCAAGCTTGTTCATTGATTGGCGATCCAGCAGTTGAGCATGGCGTTGGCAAGCCCCTTGTCGAGCGCTTCGGCGGCTTCCTCGACCCCTTCTTCCCAGCTGTCGACTTCGCCAGCGACCATCAGCGCGGCGGCGCTGTTGAGCAATACGGCATCGCGATAGGGGGATTTCTCGCCCTGCAGCAGCGCCTTGAGCGCAGCGGCATTATAGGCGGGATCGCCACCCTTGATCGCTTCCGCCGGGTGACGGGGCAGGCCGGCATCTTCGGGCGTGATCCGGCTGATGGTGACGGCACCGTCGCTGATCATGGCAATACGGCTGGAACCGGAAATGCTGAGCTCGTCGAGCCCTTCCTCGCCGGAGACGATCATCGCCTTGTCATAGCCCAGTTGCAGCGCCGCTTCGGCATAGGTCTCGACCAGATCAGGAGAGGCGACGCCGATCAGCTGCCGCTTGACCTTGGCGGGATTGCACAACGGACCAAGCAGGTTGAAAATCGTGCGGCGACCGATCGCCTTGCGGATCGGCGCCAGCGGGCCGAGCGCCGGATGGTGATTGGGCGCAAAGAAAAAGGCGATGCCGATCTCGCGCAGGCTCTGCTCGCCATTGGTCGCCGCCTTCGCCAGATCGAGACCGAGCGCCTCCAGCGTGTCAGCCGCGCCCGATTTGCTCGAGGCAGCGCGGTTGCCATGTTTCGCCATCGGGATTTCGCAGGCGGCCACCACCAGCGCGGTGGCGGTGGAAATATTCAGACTGTGGCTGCCATCGCCGCCCGTGCCGCAGACATCAATGGCGTTGGCGGGGGCGTCGACGCCGATCATCCGCGCGCGCATTTCTGTTGCTGCTGCAGCGATCTCGGTGGCTGTCTCGCCCCGATCGGCCAGCGCGACCAGAAAGGCGGTGATTTCCGCTGTCGAACAGGATCCGTCCAGTATCGCGGAAAAAGCGTCGCGGGCAGACGTTTCGGACATGGCGTTCGCCGGATCGGGCAAGGTCATGCCCGTTCCTTCGCTTCGATCCCCGCAATCGCCATGAAATTGGCCAGCAAAGCATGGCCATGTTCCGTGGCAATGCTCTCGGGATGGAATTGCACGCCGTGGATCGGCAGGCTTTCGTGGCGGAAGCCCATCACCGAACCATCATCTGCGGTCGCGTTGACCGGCAGACAGGCAGGAATATCCTCGACGATCAGCGAGTGATAGCGGGTCGCGGTATAAGGCGAGGGCAGGCCGGCAAAGACGCCGCTGCCGTCATGGGTCACCGGCGATGTCTTGCCGTGCATCAGGCCGCCGCGGACAACCTTGCCGCCGAAATGCTGGCCAATGCTCTGGTGGCCGAGGCAGACGCCGAGCAGCGGCTTTCCCGCATCGGCGCAGGCCGCGACCAGATCGAGCGATATGCCGGCTTCATTGGGGGTGCAGGGGCCCGGTGAAATCAGGAAGGCTTGCGCGCCGGTGGCCAGAGCTTCGCTGGCGGTGAGTGCGTCATTGCGCTCGACGCGAACCTCCGCGCCCAGCTCCATCAGATAATGGACCAGGTTGAAGGTGAAGCTGTCATAATTGTCGATAACGAGGATCATGCAAAGCTGCCTAATCGGAAATTCTGCTCTCGCCAAGCTTTGACGTGCGACCGAGTGCTGATAAAGCACAGAAAAGGGAGAATATTTCATGGGCGAGCCCGTCACCGTCAACATTCCGCACAAACTGGGTCTGGCCGAAGCCAAGAACCGCATCGGCAGCGGCATTCACACGCTGAGCGATATCATCCCGGGCGCCAGTCTGACCGACCATCACTGGGAAGGTGATCATCTCCACTTCACCCTTGAAGCCGTCGGCCAGCGCATCAAAAGCGACATGCATGTTCGCGAGGACGAGGTATACGGCATTTTCGATCTGCCGCCGATGCTGGCGATGTTCGCAAATAAGATAAAGGCCAAGCTGCAGAAGGAAGCGCCGAAGATGCTGGAGTGAGGACGCGAGCTTCGGTCGTTTCTGACGGCATCAACGGGGTGGCTAACGGATATTGAATTAATCGGTGCAACCATGCAAAGTTCGCAGATGAAGCGCATTCATCCCCTGATATTTATTATCATCTTTTTGGTGCTAGTCGTTGGCGGTGTGCTCTTGAAAATCAACGATGCAAAGCAGTGCATAGACCAAGACGACATCGTTGTTGCGCCTATGACCCGCGGCCAAGGTTGCGTTGTCGTCAATTCATCCACTGTTCGCTAGTGGGTCGGTCCGCTGAGGGCTCTGTAATGTGTTCTTATGCGCCAACAGCTGACGTTAAAGCTTACTGCCCGAACCCCACATCCCGCGCCCGCTTTACCGCCTCTTTCGCCGCCGCCAGCAACGCGCCCGCTTTGGCCCGACATTCGGCTAGCTCATAAGTCGGATCACTATCCGCCACGATCCCTGCGCCTGCCTGCACATGCAGCATGCCGTCCTTCACTATCCCGGTGCGCAGGACGATACAGCTGTCCATACTGCCATCGGGAGAGAAATAGCCGACGCCACCGGCATAGGCGCCGCGGGTTTCGGGTTCGAGTTCGGCGATGATCTGGCAGGCGCGGACTTTTGGCGCGCCGCTGACCGTGCCGGCGGGGAAACCGGCGAACAGGGCGTCGAGCGCATCCTTGTCCGGGGCCAGCTCTCCGACCACGTTCGAGACAATGTGCATGACATGGCTGTAAAATTCGACCGTATAGCTGTCGGTCACCTCGACGCTGTGTGCGCTCGCCACGCGGCCGACATCATTGCGGCCGAGATCGAGCAGCATCAGATGTTCGGCCCGTTCCTTGGGATCGGCAAGCAGGCTTTCCCGGTTCGCCTTGTCCTCGGCGGCATTCCTGCCGCGCGGACGGGTGCCGGCGATCGGACGGATGGTGACCTCGCCATCGCGCGCGCGAACCAGGATTTCCGGGCTGGAACCGGTGAGGGCAAAGCCGGGCAGGTCGAGGAAGAACAGGAAGGGCGAGGGATTGATCCGGCGCAGCGCGCGATAGAGTTCGATTGGCGGCAGGGTGAAGGGCGTGGTGAAACGTTGCGCCAGCACCACCTGGAAGATATCCCCGGCCTCGATATAATCCTTGGCGCGCAACACCATCTCGCCATATTTTTCGGCGGATATATGCGGCGTGAACTCCGGTCCGTCCGGACTGAGCCCGGCCTGTTGAGCGCCTGACAAGCGTCCCTCGACAAGCTCGGGACGAACGGGGGTGGACAGTTCGCGCTGCGCCTCGTCCAGACGCTGCTCGGCCGCGATGATCTTGGCTTCGCTATCGCCCTCGGTCTCGGGCCAGACCGGCGCGACCAGAAACAGCTCGTCGGCCAGCCGGTCAAAGATGAGGATCACCGTCGGCCGGACAAACAGCATGTCGGGCAGGTCCAGCTCCGATTGCGGCGCGCGCGGAAGCTTCTCGACCAGACCGATGGTTTCATAGCCGAAATAGCCGACCAGGCAGGCAAGGGCGCGGGGCAGTTCCTCCGGCACATCCATCCGGCAGGCCTCGACCAGATTGCGCAGGGCGGAGAGGCTGTCGCCGCTTTCGGGCGCAAAGGCCTCGCGGTCTTGCAGCCATGTGCGATTGATCGCCGCTTGTGCGCCATCAGCGCGAAACACCAGATCGGGCGCGAGGCCGATCATGCTGTGCCGTCCACGGGTCTCGCCACCTTCGACCGATTCCAGCAGATAGTCGCCGCGGCCTTCTTCCATCAGTTTCAGGGCAGCGGAGACCGGCGTTTCGGTGTCCGCGACCTGCCGTCGCCAGACCAGCGCCGGACTGCCGCTGTCCAGTGCCGCGCGTGCCGCTTCTATTCCGAAACTGCCCGCCATATTGGGATCAATTGCCGCCGAGTAGCTGTTTTTTCAGCGTGGTCAGCGTAGTCTCGTTGCGCTCGACGCCAATATCCGCTTTCATCGCGTTGATGAACTGAGCGGTATATTCATTGCCGAATACCTGCTTGAATTGTGCTTGCGTCGCTTTCAGCAGATCGTCGCGTTTGGACGCATCGCCACGATTGAGCTTGTCGAGTACCACCACAAACCAACCCTGATCACGTGGTGCAGCGAGGGATTTTGCGGTACCCTGTGCCATGCTGAACATAAGGCTGAGCGGCGCGGGTACCTGGCCCTGCTGGCTCTGCCGGGCAAGTTCGGCTCTGGTCGAGCTGATCTTCTGGATTCCGGGTAATTTGACTCCCGCATCGGCAACCGCTTTGGACAATGATGTGCCGCTGCCCACCGCTTTTGCAATTTTGTCTGCGACGGCCTTGGCTTTCTTCGATCCCTGATCGAGCATATAATCGCGTGTAACCAATTGCTCGATCTGCGCCAGTGGTGGCGGAGCTGCCTCGGTAATTTCGGACACATCGACCACAGCATATTGCTGGCCGGGAATGATTTCGACGACCTGAGGATCGGAATCTTCATCCATTGCAAAGGCTATCGGCAACAGCCGCTGCATCTCGGGAATCGGTTTGTAATTCTGGTCATTCGGGTTTTGGCCATTGGCGAGCAGGGCAGGGGTTGCTTCCACTTTCAGCTGTTCCGCTTTGGCGATATCGCCGAGCGTCGCGCCGTCGGCAAATTCATCCTCCAGACGGACAGTCAGTTCCGCCATCGCCTCTTCGATTTTTGTGCGGGTCAGTTCGCTGACAATCTCCGTACGAACCTGCTCCAGCGTACGACCGGGGATTTGCTTGATATCCTTGACCATCACGATGTGCCAGCCGAGGGCGCTTTGTGCGGGGCCGGCGACAGCGCCCGACCGGGCGGAAAAGGCGGCATTGGCGACCGCTTGAGATGCCATATTGGCAAAGTCGGTTTTGTTGGTTGAACCCACTTCGGCAGCGGACAAACCGACCGATTGAGCGGCCTGATCAATCGAAGTGCCGCCGCTTATCTTGGTCGCTAACGCCTTGGCTGCTGCTTCGGTAGGTACGATAACCTGCTTTAGATTGCGGGTCTCGCTTGCAGAATAGCGGGACTTGTTGAGACTGTAATAGCCCGCAATTTCCTTTTCGGTCGGTGTGATCTTGTCGTTGAACCGGGACTTTTCGAACAATGCATAACGGATCGACCGGCGTTCGGGAACCGTGTAGCGGGACGCGTTCTTGGCATAAAAGGCGTCGACCGCTGCCTTCGCCGGTTTGACGTTCTCGATGAAGGCTACTGACGGGATTGTTATAATCTGTCCTTCGCGTGATTCGAGCAGCAGGGAAGCATAAGGAACAACAAGCTTCTGCGGCACCGTTGCGCCGAATCCGGCAGCCGTCAATAACTGGTCAGCCAGCAGGTTACGGGTGAAGTCGTTGCGCAATTGGGATTCGTTTATCCCTTGCTGCTGCATGGCGCGCCGGAAATTTTCTTCGCTAAACTGTCCATCGGCACCTTGAAAGGCCGGAATGCTTGAGATTTCGCTGTCGACCAGACGTTTGCCCGCTGCCATGCCATATTTTGTACCGAAATCGGCAATGGCGAAGCTGTTGATCAGGCGTTCCAAGACATCGTCGAAGCCGCCACCGTTGATATAGGTTTTGAGATCCAGCCCGGTATTCTCACGCTGCTCGCCGCGAAAGGCGTTGGTTACGGATTGGCTGAGTTCCGCGCTGGTCAGTTTGCTATCGCCAACTTTGGCCGCTGTTCCCGAACCGGTAACGCCGCCGAATGTGCCACTGCTCGACACGTCGGCCGTGGCGAAGGCAATGGCGATCAGGCCGACGAAACAAAAGGTCAGAAAAAGACCGAGTTTCGAAGAAAAAATGCGGCGGAAAAAACTGATCATAAAAGAGATGTTCCATTGCGGGAGTTGGATTTGCGCTTGCTTTAGGCGGCTTGGCTTTGTGGTTCAAGCAAAAGACTGCGGAAGAAAATTGGCAAGGTGAAGGATATTTGATAGCGGATGGCCGATAGAAAAACAGAAAAGGCAGAACGCATCATGGCAAACCGCAAATATATCGTCGGCAACTGGAAAATGAACGGGTTGCGGGCGCAGCTTGCCGATATTGCCGCGATTGCGGCCATTGCATCCACCCATGAGGGCGCAGATGTCGGAATCTGTCCGCCAGCAACATTGATCGCCGCTGCCGCGCAGGCCAATCCTGGCTTTGCCATCGGCGCGCAGGATTGCCATTATGCAGAAAATGGCGCGCATACCGGCTGCCTTTCTGCTGCCATGCTCAAGGAAGCAGGAGCGACTTACTCGATTCTCGGGCACAGCGAACGCCGCGCGGACCAGCAGGAAGGCGATTCCGAAGTGAAGGCCAAGGCCGAGGCTGTTCACGCAGCCGGAATGGGCGCGATTATTTGCGTTGGCGAAACCGAAGAAGAGCGCGATGCCGGACAGGCCATTGAAATTGTCACGATCCAGCTCGCCCGTTCCTTTCCCGCAGGCGTCAGTGCAGATTGGCTTACGATCGCTTATGAACCGGTGTGGGCGATCGGGACCGGCCGGGTTCCGGAGACTGGCGATGTCGCCGAAATGCATGCGGCCATTCGCAAGAAACTCGGAGAGTTGATGAGCCAGGGCAGTGATGCCGTGCGAATTCTTTATGGCGGGTCGATGAATGGCAGCAATGCTGCAGAATTGCTTGCTGTGCCCAATGTCGATGGCGGGCTGGTTGGCGGTGCAAGTCTGACGGCCGCGAAATTCGGACCGATTATCGAGGCTGCTGCGGACGCTTGAAGATATCCGCGTCGGAGCAGGGCGCAGCAAAATGATCCAATCCATTTGGTCCTGCTCGAGCCTATGCTCATGGATTTAGGCAGTCTTTTCGCACAAGCCTATCGGAGGTCGGCGATTTTCATCGCTTGAACTCGGACGGCTCAATCGCTATGTGCGCTGCACGCTGGAGCGGATGCTCCCCTTATTAGTTCGGAAAACTCATGTTTCTTTTTCTTACCGTCCTTCAAGCCATTGTTGCCGCCATGTTGGTCGGCGTTATATTGATGCAAAAATCCGAAGGCGGCGGACTGGGTGTGGGCGGCTCGCCATCCGGTATGATGTCGGCGCGCGGTGCAGCGGATCTGCTGACCCGGTCGACTTCGGTTCTGGCGGTCTTGTTTGTGTCCTTGTCAATCTCGCTGGCGGTTCTGGCTGCCGCGGAGGGCAAAACCGATACTATTGACCAGAGTCTGCAACGCGATACCAGTGCGCCGGTTTCCGCGCCTGCCGATGATGTGCCTCTGGTCGGTGACGATCCATTGGCAGCAGCGGCTGCCGCGACTGCGGATGACAAAGCTCCTGCTACCGATTCGGATGCTGGCGTTCCGCTGGACCAATAGGTTTTTCCAGAGACCTCTACAGAGATTGATAGCCGGACCATCGCGCCGACAGTGCGTTCCTATCGATTCGCGTTCATACATGATCGGCGACTGACCAAAGTAAAATAATATTTATTTCACTTTTCCGGATTCGCGGGATTGCCATATGCGGTGATAACGCCTTAAGCCTCTCCTCCCATGGCGCGATATATTTTCATTACCGGCGGTGTGGTTTCCTCTCTTGGCAAAGGTCTGATGGCGGCGAGCCTCGGTGCTCTTCTGCAGGCTCGCGGATATTCCGTGCGAATCCGGAAACTCGACCCCTATCTCAACGTTGATCCGGGCACGATGTCGCCCTATCAACACGGCGAAGTCTATGTCACCGATGACGGGGCGGAGACCGATCTCGATCTTGGCCATTACGAGCGGTTCACCGGCGTTCCGTCGTTGCAATCCGACAATGTCACGTCGGGTCGAATCTACCAGTCGATCATCACCAAGGAGCGCCGCGGCGATTATCTCGGCGCCACCGTGCAGGTCATTCCGCACGTCACCGACGCGATCCAGGAATTTGCCGAGGACAAGCTCGACGGCATTGATTTCGTGTTGTGCGAAATTGGCGGAACGGTCGGCGATATCGAAAGCTTGCCATTTATCGAAGCGATTCGGCAACTGCGCAACAAGGTCGGCCGGGACAATGCGATCTCCGTGCACGTCACTCTGGTGCCGTATATTGCTGCCGCTGGCGAGCTGAAGACCAAACCGACCCAGCATAGCGTCAGGGAATTGACGTCGTTGGGAATTCAGCCGGATATCCTGCTTTGCCGCTGCGAACATCCGTTGCCCGATACCGAACGGGCCAAAATCGCCCAATTCTGCAACGTCCGCAAAGAGTCGGTGATCCCGGCGCTGGACGCGAGCAATATCTATAACGTGCCTTTGCAATATCATAACGAGGGTCTGGACACCGAAGTGCTGCGTGCCTTCGGCATTGACGACGCCCCCGAGCCCGACTTGGCGCGCTGGTATGATGTGATGGAACGAATCGATAACCCCGAAGGCGAAGTCATTGTCGGCGTGGTCGGCAAATATGTCGGCCTGCAGGATGCCTATAAATCGCTTCAGGAGGCGCTGTTTCACGGCGGTCTGGCGAATCGGGTGAAGGTGCAGGTCCGCTGGCTCGATGCGGAACTGTTTGAAAATGAAGAGGATCTCGCTGCCAAGCTGGAACCGCTGCACGCGATATTGGTGCCCGGCGGCTTTGGTGAACGCGGAAGCGACGGCAAGATCGGATCTGTCAAATTTGCCCGCGAAAATGACATTCCGTTCTTTGGCATCTGCCTGGGCATGCAAATGGCCTGCATCGAAGCGGCCCGCAATCTGGCCGGTATCGACAGCGCGTCAACCACCGAATTCGGCGCGACCGAAGAACCGGTTGTTGGCCTGATCACCGAATGGATGACCGAAGAAGGTTTGCAAAAACGGGAAGCTGGCGGGGATATGGGTGGCA
The DNA here is from genome assembly GCA_947488845.1 of uncultured Sphingomonadaceae bacterium. Lineage (GTDB taxonomy): Bacteria > Pseudomonadota > Alphaproteobacteria > Sphingomonadales > Sphingomonadaceae > Parasphingorhabdus. The sequence continues at coordinate 85,777 of CANLBM010000014.1, read as the reverse complement.
CGATGCGACTCGGCGCCTATGACGCTGTTTTGCAGCAAGGGTCGAAAATCAGCGAAATTTACGGCAGTCGCGAGATCAGCGAACGCCACCGCCACCGTTATGAGGTGAACAAGGGCTATGTCGAACGGCTGGAGAAAACCGGTCTGATATTCTCGGGCATGTCGCCGGATGGCGAGCTTCCGGAAATTGTGGAAAGACCGGATCACAGCTGGTTCGTCGGTGTGCAATATCATCCTGAGCTCAAGAGCAAACCGTTCGATCCACATCCGCTCTTTGCGTCTTTCATCGCTGCCGCCTTACAGCAGAGCCGCCTTGTTTGAGCTTTAAAATGGCGCAGATTCAATAGTTTTGATTGGATGTCGAATTTATCCAATTCAATTTACAGAATGTGACTATTGTCATGCATATGCCATATAAGAAAGCTAGCAAAAGCTTTCGATCGGGGTCGTAGGGAATGAGACAGTGAAAGCGGAGGAACTGGCAAATATACTGGCTGAACACAGCCTGTTTGCCGATTGTGACGAAGCCGAACTGGCTGACTTGATATTGCGTGGGCATTTTGTGCAATATAAGAAGGGGGATGAATTGATCATGCAAGGCGATCCTGGAAACTCGCTCCTGATTTTATTGTCGGGTAATGCGCGCACCAGTATGATCGCCAGCAATGGTTATGAGGTTGTGCTCGATTATGCGGAAGCGGGCCAGGTTCTGGGCGAAATCGCTTTGCTGGACGGCGGCGAGCGGACCGCCAGCGTGACGGCTATTCAGCCGACATCGGCCCTTTCGATCACCCGCGAAGCTTTTGAAGAGATTCTGGCGAAGCACAAGAATATGGCGCTGCGGCTGCTGAAAGTCATGGCGAGCCGTATCCGGATGGCGAACAGCATGATCGAGGGCGATCGTGCTTATACCTCCGGGCCACGTCTCGCGCGCTATCTGTTGAGACTGTCTGTCGTCGGCGCTGAAGAAGGGCGACTGAAGCTGGATTTGAGCCAGAGCGAACTTGGCAACTTTGCCGGGATGTCGCGTGAACATATTAATCGGCAACTGTCAGCCTGGTCCGAAAGCGAGATCGTGGCAGTGGAGAGCGGGAAGGTCAGAATATTGGACCATGCTATGCTATCCCATATTGCCGAAGCAGATTCTTGACGGAAATTGGCCATTTGCGACCCGGGCTAATTGTCGTCAAGAGTGACACCAAGCGGGTGTCAGGGGCAGTCGGATCCTCATCCGGCTGCCCCATTTCATTCTGGCATTGATAAAAAAAGGCAGCCAGATTGCTCTGGCTGCCCGATTGTTAATGGTAGAGAGCCAGCTTAAGCGGCTTTGTCTTCTGCCTTTTTCTGCTTGTGAGCGATTTTGGTGACATTGTCCGCCTTGTTGATGGCAATCGTCTGAGGCCGCATCGCTTCGGGGATTTCGCGGACCAGATCGATCTCCAACAGGCCGTCGGCCAGTGCTGCATTCTCGACGCGGACAAAATCGGCAAGTTCAAAGCGCCGTTCAAAGTTGCGGTTGGCTATGCCCATGTGCAGGAACTGCTTGCCTTCCTGATCGTCGGCTTTTTTGTTGCCGGCGACGAGCAGCAAGTTCTGCTGGGCGGTAATTTCGATTTCCTCATCCTTGAAACCGGCGACTGCTAGCGTGATCCGATATTGATCTTCGCCGCTGCGTTCGATGTTGAACGGCGGGTAATTCTCGGATTGCTGCGCGCGCGCGTTATTTTCAAGAAGGTCGAACAGCCGGTCGAATCCTACGGTGGACCGGCGATAGGGGGTAAAGTCAAAACGATTCATATCTATATCCTCTTCGATTGAGCAATGTAAATCTGGACCCGCAAAAGCGGCATCCGGTTCGTTGTTGTGAAACCCGAATGGCGTCTCACATCAATAGAGATATGTTCAAATTATAATATTTCAAGGGAAAGAAAATCACGGATTTCCAATGGTTTGGAAATTTTTTTGGCCAAAAAAACGCCCGGATGCCAATAAGCACCCGGGCGAAAATGGTGACGAATTAATTCGCCCCCTGTTTTCCCTTCATATTCAACGCCGCGTGTCCCCCAACATTTGGCGGAACCTGAAAGGATCCCTGAACCATGACCCGTTAATCGAGATGTTTGATTCTGTTTCCATCTCTGATCGACTGACATAAATTTGTCATGAGAAATTTGACGGTTTCGGCATATTGATGCCCGCTTGTGTCATATCGGCAACAGCAGATTTACGACTATGACGCTTGCTTGCCCCAGCCAGCGACCGTAAAGGTAGCAAAACCTGATCCAAGGAAGTTTTCGCAAGTCATGCTCCTATCCCGTTATGAATGGGTAATCGCAAAACGCTATTTGTTACCCGGCAAGGGGGAGGGTTTTATCTTCCTCGTTGCCAGTATCAGTCTGGTTGCGGTCATGCTGGGTGTCGCCGCGTTGATCGTGGTGATGAGCGTCATGAACGGTTTCCGCGCCGAACTGTTTGACAAGATTGTCGGACTCAACGGCCATGCGGTGATTCAGGGCTATGGCGGTCGTCTGCCCGATTGGCGCGACTTGCTGGAGGATACGCGGAATACCGAAGGCGTTGTCTCGGCCTCGCCATTGATCGAACAGCCGTTGCTGACCACGTTCAACGGGCGGGTCGAGGCCGTATTGGTCCGGGGGATGCTGGTTCCGGATATATTGAACAATGAAACGCTCGACGGAAAAACCGTAGCCGGTGATCTGGCGCGTCTCGAACCGGGGGCAGGGCGCGTCGGCATCGGCAGCCGTCTGGCGACAACCCTTGGCGCACAGGTGGGAAGCCGGATCACCGTGATCAATCCGCAAGGGCGCTCGACGCCTTTTGGAACGGTGCCACGAGAGATTGCCTATGAAGTAGCCGCGATATTCGAGGTCGGGGTCTATGATTATGACAAGGCCTTTGTCATCATGCCGATGGAAGATGCCCAGACCTTGCTGTTGCTGGGCGACCAGATCGGGATGATCGAAATCAAGACCAATGACGCGGATAATGTGAGTAACATTATAGCGCCCCTGATCCCCAAGGTCGCGGATCGCGGTGTCATTACCGACTGGCAGACGATGAACGCGTCTCTGTTCGAAACGCTGCAGGTCGAACGCGTGGTGATGTTCGTGATCCTGTCGATCATCATATTGGTCGCCGTATTCAACATCCTGTCGTCGCTGATCATGCTGGTGCGTGCCAAAACCCGGGACATTGCGATATTGCGCACGATGGGGGCCTCGCGTGCGTCATTGCTCAGGATTTTCGTGACCGTCGGGACCTCGATAGGGATGCTTGGCATTGCGGCGGGCATTGGCCTCGGCCTGATTGCCATATTCTTCCGCCAGAACGTGATCAATTTCGTCCAGATGATTACCGGGCAGAATTTATGGGATCCGTCGATCCGCTTCCTGACCGAACTTCCGGCACGAACCGATCCGATGGAGGTTGTCGGCATAGCCGGACTTGCCTTGCTGTTCAGCTTCCTGGCCACGCTCTATCCTGCCTATAAGGCCGCCAGTACCGATCCGGTTCAGGTGCTTCGCTATGAATGATCCAATGAACCAGAAAACGGTAGAATTGCGAAATGTCCGGCGCAGCTTCGTGCAAGCGGATGTCGAGATTGAAGTGCTGCGCGGAGTCAATCTCGATATCAATGCGAATGAAATCGTGGCTCTTGTCGGGCCGTCCGGTTCGGGCAAGTCGACATTGCTGCAGGCGGTCGGATTGCTCGAGGGCGGGTTTGAGGGATCGATCAAGCTGAACGGCGAGGAAACCGCACAACTGCCTGCCAGCGGTCACACGCGGATCCGGCGCGATTTGCTGGGTTTCGTCTATCAGTTTCACCATTTGTTGCCCGATTTCTCCGCTCTGGAAAATGTCGTGATGCCGCAGTTGATCGCAGGGGTTGGACAGAAAGCGGCAGAACAAAGAGCCGAGACGCTGTTGCGCAGTCTCGGGCTCGGCGACCGGCTCAATCACACGCCCAGCAAATTGTCCGGCGGCGAGCAGCAAAGAGTTGCGGTTGCCCGTGCGCTGGCCAACGCACCAAAGCTGGTGCTGGCCGACGAGCCAACCGGCAATCTGGACGAAGCCACGGCCGAACTGGTTCTCGCTGAGTTTATCAGCCTGGTACGCCAGGAGGGCAGTGCCGCGCTGATCGCGACGCATAATGAGCGGCTGGCGGCCAAAATGGACCGGGTTGTCCGGCTCCATGAAGGGGTTTTAACCTAGTCTTTTCAATTTGAAGCGAGATTAGCTTTGACTTTTCCGGCTTGAGTATCAAACTGAAGGCCATACCGAACGAAAAAATCAAACAATGCGGGGCGCATATGACGGTTACTGACTTTCAGGTGAAACAGGCGGATGGAACCATACAGGACTTGTCCGCTCACAAGGGCAAGGTGCTTCTGATCGTAAATACCGCTTCCAAATGTGGGTTTACGCCACAATATGAGGGGCTGGAAAAGCTGCATCAGGAATATAAGGATCAGGGCCTCGACATATTGGCTTTTCCCTGCAACCAGTTCGGCCACCAGGAGCCTGGAAACGCCGACGAAATCAAGAATTTCTGCTCGCTGAACTATGACGTGAGCTTTCCGTTGATGGAGAAAATCGACGTCAATGGCGAGGATGCCGATCCGTTGTGGAAATATCTGAAATCTGAAAAGTCGGGTCTTTTGGGGTCCCGGATCAAGTGGAATTTCACCAAATTCCTGGTTGATCGCGAGGGCAATGTCGTCGCGCGTTACGGTCCGGCGGTAAAGCCGGAGCAACTGAAAAGCGAGATTGAAGCTCTTCTGTAAGAACCGCTTTTCGGTGTGATCTGCGCAATTAGCTGTGGACAAATGGTCGATAGTTGACCGCTTCGTCATCGTCACCATATGCAAGACCATATTGCTGCGTTAGTCTGACATCATGGCCCATATTCCGTTCGTCCATCTTCGCGCCTTTTCGGCCTACACAATATTGGACGGTGCCATGGAGCCGGCAGCTATTGGCGCGGCTGCCAAGGAGCGCGGATTTCCGGCGGTGGCGCTTTGCGACCGTATTGGCCTGTTTGCTTCGATGGCCTTCGATGACGGTTGCCGTTCCAAAGGCGTGCAGCCGATCACCGGCTGTTTCCTGCGCGTGGCGCGTCCCGGAGGTTCCGAAAAGGACAAGCCGGTCCTGGACTGGCTCGCGCTCTATGCGCAGGACGCGCAGGGATATGAAAATCTCTGCAAGCTGGTCTCCGCTTCCCATCTCGATCGGCCGAGCGAACTCGACGCCCATGTCGGGATGGATATATTGGCTAGTCACAGCGACGGCCTGCTGGCCCTGACCGGTGGCGGCGAAGGCGCTTTGGCGCGTCTGATCGCGGAAGAACAGCAAAGCGAAGCCGAAGCATATTTGTCATTGTTGCAACAGCTTTTTCCGGGGAGGCTTTATATCGAGCTTTCCCGCCGCGAGGACCCTGTCGAAATCTCTGCTGAATCCGGCCTGATCTCGTTGGCAATGGATCGTGACATTCCGCTGGTCGCCACCAACCCGAGCTGTTTTTCCGAACCCGGCTTTCACGAAGCGCATGATGCGATGAAATGTATCGCCCAATCCGCCTATGTCGAGAATAATGACCGCGAGAAGCCGTCCAAACATCTTTGGATGAAAAGCGGTCTGGTCATGGAAGAGCTGTTTTCGGATATTCCGGAAGCGTTGGAGAATACTCTGGTTATTGCGCAGCGATGCGCGACTTCCCCGCCAAAAAGAGATCCGATCCTTCCCAGTCTGGCTGGTGACCTCGCCGGAGAAGTCGAACAATTGCGGCGTGATTCAACAGCCGGACTCGAACGGCGCCTGGCGGTTCTCGATCTTGCCGACGAGGCCGAGCGGAAAGGCTATTTCGACCGGCTGGAATTCGAACTTGATGTCATCGTCAATATGGGGTTCCCCGGTTATTTCCTGATCGTTGCCGACTTTATCAAATGGGCGAAGGATCACGATATTCCGGTCGGTCCGGGCCGTGGTTCGGGTGCCGGCTCGGTGGTTGCCTGGGCGCTTACCATCACCGATCTCGATCCGATCAAGCTGGGCTTGCTGTTCGAACGTTTCCTCAACCCGGAACGTGTCTCTATGCCGGATTTCGATATCGATTTCTGCGAAACACGCCGCGGCGAAGTCATTCGCTATGTCCAGGAAAAATATGGCGACCGGCAGGTTGCCCAGATCATCACTTTCGGAAAACTGAAGGCGCGCGCGGTGCTGCGGGACGTCGGCCGGGTGCTGCAAATGCCCTATGGCCAGGTCGACCGGCTGACCAAATTGGTGCCCAACCATCCGACCGATCCGTGGGATCTGAAGCGCTCGCTCAACGGTATCACTGAACTGGCGCAGGAATATAAGCAGGCGGATGTGAAACGGCTCTTCGATCTGGCTATGCAGCTTGAAGGTCTGCCACGGCACAGCTCGACCCATGCTGCCGGTGTCGTGATTGGCGACCGTCCGCTAGATCAGCTGGTACCGCTTTACCGCGATCCGCGTTCGGATCTGCCGGTTACCCAGTTCGACATGAAATTTGTTGAAAAAGCCGGTCTGGTGAAATTCGACTTCCTGGGCCTGAAGACATTGTCGGTGCTGAAGAAGGCGGTCCAGTTGCTCGCCGAACGCGGGATTGAAGTCGATCTGGATGGATTGAGCTGGGAAGACGAGGGCGTCTTCGATCTGCTCCAGCGCGGCGACACCGTGGGTGTGTTCCAGTTGGAGTCGGAAGGCATGCGACGTACGCTGGCGGCGGTGAAGCCCACCAATTTCGGTGATATCATCGCACTTGTCTCGCTCTACCGCCCTGGTCCGATGGACAATATTCCGCTGTTCGGGGACCGTAAAAACGGCCGCGCCGAAATTGCCTACCCGCATCCGTTGCTGGAGGGCATCCTGAAAGAGACCTACGGGATTTTTGTCTATCAGGAACAGGTGATGCAGGCAGCGCAGATCATCGGCGGCTATTCGCTCGGTGAAGCGGATTTGCTGCGCCGCGCCATGGGTAAGAAAATCCAGGCCGAAATGGATGTCCAGCGCAGCAGGTTTGTTTCAGGCGCCGCGGAAAAAGGATTGAACAGCGAGCAGGCCAACGAGCTGTTCGACTTGATCGATAAATTTGCCGGCTATGGTTTCAACAAAAGCCACGCGGCGGCCTATGCGCTGCTCGCCTATCAGACCGCCTGGTTGAAAGCCCATCATCCGCATGAATTTTATGCGGCTTCCATGTGTTTCGATATGCATCAGTCTGACAAGCTCAGCATTTTTGTCGATGATATGAAGCGGCTGGACGTGGCGGTGCTGCAGCCTGCGATCAACAAAAGCCGTCCCAATTTCTCCGTCGAAGAACAGCCGGAAGGCGGCCTCGCCGTCCGATATGCACTCGCCGGACTGAAAAATGTCGGTGAAAAGGCGATGCAGTCTCTGGTGGCGGAGCGCGCCGCAGAAGGTCCGTTTTCGTCGATCGAGGATTTTGCCAATCGCATTGATCCGCACGGCCTTAACAAGCGGCAGCTGGAAAGCCTGGCCTCGGCGGGCGGATTTGACGAACTCGAACCCAATCGCGCGGCGGTTTATGACGGGGCGGATATGATATTGTCGGTTGCCAACAGCGCAGCCGATGCGCGGGAAAGCGGGCAGGGCGGGCTGTTCGGCGAAGGTAGCGCTGGTGGCGACATGCAGGCAATCAGGTTGCCGGAGGGCAGCAACTGGTCGCTCAACGAAATCATGGTCCACGAACGAGATGCTTTCGGCTTTTATTTTTCTGCCCATCCGGTCTCCCAGTTCCAGGCAGTGACGACGTCGCTTGGTGCGCTGACCTACGCAGCATTGTGTAGCGAAGACCCGATCGGGGAGGGCGTGCGCAAGCCGGCGGTCATGGCCGCACTAGTAGAAAAAGTGCGCTGGCGTGACAGCCGCAGAGGCAAGCGCTTTGCGCTCGCCGACCTGTCCGACAGCAGCGGGCAGTTTTCCGGCAGCTGCTTTGACGAGGACCAGTGCAAGATATTGGCGGAACTGGCGGATCAGGGCGGCTGCGCCTTGCTCAATGTCGAGCTTGATCAACAGTCCGAAGACGAAAATCCGCGCGTTGCGATCCGCCGGGCCCAGCCGCTCGAAGGGCTGGAGAAAATAACCCGGACGTGCATGGAACTGCAAGTGCATGATATTGCCGGATTGCACGAACTGACCAATCTGGTGGCACCATTGGTTGGTGGCCATAGTGAACTGGTGGCGACCATGGCCGGACCCGATGGCGATCCGGTGACAGTCTGCCTGGGTCGCTCCTTTCGTCTCGACGCAGAAACCGTCGAGATGCTGGAACGGGTCAACGGAATCTCGGGCGTCCGTCTGGGCGCGGCCCGACCCATTCGGGTGGCGAAACCCAAATTAAGGCTTGTCAGCTAGCGCTAAACATTTCAGGACTCGGCCAAAGATAACCTGTTTGGAGAGACAATATGGCCGGTGCAATGCAAGCTAGCGCGCTCAAGATTACCAATTTGATCGATCATGCCGCGAGAGAACATGGTGCCCGCGAGATCGTCAGCTATTGGGCGGATGGCAAGATCACGCGCAGCAACTGGGCCGAGGTCGGGCTGGATTCACGCAAATTCTCTCAGGCATTGCACCGTCTCGGCATGAAGAAAGGCGACCGCATCGCCACCATCGCCATGAACCATGCCCATCATCTGATCAGCTGGTATGGTTCCGCCGGTATCGGTGGCATCCTTCATACCGTCAATCCGCGTCTGTTCGAGGAGCAACTGGTCTATGTGATCAATCATGCGGAGGACCGCGTGCTGCTGTTCGACAAGATGTTCGCGCCGATCGTCGAGATGATCAAGCCACAGCTGAAAACGGTGGAACATTATATCCAGTTTGACGGCGAGAAAGGTGATTATCCTACGTTCCGCGAGCTTGTGGATGCTGAAGACGGTAATTTCGAATGGGTCGAAGTCGATGAAAATGACCCCTGCGGTCTGTGTTATACCAGCGGCACTACCGGCAATCCAAAGGGCGTGCTCTACGAGCATCGCTCGAACGTAATTCACGCAATCACCGAGGTGCAGCCCGATGTGATGGATCTCGCGACCCGCTCGGTGATGCTGCCGGTGGTTCCGATGTTCCACGCCAATGCCTGGGGCTTGCCCTTCGCCTGTGCAGCCGTTGGCGCGAAAATGGTCTTTTCGGCCAGTAATGAAGCGGCGGTCTTGTGGAAATTGATCCGGGAAGAGGGCGTCACCCACAGCGCTGGTGTACCGACCGTCTGGCTCTCGATGTTCGCCGACCTCGACGAGAATGGCGGCGACTATGGCAAATTGGGCGTCGTCGTGATCGGTGGTTCGGCCTGTCCGCGATCAATGATCGAACGGTTGATGAAGAACGGCATCCGCGTCGCCCATGCCTGGGGGATGACGGAAACATCTCCGATCGGCACCGCCGGTTCGCTGCCGGCCAATTGGGACGAATTGAGTTTTGACGAGCAAGTCGACGTGATCTGCAAGCAGGGCAGGCCGCCATTCGGTGTGGAACTGCGCGTGATCGACGAGGAAGGGAATGTTGCGCCCCGCGATGGCAAGACCAGCGGTACGCTGGAGATCCGGGGGCCTTGGATTATCAAGCGCTATTATCGGGCGGACGAGGATGCGGTGGAAGATGACGGCTGGTTTGATACCGGCGACGTGTCCGTGCTTCATCCCGATGGCACGATGCAGATTACCGACCGGGCCAAGGATGTGATCAAGTCGGGTGGTGAGTGGATCAGTTCGATCGAGCTGGAAAATGCTGCAGTCGGTTGCCCCGGTGTTGCCGAGGCGGCGGCTGTGGGCGTCTATCACCCCAAATGGGACGAGCGGCCGTTGCTGCTGGTGGTGCGCAAACCGGGCAGCGATGTTTCGCAAGCCGATATGATCGATTATCTCGGCGACAAAGTCGCGAAATGGTGGCTGCCCGATGAAGTGATATTCGTTGACGAGCTGCCCCATACTGCCACCGGCAAAATCCTGAAACGTTCGCTCCGCGAGGAATATAAGGATTATAAGCTGAAGAGTCTGGCGGACGCCTAGAATAGTTCCATCTGGCTGCCGCTTATTATCGGGCGCTCGAACAGATCGGTCCTGAGCTTGAGTTTGGCCTTGTTCAACCCGGCTTTTCGCGACGCGATAGCGATCCGGGTGCGTAAGAGGTCTGCCCACGGTCCCTGACCGCGCATCCGGCTGTGGAACTCCGGATCGTTGCGCTTGCCGCCGCGCATTTGCCGGACGATGCTCATCACCTTTGACTTGCGCTCCGGATAATGGCTTTCGAGCCATTGTTCGAACAGTGGCGCCACTTCGTGCGGCAGACGCATGGGAATGAACGAGACGCTGCTGGCACCGCAATCCGCCGCCGCCGCAACAATCGCTTCAATTTCATGATCGGTGATGCCCGGAACGACTGGTGCAATATTGACATGTACATATATGCCGGCTTCGCTGAGCTTTCGAACAGCCTCCAGCCGCCGAGCGGGAGCGGGGGCTCTGGGTTCCAGCAAGCGCGCTGTCATCGAGTCGAGGGTTGTGACGGAAATCGCGACGGCCGTGAGCTTTTGGAGCGCCAGTTGGACAAGCAGATCAATATCTTCGACCACCCGGTTGGATTTGGTCGTGATGACCACCGGATGCCGAACGTCGAGCATCACTTCCAATATTTGCCGTGTGATCCGGTAGCGTTTCTCGATCGGCTGATAAGGATCGGTGTTGGTGCCGATCGCGAGGCTCGCGGGCTGATAGTTCGGTTTTGTAAATGTCTGCCGGAGCAGGTCGGCGGCATTCGGTTTTGCGAACAGCTTGCTTTCGAAATCGAGACCGGGTGACAGGTCATGATAGGCGTGGGTTGGCCTGGCATAGCAATAGACGCAGCCATGTTCGCAGCCGCGATAGGCATTGATTGAACGATCAAACGGCAGATCGGGCGATGTGTTGTAATTGATGATCGATTTGGGAAATTCGGTCGTGACGGTGGTTCTCAGCTTGGACCCAATGTCGTCGATAACGGCTCTCTCGTCCAGCCAGTCGCCGTCAATCTCACGGTCCTGAAGATTGAACCGCTGCGGAACCGCGTTGGATGGAGCTCCCCGGCCTTTTCGAGGTGGGGGAGAGATTATGCTTTTGTCGTCCATGCGTTCTTCATACTATGAGAACATATAAAGAACAAATAGATTGAATCGCTATTTTTCAAGCAGTCTCGGGATAAGCTCGACAAAATTGCAGGGGCGATGACGGCTATCCAGCTGTGTATCCAATATGCCGTCCCAGCCGTCTTTGACGGCGCCGTTGGATCCCGGCAGCGCAAATATATAAGTGCCTCGCGCAACCACGGCACAAGCACGGGACTGCACTGTCGAGGTGCCGATCTTGGCGATGCTCAGATAGCGGAACAATTCGCCGAATCCCGGAATATCCTTGTCCTTGACCGCATTCAGCGCTTCCGGTGTAATATCGCGCCCGGTCAGGCCGGTTCCCCCGGTGGTAATGATGACATCGACCCGCTCGTCGTCAATCCACTGGTGGAGTTGAGCGATAAGACCGGATTTGTCGTCTCTCAGCAGATTGCGATAGATTAATTCATGGCCCTTTTGCTCGATTCGGCCGGCCAATATGTCGCCCGACGTATCTTCTTTTGGCGTGCGCGTATCGGAAACGGTCAACAGCGCAATGTTGATCGGTTTGAAGGTCCGGCTTTCGTCAATTGGCATCGTCGCTCTCCGCTTTATTTCCCTGCCGGGAATAGCTTAGTCCGCCGTGCTTTTCCAAGACATAAAGAATAGGGGTTTGCGCAGGTTAACTATCCGTCTAATCGATGGTTCAATGTCTAATGTCCCGGATCTTACTGCTGTAATCTTAGGCCTCATCCTGGCTGCCTGGCTGGGGGCTGCTGCTTGGGCGATCTGGACTGGCCTGGCGATGAAGAACAAGGCGGACGCTACGTTGCGCCAGTCGGGACGGCTGGGACGTTTGCTTGAAACGTCGCCCGCATTGCCGCTGCTGGTGCGATCTGACGGAAAGCTGGAAGCGTCGCAGCGACTAATGCACTGGCTGGGCTTCGATCATCTGCCAGCGCATATATCCGAATTGCACGATAACGATCGGGGCATCGGCCGGAAAGATCTCGAAGATCTGATGCAGGACGTCAATCTTGCCCAGAAAACCGGCAGCAATTTTGTTCGCGCGATCAAGGTTGCTGGCTCGGACAAGGCGCTGCTGATCCGTGGCAATCTGGCTGATCAGAAAATCGCACCCAATGGCAGCGCATTGCTATGGGTTTTTGATGCGACCGACAGCGAAGGGCAGATCGAGAAGCTGCGCGACGAGAATGAAGCGGCACGTGCGGCCTTTGATGCGCTCTCCGCATTGATAGAAGCAGCCCCGGTTCCGATGTGGCACCGCTCGCCCGACCTGCGTCTGACTTTGGTCAACGGTGCCTATGTTGCCGCTGTCGATGCCGAAAGCGGGGCGCAAGTGATAGCCGATGGCATCGAACTCGTGGAAACCATCGACGGCTTCCGTCCGGCTGACGCTGCTGCAAAGGCGAAAGCGCAGGGAGCGCCGCTGGAACGGATCGTCGCAACGACCGTTGGCGGCGAACGACGGATGACCCAGGTAGTTGATGTCCCGCTGGGGAAATCCGGTATCGCGGGCTATGCGATTGACATTCAGGAACTGGAAGACGCGCGGCGGGAGCAAAGGCGTTTCGGTGAATCGCAGCGCGACATGCTCGACAAGATTTCTGCCGGTGTTGTCCAGTTCGATGCAGATAGATCGCTGAAATTCTGCAACCTGCCATTCCAGCGGATTTTTTCGATGCGGCAGCAATGGATAGCGGAACGGCCGGAATTTCCCCGGCTTCTGGATCGGATGCGCGAAATGAACCGTATTCCGGAAGTTCGCGATTTTCCGGAATGGCGGGAGGAACGCACCGGTTGGTTTACGTCAACCAACGGAAGCGAGGAGAATTGGCTGCTGGCCGATGGTACCCATTTGCGAGTGCTGGCCAACCCGACGCCGGATGGCGGCTTGCTGGTCATTTTCGAGGACCGAACCGAACAGGTGCAACTGGCGAGCGCGCGCGATACATTGCTGCGGGTGCGGACCGCGACCTTTGACAATTTGTTTGAATCCCTTGCCGTGTTCGCTGCCGATGGGAAACTGAACATCTGGAACCATCAATTCGCGAAAAACTGGGGCCTGGATGAAGCAGAACTGGGTAAGCATCCGCGGGTCGATCTGCTGATGCAAAAAATGGCGCAGCAATTGAAACAGCCTGCCCGGATTTCGGAAGTGCGGGAAATGGTGCGCAGCGCAACGACCGAACGCGAACAAAGAGGCGGGCGAATAAATTTTGCTGACGGACGCCGCTATGAATTTGCCGCCATCCCGCTGCCCGACGGCAATGCGCTTTTTACGATGCTGGATATCTCGGACAGCTACCGGATCGAACAGGCGCTGCGCGAACGTAACGAGGCGCTGGTCGAAGCCGATTCGATCAAAGGCAGATTCCTGTCCAACATGAGCTATGAATTCCGAACGCCGCTTACATCGATCGGCGGGTTTGCGGAGCTTCTTGATCAGGGGATTGCCGGGCCGCTGACCGATCAGGGCCATGAATATGTGCGGGCGATCCTTCAGTCCGTCAAACGTCTGGGCACCCAGATCGATAATGTCCTCGACCTGAGTCAAAGCGAAGCCGGCGCACTGCCGATTGCCAAGGACAAGGTCAATCTCAACAAACTGATCGAGGATATTGCCGGTCATTTTGCCGACGACGCAAAAGCCAAGACAATCGGTGTTGAAATGCAGCTGGATGCTACGCTCGGTTCGGCGATGGCGGACAAGAAACGGCTCAGTCAGGCTATCTCGCAGATCGTCGACAACGCGATCAAATATACCGGCGACGGCGGGCGGGTGCTCATCCACGGTTCGGGAAATGTGAAACAGGCGGTGATCCATATTTCCGACAATGGTCCGGGGATGACTGCTGGGCAGCAATCGAAGGCTTTTGACAGTTTCGCGCGCTCGCGTGATCAGAAGGCAACGGACAAAGTGGGCGGTCTCGGCCTTCCGCTGGCACGCCAGCTGGTCATGGCCCATGGCGGCGATCTGACGCTGACATCCGAACCGGGTCAGGGAACGCTGGTAACCTTGCGTCTGCCGAGACAATGATAATATGCTGATATTGAATGACGAACGATCAACGCTGGATGTCGGACGCAAACTGGGCGCATTGCTGCGCACGGGCGACAAGCTTGCGCTGAGCGGGACGCTGGGGGCCGGCAAGACCACACTCGCGAGAGGCATATTGGAGGGGCTGGGCTATGGCGATGAAGTGCCGAGCCCGACATTCGCGATTGTGCAGCAATATGAACCGCCGGAAACCAGAATTCCGGTCGCCCATGTCGACTTGTACCGGATCGAACATCCGGAAGAAATTCCTGAACTTGGTCTCGAGGATGCGCTGGAATTCGGCGCGATGATAGTCGAATGGCCGGACCGGATGCCCGACAGTTTTTGGCATGATGCTCTCAGGATTGAACTTGAAATAACGGGAGACGGCAATCGCCGGTTGACTTGGACAGCCGGGGACGCTTGGAAAGATCGATGGCCACTGACATGAAACCGCCCATAGCAGCGGAAGAATTTTTGACGCGAAATGGCTGGGATAATGCCCGGATTTCTCCGGTCGCCGGGGATGCTTCATTCCGTCGCTATTTCCGCGTCGAGGCAGGGGGCCGCAAGGCGATCCTGATGGACGCGCCTCCACCGCACGAAGACCCGAAACCGTTTATCGCGATTGCCGAATATTTGACCGGTTCCGGCTTTGCTGCGCCCGAAATCTTTGCGCGCGACCTGACCCGGGGGCTGGTCCTTCTGGAGGATTTTGGTGATCAGCGGATGCGCGAACATATTGACGACCACCCGAAAGATGAAGAGCCGATCTATCGCCAGGTGATCGATTTGCTGCAGGCATTGCACCGGGCACCGGCTGCCGAACTGCCCGCTTATGATGAGCAGCAATATCTGCGCGAAGCCAATCTTCTGACCGAATGGTATTGTCCGGCGCAGCAACTGGACGTCGATACAGAAGGTTTCGAAGCGATCTGGCGAGAAATTCTTGCGCCGGTCATAGCGGCGCAAAACCCGCCGGTCACGGTGATGCGCGATTATCATGCTGAAAATATCATGCTCCTCGAGGACGGTCGGCTTGGCCTTCTGGATTTCCAGGACGCGTTGATTGGCCATCCGGCCTATGACCTTGTGTCGATGTTGCAGGATGCGCGTCGCGACGTCTCGGATGCTCTCGAGGAGAATATGCTCGTTTATTATCTGTCCGGCCATGACCAGGACGCGGCAAACGCATTTCGCAGTCACTATGCCATTCTGGGCGCGCAGCGGAACACCAAGATCATCGGTATCTTTACCCGTCTGTGCATGAGGGACGGCAAGGAGCGCTATCTCGACTTCCTGCCGAGAATGTGGCGCCTGCTCGAGAAGGATCTCCAGCATCCCGCGCTCGAGCCCCTCGCGAAATGGTTTGACCAGAACATACCGGCAGACGTTCGCAACCGGCCCATGCGCGTATCGAAAGCAGGCACATGATCAAGGTCAATACGGCGATGATCATGGCGGCCGGGCTGGGGAAGCGCATGCGCCCGCTGACGGAAACGCGACCAAAGCCGCTGGTCGAAGTGGCCGGCAAAGCGATGATCGATCATTGTTTCGAGAAGCTGGTCGAGGCGGGCATCGGCAAGGCCGTGGTCAACGTCCATTATCTTGCCGACATGATGGAAGCGCATCTCGCCGCTTTGCCCTATCCGGTCGATGTCCGCGTGTCCGACGAGCGGGCGCAACTGTTCGAGACCGGCGGCGGACTGGTACAGGCAGAGCCACTGATCGGCGAAGATCATTTCTATTGCATCAACAGCGACAATCTCTGGTCCGACCGGTCGAAGAACAGCCTGTTGCGACTGGCGGAGACATGGGACGAGGACCGGATGGACGCGCTGCTGCTGCTGGTGCCGCGGGAAGCGGCTCACAACTATAAAGGCGAAGGCGACTTCCATCTCGATGATGAGCAGCGGATTTCGCGGAAACTGCCCGAGCAACAGGCGCCGTTGATCTATTCCGGCATCCAACTGATTTCCAAACGGTTGCTGCGCGATGCTCCCGACGGCCCTTTCTCCACCAATATTTTCTGGGAACGGGCAATTGGCGAGGGCCGTCTGTTCGGCCTGGTCCATGAAGGCGACTGGTTCGAAGTCGGCTCGCCGCAAGCAATAGCGCCGACAGAAGCCGCGCTGGCGAATGTCTGACCGCCGCCGGCCATCGATATACAATATCGCCGCGCACGGCGGCTTTGCCGATGCTCTGGCGCAGGGACTGATCGACCGCTTTGCCAAGGACGCCTTCGGGCTCGCCCGCGGCCTCGTTATTCTGCCAAACAACCGCGCCCAGCGTGCGCTGCAGGAAGCGTTCGTCCGGCTGAGCGAAAACGGCCTGTTGTTGCCGCAAATGGCGGTGATCGGCGACCTTGATCTGGACGAATCGATCGGCGTCGCGCTCGATTCCGGCGAACTGGCGCTCGATATTCCGGCGGCTGTCGATCCGATGGACCGGCTGCTCACGCTGGCGCAATTGATCCAGAAGGAAATCCGGCTGCGCGACGATGCCATATTGGCCAAGGACGCACTACGGCTGGCGCGCGAGTTCGCGAGCACGCTCGACCAGCTGAACGTCGAGGAAATTTCGCTGTCCGACCTGATGAAGACGGAACCGGAGAGCCTTGATCTGTCCAGCCACTGGCAGGATTCCTATCGCTTCTTCCTGATCATCGCCGAGAAATGGCGGCAGCAGCTGGAAAAATGGCAGCGGGTCGATCAGGCGGTGCGCCGCAACGCCCTGTTCGACCATATCGCCAAAAGCTGGAAGACATCGCCACCCGGCCATTTCGTCGTCGCGGCCGGTATCACCACGTCCGCTCCCGCCATTGCCCGTTTTCTGGAGACGATTTCTTTCATGCCCCAGGGGCTGGTGGTCCTGCCCGATCTCGATCTGATCATGCCGGACGAGGAATGGGACTTGCTGGGTCCTTTCCCGCCCGACCCGGACAGCGGTTACGCAAAGCGGGCGCAGGAAACCCATCCGCAATATCATATGAAATTATTGCTCGACCGGATGTCGATTGCGCGCGGTGAACTCCTCCGCTGGCCGCGCACCGGCGAGAGCGGCGCGGCGGCCAAGCGCAGCCGGGCGCTGAGCAATGCTTTCGCGATCCCGAAACTGACGGTGCGCTGGCAGACGCTGGAAAGCAGCGAACGCAGCCTTGCCGGGGTGCAGACGGTCGAGGCGCGCAACAGCGCCGAGGAAGCGCAGGTCATTGCGCTTCTGGCCCGCGAAGCGCTGGAAGACCCGGATCAGAGGGTGGCGATTGTCACGCCCGACCGGTCGCTGGCGACGCGCATCTCGGCCCATTTGAAGCGCTGGGAAATCCAGATCGATGACACCGCCGGCCAGCCCTTGGCGAAGCTTCCGGAAGGCGTGTTTTTCCTCAATTTGCTGGCGGCGGTTGCCGATGGTTTCCCGCCGGCCGAATTTCTTGCTTTGCTCAAACATCCGCTGGTGCAGCGCGGCGAGGGGCGGCTTTTCTGGCTCGACCAGGTACGAAAGCTCGACCTGCTTTTGCGTGGTCCGCGTCCGGCGCCGGGACTGGCCGGTATTGACGCGCTGCTGAAGACCGACAATCACCGGACGAAGAAACTCCGCGCAGCCGTCACGCCGTGGTGGCAATCCGTCCAAAAAATGTTCGATCCGATCGCGACGCTTTTTGCAGCGCCGCTCGACTGGCCGAAGCTTCTCGACCAGTTGCGGCAACTCGCCGAGACTTTGACCGATGGCGCGATATGGGCTGGCCCGGGCGGCCGTGAACTGGCCGACCTTTTGGCGAAGCTGCAGATCCGCGCGGAAATGGGGCCGATCCGCATCGAGGCGAATGAGTTGCCCGGTTATTTCGAGACTTTGATGGCGGACATTTCCGTGCGCCCGCCCTACGGCGGCCACCCGCGGATCGCGCTTTACGGCTTGCTGGAAGCCCGTCTGCAACAGTCGGAACTTGTCATCTGTTGCGGCCTCAACGAGGGCAGTTGGCCGCAGGCGATAACGCCCGATCCCTGGCTCGCGCCGATGATCCGCAAATCGCTCGGCCTGCCGGCGCAGGAGCGGCAGATCGGTCTGTCTGCGCACGATCTTGTCGGCGCCATGGGGGCGAAGAAAGTCATTCTCTCCCGCGCGCACCGCGATGATTCCGGGCCGGCGATTGCCTCGCGCTTCCTGCTCCGGCTGAAGGGCATGTGCGGCGACAATCTGAAAGAGCATCCGCAGGCCCGGGCATGGCTCTCCGCGATCGACAAGCCGGAATCCGAATCCCATCCTTATACCCGCCCCGCGCCTATGCCGGGCAAGGAACAGCGCCATATCCCGATTTCGGTGACCCAGGTCGACAGTCTGATCGCTGATCCCTATTCCTTCTACGCGAAAAAGATCATGGGATTTGCCGCCCTCGATATGATCGACGCCGATCCGAGCGCCGCCTGGCGCGGGACGATCATCCACGACATTCTCGAACAATGGGCCAAGCAGGACGATTATGCCCCGGCGAAGTTGCGGGAAAGAGCCGAAGCGTTCCTCAATGACCCGGGCCTGCACCCGCTGATGCGCAGCCTGTGGGCGCCGCGCCTGCTGGAAGGGCTGGACTGGATCGCCGAGACGCTGGCCGAGGGCCGCAAGAGTGGCCGCGAACCGCTGGCTTCGGAAATCTACGGAAAGGCCGAGATCGCCGGTATCGAACTGTCTGGCATCGCCGACCGGATCGACCGGATGCCCGATGGCGGCATCGCCATTGTCGATTACAAGACCGGCGGCGCGCCAAGCAACAAGGCTGTGGCCGAAGGCTATAATCTGCAGCTTGGCCTGCTCGCTGCCATCGCGGAATTGGGCGGGTTCAAGGATATAGAAGGCGAGGCGGTTGCCTTCGAATATTGGGCGCTGGCGAAAAAGGGCGGTACCGACGATTTCGGCTATATCCGCTCGCCGACAAAAGGGCGCGGAGATAATATCATCCCGGGGGACGCGATGGTCGACCACGCAGTGGCCCGGTTCAACGAGGCCGCCGATCGCTATCTCAAGGGCACCGAGCCGATGACCGCCAAGCTGCATCCGGAATATGCCCGCTATGCCGACTATGACCAGTTGATGCGGCTCGAGGAGTGGTACGGTCGTGCACCGGCAGAAATGGCCGACGATGAGTGATAGCAAGCCAAAAATCTTTCCGCTCAAGGACCGGCAGATCGATGCGGTTGAGCCCGAGACCAATATCTGGCTCAGCGCTTCGGCAGGTACCGGCAAGACGCAGGTCCTGACGGCGCGGGTGTTCCGCCTGCTGCTGACGGAAAAGGTCGATCCCGAACATATTCTCTGCCTGACCTTCACCAAGGCGGGTGCCGCGGAAATGGCCGAGCGGATCAATCGCCAGCTCGCCGCCTGGGTGCGGATGGATGATACCAGATTGGCCAGCGACCTTGCTGCCATCGGCGCATCGACAGGTCCTGAAACCCGGGATCGCGCACGGACCTTATTTGCCCGCGTCCTCGATGCGCAGGGTGGCGGCCTCCGGATCATGACTATCCACGGATTTTGTCAGTCTTTGCTCGCGTCCTTTCCGGAAGAGGCCGGCATCGCCTCGATGTTCCAGCCGATCGAGGCGCGCGACCAGAAAATACTGGCGCGCGAGGCGCTGGGTGATCTGCTGCTCGAGGAAGAGCAGACCGGGCGTCGGCAGATTGTCGAGGCGATCCAGCGGCTCAGCGTCCGGATGGGCGAGGAGGCGACCGAACAATTTCTGATGACATGCGCGGCCAAGGCCGATGCGATGGATGGACTTCCCACCGGTGTTCTGCCTTTTGTCCGCGGGTTGCTCGGCCTGCCGATCGACGGCGATGCCCAGTCATGGCTGGCCGACCGGTGCACCGACGAAGCAATCGACCTGCGCGCGATCACCCTGTTGCGCGATGCAATGGCGGAAGCCGGCGGCAAGAAGGAACAGGAACGGCAACTGGCGATCCGCCTCTGGCTGACTCTCAATCCGCAGGAGCGGGCCGCCGCCTTGGCCGATGTTCATCTGGCCTGGGCCACCAAGACCACCGGTGGGCCACCGAAACCGACCAAAGGCCTGCTAAAGGTCCTGCCGGATTATGATTTCATCGCCGGTTCGCTTTTCGAATGGAGTAACGGGCTGCTCGAAAAAGCGGTGCTGTTCGAATATGCCGACATGTTCGCCGGCGCGCTGGAAGCCGGGCGCGCTTTCTACCACCGATATGCCGACGCCAAGCGGCTGCACGGCGTTGTCGATTTTGACGACATGATCCGGATGACGGCCCGGCTCCTGCAGAAAAGCGATATGGCGGCCTGGATCCGCTACAAGCTCGACCAGCGCACCGATCATATATTGATCGACGAGGCGCAGGATACCAATGTCGCGCAATGGGATATCGTCCGGGCGCTGGCCGGCGAGTTTTTTGCCGGCATGGGCGTTGATCCCGAACGCCACCGGACTCTGTTCACGGTTGGCGATTTCAAACAGGCGATCTTCGGCTTTCAGGGCACCAGTCCGCATAATTACGCGAATGCGCGCACCGAGTTTTTCGGTCTGGCAGATGCATCGGAAAAGCCGTTCGGTGATCTTTCGCTGGACCGTAGTTTCCGCTCGACCCCACCGATATTGAGGGTTGTCGATGCGACGCTGGAACAGCTCAGTCACGAGCAATTGGGTCTCGACCAGAAAATCCCTGAACATCGCAGCAATTATCTCGATGCCAGCGGCAGCGTCACGCTCTGGAAACCGATTGCCAACACCAGCGACGGCGATGACGAGGATGAGGAATCCTGGGCCAGCGAAGAGAAAAGGGTCTTTGCCCAGCAGCTGGCGGTGCAGATCAAGCAATGGCTGTCGCCGGAAAACCCGCTGTGGCTGGATCGCGAGAACCGGGCGCTGCAACCGAAAGACATATTGATATTGGTGAGCAAGCGCGACGAACTCAGCGCTCTGATAGTCGCCCGCCTCTTCGCCGAGAAAGTCCCGGTAGCCGGAATCGACCGGATCCGCCTGAACCAGCCGCTGGTGGTGCAGGATTTGCTGGCCGCGATCCGTTTCGTGCTGCAGCCCAATGATGATCTCAATCTGGCCAGCTTGGCTGTTTCGCCGTTGCTTGGCTGGAGCCAAGAGGATTTGCTGGCTCGCGGTTATCGCGGCAAGATCAATGGCGAGAAAAGCCTCTGGGAGTTCTTGCGCAGGCAGGATGGCCTCGGCGACCATATCAAGCCGCTGCAGCAGCTGCTGGCAATGGCCGATTTCAATACGCCCTACCAGTTTCTCGAGACGATATTATCCGGGCCGATGCAGGGCCGGCGCAAATTGCTGGCGCGACTCAGCCATGCGGCGGTGGACCCGCTCGACGAATTGCTGGCAACCGCTCTGGCCTTTGAGCGCGATCATATCCCGACCCTTCAGGGATTTCTCGACTGGTTCGACCGGGGCGATGTCGAAATCAAGCGCGAGCAGGTCGAGGGCGGCAATGAAGTGCGTCTGATGACCGTTCACGGCGCAAAAGGATTACAGGCACCGCTGGTGATCCTCGCCAATGCGACCTTTGACCCTGCGAGCAAGAAAAGCGGCGGCTTCAATATCAAACTCGGCGAGGGGACCGGTCTGGAACTCGAATATCCGGTGGTTCCGGTTCGCAAGGCGGAACGTGTCGGCATCTTGGCCGAACATGCCGACTATGCCGACAAGGTCGCGATGGAAGAACATTGGCGGCTGCTCTACGTCGCGATGACCCGGGCGGAAGAGCATCTGGTGGTTGCGGGTGTTCTGGGACCAAGGGCAAAGGGCGAAGTGCCCGAGCTGAGCTGGTATGGTGCGATGGAAAGAGGCATGATCGCGCTGGGTAGTGACTGGCAGGAAGATCCGGACTGGTTCGCGGTGCGGCAGTATCGGACAGAGAGCCGGAACAAGCCTACGACTTCCTCTGCTATCGACTCTGGTAGCGCTGAGGATGTCGGCCAATCGCCACCACCGGACTGGCTATTCCGCGCCGCACCGGAAGAATCGCGCCCACCGCGACCCCTGACGCCCTCGCATCTCGGCCCCGATGATGCCAGCAACCCGCCACCGGACCTGACCATGCGCGATGCTGCCGAACGCGGCATATTGCTGCACAGCCTGTTCCAGCGCTTGCCGAATATCGTACCGGAACGCCGGATGGATGTCGCCGACCGGTGGCTGGAAAAGCAGAAGCAGATCGCCGACCCGGCTCGCCGTGCAGAGATCATCAAGACGGTTCTGGCAGTCATGGACAATTCTATATGGTCGGCTCTATTTGCCCCGGAAAGCCTTGCAGAAGCGCCAATTGCTGCAGTTGTCGGTGAACATGTTATATCCGGCACGGTCGACCGACTGCTGATCGCCGATGATCAGATTTATGTCGTCGATTTCAAAACCGGCCGCCGGGTTCCCGAGAGTGCGGAAGAGGCTCCGGTCGCCTATCTGCGACAGATGGCAGCCTATGTAGCGGCGCTCGAAAAGATATTTCCGGATCGTCCGATCAAGGCGGGCCTGCTTTATTCGCACGGCCCGCAAATGCTGGCGCTTTCCGCTGATCTGATCGACCGGCACAAGCCCGGCTTTGAGCTGATATGAAATTCCTTTCCGCCACTGCGCTTGAGCAGGGGCCCTTCCATACCTAAATAGAGCAAGAACAATTGGAGATTCGTTATGGCTACCAAAGCAATTACCGACGCAAGTTTTGAAGGCGATGTCCTGAAGGCAGACGGCCCCGTACTTGTCGACTTCTGGGCAGAATGGTGCGGCCCGTGCAAAATGATCGGCCCCGCGCTCGAAGAAATAAGCGATGAGCTGCTCGGCAAGGTAACCATTGCCAAGCTCAACATCGATGACAGCCCGGATGCGCCTGCGAAATATGGCGTACGAGGCATTCCGACCATGATCCTGTTCAACAACGGTGTGCCGGTTGAAACCAAGGTTGGCGCGGCTCCGAAAAGCCAGCTCAAGGCATGGCTCGAATCCAGCCTCCCTGCCTAATTTCTGAAAATTTCCCCAAGCCGCTCGGCTGCTTCGTCCCAGAGTTTCGGTGACGAAGCGCCGAGTAGCCCCTTCCTGCGGTCGGCAGGACGATAGTCCGAACCATCCCACCGCGCGCATTTTCCTCCGGCTTCGTTGAGGAACAACACCCCCGACGCATGGTCCCAGGGCAGGGTGCGCTGGAACACCGAAATATGGTTGGTTCCTTGCACGAGTCTCGGATATTGTTCGGCGGCGCAGCGCGGAATATCGACTATTTCATAATGAGGTTCGGCTGTGGCCAATAATATGTCCCGCTCCTCGGGCGTCATGAAACCGGTTGCCAGAGCGGCCACCGGTCTCTCGGGATGATCCCTCGCCACCGTAACCCGATCTCCGTTTATAAAAGCGCCACCATTTCTGTTCGCATGGCAGATGCGCCCGGTTAGCGGGTCAAAGAGCCAGCCTGCCACGGTTTCATTCTGTTCGACCAGAGCGATCATGATCCCGAATGGACCCCGTCCAGCGGCATAATTGCCAGTCCCGTCAATCGGATCGATAATACAGACCTGACCGTCGGCCAACTGATCCAGTACCGATTCATCGGCGGCAAAGGCTTCCTCGCCGACAATCTTGGTTTCCGGCAGCAATGCTGACAACGCCCCGGCAATATATTCCTCGCTGAGCTTGTCCGCGACCGTCACCAGATCACCGGGCGTCTTCTCGTCAATCTGGTGCGATTTCAGATTCTGGTAATGGGGCATCACGATATCGCGCGACGCATCCTCGATGATGTCGAGAACGGGCTGATAAAGGGGATGCATGGTCTAGCTCCTGTAGTCGGCGTTGATATCGATATAGCCGTGGGTCAGATCGCAGGTCCAGACCGTTGCCCTGCCGTTGCCCAGCCCGATATCGACGGCGATATCGATTTCGCTCCCCCGGAGGTGGGCGGCGACGGGTGCTTCGTCATAATCCGGCACGACCAGACCGTCGCGCGCCACGGTGACCCCGCCAAAGCCGATTGCCAGCCGGTCGCGGTCGGCCGGTTCGCCGGCCTTGCCGACGGCCATGACTACCCGCCCCCAATTGGCGTCTTCTCCGGCAATGGCGGTCTTGACCAAAGGCGAGTTGGCGATCGACAGGGCGATGCGCTTGGCGCTGTAGTCGCTGTCCGCGCCGGTTACCGCGATTTCGATGAACTTGCTCGCGCCTTCGCCGTCGCGAACGACCAGATGCGCCATTTGCATGCACAGATCGGCAAGCGCAGCCTGAAAGGCATCTGCGCCCTCGTCATCGAACGACGTCAGGGCAGGGGTTGCATTCTGACCCGTGGCAAAGGCCAGCACGGTGTCGCTGGTCGACGTATCGCTGTCCACGGTAATGCAGTTGAAACTTTTGGCTGTCGCCGCGCTCAGCATCTCCTGCAGAAAACCGGCTTCCACGGTGGCATCGGTGAAAATATAGCCGAGCATCGTCGCCATGTCCGGCGCAATCATGCCGGATCCCTTGATGATTCCGTTGAGATGGACGGTCTGGCCGCCGACGACAGCGCTAGTGGTCGCCATCTTCGGGAAAGTATCGGTGGTCATGATCGTTGCAGCGGCATCTTCCCAGCTGCAGGGGTCGGCCTCGAACACCGCTTTCAGACCCGCCTCCGCCTTGTCCTGCGGCAGCGGTACACCGATCACGCCGGTCGAGGAGACGAATATTTCATGGTCCGGGCATCCGAGATGGGCCGCGGCCAGCGACAATATTTTCTGCACCGCAGCCTTGCCCCGTGCGCCGGTAAAGGCATTGGCATTGCCGGCGTTGACGACCAGACCGCGCGCCTTGCCGCCCGCGAGCGCTTCCCGGCAATATTCGACTTCGGGCGAGGGACATTTGCTTTGCGTCAGCACCCCGGCGACCGATGTTCCTGCTGCCAATTCGACAAAGGTCAGATCGCAGCGGTCCCAATCCTTGTAGCGGGCGCGGGCTATGCGGCTGGTTACGCCCGCAATATCGGGTAATGCGGGGGAAATTGCTGGAGCCAGAGGCGAAAGTTTGTCCGACACTTAACTTGCCTTTATACAATGTTTTGATAGAACGCGCTGATATTGACGAGGCCTTGTCCATGAACGCATATTTTGCAAGTTTTATGTTGCTGCTATTCAACGCTGTCGGCCTGGCCGTGCCTGCGTCGGCTGCGGCTGCAGAACGCATGGTGCCGGAATTGGGAAGCGCTGCCAATCTGTCGGAAGCGGCTATCGTCGATCCATCGTCGTCCATCGAAATTGCAGGACTTGTCTCACCGGATCATCAATCCTGCGCAGTGGCTGCAGCCTGCGTTTCGGCGCCACGCGCGATCTCCAAAGCCGGTAGCAAAACACCCGTCTGGGTCGTCGCCACGATGCGCGATGAAGATGGCGACAAGCTGGAACATGAAGAAGGTGCCCCCTAGCGCCATTTCCGGCCTTGCCGCTATTGAACGGCAAGAAATTCTTCCCAAATTCATCCTGTTCGCGGCGGCCTATCGGCCGGAAAAATCTACAAATTGGAAAACATCATGCTCGGCGGTATTGCCAAATCCATATTCGGTTCAGCCAACGACCGGTACGTAAAATCGATGCAAAAAGTGGTCGACGCGGTCAACGCGTTCGAGCCTGCGATCGAACCTCTTTCCGACGAAGAACTCGCTGCGAAGACGTTGTATTTCAAGGAACGTGCCGCTGGTGGGGAATCGCTCGACGACATCCTGCCGGAAGCTTTCGCGGTCGTACGCGAAGCGGCCAAACGGACCCTGGGACAGCGCCATTATGATGTGCAGCTGATCGGCGGCATCGTGCTCCATCGTGGCGAAATCGCCGAAATGCGGACCGGCGAAGGTAAAACCCTGGTCGCGACGCTCGCTTGTTACCTCAATGCAATCGGCGGCAAGGGCGTGCATGTTGTCACCGTCAATGACTATCTGGCCCGCCGCGATGCGGAATGGATGAGTCAGGTCTATAATTTCCTGGGTCTGGAAGTCGGCGTGATCGTACCCAACCTTGGCGAGGACAAACGCCGGGCAGCCTATGCGGCCGATATAACCTACGGCACCAATAATGAATTCGGCTTTGATTATCTGCGCGATAATATGAAGCACGAACGCGCCCAGATGGTCCAGCGGCCGTTCAACTTCGCGATTGTCGATGAGGTCGATTCGATCCTGATCGACGAAGCCCGGACACCTTTGATCATTTCGGGGCCGACCGATGACAAATCCGATCTCTATTTGCAGGTCAACGCGGTGGTTCAGAATATCACCGAAGACGATTATGAAAAGGACGAGAAGACCCGCAATATCTCGCTGACCGAGGATGGCACGGAAAAGGCGGAACGCCTGCTCGAGGAAGCCGGTCTGCTGGTTGGCGACAATCTCTATGATTTCGAGAATACCCAGGTCGTCCACCATCTGAACCAGGCTTTGATGGCCAATGTCATGCGCAAGCGTGATACCGACTATATCGTCAAGGAAGGCAAGGTCATCATCATCGATGAATTTACCGGCCGGATGATGGAGGGGCGGCGTTGGTCCAATGGCTTGCACCAGGCGGTCGAAGCGAAAGAAGGGGTGCAGATCGAGCCGGAAAACCAGACCATGGCATCGATTACCTTCCAGAATTATTTTCGTATGTATCCCAAATTGGGCGGCATGACCGGTACCGCAGAAACCGAAGCGGCAGAATTTTTCGAAATCTACAAGATGAATGTCGTCACCATTCCGACCAACAAGCCGGTGCTGCGGATCGACGAAAACGACGAGTTTTACAAGAATACGCTCGACAAATTTGCCGCCATCGCAAAAACCGTCAAGGAACACAGCGATAAGGGGCAGCCGGTATTGGTCGGCACTGTTTCGATCGAAAAATCCGAACTGCTCTCGGACTTCCTGAACAAGGAAGGCGTGAAGCATAACGTCCTCAACGCCCGCTTCCACGAACAGGAAGCGCATATTGTGGCGCAGGCCGGTTCTCCCGGCGCGGTGACGATCGCGACCAACATGGCTGGCCGCGGCACCGATATCCAGCTCGGCGGCAATATCGATTTCAGGATCGAGGAAGAACTTGCCGACATGGAAGAAGGGCCGGAACGGGTCAAGGCCATCGCCAAGATCGAAGAAGAAGTGCGGGCGCTGCGCGAAGAGGTGAGAGCGGCCGGCGGTCTGTTCGTTCTCGGCACCGAGCGGCACGAAAGCCGCCGGATCGATAACCAGCTGCGCGGCCGCTCCGGTCGCCAGGGCGATCCCGGACTGAGCCGCTTCTATCTCTGCCTCGAAGACGATCTGCTGCGCATCTTCGGCACCGAAACGATGTTTGCCAAGATGATGAACAAGAATCTCGAGGACGGCGAAGCAATCGGTGGCAAATGGCTGTCTAAGGCCATTGAAACAGCACAGAAAAAGGTTGAGGCGCGGAACTATGAAGCGCGCAAGCAGGTTGTCGAATATGATGACGTGATGAACGACCAGCGCAAGGTGATCTACGAACAGCGCTCGGAAATCATGGATGCGGAAACGGTCGGCGATGTCGTCGAGGATATGCGGCACGAAACCGTCAATGCGATTGTCGCCGATGCGTGCCCGCCCGGTTCCTATCCTGAACAATGGGATATTGAGGGTCTGAAAACCCGTGTTGAGGAAGTGCTGAATCTAAAGCCTGATTTTGCCAGCTGGATGCAGGAAGACGCGCTGGAACCGGAAATTATCGAAACCCGCCTCTCCGATATGGCTGATGCCGAGTTTGAAGCCAAGATGGCGCAGGTCGAAGGCGACAAGCCCGGTGTCTGGGCACAGATCGAAAAATCGATCCTGCTCGAATTGCTCGACCATCACTGGAAAGAACATCTGGCTACGCTGGATGCGTTGCGACAGGTGGTTTTCCTGCGCGCCTATGCCCAGAAAAAGCCGCTCGACGAATATAAGCAGGAAGCCTTTGGCCTGTTCGAACGGATGCTGGAAATTATCCGCGAAGGTGTGACCAAGACGATCGCTGTCAGTGAATTTCACCGGCAGGATGAACTTGTTGTGCCGGACCTGCCTGAATTGCCGGATTTCCTGACCACGCATATCGATCCGCTGACCGGCGAAGATAATAGCAATGATATCGATGGCGGCACGCGAGGAACGGTTTCCACAACTTTGCCGCCACGACAATCCGGACAGTTGGACAATCTAGCCGAAGGCGCCAATGTCAGCCGCAATGCGCCATGCCCCTGTGGTTCGGGACGCAAATATAAGCATTGCCACGGCAAGTTCTGATCTGAAACACGGCGTGCCAGGCGGGAACTGAGATGGATTTTTCAATTCTCGGCCTGGCCCTGCTGTTTGCGGTAACCGCCGCTCTCTACGCCAGCGTCGGTTTTGGCGGAGGTTCCACCTATATCGCGCTGTTGGCACTGGCCGCGCTCGACTATCGGGCGTTGCCGGTCCTTGCGCTGCTCTGCAATATCATCGTTGTGACTGGCGGAACCATCCGCTTCCAGTCTCGAGGACTGATCGAATGGTCCAGAATCTGGCCAATCCTGCTGCTGTCCGTGCCAGCGGCATGGCTGGGCGGCCGCATGGTGCTGGAACAGCAGAGCTTCATGCTGCTGCTCGGCCTGTCGCTCGCCGCAGCGGGCCTGTTGCTGATCATCGAACCTTTCATCAAGCGGGCAGGGGATAGCGCCCCCCGAGGACAATGGACAGGCCACCGGCTGTTCGCGCCCGCCACCGGCACCGGCATCGGCTTTCTCTCCGGCATGGTCGGCATCGGCGGCGGCATCTTCCTCGCTCCGATCCTGCTGCTCACCCGCTGGTCCGACAGCCGCCGGATCGCCGCGACCGCCAGCGCGTTCATCCTGGTCAATTCAATCGCAGGTCTGGCAGGGCAACTGATGAAATCGGGATGGAGCAGTGGAGGGGAAGCTCTCCTTGCCTATTGGCCGCTATTCCTAGGCGTGCTGCTCGGGGGTCAGATCGGCAGCCTATTGGCCAGCAAAGCCTTGCCGGAGATGTGGATCCGGCGGCTGACGGCATTACTTATACTCTATGTGGCGGTCAGGATTTTGTGGGTTTGAATAAGGTTGTCAGTCGCAGCATCCGCGCTTTCCCTCACCCC
The DNA here is from genome assembly GCA_947488845.1 of uncultured Sphingomonadaceae bacterium. GTDB lineage: Bacteria > Pseudomonadota > Alphaproteobacteria > Sphingomonadales > Sphingomonadaceae > Parasphingorhabdus. Next base: position 56,478 of record CANLBM010000014.1, on the reverse strand, counting down.
GCGAGGGGGAAGGAGGAAAAGCACTGTCCTACACGCGGTCCGCTTGCTTATTGTTACGACCGCTCTTGCGATACACGCGGGACATGCTCTTTGATAATCCGGATAGTGAACGCTGCTCGCTGTTGTCCGCATGTTGCTGCCTGACCGCTACGGTAATATGAAAGGTCACACTCGACGGTTCGCGTGTGACAGGTAAAGGCCCGAATTTTGCGGTTTTCGGGCAAAGGTCACGGAAAATATTACATTCCATTGGTGTAAAGTTTTGGCGCGTCGCCAAATCGGTCGGGTTCGCACGAAGACGGGAAGTTACCAATTTTTACCAGCATTCCAGATCTGAACCCTTTGCCAAAGCGATACGGTTAACCTTTAATTGAAGGCTCCCTGTTAGACTGCGGCCAATGTCCGGAAATTCTGACTTTCATATATTAACGACCCTGATATTGGCACTATTCGCGCTTGTTTTCGGGGTTCTCCATTTTTCGGTCAAAAGCCAGAAATTTTCGGGATGGGTTGGTCTGGCCTATGTTGCGGCGTTCGTGGCCTATATGCTCTCCAGTACACGCACCTCCTCGACACCGATGGGCCTCATCTTTCTTTCGACCGGCATGTTCTGGATATTCAGTCTCGCGATTGCCAAGGCGATTTACATCAGGTGCAACGCAATCTTTCCCATCAAGATGGTCGGGCTTGGTCTGACAGTGGCGACGGCAGGTCTGATATGGCTGAGCTTTGTAGCGCCAGATATTTACGCACGAACGTTGCTGGTCAATTCCGGGGCGGGGCTTTTGCTGTCATTGTCGCTGGTGCCATTGTGGAAGACGGGCACAAGACTGATCGACGGGGCGCTATTCGGTGTCATTGCAACCGTCGCTGCCACGTTCGTCATCCGGGTCGTAACGATCAATATTGTGCTCGGTCACCCGCTGACCGAGCAAAGCTATACGGAATCGACCTATGTCTGGCTATTCCAGCTGACAAACGGCATCGCGGCACTAGCGCTGGCGATGGTGCTGCTCTTCGCTGCCGGTCATGCCATGGTCCTGCATTTCCACACCGAGTCCCACCGGGACCCTCTGACGGGAATGCTGAACCGGCGCGGTCTGAAAGGATTGTTCGCCGCCGGCCCGGGCGAGAAACAGGGAGCGATTTTTGTACGTACGATTATCTTGTTTGACGTCGACCATTTCAAGCAGATCAATGACCAATATGGCCACGCAGCGGGCGACAAGGTGCTGCAGAGAATAGCGGAAACGGCTATGGAGCTGTGTCAAGAATATGGCCAGGTGGCGCGAACCGGTGGTGAGGAGTTCGCCGTACTGACCCAGTGGATGCCGGTCGAAACTGCGCAATTTCTGGCCCAGAATATTTGCGACTCGTTGCGTTTTGTCGTGCATCCGGAACTAGATTCCAACGACAAGGTGACCGCGAGTTTCGGGCTGGCGATATTGAGTGATACCGATTCGTTGCACGAAGGGATGGATCGGGCGGACAAGGCCTTGTATCACGCCAAGAGAAACGGCCGGAACCAGGTCGCATTGGCCAAAGCGGCCTGAATATCTCCGCGGCTTGTCACAGGGTCGCTCATATTGGGTGGCTTTCCTACAGCAGCTCTCGTGTGATAGATTCAATCCATGACGGATCAGCGCCCTTATAGTCTCGCATCCGCGTGCAGCACGCTTTCAGGCCATAGCTCATATGGAAAAATGCGCCAGTGCCGCCAGTTTCGGCGCACAGCAGATCATATTTTATAACCCTGTCAAGTGTGTAAAGTTTATCAGGAAAAAGGAGACTTATCTGAACAGAGATATCTAGTGCAATGCACTAACAGCCATTGTCTCTTACGAAACTGTCTGATCTGGGAGAAAATAGAGCCATGAAAAATGGCTCCCCGAGTTGGATTCGAACCAACGGCCATTCGATTAACAGTCGAATGCTCTACCACTGAGCTATCGGGGAACACGCTCGATTCTGGATCGAGCCTTTCATGGTGAAGCGCGCCTATAGCAACGACATTTGAGAGCCGCAAGCCATCAAACAACAAATTGTTCCATAGCGATGCGATCGTCAAGCGCATGCTCCGGATCAAACAGCATCGTCAGCGCCTGCGCGCGGTCTATCGCGACTTTAACGCAGCTCACATCGCGGACTTCCTGTTGGTCGCCTACGGCGCTGACAGGCCGTTTTTCAGGGTTCAGTACCCGGATGGTTATTTCCATCTTGTCGGGCAATATTGCGCCTTTCCAGCGCCTTGGCCGGAACGGGCTGATCGGTGTCAGCGCCAGAAGATTGCAGGTCAGCGGCAGGATCGGACCATTGGCGGATAGATTATAGGCAGTGGAGCCGGCGGGCGTCGCAATCAGCACCCCGTCGCAGACCAGCTCCTCCATCATGATCCGGCCGTTGATTTCGATCTCGAGCTTGGCTGTCTGACGCGTTTCGCGCAGAAGCGAGACTTCGTTGATGGCGGGCAGAGTGAACTTTGCTCCCGAGATGGTTTCCACCTCCATCTTGAGCGGCTTGACCTTGAACGCCCGGGCCTTGCGCAGGCGCTTTTCGAGGTCTTCCATATGCCAGTTGTTCATCAGGAAGCCGACGGTGCCGAGGTTCATGCCATAGACCGGCATGATTTTCCTGCGATTGAGCATCTGGTGGAGCGTTTGCAGCATGAAGCCGTCACCGCCAAGCACAACCGCATGGTCGGCTTCTTCAACCGGCACCCAGTCGATCAGTGATTTTAGCTTTTCGGCCGCTTCCTGCGCCGGTAGCGTCGGTGACACGATTAGTGCCCATTTTTTATCGCTCATCCGCCCGTGACGTTCATATGACGCTCCAATATCTCTGCGGACCCATCGAGCTGCGCATTGAAATCATGGCGCTGCGGTTTGAGCTTTAGAGCCTGTTGGAGCAGTTGGTCAACGGCAGCGATGCCATCCTTGCGCACTGCGGCGCGCAAATCGACATGGGCGCTGTGTCCGAGGCACATATATATCTTGCCATCCGTGGTTAGGCGCAAGCGGTTGCAATCATCGCAAAAATTATTGCTGAGCGGAGTGATCAGGCCCAGCCGGAGGCCGAGCGGTTCGACCGAAACATAGCGCGCCGGCCCGGAGCTGCGATGGGGAATAGGAAGGATTGTATAATGGTCTCTCAACGGAGCCAGGAATTCATCGGTGGAAATATGGGCGAGTTTGCGATCCGCACCAACATCACCCAAAGGCATGCTCTCGATAATCGTCAGATCATGGCCATTTTCGGCGCAATATTCCGCCATCGCAAGAAGATCGGCTTCATTGAAATCGCGAACCGCCACCATATTGATCTTGACCCGGATACCCGCTTCCTTGGCGGCCTTTATGCCATCCAGCACGATGTTCACATCGGCGCCGCGGGTAATCTCGGAAAAGCGGGCGGGGTCGAGTGTATCCATGCTCACATTGATCCGCCGCATCCCATGGGCAGCGAGATGATCGGCATATTCGGTCAGCAACGATCCGTTAGTGGTGAGGGTCAATTCTTCCAGTTCACCGGTGGCCACTTTTCTGCCGAGCCGCTGGATAACGTCTTTCATATCCCTTCTGACCAACGGTTCGCCGCCGGTGAGGCGGATTTTGCGGATGCCATGCCCGATGAACCGTTCCGCGATCAGGGTGATTTCTTCGAGCGTCAGCAGCTCGGATTTTGGCATGAAGGTCATTTTTTCCGACATGCAATATTGGCAGCGGAAATTGCATCGGTCGGTGACCGAAATGCGAAGATAATCAATTTTGCGTCCGAAACCGTCTTGCATAGGGCGCCTCACGTTGGATCAATGCTATAGAGCTAGCGCTTTCCGGATAGGCAGGCAACGGCATATAAAGGTTTTGCTGCTACGGAAAAAGATAGTCGGTCGCTGGTAAATTGGCGTGCCGGTGGTCCGGTTAAAGGAGTTTTGACGTTCCCGAAATTTCCATCTCGACTGCGCATTTGGCTGAATTCAGAAATTTGTTTCTGCTTTCTTTCCAGGAACGCGATCCTCTGGCCGCAGAAATTGCGTCCTTTGGTTGGCGGGTTCATTCCGCCCGGAGATCGGACAATCTGAGCGGCCGGTTTTTCTCAGCCGGGGCGATGATCGCCGTTATTGATGTTCGCAGGGCCGTAAATGACGGCTTGGAAGCTATTGTCGAACTTTCAACTTCTGCGACCGTGGGTGGGATCGCGATATTGGCTTTGATTGATAGCAGTGAGAACTCTCAGATAGTTCAGCAATGCTATGATTCGGGTGCGACCCATTATCTGGACTTCGCAGATCCGGGAGCGAATCTGGCGCTGTCGATCAAATATGCCTATCGTTATGTCGAGAATTTTCGAGGAGGCGCCGAACGCGCGAGTAACGAACAATCGATGTTGACCAGTGCGGATTTGCAATGGTCGATGGCGTTGAATTCCGTCGACGAATCCTGGGTTAGCGATAGTCTCTCAGAAGCAGCCCGCCAGATTGATTTCAAACGATATCCTGCCACCGGCATCTACCGGCAGCTATCGGAGGATGAACGCAAGCGCGTTCGCGGAGCTATGGGGCGTTTGCGTGACGGCGCCAGACAGGCGGCGGTTCCGCACCAGCTCAATGGACGTGCGGTGCTTCATCACCTGCATGAAGAGGCTGGCCGGATTTTCGGCAGGATCGAATATCTAGCCAGCAGCGAGGACGTTGACGACTGGACGGGAAGAGATTTGCTTTCGGGATTGAGAAATGCCGCAGCTGCGGGGTCCTGGGTTCGGAAAAAACTGGAAGCGGGAAGTAAACCCACCCTCATTGCGATCGGCATCAAGAATTTCCGGATGATCAATGCCGCTTTCGGACGCCATGCCGGGGATCAGCTGCTGCGCATTGTCGGTCACAGGCTGATGGATCAGACGCAGCGTCAATATGCAGGCTCCCAGCTGGTCGCGCGTCTGGATGGGCAGAATTTTCTGATCGCACTGGCCGATCTGCAGAGTAGCAAGATTTCGGAATTTGCGAATGATCTGATCGACAGCGTTTTTCTTGGCCTGCAACTGGAGGGGCGGCCGATTAACCCCGTTGCTCGTGCCGGAATCGCCATCGGGAACGAAGATTCGAGTGAAAAGACATTGATCAGAAAGGCCGTTCTGGCGCTGGCCGAAGCAACTGCCGCAGATGCTTTGCCGATCAATTTTAGCACTGTTACTGAAGCCGATGTGCATCTGGAAGAGGTGTTGGAGGAACAATTGGCCGGGGCGATGGGGCGGGGAGAAATCGTGATCGCGTTTCAGCCGCAAATCAGAGCCGATACGGGACAACTCGTGGGTGCTGAAGCCTTGGCCCGATGGGAACATCCCGAATATGGGCTGTTGGGTGCTTCAACTCTCTTCGCCGTGGCGGAGCGGGCCGGGGTGATGGAATCGCTTTCGGCGCAAATCCACAAGCAGGCGTTGACGCTCGCTGCCGGTTGGCCAATAAGCCTTGGGTTTTTGCGTCTGTCGATCAATGTCACGGCCGGAGATTTGGCTTTGTCCGCATTTGAGGACAATATGAAGAAACTGGTCGCAAAGGCCGGATTTGAACCGCATCGGCTGACTCTCGAAATAACAGAATCAGAATTAATCGGCAATTTAACGGCATCGGCAGACATGTTGCAGAGATTGAGGACAGCCGGTGTTCGTATCGCTATTGACGATTTTGGTACCGGTTACAGCAGCCTGTCTTATCTCAAGAAGTTGCCCGTCGACTATATGAAGCTCGACAGCGGGCTGACGGGCGATATCAGCGGATCAGCCAAAGATCAGGTCGTAGTCCGGTCTATTATCGACATGGCGCATAGTCTTGGTCTCAGCGTGATTGCCGAAGGCGTTGAAACGGAAGGGCAACTCGAGGCTTTGGCTGAACTCGGCTGTGAATATTTCCAGGGATTCCTGCGTTCGGGACCACTGTCGCCAGACGAGTTCGAAGCCTTCTCCTTGAGAAGCAACTAAGCAGTAACGCGTTGTGCCAGTTTCGAGAGGCCTGTTGTCAGTTGCGTAAGTCCGTGCAGACGGGACTTGGGATCGCGCCACTTGCGTTCGATGAATAGTTTGTTATCGGGCCGGATTTTTGCGGTTCCCTTAAGCCGGTCCACATAATCGAGCAGGCCCTGAACGTTCGGAAAACGATCGTGGTGAAAGGTAACCAACGCACCCCGCGGGCCCATCTCTATTTTTGCAATCTGCGCGTTCACGCAGTTCATTTTGATATGCATGAGCTTGAGCAGATTGTCTGTCTGGATCGGCAGGTCGCCGAACCGGTCAATCATTTCTCCGGCAAAGGACTCTATTTCCGGAAGCGTTTTGAGTCCGTTCATGCGGCGGTAGAGACCCATCCGGAGTGAAAGGTCGGGGACATAGGCTTCCGGTATGAGGATAGGGGCATCGACCGTGATCTGGGGAGAGAAGCTGTCAGTCGTGGCTTGCAGACCAGATCCCTTGGCTTTCGCTTCCAGAATCGCGTCTTCGAGCATCGACTGATAAAGCTCGAAGCCGACTTCCTTGATATGACCCGATTGTTCGTCGCCAAGAAGATTGCCGGCACCACGAATATCCAAGTCATGGCTGGCCAGTTCAAATCCGGCGCCCAGACTGTCGAGATCACCGAGTATCTTCAGGCGTTTCTCCGCTTTCTCGGTAATGACCCGGTCTTTCGGGGTGACCATATAGGCATAAGCCCGGGTTTTCGATCGTCCGACACGGCCTCTGAGCTGATAAAGCTGGGCAAGGCCGAAACGATCTGCGCGGTGGATGATCAGTGTGTTTGCGCTCGGAATATCCAGGCCGCTCTCGACAATCGTGGTCGCCAGCAGCACGTCATAATTGCGGTCGTAAAAGGCAGACATACGCTCTTCCACGGTCGCAGGGGGCATTTGTCCGTGAGCGACCACATAGGTCAGTTCGGGGGCGTGTTTCTTGAAAAAATCTTCGATGTCGGGAAGATCGGCAATCCGCGGAACGACGACAAAAGACTGGCCCCCGCGATAATGTTCGCGCAGCAATGCCTCGCGCAGCGGAACAGGGTCCCAGGGCATGACATAGGTGCGAACCGCCAGTCGGTCTACCGGCGGTGTCTGGATGACGGACAGCTCGCGCATGCCGGTCATTGCCATCTGCAACGTGCGGGGGATCGGTGTGGCGGTCAGCGTCAGGACGTGGACGTCGGCCTTCATCGCCTTGAGTCGTTCCTTGTGGGTCACACCGAACCGTTGCTCTTCATCGATGATGATCAGGCCGAGCCGCTCAAATTCGATCGACTTCGCGAGCAGCGCGTGGGTGCCGATGACGATATCGACTTCTCCGCTGGCTAATCCATCCTTGGTCTTTTTGGCTTCAGCTGGTGGAACCAGCCGGGACAGTCTGCCGATTTTTACCGGGAAAGGCCGGAAACGCTCTTCGAAATTGTTATAATGCTGACGGGCGAGCAGGGTAGTCGGCGCGATGATGGCAACCTGCATCCCGGCCATGGCTGCGGCAAAGGCCGCCCGCATCGCGACTTCGGTCTTGCCGAAGCCAACGTCGCCGCAAACCAGACGGTCCATCGCCTTGCCGGACGCCATGTCGGACAGCACTTCCTCGATTGCCTGCTGCTGATCGTCGGTTTCCTGATAGGGGAAGCGATCGACAAAACCGGCCATTTCGCTGGCGTCTACCCGGGCCGGGGTCGCCGGTTGCAAAGCGCGCGCAGCGGCGGTTCTCAGCAATTCGTGGGCAATGGCGCGGATGCGTTCCTTCAGCTTCGATTTGCGTCGTTGCCATGCTTCTCCGCCGAGCCGGTCCAGCACAACGCTGTCTCCGCCTTCACCATAGCGGCTGAGGACATCGATATTTTCTACCGGGACGTAGAGCTTGTCACCGCCGGCATATTTCAGATGGACGCAATCATGGGGGCTTTCGCCGACCGGGATGGAGACGATGCCCTCGTACAAGCCGATCCCGTGCTCGAGATGGACGACCAAATCGCCCTGACTGAGCGCAGAAAGCTCTTCGATAAAGGCATCGCTGCTTTTGCGACGCTTGGATTTGCGGACCAGCCGGTCGCCGAAAATATCCTGCTCGGTGAACAGCGACAGGCCCTCTTTGCGAAAGCCGGAAGACAGCGGCAATATTGTCATGGCGACCGAAGCACCAGTTGCGAGGCAGGATTCCCAGTCATCGCATATGACTGGCGTCTTGAGGTCATGATCCTTGAGCAGGTCGAGGATACGGGCGCGCGATCCCTTGCTGTAGCTGGCAACAATTGCGGTCGTTCCGGCCTTGGTCAGATTGTTGAGATGGATACTCAACGCCTGATAGATATTCTCGTTGCGCGCTCGCTCCGGCGCGAAATCGCGGGGAGACGAAGCTGACATGGAAATGACGCTATCCGATTCGGGTTCGTCGAATTCGCTGAGAACATGGACTGGCGCATCCTGCTCGCGGGCCAGCCATTCTTCCGGCGTCAGATAAAGCGATGACGGCTCCAGCGGACGGTAGCTCGAAAGATTGGCCTTGTCGGCTTCAACCCGGTTCTTGTGATAATCTGCAATAGCGGAAAATTGCGCTTCAGCAGCCGCAGAGCCGGCAGCATCCTGAAGGATGATGCAATCGTCTCCGACATAATCGAAAATTGTAGCGAGTTGTTCTTCGAGAAGCGGAAGCCAGTGTTCCATCCCGGACAACCGCCGGCCGTCGGAAATTGACTGATAGAGCGCATCGCCAGTGGCTACGGCGCCAAAAAGATCGCGATAGCGGGTGCGAAAGCGGGTGATACTGTCCGGATCCAGGAGAAACTCTGATACCGGGAGCAGATCCAGCTCGTCGATATTGCCGACAGTGCGTTGATCGGCAGGATCGAATTGCCGCAGGGTTTCAATCTCGTCACCAAAAAGGTCGATCCGGATCGGCATTTCGGCGCCCGGCGGGAACAGATCGATCAATCCACCACGAGCGGCAAATTCGCCGCTGTCGGCAACCGTGTCGACCCTTACAAATCCATTGGCATAGAGAAAAGAGATCAGCTTTTCCTGCTCGACGATCGTTCCGGGTGCAAGATGGGTGACAAATTCCTTGATCCGCGATGGCGTCAGTACCCGCTGGGTTATAGCGTTGATGGTGGTGACAACCAGTTGTCCTCCAACACAGGGAAGCGCCAGCTTGGCCAGGGCGGCCAGCCTGTCGGATGTTGTATGCAGGGCCGGAGATGCGCGGTCGTAAGGCAGACAGTCCCAAGCGGGAAACTCAATGATATCGAGGTCGGGTTCAAAGAAACGGGCCGCTTCGGCTATTGCACTCATCGCGGCGTCATCGGTCGCGACGAACATCGTCCTCTGTCCCGAATTGGCGGCAATTTCGGACAGGAACAGCGGGCGATAGCCAGCGGGAACACCGGCGAGCGTCATGCCTTTTTCCGAGGATGATAATCTATCTAGATAAGACATGTTCAATGGGCTTTTGGAAATGGGAGAGGGGGTTATTTTGTCGCGTCAATATAATCGAGCCGTTGCATGACATCCATTTGCGGACCGGCAAAAACTTCCGGAACGGGTAATGTTCCGATCGCCCACGCCATGACATCAACATCATCTTCGACGAGCAGGCTTTCAAACCAGTCGATCTCTTTGTCCGACCAGCCTTGACTGTAGCGATCAAAAAAACCACCAATCAAAAAATCGGCTTCGCGGGTTCCGCGATGCCATGCGCGAAATTGAAGCCTTTTCAGCTTTGTTTCGCGATCCATAATTGCTGCTCCAACTTGGCTGGCATAATGCGCCAGCGACGGTATAAAGGCGGATAGACATGCGGCCCGAGATACTCAATCCATTATTTGGCGAAACCCAGTCGCTCAAGGGCGTCGGCAAGGCACTGGCCAAGCCGCTGGAGAAGCTGCGACTGACGCGGATCAAGGATCTGCTCTATCATCAGCCGAGCTACTGGATGCAGCGGAAACGGGTCGAGGAGCTGGACGAGATTGACGTCGGCGAGACGATTATCGTTCAGGTGACACCCGTCGACTATCGCAGCGGCGGTCCGCGGAGCCCGCTGCGGGTGCACGCGACGGACAAGGCGGGCAATTATATCAGCCTGACCTTTTTCGGGCGGAACCCGGGTTGGCCGAAAAAATTACTGCCACTTGGCGAACCCAAAGTCATTTCCGGCAAGCTCGAGCGTTATGGTGACGAACTGCAGATCGTCCACCCTGATCAGATACTTGAGCCGGAACAGGTCGACAGCATTGCACAGTTGGAGCCGATCTATCCCTTGTCGGATGGACTGGGCAATGTCCGCATGCGGCAGCTGACCGCACAAGCGCTCGCGCTTGCGCCGGAATTGCCGGAATGGGTAGAGCCAAGCCAGCTTGCAGCGAAAAGATGGAAGAATTGGAAGGATAGTATCACCGCTCTTCATAGCGCTGAGGGTGAGAGTGCCAATGACCGGCTGGCCTATGACGAGGTTTTTGCAAACCAGCTTGCTTTCATGTTGGTCCGCGCCAGCAACCGCAGCAAGAGAGGCATCCCCATTGAGGGAGACGGGCGCCTGCGAAACCAGTTGAAACTGCCGTTCGAACTGACCAATGCCCAGAAACGATGTATCGGTGAGATTGAAGGCGATCTTGCGCAAACTGCCCCGATGCTGAGACTGCTTCAGGGTGATGTCGGTTCCGGCAAAACGCTGGTGGCGTTGATGGCGCTGCTTTCTGCCGTGGAAGAGGGATATCAAGGTGCGTTTCTGGCTCCGACGGAAATACTGGCGCGTCAGCATTATGAAGGCCTGCAGAAATTGCTGGCCGGCCTTCCGGTCAATCTCGCGATTCTCACCGGACGCGACAAGGGCAAGATTCGTGAAGCGACCCTGATGGGATTGATGGATGGTTCGATCGACATCCTGATCGGGACCCATGCAATTTTTCAGGAGCAGGTGCGGTACAAGAATCTGGCTGTCGCAGTCATTGACGAACAGCATAAATTCGGTGTTTCCCAGCGGCTCATGCTGACTCAAAAAGCAGAGAGAACCCCGCATCTTCTGGCGATGACCGCCACGCCAATACCGCGGACCCTGACGCTGAGCCAATATGGGGAAATGGATGTGTCGCGCATCGATGAACTCCCCCCGGGACGGCAGGCTATCGACACCAGCGTCGTGTCCGGAGCGCGAATGTCAGACATAGTTGACGGTCTTGCGCGTCATATCGCTGCTGGCGGTCAAGCCTATTGGGTCTGTCCCCTGGTCGAAGAAAGCGAAAAAAGTGACCTCGCGGCGGCGGAAGAAAGGGCCGCCAGCCTGCAAGCGCGTTTCGGTGACCAGGTGGGCCTGGTCCACGGTCGGATGAAAGGGCCCGAGAAAGACCTCGTGATGGGGCGGTTCCAGCGCGACGAGATCAAGGTGCTGGTGGCGACCACTGTCATAGAAGTCGGTGTCGATGTCCCCAACGCCAGTCTGATGGTCATCGAAGCGGCGGATCGTTTCGGTCTCGCCCAATTACATCAGTTGCGCGGTCGCGTCGGTCGGGGGAGCGTCAAGTCCAATTGCCTGCTTATTCGCGGCGACACGCTGAGCGAGACGGCGCGTGCCCGGCTAACGCTGATGCGCGAGACAAATGACGGCTTTCGTATCGCCGAGGAGGACCTCCGGTTGCGTGGAGCCGGGGAGCTTTTGGGCACGCGCCAATCGGGAGATGCGGGCTTTCGCGTTGCCACGCCTACGCAGGTCAATGAACTGATCGGACCTGCCACCGATGATGCGCGGTTGTTGCTCGACCGCGACGGGGGGCTGGACAGCGAAAGAGGGCAGGCAGCGCGGGTGGCGCTCTATCTGTTCGAACGTGACTGGGGCGTCAGCCTGTTGCGCAGCGGATAGCGCCTAGAGGTTGTTGATCTTTTCGAGCATGGCGACGAAATCGGGCTCCCGGATGACGCGTTCGAATTCAAAACCGCAGCGACCCTGATGGCACCAGACGAGATAGGCCTCGATACGACCGGTGACGGGCAGACGCACTGTCACTCTGTCACCTTTTTCCATATCCAGCACGTCACCCACCATTATACCATGAGCTGAAATATTGGTGATCCGTACCCGGATTTCCTGATCGGGATGAAATTCGCAAATGGTTTCAAAATCGACCGGAAAACGCGTCGCGCGGCGCGGGTCGGGTGTTGTCCGATATGGTACACTGGTCATGTCCTGCGAGCTCCAAAATGCTTCCTCGCAACTATAACCGGTGACTAAGAATAAAAGGTAAATGCTGGTAAACCGTCAAGCAAGGCTGAAAATTAGGGTTTTCGAAGCAGGCCGTGTTTCTTCTTTCCTGCCGATATTTTTATATCCTGGCCGGAAAAGGCGATCATATATCCCGCATCCTTGACCGGTTCATCTCCTATACGGGCACCACCGCCGGCGACCATTCTCTTTGCTTCGCCTTTGGATGCACAAAAACCGATGCCAACCAGAGCATCAAGTATGGATATCTCGTCCGATTCAACAAGATGGACCGGTAAATCGCCGCCGGCCCCGCCTTGTTCGAAAACCTGCTGGGCGGTGGCAGCGGCCTCTTTTGCCGCTTTTTCACCGTGAGCCATGCAGGTGGCCGCATCTGCCAGGACCTTTTTGGCCTCGTTGATATCGGACCCTTGCATCGATTCCAGGCGGGAAATCTCGTCCAGGTCCAGATCGGTGAACAGGCGCATGAACTTGCCGACATCCCGATCGTCGGTATTGCGCCAGAATTGCCAGTAATCATACGGCGAGAGGCGTTCGGCGTTCAACCAGATTGCGCCATCGACGGATTTGCCCATTTTCGAACCATCGGCCTTGGTGATCAGGGGAGTAGTAACCCCGAATAGTTCGGCGCCGTCAATCCGGCGGCCAAGTTCGATCCCGTTTACGATATTGCCCCATTGATCGGAACCGCCAAGCTGCAATCTGCAACCATGTTGGCGGGATAGCTCTACAAAGTCATAGGCTTGCAGGATCATATAGTTGAACTCGAGGAAGGTTAGCGGTTGCTCGCGTTCCAGCCTGAGTTTGACAGAATCAAAGGTCAGCATGCGGTTGATGGTGAAATGGCGACCGATATCGCGTAAAAACGGGATATATTCGAGTTTACCGAGCCAGTCGTCATTATTGACCATTATCGCGTCGGTCGGGCCATCGCCGAATGTCAGGAAATTCTCGAAACAACCGCGAATCTTTGCAAAATTAGATGCAATTCCGTCATCGTCGAGTATTTTGCGCATCTCGTCTTTGCCCGACGGGTCACCAATTTTGGTGGTACCGCCCCCCATCACCACAATCGGCTTATGTCCCGATTGCTGCAGTCGACGGAGGAGCATGATCTGGACCAGATTACCGACGTGAAGGGAATCTGCCGTGACATCAAATCCGATATAGCCGGGAATGATGCTCTTACTGGCAAGAGTGTCCAATGCCTTGGCATCGGTTAACTGGTGGATATAGCCGCGATCATTCAGTAGACGCAGCAGATCAGATTGATAATTGGTCATGGAATGGTGCGTTACATGGGGACAACGAAAGTCGCAATATGCGTTTGAACTTGCAATGCCATCCAATGACTCCGGTATCGGCGATCGATCAAATCACGGTTGAATGGTCGATGTCCGAGACTGGTATCATATGGCTGAGATATCATGCCGTCGGGAATGTCGGGCAAGTCCGCTTGCCAGACGATCTGGATCAGTCCCGACGCATGGATGATCTGTGGCAAAATACCTGCTTCGAATTATTCCTCGGCGAACCGGCGACCGAGCGCTACAGCGAGTTTAACTTCTCTCCGTCGGGCAATTGGGCGGCTTACAGCTTTGATCACTACCGAGACGGAATGGATCCGCTCGCACTGGCTCAACCACCCGAAATATACATGGACTTCAGTGACACACATATGGCTCTCGAAGTAACCTTCGGATTGCCGGATATCCGGGTAGGCGAAGAATTTGATGCGGGCCTTTCTGCGGTTATCGAAATACAAAACGGCGAGAAATCACTCTGGGCTTTGGCACATCCTGCCGCTAATCCGGATTTCCATCACCGGGATGGTTTTACGCTCAAAATGGAGGCAGCGGGACGTTGATGAAATTTGGAATAGACAGGCTGATTGAAGATGCTGATCTGCGGCGGCCATTGGCCGGCAAGCGGGTCGCATTGCTCGCGCATCCGGCTTCGGTGACGCAGAATCTTGTCCATAGCCTCGATGCATTATCGGCGATTGAGGGGATTAATGTGACGGCGGCTTTCGGTCCACAACACGGTCTTCGCGGTGACAAGCAGGATAATATGATCGAATCGCCCGACTATAATGATCCGGTTCACGACATTCCGGTCTTCAGTCTCTACGGCGAAGTGCGGCGACCGACAGGTCAGTCGATGGACACATTCGATGTCATCCTGATTGATCTTCAGGATCTCGGCTGCCGAATCTACACTTTCATTACCACCCTGCGATATATGCTGGAAGCCGCCGCAGAGCACGGCAAGACGGTATGGGTGCTGGACAGGCCCAATCCTGCGGGACGGCCTATCGAAGGCACTCTCCTCGAAGCAGGATGGGAAAGTTTTGTGGGGGCAGGGCCGATGCCGATGCGGCATGGACTGACTATGGGTGAAATGGGGCGCTGGATGGTTAGTCATTTTAACCTCAATGTCGATTATCAGGTTATCGAGATGCAGGGGTGGCAGCCGGGAGGCCCTGGTTACGGCTGGCCGGTTGACCGGATCTGGATCAATCCCAGCCCCAATGCGCCGAACGTCAATATGGCGAGAGCCTACGCAGGAACCGTGATGCTGGAAGGGACCAATCTGTCCGAGGGGCGTGGCACCACCCGGCCTCTCGAGCTATTCGGCGCTCCGGATATCGACGCGCGCGCGGTCATTGCCGAAATGCAGCGAAAAGCACCGCAATGGTTGAAAGGCTGTACGCTCCGGGAAATCTGGTTCGAACCGACTTTTCACAAACATCAGTCCGAGTTGTGCAACGGAGTACAGATTCACGCCGAAGGCCCGACTTATGATCATGGGGCTTTTCGACCTTGGCGGCTTCAGGCGTTGGCGTTGAAAGCCATAGCGAAACTCTATCCCGGATATGAATTGTGGCGGGACTTCCCCTATGAATATGAAGAAGGCAGGCTGGCTTTCGATGTGATAAACGGAGGAACGGCGTTGCGCGAGTGGATCGAGAATCCGTCGGCGATCGCCAATGATCTGGAGGCAATTGCAGCGCCCGACGAACGCGCTTGGGGCGAGATGCTGGGAGATTACCTCCTCTATTAATTATGTTGCACTGCAACATAATTATTGCATTTGACCGAAAATCTGGTAATTTGCCACAATGTTACCGAGCAAAGAAATCTTCGAAGGCGTTGCACTGAAGAAATGTGTGGCCGCCACTTATAATAACACGACGTTCAAGCTGGCGCCGCATATTCTCTATACCCGGCATGACGAAATGTACGTGGACGCTGTTCCATTGGAAAAAGACGGGTTACCACCGAGGGAGACCAAGCTCGGAACTTTCAAGCTTTCCGGTTTGAAAGATGTTCGCGTGGAAGATCTGCATTTTGAAAAGTCGGAAATTTTCGAGCCGGCGGCCGAAAAATATGATGGTACGACATTATTGGCGGTGGAAGCCTAGCCCTGTTTGCGGGTCAGTTCTTTCATTGCATCACTCAGACCATCAACCGTCAGCGGGTACATCCGATCATTCATCAGTTCGCGAATGATTTTGACGCTTTGTGAATAGCCCCATTGCTTTTCCGGTACCGGATTGAGCCACGCTGCCGCGGGGTAGGTGTTGGTCAGGCGCTGCATCCACGTCACCCCGGCTTCTTCATTGAAATGTTCGACAGAACCACCCGGGTGGGTGATTTCATAGGGACTCATCGACGCGTCCCCGACGAAGATCAGCTTATAATCATGACCATATTTGTGAAGGACATCCCAGGTGTTGGTGCGTTCGGAAAAGCGCCGACGGTTATCTTTCCACAGCCCTTCATAAGGGCAGTTGTGGAAATAGAAAAATTCGAGATTCTTGAACTCGGTGGTCGCTGCGCTGAACAATTCCTCGCAAAGCTTGATGAAGGGATCCATCGAACCGCCAACGTCCAGAAACAGCAATAATTTTACCGCATTGTGCCGTTCGGGCCGCATGTGGATGTCGAGCCAGCCCTGTTTGGCGGTGCCGTTGATCGTCCGGTCAATGTCCAGTTCATCGGCGGCACCCTCACGCGCAAATTTGCGCAAGCGGCGGAGTGCAACCTTGATATTGCGCGTCCCGAGCAGCTTGGTGTTATCGAGATTCTGGAATTCGCGCTTGTCCCAGACCTTGATTGCTTTTTTCTGTCCGCCTTCGCCGCCGATCCGGACGCCTTCCGGATTATAACCCGAATTGCCATAGGGAGAGGTGCCGCCGGTGCCGATCCACTTGCTGCCGCCTTCATGGCGCTTTTCCTGTTCTTCGAGCCGTTCTTTCAGCGTCTCCATGATCTCGTCCCAGCTGCCGAGAGACTTGATTTTTTCCATTTCCTCTTCGGACAGATATTTTTCGGCGACCGCTTTCAGCCAATCGAGCGGAATATCTTCTTCCTGCGTCCCGTAGGTCGTTTCTATGCCTTTGAAGACTTTTGAAAAAACCTGGTCGAAACGGTCCAGCAAGCCTTCGTCCTTCACGAACGTGGCGCGGGAGAGATAATAGAATTCTTCCGGACTGCGCCGGATTACGTCTTTTTCAAGCGCCTCGAGCAGCACCAGATGTTCCTTGAGCGAAGCCGTGATGCCAGCAGCTCTGAGTTCGTCCATGAAGTTAAAGAACATCGTTTGTGCCTTTGTCTAGCGCGCTTCGCGTTTCGCCATAAATGCCAGACGTTCGAACAGCATCACGTCCTGCTCGTTCTTCAGCAGTGCACCGTGCAATGGCGGAATCGCCTTGCTGCTATCCTTTGATTGCAGCACTTCGAGCGGCATATCCTCGTTGAGGATCAATTTCAGCCAGTCCAGCAATTCGCTGGTGCTCGGTTTTTTCTTGAGGCCCGGGACGTCACGAACATCGTAGAAGATATCCATTGCCTTTTTGACCAGAATTCCCTGGATGTCGGGGAAATGGACATTGATGATGTCCTGCATCGTTTCGCGATCCGGGAATTTGATATAGTGGAAGAAACAACGGCGCAGGAATGCGTCTGGCAGTTCCTTCTCGTTATTCGAAGTGATGATCACAATCGGCCGTTCGACAGCCTTGATCGTTTCTTTGGTTTCGTAAACATGGAATTCCATGCGGTCGAGTTCCTGCAGAAGATCGTTGGGAAACTCGATGTCCGCTTTGTCGATCTCGTCGATCAGCAGCACGGGAAGTTCGGGAGCGGTAAAGGCCTCCCACAGCTTGCCCTTGCGGATATAGTTGGAAATATCATGCACGCGTTCATCGCCCAGCTGGCCATCGCGAAGACGGGCCACCGCATCATATTCATAAAGGCCCTGATGGGCTTTCGTGGTGGATTTCACATTCCATTCTATGAGTGGCGTCCCCATTGCTTTGGCAATCTCATAGGCCAGTACCGTTTTCCCGGTACCGGGCTCGCCTTTGACGAGCAGCGGGCGACGGAGGGTCATGGCAGCATTGACAGCAACCTTCAGATCATCGGTTGCAACATAGTCCTTGGTACCGTCAAAACGCATGATTTTCTATTCCTTGCCGTGAACGTCAAAGCAAAGGCGATAGGGAAAAGCCGGTATGTAGGCAAGTTAATCATTTAGTTAAGAACAGAGAAAACTTGCACGTGATTATTGGGAAAGACGTGTGTTTCGGCGTGCTTCGAGCAGTTGCCAAAGGCCGCGGTGCTGGTTGAGCAACTGTTCGGCACCAAAATTCAAAGCCCGTTCCACGGCCGGAGATTCCGATAATTGGTCCTTGAGAATTGAAGTCGTCGTTAGATCCGGCAATGTGGACGAACGGGCTTCGACGCCGACACGCAGTGCGATCCGTTCCAGTATCTTTCGTATCGGATGCCAGTCCGAAACCAGCGCAATGGCTGCGCCGATCGCGCATCCGTTGCGATCCGACTGGGAAAGCATATCCAGCGCTTTGCGCTGACCAAAGACTGCCGCGTTGCTCTGGTCGGTCGCGCTTACGCCCGAAATCGGTCCGGCAGCCACCGTCAACTTGGTGAGAAATGATCGTTCAGCCGCAAATCCATCGGTAGCCCGAATTAGCCATGAGCGAGCGGCATCATCAGCCGTCTTGGTCGCAGCTCGATCGATCACGCCGGGATGACGACCGTGCAAAACGCACAAGAAATGGGTAATATCGGCGATATCCGCACCGGACAGAATCGAGAAATCTTCGGCGATGTTCCGGACATAGGGTGTCGCGTCACTGCCATTAGCCCCGACATGCTCAGCGAAGCTGCTTTGTGCTGCCGAATGTGCATTTTGTCCTAGCATCAAGTTTCCGATATCCCGAGAATTACACTGAAAATGCCGGGGGCATCTTCGTCTAATTTGCGTTATACAGGCCATTCCTAAAGAGCCGGTTTATTGGCCGTTAGGGAATTACAAACCATGATGATCAGCGCAAAAAACCGATGGCTATTGATCCAGGAAGCTGCGCATTTTGCGGCTGCGACTGGGATGTTTTAGCTTTCTCAATGCCTTGGCCTCAATCTGCCGGATACGTTCGCGCGTAACGCTAAATTGCTGGCCGACTTCTTCGAGCGTGTGATCGGTGTTCATGCCGATTCCGAAGCGCATGCGGAGCACGCGTTCTTCCCGAGGGGTAAGGCTGGCCAAAACGCGAGTCACGGTTTCCTTCAGGTTCGCCTGAATCGCCGCATCGACGGGAATGATCGCATTTTTGTCTTCGATGAAGTCACCGAGATGCGAATCTTCTTCGTCGCCAATCGGCGTTTCGAGCGAAATTGGCTCCTTGGCAATTTTCATCACCTTGCGCACTTTTTCGAGCGGCATGGAGAGCCGTTCGGCCATTTCTTCCGGCGTCGGTTCGCGGCCCTGTTCGTGGAGGAACTGACGGCTTGTGCGGACCAGTTTGTTGATCGTTTCGATCATATGGACTGGAATACGGATGGTCCGCGCCTGATCGGCGATGGACCGCGTGATCGCCTGGCGAATCCACCATGTCGCATAGGTGCTGAACTTGTAGCCGCGGCGATATTCGAACTTGTCGACCGCTTTCATCAGGCCGATATTGCCTTCCTGGATCAGATCAAGGAACTGCAAGCCGCGGTTGGTATATTTTTTGGCGATCGAAATCACGAGACGGAGGTTGGCCTCGACCATTTCCTTCTTGGCGATACGCGCTTCGCGTTCACCTTTCTGAACCATGTTCACAATGCGGCGGAACTCGACGAGCGAGGTGCCGGTGGCGTTGGCGATGTCGGAAATTTCTGCGCGGATGCGGTCAACCGCTTCGGCTTCCTTTTCGACGAAGGCCGCCCATTTCTTGTCGGTCTTGGCCATGCCGGTGAGCCAGCCGTCGTCGAGTTCGTTGCCGACATAGCTTTCCAGAAATGCACGACGCGGCACCTTGTGCCGTTCGGCCAGACGCAGCATCTGGCCACCCAATGTGGTCAGCCGGCGATTGAACGAGTAAAGCTGGTCGACTAGAAATTCGATCTTGTTGGCGTGAAATTGGACGCTTTCGACCAGCGCGGTCAATTCTTCGCGCAAATCGTGATATTTATTCTCGGAAGCTGTCGGAAAATCCTTGCCCGCTGCCAGCGAATCCAGACGGGTTGTCTGCAATTTGGAAAATTTCTTGAACACTGAAGTGATCAGCGCGAACTTTTCCAGTGCGTCCGGTTTCAGAGCTTCTTCCATCTGCGCGAGCGAGAGGGTGTTGTCTTCCTCTTCCTCTTCGACCACGCGTTTTGTGCGGCGCTCGGTCAGTTCTGCTTCGTCGTCATTCTCGCCGTCAGCCGATTCTTCATCCTCGACTTCGTCATCATCCTTGAACGACGGGCCAGCGGTCTTTTCGCTGATTTCGCCATCATCATCGTCGCCTTCTTCCAGATTTTCCGGAACGGGATCCTTGGAAAGCATGGCGTCGAGATCGAGGATTTCGCGCAACTGCATTTCGCCGTCGTTGAGCGCCGTCGACCATTCGATGATGGCGTTAAATGTTGTCGGGCTTTCGCACAGGCCCCAGATCATGGTGTCGCGGCCGGCTTCGATGCGCTTGGCAATGGCGATTTCGCCTTCGCGGCTGAGCAATTCCACGGCGCCCATTTCGCGCAGATACATGCGCACCGGATCATCGGTGCGGTCGGCCGCTGCCTTTTTCGGAACGGCGGCGGAGGATTTCTTTTCCTTGTCCTTGCCGTCGATGGACTCGACTTCGTCGCCGCCCATTTCCTCGGCGGCTTCCTCGTCATTCTCGACGATGCGGACGCCCATTTCGGAGATGGCGGACATGACGTCCTCGATCTGCTCGTTCTGGTCCTGGGGCAGGGCTTCATTCAGCTCGTCAATCGTCAGATAGCCGCGCTTCTTGCCCTGGGCGATCAGTTTCTTGATGGCGCTATCGTTGAGATCAATCAACGGTTCGTCTTCGGCTTTGGAATTTTTCGCTTTACTTGCCAATGGCTCAGGCCCCTAATTTAAAACTATACTGCGTCGTCGATCTGGGTCAGCTCGACCAATCGCTCGTGAAATAACTGTTTCGCTTCCCGAAGGCGCTGCTGCTCGGCCTGGCTCTCTTCCGTGAGTTCATCCATATACCGCCGCGTTGCCTCTGCCAGAGCCGCTTCCAGTCCGGGGCGCGCCGTCACCACTTTTATCGCTTCTGCCAAATCCTTATGCGCCCGTTCGATCAGTTGCGAAGGGGCATCGTCTGGCATTTTGCGGTTGAAAGTGAAATTCAGCGCGTCGGCCCGTAACAGCCCTTTTGCGACATTATAACAATCTGTCTTTTCCAATATGGTAAGAAGGCCCTGCATATCAAGCGTTTCTTTGCGCATCGCGACATTGATCAGTTCACCGAGCAATATCTGCAGCTGCGAATCGGCCAGCTTGATCGCGTGAAGCTCCTCGAAATGGCTGGAAATCCGGCACGGATGACGGATCAGGCCACCCAATATACCCTTGGCAATCTGCAGGTCATAGCCCTCGATGAGAAAGCTCTTGGTCTCGTCGAGCGGCTTGTAGGAGACAAATTTTGACGGGAATTTGCGGCCCTTGTTTGGCGTGAAGCGCCCGTCGGACCGGCTGTCCTTCTGCGCGAAAAAAGCAGCCTGATAGCGGTCGTTAAATTCCTGGCGATAATGATGTGCGATATCCTGATCGGCGATGTCGCGGACATGGTCGGACAGCCGTTTTTTCAGGCCCGCCTTGGTTTCCGGGGTGTTGAGCGGCTCGGCGTCAAACTCCACCTGCCAGATTTTATCGTCCAGCGTCTGCGGCTTGGCGATAAGGGCGGCGAAGGCGTGGGCGCCTTCCGAGCGGATCAGGTCGTCGGGATCTTGCCCTGCGGGGAGGGAAATGAAGTGCAGGCTGTGCGATGGCCGCAATATCGGCAGGGCGCGCAGAGCGGCGCGCATGGCCGCTTTCTGTCCTGCATTGTCGCCGTCGAAGCAGAGGATCGGCGCTTCGACCATCTTCCAGATGCGTTCGATCTGGTGCTCGGTCAGGGCGGTTCCGAGCGGAGCGACGACATCGGCGAAACCGGCCTGGGCGAGCGCGATGGCGTCCATATAGCCTTCGACCACCAATATGCGACCGGTCTGGCGGGAGGCGGGAGACGCCTTGTCGAGATTGTAGAGCGTGCGGCCCTTGTCGAACAGCGGGGTGTCGGGGCTGTTGAGATATTTCGGTTCGCCGTCGCCCAATATCCGGCCGCCAAAGGCAATCACCCGGCCGCGGGGATCGCGGATCGGGATCATCAGCCGGCCGCGGAACCGGTCATAAGGCTCCTTGTCATCGACCTTGATCAGCAGGCCGGCCTCGATCAGCTGGTCGATGCCATGGGTCGAGAGCGCCTGTTTGAGCCGGCCGCGCGAATCAGGCGCAAAGCCGAAGCCGAACTCGCGGATCGTGCTTTCCGATATGCCGCGATTCTTCAGATATTCGCGCGCCGCAGCACCCTCGGTCCCGTTGAATTGCGCGACAAACCAGTCCTGCGCTGCCGCCATGACGTCATGCAGGGTGGCGCGGACCTCCTGCCGCTGCGCCGCACGCGGGTCGGGGGCAGGGACGTCCATCTGCGCTTCGGCTGCCAGATCCTTGACCGCATCCATGAAGCCAAGTCCACGCTGCTCGGTCATCCAACTGATCGCGTCACCATGGGCGCCGCAGCCAAAGCAGTGGTAGAAGCCCTTCTCGTCGTTGATCGTGAAGCTGGGCGTATTCTCGTTATGGAACGGGCAGCAGGCCTTGTACTCGCGACCCGCTTTCTGGACCTTCACGGTCCGTCCGATGAGGGTCGACAATGTGACCCGCGATCGCAGTTGTTCGAGCCATTGCGGGGAGAGGGTCATTGTGTGATCCCGGTGTCTCGACTTCGCTCGACACGAACGGTGTTTTGGGCGCTCAACTCTCCGTTCGTCTCGAGCGAAGTCGAGAGACGGTCTCGAGGTGGTTTTGCGAAATAGGACAATTTCTTCCAGTCACCTGCAATTAGAGCGCGCTTTTTGGCCTGGGACCATTTCTTGACTGTTAATTCGGCTGACAAAGCTTCTTCTCGAGTCGGGAAGGTTTCGGACCAAACCAATTTTACAGGCCGTCGCTGGCTCGTAAACTTACAATATCGACCGGTGCAATGCTCAGCTATCCGGCGTTCCAAATCATCCGTGTGACCGGTGTAGAACTTACCATCTGCGCATAACAGCATGTAGGTCCAAAACGCCAATTACGCGCCTCCCAAGTGTCTCGACTTCGCTCGACACGAACGGTCGAAGTTACGTTTCACGAAAGCGCAGCCTTCACCAGCGCGCTGGCCTTGCTCATGTCGATTTCGGTGCCGTGGCGTTTTTTCAGTTCGCCCATCACCCGGCCCATGTCCTTCATGCCGTCGGCGCCCAGTTCGGCCTTGATGCCGTCGATCAGTGCTGCGGTTTCCTCGTCGCTCAGTTGCGCGGGGAGGAACTCCTCGATCACTGCCAGTTCCATTTTTTCCGCTGCGGCCAGCTCGGTGCGACCGCCGCTTTCGAACATGTCGATCGATTCGCGGCGCTGTTTCGCCATTTTCTGCAGCACGTCGATCAGGATCGTATCGTCATCGCGACCGTCTTCCTTGGTGCGCAGTTCGATGTCCTTGTCCTTGATCTTCGCCAATATGCTGCGGGTTGCGGCGGTACGGTCCTTGTCACCGGCCTTCATGGCGGCAATTTGCGCGGCTTTCACGGTGTCGCGAATCATGGCGTTCCTCATATTTTTGGAATAAGCGACCACCATAGCGGGAACATAATATTTTTCATAGATTGTGGCGCCAGAAATCTGGCTCTAGGCCCCATGAAATTTTGCGCCTAAGACGGACCTGAAGGAACAGCTCATGACCCATGCCCATAATCCCGCCGCTCCAGAGGGTGCAACCGGGATATTGGTATTGGCCGACGGCACGATAATCTGGGGCAGGGGCTTTGGTGCCACCGGTTCTGCGGTTGGTGAAGTCTGCTTCAACACCGCGATGACCGGTTATCAGGAAGTGATGACCGACCCCAGCTATGCCGGGCAGATCGTGACCTTCACCTTTCCCCATATCGGCAACACCGGCACCAATGACGAGGATGTCGAGGCGGACAGCCCGCATGCTCTGGGTTGTATCGTCCGCGAGGATATTACCGCACCGTCCAATTTCCGCGACCAGAAGCCGTTTGACCAGTGGATGGCCGAACAGGGCCGGATCGGGATTTCCGGTGTGGATACAAGGGCTTTGACCCGGCGGATCAGGGAAGCGAGCGCTCCCAATGCGGTGATCGCTTATGATCCCGAGGGCCAGTTCGATATCGACGAATTGCTTGGCAAGGCGCGGGCTTGGGCCGGCCTCGAGGGCATGGATCTGGCGAAGGAAGTGACCGGTCACCAGACGCAATTATGGGACAAGGGTGGCATGTGGCGACTGGGCCATGGCTATGCACCATTGGAAGATTTGGAAGCATCTTTTACCCGCCCGCATGTGGTGGCTATTGATTATGGTGCGAAGCGCAACATCTTCAGAAACCTTGTTAAGGCTGGCGCAAAAGTTACTGTAGTTCCTGCAAAAACTTCGTATGAAGAAATCATGGCATTGAAGCCGACCGGCGTGTTTCTGTCCAACGGTCCCGGTGATCCGGCGGCAACCGGCGTCTATGCGGTTCCGGTGATCCAGCAGCTACTCGAGCAGGATATCCCGCTGTTCGGCATCTGCCTTGGTCACCAGATGCTCGCCCTCGCGGCAGGTGCCAAGACGGTGAAAATGCACCAGGGCCATCGCGGCGCCAATCATCCGGTGCAGCGGATCGGCGGCGGCTGGGCCGAGACCGAAGGGCTGGTCGAGATCACCAGCATGAACCACGGTTTTGCGGTGGACGGTGAGACGCTGCCGGACAATATTCACGAAACCCACAAGAGCCTGTTCGACGGCAGCAATTGCGGCATCGAGATTATCGGCAAAAAGGCCTTTGGCGTCCAATATCACCCGGAAGCTTCGCCAGGCCCGCAGGACAGTTTCTATCTGTTCGAGAAATTTGTCGGGGGGCTTAGCTAATGAGCGGACCAATTGATCCCGCGCATCTTGCCGAAGAATGGGCAATTGATGACGAAATTCTCCAAAATATGGCAGCGGGCGGCGATATTGCGCATGTTGTGCGCGAAATTAACGTGCAATTTGTCGGGGCGGTTGCCGATCTCAACAAGCTGAAGAATGACGCGGCGAAATGGGGCTTTCGTTCGGCTTTGGTCACCAACGAGGATGACGAGTGGGTGATCGAGCTGCAGATTGACCTCGACACCAAGCGCGACACGATCCGCGAACTGACCCGCAAATGCCTCGAGATCGAGAGCGAATATGACATCGACCATGACGGCTGGGGCTGTTTTGCCTGCAATGAGAATGGCGAGATTTCTGACGAGAATCCGGCGTGATATGTGCGCTGTCATACCATTGCGCTGATCTTAGCTTTAACAGCCGATTTCACGCTTGCAAGATATTCGGGGAGAGGTCGCAGTGAATCTATTTGGTGATAAAACCTTGGGATCGTTTTCCAAGCACGTAGCTTCGAGCAGTGCACTAAATCCGACGCTTCTGCTGAGCGTTCTTGCTGTTGCTGGCGGTTACACTCTCACTTACCTGATGCCGCCTCCCTTAACCTATGTTGCCTTCACGGTTGGAACGCTTCCCGTTTTGATAGGCTGTTGGCAAATCGTTAAATTTACCAATGGCGACACGGATCGGCTGCAGCATGACACTCATGTCGAGAGAAAAATGTTGATATCTTTAATGGGTGAGAATTCCGAAAACGGCACTCGACAGGTAATTATTGATCACGATTCTCCGTTGTCAGAAAACCCTCAAATAAAAGATGGAGAGTTTTGATGTTCACTTACTCGCTATCGTTTAGCCCATTCGAGACAAAGATTTCAAATAACCAGCTTCTTGCGGCCATAAAAGACAACAGGAAAATCTATCAGTGGTATTCTCCGTTTATAGGTACTTATATTTTGAAGTCCTATGAGCCTCTGACGTCGTTAGCGGAGAGTTTTAGAGGATTGTTCGAAGGCGCGCCCTTCATTTTATCAGTAATATATCCGGCTATGACTGGTGGAGCCCAATCAGACGAAGTCTGGAATTGGCTGAACACCGGAAATTTGCCAACCTTGGAACAGAAATAGATAATGCCCAAAAGAACTGACATATCCTCCATCCTCATCATCGGCGCTGGTCCGATCATCATCGGCCAGGCCTGCGAGTTTGATTACTCGGGGACGCAGGCGTGCAAGGCGCTGAAGGAGGAGGGCTACCGGATCATCCTGGTCAACTCCAACCCGGCTACGATCATGACCGATCCGGAAATGGCGGATGCGACCTATGTCGAGCCGATCACGCCCGAGATTGTTGCCAAGATCATCGAGAAGGAGCGGCCTGATGCGATCCTTCCCACGATGGGCGGGCAGACGGCGCTGAACACGGCGCTTTCGCTCAACAAGATGGGCGTGCTGGAAAAATATGGCGTCGAGATGATCGGCGCCGACGCCGAGGCGATCGACAAGGCCGAGGACCGCGAGAAGTTCAAGGCGGCGATGGACAAGATCGGCCTGGAAAGCCCGCGCAGCGCCGTGGCGCATAGCGAGGCGCAGGCGCTCGAAATACTCGAGGAAATCGGATTGCCGGCGATCATGCGGCCGAGCTTCACGATGGGCGGCACCGGCGGCGGCGTCGCCTATAACCGCGAGGAATTTGTCCATTATGTCCGGACCTCGCTGGACGCATCGCCGACCAACGAGGTGCTGATCGACGAGAGCCTGATCGGCTGGAAGGAATATGAGATGGAGGTTGTCCGCGACAAGGCGGACAATTGCATCATCATCTGCTCGATCGAGAATGTCGATCCGATGGGCGTGCACACCGGCGACAGCATCACGGTTGCGCCGGCGCTGACCCTGACCGACAAGGAATATCAGATCATGCGCAACGCCAGCATTGCGGTGCTGCGCGAAATCGGCGTGGAAACAGGTGGTTCCAACGTACAGTTCGCAGTTAATCCGAAGGATGGCCGGCTGGTCGTGATCGAGATGAACCCGCGGGTGTCGCGCTCTTCGGCGCTGGCCTCCAAGGCGACCGGTTTCCCGATTGCCAGCGTCGCCGCGAAACTGGCCGTCGGCTACACGCTCGACGAGATCGAGAATGATATTACCGGCGCAACCCCGGCATCGTTCGAACCGACGATCGATTATATCGTCACCAAGATTCCGCGCTTTGCCTTCGAGAAATTCAAGGGTGCCGAGCCATTGCTGTCGACCGCGATGAAGTCGGTCGGCGAGGTCATGGCGATCGGCCGCAATATCCACGAATCGATGCAGAAAGCGCTGCGCGGTCTGGAAACCGGGCTCGACGGTTTCAACCGGGTGCAGGCGCTGGAAGGCGCCAGCCGTGAGGATATTTCCGCAGAGTTGGCGCGGGCGACACCCGACCGGCTGCTGGTCGCGGCCCAGGCGATGCGCGAAGGGTTCAGCGACGCCGAAATCCATGGAATAGCCGGTTTTGACCCGTGGTTCCTTGCCCGGATTCGCGAGATTATCGACGCCGAGCAGGGCGTGATCGACAACGGTCTGCCCAATGATGCGCAAGCCTTGCGCAAGCTGAAGTCGATGGGCTTTTCCGATCAGCGGCTGGCCAAGCTGGCGATTGATTCGGTCCATGTCGCGGGCGGAGCAGGGCGGGCGGTCGCGGGCGGCCACGGGCTGGTTCATGACGCCCTTGCCGCCATGGCTGGCGCAACCACCGAAGCGGAAGTGCGGGCTTTGCGTCACAAGCTCGGCGTGCGGCCGGTGTACAAGCGGATCGATACGTGCGCGGCGGAATTTGAAGCCAAGACGCCCTATATGTATTCGACCTATGAAGCGCCGATTTTCGGCGCGCCGGAATGCGAAGCGCAGCCGTCGGATCGCAAGAAGATCGTCATTCTCGGTGGCGGACCGAACCGGATCGGGCAGGGGATCGAATTCGACTATTGCTGCTGCCACGCCTGTTTCGCGCTGTCCGAAGCGGGCTATGAAACGATCATGGTCAACTGCAACCCGGAAACCGTATCGACCGACTATGATACGTCCGACCGGCTCTATTTCGAGCCGCTGACCGCCGAAGATGTGCTGGAAATCCTGCATGTCGAGCAGCAGTCTGGCGAACTGGTCGGCGTGGTCGTGCAATTTGGCGGGCAGACGCCGCTGAAGCTGGCGCAGGCGCTGGAAGACGCGGGCATTCCGATCCTCGGCACCTCGCCGGATGCGATCGATCTCGCCGAAGACCGCGAGCGCTTTGCCAAGCTGGTACACAAGCTGAAGCTGAAACAGCCGGAAAACGGCATGGCGCGGACCCGCGACGAAGCGGTGAAAATCGCCGACCGTATCGGCTATCCGGTGCTGCTGCGGCCGAGCTTCGTGCTCGGTGGCCGGGCGATGGAAATCGTCGACGGACCGGCCCAGCTGGAAAATTATATCAATACTGCGGTGCAGGTGTCGGGCGACAGTCCGGTGCTGGTCGACCAATATCTGCGCGATGCGGTCGAAGTCGATGTCGACGCGATTTGCGACGGCGACGAAGTCGTGGTCTGCGGCTTGCTGCAGCATATCGAGGAAGCCGGCGTCCATTCGGGTGACAGCGCCTGCTCGATTCCGCCATATAGTCTCAGCGACGAGATTATCGCCGAAATGGAACGGCAGACCGAAGCGCTGGCGTTCGGGCTCAAGGTCAAGGGGCTGATGAATATCCAGTTCGCAGTCAAGGATGGCGAGGTCTATCTGATCGAGGTCAATCCGCGCGCCAGCCGGACGGTGCCGTTTGTCGCCAAGGCGATCGGCGTGCCGATTGCCAAGATCGCCTCGCGGGTGATGGCGGGAGAAAAGCTGAAGGACTTGCCGGTGATCAACCGGCATATCGATTATACCGCGGTCAAGGAAGCGGTGTTCCCGTTCAACCGTTTCCCCGGCGTCGATCCGATCCTGTCGCCGGAAATGAAATCGACCGGCGAAGTCATGGGTATCGACCAGGGCTTCCCGATCGCCTTTGCCAAATCGCAGCTGGGCGCCAGCGCGATCCTGCCCGACAGCGGAACCATCTTCATCTCGGTCAAGGAAACCGACAAGAAGGTGATCGAGCCGGCAGCGCGTCTCGCCGAGAAACTGGGTTTCAAGATCATCGCCACGTCCGGAACCGCGGATTATCTGGCCGAAAAGGGCATCAAGGTGGAGAAGGTCAACAAGGTCGCCGAGGGGCGCCCTCATATTGTCGACCGGATCAAGGATAATGAAGTCAATCTGATCTTCAACACGACCGAGGGCTGGCAGTCGCTCAAGGACTCCAAATCGATCCGGGCGGCGGCGCTGGTTGGCAAGATTCCGATCTATACGACGGCGACCGCGAGCAATGCCGTGATGCAGGCGATTGAGGCCATGCGCGATCAGACTCTTGAAGTTCGTGCGCTTCAGTCCTATTATAAGGCTTCGCAGACTTAATTTTCCGACATTTTGTCACACTGCGGGCGCTCCTTCCAAGCGGGGCGCCGGAAAACTGTTTTAGACGCTGCACGGCAGAAATCGGCAGCGTATCAGTAAGGAAAGGCCAATCTAATGGCTGTTGAAAAAGTACCTATGCTCGCCGAAGGCCATGTCAAAATGGAAGCCGAACTCAAGGCGCTGAAATTGGAGCGTCCGATCATCGTCGACGCGATCGAAACCGCGCGTGCCCACGGCGATCTGTCGGAAAATGCAGAATATCATGCCGCCAAGGAACGTCAGGGGCAGGTCGAAGCGACGATCGGCGATCTTGAAGACAAATTGTCCCGCGCCCAGGTCATCGATCCGAAGACCCTGTCCGGCGACAAGGCTGTATTCGGTGCGACGCTGACCTTGCTCGACGAAAATGACAAGCCGGTGAAATATCAGCTGGTCGGACAGGCGGAAGCCGACGCCAAGGCTGGCAAGATCAGCTATAATTCGCCGATTGGCCGGGCCCTGATCGGACGCAGCGTCGGCGACGATATCGAAGTGACGGTGCCGTCGGGCGACAAATATTTTCTGCTCGAAAAGATCGAGTTCATCTAACCCCGATGAACATGCCCGCCGGAAAACTTACCAATGGCCTGATCATCGCCAATGTGTTGATCTACCTGGTGATCTGGATCTTTGGCTGGCAGCAGGATGCGTTGCTGCGCGGGGGGATGTTCCCGATCCGGCTGGGCGGAGAGCTTGGTGATGTGTCCGCTTATGGCTGGCTGGTGCCAGCCTGGCTGACGCCCTTGTCATCGGCATTCCTGCACAGCGGCCTGTTGCACCTCGGCTTCAATATGCTGATGCTGCTATTCTGCGGCCGTTTTGTCGAACAGGCGCTGGGGGCAAAGCTGATGGCGATCCTCTATGTGGTCGGCGCTTATGCGGCGGCCTTTGCGCAATATGCGGTCGAGAGCGATTCGATGGTCCCGATGATCGGCGCGAGTGGCGCTATTTCGGCGGTATTGGGTGCCTATGCGCTGCTATTCGCGCGCAACAAGGTCAATCCGGTCGGGCCGATCCCCGGCTATGTCGTCCGCATCGTCTGGCTGACGCTGGCGTGGATCGGCATCCAGCTGATGGTCGGACTGGCGACCAGCGGGAATCTTCAGGGGATCGCAATATTTGCGCATATCGGCGGATTTGTTGCCGGTCTGGTGCTGACCAGACCCTTGCTCGAATGGCGGTTTCGAAGCGTCTAGATTTCTAGCGGAACATCCGGTTCGAGCAGCTTGTGCAGATGAACGACAACATATTTCATCTCGGCATCGTCAACCGTCATCTGGGCCTTTGAACGCCAGGCGTCCTCTGCTGCCTCATAGTCGGGATAGACCCCGACCAGATCCATCTTGTCGAGATTGACAAATTCCATGCCGCGCGGATCCTTCACCCGTCCGCCCATGACCAGATGAATTTTGCTGCGTTCTTCGTTCATTTTTTGCCCTGATTTTCTTCTTTCACCGCATCCTGCGCTGCGGCCA
This sequence comes from uncultured Sphingomonadaceae bacterium, assembly GCA_947488845.1. Taxonomy (GTDB): domain Bacteria; phylum Pseudomonadota; class Alphaproteobacteria; order Sphingomonadales; family Sphingomonadaceae; genus Parasphingorhabdus. The sequence goes on along the minus strand of CANLBM010000014.1, from coordinate 25,807 downwards.
TCGCGGTCTTAGCAGCCTCGATGGCTTTGCCAAAGAGATCTTTAAACTGCGCGCGCATATTGTCGTTGCTCAGTCCCATCTCGCCGATCTGGTCGCGGCTTGCTTCCTTGGCTGCCTGATAGGCGGTCCTCGCGGTCTCGTTGATCCTGCGTCCTGCGCCACCGACATATTTGCTTTCGGCTTTGCTCTTCGGCAGCAGCGCGCCGATCAGAATGCCCAAGGCGGCACCACCGGCGACAATTGCCAGCGGACTGTTGGTTAATGTTTCTTCGGACCTGGCCACGGCCTTTTTCGCGACATCCCGGGTAGCGGCGACGCTCGCTTCGGCTTTGCCACGACCTTCGCCAAGCAGGGCAGCGGCGCGCGCCTTGCTCTCGGACATCTTCTCACGCGCGACGATCGAGCCTTCGGCAGCGATTTCTCTCGCCGTGTCCAGCCGTTCGCGGGATGCTGCGCGGGCTTTTTCGATATTGTCGGTCAATTTGTTCATAGTCTATTCCTCGGTTTGTTCCGGCCCGGATTTCTTCTGGCTGGCGATTAGTCGGGCAATGGGGCGGCGCATGGCGATCAAGGTCGCGGTTGCGGCAACGGTTGCGGTAATGCCCGGATGGGCCCTGACTCCGCTGATGGCGCTTTCGCCTGCCTTGCGAACGCGCTTTGCGGCCTTGCCTTTCGCTTCGGCCATCAGGTTTGACGGTTTCAACCGCTCTCTGGTGGCGGCCGTATCCTGCTTCAGATTTTCCCGCGCCTGATCCCGGTCGATCGACAGGCTTCGCAGGCTGAATATCTCGTCGTTATTTTTTGCCATCTTCCTACTCACGAATCATTTTCATCCAGGGGCAATTTTCGCGCCCTTGTTATCGCCATGCTGATCGTGACGCTAGCAATCAGCAAGGCGGAACCGGCGACGATGCCGGTTGCTGCCAGGGGGCCGAAATGGTCCGACAGGAACAGGAGGAGCCCCAGAATCAGAGCGACGATCGCCGTGATGCCGACCACGACGCCGACGCCGAACAGCAGCAACACGCGTTTGGTCGCCGCCATGTTGACCGAGAGCTTGGTCCGATAATATTCGACTTCGGCACGGGCCAGAATGCGAACATCCTCGATCAGGCGGGTTATCTCTGACGCCAGAGACCCGGCTTCCTCTTCGTCCGAGACGAAGGACGCGGTCTCTTCGGAAAATCGCTCGTCATCCAAAACTGGGATATCCTTGTTCTGCAGCATCCGTCACCCGTCGATATGGTGACACGACGCTACACTCATGCGTCGCGATCATCCATCCCTGATTTGATCAGACGGGATACAAGAAATCCGACCACTGCGGCTGCGCCAATGGCGACGGCCGGGCTTTTCCGCACGAAACCGCGGGCGTCCTCGACCATGTCGTCGATTTCCTTGCCGTTCAGTTTTTCTGCGAAGGAGGAAACGGCGTCTGCAGCCGAACGCGCATAGTCGCCATATTTTTCACCGACATTATTGTCGAGGGTTTTGGCGCTATCCTCGATCATCTTGCTCAGATTCTCGATCGCATTGCCGGTGCGTTCCTTGCCTTGTGTGGCTGCCGATCTGGCTTTGGTCATCGCGCGTTCCTTGAAATCGCTGGTGCTGTCGGTTTTTGATGCCGCTGCCTTGGTGGCTCCGGCTTTCAGCGGAGCGGCTTTTTGCGCCTTCACGGTGCGCTTTTCCGATGTATCTTTTTTCGGAGCGGCCTTTCTGGCTGTAGTCTTCTTGGCGGCGGGCTTCTTAGCCGTCGCTTTTGTCGCCGGCTTCGCGGCCGTTTTCTTGGCTTCTACCATGATGAATATTCCTTCCTGACTTATCCCTTACCAACACGCTGCAAACGGAAAGCGTTCCATTTGCAGTTCCCTCACTATCGAAATGGTATCATTTGCTTATGAATCAAGGGGCAAAGCGACGATAAAAGGGTGCAATGGATTGCCACAAGCCAGCCATCGCGATAAGGTCGCAGTCCTTATTTCTCTTCAATCGGAGCCCTATCAATGACCGCAATAATCGACCTTCACGCCCGCCAGATTCTGGATAGTCGCGGCAACCCTACGGTAGAGGTCGATATCCTGCTTGAAGACGGCAGTTTCGGACGTGCGGCGGTTCCTTCGGGCGCTTCCACGGGCGCTTATGAAGCGGTCGAATTGCGCGATGGCGACAAAAGCAAATATCTCGGCAAGGGCGTTCTCAAGGCGATCGAAGCAGTCAACGGCGAGATCAAGGATGCGCTGACCGATTTCGACGCCGAAGACCAGGAAGAGCTGGACGCGGCAATGATCGCGCTTGATGGTACGCCGAATAAAGCACGACTGGGCGCCAACGCGATATTGGGCGTCAGCCTGGCCGCGGCAAAAGCCGCGGCCGACGCGCGCGGCCTGCCTCTCTATCGTTACGTCGGCGGCGTTTCCGCGCATGTCCTGCCGGTGCCGATGATGAACATCATCAACGGTGGCGAACATGCCGACAACCCTATCGATTTCCAGGAATTCATGGTCATGCCGGTTGGCGCTGACAGCCTGTCGGAAGCGGTCCGCTGGGGTTCTGAAATCTTCCACACGCTGAAAAAGGGTCTGTCCGAAAAGGGACTGGCCACAGCAGTGGGAGACGAGGGCGGTTTTGCGCCGAACCTAGGCTCCACCCGCGAAGCGCTAGACTTCATAATGGCCTCGGTCGAAAAGGCCGGTTTCAAGATTGGTGACGAAGTCGTGCTCGCGCTGGATTGCGCGGCAACCGAATTTTTCCGGGATGGCAAATATCATATCTCCGGTGAGGGCAAGGTGCTCAGCCCGGCAGAAATGTCCGACTATCTCGCGGCGCTTTGCAAGGACTATCCGATCAAGTCGATCGAAGACGGCATGTCGGAAGATGATTTCGAAGGCTGGAAACTGATCACCGACGCGGTTGGCGATACGGTGCAACTGGTTGGCGATGATCTGTTCGTAACCAACCCAGAGCGTCTGTCGATGGGCATCAACGACGGTCTGGCCAATTCGCTGCTGGTGAAGGTCAACCAGATCGGGACCTTGTCGGAAACATTGGCGGCGGTCCGGATGGCGCATAATGCGTCTTACACAGCCGTGATGTCGCATCGTTCCGGAGAGACCGAAGACAGCACGATTGCCGATCTGGCGGTTGCGACCAATTGCGGTCAGATCAAGACCGGCAGCCTGGCCCGGTCGGACCGGCTCGCCAAATATAATCAATTGATCCGGATCGAGGAAGAACTGGGAAGCGTCGCGCGTTACGCGGGGCGATCCATTGTCAACTAAACGCGGATCCCCCGTTCGTACGAGGCGTTTGGGCGCCCTTTGGCCGATTTAAATATTAACCCTCTTGCCAGCGAATCACTTTTCTGATTCAAGGCTGTTCTATGGCGCAACGCGAAAAAATTACGGTTCTTATCAGAGCGGCCCTCGGGCCGGGATTCGCGTTGATGACTCTGCTTGCCATCGCCGGCTATGCCGTGCTCGGACCGACCGGAGTATTGGCCTGGGGCGAATATCAGGCAAAGCTGGAAACGCGCGGGGCCGAACTGGCAAAACTGCAAGCCGAACGGGCTGCTCTGGACAATCGGGTGCGCCTGCTTGACCCCCGTGGCGCTGATCCGGATCTGATCGGCGAGTTGCTGCGCAAGAAGGTGAATGTTGTCCATCCCGACGAGATAATCGTGCCATTGAAATAGCGATCAGCTGTTTCAAGCTGTGATCCAGTTTATTTAATTGGTCACTGAGTCTAAATACTTGGGTAACGTAAAAGTTTTGGCTATGCTGCTCGCTCGTCAAAAAAAGGATCCCGCTCGCGTGGCAAAATCTCCCCGGAAAACCACTCCCGTCAAGAAACCTGCGGCGCCCAAGCGTGCGCCAGCGAAAGCCCCAGCAGAAGCAAAGGCAACCGTCCATTCGACAGGTGGACTGAAAGCACCGATTTATAGCGCAACCAAAGCAGAAATGATGGATTTCTATGAGCAAATGTTGCTCATTCGGCGGTTCGAGGAAAAAGCGGGACAGCTATATGGTCTCGGCCTGATCGGCGGATTCTGCCATCTTTACATCGGTCAGGAAGCGGTCGTGACCGGCCTGCAATCGGCGATCAGCCCGGGCAAGGATAGTGTCATTACCGGCTATCGCGATCACGGGCACATGCTGGCCTGTGGAATCGACCCGAAAATCGTGATGGCGGAACTGACCGGTCGCGCTTCGGGCATTTCAAAGGGCAAGGGTGGCTCGATGCACATGTTCTCGGTCGAGCATGGCTTTTACGGCGGTCATGGTATCGTAGGGGCGCAGGTCTCGCTCGGTACCGGTCTGGCCTTTGCCCATAAATATAAAGGGGATGGCGGAGTCTGTCTGGCCTATTTCGGCGACGGGGCTTCCAACCAGGGGCAGGTCTACGAAAGTTTCAACATGGCGGAACTCTGGCAGCTGCCGGTGATTTTCGTGATCGAGAACAACCAATATGCGATGGGCACGAGCGTCAACCGCTCATCGGCTGAAGACCAGCTCTACCGGCGCGGCGAAAGCTTTCGCATCCCCGGCGTGCAAGTGGACGGCATGGATGTTCTGGCGGTTCGCGGTGCGGTGGAAGAAGTCCTGAAGGACGTGCGCAGCGGCGGCGGTCCTGTATTGATGGAGCTCAAGACCTATCGCTATCGCGGCCATTCGATGTCCGATCCGGCAAAATATCGCAGCCGGGACGAAGTACAGGACGTGCGCGAGAAATCCGATCCGATCGAGCGTTTGAAAGTGGCCTTGCTGAAACAGGGGGTGAAGGAAGAAGATTTGAAGGCTCTGGATAAAAAGGTCCGCAAAATCGTGGTAGATGCGGCTGATTTTGCCGAAGCTTCGCCGGAACCGGAACTGTCCGAACTGTATACCAACGTGCTGGTGGAGCAATATTGATGGCGATCCAACTGAAAATGCCCGCCCTTTCTCCGACCATGGAAGAAGGTACTTTGGCCAAATGGTTCGTCAAGGAAGGCGACGAAGTCAGCTCCGGCGATATCCTTGCCGAGATTGAAACCGACAAGGCGACCATGGAATTTGAAGCGGTTGATGAAGGCGTGATCACGAAGATATTGATCGCAGCCGGAACCGACGAAGTCGCGGTCGGAACCGTTATTGCCGAAATGGCAGGTGAAGACGAGGAGGCCAGTCCGGCGGCTGACGCGGAAGCCGCCAGTGCCTCGCAGGATGAAGCCGAGGCGGAACCGGCAAATGAAGCGGATCCCGATATCATGAACGTCGCACCGCCGGCCCCGATATCGCGGGCCGATGATCCATCCGTACCTGCAGGGACCGAACTGGTCTCGATCACGGTTCGGGAAGCTCTGCGCGACGCGATGGCAGAGGAAATGCGCAAGGACGGGACGATCTTTGTGATGGGCGAAGAGGTCGCCGAATATCAGGGCGCCTACAAGGTCACCCAGGGACTGTTCGAAGAATTCGGTCCGAAGCGGGTGATCGATACGCCGATTACCGAACATGGTTTCGCCGGCATCGGTGCCGGTGCGGCGATGGGCGGGTTGAAACCGGTCGTCGAATTCATGACCTTCAACTTCGCGATGCAGGCGATCGACCAGATCATCAACTCGGCAGCCAAGACCAATTATATGTCCGGCGGCCAGATGCGCTGCCCGATTGTATTCCGCGGCCCCAATGGTGCGGCATCCAGAGTGGGCGCGCAGCATAGCCAGAACTATGCGCCATGGTATGCGGCCGTTCCCGGACTGATCGTGATCGCGCCTTATGATGCGGCAGATGCCAAAGGTCTTCTGAAAGCGGCGATCCAGTCGCCCGATCCGGTTGTGTTTCTGGAAAACGAGCTGCTCTACGGCCGGGCTTTCGAAATACCGCAGATCGACGATTATACGCTTCCGATCGGCAAGGCGCGGATCATGCGCGAAGGCAGCGATGTAACCATCGTCAGCTATTCCATCGGTGTCGGTATGGCACTCGAAGCCGCGGACACGCTGGCCGGCGAGGGGATTGAAGTCGAGGTCATCGACTTGCGGACCTTACGACCGCTGGATACCGAAACGGTGCTGAAAAGCCTCTCCAAGACAAACCGGATGGTTGTTGCCGAGGAAGGCTGGCCGGTCTGTTCGATTGCGAGCGAGATCATTGCCTTGTGCATGGAACAGGGATTTGACGATCTGGACGCGCCGGTGACGCGGGTGACCAACGAAGATGTCCCGTTACCCTATGCGGCGAATCTCGAGAAAGCGGCTTTGATCGACGTGCCCCGGATTATCGCAGCGGTACAGAAGGTGTGCTATAAATGAGGTGCCGGTCGTTTAACGCGGTTTAGCTGATACCATCAAATGTAGCGCAATCGGCGACCGGGTCACTTCCGGTCCGGTCATAGATTTGCGACAAATCACGACGGTCGCGCACATTGAACGCGCTTCGCGTGGTGATCGTCTGGGTGCTCGTAAAAGTTCTCGAAATCAAGGGCTTGTAGTCGTAAGAAATCTCTACAAAGATCACGGCGCCATTGTCAGGTGCCGTTACCCGGGCGCCGGACGGACCCATGCCGTTGACGGGCCGGGAGGGAGAACCCGCCCCCTCGGTTCCATAGCTTGATACATGGGCCTTTTTGCCCTTGCACCGCTGCCAATGGATATATTGATCACCGTCGCTATGCTTTTGAAGACTGCTCACGATGATACGTCCATGCTCGAAGATATCGACATACCGACCGGCCTGAAGATCTGCGCCGACGAACAGATCGTTGATGTCGGCTTCGTAGATTGTCTTTTCCGTAAGGAGAGAGCCTTCGCCGATTCGGGCAGCGTTGTCGGCAGCATGCATGGAAACCTGGTTGACCCGCATTCTCACCATCGCAACATTTGCAACTTCGGCGCCATACATTCCGACGCCCATTACGAACGGCAGGGAATAAGCAAATTCAATAAGAGCAAGGCCGCTCGTATTGGCTGCAAGTGCAGACAAGATCCGTTTGATCGATGAGAAAGGTTTGAGCCCGCCGGGCTTTTGTCTCAGGTACAATTTTTTATCCCTCCGCGTGCGGATTGTTCACCAAATGGCTGGTTCCGGACGACCGTGCTGGCTTCAATAGATTCCTCCTGCGACAGGCCAATCAGGCCCGCCATGGGGAACAGCCGAGGATAGGTAACCCGTACGGTATATAATACGGCATCCTTCGCATTACCTTGCCCGGAAGCACCCCGGTCGGCATCCCAACTGTCATTGCCGTTGATGTCGTCATATGGTTCGCCATTGTTGCAGTCACCGTCATTATTGGTGTCGGTGAAATCTTCCGGTTGCGAGACATCCGAGAAATTGCTGTAATTCCGGCGTGTAAAGTCAAATGTCGAAATCGGCTCCGGCTGAAGTACCGGCAACATCAGGTTCTTCACCCGATCATCGATTGTGCCGGCATTGGCGGCACCATCGTCAAGACTGGCATCACGCGCGGCCTTTTGCACGGAGCCCTGCAGAATCGCAGTCGCATAAATGCGATGACCGACATCCAATATGCCCATGATCAGGAGGATGAGTACCGGCGCGACGAATGCGAATTCCACGAGCGCTGCGCCGACATCATCTCTTCTGAGCGTGCGGAGTTTGTTGATAAAACCGCGCATCAGTTCGTCAGTCTCAATTGCGAGATATCATTCGCGATGGTGCGGAAGTTTTCCAACAATTGCGCGCTGTTGCTGGCATTGTAGAATTTCCCGGCGGTCGCACAATTCTGCAAGTTGGTTATCGAACTGGCGCTTACGCCGTTACCGAATGACACGACCCACAAGGTGATGTTCTGATTCTTGATGGCACCGCACATTGCCAGGAACCGGCTGTTGACCTGCGTTTCAAGATCATTGTCTGATGGCGAGCTGCCCGACGACGTTCTGCGGCGATCATACCATTCCACACCATAAGAAGTATATTGGGAACTGCTGGTCACGGTATCACCATCGGTCATGAAGATCAGGTGGCGGTCGATGGCGCCTCCGTTAGACGTGGTAGCATTCTCCGACGAGAATATCCCTGTCGGCGATAGCAAACGCGCGCCCCAGATCAGTCCGATATCATGATATGTGCTGCCGATAGCATCGAGATTGTTCAGATAGCTGTCAAAATTGCTCGGCGTGTCCCATCGCTGCAACTTCCGCGCTTCGTTGGCGCAGGTGTAGCTAAAGTTTCGACTGAGATTGCTAGAGGTTGAAACCGTCGAGCTTGTGCGGTTGCCGCCTGAATATCGGCCCCAAACGGCTTCATCGAGCAGAGGGCCCCATTGCGTCGCCGGATCACCGGTGGTCGGCATCCGATCGATATCAAGGTCATATGCGGCAGTCGGGATCGGATTGAAATTGGTGGTTCTTACCGTCTGCCGTTCTTCGATACAGCCATCCCAGCGTACACCTGTATCCAGACCCTGGTTGCCCACGGGAAGGTCAATCGAATTGTTCCACGTTGATCCGCCCGCTTTCAGACCGCTGACGTTGAAAGTGATCGGCTTGTAATCATAATGAGAAAAGACCTGCTGCTGTTCATATATCGGCGAATCTACCCGGCGATATTGCCGCTGTTCGGTAAGGCCGCGTGTACGCAACTGGATGCGGCAGCGGTCCCGCCCGCTGTGGTAATTGGTGCTGTAGTCATATCTGGTTCCCGATACATCGACATACCAGCGGGTAGTCTGTTGGCCGCCAGAGGTCCACGTATACTCGTTATATTTCGACCCTTCGCTTCCCGACATATCATCATAATCATTGGGTTTAAGGTCATCGCATGCATTGCTGTTGCGGACATTATAATGAGTATCGATTGTTTGGGTGTTGCTCCAATTGCCGTCGTAATAATAGTCGGTGTCATAGAGATATGGTGTGCCAGGCGTATAGTCGACCACGACATTTTCCAGCCTGGTGACGGCTTCGCGCGACTGGTAGGTCCAGTTGTCGGCCAGAAAATCATTGGGCAGAAGTTTTCCGACGTTCACGTTCGTACTATAAGGTACGAAACCGAAACGAAGGTGCGCGGTATTTGCGCTGCCTGCGGCGGGTGTCGATCCACAATCTTCTTCGCTGTTCCGCTTGGCCAATGTCTCATAGAAACATTTCACCGCCGCCCGAAGGCCACGAATACGAGCATTTGATGCTTCGGTATTGCCATTGTTACTGCAATAGGTCGATCCGGTATCGGGACAATTCATCGATCCGGTCGTATCCAGAACGAACATGACGTCTGTATTGGGAATGCTCATCGAGGCATCGCACTCGACGCTGACGCTCCTGGTCCCGTAGCCGAACATCTGCATCACGGCCATGTCCAGTTTGACGGTGGCCACGCCGCTGACCGTACCGGCATTTTCGGTAAACGCAGATGTTCCCTGGTAAGACCCATATGCATCGGTATCGAAATTTGCCTTGAACATGTTATTGGCTGCGATGCTGGCGGCGTTACTGTTGGCGGTCCAGCTGCCGCTCGCCATTTGACGGCGCCCTGCCAGGGCTCCGGCATCGCACGCCTGTTGCAAGCGAGTCTGTACCAGATAGATACGGCTTACGTCGACACCGCCACCAATCATTGCCGCCATCGGGAAGAGCGCCATTCCGGCCATCGCAAGAGTATTACCAGCAGTATTGCTACGCAATTCCTGCAAGAATGATCGCGCTGATTTCGTCCTGTTCCGGTCAAACATGCCCCTGGTCCCATGATCTGTGCGCAAATTGTTGCGCCGTTCAATTTCATTTCTGCATGTCTGATAGGGAGAAAAGGGTTAGCGACGGCGCAATAGGCTTGGTTAAAGCGATCTTTACCTTGATTTCGCACGGAAAACTCGCGACCGCAGCAACATGAATTATGCGCAGAACGAGCTCGAACCATTACAAAGATTGATCATTGCCTATGCAAAATCAGGGGATCGTGACCGCTATGCGCTATTATTTGCGCTCGACGCGCGATTCGCGGACACTATCCGCTCTACTTCGGAAATATTGATAGGACAGATGCGGTTAACCTGGTGGCGGGATATTTTAACCAAGCCCGCAGAGGACCGGCCAACGGGCGAACCACTGATCGAGCAGGTTAATCTGATTGAAGCCAAAGGAGAAGATCTCGCACCGCTATTGGTGTTGCTTGATGGCTGGGAGGCGATGCTCGATGATTTTCCATGGGATGACCGTCAGTTCGAAAATTACGCAGCCGCGCGTGGTCGTGGATTTTTCGCATTCGGTTTGGCACATGGAACGGCATTGACCGAGGAGCAGGCCGAACAGGCGGAAGCATGGGCGCTATGGGACTTTGCCCGCCATTGTTCGGATGCGAATATGCGGACGTCCGCTTTCGACCGCTGCAGGCAAATATTGAAATCACGGCAGCGCGTGGATTTTGACAAAAGCGGCCGACCGCTTTCAATCCTCTGCCAACTGATGTTGCGTGATGTTAGGAGGGGCCAACTGGCTCCCGATCTATATAATCCGGCCAGCGCCGCGCGCATCATCTGGCACGGCATTTCTGGTCGCTAGAACGAGCCGCTGATCCACGGGATCTGCTTATGAAGAAATTTGCCGCCGGTGCAGCCGGGATGATGCTGATGTTGGCCGCAGGCCTGTTCCTCTGGATCGGTGCGGAGGGACAGGATGTGCCGCTGCCCGCTGCTCCGCCGCCACCCGAGAAGATCGATCCGGAGATTCTGCCGGAGGCGGAGCTGGATGCAGAAACGATCGGGCCGGCACCGCCCAAAGCTTACAAGCCGTCTCGCGAAGAAATGCGGTTCAATCGCTACGACCGCAATGGCGACGAAATTATCACGCGACTGGAGATGATGAGCAGCCGCACCGATGCCTTCCGGAAACTCGACAAGGACGGCAATAATCTATTGACCTTCGAGGAGTGGGCCGTCTCGACCAGCGACCGCTTTGCGGGCGCAGACCGGGACGGCAACAGCCAGCTGACCCGAACGGAATTCAGGAGCACGCGGCCCAAGCGCTCTGCGCCAAAGTGCAAATGCTAGGCGAGTTGCAGGCCGTCTGCTGACAAGGGGTGCAACCATTGGGAAAAGTCTTCCCGGGCCCGTGCAGTATAGGCTTCCTTGCGCTCTTTCTTTTTCACCCGCTGCTCGAACGGCGGGAAGAGTCCGAAATTGACGTTCATCGGCTGATAGTCGCGAGCATCGGCGCCGCCGGTTATGTGCGACAGCAACGCTCCGAAAGCGGTGGTCTGCGGGGGCAGGGTGAAGGGTTCGCCGCGGATCTCGGCAGCGACCATCCGGCCGACCATTAATCCGACCGCCGAGCTTTCGACATAGCCCTCGCAGCCGGTGATCTGGCCGGCGAAGCGGATATGCGGTGCTTTCTTGAGGCGCAGTTGCTGATCGAGCAATTTGGGTGCGTTGATGAACGTGTTGCGATGGAGGCCGCCCATCCGGGCGAATTCGGCATTTTCGAGACCGGGAATGGTCTTGAGCAGTTCGGCCTGCGCGCCATATTTCAGCTTGGTCTGGAATCCGACCATATTCCACAGCGTGCCAAGCGCATTGTCCTGGCGCAGCTGGACCACCGCATAGGCCTTGCCGCCGGTGTGGCTGTTGGTCAGGCCAACCGGCTTCATCGGACCGAAGCGCAGGGTTTCGGGACCGCGCGAGGCCATCACTTCGATCGGCATGCAGCCCTCGAAATAGGGCGTGTCCTTTTCCCACTGTTTGAAATCGGTTTTTTCGCCGTCGAGCAGGCCCTGGATGAAGGCCTTATATTGCGCCTCGTCCATCGGGCAGTTGATATAGTCCTTGCCGTCGCCTTCCGGCCCGACCTTGTCCCAGCGCGACTGCATCCAGGCGATGTCCATATTGATGCTGTCTTTATAGACGATCGGGGCAATGGCATCGAAGAAGGCGAGCGAGTCCTCGCCGGTCGCCGCGCCGATGCTTTCCGCCAGAGTCATCGCGGTGAGCGGTCCGGTGGCGACAATCGTCAGGCCACTTTCGGGAAGCTGGTCGATCCGCTCGCGGACAATCTCGATATTGGAATGTTCGCTGAGCCGTTTGGTTACGCCTTCGGAAAAATGATCGCGGTCGACGGCGAGCGCCGATCCGGCGGGCAGGCGGTGCTTGTCGCCTTCGCCGATGATGATCGAATTGAGATCTCGCATTTCCTGGTGCAAAAGTCCGACGGCGTTTTTCTCCGCATCATCCGACCGGAAGCTATTCGAGCAGACCAGTTCGGCCAGGCCGTCAGTCTGATGGGCAGGCGTCATTTCGCCGCTTCCCCGCATCTCGGACAGGCGGACTTTTACGCCCTGTTCCGCAAGTTGCCATGCTGCTTCCGACCCGGCGAGTCCGCCACCAATAATATGTACATCTGTCATGGGCGCCTTAGTGTTGTGGTAAGACTCTAATGTCAATCTGGCAGTCGGGCCCGTTGCATGATACAGGCGATGAAGAAGAGGGGAAGATGACATTCCGATGAAAAGCGCATTTGCCGAATCCAGACCGTTTCTGCTGCTCAGCTTGCTGTTCGGGATCAGCTATTTCTTTGTAAATGATAGCAATATTCCCGGCCTCTACCTGATGGCGTGGAAAGGTGCCGGCGTCGGATTTCTCGCCATTTATGCGCTGGTCCGTCTGCATCGGCTGGATGGAAAGATTGTTGGCGCGATCATGGCCCTCGGGGCGATCGGCGATATGGCGCTCGAATATGACCTGATTCTCGGCGCCGGTGCCTTCATGGCCGGCCATCTCGTCGCGATTGCTTTCTACTCCCGCTTCCGCCGCCATCAACTGGGATTCAGCCAGAAAATATTCGCGATCCTGCTGGTGCCGCTGTCGGTGCTGATCGCCTGGACCTTGCCTTCGGTGCGGGAAGATGCCGCCGGTGTCGCGGTCTATTGCCTGTCAGTCGCGGCCATGGCGGCCATGGCATGGACCAGCCGCTTTTCACGCTATCAGGTTGGCGCCGGCGCGGTGATGTTTCTGGTTTCGGACTTGCTGATATTCGCCCGGATGGGCCCGCTGGAGAACAGTGTCATTCCGGAATTGCTGATCTGGCCGCTATATTATTTTGGGCAGTTCATGATCGCCACCGGAATTGTCAGGACGCTGAGGCACGAATTGGCAGCTGAAAGCGCCGACCCGGTTCACGCCTGATAAGCGGCAATCGTGGTCCGGTGCAGCAGGCGGTCATGGCCGTCATAGCCCCCGGTCGCGCAGTGTAGCACCGAACGATTGTCCCACATGACCAGCATATTTTCCTGCCATTGGTGGCGGTAGACAAATTCATCACGGCTTTGCCAGGCGTATAATTGCTGCAGCAAGGGCAGGGCGTCTTCTTGCGCCATGCCTTCAAAGCCGATGATATAGCCCATGCAGCTGAACAGTCCGGGGCGACCGGTCTCCGGATGTTCGCGGATCAAGGGGTGGGTCTGTGTCTCGCGGGCCGATTCGTCGGGACGGATCGCCATGCTGCGGCCCTCGTCCCTGTCGCCATAAGCGCCGTCGGGGGCATAAGCGAGACCTGCGCTGTGGATCGCGGTCAGGCCTTCATATTGCGCACGCATTTCGGATGGCATGGCGTCGAGCGCCGCGTGCTGGTTGGCGAATAATGTATCACCGCCGACGGGAGGAATGGTGATCCCGAGCAGGCAGGTGCCGGCTGGCGGATGCGCCTGGAAACTCCAGTCGCTGTGCCAATTCTCGGCAAATAGCGGGCTTTTCTCTTCGGCATCGCGCCGGATGGCAGCAATATGTTTGCGTCCCTCTATCGGGTCGAAAAACGGGTCGTGGCCGAAGTCACCGAAATGGCGGGTGAACCGCTCCAGATTGTCATCATTCATCGCCTGGTTCGGGAAGGAGAGAACATGATGTTCCAGCCATGCCGACCGGATTTCAGCGATAGTATCAGCCGAGAGCGGTTTCGTAAGATCGATGCCCGTCACCTCGGCTCCGCAGGCTTGCCCGGATGGTGTGATCTTCATCGGCTTTCCCCTCCATATTTTTCCGTTCGTGCCGAGCCTGTCGAAGGGCCTCTCGCCATCGAGAGACCTTTTCCCGCAAGGGGTCCTTCGACAGGCTCAGGACGAACGGTATTGGATCATTCGGCTGTATCTTCCGGCGCTTCATCTCCCGACGCTTCCGGTGCCGCTATGTCACCATCGGAAATGCCCTGTTCGACCATTTCCTCAACCACGGCATCTTCGGCTTCGTTCTCCGATTCTTCTTCCTCGTCAATCTTGGCGGCGCCGACGACATGCTCGCCCTTGGCAACGTCGAACAATTTGACGCCCGAGCTGTTGCGCCCGATCACACGCATATCGGCGACTTTCATCCGGATCAGCTTGGCTTGGTCGGTGACCAGCATGACCTGTTCGTCGTCGGTGGCGCGGAAGCTTGCGACAACAGTGCCGTTGCGCTTGATATTGTCGATATTGAGAATGCCCTGACCGCCGCGGCCCGACTGGCGATATTCGTAGGCGCTCGAGCGCTTGCCATAGCCATTGGTACAGACAGTGAGGATGAAGTCCTCCATTTCACTGAACTCGGCCATACGTTCGGCGGAAAGCTCGGGTGCGTTCTCGTTATCCTTCCACGGAGCCGCTTTCAGATATTGATCGCGTTCCTCGGTCGAGGCCTCAAATCCGCGGAGAACAGACAGCGAGATCACCTCGTCGTCGCCCTTGAGCGCGATACCGCGGACACCTGTGGACGTCCGGCTCTGGAACGAACGGACCGCATCGCCCGCAAAGCGAATGGCCTTGCCATTCTTGGTTGCCAGCAGGACGTCATCATTGTCGCTCAGCAACTCGACGCCAATCAGGCGATCGTCGCTGCCTTCGTCAAATTTCATCGCGAATTTGCCGTTGGACGGTACATTGGTAAAGCTGTCCATGCTGTTACGCCGCACGCCGCCTTTGGCGGTGGCGAACATGACGTGGAGGCTCGACCATTCGGCTTCGTCTTCGGGCAATGGCAATACGGTGGAGATCGTTTCACCATCGGCCAGCGGCAGCAGGTTGATCATCGGCCGCCCCTTGGTCTGGGGGCCGCCTTCCGGCAATTTCCAGACTTTCAGGCGATAGACCTTGCCGTGGGTCGAGAAGAACAGGACCGGCGTATGGGTCGAGGTCACGAACAATTCGATGATCGCATCCTCGTCCTTGGTCGCCATGCCGGCGCGGCCCTTGCCGCCGCGGCGCTGGGCACGGAACGTGTCGAGCGGGGTGCGCTTGATATATCCGCCATGGGTGACGGTCACGACCATCTCGGACCGTTCCATCAGATCCTCGTCTTCGAGGCCGTCCCAGGCAGCGGTGATTTCCGACAGGCGCGGAGTCGCAAATTCATCACGGACCTGTTCGAGCTCTTCGCGCATCACGGCATAGAGCTTTTCGCGGTCGGCCAGAATCGCGAGATATTCCTCGATCGCTGTGGCCAGTTCCTTCAGCTCGTCGCCGATTTCCTCGCGGCCGAGCGCGGTCAGCTTCTGCAGACGCAGATCGAGGATCGCTTTGACCTGAACCTGCGAGAGTTTGTAGCTGTCGCCTTCGACATCGGTTTCGGTCGCCTCGACCAAACGGATATAGGCAGCGATCTCGGCAATCGGCCACTCGCGCCGAAGCAGGGATTCGCGGGCTTCAGCCGGGGTCGAGGACCCGCGAATGATTCGCACCACTTCGTCCATATTGGTGACCGCAACCACCAGGCCGAGCAAGATATGCGCCCGTTCGCGCGCCTTGTTCAGCTCGAACTTGGTCCGCCGGGTGATAACCTCTTCGCGGAAGGTGATGAACGATTCGATGATGTCGCGAAGAGTGAGCACTTCCGGCCGACCGCCACGAATGGCTAGCATATTGGCCGGGAAGCTCGACTGGGCAGGGGTGAAGCGCCAGATCTGGTTGAGCACGACATCGGCGGTTGCATCGCGCTTCAGCTCGATGACCACGCGGACGCCGGCGCGGCTGGATTCATCGCGGATATCGGAGACGCCCTCGATCCGCTTGTCCTTGGCGACTTCGGCGATCTTCTCGACCAGGCCGGATTTGCCGACCTGGAACGGAATCGATGTCAGGACGATCGAACGCTTGTCGCCGCGCCCTTCCTCGATCACATGGCGGGCGCGCATCATGATCGATCCACGGCCATCCTTGTAGGCGGCGCGTGCGCCGGACTGGCCCAATATCAGCGGTGCGGTCGGAAAGTCCGGTCCGGGGACGATCTCGATCAGCTCGTCGATCGTAATGCCGGGATTTTCGATATAGGCGAGGCTGGCGTTGATAACCTCGCCGAGATTATGCGGCGGGATGTTGGTGGCCATGCCGACCGCGATACCGCCGGCGCCGTTGACCAGCAGATTGGGGAAGCGGGCAGGGAGCACGCTCGGTTCCTGGAGGCTGCCGTCATAATTGGGGATGAAATCGACGGTATCCTTGTCGAGATCGTTGAGCAGGAAATTGGCGACCTTGTTCAGCCGCGCCTCGGTGTAACGCATCGAGGCGGGCATGTCGGGATCCATCGAACCGAAATTGCCCTGACCGTCGATCAGCGGCACGCGCATCGACCAGTCCTGGGTCATCCGGGCAAGCGCCATGTAAATCGCGCTGTCGCCATGAGGGTGATAGTTGCCCATCACGTCACCGACGATCTTCGCGCATTTGCGATAGGGCCGTCCGGCGACCATGCCGCCTTCCTGGGCGGCGAATAATATGCGGCGATGAACCGGCTTCAGACCGTCACGGACATCGGGCAGCGCACGGCTGACGATGACCGACATGGCATAATCCATGTAGCTGGTTTTCATCTCGTCGACGATGTCTATCGGTTCGATATTGGACGGCGACGGTGGAGTGGTTTGTTCGTTCACAAACGGACCTTTTTTATATGTTTTTTCTTGCCGGTTCTTCTAGGGGAACAGGCTGGCAAAAGCCAGCCTTTCGGGCCAGTTTTGCAATAATATTACGGTGTCGGAATCAGGGTCGGATTTCCGTACCGTCCCACGCGAAAATCTTCCCGCTGTCGGCGGGTTTCAGGGTATCCAGGACAGCCAGCAGTTGGCGCGCGGCCCGACCGGGATCAAATAATTTCCCCGGCGGAACGTTGCTCTGAAACGGGACGCTCAGCCCCGTGTCGACGGTGCCCGGATGCAGGGCGACGATTATCGACCGGTCATTCTTGCGCGACCATTCTATCGCGAGGTTGCGGATCATCATGTTGAGCGCGGCCTTGGATGCGCGGTAGCCGTACCAGCCGCCGAGGCGATTGTCCGAGATGCTGCCGACCCGGGCGGACAGCGCCGCGAATTTACCGCCCTCCTTCCGGCTCATCAGCGGCAGAAAATATTTGGCGACAAGGGCAGGGCCGACCGCATTGACCTGATAGTTTTCCATCAGCCAGTCCGGGTCAAGCTGACGCAGGCTTTTCTCCGGGCCTTTTTCGCCGTCGTGGAGCAGGCCGGTGGCAACGAAGACCAGTGATGGCGAGAAATCTTGGGCTTTCAGCCATTTGGCGGCCTCTTCAATGCTCGCCTCGGATGTCAGGTCGACCGCAACCGGACTATTGCCGGTGCGGGACAATCGCACGATATTGTCATATCGGCTATCCGCTTCGAGAGCATCGGCGACAGCAGCGCCAATCCCGCCGCTGGCACCGATGACGACAGCGGTCCGTCCCGTCATGAGCGCAGGAAGCGGAGACTGTCTGCGGTGCTGCTTTCAGGGTCATAGCGATAGCCGTCATAATCAAAGCCCTTGAGCGCCGCGGCGTCGGTCAGATGGTTCTCGCATATATAGCGTGCCATCATCCCGCGTGCGCGTTTTGCCTCGAAGCTGATGAACTTGGGGCCGTCGGCGCTGTGCTTGCGAAAGTCCACTTCGATGACCCGTCCGGGCAGCTTGGCGACATGGGGTTTGACCGATGCCCAATATTCGTTGCTGGCCAGATTGACGATGATATCGCTGCCTGTCTGCTCCAGATCCGCCGCCAGCGCCTTGGCAATCTTGTCGCTCCAGAAATCGGTGAGCTTGCTGTAACGCGGTGCCCATCTGGTGCCCATTTCCAGGCGATGGGGGCGAATCGGGTCCAGAGGGCGGAGCAATCCGTATAGGCCGGAGAGGATTCGCAGGTGACCCTGGGCAAAGGTCATCGCTTCCTCGCTGATGCTAGCCGCTTCGAAACCGGTGTAGACGTCGCCATTATAGGCATAGATCGCAGGGCGTTCGGGCTGAGCGAAAAAATCGCTATACCGCTGCCGGTTCAAGGCGATCAGATTGTCCGAAACCGGCATGATCGCCTTCAGTTTTTTCGTCGTCAGGTTCCCGATTGCCTTTGCCAGCCGTTCTGTTTCGTCCGGAAAGCGATTTCCGGTCGGCGAGACCGGCGGAATGGCGGAATCGAAGTCCAGAGATTTGGCGGGGGAAATAATTGCAAGCACGCGATTTTACCTCATTATACTATATGGATTGCTCGACGACGGCGCGATACGGCAGTCGTTCAACCTCTATTCAGCGGATTCACCCTAGAAAAGCGAAGAAAGCTTGGTAATAGGGCCACGACTGTGTGGTGCAACCAAATTCCGGGGAACTCGTTTCTCCCAAATAATATTGATCTGGAGGATATTCATGCGTTTTTTATCTCATTTTTCGATGGCCGTTGCATTGGCGACTGCCGGCACGCTGGCGATAACCGCCTTGCCGCAGGAAGCCCAAGCGGCGAAGAAGAAGAAAGAAAAAGAATCCGAAATTAAAATCAGCAAAGAAATTCGTCCGCAAGTGGCGGCTATTCAGGCGGCCATGGCGTCAGAAACGCCTGCAACCGCAACCCCTCTGGTCGAAGCACTGCTTGCCGAGGCCCAGATTCCGGATGATCGCTATATTGCTGGGCAGTTGGCCATTCAGCTTGGCGGGACATTGAAAGATACTGCGTTGCAGGAAAAAGGTATCATTGCCTCGCTTGATAGCGGGCGTACCGGACCAGAGCAGTTGCCTGCGTTTAACTTTTTCGCCGGCAACTTTGCTTATGGCGCTGAACGCTGGGCGGATGCCGCACAAAGGTTCCAGGCGGCCTATGATCTTGGCTATCGCGCGAATAATATCGAGCCTTTGTTGGCAGAGAGCTTCTTCAAGCGGAACATGTATCCCGAAGGCCTGGCGAAATGGAATGAAATTATCAACAATGCCAATGCTTCCGAGACCAAAGCACCGGAATCCTGGTATCGGCTGGCCCGCGATCGCGCGGTGGCGAGCAAGGATTTAGGCCTGTATGCAACCTGGGCGGCTAAATGGGCGTCTGCTTATCCGTCGGGAGATTCCTGGGGTGATGCCGTCGCCGCAAGTCGCCGTACATCGCAAGCCGACAGTGTCCAGAATCTGGAAGTATTGCGGTTTATGAAAGCGACTGGTGCGCTCAAGACATCTCGTGATTATAAGGAGTTTGCCGAAGAAGCGCAGCGCAAAAACCTGTTTGGCGAAGTCGTTTCCGTCCTGGAAGAAGGACAGCAGAAGGGCATCGTCAGCTCCACCAGCCCGCTGATTGCCGAAGTGCTTGCACCGGCACGGCGGGAAGTAAGCGCTGACCAGAAATCGCTGCCTGCCGCGCCATCCGGTGTACGCGGGTCCGGAAGCAGTTCTGTGATGATGAACTTTGCCGACGTATGGCTGGGTTATAAGGATTATGGCAAGGCCGTTGCCTTTTATGAAGCAGGCCTTTCCAAGCCTGGAGCTGAAACGGATCGCGGTTACATGGGAATCGGTACAGCCGAAGCCTATGCAGGTAACTTCGCCGCTGCAGGGCAGGCTTTCGCGAAAGTTTCCGGAACACGGGCTCCATTGGCGCATATGTGGCAGACCTGGATCGATCAGCAAACCGCTCCGGTTGCACCGGCGGCGCCAGCTGCCCCGGCTGAACCAGCGAGCTGATCAGGATTTATCGATAAATTGAAAGGGCGCCATTGGCGCCCTTTTTTTTAGCTTTCGATCGGAACGCCAGGCTGGTGTTTTGCCGACCGGATGGTGAGCGATGTCTTCACGCTGGCTACATTGGGAGCCGCGGTCAGCTGGCTGGTCAGAAAACTTTGAAATTGCTGGAGATCTTTAGCGACGACTTTCAGCATGAAATCGATTTCGCCGTTCAGCATATAGCATTCGCGGACTTCAGGCAGTTTTTGCACGTGATCTTCAAAGGCTTGCAAATCGATTTCTGCCTGACTTTTCAGGCTGACCATCGCAAAGACAGTGATCGTGTAGCCCATTTTGGCAGGATCGATTGCTGCGTGATAGGATTTGATGACGCCTTCGTCTTCCAATGCGCGCATACGACGAAGACAGGGAGGGGCTGTCAAGCCGACGCTGTTAGCAAGTTCTACATTTGTAATCCGGCCATCGGTTTGCAGACGTTGCAAGATTTTCAGATCGATTTCATCGAGGTTTGTATCAGCCATGGTGGTGTAATTTCCGTTCGCGAATCATTTGATCTGTATAATATAATAAGTCAGCCAAGCAACGCTTTCTCCGATGTCCCACATTGTGACGTGAATTTTTCATAGCTTCCCGTTACCTCGGGAAAGGGTTATTGCCCGGTTAACAGTTGTGAATAACAAAGATTATCGGGATCAAAAAATTGCGCTTCGATGACCGCCTGACCACCGTGCTCAAGGGGAGCCTGCCGGAAGGCCCAGCCGCTGCCACGCAATGGCGGCAGGTGATCGATCTCCTGGCTCAAAAACCCGGGAATTTGGCCAATCAGGATGTGCAGGCAGGGCTGACCAGATTGCGCGATCTGCACGACCGGGTAGCCGAACCGGACCGGATAGCGGCCGTGCAAGCGCTGAACGGTAGATTGCGTTCGGCTCCTTTGCTGGTCTATTTGAGCGCCGACAGTCATCCCGTTTGCGACGCCGCGATGGCGGCTGCCGATCTGACACCGGAAATTTACGCGGATGCTTACCCGCGGCTTTCCGAACGCGCGCAGCAGCGATTGCAATCACAGGATTTCAAGATTGACGAGCGAAAGCCGGAGGAAGCGGCTCCGTCAAACCGCAGCGAGTCACTACCTGCCAGCGACAGTCCGGTCGGCGGGCTGGAAGACGCTATATCAAATGATGCTTCCGGCGTGCCTGTCGCACCCGACGAAGGATCGCAGATCAGCGCGCTGGTAGAAAAAATCGCGGACTATCAAAAGAACCGCACAGTCGAATCGTCGCGCCCCGCAACGGGCAAGGGTGCCGGAACAAGCGTTTTTGGCGAACCGCTTGAAGCGATCCGGTTCGAAACCGACGAGTCCGGCACCATAGTCTGGACCGAAGGGCCACCGATAGGAGCTATTGTCGGGGTCACGGTAGCGCAGCCGGCCTTTGATGACGGGCCTGGTCCCGATGCTTATGGCGCAGCCGCCTTTCGTCAGCGCATGCCGATGGAAAATGCCCGGATGCGGCTATGCGGCGCATCAATCATCGTCGGCGACTGGCGAATGAGCGCCATCCCCTTTTTCAGCGATGAAACCGGACGATTCGAAGGCTATCGCGGCATCATGCGGCGACCGAATATTGCCGAGGATGCAGGGCATAGTAGCCTTGATCTCGAACGCCGCGAACAGCTCCAGCAACTGATCCACGAACTGCGCACGCCGTTGAACGCTGTCATCGGTTTTAGCGAAATCATCGAGCAGCAACTGTTCGGACCGGCTTCGTTCGAATATCGTGCGTTGGCGCGCAATATCATGGATGAAGCGCGGCGTCTGCTGGCGGGGTTCGAAGATCTGGATATCGCCGTGAAGGTTGATTCTGGCCAATTGCCCGAATCAAGCGGGACCACGAAAGCGGACTGGCTGTTTGAACGGATGACGCAGCGGCTCCAGGGTCTGACTCATAGCAAGGTGGTTGATCTCAACATCAGCAAGGCCGAGCCGGTTCGGCCATTCGCGCTGGACGGCGAATCTGTCGAGCGTATTTTCGCCCGATTATTGTCGGCGGCGATCATCTCCTGCGAGAATGGCGAAACGCTGAAAGGCGAGTTGCGGACACGTATCGGTGTGCAGCCAACCAACCAGTTCACTCTTTCCCGGCCCTCCCGGATCAAGGATATTGCCGAAAGCATATTGCTCGATCCATCGCAGGGGATCGATGGGGATACGAGTGAATCATCCTTGCTCGGTCTCGGCTTTTCCTTGCGGCTGGTGAGAAACCTGGCGCAAGCGGCTGGTGGTTCACTTGCCATTAATAAAGACAACATTGCCTTGACCCTGCCGGCCGCGACGATTAGCAAAATCAACATTCGCGAAACAGAACTGGAATAGGTCTTCCCACGACAATGTGAGTTTTAGGCCCAAAATCAGGCAAAATGGAGCCGTCTGAAATGTCTGCTCAAGTGCACAGCCGATGAAAGTCCACAGACCCGACAGTCATGTGCTCTGGCCAGAAGACTTCGGCAGGCGTTTCCTGATTTCCATCGACACGGAAGAGGAATTCGACTGGGATGCCCCTTTCGAGCGCCGTGGCCACACCACCATCACAGTGCCGATGCTGGAAAAATTTCAGGAATTTGTCGAAAAATACGGAATCAAGCCGGTCTATTTTGTCGACTATGCGATCGTCCATGATGACACAGCAGCGGCGTTTCTCAGGACTGTAGCGGAGCAGCAGAGGGCCACGATCGGCGTTCACCTCCATCCTTGGATAAATCCGCCCTTCGAAGAACAGATAAATGACCATAACAGTTTCGCCGGAAATTTGCCGAAGGAGCTGGAAGAGCAGAAGCTGGTGACGTTGTGCGATGCCATTCGGGTCAGGATTGGTGTCACGCCGAACATCTATCGGGCTGGACGCTATGGCATCGGACCGAATACAGTAGAGATATTGCTGAAACACGGCTTCGTTCTGGACAGCAGCATACGGCCGCGCTTTGACTATAGCGGCGAGGGTGGCCCGGACTTTCTGTCCGTTGATTCCCGGCCCTATTGGTGGGGAAAGGACGAGCGACTGCTCGAAGTCCCCCTGACGACCGTCTATTCGGGTATTTTTCGCAAACAGCATCGCCTTGCCGCGACGATCATGGAAAAATCGCCATTGGCCAACGTGCTGTTGTCCCGCAGCAAAATGCTCGAACGCATTCCGCTGACACCGGAAGGAATCTCCGCGCGCGAAACCAAAGAGGCGATCGATGTAGCGCTCGACGATGATTTGCGCTTGCTGGTTTTCTCCTTTCATTCGCCATCTTTGTCACCCGGCCACACGCCTTATGTACGCGACCAGAATCAGCTTCATGGCTTTTACGACTGGTGGCGGGAGGTGCTGGACCATCTCGAGACACGGAATGTGGCGCCGGTCGATATTGATGAGGTGCTGCGGGTTGCGTCAGGTTCATAGCTGCTCGTTGACCTCCTGTCTGACGAATTGCGATGATCGGTCTTGCCAAATCATTACAGCTTCCGCTATCGCACCCTTCCATTGAGATTTGCCTGAAAAAGCTGCTCATATGGGCCTGTAGCTCAGTTGGTTAGAGCTGGCCGCTCATAACGGCTAGGTCGGGGGTTCGAGTCCCTCCGGGCCCACCATATTTTTTTCCCAAGCCGTAAATGGCGCTCATCATGAGCAACGGCAAAAAGAAGCGTAAAAACCCTTTGCTTTTCCCAAAAGCACCGCCTAGGGGAAGCGCGCGTCGGGGAGTGGCGCAGCCTGGTAGCGCACCTGTTTTGGGTACAGGGGGTCGCAGGTTCAAATCCTGTCTCCCCGACCATTTTTTTCTTGATTGAAGCACTTATCCCTGGATTTCCGCCATTTTCCTATTTTTTGGGAAATTGGTCGGGAATCAAGTGCGCAAGATTGTGCCATTCATTGTGCTAATCACTGTGCTTCCTTGTGTGCCGGCCTTTTCCAATGTGAGAAGGTTTTGTGCTCAATGGCCATTTATCGCCGCGGAGCCATTTATTGGTGGCAATCGTCTGTAACGATCACACTTTTGGTAAACCGTCCTATAACCATAAGGATGTCGCTTCGAACAAGCATTCCGCCGGAAGCCCGGTGGCGTGCAGCGGCACTCGAATTGGCAAGGACGGAAATAATGAAACATGTTGCAGATTTAAAACGAAGTGTCGCGGCAAAGGATTTACCGAAAATTTTTCGTAAAGCTTTCAAGCGTGAGCTGAACCGAATCGTTATCGCTCAGACACAAACTCCCGAGCTGTCGGATTCCCATCTTAGGTTTAACACGCACTATGCGCGATATTTCACGGTCCTGGCTGCAGAGCCTAGGCTTCTGGATGGTGAACTTGAGAGCCATGCAGAATTTATGGAAAGAGGTCTGACGTCAGACGATGCCGATAGCCTTTTTCTGATCGCGCGAAAACATTTGGATCATCCAGCTATCAGCGTCGGTCAAATCGCGAGAGATCTCCAGAATATCGGAGTCGTGCCGACTGAACGGAATATGCGATCGGTCGCGAGAATCGTAGCCGCAGGATATCGAGATGCCAATATTATGGCGTGTGGACGATTGGGGGCGCCGCTGCCGGATTCGGAAATTTGGCCGTTACCGCCAAGCATAACGTCTGCGATAGGTGAAATTGCTCAAGGTGCAGAAAAAGCTCCCCTACAAAGTCAGTCAACTGCGCCCCAAAGCCAGGGTCACAGTGAAGTTCAGGTAAGCAGCGGTGCGCCGAGCCCCCAAACCGAGATGCCGCAGACGAAGCGTCCGACAATCAGCGAAATCGCTGAACTGATTTTGGAAGAGCGTATTGAACGCGGATCTTTTGAGCCAGAACGCCGGCGGGATATTCACGCTGCGGTCGCCATTTTTGTTGCGGCAAACGGAGACATAGCCTTCGAAGACATTCGACAAGCTCATTTGCATGAGATGCGAAAACTATTCCCACGATTGCCGGTGCCATATGGACATAAAAGTAAAAATGAGGACGGAGAGGTTGTGCAGGAGAGCGTGGCAGAGGCCGTCCTTCGTGGAGACATTCTCCGTGAACGCTGGAACAACGACCCCGTCAAAGCCGATGAGGAGAAATGTTCTTATGTCGGACTATCCGTAAAAACCCAGAAAAAACACCTGATTTGGTTAAGCTCAATTTTCACGCATGCCGAAGATAATGAAAAATTTAATGTTCCCAAAAATCTCAATTTTAAGACGGTCCGTAAAAACTTAATGGAGCCGAAACTGCAAGGGGAGCGTTATGCCGTCAAGCCAGGGAAAAAGAAGAACAAATACGGTTTGCCTTGGGATGAAGGCGATTTAGCAAGAATGTTGGAAGCACCAATATGGCATGGCTGTGATGATCAGTGGCGGCGCACTACACCCGGCTCTCAAATCATCCACGATGGATATTATTGGATATTGCCATTTTTGGTTTGCACAGCTGCGAGATCCGATGAAATCGCTGGCTTAGCTGTTGGCGACATCTTCCTTGATGACGATACCCCGTATTTTTACATACGGACCAACGCCCTTCGCCGCATCAAAACAGATGCGTCCGCCCGGAAGGTTCCGATTGCAGATCGGATATTGAAGCTTGGTTTTCGCGAATATGTCGAGGCCATCAGAGATGCCGGGCATGCAGCTGTATTTCCTGAGTTCGAACATGCAAAGATGGGCTTTGATAAATGTTTCTACAAATATGCGTTTGAGCCATTACGCACTGCAGTATTTCCAGATGGCACTCAGAAAAAAAAGGGCCGCAAGGATGTTGATGTCAGGTCTATTAGAACGACCGGCGCAAGTTCAATGAGACGAAAGCATAGCGCATCGAGATCGGTCGACTATGACAAGTCTCATCGGAAAGGTGGACTTGTAACGGTCGTCTAATCGCATCCCCGTCAAGGATGATTTTTAACATATTTCACCCGCCTGCGGTTTTG
>CANLBM010000013.1 GCA_947488845.1 uncultured Sphingomonadaceae bacterium | reverse complement strand
ACAGCACCTCCTTCGATGCCGACATTGAATCACAAAAATGCCGCGCTGGGAATCCCTTTAATAGGTCCTGACCCTAGATCGTAGTGTATAGTAAAATTACTGCCGCGATCGCGAGAAGCCTCTGCCAGACCAACCCAAAATCAGGAGGATGTAGCGGCGCGACTTGTTACGGATTGACCGGGAAGGAAGCTCAAATATTCAGCTACATGCTGATTTGGCGGCCGCCCGTTCTTCATCAAACGCCCGCAATACGATCGTGCCGATCGACAACGCGACATTATCGGCATTGCGAATGCTTACCTTGTAGAAAAATTTCGATGTGGCTTTAAACTGAACAAGAGCTTCAGTTGCTGAATCCACTTTATCAATCAAGATTTCCTTATCCCGATCGTCATGCCCGATAACCTGATAAGGCAAAGAATCTGACGCAGAATCAATGGTGTCCGCTGCTTCATCACCTTGGTTGAGAGCAACAAGATCGGGAGTTTCGATTTTGTCGGCCTTATAGAAAGTCGACAACCAGATCATCATATCGTCCAAAGGAAGTCGCTGAGAAAATACGATACCGACCCGATCGCCCAATTGCCATCGCACAGAACCACCTATATCCAGTAAATCCGGCACGGAAAGACGCAAGTTTTTACCCATCTCGAATGAATAGTCTGTTCTTACACAAATACCCGCAGGCGAAATATCACAGATATCAGCGTGGATCAGCTGCGATCCCATATAGAGGTTGATCGGATGCTGCATCGCTATACGCGGCAGACGCGGGACTCGGCCGGACTTATCAGCGGTCGGTTTGGACAATGTCTCTGCAACATTGATGGGCTTCAAAAACTCGACACCGGCCTGTGACTGGTTACGCCACCGCACTGTACCGGTCAGTTCTTGATCTCCGTTCAAAATGGCCGAGATCTGGTTCCCCAGATCAAAATTGGAATGCACTTCAACCATCATCCCGGTGGCAGAAAGGTTTTTGATGAAGCCCCACCCTTCGCCGGACTCCGCTCTAATCTTGGCAAGCCGAAGCATCGCGATATGCCGATCCTGTTTCCGACGTTCCGCGGGAGTCAAAACAAAATCGGCGGGCTCAGTCGAGGGGGTGACAGCTTGAATCGCATTTTTCATTTACTTGACTTTCATTCTGTAACGTATGGAGAAACGCTCGTATTTTTCATCGACCGGCATCAGCGCACCGCGCGGACGGAGCTTGATATGAGTAACATTCTGATCACATCCATCCGCATCAGCGACGGGAATATAATTGAACGTTTTGCCACCATCGCTGGAAAATTCGACGGAATCCGTCAAGCTGGCGAGGCCATCAAAGCCGAATTCCATTCCACTGTCATTGTCGATGAAAGCAGCTGGCCCGGTGCCGGCCTGAGACAGATCTCCCACGAAAAGCGATAGGTGATCGGGAATCATATCGGTTATGGCAAAGGATGTCGCCGGAGAAGCGTTGTCCAACGGTCCCGTTACGACAACGGAATAGTCAACCAAGGCTCCCGGGACCGCCCGCGCGACATCACCATTTCCAACCGGGCTCGCGACAAGGCGGCTTGACAGTGCGATAGCGATATTCTCGCCAGTACCTGACTCTGCCAATGATGGAGCTGGCGCAGCAAAAGACGTCAGAGCGATGACCAACGGGATAATATGCGAGCGCCATGGCGCACATAGCTCCTGCATGCCAACTCCAGAGGTTGTTTCCTCATATTCCGCAAAAGATTTCAGCATCAAATGTTCCATATTTTCCTGCTTACTGTAATTCTATCAAATGCAATTCGCACGATGCAGCAGTGCCTCGATCAGGCTCGGCACCCGTTAAATTCGAGCAGTCGCGACGTGTCGTGCGTCGCAAGACAGTCAGTGTGTTGTCATATGGTTTGACCGTAGCCTGCGCTGTTGCAATCATGGTGAACGGCTGGAGCACTGTTGCACGCGCTACAACCGTAGCGCGGCCACTTCCCTTCACAGTTGGATCGGTCTGGTTTGCTTCAGATGCCAGCGCTGGCAAGCCACCCAAGGCCAGGACAGACAATATAGCTAGCGGCACGATTTTTGCGCAGCACAATGTGCGCAAAAAAGCGACATTCCGTCCTAATAATATTGAGCCGGTTGACTGCATGAAACTTCCCACAACTTATGTGCAAGCGGGAAGCACTCGAGCGTCTGTCCGAAGGTGGAGCGGATAATTTTCATTATCCACTCCACCAGGAAACAGTCGATACGATACTGACCAGAATATCGCACCAACGCTGGGACAACTGTGGTGCTTGATTGGGTTACCACAGACCAGAGCCGGCCAGAGCCGAGTTGCCCCACTTGCCCATCCCTTCTGTCGAAACATCGGAATGTTATGCAGTTAGATACGGCTATTGATACAGTATGTTACGGCATCGTACTTGTAACTACCTATATCAAAAGGATTATTTATTTAAACTTGTAGCCTTAGGCCACGAGCATTAACGCTTTCTTCATACAGGTTACCGCCTTGTTTACACTGTATCACGTCTATCAACGGCATTTGAACACAGTTCAAAGCGGATTTGCCCGGTATCGATCAATGCGCAAGCACGATCGGTTATGGAATCGGATTGGGTGGTTGGTTTGCTACCAACGGGCTGCGCAACCATTTTGGGCTCGTCAAAGCGCCCCGAGCAAGAGCTAAACGATCGAGCTCGCCTCTGCCCGGTTATTGGCGACGGCCGCCAGAATGGATTGCGCAAAGCTGTGCAGAGTATCATCGCGCGCGCCCATGATGACTATACGGTCGCCCGATTGTGCAATTTTGACTATTCTGTCGCCACAATCCTGCCGTGACGCAAAAAATTCCGCCGTACCACCCGCAGCGGCGATCGCATTAACGATGGATTCGCTGCCAAGTGTACGATCGACGGTTCCGCCAAAATATACCGGTTCACACAATATGACGCGATCATCACCGTCGAGATGTTCGCTAAAAACCCCGGCAAGCTCTGCACCCATTTTCTGGATCGGTCCAAATCCGTGCGGCTGAAAGAAAGCAATAACCCGGCCAGGAAAAGCCTTCAGGGTCGCAAGCGTCGCGGCAATCTTGTCGGGGTTATGACCGAAGTCGTCGATCACACTGATCTCGTTCTCGGTTCCGACGATATCAAATCGCCGCGCCAGACCTTTAAACGCTTCAATTGCCGCTATCGCACGGTCGATCGGCACGCCAATCGCGCGACAAGCCGCAACGGCTGCCAGTGCATTGGCGATATTATGCCTGCCTGGCACTTGCAGAGATATCCGGTGATCTGCACCATCAGTCCGCAAGGTGAAGCTGCTGCCAAGCGATTCTTCATGGACCCGCAAAGCCCGAAAGTCCGAACCTTCGGAAAATCCGAAGCTGGATGATTTTGCGAGATTGCATGAGGCCACCAGCATCCGCGATTCTTCATCGTCATGGTTCCAGATCGCGTGCCGGGACTTCGCTATGAAATTGCCGAACAATATTCTCAGCTCTTCAAGGCTCTTGTGATCGAGACTGACATTGTTGAGCACCGCTATTTCAGGATCGAACAGAGCGATCGAACCATCGCTTTCGTCTACTTCGCTTACCATTAAGTCGCCATTACCAACGCGGGAACTGGCAAACGGAGCGTCGTCATTGACAAAATTCTTCATCACCGCGCCGTTCATAATCGTCGGATCACGGTCCGCCTCGGTCAATATCCAGCCGATCATTCCGGTGACAGTGGACTTCCCGCTGGTGCCGCCGACCGCAATGCTGTGCGCCACCGCGTTAAAATGTTTTGCCAGGAGCTCAGCCCTCGTCATCCGTTTACAACCGAGTGCGATCGCCTGTGCAACATCCGGTACACTATCTTCGATCGCGGCAGAGGCTATCAATATCTGGCTACTATCGACCAGGCCGCTGCCATCCTGCTGGAACAGGCTGATTCCACGATCTTGCAGCCATTGGAACTTGTCAGCCAATCGCCCCTGGTCCAGCGCTCGGTCGGATCCAGCGACCCTGGCGCCCGCCGCTTTGACAATCATCGCCAGAGGCAACATTCCGGAACCGCCGATTCCACAAAAATAATAGGATTTGTCTTCGCTCATTTTTTCG
Organism: uncultured Sphingomonadaceae bacterium; assembly: GCA_947488845.1. Taxonomy (GTDB): domain Bacteria; phylum Pseudomonadota; class Alphaproteobacteria; order Sphingomonadales; family Sphingomonadaceae; genus Parasphingorhabdus. Next base: position 107,559 of record CANLBM010000013.1, on the reverse strand, counting down.
CGCTATTGCTTCTCGATCTATTTGGCAATGGCGCAAGGAACAAAAACAATCTCTTCACCCCAACGCATCGGTATTTGTGCGCCGTCGACCCCATTTTCTCAGGAAGGGGCCGAACGTGTCATGGCGCTCGCTGCAATAAGCCATCCGGAAGCGGAACTGATATTCGACGAGCAGTGCTTTTTCGAGAACGGACATTTTGCTGGCAGCGACGAACAACGACTTGACAGTTTCGTCGCCTTGGCCAACGAGCCCGCGATCGACACCATCTGGTTTGCCCGCGGCGGCTATGGGGCTGCACGGATAGCGGAAGCCGCGATCGCCCGGCTTGACGGCAATGCGAGCCGCAAGACATATCTTGGATATAGCGATGCGGGCAATATGTTGGCGGCGCTCTATCGCGCAGGCATCGGTGAAGTTGCCCATGGCCCTATGCCGTCTGATATAAACAGAACGGGCGGCGAAGGAGCCGTAAGGAGAGCTCTGGACTGGATCGTGCATAAAAAGCAGAATGCACTTGAGCCCGACCTAGTCCGTGGCCAAAAACACGCTGCCTTCAATTTAATGACTCTCGCAATGATGACCGGAACAAAGCTGATGCCCGATCTGCGAGATCATATTCTCATCATTGAGGAAATATCTGAATATCTATATGCCTTTGACCGCGCGATGTTTCACCTTGGCAGCAATTTGGCGTATCATGGCTTAACCGGGATAAAATTGGGGCGTGTCAGCGAAATCCCCGAGAATGATCGGCCCTTTGGCGAAGACGCGGAAGCGATCACCATAAAATGGTGTCGCCAAAATGGCATCGCGTTCTTGGGGCGGTCAGATATCGGGCACGACGCCCAGAACCACGTTGTGCCGTTTGGGTCTTTCGACATCTGATATTTCAACCGGAACAGACCCTTCCCGCCTTTGGCGACCAGTCCGCGTTCAAGAAGCCTTTTCCATGTCAACATTGTCTCGCTCGTGAACGAATTCCGGCACCAGAGACTTGAGCAATGTTATGGCAGTTTTCGGGTCCCGGCAGTCCATCAGACTCACAATAAGATCATTTAGCGCATCTGCCGCAATATAAGATTCATGCGCCTTCATAATCCTTGCGTGCTGGGTTTCTTGCGGATCATCTCCGATGATCAATTCTTCATAGAGCTTTTCGCCCGCCCGCAATCCAACTTCGACTATTTCAATATCGCCTTCCGGGTTCATCTCGTCCCGAACCGTCAGCCCTGATAACCGGACCATAGTTTCGGCCAGGTCCAGAATCTTTACCGATTTCCCCATATCAAGCACGAAAACTTCACCACCTTTGGCCATGCCTGCCGCTTGAATGACCAGCTGGGCTGCTTCCGGTATAGTCATGAAATATCGGGTGACCTTGCGATCCGTCAATGTAATCGGACCACCCTGCTCGATTTGATTGCGGAACAACGGCACCACAGAACCGCTGGAACCGAGGACATTGCCAAATCGGACCATGGAAAATTTGGTAAAACTGCTCTTCTCGGAGAAATTTTGAATCACCTGTTCTGCCCCGCGCTTTGATGCGCCCATCACGTTGGTCGGTCGCACCGCTTTATCGGTGCTGATCAGGATGAAATCACTTACCCGTGCCGCTTCGGCAGCGGCGGCCAACGTCTGCGTTCCCAATATATTATTGCGGATCCCTTCTACGGGATTGGCCTCGACAAGCGGCACGTGCTTATATGCTGCCGCATGGAACACGGTATCCGGCTGCCACAGGTTGAATATTTCCCGTAGCCTGACGGCATCAACAACCGAGCCCAGAACCGGTATCAACTCCAGTTCGGCTTTGCCTTGTTTTAACAGCAAGTCCCGCAGCTGTTTTTCGATTTGGTAGAGCGAATATTCGGACAGATCCAGTAATATCAGGCGACGGGCTCCGGACTTCGCGATCTGCCGGCAAAGCTCCCCCCCGATAGAGCCCCCTGCCCCTGTCACCAAAACTGTCTTGCCGACAATTGTCCGCCCGAACAGCAACTCATTCGGCCTCACCGGCTCACGACCAAGCAGGTCTTCGATATCGAGTTCACGAATATCACTGAAGGAAACCTTGCCGGCAATTATCGCTTTCATGTCCGGCAATGTCTGGACATGGACTTTAAAGGCGCGAATTTGATCGACAATCTTGCGCCGTTTTTTTCGGTTGATTGTCGGCAAAGCCAACAGGATATCGGTAATCTGCCTTTTCTTGATCAGTTCCGGCAGATGCTCGCTCCAGAAGACCTTGTATCCATCAAGTCTTTGGCCATCGAGCCGGCGATCATCGTCAACAAAACCGCATAATCGCATGGCCGGTTCAGACCGCATCGAGGAGGCAAGCTGTTGCCCGGCACTTCCCGCGCCATAGATCAGAACATTTTTAACCTCACCCGCAAACCGGTTGCGGCCGAGAATGTCGATCATCAGATATCTTGCCGCAACTCTGACAAAGCCGACCATGATGAAAAACACCACGGGTTGAATAACCCCGATTGTTCGCGGCACGCCATCCAATCCGACCATGATGAATATAAATGCAACCAGTACGGAATATATCCCGAAAGCGCGGGCCAGGGTCTTCATCATTCCGGTGCCGGCGTAGCGAAAAATTGCGCGATAGACGCCACTTAAGACGAAAACAGGGATCATCGTCAAAAGACAAACAAGCAGGATCTTCTGTACGGCAATATCCCACAACACCCACACACCTATGCGAAGAGAATAGGCGATCCAGATCGACTGCACGCACAGCATAATGTCGAGCAGGAACACAATCGCCTTTTTCTGCCAGCGCGCAAGCTGGGCAATCCTCTCCAACAACAAGGTGATGATAGTTGTGATATTTTCGATCATTTACTTCTCAAAGCTGACATTCCGTTTACAGACATGTGACGCCGATTGGCTATTTATCGATCAGAGTCGAATAGGCCAAGCACTTTAAAAATACTTATCTATCCGCCAATTGTCATGATTTTCTGATGTTGGATTTTAGTCCTCGCGCCTTCCGATCGTTGTTTAAAGATACATTCACCTCCTCAACTGTAAGAGGCGAACCAATATGACCGGGCTGTGACGAACTTGACCTGAGTTAGCCTACAGGCCACAAGCCGCCAGATTTTTATGATTGTTTATGATTAGACGCTAGATGTTAGAGGGAATTTGATGAAAATTGCAATGATCGGTTCTGGCTATGTTGGCCTCGTCTCGGGCGCCTGTTTCGCAGATTTTGGGCATGATGTCGTTTGCGTCGATAAAGACCAAAACAAAATATCGAACCTTGACAAAAATATCATGCCGATTTTCGAGCCGGGGCTCGCTGATCTGGTCAAACGCAATGTTGATGCGGAACGTCTGTCTTTTTCGACGGACCTCACCGCTTCGGTGAAAGGCTGCGACGCAATCTTTATCGCCGTGGGGACCCCTTCCCGCAGAGGTGATGGTCATGCTGACCTAAGCTATGTCTATGCGGCCAGCGAAGAAATCGCGGATGCCATTACCCAACGGACCGTGATCATAACGAAATCGACCGTTCCCGTGGGAACCGGCGACGAAGTTGAGCATATACTCGAGAAGAAGCAACCTCGACAACAGTTTGCCGTGGTATCCAATCCCGAGTTTCTGCGTGAAGGCGCCGCCATCCGCGACTTCAAACAGCCCGACCGTATCGTAATAGGTACAGAAGATGACTGGGCAAAAGATGTGATGAACGAGATTTACCGCCCGCTGTTCCTCAATCAATCACCAATATTATTTACCGGACGGCGCACCGCGGAACTAATCAAATATGCCGCGAATGCCTTTCTCGCGACAAAAATCACGTTCATCAACGAAATCGCCGATTTGTGCGAGAAAGTTGGCGCCGACGTCCAGGAAGTTTCCAGAGGTATCGGCCTAGACAACCGGATAGGATCGAAATTCCTTCACGCCGGCCCGGGATATGGCGGCAGCTGTTTTCCCAAAGACACGCTGGCTTTAATGAAAACGGCGCAGGACAATGATAGTCCGGTTCGCATTGTCGAAGCCGTGGTGCAAGTGAATGACCAACGCAAACGCGCCATGGGCCGCAAGGTCATTCATGCTCTTGGCGGTGATGTACGCGGAAAAAGAGTGGCTTTATTCGGCCTCACATTCAAGCCCAATACCGACGACATGCGAGACGCTCCTTCGATCGCTATCGCGCAAACATTGATCGACGGTGGAGCCGAAGTGATTGCTTATGACCCCGAAGGCATGAAACTGGCGAAAGAGATCCTGCCGGAAGTTGAAATGGCAAATAGCAGCTACAACGCTGCAGAAGATGCGGACGCGGTCGTCATCGTGACTGAATGGGATGCATTTCGCGCGCTGGATCTTGAGAAACTCGCACAAGTCATGAAAGGCAATGTTCTGGTCGATTTGCGCAATATATATAATCCCGCGGAAGTTGCGCAGATCGGCTTGGCTTACACAAGCGTCGGGCGAAACCAGTGAGCTTTGATATCAGGTCATGAAACTAAAACGGAAACTCGTTGAAAAACCTTGGGGTCAGGAAGTGTTGCCTGATATTTTTGGTGCCGCAAATGGAAAGAAAATCGGAGAAGTCTGGTTTGAAGCTCCGAAAGCTATCACGCTTCAACTCATGACCAAATATCTTTTCACCAGTGAGAAGCTATCGATTCAGGTGCATCCCAACGACCGGCAGGCGCGCCGGCTCGGCTTACCGCACGGCAAAGCAGAATGCTGGTATATATTGGATGCAAAGCCAGGCGCCGTATTGGGCCTAGGTTTAAAAAAGCCCGTCAGCGCCACCAAGCTGAGAACCGCCGCAATATTGGGAGAGATAGAGCAGCTCATTGAATGGAAGCCGGCCCAAAAAGGTGACTTCTTTTATGTACCGCCGGGAACGATCCATGCGATTGGTCCCGGCATTTCATTGGTGGAAGTTCAGCAAAACGTCGACGTAACTTATCGCATTTACGACTACGGGCGTCCGCGCGAGCTTCACCTCGAGGAAGCGATGGCTGCAATCAAGCTGTCACCGTATGACGCGAAATATAATCCGGAGATTCCAACAAATGAATCGTTCCGAATCCCAACCGGTTCCGCATTTGAATTATTTCAGATTGTCGGTACGGTCGATCAACTATTGTCGCAGATTGCGGCCAAGGAATGGCAGGTCATCCCTTTGGAAGGATCGATCAATGTTCGCGGAAAACTGATCAGGGCTGGCGAATGTGGTATATGCCCGCAATTGTCTGATATAGATTTCTCCAAGAATAAAAAATCGCTAGTCGCCTGCATAGTGCCGTGAGATCCTGATCATGCCGCAAACAACACTCATTACACCTGTCATATTGTCCGGTGGTTCCGGAACCCGGTTATGGCCCCTCTCGACTCAAGAAAAACCCAAGCAATTCCTGAACCTACTTGGTCCACTTAGTATGTTTCAGCTAACGTTTCAGCGTTGCGCGGACGACCGGATTTTCCGGAAGCCGATCATTGTCGGCGCGTCCGGCCATGCTGATATCATACAGGAACAGATGCAGGAGATAGGCGCGCCGCCCAGCACTGTCATATTGGAGCCATGTGCTCGCAATACCGCGCCCGCGATTGCGCTTGCCGCACTTGCCGCCGAGAATCCGACCGATTTACTGCTGGTAATGCCGAGCGATCATATCATCAAAAATGTCCCGGCCTTTCAAAAGGCTGTGCTGGATTCAATTTCGGTCGCGCAAGCCCGCTGGTTAGTGACATTTGGCATCGAGCCCACCGAACCGGCAACGGGTTATGGATATATTCAGCAGGGCGACAAGATCGTCGGAAGCACCAGAAGTCTGGCCGCAAAAAGATTTGTCGAGAAACCCAATCAGGAAAAAGCGGAGACAATGCTCACGGATGGCGGTTATTTCTGGAATGCTGGAATATTCCTGTTTCGGGCAGACACCTATCTGGCCGCCATGGAAGAACAGTCCCCCGAAATGCTCAAGGCTTGCAGATCGGCAATGGGCGGCAAACGGACGGAGAACGAGATATGCTACCCCGACGTGGATGCATTTTCCTTGGCGCCTTCGGATTCCATTGACTATGCGATAATGGAACGAGCCGAAAAAATCGCGGTCACCCCCGTCAACCCTGGATGGTCAGATGTCGGAAGTTGGGATTCTCTATTCGATATATGCGACAAGGATTCGAACTCGAATGTCATATTCGGAAGGGCCGAAACAATTGGTTCAAGCAACAATCTGATCCACAGTCACGATCTAGAAATTGCTATTCTGGGCGTAGAAAACCTGATTATTGTAACCCATGGAAACAAGGTCTTGATTTTACCCCGCGGGCAATCTCAGGATGTAAAAAAAATAGCACAGAAGCTTGAGGAAAAGGGCTAGGTTGAGGGCACCCGCTCTTCGATTAATCAGTTTTCTGATTAATGCCAGTCTTTCCGGTCAGCCAACGCGGCCAAAATCTTGCAATCAGCAAGAGTGCCGATGGTAACAAAAGCGTATTCCAAATATCCCTGATCGCCTCGTCATAAATTTCTTGGCTAATATGCGAGGCTTCCGGGAAACTGTTATAATCGTAATATTCATTGGTCAAAGCAACCACTCCAACAAGCAGCCAGGGGATGGGGCTCCCAAGTGATCGTCGGCAGAATAATGCGGCGGTCAATTGAACCCCGACACCTGCATATATGTGCAGGGAGTCACGATCCAGTCCGGTTGACAATTCCATCCATTGTTTAAGTTCAATCCATTGCATGGAAATCCAACTGGTCTAGCCGGAAGCAAGGGTCAATGCCTTTTTGAGCGGCTATCTACTTAATGTTTCAGGCACAATCAAATAAGCAACCGGAATGACGGTACGGTCTTTCTAAAAACCCAAATCGCAATCAGCTTTGATGAATTCCCATCCGTCATGTCTACTCTGGCAAAAATAGCTAGAATATTGGCCCCCGGATGGAAGAGCTCAATCGCAGGATTCTCGGCTCAATTGCTAATCGATGTTTTACAACCGCCCAATCAACTGCAGTTTCTCTCCGCGAGTGAGCAGGCAAGACGGCATGTGAGATGCAACGGAAGCGACATCAATAACCCAGACTGAGGTAAACCAACCAATCTCTTTCTGCGGGATCACTATCTCTAAAAAGAGCAAGAGCAAACCATCGTCGACAAGGCATACCTTTCAAGCGCCCAGTTCAGATAATCAGTGGGACATTTGTGACACGTCGTTTGAACAGCATAAAAGCTGAAATCGTAAATATCGCAACCGGATAGGGGTAATATGCGAAATTGTCGTAGACTGAATATAAACAGCCCCCACTAAAGAACACTACTGCTGCCAGTTGATGTGGACTTTGCACCTCTAATCGAAATATTCGGAAGAATCGCCATATTCCGTAAATGAAGGTTAATACGCCTACGATGCCCACGGAAAACAAAAGCTGTAACGGCAGTCCATGGGGACCCTTAAAACCGATTGTTTCCATTGGCCCCATCTTTTGAAACTGATCGATTCCATGACCAACAAGCGGATGATTTCTAGCGATCTCCGCGGTCTGCTTCCAAAGTTGCGTCCGACCGCTCCCGCCGCGCTCCATGATTTCATTCGACTCTATTCTGGAAATAATCCGATCCATACCATAGGCTTCATGAGGCACAGGAGCATAGATATTTAATAGAATTGCAATGGCAGCACTAATCAGACAATATCCAACTACAAACTTCCGATATGTCGACGATATAATCAGAGCGCATAACGCGCCGAAAGCAATCGCCAATAATGATCCTCTTGTTCCGGTCCAGAGAGTCATCGTTAAGCCGAATGCACCGAATAATATTGCTAGAAAAAAATACTTACTTCCTGAACCTTTGGCTAGCGCAAATCCTGCAGCGAAAATAGACAGCCAGAAAAAACCCGCCCATCGAACATTAGTTACGCCTGGTACCCGATCAATCCAGTCTATTTGCGTAGGTGGATAGACCAGAAAATCAAGCGCCCAGAGCGCAGTATATCCAATTACTGAAACGCCTAGGAATACCCAAAAATATTGTTGCGTCTGCCCATTTACATATTTCATATTTTTAAAAAGACTGACGCTGAAAAGCAAGTGTATCAAAAGCACTAGAAAACCGAGGGCAAACAACATTTTCGAAAAAGAAACGAAGAGAAATGAATATAAAAGCGCAGAGAAAAAAATCGCACCAACGATTTTGTCAGTCCGGCTCGCATTTTTGGCAAAATCGGTCAGCAATTTCTCGTTTTTAAAGAAGACAATGAATATCAAAAGTTCAATCATAATAGTGGACAAGGAATGCCCCGCCATAAGTTGACGATATTGATTTTCCACCGGCCCAAAATCCCAAGGGATAAGGACTGCAGCAATGGGCAACAAACCGAGAAGGCCGAAAACAGCCAGACCATTAACGCTGCTTGACATTTTGGCGTCGTCGATCGTTGATAGCTTCACGTAATTTACTCCACGAAGATCATGCAAAATTGGAAGCTCCACCGAGCGGGGATATATGGTTAACAGCAGGTTATTGAAAATTTCTTAAGAGAGTATGCTTCATCACCGTTACCAACGCAGCGTCAAATCTATTGACGCCAACGGTTCAGGAATACTTGTGAGCGCGCGTTGCAATGCTAAGAGAACAACATGACACAGACAAAATTCCGCCCTCGCCGATCCTGCCTCTACATGCCCGCCTCCAACGAACGGGCGCTGGAAAAGGCAAGAACCCTGGCCGCCGACACAATTATTTTCGATCTGGAGGATGCGGTGGCTCCGGATGCCAAGGAAGCGGCCCGGGAGCGGGCTTGTGCTGCCTTGCAGTCCGGCGATTATGGTAACCGCGAACTGGTCGTGCGGATCAATGCAATGGACACGCCATGGTTCGCCAAAGATCTCGAACAAGCCTGCCTTAGCCAGGCCGATGCCATCTTGGTGCCCAAAATATTGAGCGTGGATGACATTATCCAGATCAGCCATTCGATTGACGAACTGGGCACAGGCCTCAACACCAGTTTATGGGCCATGATCGAGATGCCGCAGGCAATATTGAATCTGGGAGAAATTGCGGCGCTTGGCCCGAACACCCGGCTGACATGCTTTGTCATGGGCTTCAATGATCTGGCGAAAGAAATGCGGGCTTTGCATGACCGCTCGATATTTGGTCCGGTCATGACCCAATCGGTCATCGCCGCGCGGGCTTATGGTCTCGACATCATCGACAGCGTCTACAATGACTTCAACGATCCCGAGGGCCTGGAAAAGGAATGTCTGGAAGCCAGAAAGCTTGGTTTTGACGGCAAGTCGCTGATCCATCCTGTGCAGATCGAGACAGCCAACCGGGTCTTTGCTCCAGATGCGGAGGCCATTGCCGAGGCCGAAGCGATAATCGCGGCTTTCAAAGACCCCGTCAACGCCGGCAAAGGCGTGATCGTCGTCGAAGGCAGGATGACCGAACTGCTGCACCTCAAACAGGCAAAGCAGCTGGTAGAGACCGCGGCGGCAATCGACTCGCTGGCAAAATAGACGGTTCGCTCTCGACAAGCCGTCGAAAAAAAGTTTAAGTGTTCAATTGAAATGGACATCGACGGGGCATTGAAGCCCTGCCCTTTGGAGAGCAGATATGGAAGCATTGGAAGCAGCAGCAGGCGAAGTCAGCAAAGACGAAATGATGAAGCTTTTTCAAGCACAGCGCGATGCGTTTCACGCAGAATTGCCCGTCAGCTACGAAACCCGGATGGACCGGATCAACCGCACCGCCAAGATGATTATCGAAAATCAGGACGCACTTTGCCGGGCCGTATCGAATGATTTCGGCCATCGCAGCAGCGTCCAGACCGTGATGACCGATCTGATGTCGATCGTCGGCCATGCCAAGGATCATAAGAAAAACCTGAAAAAATGGATGCGGCCCGAGAAACGCAAGATGGATTTCCCGCTCGGCCTGCTGGGTGCCAGCGGCCAGGTGGAATTCCAACCCAAAGGCGTCGTCGGTGTTATCGCGCCCTGGAATTTCCCGATCAATCTCGCCTTTGACCCGGCGATCGGAGCTTTTGGTGCCGGCAACCGGGTGATCATCAAATTTTCAGAATTCTGCCCCGAGACCGGCGAGCTGGTCAAAAAGCTGGTCGCCGATTATTTCGCACCGGAAGAAATGACCGTCATCACCGGCGGTCCGGAAACCGGAAAATCCTTCTCGGAAATTCCATGGGATCATCTGATCTTCACCGGCGGCGGAGAAATTGCCAAACATGTGATGGCAGCAGCAGCCAAGAACCTGACTCCGGTAACCCTTGAACTGGGCGGCAAGTCGCCAACCATTGTGGGCCCCGATGCCGATGTGCAAAAGGCAACCCAGCGGATTGCGATGGGCAAGATGATGAATGCCGGCCAGATCTGTCTGGCACCCGATTATCTGCTGGTTCCGCAGGACAAGGAAGAAGCGGTTGTCGAGGGCATCAAGTCGAACGTCGCCGAGCAATATCCGACATTGATCGCCAATGACGATTATACGTCGGTGATCAACGCCCGCCACAAGGAACGGCTTCAGGGTCTGATCGACGATGCTGTCGCGAAAGGCGCGAAACAGACGATCGTCAATCCTGGCGACGAGGATTTCTCCAACACCAACAGCAACAAAATGCCGCTGACCGTATTGCAGAATGTCAGTGACGATATGCGGGTGATGCAGGAAGAGATTTTCGGTCCGGTGCTACCGGTCAAGACCTATCGCAATCTCGACGAAGTGATCGACTATGTGAACGATCACGACCGGCCGCTGGGGCTCTATTATTTTGGCGACAGCGAGAATGACAAGCGCAGCATTCTCGATCGTACGATTTCCGGCGGCGTCACCGTCAACGACGTGATCTTTCATATTGCCCAGCATGATCTTCCGTTCGGCGGTGTCGGCCCCTCCGGCATGGGCGCCTATACCGGTCCCGACGGCTTCAAGGAATTCAGTCACGCCAAGGCGGTCTATCGTCAGCCGAAAATCAACATTGCCAAAATTGCTGGTTTCCTTCCCCCTTATGGCGCGGGTACGGAAAAAACTATGAAACAGCAGATGAAACTCTAACGTCAGGAAATAATGGCAGATTTTCCTTTAGCGGGGCTCAAGGTCCTCGACTTTTCGCGCGTCGTGGCGGGGCCTTATGCCACGCGCATGCTCTCCGACCTCGGCGCGGAAGTGCTCAAGGTGGAGCCGCCCGAAGGCGATGTGACGCGCAAGCTCGCCAAACGCGACAGCGGGGTCAGCGGCAATTATCTGCAGCTCAATATCGGCAAGAAGAATATCTGCGTCGACCTCAAAGCCGAAGGCGCGCGGGATCTGATCCACAAGCTGGCTGCCGAGGCGGATATTGTCGTCGAGAATTTCAGGCCGGGTGTCATGGACAAATTCGGCATCGGCTGGACCGACCTGTCAAAGGTCAATCCCCGGCTGGTGATGCTGTCGATATCCGGTTACGGTCAAAATAGCCCCGAACGGGCGCGCGCAGCTTATGCACCGGTACTGCATGCCGAAAGCGGAATTATCGCCCGGCAAGCGGAAATGAGCGGCGGCAAGCCGACCGATATGCAGTTTGCGATGGCCGATAGCTACAGCTCTCTGCACGGAATTATCGCGATATTGTCAGCCTTGCGGACGCTAGACCATAGCGGCGAAGGCCAGCATATCGATCTCGCAATGGTCAACGTACTGCATTCCGCCGATGACTATGCCCATTTCGCGCTCGATGATATCTGGCCCAAGGCACCCGAAACTCTGGTCTGGGAGGCGCCAGAGGGCCGCCAGATATTGATTACCGGCGATATGAAATGGCTGTGGATCATGTTTTCGACAAAGGACGGCCTGCAGGATCCCACTCCGAAAGGTGCAGACATTCCCACAAAGGTGCGGCTGCGCAATGAAGCGATGGAGAAGCACATCCTGTCCTACGACAGTTTCGATGCGCTAACCGCTGCTCTCGACCGGCTCAACCTCGCTTGGGGCGAAGTCTTTCCCTTCGGGCCGGATGTCTATGAACAGCCCAGCGTGAAGGCCAATGGTGTCGTCGTCGATGTAACGGATGATGCAGGCAATGCCCGCCGCACGATCCAGTCGCCCTATCGCTTCTCAAAATCGAAAAGCGGCATAGACAGCAGCGCCAGAACCGCAAAACGCGGCGAACATAATGTCGCCGCGCTTCGGGATTGGCTGGATATGGATGATGAGGAAATCAGCGCACTTGCCGATAGCAAGGCGCTAATTTCTTGAAAGCTTAAGCGTCGGCGTTACGCGCCTGCCGGCGTTTGAACGATTTCGCGCCATTGTTCCAGTGCTTCGGTCCGTCGCTCTTGGCACCGGCACTTGCACTCGAACCTGGTCCACCGCGACCCGAACCGCCGCCGCCTGGACGACCTTTGCGAGCGCTATGCTTGTTCTTGGGCGGTCCGTTGCGGGTTGGCGTTGCGCCATATTTCTTCGGCTTCTGACCATAGATACGCGAAGCAACTTCCTCGCGAGGTGGTTCGTCATAACCTTCCGGCAATGCGATAACGTCTGGCTTGACGCCGGTCAGTTTCACGACATCGCGCAGGAACTGGCGCTCGTCCGGAGCGACCAGCGAGTAGGAAATGCCACTCGCGCCTGCCCGTGCGGTCCGGCCGATACGGTGGACATATTGCTCGGACACATTGGGCATGTCGAAATTGATGACATGGGTAATGCCATCGACATCGATGCCGCGCGCCGCAATATCGGTGGCGACAAGAATGTTGATCTTGCCCTTCTTGAAGTCACCCAGAGCGCGTTCGCGCTGTGGCTGGCTCTTGTTACCGTGGATCGCGGCGGAGTGGATACCGACCGCCATCAGGTTTTTCACAACCTTGTCGGCGCCATGTTTGGTCTGGGTGAAGACCAGCATGTGATCAGGATTTTCATTGTTGATGAAATCCTTCAGCAGGCGCTGCTTGTCGTCCTGATTGATATAGGTGACCTTCTGGTCAACCCGCTCGGCGGTCGTCGATTGCGGCGCAACCGAAACCTGGACCGGGTTGGTCAGGAACTGGTCGGCCAGCTGTGAGATGGTCTTCGGCATGGTCGCCGAGAAGAACAGGCTCTGGCGCTGTTTTGGCAGCATCGGAACGATTTTCTTGAGCGGAACGATGAAGCCGAGATCCAGCATCTGGTCGGCTTCGTCGAGCACGAGGATTTCGACCTTGGACAAAGTCAGATAGCGCTGATCGATCAGATCAAGCAAACGACCGGGGGTTGCGACCAATACGTCGACACCGCGTTCCAGGATACGCTTCTGCCGGTTGATCGGCACGCCGCCAAAGGCAGAGGTTACGAACAGGCCGAGCCCTTTGGAATAGCCGGTCATGCTGTCGGCGATCTGCCGTGCGAGTTCCCGGGTTGGTGCCAGCACCAGCATCCGGCATTCAAAGCGGCCGGCGCGTTTCTTGTTGTTCAGCAGATGATGGATTGACGGCAGCGAAAAAGCCGCAGTCTTGCCGGTACCGGTTTGGGCAATACCGAGAATGTCTTTGCCTTCAAGCGCCGGGGGAATGGCTTGCTGCTGGATCGGGGATGGAGTGGTGTAGCCGCCTTCGGCCACGCGTTTTTGAATAGGTTCCGCCAATGCGAAATCAGAAAATTTAGTCAATTTTTTATACCTTGTAATAGCAGCAAGTTTCCAGCGCACAGCATGGAAGCTATACGCGTGTTCGCCGTCTGTTAAGACGACCCGCGTGATCAGGCTGCCGGAAAGAAAGAAGCAATGAAGGCGATAGGTTCGAGATGATCATGTCATCTCTCACGCAGAACTCTCGCCAGACGGTCAATATCAATTGCCGCCTTTGCTGCGATGCAACATAGGTGTTTTTGGTATTAAGTCAAGCGCTATAGTGGTGCGGTGGGCTTTCGAATTGAATTTCCCGCTGACGTCTGTTCGCTGATCTTCGAACACCCGATGCAAATATTTGTCGCATCCCGAAAGCGCCCATGACAGCAAACCGGTGGGCAGCAATCCTTCGACTGAAACGATTGCAACCGGCCGATGGCAGTCACTTACGACCCGTAATTCAATCTGTCGATGGAGCGCTGTTGTTTGTCGAACTATGATATCTCGCTGACCGGAAATTCTATGCTCGTTGCAAAACTGAGAGAGGAGCAATGATCAAATATATCCTGTTTACAGTAGCAGCACTGCTGCCCGTTGCCGGCTCGCATGCCAGTGGAAACAGCGCGCATGAAATGCCGGGAACGCTAGTCGCACCGATAGCGGAACCTTATCTTGGCCAGAAGCCTCCCGGATTGATCCCGGAAGCCTTCGCGCCGGGGCTCGTAACCACCGAAAATTGGGAATATGGCGGCGTGTTCTCGCCCGATATGAGAGAATATTATTTGCTCAAAAGCGACGAAAATGAACAAACCGCGTTCGTCGTGTTTCAGTATAAGGATGGCAGCTGGCAGGAGTCCCGCATCTCCGGGAGAGTCGGCCAGCCGGTCATATCGCCTGATGGCCAGATCATGCATCTCGGCAAACGCTACAAGCAGCGCACGGCCACCGGTTGGTCCGAGATCATGGACCTCGGCGGCAAGTTCGACGATTTTCGGATCATGCGCCTGACTGCCTCCGCCACAGGGACCTATTATTTTGACGAGGTGGGCTCGGACGGTGACGGGCAAATCCGATATTCGCGGCTAGTCGACGGAGAGCGGGAAGAACCCAGATTGGCGAGCCCGGCGATCAACAGCGGGACATGGCTCGCCCACCCCTTCATTGCCCCTGATGAATCCTATATACTCTGGGACCGCAGGCGCGAGGAAGGTTTCGGCAGCTCCGACATTTATATCAGTTTTCGCCAAAAGGATGGTAGCTGGGGCAGTGCCATCAACCTTGGCGATAAAATCAACACCGACGCCTGGGAAGCCGCCGCCAGCGTGACCCCCGATGGCAAATATCTGTTTTTCCACCGCACCGTATCCGAAGGCAATGTCGACATATTCTGGGTGGATGCGCAGCTGATAGAGGATCTCAAGCCAAAGCATTTAGGCCGCGTGGTCAAATGCACCAGTGGCAGAATTGCGCTGGTCGGCCAGGTGGCGAGTTGTGCCCCGCCCTTACAAAGCCCCGAAACCCGGCACCCACCAAAATACTATCAATTCCGCCAGATATATTTATGGCCTAGCCCATGACCGACACCAAACCCCACAACCGCGACAAGAACTACCGGATCAAAAGCGACAGCCCGTTTCTGCAGGCGCTGGGCGTTGCGAATGATGCCGGCGAAATCAAACCCAATAAATATGCGAAATATCGCCAGATCTGCCGCTTCGTCGAGATTTTCATCGAGCGGATCGAGCGGACCCAGGCGGTCAAGCAGAAGCGGGTCAAGGTTCTGGATATCGGGTCGGGCAAGGGATATCTGACTTTCGCGATGTATGACCAGCTCGCCAAGGCCGGCCTCAACCCCAAGATTGACGGCGTCGATACGCGCTCAGAAATGGTCGATCTCTGCAACGAAGCGGCCCAAACGGCCGGCTTTGAAAATCTGGCATTCCACAATATGAAGGCCGAGGATTTCGTTGAGGGCTATTATGATGCGATCGTCGCCCTGCACGCCTGCGACACGGCGACCGATGATGCCTTATTCTATGGCATCAGGTCGAAATCCAAACTGATCGTCTGCGCGCCTTGCTGCCAACACGAGGTTCTGGTGGACCTGCAGAAAAGCGAGACGGAAAACCGCAAGTTCATTTCGCACGGCCTGTTTCTGCAGAAGCAGGCGGACCTGATCACCGACAATGCCCGCGTGATGCTGCTCCGGTCACAGGGCTATCAGGTCGATGTCATCGATTTCGTCTCGACCGAGCACACGCAAAAGAACACGCTGATCACGGCGATCAAGAAGAACAAGCCGTCGCCCAAATATCTCGAGCAATATGAAGCCTATAAAAAAGCCTATGGTTTTGGCGGGATCAAGCTGGAGGCGCTGATGCGCGAGGCGGGGTTGATCCGCTCGGAGTAGAAGAGGGTCGTTGCTCGTCTCTGGCTATATCGAGCCGCCGTCTGAACTTGTTGCGCCCCCCCGATGACGAACAACGGCATTGAAGGAGAGCAACGGCAACATCTGGATGGAGAGCAATCCGGTGGGTTGCTTCAGTTTCCGCAGGGTTTGCCTTCATACTCCCTCCGGTTCAACGCATATTCTTTCCCGTTCCAGCGAACGACAGGGAAGCAGAAGCCCGGCCCTCCCACTTCGATATCCGGCCACCCCTCGGCACCATTCGTCGATAAAAATTCGGGTATACCGATGCGCTCATCCATGATCAGCCATTGCCCATCCTCGTTCCGGCTTACCAGAGTGTAACCTGTACCAGCCATTCCGAAACAGAAAGTCCCGCCTTCTGTGACCAGAGCATCGGGAGAACCGTCATTGTTGAAATCGCCACGCTCCATTATGGCGCCTGGTTCATAGCTCAATGTGCCGGGATCGCCGCACTTCCGCCAAGCTCCGTCAGATTGTTCAAAACCGGCGGCGACGAAAATCTCATCGTCCGGAACCGATTCGACCATGGTTGCCGCATCTTCAGAAGGTTTCTCCTGCGCGCAAGCATTTTGCGGAAGCAAAGCCAGACCAAAAACCAGGTGAAAATATCGCATAGCCAGAGTGTCCTGCACATTACCAATCGGAAGGTAAATATCACTCTCGGTGCGCCAGTGCAATTCCGTATAGTCAGCCTTGGACTTGGCCAAATTTCCGCAACGATCCGGTTCCGACGGGTTAAACCGGAACATCAGCCATCGTTCCCACTTGATGCAGGAGGCAGACTGGTTAGAGTGGGCCCTTCATTGGCCGCGCACCACGCGGGAAACACGCCCTTTCAAGACGGATGATAACATGCGCAACCTGCTTCTCTCCACGATCGCCCTTGCCGCTTTCACGATCAGCCCTGCGGCCGCGCAGGAAACAGCGGCTCCGGAGAAACCCGCGCTGGAAATCGGCGCGGGCGGGCGACCGGTTGGCGAAGCCTGGTCGCGCAGTCCGGTCCATGCGCAGCATGGCATGGCGGCGACGGCGCATCCGCTCGCTAGCCAGATTGCGCTCGATATTCTCAAAAAAGGCGGCTCGGCGGTCGATGCGGCGATTGCGGCCAATGCGGCGCTGGGCCTGATGGAGCCGACCGGCAACGGCATAGGCGGCGATCTGTTCGCGATCATCTGGGACCCGAAGACACAGAAATTATACGGCCTGAACGGCTCGGGCAAAAGCCCGATGGGGACCAGCTACAAGCAGTTCATTGGGCAGCTCAAGGGCAGCAAGACGATTCCGCCCTTCGGCCCGATGCCGATTACCGTTCCCGGAACCGTCGATGCCTGGTTCGAAATGCACGGCAAGTTCGGCAAGCTGAGCATGGCCGACATCCTTGCGCCGACGATCGCTTATGCCAAGGACGGCCATCCGGTCGCGCCGGTGATCGGCTATTATCTCGACAGTAATCTCAAGAGATTCGAGCAAAGCCTCGATATGATTGGTGATTTCGAAAATGCGCGCGAAACCTATTTCAAAAACGGCGCGCCCAAGGCGGGCGAGATTTTCAAAAATCCCGATCTAGGCGATACGCTTGGCAAGATCGCAACCGGCGGCCGTGATGCCTTTTACAAAGGCGAAATCGCCAGGACTATCGACACATATTTCAAACGCATCGGCGGCAATCTCCGCTACGAGGATTTTGCCGCGCACAGCAGCCTGTGGGTCGAACCGGGCTGCGTCGCCTATCGCAAAGGCTATGAACTGTGCGAACTGCCACCCAACTCTCAGGGTTTCGCGGCGCTGCAAATGACGAATATCCTGAAAAATGTCGATCTGACCCAGTGGCCGCGGGGCAGCGCCGAGGTTTTGCATTATATCACCGCGGCCAAAAGGCTGGCCTTTGAAGATGTCGCGCGCTTTTACGCCGATCCGGAGGCATCCCCTGCCCCGCTGGAATGGCTGCTGTCCGACGATTATGGCAAGCAGCGTTTTGCGCTGATCGATCCGGCCAAGGCCACGCCCGGCTTCGGCCCCGGCGAACCCAAGCTGGAAGGCGAAGGCGACACGACTTATCTTACCGTCGCCGACAAGGATGGCATGATGGTCTCGCTGATCCAGTCCAACTATCGCGGCATGGGCAGCGGTCTGGTCGCCGACGGCCTCGGCTTCATGTTTCAGGACCGCGGCGAGCTCTATTCGCTCGATGCGAACCATCCCAATGCCTATGCGCCCGGCAAGCGCCCGTTTCAGACGATCATCCCGGCCTTCATGAAGAAGGACGGCAAGCCGTATATGTCCTTCGGCCTGATGGGCGGCGGCATGCAGCCGCAGGGCCATGTCCAGGTGATGATCAACATGGTCGACTATGGGATGAATCTTCAGGAAGCCGGCGATGCAGCGCGCCTGAACCATGACGGCGGCCGCCAGCCGACCGACGATCTGTCGGGAACCGGTGCCGATCTTCTGGGTATACTCCATGTCGAACCGGGCATATCAGCCGAAACGATCGAAAGGCTGAAGGCGATGGGCCATGTTGTAGAGGTGGTTGACAATGGCGCCATGTTCGGCGGTTATCAGGCGATCACCCGCGACGCGGAAACCGGCGTCTATACCGGCGCCACCGAAATGCGCAAAGACGGTCAGGCGATTGGCTATTGAACGCACATCGTCTTCACCTCAATCCTCAGAATGAAACGGAATGAAAATGCACAAATCCCTTCTCGTCGCACTGTTGCCGCTGCTGGCCATCGCTCAACCCGCGTCGGCCCAGATGGAGAATTTCAGCACCGGACCGGTTTTCGAAGATTTCGGCCCGACCGCTCTGGTGCAGCAAAGCGAGCCTTTGACGCAAGACTCCATGTTCAAGATCAGCTTCGACGTTGCCACCGCTGCTGATCCGGACAAGATCAACCGCACGATCGAAAGCGCCGCGCGTTTCATCAACATGCATGTCGCGGCCGGCGTTCCGGAGGAGAATATCCAGCTCGCCATCGTCGTCCACGGCGGCGCGTCTCTGGACCTGACCAATCAGGCGTTTTTCGCGGCGCACAAGGACGGGGCGAAAAATGCGAGCGCCTCTGCCATCGCGCAATTGCAGGACCATGGCGTCACATTCTACCTGTGCGGCCAGAGCGCAGCAGCCCATGGCATCAGCAATGCTGATCTTTTGCCGGGCGTGCAAATGTCGCTCTCGGCGATGACCGCCCACGCCCTGCTGCAACAGCAGGATTTCACGATCAATCCCTTCTGATCCGGTGAACCACAAATAATGTTGAAGGTCGCTAGCTACAATATTCACAAGGGGGTCGGCACCGACAGGCGCCGCAACCCCGGCCGGATCATCGACGTGCTCAACGAGATCGACGCCGATATCATCGCGCTGCAGGAGGCCGACCGCCGCTTTGGTGCAAGGGCCGCTGCGATCCCGGAAAAGCTGCTCGAGATGCACAGCGACTATCGTGCGATTCCGCTCGACGTGCAGATCGATTCGATGGGCTGGCACGGCAACGCGATACTGGTCCGCAAATCCGCCAGGGTGGTGGCCCATGACATCATGCATATCCCCTGTCTCGAACCGCGCGGCGCGATCATGGCCCATTGCGAATGGGAGGGCAAAGAGCTGGCGATTTTCGGCATGCATCTTGATCTCTCCGGCCTGTGGCGCCGACGACAGGCGGCCGCGATCATCAAGCTCGCACAGGAGAAGCAACGCGAAGTACCGGTCGTGCTGATGGGCGATCTCAACGAATGGAG
This sequence comes from uncultured Sphingomonadaceae bacterium, assembly GCA_947488845.1. GTDB lineage: Bacteria > Pseudomonadota > Alphaproteobacteria > Sphingomonadales > Sphingomonadaceae > Parasphingorhabdus. The sequence continues at coordinate 87,794 of CANLBM010000013.1, read as the reverse complement.
CGCCGCCAGCGGCTGCCTGAAGGATTTCGGCAGGGCCTTCGAAATGGTGGAATGCGGCCGGAGCTTTCATTCGCGCAGTCCGATCGCCACGCTCGACCGGATCATGCACTCCGATGATATCCGGTCGCCGGCATCGGGCGTTCACGACAGCCCCGCGGCGCGCAAGGCCTCCGACCATTTGCCGGTCTGGGCAAAAATTGCATTCGGCTGAAGACCCTTCGCCTGTCACCCGGCGGCACTACGTATCTATACCTATATTGCCCCCAACTTCCGACTGGTAGCGCCACTCCCACACAACGTGGAAGGACGTTATGGACAATTTACTGGTGAAGGCTGGCGGATGGCTGGCACTCGTGTTTCTTGCATTCTTGGCAATGGTACTGGCGGTCGACGGCGGTTTTGCCGTGCACATGGCTATCATAATGATAGCCTGCCTGATCGCCCTGTGGGTGACAATCAGCAAGGCTGATTATGCCGCCATCGGCCGCGGGATATTGAAGGCCCCTGCCGATCCCGGAAAATATGACGACGATCCGATCCGATGGGGTGTGATCGCCACGCTTTTCTGGGGCATGGCGGGTTTCTTCGTCGGTCTGTACATCGCCCTGCAGCTGGCCTTTCCGGTGCTCAATCTTGGGCTGGAATATACCACCTTCGGACGGTTGCGTCCGCTCCACACATCTGCCGTTATTTTCGCTTTCGGAGGCAATGCGCTGATCGCGACGAGCTTTTACGTCGTCCAGCGCACGTGCAGGGCGAGGCTGGCCTTCCCCCGCCTCGCCCGTTTCGTTTTCTGGGGTTACCAGCTGTTCATCGTGCTGGCCGCCACCGGCTATCTGATGGGTGTCACCCAGTCGAAGGAATATGCCGAACCGGAATGGTATGTCGATCTCTGGCTGACCATCGTCTGGGTCAGCTATGCGGCTGTCTATATCGGCACGATCGTCAAACGGTCGGAACCGCATATCTATGTCGCCAACTGGTTTTTCCTCAGCTTCATCCTGACCGTCGCCATGCTGCACCTGGTCAATGGCCTCGCCATGCCGGTCAGCCTGCTCGGCGCCAAAAGCTATAGCGCTTTTGCCGGCGTGCAGGATGCGCTGACCCAGTGGTGGTACGGTCATAATGCGGTCGGATTTTTCCTGACCGCCGGCTTCCTTGGCATGATGTATTATTTCGTGCCGAAACAGGCGGAACGGCCGGTTTACAGCTATCGTCTGTCGATCATCCACTTCTGGTCGCTGATTTTCCTCTATATCTGGGCCGGTCCGCACCATCTCCATTATACCGCCCTGCCCGACTGGGCGCAGACGCTCGGCATGGTCTTTTCCATCGTCCTGTGGATGCCTAGCTGGGGCGGCATGATCAACGGCCTGATGACGCTGAACGGCGCCTGGGACAAGATCCGCACCGACCCGATCATCCGGATGATGGTCCTGGCGCTCGCCTTTTACGGCATGAGCACCTTCGAAGGTCCGATGATGTCGATCAAGTCGGTCAACAGCCTGTCGCATTATACCGACTGGACAGTCGGCCACGTCCACAGCGGCGCATTGGGCTGGAACGGCATGATCACCTTTGCCGCACTCTATTATATGGTGCCACGCCTGTGGGGCCGCCAGCGGCTCTACAGCCTGCGCATGGTCAACTGGCATTTCTGGTTCGCGACCATCGGCATCGTTCTCTACGCCGCCGCAATGTGGGTTGCCGGCATCATGCAGGGCCTGATGTGGCGCGAATATGGTGACGACGGCTATCTCGTCTATGCCTTCAGCGAAGTCGTCTCGGCCATGTTCCCGATGTACGTTATCCGGGCCGCTGGCGGACTGCTCTATCTCGCTGGTGCAGCGGTGATGGTCTATAATGTCTGGATGACGATTGCCGGCAAAGTCCGCGAAGAAAAATCAATGACCGAGACACCCCATGACCCAGAGGCAGACAAGCCTTTGGTTGCGGTTCCGGCAGAGTGAGGGAGACAGGAAAATGACCACACTCACGCAAAAGCACAAGAAGATCGAGCGCAACGTCACTCTGCTCGCCGTACTCGCACTGGTCACGGTGATGATCGGCGGCATCGTGGAGATCGCGCCGCTTTTCTGGATCGACAATACGGTAGAGGAAGTCGAGGGAGTACGTCCCTATACTCCGCTCGAACTGGCTGGCCGCAACATCTATGTCCGCGAAGGCTGCTATTCCTGCCACAGCCAGATGATCCGGCCGTTCCGCGACGAAGTGGAACGCTATGGCCATTATTCGCTGGCCGCGGAATCGATGTACGATCATCCGTTCCAATGGGGCTCCAAGCGTACCGGCCCGGACCTGGCCCGTGTCGGCGGTCGTTATTCGGATGAATGGCATGTCCAGCATCTGACCGATCCCCGCGCGGTGGTACCGGAATCGAACATGCCTCCTTATGCGTTTCTTGCCGACAAGGACCTCGACTCCGGCGATATGAGCACCCATTTGCGCGCTCTGACCCGGGTCGGTGTTCCCTATTCCGAGGACGCAATCGCCAAGGCCAATGAGGATCTGCTGACTCAGGTCGACCCGTTTGCCAATTCGGCCGACTTGGAAAAGCGCTATCCCAAGGTGCAGATTCGCGACTTTGATGGCAATCCTGACCGGCTCACCGAAATGGACGCGCTGATTGCCTATCTGCAGATGATCGGCACTCTGGTCGATTTCGAGGCGGGCGAAGCGCTGGAGCAGCCACGATGAGCTATGATGCTCTCCGCCACTTTGCCGACAGCTGGGGCCTGCTATTCATGACGGCGGTGTTCCTGACGCTGATCGGATGGACATTCCGTCCCGGTGCCGGACGCACGCATGAAGAAGCCGCCCATATGATTTTTGACGAGGACAAAAACGATGTCTGAGAACAAACGCGTCGATCAACCGACCGGCACCGAAACCGTTGGCCATGAATGGGACGGCATCGAGGAACTCGACACGCCAATGCCGCGCTGGTGGCTGTGGACACTTTACGCCACGATCATCTGGGGCATCGGCTATGTCATCCTTTATCCCGCGATCCCGATGCTCAATTCGGCCAGCGAAGGCCTGCTTGGATGGACCAGCCGCGGCGAATATGAACAGGCGGTTTCCGCACGCGAAACGGAACTGGAGCCGATCCGGCAGGCATTGGTATCAACCGATATCCGCAAGCTTCACGGCAGTCCGGAACTGATGCAGCAGGCCGTCGAAGGCGGCCGGTCGGCGTTCAAGGTCCACTGCGTCCAGTGCCATGGCTCCGGCGCTGCCGGTTCGACAGGTTATCCCAATCTGAATGACGACGACTGGCTGTGGGGCGGTGACCTCGAGGCCATTGAATATACGCTGATCCACGGCATCCGTAACCCCGATCATGACGAGACCCGCTTCTCGCAAATGCCGGCCTTTGGCCGCGACGGGATATTGCAGGCGACCGAGATCCAGGATCTGGTTTCTCACGTTCGGGTGCTGGCGGGCCGGGAAAAGCAGAGCGCTGCAGCGACGCGCGGAGCCGCTCTGTTCGAAGCGAACTGCGCGGTCTGCCACGCGGCTGATGGTACCGGCGACAGGACACAGGGCGCGCCCAATCTGACCGACGCCATCAGCCTCTACGGTCTCGATCGCGCTTCGCTGACCGATACCATCACCAATAGTCGCTATGGCGTTATGCCGCGCTGGGGACAGCGGCTGGATGCCGCGACCATCCGGATGCTGGCAGCCTATGTCCATTCGCTGGGCGGCGGCGAAAAACTGCCGGCTCTGCAAAAAGTCGCTGACACGCTGAACGAAGGTGATGGCGATGAGCAGTCCTGAGGAAATTCTGGATCCGGAGCTAAAACTCTACGAGGCGCGCAAGAATGTCTTTCCCAAGGCGGTCAACGGCACGTTCCGGCGGCTGAAATGGGCGATCATGGCGATCACCCTCGCCATCTATTATGTCACCCCCTGGATCCGCTGGGATCGCGGCCCTTACGCCCCCGATCAGGCGGTGCTGGTCGATCTCGCGAACCGGCGCTTCTATATGTTCGGCATCGAAATCTGGCCGCACGAATTTTACTATGTCGCCGGCATGCTGGTGATGGCCGGAATCGGATTATTTCTGGTCACCTCGGCGGTCGGACGGGCATGGTGTGGCTATTCCTGCCCGCAAACCGTGTGGACCGACCTGTTCCAGCACGTCGAACGGGCAATCGACGGCGACCGCAATGCCCAGTTCAAGCTGCAGGATGCGCCCTGGGGGCCGAAGAAAATCGGCAAGCGTCTCGCCAAATGGTCGGTCTGGCTGTTCATCGCCTTCTGGACCGGTGGCGCCTGGATCATGTATTTTGCCGATGCACCCACGCTGGTGGTGGATTTCTGGACCGGTCAGGCAGCCTTTGTCGCTTATGCCACGGTTGGCGTGCTGACCCTCACCACTTTCGTCTTCGGCGGTTTCATGCGCGAACAGGTGTGCATCTATATGTGCCCGTGGCCGCGCATCCAGACCGCGATGATGGACGAGAAATCGCTGACCGTCACCTACAAGGACTGGCGCGGCGAACCGCGCGGCAGCGTGAAAAAGGCCGAGACTCAGCCCGGCAGCTTTGGCGACTGCATCGACTGCAATCAATGCGTCGCTGTCTGCCCGACCGGTATTGATATCCGTGAAGGGCCGCAAATCGGCTGCATCACCTGCGCGCTGTGCATCGACGCCTGTGACAAGGTGATGGATCAGGTCGGACGCCCGCGCGGCCTGATCGACTATGCGACACTGGAAGATGCCGAGCTGGAAAAAGCGGGCAAGCCGCACAATCCGATCATGAAGACCCTGTTGCGGCCGCGCACGATTCTATATTCTTCGATCTGGGGTGCAATCGGCCTGGCAATGCTGTTCGCGGTCGGAAACCGGACCCGCATCGACATCAGCGCCAACCATGACCGCAATCCGGTCTATGTCCAGCTCGCCGACGGCCATGTTCGCAACAGCTATACCGTCAATCTGCGCAATATGGAGAACCGCCCGCGCGAGATGATTATCGGCATGTCGGCAATCGAGGGCGGAGTCATGTGGTCTAACGCCGGATCGCGGAAAGCGGCAGGACAGAAGCTGGTTACCACCGTGGCGCCCGATAGCATTGCAAGGCTGCGGCTCTATGTTGCTGCGCCTGGCGCAGGACCGGTTCGGGAAGAATTTGCCCTCACCGTGACCGCCGCTGACGATGCAGAAGCCAAGGATGTTGACGAAGTGTTTTTCGAACGACCGGAGACAGGTGAATGAGCAGGGAAACGACCCCAGTGAAGAAATTCACCGGCTATCATGCCACCGCAATAATCGTCGCCTTTTTCGCGGTCGTTGTCAGCGTCAACATGGTCATGGCACGCTTTGCTCTCTCGACTTTCAGCGGCACCGTGGTCGACAACAGCTATGTCGCGAGCCAGAAATATAATGACTGGCTGGCGCAGGCTCGCACCCAGCAGGCCCATGGCTGGACTGTCTCGCCTGCCCTCCGGAAGACTGACAGGGCCAGCATCACCATCACCACCGCCGATGGTGGCCCGTTGCAGCGAGCAACGATGACCGGCGTCGCCGAACACCCCATCGGTCAGGCCGATCCGTTCGAGATCAGCTTTGCCCAGACCGGATCCGGGGAATTTCAAAGCGTCGAGACACTGCCCGCAGGCCGCTGGAAACTGAAAATCATCATCACACAGGATGACAAGGATATGCGCGTGGTTCGGGATATCTGGTGAACGCTGTTGCGCCCATAAGTGACGGTCAGTCGCAGTTGATTGTGTCCCGATTTGCCGTGCCGGCGATCCGTTGCGCCGGTTGTATTTCCAAAATCGAGAACGGCCTGATGGACGTGCCGGGCATCGTTTCGTCACGGGTCAATTTCTCGACCAAACAGGTGGCGATCTCGCATCTCCCCGAACTGGCCGAAGACCAGCTCAGGCGCGCGGTCGAGACACTGGGTTTTGAAGCACAGATTCTCGCCGATAATCCACTATCCGAAGAGCGGGGCAGCACCGACAGGTTAATCCGCGCACTTGCTGTCGCCGGTTTCGGGATGATGAATATCATGCTGCTGTCGGTCAGCGTCTGGTCCGGCGCAACCGGTGTCACCCGCGATCTGTTTCACTGGCTATCGGCCCTTATCGCGATACCGGTAATCGCCTATTCCGGCCGGCCATTCATCGCGTCTGCCGCGATGGCCCTGCGCTACGGGCGGACCAATATGGACGTGCCAATCTCGATCGGCATATTGCTGGCTACCGGCCTGAGCATCTACGAAACCGCAACCGGCGGCGAACATGCCTATTTTGACGGCGCGGTGATGTTGCTATTTTTCCTGCTCGCCGGTCGCGTGCTCGATGGCATGATGCGCGACCGCGCGCGTGAGGGCATTGGCGCATTGCTCAAACAGACCGCCCCGGGCGCAATGGTGCTGGAAGATGACGGCAACACCCGCTGGGTGGCTTCCAAGGATTTGCTGCCCGAGATGCAGATGATGGTTGCAGCCGGGGAAAGCCTCGCTGCCGATGGGATTATCGTCTCGGGTACCAGCAGTTTCGACTGCTCTCTGATGACCGGCGAAAGCGAGCCGCAGCCCAGATCGAAAGACGATATGGTCCTCGCAGGGACGCTTAACCTGACATCGCCCGTCGTGGTGCGCGTCACGGCAACCGGCGAAGACACGAGTGTTTCGGACATCGCGCGGTTGATGGACGAAGCGGGTCAGCGTCGTTCCTTCTACGTGCGCATCGCCGATCGGGCCGCCCGCTATTATGCCCCCGCCGTGCACAGCCTCGCTCTGCTCGCCTTTGCCTATTGGATGATCGTCGGCGCGGGCTGGCACCAGTCATTGCTCATCGCGGTCGCGGTGCTGATCATCACCTGTCCCTGCGCCCTCGGCCTCGCAGTCCCCGCCGCGCAGGTCGTTGCCTCGGGCGCGCTGCTCCGCAAGGGCGTGATGGTCAAGGACGGCAGCGCACTGGAGCGGCTGGCAGAGGTCGACTATGCGCTTTTCGACAAGACCGGGACCCTGACCCTAGGCCGTCCGGTACCGGTCAATCTGGATGATCTCGATCCCGGCCAGAAACAGATCGCTCTGGCTCTGGCCCAGGCCAGCCGCCACCCGGTCAGCAAGGGCATTCGCACCGCTTTGCTGGCGCAAGATATCGAGCCGGCGGAGCTTGAAGACATTCAGGAATTGCCCGGCGAAGGCATGGCGGCGCGCTGGGGCGATGTCAAAGTGATGCTCGGCAAAGCGGAAAGGTCCGAGGACCATCTGTCCTCCCAGCTGACCGTCGGCAGCGACAATGTCGTAATTCAGCTGCGCGACGAAATCCGGCCCGATGCTTCGGCGGCCATTGCAAGCCTCCGGACACAGGGATTGTCTTCCTCGATCATCTCCGGCGACAACATCCGTTCCGTGTCCCTCGTTGCCAGCGCCTTGGGACTGACCGCCCAAGCCGGCGCGTCGCCGCAGGAAAAGGTGGAAGCCATCACCCGCCTGACCGATAATGGCCACAAGGTTCTGATGGTGGGCGATGGCCTGAACGACGGCCCTGCCCTTGCCGCCGCCCATGTCTCGATCGCACCCGGCACCGCCAGCGATGTCGGCCAGCAGGCCGCAGACGCCGTGTTCACCAGCGACTCCCTGATGCCGGTCGCCCTCTCTATCCGGGTGGCGAGGCGCACGATGCAGATCGTCCACCAGAATTTCGCCCTCGCCATCGGCTATAATATCTTTGCCGTTCCGCTGGCGCTCACCGGCATGGTGACCCCGCTGATCGCCGCCATTGCAATGTCGCTGTCGTCGCTGATCGTCGTCGGCAACGCGCTGCGGCTGAACGGAGCTGCCAAATGAGCGGCCTGGTGATCCTGATACCGGTCGCCCTGTTCATGGGGATATGCGGGCTTGCTTTCTTTTTCTGGGCAATGCGCCACGACCAGTTCGAGGATCTTGATGGCGCCGCCCAGCGGGTGTTGATCGACGAGGAAGACGAGCCGTCATGATCGGCGTGATAAGAAAATCCAGGCTCAGTCAGTGGGCAATTGCCGCGGTAGCGCTGCCGCTTGCGACCATGCCGCTGTCCGCGCAACTGGACATGATGACGGTCGAATTTTGCTCGTCCGACGGCGCGGTACGCAGCATGTCGATCCCCATCGAACCGGAGTCGGACGAGGATCATTGCGTCAATCCGTGTCACGCCTGCCTGTCACGCAAGAAAGCACCGAAAAGCTGAGCCGCCGTGGCTTGCTATTCTGCAATATCCTGCAGCCCGTCCCCGCTCTCCGCCGCGAAACCGATACGCAGAGCCTCGGCCAGACTGCGCACCCGCAGTTTTTCCATCATATTGGCGCGATATATCTCCACCGTACGCGGTGAAATACCGAGATCATAGGCGATCGTCTTGTTGGGAAACCCGGCCATAAGCCCTTCCAGAACATCCTGCTCTCGGCCGGTCAGACAGGCCAGCCGTACCTTCGCCTCGGATGCTGCCATTTCCTTGAGGTCGCTATTCTCCAGTCGCGAGAAGGCCTCCTCCATCGCCCCGATCAAGGCTTCCTTTTCATAAGGTTTTTCGAGAAAGTTAATTGCTCCTGCCCGCATCGCCTGCACCGCGATCTCGACGTCGCCATGACCGGTCAGGATGACCACCGGCATATCGATGCCGTCACTGATCATCTGCTGCTGCACCTGCAGGCCGTCCATTTCCGGCATCCTCACGTCGAGCAGCACGCAACCCCGTTCGGCGCCTTTCGCCAGCTTCAGGAAAGCAACCCCGGACTCTACCGGTTGCACCTTGAAGCCGGCATGGCGCAGCATGAAGGCGGCTGATCGCCGAACGGCATCATCATCATCGACAACGTAGACCAGCCGCTCATTAGTCATCGCCTTGCTCCTGTTCCGCTTTTTCCAGCGTGACCCGAAAAATCGTTCCGCCATCGGGATTGGGCTCTGCCCCGATCGTTCCGCCATGCGCTTCGATGATCGTCCGGCATATCGACAGCCCCAGGCCCATGCCGTCACCCTTGGTGCCGGCGAAAGGATCAAAAATCCGCTCGCCCAGCTCCGGATCAATGCCCGGGCCGCTATCCGAAACGGCGATTTCGATCGTGCGATCGTCAAGCGAGGTCACGCCGATGTGGAGCTCCTTTCGTGGACAATCGGCCATCGCCTCGATGGCGTTACGCATGAGATTGACCATCACCTGCTGGATTTGCACGCGATCGACGAACACATGATTGGTGTCCGGTGCGATATCGATCGAAAATTGCACGCCCTTTTCCTGCGCGCCTATCATACCGAGAACGGTTGCATCCTCGACAATCTGCGCGATCGACAATATCCGCCGGTTGATCTCGCCGCGCGACACAAATTCCCTCAGCCGCCGGACAATCGTCCCTGCCCTCAAGCTCTCGGAGACGCTTTCCTGCAGCGCTTCCCGGAAAAACTCCAGATTATCGGACAAGTCACCGTCCATCATGTCCCGCGCGGCCGACAGATAATTGGCGATCGCGGTTAGCGGCTGGTTTATCTCATGGGCCAGTGCAGAGGCCAGGGTTCCTACTGCGCTCAGCCGGGAAGCATGGGCCAGATCCGCCTGTAACGACTGGAGCTCCGCTTCTGTCTGCTTTTTCTCGGTCAGGTCTATGATGAAACCGGTAAAATAGCGCTCGTTGCCAATTTTGGCCTCTCCTACTTCCAGTTGCAGCGGAAAGGTTGTGCCATCTTTGCGGCAGCCGACGACGGTCCGACCGATGCCGATAATCCGCTTTTCATTGGTCTCAATATAGCGCTCGATATAGCGATCATGCGCTGCTCTATAAGGTTCAGGCATCAGGATTTTGATATTTCGACCAATTATTTCTTCTTGTTCATAGCCGAACATCTTTTCTGCGGTGGCGCTGAAAGAGCTGACCAGACCATCTTCATCAATCACAATCATGGCGTCCGGTATGGTCGTCAGGATTGATTTCAATATTGAATTGGCGCTGTCCAGTTTGCTTTCGATCGTCCGGAGTGCGGTCAAATCCTGAAAGGATATCATCACAGCATTGATATCGCCCTTTGGATCGGCCAACGGTGCGACATTACATAATGCGAACATTGAACGTCCATCCGGGAACTCGAGCTTCACTTCGAACGGTTCGATATTGCTGCTCGGGCGCGCATCAAATGCACTGAGCATGGCTTCATTGAAAAGAGGTCGATCGCCCTCGGCGACGCAGGTACCCGGCGCACCCTCGGGCAGCTCCGCAAAGCTGGAGACGCCCAAGACACTCAACCCTGCAAAACTGCAATTAATCGCCTGCAGATCGCGATCCACAATCATGACGCAGTTCGGCAGCCCAGACAGGATAGATTCCAGATAGGGAATCTGCTTTGTGTCAAAGGCCATCGTTTCGCGCACTTGCTATGTCTATTCCTTGGCTGCCCCATCGCAACTAGCGAATAATCATATCCTACACAAAATAAACGCATTTCCATAAGAAATTCTGATCTGCCTATGGTGGAACTCTTGGCCATTCAGTGGGAAACAACAAGCGGTATGTGGCAATTTTTGAAGAGGTTTCGCGTTACGCCGCCAAATAGAAACTCTCTTGCCCGGCTGTGGCCATAAGCACCCATGACAATATATTCGGCCTTCACATTTTTCGCTTCTGCGAGCAGCGCGACATCCACAGAAGTCTTCCCCGCGGGGGGGCTGTGAATTTCGGATTTGATATCGTGATAGGCAAGATATTCCGAAGCGGCGAGCTGCGGAAGGTCGTGATCCTTGTCTTCCTCGACCGTCAGGATATGGACGTCGCTGGCCATTTTCAGCAAGGGCACCGCAGCGCGCAACGCATTGCCTGCTTCCAGACTGCCGTTCCAGGCAACCAGTGCAGGACCACAGGCATCGAACTTCTTCACGTCGTCAGGTTGAACAATGACCGGAGCGGCCGCATTAAACAGGACGTCACCCAGAATTCCGAGCGGCAAGGCGTTATCTTTATCCTGACTGGCGGAGCTCAGAACAATGATATCGACCAAGGCGGAACTTTTCGACAGCCCGCGCGCGGGATCGGCGTTTACTTCCTGATAATCCCATGAAACATCTTCATCGGCAAGACGCCTCTCGATCTCCGCGCGCAGCTTTTCGTCCAGTTCACGCGACATCTGGCTGATATCGTACATCACCGATATGCCGGTGACGCCATCGAAAGCCATTTGCGAGTTGTAGGGATTTACGCGCAGGCAATGAAGATGCCCGCCCAGAGATCGGGTCAAATCGAGTGCCGCCTGAAAGCGCGCCTCAAAGCCTTCATCATCGGCAATATATAGCAGCACGGATTTCATACATAATCTCCCGAAATTGCAAGTCCGGCTCAGGGCCGGACATTGGCTGAAGACTAGCTAGGCAAATTCCTGGCCTATATAAGGAATAATACGGATAGAAATCCGCCTCTGCGTTCACGGTACCGCTTGTTCTGTCTTTCCAGCGGTCGGTGTCTGCCACTGGAAGGCCGTTATCAATTCCATGATCGCCTCTTGCGCCGCGACATCGATTTCCTGTGGATAGGACGCGGTCAATCGCGCATCCCAATAGCCATAGTCGAGCGCGGTTACGCTGAAATGCCAAGGCACTCCATCACTGTCGCCGTCAAAAATGCCCTGATAGGCGGCGATATCGGGACGTCCCGACACAAAATACTCGCCCTCAGAAACGACGGCCGCGCTGGAATATTGGGACAGCATGTCGGGCTTTACGATCTTGTAATGATCCTCGGCATTCAATTGCTCGAGGTGGATCATCGCGATCTTGATTTCTATTTCATGGTCTTCAAAATCGCGCAGATAGCCGATCTCGAAATTATTGCCGGAAAAATCGGTCGTCATTTCACACTGGCGGCGAAATCCCGCGACTGTTGCAGGAAATACGAAGCCGCTTTCCTTGTGAACGATCGCGCCCGGTTCCTCATAAGGCGCGAACGGGTCAGATAACGGAGCAGCGCCAATCGCGCATTGCGCTGCGGCAGGACTGCTCGCCAGCGTCAGCGCCAGTGCTGCAACCGACAAGAAGCCGGCAATATTCGTACTCTTCGACATAAATCTTCCCCGTATTCTCTCAATTCGTCTTTATTCGTGACAACTGATGACGCGAAACGGCAGCTCGCTGCCATCGGTTTCCGTGATCGTCAGATATTCACCGACCTTGAGAGGATGATCCTTGAGCCGAAAAATAACTTCATCATCATCTTCGCCGATTTTGTAGGAAAAAGCCCATCCGTTCGGCGAAGCAATCACAACCCCGCTCTGATCGGCTTCCTTTGGCCAGAACCGCCGCACGACAGGGCGTTTTTCCGCCTGCTTCAACGCCTCCGGTTCTATGAAGCCCTCGTCGTCCAATGGAACGCGAAAGACATATGCATGAGCTGACGAGCCATTGGGATGGTCAGCGGTTCGGGCCAGTTCAAGGCGGATTGTTTTCCAGGTCATCCATCGTGTCTGGACGAGTGCGCCTGCCGGCGCGATACGCAATATTGCGTAGTCGGAACGGTAATTTCGAGGATAAAAGTCGGAAATGTTGGGATCGCGATAAACGGGGGCAGAACGCATATTTGTGGTGGTTGCCTCACAGGCTGCCACACCCTTTCCTACAACCAACCAAATAGGTTATATTTCTATCTTTCCACATCGAAAGGTGATTCCCCATGCCCAGTTCCCACGATATCGATATTTTGATCGACAAAGTCATAAAGATTGAAGGTGATTTCTCCGATCATCCCGCGGACGGGGGTGGTCCGACCCGATGGGGCATCACCGAAGTCGTCGCACGGGCTCATGGCTATGCTGGCGATATGCGACATTTTCCACGCGAGTATGCAGCCGCAATTTACAAAGACAAATATTGGTTGCGTCCTGGTTTTGACCAGATCGCCGAACAGGCGCCCGATATCGCGGCCGAACTGTTTGATACCGGTATCAATATGGGCACGGGTACGGCCTGCGGCTTTCTGCAGCGCGCACTCAATGCGCTCAACCGCAACGGGCGCGACTATAAGGATATCTCTGTCGATTGTGAAATTGGCAGAAAGACACGGGCGGCTCTTGAAGCCTATCTGCGCAAACGAGGCCCCCGAGGCAAGACCGTACTGCTCAAGGCGATAGAGGCGCTGCAGGGCGCCCGCTACATCAAACTTGCAGAAACACGTCCGGCGAACCAAGCCTTCCTCTATGGCTGGCTGACCAACCGGATCGGCTGAATTCCGCCAGAATTCATTTTCGCTATAACAGTGTAAAGTTTGTCAAGATCAGCGAGCGCCTTCAGACTATTCCCTATCTTTTTCTCCCTCAAAGAGCCCGTTTCCAGCACAAGCTTTGCGAAATTTGGAAATATGACACACCGAAAGGAAATTTCTAAAATGTCCATTCTCTCTACCCTGATCGGACCCGTTTCGAGCATCATAGACAAGATCATTCCCGACAAGGAAGCGCGTGATAGAGCGAAGCTGGAACTGCTCAAATTGGAAAGCAGCCAGGAACTGGAAGAAGCCCGGATCCAGATGTCCGCCATATTGGCAGAGGCGCAATCGGCCGACCCATGGACGAGTCGGGCGCGCCCCAGTTTTCTCTATGTCATGTATTTTTTGCTGCTCTGGTCGGTACCGATGGGGATTATCGCCGCGTTCCGTCCGGACGCCGCCCGCGATATCGCCTTCGGCATGAACGCCTATCTCGCCGGTATACCGGAACCGCTATATGCCCTCTTCGGGACCGGTTACCTGGGCTACACCGTGACGCGGCAATGGGGGAAAATTCGCGGTGTCGAGCAATAGGAGCCAGCTATTTCGTCGCGGCCCGAACCAGTGTCCCAAAACCGGATTACCGACCCGATATCGCTCAGATTAATGCAATATTTACGAAATAGGCTTGCCATGCCCATATCTTTCCAGATAAAGGGAAAAGTCTAGTTCATCCAAAGGGGATATATTAAATGACTACCGAAACCAACTTTCGTAAAATGCTGGCTGTAGCCGGCGGCCTTGCACTTGCTGTTCCAGCTCTTTCTGCATGTGCAGAACAAGCTGACGACGCTGCTGCTGTAGCTGAATGTGCTGCTGAAGAAGCAACCTGTGCTGCTGAAGAAGCAACCTGTGCCGCTGAAGATGCGACATGTGCTGCTGCTGAAGCAACCGGCGAAGCTGTTGATGCAGCCGCAGAGGCAACTGACGAAGCCGCTGCAGAGGCAACTGACGAAGCCGCTGCTGAAGTTACCGAGTAAGCTTAGCTTATTTCGCATTGAAAAATGCATTAGAAAGGCTGTTTGAGCTTACCGGTCAAATAGCTGATGAGGGCGTCTCGCTAGTACCCAGAGTGGTACCGGCAGACGCCCCTTTCGTTCAATATCAGCATTATCCCAAGGGGGATTGCGTCGCGCCGGGCAACAAGTCTCGCTGGTTCTACCATGCGCACAAGCCGGAAGAGCGCGAAGAAGGCGAACATGGGCATTTCCACATGTTCCTGCCACTCGACATGTTTGAAGATGTCGAACCCTATTATCAGCCCCCCGAAAAATTACCCAATGGCAAGAAGACCCAGGGCGTCGTGCATTTTGGCGCGCTGAGCTTTGGCCTCGACGGTATGCCGTTCAGCTGGTTCACCACCAACTATTGGGTAACCTATGAATATATGATGCCGGCAGAAGCTATTGCTTCGCGACTGCGCGAATTCGATATGACCGGCGCGCCGGGCGACCCGCTGGTCAACGACTGGCTAACGGCCGCCGTCCAGCATTTCCACGATCCGATAGTCGAGATTGTCCGCCAGCGCGACAGAGTTCTAAAGGACAAGAAGCAGGAACTGGGCTCCGCTGTCTTCACCGACAAGACAGTCGAGATTCTGTCCCGCCAGCCATTTGAACTCTAGTGGTCATACCCCGGATTGGTACGCTGCAGTTTCCGCATCAGGCCTGGCCAGACAAGATTGTCGCCCAGCCCTTTCTGAAAGGCAGGAGACGCCTGCTGGAACACGCGATGGCCCATGTCTTCACTATCCTCGTGAAGATGCTCTTCGCCGCCGACAGACTGCGCCAATATCTGCGTCTTGCAGGCATTTTCGAGAATATACATGCGAAGAAAGGCGAGCGCGCAATTCTGGCCGACCGTTAACGTACCGTGATTGCGCAAAATCAGCAGGTTCTTCTCGCCAAGATCATTGATCAACCGCTCACGCTCATCGAGATCAAGCGCAATGCCTTCATAGGCATGATAGGCGACGTCATCATGCACCTGCATCGCGAACTGCGTGTAGCGCCTGAGCCCCGCCTTCTGGACCGATACAGCGATACCATAAGGTGTATGAACATGAATCACGCATCCGGCATCCTCACGGGCGCTGTGGAGCGCACTGTGGATTGTGAAGCCGGCGGGGTTGATGAAATAGGGCGTGTCCTGCTTGATATTGCCCTCAAGGTCGATCTTCACCAATGCTGACGCGGTCATCTCGTCGAATAGCACGCCATAAGGATTGATCAGGAAACGCTCCTCTCCATCCTCGTCGGGCAACCGAGCCGATATGTGCGTGAACACAAGATCGGTCCACGCATGCATGGCACAAAGTCGGTAGGTCGCTGCCAGATCGCAGCGCAGCTGCCACTCCACTGCCGAGACCTTGCCCTGGAGAGTGGGTATCTCTTGAGGATCGGGGATGGCAAACCCGGGACCGACCCCCATTACAGGTTCATCTGTTTGAATAGCCGTTGCCATGATCGGTTCCTTCGCTTGAAATTTCATCCTCAATGCAATTGCGCATGCATTGCCTTCAATCGCGACTAAACAATTTATTGTGTCTCGGTGTCAAGTATCCCTGCAATGGGCGCGCCTGACCTAAGGATAAATGGACGGTACGCAATCGCGAGCCTGATTTTAAAAAAGCCGATTGGAACTGGTTCATTTGTCCATTGTCAATCCTTCCCGACAGAGCGCGGGCGGGATTTTAGACAAAATCCGTGACGGTCGGATTCCTTTACAATATTCAGGTCGATATTCGCTTGTTTGAGCCAGTCATCACAAATACCGATCGCCGGTGATATTTCGGAGAAACCTATATCGAGAAAAAGCCCCGCATTCTTGAATTCCGTTCTTTGCAGCAGATCTTCCGCCAAATTCTGTGCTTCTGCTTGAGTGGTATCCGTGAGCAGAACAGCAAATTGCGTCCCCCCCATACGTCCAACACAGCTTGGCGATGGGAGACGAGAGATCAGAGACTGGGCAATTTTCCGCAACAGCGTGTTTCCGGACAGGCGGCCGGAGTGATAGGCGACCATTTTGTATAGATTTACGTCAAAGAGAACGAGCGTGCTTTTGACCTTCTGCCGGTCGTAAAGGGAAATTACCTTCTGCACCGCTAAAGAAAAGCCACTGCGCGTAAGTGCGCCAGTCAGCCGGTCTTTGGCGGTTTGCTGACGCAATTCGAGTTCATGAATTACCAGTTCGGCAAGCTGTTCCATCAATTCTACTTTCGAGTGCCCAAACTGTCTTGGAACGATATCCAGCGCAGCAAGTGTGCCGATATTATGCCCGTCCGGCGTCGTCAGCGGTACGCCGATATAGCTTCTCAGAAAGGGGATACCTGTAACCGAAGGATGACCCATGAACTGCGGATCGAGTGTGGCATCCTCGATTATCATCGAACAATATTGACCTATAGCGTGATTGCAGAAAGTATTATCTCGCGGCACCTCCAACGCTTCAAAGCCTATTTTCGACTTGAACCATTGCCGTTTTCCATCGAGCAATGAAATTGCGACCATTGGAACATCGAGAGCCAATTTCGCTACCGTAGTGATATGGTCGAAGCGATATTCCTCGGCGGTGTCCAGAATGTCGTATCGTTCCAAGGCAAATTGTCGAGCCACTTCCGCCTCGAATTGGAAGATCCGATCCATCTTCATTCTATTATCCAATTTGACCAACATCAGAATGTGAGACGGTTATTGCGTCAGAAAGCTAAGGAAATTGTTTGGTTGCAGACGAGCAAGACGGTTTCTCGGCCAGAGGATATTTTAATCCGTCAGACAGGCCGGATGTTCCTGCGAAAGGACGATCGGACGGCTTTCGATGTCTTTCGATCTCGATGCGAGATCTTATAAATCGCTAAAAATCAGTCACCATGGCCCGTAGCATCAGGTCGACGCACTTAGTCTGTAGAAGTTTTTGCCGTTCATATCCATGTGGCAACCTAGCTGAGGACGGAATAATGACACCGCGCGTTGATGTGACACCTGATCAAAGCGATATTCTTTCGAAAGATAGCCGGCGTTTAAGTGACCGCGAGGTGGTGACCGCGGAAATATTTGTCCGGCAATCCAATACGCAGCTGTTTCGCGCTACATTGTCGGATCTGTCCGTCACGGGCTTCAAAATGCTGAGTTGCACAAATCTTGATACGGAAAAATTGGTTTTCGTGACTTTACCCGGATTGCAAACGCTCGGAGCCCATATAAGATGGGCGCGATATCATGATTTTGGCTGCGAGTTCACCACACCACTGCATCCCGCAGTTCTCGGGCATATTGTATCCGTTCTTAGAAATTTTTGATGCACTAAACTTGAAACACATCCGATGGGAGGAAATTGTCCATCATGGTCTCCCATATTATTGGTTTCAACACTAACCTACTTTTATCCATCCACGCACGGAAAAGCTCATTTTTCATTGCTGCCACGATATCCGATTGTCCTCTATGCGGATAAAGGGTATCAATCTGCCCCTGCCCGAGTTATTTTAGTTACAGTCGAACAAATGCCGGACATTATTAAAGACGTTCAGAAATGGGACTGGGTATTTTTGCAAGAGGTAGCAGAACCTGGGGGGGCTCCAAAATTGCAGTGTGACGGTAATGGATAGTATTGAAGCTGAGCTCGCGGAACTTCGATCGACCCTTCAACGGGCAAACGAAAGATTTGAAACACTGGATCAACGATTGGCGAAATCGCCAGGGCGAATCAACGAAGACCAGATTGTCGTCAATGACGAGTTGAGCCAACTTGATCTGATTGGTCGCGCCAAGGACTATCTCCATTGGGGACGACTAAAATCCCAGACCATGGATGCCGGCAATGGTTTGTTCTCGGACTCATGCTGGAACATGTGCCTCGACATCTACATCTGTGGCCTGAAAGACGAACGAGTGACGGTTTCAGCCATCGCTCACAGTTCCGGCATACCGATGACAACTGCGATGCGATATATTAACGTCATGGTCCAGCAAGGCTTAATTCAAAAAACTCCAAATCCTGCCGACAATCGAATGATCTTTGTTTCGGCCTCCCCTGACTGCATGGAAAAGATAGAAAGACTGCTCACCAGCTCTCCTCTCTGAAACCGGCGCGTCAACCGCTTATAGGTCATTGTAATAGCAACAATTATCGAGCTGCAATCTGTCAGGTAATTCAACACGAATTCATGACATCCCGGATTCGGTGGTGTTGGTCCGGATGAGGATAGACGCGACCGGCAATCATTCGTGACCCGCTTCCCACGAGAAATTCGCCTCATCTTACCTCCAGCAACAGCCTATATTTAGGACCGCGATCTCAGAACCTGTTTATACAGTCTGCCTGTGGTTTTCGGCTTCCAGAAGTTCCAACGATTGTAGCGTTCGCGGAAATGTCGTCACTTCATTAACTCATCTTTAACCATCTTTGTCCATTTCAGACGTTACCAGGTGACGGTTCGGAGATTGCGGGATCTTCGAACCACCCTTCCCCGGCAATTCGGGGTTGCGTGTGTATATGTGATCTGGGTAGCTTAATGACCGATGTAAATTTAGAGACGTTGCTTGCTGAGAAGCTGATCGGAGACAGTCCGAAAATGCAACAATTGCGGACAATCATAAAATTTGCCGGTCGTTGTAACAGCTCGATTATGATTACTGGCCCTTCCGGTAGCGGTAAGGAAGTCGTTGCCGAGGCCATCCATGCTATATCCGATCGTGGAAATGCAGCCAATATCGCTGTCAATTGTGGGGCATTGCCGGATCAATTGATTGAGTCCGAACTATTCGGTCATGAAAAAGGTAGCTTCACCGGCGCCGTAAACCAACATGTCGGTTTGTTCGAGCAAGCCGATGGCGGCACAATATTTCTCGACGAGATTGGCGATATGCCGATCAATATGCAGGTTAAGCTTTTGCGGGTATTGGAAACGCGTATCGTCAACCGGGTAGGCGGCAATCGCAATATCGGCGTGGATGTGAGAGTCATTGCGGCGACGCACAAACATCTTGGCGAATCTATCAAAAGCAAGTCATTCCGCGAAGATCTCTATTACCGCCTTTGTGTCGTACCGATCGAAGTGCCGGCGCTCAATGAAAGAGCGGAAGACATTCCAGCATTGGTTGCCCATTTCCTGAACAGTCAGGACGGACGGAATCCCCTCCCCATTTTTACGGCAGAGGCGTTCGCCGTCATGCAGGGCTATGATTGGCCGGGCAATGTTCGTGAATTGCGCAACGTTGTCGAACGCGCTTCGGTTTTCTTTTCCGGCAAACAAATTTTAGCAAGCGACGTTGCCATGCTGCTGCAATCCGATATCGCGCCAGTGACCCAGGATGCGCATGCACCAGCATTCATGCCGACAGAATTGCCACAGACTTCACATGCTGGCCCGTTTTCTTCTGCACCATATGCTCCAGATTTCGTGCATCCGGAAAGCAATGTTCGCGATCTGAACGAGCATCTTCAATTTGAAGAACGCCGTATAATCATGAAAGCGTTGGATACGTCGCATGGAGTCGTCTCCCGCGCCGCTCGGTTGATCAATATCAAACGGACCACGATGATCGACAAGATGCGAAAGCATAATATCCACCGGCATGTTGAAGATCACATGGATTACCGGATTGCCGTTTAACCGCGCAAAACTATAATTAGTGAAATGGTGCGATAGCGGCCCAAGCCTTTTCAATTTCATGGATCATCTCGCGTGCAGACTCCACCCGCTCGACGCATGATTCCCTGCCGTCCATCTGGATACGCTTTGCAGCTTCCGAATAGATGATGTGCAAAGTCTGCGCCAGATCCCCCGCCACGTCAAAGTTCAACGATTCATCCAGTCCACTGATAATGGCCAAAGCTTTCCCTCTATGCTGATACATACGGGCGTCGTCGCCGCGCCGAGCACTTCCTATCATCAGGTCGAGCGTTTCGCGCAGCTCTTCGAAAAGCACCGCGACCAGTTCGTATGGGTCGGCCGCCAGAACGCGGCTTTCCTTTGCAATGGATTGATAGCTTGAGGCTCTTTGAATTCGTGACTGAAATGTCATATTCTATTACTTTCTCGGATCAATTGTCGGTATATGAAGCGAATTGCTGTTCAAGATAGGATTGCGTCGAACGCAATAGTGCAAGCTGCCGTTCGAGCCCTGCGAAGTTCTTCTCCAATTGCTCACGCAATTTTTCACCATCGGCGGCGATTTTTTCACGCGATTCTGCGATTGAATCGCGAATGGTTTCAAGCCGCTGCGTCGCTACGGTCAAAGCACCACCATCATCTTGCAGAGCGGTCGAAACAGCATCAAGCGCGCCGGACAGGCCAATATTGGTATCGGTAACCACAGCTGGCTCGAGCATCAGTTTAATTGCTCCGCTGTCCAATGCGATCGCTGCATCAAGCCGCGTCTTGTCAATCGTCAAAGTGCCGTTATTTTCTGTACGCACGCCAATGTCCGCGAGAGTCTTGAAATCACCGACGTCGGTAAGCCGCGTTGATGTCAACTGACTGAGCTTGCGAATAACTTCGCGGGCGCCACGGTCACCTGCCAAAGGCCCGCCAGTGCCGCCAGCCAACCCGGGTTTGGTTGCAGCGTTCAAAGAACTGCGCAGTTCATTATAGGCGGTCACAAACTCTGTCACCAAACTTGAGACGTCCAATGGTTCGGAATCGCCGTTAATCGTGAATTGGGTACCAGCTTGAGCGGCCAATAGTGAGATTTGCACACCCGGTATGGCGCCGGAAACCGTATTGCTGCTGTTGGTGAGTTCGATACCGTCGATCTTGATGATACTGTCCAAAGCGGTTGCAATATTGGTTAGGTTCATAGCGGCAGAAGGGCCGCTTTGGGTCAAAGTGAATGCGGCATCAACGCCTTCCTGCGCTTCCATAACCAGTCTGGAGCCAGTCTTATCAGTCAAAATCATCGCAGTTACGCCGCTGTTGCTGGCATTTATCGCATCTCGCATTCCAGTGAGGCTGTTGTTGGTACTGTCGATGACAACATCAAAACTCCCGCCGCTATTGTTGATAGTGAGCGTTCTCTCTCCAACTGCGGTGGATGCGCTGGCGAAAACATCCGATATCTCGCGTTGGGCGACGGCGACTTGCACCACTTCGACCGAAGCAGGCAGTCCTTCCGGCCGGCTACCTTCCAATACAGATGCCGTTGCTAGGTCGGTTCGCCCGGATATCAGGTCGCCAACGAAACCTTGTCCGTTCAATGTTTCTTTCACGGCGGCAGCGAAAGTCGTCAAAGCGGACTTGGTTGCGGCCATGGCCGAAATTCGCGAAGAATTCAGTTGCGAGCTCGAATTGAGTTGCGAGAGTTTCGCACTCTGGGAAGCTGCCAACAGGTCGGTTACAAGTTGAGCCGTGTTGATTCCTGAGCCCACCCCCAGGCTGTTTATAATATTTGTGGCCATGATAATCTTCCTTTGGGTATTCTACGGCGCTTCGGAACGCAAATTAATGGGTTGGTCCAATTTGAAATCAGGCCATCCGCGCGCCGTCAGCGCTGTATCGGACGTCATCCGGCAGAGAGATTTTTGGCTTGTGGATAGGACTGACCAATTTGGCATCAAGCTGGATCAGGAAACTAAGGACCATCGCGACAGCGGCATAAAGACGATCATCAATCACATCGCCGACGTTTGACGTATAATATATCGATCTCGTGAGATCTGGATACTCCATCACCGGCTTGCCAATTTCACCGGCCATTTCTCTCATAGCGAGCGCGACTGCATCACATCCCTTGCCAAGTACGACCGGTGCCATATCCCGGTCCCGGTCATATCGCAGGGCTACGGCGAAATGAGTTGGGTTGACCAAGATGACCGTCGCATCGGAAACAGCCTTGCGGGTTGAATCGTTGAGCATTTCGCTGCGCCTCTGACGCTGAAGTGCACGAACATCCGGAGACCCCTCGCTTTCCTTATACTCATCCTTGATTTCCTGTTTCGTCATTTTCAGACGCTTGCTACGCTGGAATAGCTGGATCGGAACATCAATCATCGCGATCAACACCATGCTGACGCAGATACCGATAAGGAGCTTCAGGAATAAGGATGCAAAACTCTCGATTGCATTGTTCAAATCTTGCGCCGCGAGCTGCGCCATCTGGTCAAAATGCAGATATAATATTGATCCGCCCACGGCTCCGATCAAAATGACTTTCATCAGCGATTTACCGAGTTCCATCACGCCATTCGCACCAAAAATGCGCTTCAAGCCCTTTATCGGATCAAGCTTTGACGGTTTGGGTTTCATCGCAGACCATCGAAAGCCCAACGAACCCAGCACCGCCGGCGTCGCAACAGCAGCGACCAACAACAATGCAAACAGGCTCATGAATTCCGGTACTATGCTGGACACCAAAGCTGCGCTGCGACCGCCAACATCGAACGCCTCGATATCTTCAGGGTGAATGATAAGCGCACTGGCGACCATATCGGCCAGCGCCCCATAAAGCAGGCCGCCAAACATCAGGAACGCAACCGTGCCGACAAAGATGATCATCGCACCACCCAAGTCGCGGGACTGGAGGACATCTCCCTTTTTGGAACTGTCTTGTAGTTTCTTTGGGGTTGGTGCTTCGGTTTTTTCTCCGCCGCTCTGGGATTCTTCCGCCACTATGCACCTCCAGCGACGAGCGCTGCCTGGTCAAGTCCCATGCCCAATGCTTGAATAACAGCGTCGGCGATGATCGGCGCGGTCACGGCTAAAGCTACCAGTCCGACGGTTATCGTCACCGGTATGCCGACCGCAAACAGGTTAAGCGCAGGCGCGGTCCGGGCCAGAAATCCCATCATCAATTGAACCAGAATTAGGGCGCCGCCCACTGGCAGAGCAATGAGCAATCCCATTGAAAACAATGTCCCGCCAAATTGCACCATGCTGTAAAGCATATCGGGGCCCATCATCGCAAAGCCGGGAGGCAGTGCAGCATAGCTTTTGACAATAGTCGCAACCAACAGCAGATGTCCGTCAATAGCGAGCAAAAGCAAGGTCGCGAAAATAGTGAGAAACTGGCCGATTACCGGAGTCGATTGGCCGGTTTGCGGATCCGACATACTGGCAAAGCCAAGGCCCATCGCGTTGCTGATCGTTTCTCCGGCAATCAATACGCTGGAATAACCAAGCTGGAGCGCAAATCCGATGGCCAGACCGGTGATAACTTCCCCCAGGACGAACAAGCTGTTACCCAAGGAAATTGCAGTTTCCGTCGGCAGGTCAATATTTACGCTGTTGGTCGCGACCATTCCGATCATGAATGCAAGCACGATGCGGACCTGAATCGGAATGTTCGCAGCACCAAAAATCGGCGCGACAACCATCGCCGCACTTGGCCGGATCATCGCCATCAGCCACATCCACATCTGGCCTTCAAACTCTGCGAAACCTGGAGCGATCATAGCAGGAGGTCCGGAATTCGCGCATAGATTTCGCGGGTAAAATCTGCAATCAGCAGCAAAATGGAACCACCGAAAATAGCGACAACGGCGGCCACGACAACCAGCTTGGGAACGAAACTCAAGGTCTGTTCATTGATCGATGTTGCAGCCTGCACCATGCCCAGCAATAGCCCGACCAAAAGCGCGGGGATAAGCAACGGGGCAGCGGCCAGCGCAGTGATCCAAAGCGCCTGTTGTGCAATGCCAATAAAGAAATCTGGACTATCGGTCATGATCTAGACCGCAAAAGAGCCGGCAAGAGATCCCATGGTCAACGCCCAGCCATCGATCATCACAAACAACAGCAGTTTAAATGGCATTGAGATAATCACGGGTGACAGCATCATCATGCCCAGCGCCATCAAGACCGCAGCCACCACGAGGTCAATGATCAGGAATGGCAGGAAAATCAGAAATCCGATCTGGAAAGCCGTCTTTAATTCACTTGTGATGAAAGCTGGCAACATTATCGAGAAAGGGATTTCTTCAGCAGAGGCGAAGCCGTCCTTGTTCGACAGTTCCATAAACAATTTGAGATCACTTTGCCGGGTCTGCTTGGCCATGAAACCATGCATGATCGTTCCGGATTTCTCGATCGCTTCTGTCAAGCCGATCTCGTCAGCGGAATAAGGTGCAATCGCCTGCTCGTTTATCTGCTCGATTTGTGGTGCCATGACGAACATCGACAAGAATAATGCAAGACCCAGCAATACCTGGTTGGGAGGTGTCTGTTGCAAACCCAGTGCATGGCGCAAAATCGACAAGACAATTATGATCCGGGTGAAGCTCGTCATCATCAATATGAGCGACGGCAATATGGTCATCAGACCCATCACGATCAGGATCTGCAATGTTGTACTCAGTGGCTGGCCATCGCCAGAGACGTCATCCAGTGCACGCTCTAACGCAGCTGACGCTCCCGGAGCCGCATCCTGAGCAAATGCCGGATCGGCGGCATAGGCAGATGCGAAAAACAGCACGACCCCAAGGAATATTTTCAAACTAGTCCGCATGGTGAACATCTATCTTCTGGATTCCGTTACGGGTCACGGCCAGCAGAATCTGACGGCCGCCAAAATCGACCACGGCGAGTTTGCTCTGAACACCCATCGGAACCGTCTCTACGACGTTCAAAAGATTTGAATTCTGTCGCATCATCATCTGAGGTTGATATTTGCGATAGAGCCAGAGCGAGCCGTAGATCAGCAGGCCGATCATCGGCACCATGATAAACAGTTTGACGATGTAGAAGGTCATCAGTTGCGCCTTTCCACACGCGCACGCGTCATGCCGTTGGATACGATCTCGGCGATACGAACACCGAATTTATTTTTGACCGGAACGACCTCTCCCCGGGCCACGAGCGTTCCGTTGACATTGATGTCGATCAACTGGTCAACCTGCCGGTCAAGCTCGACCACAGACCCTTCTTGCAAATCCATTATTTCGGATATTGTCATCGAAACATTGCCGACCTCAACCGAGAGCCTGACTTTGATATCGGACAAGAAACGATAATGGTCCTGGGCAGGAGCCCCTTCGATATCAACACGCGATGCCGTATCCAGCATTTCGCTATCATGAGTCATATCATTCATCTTCTCGTCCTACAAAAATTGTTTGATTTTAAAGGCTACACCGCCATTTTGTTCACCGATACTGCCGTGGGCAAACACCCGATCTCCGACAATAAGCGGAACGTTGTCGGTTGGCGCGACGGGCAAAATATCTCCAACAGCAAGTCTGGCAAGCTCCGACAACTGCATGGTCGGACGAGCCAGAACCGAACGAACGGGCATATAAATCTGTTCGACAGAATCTTTCAGATTAGCCTTCCAGACCGGGTCAACCTCGTTCGCCTCCCGGTGATGGGGACGGTTTAATTGTGGTTCGATTGCAATCAATCCGTCGAGTGTCTGAACGACATCCATGGCCGCGATTCGGTGTCCGGAGAGATGGACGAAAGAAGCGGAAACCAGAACATTCTCGTCATCCAGATCCAGATCAATGTCATCCTTGTCGTGGAAATAGCGACTATAGCGAACGGGAGAGTCAAAGAGCGTTGACCAGGCGTCGGACAATCCGGCCGCGATCGCGCCAGCCAACCGGTTGATCATCGCAATTTCAGATTGTTTAAGATCGCCACTGCTGTGCGCTTCACCATCAAATTGTCCGCCAAAGAAGCAATCAACCGATGCACTCAAAAATATCCGGGAGACGCGAACCAATATCGGCCTCTCCGAGGCACCCAGTTGAAATTCCAGATAAACAGATTCTGTGTCCGGAGCGGCAAGCCAATCTTTGAACAACAGCTTTGCGCTCTCGCCAACTTCCACTTTCATTTCACAATCGATGACATTTGAAAGATACAGTTTCAAAACGCCGTCCAGTTTTTTCTCAACCTTCTTGTAGGCGGACAATAAAATACCGTCCGGACCTCCTTTTTTAAGCAGGCTGTGACTTACCGGGGTAGCGATATTCTCTTCTGCCGATGCTTCCGAGCTGGTTGTTGATGGTTTGGAATTCGTCATGATATTGCTACTTTCAAACGCGCTTATTGAACAACCATGTTGGTAAAATAGACGTCCTCAATTCCACCGAAGCCTGTTTTCTCTTTCAGCGTTTCATTGATAATATCGCGCAACTTTTTCTTCAGCTTGAGCTTGCCTTCCGGTGCCTCAAGTTCAATCGCATCCTGCTGCCCCAATTCCATAAGAACAGCGGATCGAATGGCAATTTCGTGATTGATGACATTTTCGAAAACGCGTTCGTCATAATATGTCGAAACCGCCAACGACAATTGGGCGAAGCTGTCTGAATTCGACAGATTAGAGGTAAACGGCTGTTCGATCTGGTGATAGGTCACCTTGAACGCACTGGACGCTTCTTTCGGCGTCGTGTTACTGGCTTCTTTTTCACTGACGGCGGTTCCGTCTTTCATGATAATCTTCGGCTTGTTCGGATCTTCAGGTTCCTCATGATCTCCACCGATCATTCCTGCCGCATAAAAACCTCCGGCAGCTCCTCCACCACCGAGCAAGGCAATCAAGCCCGTGGCGAACAGAACCGTTTTAAGTTTACCCTTTTTCTTGGGTTTGGGATTTTCATCGTCTGGTTTCGTCTTTGACATTTGAACCTCTGGGTTAATTAAACTTCTGAATCCGGGAATGGCTTTCAGGCGTATCGGCTATTGTCGGACACGGATTCACTTTCGGGAGCGCTATCGAACGACTTTGCGATCTGGCGATTCTGCGACGACCTCGCGGATTGTTCACGACCATCGCCGCTTTCCTGCTGTGCAAGATTTCCGCCATCCGGCCTTGATGACGAGAATATATTATCCTTGACGTCGATGCGGAGTGTCAGATCGTCACGCCCCTGGGATTTCAAAATGTCCTGTAGCGCATGGCTATGTTGAGCAATGATATCCTTGGCCGCTTGATGCTCGGTTTGAATTTCAATAATCTCCCTTGACCCACGGGTGGTAAAAATGATTTCCATCCGGCCAAGATTACGAGGATTGATCTCAAACTTCTTCGTTCCGCCGTTAGCCGAAATTTCTGCAATTTCGGAACCAAGTCTTTCGGCAACCTTGGGCGAGGAGATATCGAATGACGCGGACTTCTGAATGGTTTCACGAGCCGCCAGTTGAGCGGAGGAATTGGCTAGTGGCAGCTGCTCCATCGATGTTTCGAAGCTCTTCACTGCGGATGGCACATCCGGCTTCGCTGGATCAAAAAACTCGCTGTCGATGACAGCCGGTTTCTGCAAACTGGTGGTGACCTGCAAATTATCGAGTGCCGTAGGCCGGAACCCAAACTTGCCTGGCTCTGACCGCGCATCCTTTTGTTCTCCGGCCTTCGCAACGAGATGGGCGGATGCTGCTGCCTGCTTGTTCAGCTCCAGCTGGCTCGCCGGATCGTTGAACGTTTGACCAACGGCAAGGTCTGCGTCTCCTGCGCCCTCCGCACTATCAATCGGCGAGCCACCACCCGGAATGAGTTTTGCCGGCGACGCCAATATGTCTGATGCCGGTTTCGCTGTGGTGTGGCGGACATCCCCATCAACAGAAAAGGCGGTTGATCGAATGTTCTGCAGCGTATCTCTATTAAATTTGAGCGACAATTCTTCGTCCGGAGTATCGGAAACGACGGGATCGGCATTGGCTTGATCCTGTCCAGTTTTTGCGGACGAGCGATTGTGATCAAATATCGTGCCACCAAGGCTCTGATTGGCAAATGGCAGAACATTGGTCGTCTCGCAATGTTGGGTTGGAACTGCATCGAGATCCCCGGCGTCGACACTCTCAACATCGGAGATTTCAATTTCCGTTTCACCTGCACCGGATTGAGGTGGTTCCTCCGGTGACAGCAAAAGTGATCCGAAATCAGAATTTGAAGGGTTGCTTTCCATACCTGCAGACCTTGCAGAAAACATGCCAATTATGGAGTGAGCAGCTTCGGACATGAGTTTACCAATCATCTTAGCGTTCCTCGCTTTTTGTAATTATTTATATTATACAATATGTTAGTTGATGCATCTGCTTGCCGAACATCTTTTTTCCGGAGCATTGAAACCTTCGATTTCAACAGTTTCTCAGTGCCATCGTGGATTGCCTGAGCGGCAAAATTTTGCCGCTCAGCGGCGGCAAGATTCTGCATCGCGGCCTGAACGGATATCTCGACCACATGCGAAGCCTCCAGCAAACGATCAGAAATTTCCATCTTGGCCGCAAGGGACCCTGCTGTTACCGCGACCTCGCTCTTGTGGGTCTCGGCGTGAAGGCTTTTTATTCTCCTCGCATTGTCTTCCATTGAAGCACAATGGCTGCCCGCTTGCATCAAGGCGCGCTCCTTCAGACGCTTTTGCGTATCACGAACCTTGAGTACCCGTCGCAACCCTCTGACCCGCTGCTTCATGACGCAAACAGACCGGAAAGCTGAGTCACGCTTGTCCGGAAGTCCACCAGTTCACGTGGTTTCTGCTTGATATAGTCGATCAGCATTGGCCAGCTCGCTAGGGCTTCATCTATATTGGGGTCATTGCCTGCTTGATATGCGCCCATCAGGACAAGGTCCCGGTTTTCTTCGTAAATCGACCAAAGGCGCCTGAAATGAAGTTGTGCTTGCTGATGTTCGGAATCGATAATATCGACAGCGACGCGGCTTATTGACTTGCCCACATCAATCGCCGGAAAAACCCCCTGTTCTGCCAACGACCTTGATAATATGATGTGACCGTCAGCAATGGCGCGAGCACTATCGACGACCGGATCATCCAAATCGTCGCCATCGGCCAGCACGGTATAAATTGCGGTTATTGATCCACCGGTATCGCTGTCATTGCCGGCTCGTTCGATCAATCGCGGAATCAGCGACAGTGCGGATGGCGGATAACCTTTCATTGTCGGAGGCTCCCCGGCGGCCAGCCCAATTTCGCGCTGCGCGTGAGCAACACGGGTAAGACTGTCGATCACCAGAACTACCGACAGACCCTTCGATCGGAAATATTCCGCGACAGCCGTTGCGCGATATGCGGCTTTCAATCTCGATGATGGTGAGTGATCGGCCGGAACAGCAATCGTTACAGTGGGCACAGAATCTTTTATTTCACGGCGGCGACTGACAAAATCGTTCACTTCGCGGCCGCGCTCGCCAATCAAGCCGACAACCACGACGTCTGCCACAACACCGTCCAGTATCTGGTTGATCAACATCGACTTGCCGACGCCCGAGCCCGCGATAATGGCCATGCGCTGTCCCTGCCCCATGGTAAGCAGACCATTTAGCGCACGAATACCGATGTCGATGGGTTTGGAAACACTGGCGCGCCGAAGGACGTTGCCTTCTTGCCCCGCCAATGGAACGGTTTCGGTCGTCAATATCGGACCTTTGCCGTCAATCGGTTCTCCCATGGGCCCAATCACCCTGCCAAAGAGGGCTTCACCGACTGCAGCATGATTGGATTTCGCATAGGGCAGCACACGACTTCCACTCCGCAACGGAGCGTCTTGCACCATCGGGATCATTAGCGTTCTGGAACCCTTGAAACCGACAACCTCGGCACTGATCTCTCGGCCATCGGTCGCGATCACACGACCCGAATAACCGATCGGATATTCAAAGCCAGTGACCTCCAGCATGCCGTTGTCATGCGCCGACAATTTGCCGACATATCGCGCTTCATTTCCAATATCATCAAGCCGCGCCAGCACATCACAAGCCGCTGCCGGAGAACCGACCGGGGCCGGGTTCGGGGCAGCAACATCATTCATGGCCAGGCTCCGATGTGACGCCGCTGAACTCGTCGATCAGCGTGCGCAGCTCATCCAGCACCACTGTCGAGCCTTTTTCAATCCAACCTCCCGAATGACTGAGTTTCAAATTACCCCGCAGCATGGATTCATCACCCCGCAGGGCCAATTTGCATATCGTGGTATCAATCAGCCCGACGTCATCCGGATGGAGTACAAGCGTGATCCCTTTTTGGTCTTGATCCACGAGCTCGGCCAATTGCATTGCCCAAGCTTGTAATAAGACCGGATCGGGAACGGCCAATTCCGAGCAACGTTTGAACAGGGACTCCACCGCCGATAGAATAAATGTATAACTGTCCGGCGAAGACAAATCGTTCAAATGCTGGATGGCTGCAGCCAGTGCATCGCTGTCTCGGTTCGACGAGGCATGTTCATCCGCCAAAGCGGCCTGACCGTCTTCCCATCCTTTCTTGTACGCGACCCCAAATATATCAGCATCCAGATCGACAGGAGGTTCCGTTTCCTTACGCTCGCTGCGTCCTGCGAAGCTCGTGAAGCTTTCACTATCCCGGACCTCTGCCTCCGGCTCCAGTCCACAGGTCCAGGAAGAAAATTCTCGTTGTTCAGTGGTCGTTCGCCACAGAGGGACTACTTCTTCATAACCGGACGCACCTGCAGAATTAAGATCAGACATAATCAGCTCCTGCACCGGCTATATTTATTTCGCCGTTGTCGAGCATGACTTTGGCGACCGCAATAATGGCCTTTTGTGCGGCAATGACGGCATCCATCGGTTGCGGTGGCGCTTCAGCCATATCGTCCTGAATGGTTTCGGCCGCCCGTTTTGACATAGCCCCAAAAATCTTGGCCTTGAGATTATTCGGAGCTCCTCGCAGCGCGGGAACAAGGATACTGGCGTCAATTTTCCGGACAACAGAACCGATATCCTTTTTGTTCAGGTTCATCAGATCCGCGAAGATAAACATCTCGTCCTCAATAAGTTTCGCGGTTATCTTGTCGCGCTTCATCAATTCCTTGAGCAACGACCGACCCCGTTCTTTCGGGAGATTGTTGATGATCGTTGCACTGTCGAGAACGCCTCCGACCTCCATCGGCGGAACAGTGTCTGCTTCGCTAGGTGTCGTGTTCTCCAAAAGAGCCTGGATGTGAGCCAGCGCCTTACCGCTGACAGGCCCGAGCGTCGCTACCCGGTAAATCAAATCTGCCTGAATCTCTGAAGGCAGCAATTCTATTGTTTCTGCGGCCACCTCCGGCGTTAGAAACGACATAAGCACCGCAGAGATCTGAGGCGGTTCGCTTGTTATCAGATGGGCAATATCCTTTGCCGGAATCCATTTTAGCATTTCGGCAATGTTACTGGGCCGTTTGGGAGCGAAACGATTCATAATCGTCTCTGCGCGCGAAGTACCCAAAGCCTTGCGAAAAACACGACTGACTTTTTCATCGGACTTATAGGACAACATTGTCTGGTTCATGGTCAGCAACAGAAAGCGATCCAGTGAACCGTCAATCTGCGTCGCATCAACATTGGCAACGCTGAACATTGCTTCACCCAATGCTTCCACTTCATGAGGTTCGAGCCGCTCAAGTATCTGGGCAGCTTCCTCGTCGTTGAACAGCAGCATCAATATGGCTGCGGTCTGGCGTCCGGTGATCAGTTCCAGTTGTTTGCCTTGTTCGGCGATTTCAACATCATCTTTTTCTGCGGTATCAGCCATCTACTTCTTCCAGTTCATCAGATTCCTTGAGCAACTCCTTCACAACCAGAGCTGCGTGATCGGGGTTCTGTTTGACGAAATTTTGAGTCAAAACAGCGCGTTCCTGATAGCTTTTGGCCGAAGTGATCATGTCTATGGTCACCGGGGGACCAAGGGCGCCTGCTGTTTGATTTTCGAGTGACCCGCCATCCTCGGTACCATCTTGATTGAGGCCGTCGGCCGTCACGCCGTCACCGGTGAGAGCCTTTTGATTATTACCGGAGCGCAACGCTTTTTCAGATGTTTGCCAGCGTTTCAAAACCGGACGACCAATGCCGAATATAAGCAGCAGGGCGACCAATAATGCAGACAGATTACGTATCAACATGCTGAACCAGGAAGTTTCATACCAGGTTTCCGTGACCGGATCGTCGGCTACAGCTTTAAATCTACGCGCCGTCACCGCAATCTGGTCGCCCCGATCAAGGCTATAGCCGACAGTGCCTTTGATGAGTTTTTCGATCTCCTGAATTTCCTTGGGAGATTTTTTGTTTTTTAAAGCGCGGTCGTCGATTGCTACTGCAACGGACAATCGTGATACCTGCCCCGGCGCTTGATTGGTCACCGCCACCTCACGGGCAAGTTCAAAGTTTCGGCGATATTCTTCGCTGGTTCTGCGAGGTTCCGCTACATTCGCACCCTCCTCCTCGGCTCCTCCGGGTTGTTCCGCAACCTCAGCAGCGTCGGGAGGACGGTTAGCCAACGCGCCTGGAATCCCGCCTGCGGCGTTTCCAGCAATTTCGTTCGACTTTTGTCCCTGTTCAGAACGCAATACCGAGCCATCAAGCGGATAAGTTTCACTTGTCGCCTGCTTTTCGTCAAAATTTACATCGGCAGTGACCTCTGCAACGAAGTTTCCGGGCCCGACAAGTGGTGTCAGCAAACTGGCCAGAGACTGGCGATAGCGGTCCTCGATCGCTGCCTTCACCTTCAGTTGCGTATCGCTGCCAGAGGACAAGCCCTCGCTGTTGCTCGACAACAGCCGGCCGTTTTGATCGATCACGGATACGTTGGATGCCGAAAGCCCGGGCACGGAACTGGCAACCAGATTCAAAATTGCCTGCGTCTCTTTTTCATCAAGTCTGGCTGAACTCGCGAGATGCAATATTACCGAAGCAGAAGGCTCATTTCTGTCCCGCAAGAATATGCTAGGTTGTTCGACGGCCAAATGGACCCGCGCAGATATGACGCTATCAATCGCTTCGATCGAACGCGCCAAATCCATCTCGCGGGCATTTCTTAGCTTTTCCGATTCAACCGCCCTGCTTGCGCCCATGGGCATAGTGGACATAATAGTGTCACCGCTAGGCGCGGATCTTGGCAAACCTTGGCCCGCCAGTTCAATCTTAGCCGAATGGTAATCTTCTTTGCTGACCGTTAGTGTGCCGGTATCATCATCGACTTCATAGGCAATATTGGCGACCTGCAATGCTTGCATCACCGCGGACTTGTCATTGTCGGGCAGCCCGCGAAATAGATCACGCTGAGGTGGCTCGCGAAGAACCAGCCACACAGTGATGGCGGCTAAGATGACAGAAGACATTATGATTAGCGGCATTGCCCGCGCGACAGCGGGCTGTTTGATAAAAGCACTGAGCCAGCCCATCGGGCCGCTCGCATTTGCATAACTACCGATCGCCGGCTGCAATGCATTGGGGCTCGCGGTTGTCAGCGCCTGACCAGTTGATGATTGCTCGGCCATCTATTATACCTGCATGTTCATGATGTCTTGGTAGGCCGACAATAATTTGTTGCGAACTTGCAAAGTGGACTCAAATCCCAAGGATGCTTTATGCTTCGCGAGCATAACAGCGGCCACGTCATTGCTTTCGCCCATCTGATAGGCCTTCGTTTCCTCATCTGCTGCTATTTGAAGTTTATTGACTTCCTGAAGCGCGCTGGTGAGCTGGGTCGAGAAATTGTTCGAACCTGCCGTTTCTGCGGGAGCAGAGGTTTGCCCCGGTCCAGCCAGGCTGGCATTCTTGGCAATTTCCTGCAGCGCGTTGTTCTGGTTCAGGATGGCATTACGTGCGGCCATCAGGCTATTCATATTGACGGAAGACATTTCTTAGCTCCTCTTTATGCTGCCAGCGCGCGCATATCGGCCATCCGGTAACGCAAAGTGCGTTCCGAGATGCCAAGTTCTTTTGCGGCGTCACGGCGATTGCCGTTGGTTTTTTCCAATGTTTGATTGATTGCTTCATATTCGACATTTTTGGAAATCGAGTGCAGATCACGTCCGCGAATGAATCGCGACGAATGACTGGCTGAAACATCATCCTGCTTCGGCGTTGCTGTTAACCGGGCGCCCGAGAAGACGAGATCGTCGGCCTTAATCCGATCACCGTCGCACATAACCAGTGCACGTTGCAGGACATTGGATAGCTCGCGCACATTGCCCGGCCATTTATGTTCTTTCAGTCGCTCGACACAGCAACGGGAAAGCGAAATGAATCGTTCGCTCCGTTTTTGAAAACCGATCATCATGAATGCAGCAATGGCAACAATATCGGCGGGCCGTTGAGCAAGAGGGAGAAGATCGACTGGCATGACGTTCAAACGCCAGTAGAGATCCTCGCGGAAGCGCCCTGCCCCAACTTCTTGGGCAAAGTCGCGGTTTGCCGCGCAAAAAACACGGACATTGATCTTTTCATGACGGGAGGCGCCCACCGGAAGTATTTCGCCTTCCTGGAGCACGCGCAGCAGCTTGGACTGGCTTTCGAGCGGCATCTCGGTAATCTCGTCGAGAAATATTGTGCCGCCGTCTGCTTCCTTGAACAGGCCAACCGCGCTGTTGTAAGCGCCGGTGAAGGCACCCTTCTTATGTCCGAACAAGATGGACTCGATCATGGACTCGGTAATTGCCGCACAGTTAACGGTGACAAACGGCTTGTTTGCCCGTTCGCTATTTTCATGGATGAATCTAGCCATGCCTTCTTTGCCGGTACCGGTCTCGCCGGTGATCATGACGTTAGCATCGCTGCGCGCCACGCGAGCGGCATATTTATATAAAGCTATCGAATTGGGGTCCGCATAAGCTGGCCCCTTGCCACCGCGCATCGATTCAACAATGCAAGACAGACCAAATTCTCTGTCCGCATTGCCGAATTCGATACGCAGTGGTTGGCTGAGGGTAGCCGGAACGAAGTGGAACGGTCCATCGCGGTAAACCACGACGGGATCTTTTGCTCCTTTACATTCATCTTTGGATGCTTCGCGGGCTGTGCGGGGTGGATGCTCAGCGGAAGATGAAAGCAGCGGGTGCGAGTGAATTGTTTCAATACTCGCTAGCAAATCGACAAGTTCTGGAAACCTAGAGACCAGGCTAGGCTTCAGTTTATCGTTGATCATGGCCATTCCCTTGCGTCGTTCACCGAGCATCGGATCTAATATCCCGGTGCTCGCCAACTACTTTGCAATGGCCGTGCCAGTTTGGTGATCGGCAAGAATCTGCCGATTATTGCCGATAAAACTGTCGAAAATCCGTCATTTGTGTCGGAAAACGGACGGTTTTTCCATAGCTTGTCGGAAACCCGACACCTTTTCACTTAATTATATTTCGGGCCCGCCGTTAACTTCCTCGAGGCCGCTTCATCTGTCGAGGTGACCCGTTAGATGAAACGACTATTCGAACTGTGAAAAGGACAAGATCATGACTGTAATCGGAACCAATGTAACCGCCATGCGCACCAGCTATGCTTCTAACCAAGCTGAAATGGGTCTCGCAAAATCTATCGAACGCCTTTCAACCGGTAGCCGAGTAAACTCAGCTGCGGACGATGCTGCTGGCTACTCGATCGCCACACGTATGACCTCGGAAGTCCGTGGACTGAACATGGCCATTCGTAACTCGAACGACGGCATTTCGCTGGCGCAGACTGCTGAAGGTGGCATGAACGAAATCACCAGTATGATGCAGC
This sequence comes from uncultured Sphingomonadaceae bacterium, assembly GCA_947488845.1. Classification (GTDB taxonomy): domain Bacteria; phylum Pseudomonadota; class Alphaproteobacteria; order Sphingomonadales; family Sphingomonadaceae; genus Parasphingorhabdus. The sequence goes on along the minus strand of CANLBM010000013.1, from coordinate 52,145 downwards.
GTATGCGTGAACTGTCTGTCCAGTCTGCCAACGGTACGCTTTCGACCGGCGACCGCGACAACCTTCAGACCGAAGTTACCGCTTTGATTGCACAGATCGGTGATGTTGCGTCGCGGACAACCTTCAACGATGTTGCATTGCTTGACGGAACCAACGCTACAATCAACATCCAGACCGGCAGCGACGCCAGTCAGACGGTGGCGATCACTTTGACAGATGTCACGGCCGCGACTCTGGGTATTGACGCCTTGGACATCAGCACCGAAGCTGGCGCAACCACTGCACTTGGCCTTCTGGATACCGCTCTAGATACGGTCACAACCGCACAGGCTTCTTTGGGTGCCGACCAGAACCGTCTGCAAACCACGATTTCCAACCTGTCGGATCGCGTGGCGAACATCTCGGAATCACGTTCGCGTATCATGGACGTCGACTTCTCTGCTGAAACAACCGAACTGGCAAAAAACCAGATCCTGAGCCAGGCTTCGACGGCGATGTTGTCGCAGGCGAACCAGTCTCAGCAGTCTGTTCTCAGCCTGCTCCGGTAATATCAGACTCCATCAATACGAAAAAGCCTCTTCCTGGTCAGGAGGAGGCTTTTTTTATTGATCAGAACCGACAGTGAGTTGTTGGTAAATGCTACAGAGAAAACTAGTTCATAGTCATGGCAACTTGAAGTTTTTCCAGTGCCCGTTTTTTGATCTGGCATATGCGCACTGAAGATACACCGAGTATCTCACCAATCTCATCAAGCTGCATCTCCTCCACAAAATAGCAATTGAGTATGAGTTGTTCACGTTCGTTCAGCTGCTTCAGATTTGCAGACAGCAGTTCCACCATCTGCGACTTTTCCAACTTTTCATGCTGATCGTCTTCCTGGTCCGTAAACCAGCTACTGGAATCGCAATACACTTCGTCGAGTGAACCGAGATGTACGTCAATCGCCCTATCTGCGTGTTTGCGGAAATCGGCAGGATCCATATCCAGCCCCAGCGCCAGTTCTGACTCATCGGGCTCCCGGCCAAGCTCCTTCACCAGCTTGTCCCGACACCTGCGCACTTTCTTATGCCAATCAACCGACGTTCTGCGCAAATTGCATGTTGATCTCAAATCATCAATCATTGCGCCTCGGACACGGACGTATAGATAAGTACTGAAACTATGTCCTTGATCGACATATTTCTTTGCAGCCTCGACCATTGCGACCAGTCCGACCTGAATCAGGTCTTCGATCTCCATCTGGTCGGGCGCAAATGATTTTACCTGCCATGCAATCTTTGTAACCAACGACTGATTTTCTTCAATCAGCCGATTTTCGTCTATTCTCATCGCGCCGTAGGCTTGGGATGCGCGGCTCTTTGTTTTCAACATAGCGTACTTCCGATTGGTAGTTAGTTTTGATTTGCATCTGTGATAGCCATTGTGTGGCTGGATTGCGGAACCCCGATCTTGCTCAGCACTTCAATTGACTTGTCATCAGGCAATTCTTGATAGGAAAGAACCGTGAGATCCGGGAACCGCTGTTTAAGCAAAGCGCCAAGCGGACGCCGCACAACCGGTGACGTGATAAGGGCCACGTTACGGGCTTCCAACGGCAAGCTGCGTGCAGCTTCATCCATGGCTTCGATTATCTTCTGAGCCAGTTGCGGTTCAATAGGATAGCTGGCATCTTCGCCCACTTTCAACGCCTTAACGAGCAAACTTTCCAGTTCTGCATCCAGCGTCACGACCGGAAGGGGCAAGCTGATGGGCACCATGGTTTGGACGATCAGATTGCCGATTTTCTGTCGTATGGTGTCGACCATTTGTGCTGTATCTGTGTGCAGACTGGATGCTTCCAACATTGCCAGACAAATTTTCTGAAAGTCCTTCACTGGTACTTTGTCGGCGAGAAGATCGCGGCAAATAGCAGTAATCGTATATAGCGACAAAGGTTGCGGTGTGAGGCTGTCGACCAGTTGTGGCGATGATTCCTTGAGAAAGTCGAGCAATTTCTGCGCTTCATCCATGCCAAACAGCTGCGCTGCATTACGCCTCACAACGTCATTGAGATGGGTCGCGATAACTGTCGGTGCATCCACCACGGTATAACCTTCAGCGATTGCTTGAGACTTTTTGTCGGCACTTATCCAAATGGCATCCATTCCGAATGTCGGATCCTTGCACGGCCGACCCTCGATTACCGAATCCACGTGACCGTCATCAAGCGCGATAAAATCATTCGGCCAAACCGTATCCTCACCCAGAACCGTTCCCCCCATCATGATCCGATAGCCGTTGGGTTCCAGTGACAAATCGTCTTTGATCCGGACAAGCGGTATTACAAAACCCAGTTCTTTGGATATTTGGCGACGGATACCGGTAATCCGTTTCATTAACGGCGCACCCTTGCGGTCCTCAACCAGCGGAACAAGGCCATATCCGATTTCGATGCCAAGACGCGCCTTTTCGGAGACATCTTCCCAATCTATCTGTTCCGGATGTTTATCCACGACCGGTTCAGTGGTCACTTCCACAGGCTTGGGCTTGCGGATCAGATAAAAGGCGATTCCGCCAGCAACCGCTGCAGCCGAGAGGACGACAACATGTGGCATGCCCGGCAATACACCGAGAATCGTAAGAATAACGGCGACGGGAACCCAGGCCGCTCCCGAACCGAATTGGCCGGTGATCTGGTCCGCCAGATTCTGGGTCGATGAAACCCGCGTCACGATCGCCGCAGCGGCGATCGACAGTATCAAGGCCGGAACCTGTGCAACCAGTGCGTCACCGATTGCGAGCATCGAATATGTGCTCGCGGCTTCGCCAAAGGACAGCCCATGGGTCGTAAGGCCCAGCACAATACCACCGATGATGTTAACAGCCAGGATCAAGATCCCGGCAACAGCGTCGCCTTTTACAAATTTCGACGCACCATCCATCGATCCATAGAAATCAGCCTCGGTTGCAACTTCAGATCTCCGGGTCTTTGCTTCTTCCGGAGCAATCAGGCCGGCGTTAAGATCAGCGTCGATCGCCATCTGCTTGCCAGGCAAAGCATCCAAGGTGAAGCGTGCGGAGACTTCCGAAACCCTTCCGGCGCCTTTGGTAATGACGATCAGATTGATAATCATCACAATGGAGAACACGAATATGCCGACCACATAGTTACCGCCGAGAAGCAATCCGCCAAAGGCTTCGATAATCTGCCCAGCGGAATCGCCGCCCGCATGCCCCTCTACCAGCACCACTCGGGTTGATGCGACGTTCAGTCCCAAACGAAGAAGCGTCGCGAACAGCAGAACGGTTGGAAAGCTGGAAAAATCGAGCGGCTTGCGCGCGTTGAGAGCAACCATCAGAATGGCAAGCGAGATCATGATATTGGAAATGAAACCGATATCCAGCATTATCGTCGGTAGCGGCAGCAGGAAGAAGATCACCAGCAACAGCGTCGCCATCGGCAGCAATCCCGATTTCAAATGGCCGGCAACTTTGTCCAGTGCGAAAATATTCTGTATCATGTTCATTTATAATCCAAGAGTGGCGAGCGTCAAATAAGCAACCCGAGCCGATTCATCGAACGGCTTGGACTTGTCTGGAGAGCTCTGATCATTGATGTAGTTTTTGGCGATCCGGAGATAATCGGCTGGCTGGACCATCGGGAGCGGCTTTTGCGATTGCGGCAAGTTTCTTCCGGCAGCCGGAAAACTATTGCCGCCAACTGCCATCATGGAAGCATTGTCAAGTTTTCTGGCGAACAGGTTTCGGATTTCCTGAAAGCTTCGTGCACCACCAGACTTATCATAGAATATTGACCGGTTGGATTGCGCGGCATTTGCAAATGACGGCGCCGCTGGTGCGTCGGGATTGGCATCAAATGCATTTAGAAATTTTCCAGCGCCGGCTGGTCCCAGGAAATGCGCGAGATACAGATCGACAGATTGCGGTTCGCGACCGATGCGATTTTTCAGATAATCGCTATTGTCCCGCGCAAATTCGCCCGCCAGATTGGCGGAAAGCGTCGGGTCGTTTCTCAAAGCAAGAATGCTTGATTTCTGGTCTCTATCGGCAATTGTGAACTTGCCATTCCGGTTCTGGGAGATCGCATCTTGCGCCCAGCCGAGGCCGTAATCGCCACCTTTTTGCTTAACGAGGCCGAGCCATGTCTGTTCGACAAACTGATAAAGACCGGTTGCCGAGGACGTGTTCGCCTTGGCATCCGGACGCATCCCGCTTTCGAGCTGCGCCTGCGCCATCAGATATTTGAAATCAACGCCATTGCGTTGCGCGGATTGCGCAATCACGTTCGGCAAACTGCGCCGTTCATAGCTTTGAGTGATGGATAGGTTTGACATGTTTTGCTCGAATTCTCCTGTGAAAGAGAGAAGCAATGATCATGCCAATATTATGATTGCGGAACTTATTCCGAATTTATTTCACGGCTATCGCAGTCTAGCGACCACGCGCGGCATCAGAATATGTATCTGCCTGATTTACACGCCACCCGGACAAAAGTTGCAATCTCGAAGAGCTATGGTCGCGCAAGAAACGCAGCCGGTAGATTGATGCCTGCATCAATTCGTCGACTTCTGACAGGATCGGTCGCAACGAATGCTCAATGTCGGCCGATTTCAGCGTACCCAGCTTCGCAACGGCATTGCTGAGCTCTTTGCTCGCTTGAAAAATAGCATCGCTATCATGTCCGTCTAATGCCGAGACCAGAGTATTCTGTGAATTGCGGAAAGACTCAACTATCTGGTTCATTTTTTTGAATCCACTCCGAGCACACCGGAATTAAGCATTTTTTCCGCTAACGCATCGGTATCGATCTTATAAGTGCCAGATGCAATTTGCTGTTTTATATCCGCAACCTTCTGCGCATCAAATGGTGGTTTCTCGGTCGCCAGCTGCGATGCTGTGGTTGAGATCGCACCGGACGCCTTTGTAATTGCCGCCTCGGTCACTCCATTACTGGCTTTTGCCGCAACGTCGTTCATCGCTGGCCGATCCAAACGCGTATTAATCGCCGAATAGCTATCAACAGGTTTCATATCATTCCATCCTTAGTACGCCAGACTGGCAAATTTGCGTTGTGCCGGATCCTCTCCGGCGGTGCTTATAACTTCTTTCATAACCATTTACGGCCTGTTGGGAAAAAATTAAGTTCTTCCGGAAAAAGATTTCAATTGGTCATTTCGACTTCACCTGGACCGGAGATCCTCGCCATTAACTCCTTGGACTTACGGTCGGAGCGGACTGGAATATATTCTCCCATCGCCCCGCTTTTTTGCGCGATAACACCATAGCTTATACTAAAGTTTGAACGCCGGATCACGAGAGTAACAGGCTGATTTCTTTGCACCAACGGTTCCTCAGGAGCATTATCTTCAAGGCTACCCAGATCTCTGCCGAGGCGAAGGGGCACAAATATCCGCCAGCCCAGATCCCGGCAACTAACCTGCAACGCATTTCTGTTCGTCTCCGATATTTCAATAGCATTCGCACAGCGCTTGAGCTTGAGCTTGGAGTCTATGGCAGCGTGAGCACCACCGACGTCGCCCACTTCAGCCCCCAGATATGATGCAACCTTTCGATCAAGCGATGCGGTGTCTTCAAAGGGCGAGCCGGCACCCATCGACAAGATAGAAACGATTGGCAGTAGGAAATGATAGTGGGACATGAAATTTGATCCTATTCTCTAATCGTAGGAACCAAGCAGATATCATGCCAGTTTCAATATCATTCCTCGTTCGGCGACAATAAATCTATTTCCGGCGACAGAAAGGTTAGTTGCACCGTTTGCTTTTCGCTAGGCTTGGAAACCAGTTTATTCGGTACTTTCAGTACTATCATCTTGCCATTCTGCCCCGCCGCTTCAAACGCATCTGCGATAGCGGCGGTTCGAGCGGACACTGCTTCCCATTGTCGCAAGCGCGATCCATTTGGCTCTTCTGGTGCGGCAGCGACATCGATGACCAGCAATTGCTTTTGCTGAACCGTCAATATCTCGGCAATTTCTGTTTTGGCAAAATCAGTAAGCATCGCGTTGCTATCGCCAAAAAAGTCCGATGCTGTATAGTTATAAGAACCCAGGGTCGCGGCGGGCGGAACGCTTGCTTTCGCCATTTTTCTTTGGGTCTCCGCATCAGCAATATTGACAAAATGCGTATAGGCAAACGCGCTGAGCAACATGAGCGCGAGATCAAGAAAGGATAAAGTGGTGCGCCCGGCGTTCATCGATCACGCATTCTTCATGGTCGGATTAGCCGGTACAAAATGCACCGGGCTAACAGCGTCCAGTTCCCTGATTGCGATGTTAATCGTATGCTGAACAACCTTTGATCTATATGCGTTCAGCACCTCCGCTCTGGCATGCAGGCGCGCGTAAATCGGAAAGGCAACTATATGGGAAATAAAGAGACCGTATAGGCTCGTGAGCAATGTGAAGCTCATGGCCGGCCCCATTTTCAATGGATCAATCCCCGTAGCGAAAAGCTGGATAAGTCCAGTGATCGTGCCAAGGAGGCCGATTGCCGGGGCGATCTCCGCCGCCGCGAACCAATAGCTAGCGGACATATTTTGCTTGGTTTCGGCAAAATGTTCTTCCAGGCGCACCCATTCCTCAAAACTCTTTGAATCCTTTGCGTTGACGAGATAACCAAGAACGCGGATTACAAATGCGTCTTCACTACGTACCGTTTCCAAGCCGGCAAGCCCCTGCTCCCGCAGAGTAAAATCAATCCTCCGGCACATGTAGGTCGCGTTTTCTCCGCTTTCCTCAAACGGATTTCCACTGCTGTTCCCGAGTGCCGCGAACCCCCGAACAATGGAATGACGACCGCTTTGAACCCAGGCCATAATCAAGACGCAGCTCAGAACCATGCCGAATACCATCGGATCGAAAAACCGCCAGATGTTCGTCATTAGAATGTCCATTGGTCCCAATCCTGATTTGAGCGGCAAAAACTTGCCGGTCAGCGGCAGGGTTTTGCCGCTTTGACAAAACCCTGAATGAAATACCCTCAAACATCCGCTGCGAGCTCGGTTAAACCGACATACGCGGGACGATCTAGATAAACTGGCACACCCTTTGCATAGTCATGTTCGAATACTCCAATAACGGTGTATCTCAAGAACTATAACGGTCACCGGACCGGCGAATTAATACGGGATTAGAAACAATGCCTAGTTTGGATCAGATATTTGCATTGAACGGCGACGCGTTACAGCTTCGCTCACAACGCCTGAATATGCTGGCATCAAATATCGCGAATGCCTCGACCCCCGGGTATAAAGCCAAGGACCTCGATTTTGATCTTGCCATGAAGCAAGCGCAAGATGGCGGATCGCTCGATCAGGCGATGAACGACCACACCGGTTACCGGGTGCCCCTGCAACCATCTCTGGATGGAAACACGGTGGAACTTTCCGTCGAACAGACACTTTTTGCCGAAAATGCCATTCAGTATCGCACGACCCTGTCCTTCATGCAGGGACAAGTTTCTGCGATCCGGCGCGCCTTGAAAGGAGAATGATCATGGGTAGTATGAGTGTCTTTGATGTCGCCAGCAGAGCGATGTCGGCCCAGATGGTCCGGTTGAACACCACCGCGTCCAATCTGGCCAATGCCCGGACGGATTATGCCAGCGAAGACGAAGCCTTTCGTGCCATGCGTCCTGTATTCCGTTCAGTGGTCGAAGACAATCTCGCTACGGTGGACGTAGAACGCATCGTCAAGACGGATGCCGCACCACAGAAACGTCATGACCCGACAAATCCGCTCGCGGACAAAGAAGGTTATGTCTGGGAGGCTGCTGTTGATGAAACTGCCGAGCTGATCGACATGCTCGAAACCGCCAGAAATTACCAAAATAACGTGCAAGTTTTGCAGACTGCCAAGACTTTAATTCTAGAAACAGTGAGGAATCAATAATGGCCGCTTTATCAGACGTTCTACAGACACCGAAAACAAATCTTGCTGGTCTTACACAGGCGCAACCGGAAAATGCCACGGGTGATAACACGCTGGACCAGGATTCTTTTCTTCGTTTGATGACGACCCAACTGAAATTCCAGGACCCATTTGATCCCCTCGACAACCAGGCAATGGTTGCCCAACTCGCCCAGTTTTCGAGCGTTGCTGGCATTTCCGAAATGAAAAAATCTTTGTCGGACATTGCTTCCATTTTGGGAAACAACCAGCTCTCTGATGCAAAAGAATGGATCGGCCATTCGGTTCTGGTGCCCGGCAACATTTCGGTGGCAGACAAAAACGGTCAGTATTCTGGCGAGTTCGAGCTCACCCAGGCAACCGACAATCTTTCGATTGATCTACTCAACGAAGCCGGCGAAATCGTAATGTTTGCAGAACTTGGTCAGCAAGAGGCCGGTCCAGTGGAATTTAGTTTCGACAGCAAAGACGACTCCGGACAACCGCTTGACCAAGGACGCTTACGGGTTCGCGTCAACGGCGGGCCGGCCTCCAATTTGGCAACATGGGTACCGGTAGCATCGGTAAAAACATCGGAAAGCAATGGACCACCTATTCTCGTCACTCCAATCGGTAACGTTTTCCCGTCCGAGGCACTCAAAATCGGATAATTTATACAACCCAGCATCTAATTCAGCACAGGAGAAAATAATATGTCATTCTTTACCTCACTTAGCGGCCTGAAAGCGGCCCAGACGGACTTGAATGTAATTTCAAATAACGTTGCGAACACAAATTCGACGGGGTTCAAGAAAAGCCGGGCGCTATTTGGAGATCTTTTCACAGCCTCTCCAACCCAGGCGACCAGCTCCATTGCCGGCCAAGGCGTGCGTCTCAATGGCATAACACAACAATTTACGCAGGGTACAATGCAGCCGACAGACAAAACACTGGATTTGGCGATCGCTGGCGACGGATTTTTTGCTGTCAAAAGCCAACCGCCCGGTGATGCATTGACTTTTTCGCGCAACGGCGCGTTCACCGTAAACGATGATCGCGAAGTGGTCGACACTATCGGTTCAAAAGCCCAGCTGCTGCCGGTTGATGCAAATGGCGTGGCTACGTCTACCAACGCTGCCGACATGTTCGACTTCGTAATACCGGAGTTCGATCCTCTCGATCCAGCAGCTCTACTTACAAACATCGCAATCAACAATGAAGGCGTTGTCTCAGCTACGTTCTCGAACGGCAACCAGATGAACATCGGTGCTCTCGCGATGGCAAGTTTTTCAGCCCTGGAAAGCCTTCGGCCCATGGGCGATGCACATTGGCAATCGACCGGTGATTCCGGCCCGCCACAAATCAACCAAGCAGGGAGCGGTCCACTAGGACAAGTGCGGTCCGGCTATCTAGAACTTGCGAACGTTGACATTACGGAGGAGCTTGTCTCCCTGATCGCCGCACAGCGCAATTTCCAAGCCAATGCGCAGGCGATTGAGACGTCCAGTACGCTCACCCAGACGATCATGAACCTTCAGATCTAGATATTGATCAGTTGAAGGAATAGAACATGGATAAGCTCGCATATACCGCCGTAAACGCGATGAAATCGCTGATGAACCGGCAAGCTACCATTGCCAATAATATGGCCAACTCGGACACAGTCGGCTTCAAAGCCGACATGGTGTCGGCAAAGGCTCAATATTTGACTGGTCCAGGCCACGACAGCCGGGCGATGGCTGTTGAACGGGATATGCAAGCGGATATGAACGGGGGGGCGATCACTCAGACCGATCGCCCACTCGATATCGCATTCGAGGGAGATGTCATGCTCGCGGTTCAGTCCGTGGACGGCAAAGAAGCCTATACAAGACGCGGAGACCTCCAAATCGGTCCGTCAGGCGCAATGCTCACCGGTGACGGTTTTCCGGTTTTGGGTGAAAGCGGTCCGGTAACGTTGCCGCCTGCAGATCGCGTTGACATTGGCGCGGATGGAACAATTTCTTATGTGCCGCTAGGCGGAGATCCAACCTTGCCGCAACAGCTTGGCAAATTAAAACTTGTCAGCGCGACCGGCAGCCAGATGTCGAAGGGTTCAGATACATTATTTCACGTCGCCGACAATGGCACGTTGCCAGTTGATGAAAATGCCAAAGTCATTTCCGGAGCTCTGGAACAGTCAAACGTCAATATGACCAGCGCTCTGGTAGACATGATCGAAACCAGCCGTGCATGGGAAACCCAAGCACGGTTGCTCAAAATGACCGAGGAACTTGATGAAGGCGGCGCGGGCATAATGTCCTTACCGCAAGGATAATTCCATGCAGGAGAAGATGAGATGAGTAACGCTGCCCTACAAGTTGCGCGCACCGGACTGGATGCGCAGAACACCAAGATGCGCGTGATCGCCAACAACCTGGCGAATGTAAACACCACCGGCTTCAAAAGAGATCGCGCCGATTTCGAAACACTTGCCTATCAGAATGTAGTGACGCCAGGAGCACCCTCGGACGCGCAAAACCGATTTGCCAGCGGCGTGCAATTGGGCACGGGGGTCAGGCTTGCTGGCATAGGCAAGATCGCCACTCAGGGTACGCTGCAGACTACAGAGAATGCTATGGATCTCGCAATTGAAGGTTCCGGCTATTTCCAAGTCGAAAGACCAGACGGCTCGACGGGCTATACCAGAGCAGGCAATTTCAGCCTGACTGCAGAAGGCAATATGGTCACCAGTGATGGTTTGCCGCTGATACCCGCGATCCAGGTTCCACAAGGCGCGACAGCGGTGACCATTGGCAATAATGGAGTCGTTTCGGCTTCTTTGGACGGCCAAAGCGAACCAAGCGAACTCGGACAAATCGAGCTGGCCAACTTCACCAACCCGGCCGGGCTCCTTTCGGTTGGCAATAATATCCTAACCGAAACAGCGGCAAGCGGGGCGCCCCAAGTGGGCCCGGGTGGACAAGAAGGTCTTGGCAATATCCGCCAAGGTGCTCTCGAAGGGTCTAACGTCAATATTGTCGAAGAACTGGTCAACATGATCGAGACGCAACGCGCTTATGAGGTCAATTCCAAAATGATCTCAGCGACCGACGAAATGTTGCAGTTCGTGAACCAGCAAATCTAATTTTAGTGCAAGAAAGAAGCGTATCCATCATGACATATAATCCGTTTTCAAAGCGAAGCTTGCTGATCGGTGTGACGCCATTTCTGCTCGTCAGTTGCATGGGTTCAAATTCGGGCATCTCAGCGCAGGACTTTGCTCCCGTCGTGGCTACTCCGCGGCAGGAACCAGTTGCTGCAAATGGTGCAATCTTTCAGGTGACTTCCGGCTATTCCGCCCTGACAAGTGGAACAAGGGCAAGCCAGAAAGGTGATATAATCAGTATATTGCTTGTCGAACAGACACGCGCTTCAAAATCCAACAGCGCGTCCAAGGATCGTGATGGCGGCTTTTCCCTAACCCCACCAACGACTGGCCTTTTCTCGCTATTTTCACCCAGTGATGTGGCAACCAGCGGCAGTCAGAATTTTTCGGGTAGCGGCAGCGCAGGTCAATCGAACAGCCTGCAAGGCCAGATTAGTGTGACGGTCGCGGAAAGCTATCCGAACGGAACAATGCTAGTCCGAGGCCAAAAGCTCACATCGCTGAACCGCGGCGAAGAACATACCCAATTTAGCGGGCTTATCCGCGCCATTGACGTGTCCTCTGACAATACCATCCCATCGACAAAAGTCGCCGATGCCCGGATCGTATACGGCGGTACCGGAGAAATTGCATCCGCAAGCAAACAGGGCTGGCTGCAGAAATTCTTCTCGTTCGTATCTCCATTTTAGCTCCAGGCAGAAGAGATCATATGACCCAATCATCAAAAATATTCCGGTCGATCCGATGGCTTGCTACTTTGCTAGCGCTGGTATCGGCAGCTGTGATTATCACCCAGCCTGCTCAGGCCGAACGGATTAAAGACATCGGAAACTTTGCTGGTCTACGGACCAACCAGCTGGTTGGCTACGGCGTTGTCGTCGGGCTTGCCGGAACCGGAGATGATAGCCTGGAATATGCCACCGTCGGACTGAAAGGCGTGACTAACCGTTTTGGACTGTCACTGCCCCCTGGCGTCAATCCTGCCTCCAAAAATGCTGCAGCTGTGTTGGTCACTGCAGAAATGCCGGCCTTCGCGAAACCTGGCCAACGCCTTGATGTGACCGTATCTGCGATTGGCAAGGCGAAATCGCTGCGCGGCGGTACATTGATCTTGATGCCTCTCTATGGCGCCGATCAGCAAATTTACGCCATGGCACAAGGGAATTTGGCGGTTGGTGGCTTGGGCGTGACCGCTGCAGATGGTTCGAAGGTCACAATCAACATCCCTTCCGTAGGCCGGATTTCTGGCGGCGCTTCGATCGAAAGAACCGTTGCGACCGGATTTGAAAGCCAGCCATTTCTCAGCTTCAACCTGACCGACGCCGACCTGACCACATCGCTGCGTGTCGCCGATGCCATCAATGAAGCCATGAATTCACAACTGGCGATTGCAGCCGACGCTGTAACCGTGCGAATTGCCGCCCCCCTCGGCGCACAGGAACGCGTTATGTTGATGGGAAAAATCGAGAATCTGATCGTGAAACCCGCAGATGCACCTGCCCGGATAATCGTCAATGCGCGAACCGGAACGGTCGTCATCAATGGCGCCGTGCGTATCGGTCCTGCGGCAGTCAGTCACGGAAAACTGACCGTACGTGTCGAGGAAAATCCCACCGTCGTTCAGCCCGCACCATTCAGCCGTGGCAAGACCGCTACCGAAGAGAACAGTGACATTACTGTGGATGAACACACCAAACCTGCATTCGAAATTGGACGACGCGCCTCTCTCGCTGAAATCGTAGAGACTATTAATACTCTCGGCGTTCCACCGTCTGACTTAACAGCAATATTGGAGGGCTTGAAACAGGCTGGTGCATTGTCAGCAGAGTTGATCATCATATGACCGCGATTTTACCCACCTCGAGTCCCGCAGCCTCGTCCACGGCGTCCGCAAATCCTGTGGCCGACAAGAGGCAAGCCGAAATTCAGTCGATGGCAGCTGATTTCGAAGCCATATTTGTGCGGCAAATGCTGACAACGATGAGAACCTCTTCGCTGGGGGAAGGGTTATTTGATGGCCAGGGAATGGAGCAATTTCGCGACATGCAAGATGCCAAGATTGCTGAATCCATGGCCCAAAGGGGAGTTTTTGGCATAGCGCAACTGCTAACTCGCGATTTGGAGAACAAGGATGTCTGACCTTCTCAATATCGGGCGATCAGCGATTTTAACAAACTCTCGCGCATTGGAAATCGTCGGATCCAATGTCGCCAATGCAGATAATCCGGATTACGTCAGGCGGACCCTGAACATCAGTGATACGACGATCTCTGCCACCAATAATCCGATCTATATCAATTCTGCCCGGACGGGCAGCGTCACAGTCAATGGGATAACCCGGTCCAGCGACCAGTTTCTGGAAGCGGCGACGCGGCAAACCGGAGCCAGTCGAGTTAGCGGTGAAGTTCTAGTGCAGTGGCTCAACCAGGGAGAAATCGCACTTGCCAACAATGATGCCGATATCGGCACTCAATTGACAAAACTTTTTGGTACTGCTGAAGAACTTTCCGCAATTCCATTTGAGCCGGCTTTGCGCAATCAATTTGTAAACGATATCGAAGCCACCGTTGGTCGCTTCAACCAAACAGCTCTGAATCTGTCGTCCACCGTCAACCTGATCAATGGCGCTGCATCTCAGGAAGCCGCTGAGCTAAATACGGCGCTAAACGAACTCGCACAAATTAATCAGAAATTGCTCCCCGCAGGAATCGGCACTGCTCAGCAAGCGGTATTACTCGACCAGCGTGATGCGGCGCTGACCGTCATTACCGAAAAGCTGGATGTTCAAATCAGCTTTGGTAATAATGGCACTGCGGATATATCCCGCAACGGAACCAATTTGGTGTCGTTCAATGTCGTTAGCCCGGTTACATTTGTCGCTGGTGCTGGAACCAGTTTTGATATTGAAATTGGTGGAACCGTGCAGGCAGCACCAAGCAATGGAACCCTGGGTGGACTACAACGTGCACAATCAAGCCTGGTCAGCCTGAACAACGACCTGGACAGCTTGGCGGTGCAATTCGCGGCACAGATCAATGGCTGGCAAGCCAACGGATCGACCGACACAGGAGTGCCCGGCGCAGCGGTCATCGCCCATGCCGGTACCGCCGCATCCCTGTCGACAACGGGACTATCGGCAAACAGTTTGGCTTTGGCTTCCCCTGGCGGAGCGGCAAATGGCAATATTCTGGCGTTTGTAGACTTACGCACCGCGACGGGTACAGAACAAGGCTATGAAACAATAGCACTCGGACAGGCGCAGAAATTGTTAGCTGCCCGCAGCGAAAGCGCTGCCTCGACAGCTTTCGACCAAGCCACGCGCGAAGCACGTGACAATATTGCAACCGTCGATCTTGATCGCGAAGCGGCGGACCTTATCCGGTTACAACAATCTTACGAAGCGGCAGCCCGCATCATACAAGTCGCAAAGGAAACGATGCAAACCATATTGGGAATCTTTTAGTTGGTCCCGCGAGAAGGAACAAAACATGGAATCTATCAACAGAAACAGACCCAACGATAGCATTCAACGACAAGCCGAGCTGTCTGCGCTTATCGGCAGGGCAGAAGAATCCATTGCAAGTGGCAAGAGCTTCACACGACCATCAGAGGCACCTTCCAGTTGGCTCGAGATATCAAGCCTTGGTCGCAAGTCCGCGATTGAAAGTTCATGGCTCAACAACATCGGCCGCGCTGGCATCATGGCACAACAAGCTGAATCCTCGCTGGACACGATGGCTTCCGGAGCTATCCGCGTCAAAGAATTGGTCATCTTGGCTAATAACGAGACTCTGTCCACAGCAGATCGCGAAGTAATTGCAATCGAACTCGAGAGTCTTCGCGATCAGTTTAATCAACTTGCTCAGGCTGAAGACAGCTATGGGGGAAAATTATTTCACACTGGTGATCCAATCCAGATGAGGATTGATACGAACGTGTTGGTGACACCATCGCCCAATCTCCAAACCGTGACTCAGGCCATAGATGTCGGCGGAGTCCCCAATGATCTCGACACCATTATGACCACAATGATTGATGCCGTTCGGACCGGCACAGCAGGCGACCGGGCCTTACAACTCGATGCCGGAGATTCATTGATCAACCATTTTTCGAATCTGGTTGCCAGCCAAGGTTTGCTGGTTAATCGCCTCGATCAGCAAGAAGACCGACTGAATCAATCGCAACTCACATCGACCGAGCGAAGGTCTGCGCTGGAAAGCACCGATGTTCCAGAGGCAATCTCGCGATTCCAATCCCTATTGGTTAATCTGGAGGCGGCACAAAAACTATATGCCACTTCTAGCAGCATCTCGCTTATTCGGCTGATCAGCTAAGCGTCCAGATTTCATTGTTATTTGGCCCTTAACCAAAGGCCGTTTTTTCCGTTCATCGTTATAATGTTTGCTTCCTGCATCGGCTGGAATGGGGGCCAGCATCACAATCCGGATCCGTTGATGGGGAATTAATGTATGTTTGCCGCAGTTGGTATTGTTGTTCTACTCGTCATGGTTTTTGGCGTTTTCACGCTGTCGGGTGGTGACATGGGCGTGGTTTTGCATGCGCTGCCAATTGAAATGGGCATTATCGGCGGTGCTGCGGTTGGTGCATTGATCATCGGCAATTCGGGCGCGCAATTGAAAGCACTTCTGGGTGGTTTCGGGAAAGTGTTCAAGGGACCAACCTACGTCAAGCAGGACTTCATGGATTGTATCTTGCTGGTGTCTAAACTGACTAAGATCTTAAAAAGCGAAGGGCCCGTTGCTCTGGAACCGCACATTGAAGACCCAAAGGCTTCACCGATATTTAGCGAATATCCTAAGCTGCTGAAAGATGAGACGCTTGTCCATCTGATTGCGGACAGCTTGCGCCTGGTGGTGGTTTCCTCCGGCACACTGGATCCCTATGCGGTGGAAGACGTCATGGACCAGAGCATCAAAACCCATCATCATGAAGCTATTGCACCAGCAGACAACCTGCAGGGTCTAGCCGATGCGTTGCCGGCCCTTGGTATCGTTGCAGCTGTTCTGGGCGTCGTCAAAACGATGGGTGCAATCGACCAGCCGCCAGCAATTCTCGGCGCGATGATCGGCTCTGCGCTGGTGGGAACATTTTTAGGCGTTCTGCTCGCCTACGGCTTTGCCGGGCCGATGGCCCAGCGTGCCCGCTCGGTAATAGAAAGCGACGGCACCATCTATCAAGTTGCAAAACAGATCATAATAGCAAGTCTGCATGGCCACCCCCAACCTTTGATCATCGAAGCGGCTCGCACCAGTCTACAGCATGCCAACCAGCCCAGCTTCGCTGACGTATTTGATGCAATAAGGGCGCGTTGATCCATGGCGAAGAAAGCGACTCCGGGTTCCAATCAACCCCCAATCATCGTCAGAAAAATAATCGTAGAAGAGCATGCCGGTCATCATGGCGGTGCATGGAAAGTGGCCTACGCCGATTTCGTGACCGCGATGATGGCTTTTTTTCTGCTGATGTGGCTATTGGGAGCAACCAACGAAAAGCAGCGCAAGGCGCTGGCGGACTATTTCGCTCCCACGCTTGTCCAAATGCAGGAGAACGGCGCTGGTTCCGACGGGATATTCGGCGGACAATCTCTGACTGACAAAGACAATTTGCCGCACAAAGCCGCACAAACCGGCAGGCAGTCAATCAACATTCCACGTGATGCTACAGGCACTCTGGACGAAAAAGGCAAAAAAAGCAATAATAGCAAAGCCTTGGATGCAAAGGAATTCGAAAAGAAAATCCGGGAGCGGTTGAAGAACAACCCAAAGAGGCTGGCTTTACTCAAAAATATCCGCTTCACCGATACCGATGAAGGGCTACGAATAGATCTGATCGATGAGGCAGATTTTAGCATGTTTGCGCTAGCCACCGACGAACTCAACCCGCAGGCTAGGATACTTATCGGAGAAGTTGCCAAAATCATAGATACTGTCGACAATCTCCTGGTGATCAGGGGGCATACCGACAGCCTGCCCTACGCAAGCGGAAAAAGCATGAACAATTGGCTCCTCTCTTCAGCCAGAGCTGAGGCGACCCGCAAGGAAATCGTGCATCAAGGTGTTCTAAATACCCGAATGGCCCGAATCGAAGGAGTCGCGGACACCGAGCCTTACAATCCCAATGACCGGATGGACGACCGCAACAGGCGCATTTCCATTACGATGAAACGGGATTAATTGTAAGGACCCCGCAAGCTTACCTCCATTTTGGGTATAATATCTTTGTATCGCACCAAATCGGGTTGGATATCATTTGATATAAGGCGCGTGGATTCAGATAGCATGCAGTTGGAAAGGTTGAAAACTTTCTACCGAGGTTGCCCGGCCCCCGCAGGCCTCAGCCTTGGTGAATGCAGTGCACCTGGTATGCGCTCTTCAGGATTGGGTAGGACGATTTTCTCGTCCTACCCAATTGCATATGGAGACTAGGCCATCCAGTCTATCCTGCTTCCGAACTCTCGATATGTGCCGTGCCAGAAATGCACGGGAATTTACTGGCGGAGGCCTACTCCGTGGACCCGGCGCATTGTGATCTAATGGCCTTGAGCGTGAACATGAGGTGGTGTTGTCCGTCAGCGCCCGAGCGACATCTCTATTCTGATCTGGCAAGGAAGTTCGAGATTTAGGGAGACATCCCTAAACCTTGAATGAGGCGTCAATGATCCACAAGAATATAGCTATATTGACATCAGCTATCGGAGGCGCGACGATCCGCAAATTCACTAGAGAATTTACGCACCATATTCCGACCGCCCGACTTCGCATTGTAAAGCGCGACGTCAGCCTTTCTAAGAATTGACCGTTTTGTATCAGCGGGCAAACATTGCGCCATGCCTACGGAAAATGTCACTTGCCCGATAGCACGCCCCGATCCCACGTCGACAAGTGACTTGATCGCCAACCCGCTCCGGCAGTCATCGATTTTCCGGAATACATTGTCGACATCATCGTCCTCGATCAAAATTGCAAATTCCTCACCGCCGTAACGGGAAATACTGCAACGAGTGTCGGAAAGTTGGGACAGATGGTTTGCGATCATTCGAAGCACGCGATCGCCGCATTCGTGACCAAAAGTGTCGTTTATGCGTTTAAAATGATCGACATCGACAAACGCCAGGACAAATGCCCCGTCATCATCGTGCAACCTTTGGAAAACGGCATCGAGATCTCGGTCAAATTTTCGCCGATTTGGAAGTCGCGTCAATTTGTCGTGGTCGGCTTCGTTCCTGGCAACGTCAAGGTCTTTTTGCAGCTCGGCCAGCTTCTCATTCGTTTGTGATATCTGTTCGCGGTTCTCACGTGTTGATTCAACCATCATGCGTGATAGGTCGAGCAGCTTCTGGATGGCTTTATCAATGCCACCGCTTTCGCTCCGGATAGTGTCGGCTTGCTCGATCAATTGATTTTCGTGTTTGACAGCGTTGTCGTTGCCGGCACTTATAATTTGTGTTGTGCTGCGAATTTGGACGATCGCTTCCTGAAAGATTTTCTCTATCCGCACATTGATATCAACGTTAAAATATTTTTCATATATTTCGAGTGCAGATTGATCGTTTAGTGCAGACGCCGATGACGCTCTATCCAGTTCAGTTTTCAATTCCTTGTTGTTACCGCAAACATATTCCCATGCCTGTTGGAGATTTTTCGCATTCAACGACAAATTATGACACGCTAGAAAATTCGTGATTCCCACCAACGGTGCATATTCGCTGTCCTTGTCGGTACAGACCGGACATGCCTGATCATGGCGATTTTCGCGTCGGTACGAGTTCAGTATATTCTTGATATCGATTTTCACGTCACGCCCTCAATCTGGGTTTAGGCATTCGGTTGTAAGCATCCAGAGCGGCCACTTTGTAAGCTTCGGCTAGAGTCGGGAAGTTAAAGACATTGTCAGACAGATAGTCAATTCCACCGTTCAGATTGATCACCGCTTGTCCGATATGGATTAATTCGGTTGCACCTTCTCCAATGATGTGGACGCCGAGCAGCGCCCGATTGTTGAGATCAAATATGCATTTGAGCATCCCCTGACAGCTACCGAGAATATGTCCGCGAGACGTTTCCTGAAAACGTGCAATGCCAATTTCCACCTGGAACCCCTGTCGTCTTGCGTCTTCTTCCGACAGACCGATACTGGCTATTTCAGGAATCGAATATATACCCAGCGGAAAGCTGTTGGCCGAACCATTAATTGGTTCATCAAAAGCATGGCAGGCAGCTCGCCGCCCCTGTTCCATCGATGTAGAAGCCAATGCCGGGAAGCCGATGATATCGCCGGCGGCATAAATATGTGACTGGGCTGTTTGCAGGGTTTCTTTATCTACGACCAGCCTACCACGACTATCGCATTTGATTCCTATTTTATCCAACCCAAGGCTTTCGACCGCGCCTACGCGGCCTGCAGTGAACAAAAGCATCCCAGAGCGAAGTTGTCGGCCATCATCCAATAAAATATTCGGATGACCCTGATCATCAAGTGATATCTTATCAATCGTTCGACCTAATCGGAGGCCGATGCCACGGTCCGTAAGTTGATGGACAAAATTGGCGACAATATCGTGATCGATAAACTCCAGAATCCGTTCCCGTGCTTCCACAACCGTTACCGGAATGTCCAGGGTTGAAAAAATTGTTGCATATTCCAAGCCGATAACGCCCCCACCAACTACTGTAATGCTTTTCGGCATCGGCAGGTTCGCGGCGACACTGTCACTATCTATCACGGTAGTCCCATTGAATGGGATGCTTTTGGGTCGGAACGGCTTGGTACCCACCGCGATCAAAAACTTGCTAGCCGAGATCGAAAAACTTGTTTTTCTGCCCCCGACATTCTGCTGGATCGCTAACTTGTGGAGACCTGAGAATTTCGCCTTTCCTTGCAGGATCGTAACATTGTTTCGCGCAAGCTGGCTGTCGATGACCTCAACTTCGTCTCCCAATGTCGTTACAAGGCGGGAATTGATGGAATCCTGCATCATCTTGATTCCATTGCGGGGCTGCCGGGATTTAAAATGCTGATCTCGCCAACCAGTGACCGAGAGCACGGATTCCCTAATGGTTTTTGATGGCAGCGTACCGGTGTGAACGGACACGCCACCGATTGATTTTTGATCATCGACCACGGCAACGGATTTTCCAAGCTTAGAGGCCTGGATCGCTGCCCGGCGACCCGCTGGTCCTCCTCCAATTACCACAAAATCATAGTCAAATTTAACCATATTTGGTTCCCTTCCCATTGTGGTTAACGGTGAACGGGAAAAATCTTAAAATAATGCGGCAATCTAAATTCAATTGATGGAGCCGGATAAATCGAGATTTTAATTGGCTAATTTTATCTCCACGTGTTCGCTAAAATTGGAAATTATTTGTGCCACTTTGAAACAATATTAATTTCACTGTCAGATATCACCATAAGCAGGCGGTTTTCATTGAAATTATAAGCGCTTAGAATTAGTGATCTGTAGTTAACTACTTAGCAACGAAACTTAAAGCTAAACAACCGGGGCTTCTTAAGATGATATCGCTTATCCATTGTTCAAATAATCACGGTTATTTGATATGAAAAGTGATGACATCAAGATGTATCCACTGATTGACCAACTGCAAGATGTTTTGAATTCTCTTGATAAAAATGATTTGGCGCTTCCAGCCATCAAAATTCAAGAAGCTATCGACGGATTGGAACAACTAGTGCGGGATAGTTCAGAAGCAAAGAAACCAGACGTGTAAACTGGCAAAGTTGTTGCTAACGGGCCTTATAATATTGATCAGATGCTGATTATTTGAATCGTCATCGCATTTCGTAAAGAAGCAAAGCTTACCCTCGTTACAAAGCGTAAGACAATTGCCTTGAAGCCCATAACTTTATGTCTTTTGCCATAATCTGATTGTTTAATCCGCAAATTTCTCGGACACTTGTGAACATACCGCCCAAAAATTGTCGCAAATCAATTATGGCGTAGGGAGATCGATATGCGTCGTTCCCTTCCGAAGACAATATCTGCTTAATATCTCCGAATGAAAGTATTTTACATTGTTGATGCCAGCTGTCCTCAGCCCTCAAGGTCAGTAACGCAGACAATTCTGCAAACAAAAAATGATTGGCCTGCTCGGATGCATCCGGCTGTTCAGTCGCCAAAACAACCTTCGAAAGCCCCGTCAATAACATGTCCTCAATCTTGATGATTTCCGCAATTGAGCGATCGGGGGTTGATCCAATTTCGAGATATTCAAAAGCTAGCCCCATGAGCAACAGCTCCCGCCAAGTATAGGACGCTGGCCTTCCCTTGCCGGTATTGACGCCAGAAGGAAAACCGAGGCGCTGCATGTGCTGAATCCGACCGCGAAACGCAGTCCGACTGGTACTGGCGATATGATGCTTATGCGACAGGATATCCTGAATCTCTTTGTAGGTAAATTCCATTGTCATTCCCGAAGCTGAGCGGAATATTCAGATATGAACATCAAATTCTCATATTGAGGTAGCAAGAAGTATGCGAGAATCAATTATTATCAAAATTACCGCGATTTTCGGCCGCCGTTATATCGGCTTGATGCCCAGGCGCCCATGCCAGAGCATCGGACAATATGCGAATAGGGAAACGGGTTTCACGGCAGCCGCTTCTTCGGCTCGGTCTTCGCAATGGCGGCCTTTCTGGCTTGCACCTCAAGAGTCATATTATCCTTAACATTCTGAAGCTGGCCCACTGATCGCCGGTGATAATAATATGGTCATGCAATCAAATCTCGAGCTCCATGCACAATGCTTTAATGGACTTTGTGAATTCTATATCCGACTTGCTTGGGACTATTGTCCCACCAGGATGATTGTGCGCCAATATGATGCCACTAGCATCAAGTTCCAACGCCCGTTTCAAGATAGACCGAGGCTGGACAAACATGCGCTGCGGAGATCCAAAGCCAAATTCTTGATCGCCCAGTAGGCGGTTCGAACTATCCAAGAATAAAACCCGCATTATCTCTGTCGTCCGCGATCCGATACAGAACCTGAGATATCTCACAAGTCTCTGATCAGTAGCAGAAATCAACTTTCGAGGTAGTTCATTTTGAAGATTTGCGAGCATGATTTTTTCTGTTGCCTTGAGCAACTTTATTATAGCTTTATTGCCGCTGAGAACCCGAGCCAGCGCGGCTTCAGATTCACCCATCATGCGACCAATTGAACCAAATTCATCAAGCAATTCGGCGGAAAGTCTTGCGGCATCGTCCGGCTCGAGAATCTCTATGAGCTTCGCCAGGATATGTCGGTCCCGATGACCTTCAATCTTTTCTGATGGCAATACGTCCCTATCATCAGCGCGACCAGCAATGGATAGGAAGAAGCTATTTGCATGATCATATAGGCTTTTGGTTGAATCGTCACGTCGAGCATCCTTGTGACGTGAGCCACTAGCGCGATTGTCTGAAGTGAAACTACGCATAATGGCCAAAACCTATTTGCACGAAGTGCAATCACGAGGAAGCCGATCCACGCTGCCACATCGATGACCAAATGCCCGGGATCCAGTTTGGTATATTCTAGCGGAGTTACGATATGGACGACCGGGTCTAATACCAACATGCCAATGGCGACAAACGCAACCCAGCGCTCCGGCCCCCCTCCCCGATGCAATGCATAAAAGCAGATTATACAGAAGAGCAGAAAAAAAACGAATGTGCGCATTCCTGAATGGAACATTCCTAAGCATCGCCGTCAACCTTTGATCGTTCAAGCGGCAACAAAGTAGCCAGCAAGTTCGATACGGAGATGAGTGCCTTATCAATGGAAGCCTCTGTACGAGGCACATCCTGCTTGATTTGATCGGAGGCTTTTCTGATTTGACAAGACATAGTTTCCCCTCTCCGCAAATCGCGGATTTTTTGCTGTTTCAAAATGCAAGAGTCTATCGGCTGGTTATGCTGCCAACAGACTAGACAGAGACTGCGAGACCGATAGTCCGATCAACACAATTGCCAAGATTCCGATCGTCAAAACCACTATAATGGCAATTCTCTGAACAATTCCCCAGTTACCCTCGGGTTCTTTCAGGATTTGCGGCCAAACGCTCACCTCATGAGAAACGTCAAAGTCATAAGGACTTGATAATTCCTCGAGCATGGATGAACCTGAATACTCGTCCTGAGGTTCTTCTGGACTGAAAGAGCCATCGAAGGGAACACCTACCGGATCATATAGTATCCGGTCATAGGCACCAGATGCCCTGGCATAGATCAAGGCGGCTTCATCTCGGGTAGCCGCCCCCAACACCCGTCGAGCGCTGACCAAGCGTTGATCTACCGCCGGTTTGGAGATGTTCAGAATCCGGGCAATTTCCTTGGAGGACTTTCGAAGGACCACCAGATGCAAACATTCTCGCTGCTTGGCCGTCAGATTTGCCACACGCGAGGATTCTAGCGCGAAATCGTCCAAAACACTGCCTCATAAGTTCTTTCCGGCCATACCCGCAGGCGGGAATGAAGGCAACCAACTCAGCGCGTATTGGAGTAAATACCAATTGCAAATTTAAACTCGGAAATCATTGAGACAAGGAGGATCAAACCAGTGGCTCCATCCGCAATCAATGGATACATTGCGGTTGAGCGAACCCATGGCCCGAATTATTTACGCAGAAGACGATGAATCGATCGGCCAAATCCTGCCAAGTATATTGGCGACAGACGGCCTTATTGTCGGGGCTGTAGCTGAGGGCTATTCTAAATTGCAGGAGATCGCTCTCAAGAAGGCCATGCAAGCGGCAATATGCGATTGTCCATTCGTTCAGCCTTTTAACAATTCAAAAACCTTGCCCGTCCATTCCGGCCTGCAGATCAACAGGTCGGGCATATAGGTGTCTTCCTGATTATAGACGAGCGGCGAACCGTCGATGCGCGAGCAATGCAGACCATAAGCCAGTGCGACCGCCACCGGCGCGCAGCTGTCCCATTCGAACTGGCCGCCCGAATGAAGATATATTTCGGCCTCTCCCCTTACAACAGCCATGGCTTTCGCTCCCGCCGACCCCATCGGCACCAGTTGTCCGCCCAGCCGACCGGCCACGGATACCGCCTCCGCCGCAGGCCGCGTACGGCTGACAACCAGACGCGGAGGTCCGTCATGAACGGGGAATTTGTCGATCTTGTCGGTACGGAGAACAAGCCCGCCGTCGAGCCCCGGCAACGCGACGGCGCCGGTCGTTGCAACACCATCGATTGCCAGAGCGACATGGACAGCCCAGTCCGGCCGCCCTTCCCCATATTCTCTTGTACCGTCGACCGGATCGACGATCCAGACACGGGATTTATCCAGCCGTTCTGCGGTGTCCTTGCTTTCTTCGGAAAGCAGGCCGTCTTCGGGCCTTTGCTCGCGCAAGGCCCGGACCAGAAATGCGTTGGCCGCCTCGTCCCCCGCCTTGCCCAGTTCTTTGCCCTCGAACTTGCCGCTTTCGCGTAATTCCAGCAAAATCCGCCCGGCTGATAGCGCGAGTTCGGCGGCGAGATCGGCGTCGGTCATGATATCGCTCATTTCAACGGCATGATCTGGCGGATGATATAATCGGCGGCTTCCGCCGGCGTCATCTCGACGGTATTCACGCGGATTTCCGGATTTTCCGGGGGCTCGTAGGGGCTGTCGATACCGGTGAAGTTTTTCAGCTGACCGCTGCGGGCTTTCTTGTAAAGCCCCTTCACGTCACGCTCTTCGGCCACCGCCAGCGGCGTATCGACAAAAATCTCGATAAATTCATCCTCGGGCAGCATTTCACGCACCATTTTCCGCTCGGCGCGGAACGGACTGATGAAGGCGGTCAGCACTATCAATCCCGCGTCGGTCATCAGCTTTGCCACTTCGCCGACGCGCCGGATATTCTCGATCCGGTCCGCTTCGGTAAAACCGAGATCCTTGTTGAGACCGTGCCGGACATTGTCGCCGTCGAGCAGAAACGTGTGGCGGTTCATCAGATTGAGGCTTTTTTCCACCTCATTGGCGATGGTCGACTTGCCCGAGCCCGAGAGGCCGGTAAACCACAGGACCCGCGGGGTCTGGTTTTTGAGCAGCCCGTGCTCTTCGCGGGTTATTGTCGTTGCCTGCCAGTGAACGTTGGCGGCGCGGCGCAGGCTGAAATGCAGCATCCCGGCGGCAACCGTCGCATTGGTGATCTTGTCGACCAGAATGAAGCCGCCGAGCGCGCGGCTGTCGGCATAAGGTTCGAACACGATCGGTTTGTCGGTATGGACTTCGGCAACACCGATGGCGTTCAACTCCAGCGTCTTGGCCGCAAGCCGCTCCATCGTGTTGATGTTGATCTCGTATTTCGGTTCCTGCACCGAGACGCTGACCGTCTGGGTGGCCAGCTTGAGCCAATAGCCGCGGCCCGGTTTGAGCGCTTCGCCGCTCATCCAGACGATGGTGGATTCGAACTGGTCGGAAATCTCAGGCGGATCGTCCGCACAAGCAATGACGTCTCCGCGCGAGCAGTCGATTTCGTCATCAAGGAGAATGGTAACCGACTGGCCAGCTACTGCTTCATCGAGTTCGCCATCGAGAGTGACGATACTCTTGACGGTGCTGTTCTTGCCGGACGGGACGATCCGGACCGGATCGCCCTTCTTCACAATACCGGAGGAAATCAGTCCGGAGAAGCCGCGGAAATCGAGATTGGGGCGGTTGACCCATTGCACCGGCATGCGGAACGGTTTTTCCTGTGCAGCATTGGTCGCGATTTCGATATTCTCGAGATGGGCGATCAGCGCACGCCCGCCATACCAAGGTATATTGGCCGATGGCGCGTCGGTGATATTGTCGCCCCGGAAGCCCGAAATCGGGATCGCGGTGAAGCTTTCTATGCCTATTTCCGCAGCAAATTCGCCATATTCGCTGACGATATTGTCAAATATGTCCTGATCATAATCAACCAGATCCATCTTATTCACGGCCAGAACGAGATTCTTGATGCCGAGCAGATGGGCGAGATAGGAATGACGCCGGGTCTGGACCAGCACGCCTTTGCGCGCATCGATCAGGATGACCGCGGCGTCTGCGGTCGAGGCGCCGGTGACCATATTGCGGGTATATTGTTCGTGGCCCGGGGTGTCGGCGACGATGAACTTGCGTTTCTCGGTCGCGAAAAACCGGTAGGCGACGTCAATGGTGATGCCCTGCTCGCGCTCGGCGGCGAGACCGTCCACCAGCAGCGCAAAATCTATCTCCTGACCCTGGGTGCCCGATTTCCTGCTATCCGCTTCCAGCGCAGCCAGCTGGTCCTCAAAGATCATCTTGCTGTCGTAGAGCAGCCGGCCGATCAGCGTGCTCTTGCCATCGTCGACGCTGCCGCAAGTGATGAACCGGAGCAATTCCTTGTTCTGGTGCTGGGCGAGATAGGCGTCAATATCCTCCCCGATCAGCGCGTCGGTTCTGTAGATCGGGTCTTTTCCGCTGTTATCGGTCATCAGAAATAGCCCTCCTGCTTCTTCTTCTCCATGCCGGCGCCACCTTCATCCTTGTCGATCACGCGGCCCTGCCTTTCGCTGGTGGTCGTCAGCAGCATTTCCTGCACCACTTCGGCAAGAGTCGAGGCGGTGCTCTCGACCGCTCCGGTCAACGGGAAACATCCCAATGTGCGAAAGCGTACGGACCGGTTGGTGATTTCCGGCTTGTGGCCCATCACCTGTTCCAGCCGTTCGATATCATCGGCCATGAACAGGCTGCCTTCGTGCATGTAGGTCGGGCGCATGGCGGCGAAATAAAGCGGTACGATCTCGATATTTTCCGCCATGATATATTGCCAGATGTCCAGCTCGGTCCAGTTGCTGATCGGGAAAACACGGATGCTTTCGCCCTTCGCTTTCCTGGCGTTATAGAGGTTCCACAATTCCGGCCGCTGGTTCTTTGGGTCCCAGCCGTGGCTGGCGGTGCGGAATGAAAAGACACGCTCTTTCGCGCGGCTTTTCTCTTCGTCGCGCCGCGCGCCACCGAAGGCAACATCAAATCCGTGGAGGTCGAGCGCCTGTTTCAGGCCCTCGGTTTTCCACATGTCGGTATGGAGCGGGCCGTGATCAAACGGGTTGATGCCGCGTTCTTCCGCTTCCGCATTGTGATGGACGATCAATTCCATCCCCGCATCCTGTGCCGCCTTTTCGCGCAGCGCGTACATGTCCTTGAATTTCCAGGTCGTATCGACGTGGAGCAGCGGGAATGGCGGAGGAGATGGATAGAAAGCTTTCTTGGCGAGATGCAGCAGAACCGCGCTATCCTTGCCGACGCTATACATCATCACCGGCTTTTGCGCCTCGGCGACGACTTCACGCATGATATGAATGGCTTCGGCTTCAAGCCGTTCTAAATGGGTCAAAATACGGGTCATATGTTCGTCCAATTGGAAAGATTGGAAGCTTATTACGCGCTTCTGATTTGCATGCAGTTCCCATATGGGATATGCGTGACGAATGTCAGTGATATTGAGCGAAGAACATGATCTGATTGCGGCTCTGCACCGCGGTACGCTGGGCGCGCCGCCATGGGAGAATTTTCTCGCGCAATTGAAGCGCAGAACCGCGGCAGACTATGCCAATCTCTTTTTCCAGGGCGACCATGACTGGTTGCAATCCGTCCAGATTCCGGCCGCCAGGCCGGGCTCCGATGATATCAACGAAATTTACCAGAAAGACTTCGGAAAGGTTGCGGCGCTGCCGCATTATGTCATGCGGCTCAACCGGGTCTATTCCCTCGACGAATTCCTCGACCCCGATGACCCGCGCCAAAGCCGGTTCAAAGCGCTGTTCTTGCGGGACCCGGATGTGCGCTTCGCCCGCATCATGCGGGTGGCAGAACCCAATGGCGGGCAAATCTGGATTTCGCTGGGCCGCAAGGACAGCAATTTCTCTGCCAGCGACGGCGCATTGCTGGGCGCCCTCGCCAACCATCTGGCGATCGCCGCCGGCACCCATTCCGAGCTGGAGCGGCAAAGGCTGAAAGCGGGCATTTCTGCCGATGCGATCATGCGGCTCAATTTCGGCTGGTTCATGCTCGACGGGTCCGGCCGGATCATCGACATGAGCGAACAGGCGGAAGCGCTCGTGCAGGAGGCACAGACATTGCGCAAATCTCCCGATGGACGGCTGATAGCCGAACGCGCCGATGCCCAGGGTGTCTTGCGCCAGTTTGTGAAAATGCGTCAAGCGGGAGAAAGTGTGGTGCGCACCGTGCATCTGTCTGACGAACCGTGGCTGGATATGCTGCTCACCAATCCGCCAGCAAACTTGCCCGGCGCGATTCAGCCCGTGGCCATCGCCTTTGTCCATGGCGAGCGATCCAGCAGCGCCGAGCGCAGCGACCATCTGGCCAATCTTTTCGGCCTCACGATCCAGGAAGCGCGGCTTGCGCTGCATATTAGCCATGGCGTGACGATCAGGGAAGCCGCGACCTTGCTCGGCCTGACCCACGAAACCGCCAGGCTCTATTCAAAACGGATATATGCCAAGACCGGGACGCGCGGTCAGGCCGATCTGGTGCGCCTGATTCTGGCGAGCATCGTGGCGCTGACCTAGAGCGGAGATCGGTTGCGCGCCAAATATGTCAGCTGAATTGCGAAACGGCCCTGGCA
The DNA here is from genome assembly GCA_947488845.1 of uncultured Sphingomonadaceae bacterium. Lineage (GTDB taxonomy): Bacteria > Pseudomonadota > Alphaproteobacteria > Sphingomonadales > Sphingomonadaceae > Parasphingorhabdus. The sequence continues at coordinate 23,471 of CANLBM010000013.1, read as the reverse complement.
TTCGACGTTATTAAATCGCTATCAACCGGCCCGGCTGGCACGACCCAGCTTCCACCAACGCACAGGACCTGCGGCAATGCCAGCCAGGCAGCCATCGAAACCTCCGTAATGCCGCCGGTCGGACAGAATTTGCACCCACAAAAGGGACCCGCGAGTGCTTTCAGCGACGCAATGCCCCCCGAAGCCACTGCCGGGAAAAATTTGAAATGCTCGAGCCCGAGATCCAATCCGCGCATGATGTCTCCGGCAGTGGCGATCCCGGGAAGAAATGGCATTTCCGCTGCAATTGCGGCGCGACCCAGTTTATTGGTCAGGCCCGGCGATACGATGAATTCGGCACCCGCAGACATCGCAGCGTCGAGCTGGGTTTCATTCGTCACTGTCCCCGCACCGACGATCGCGCCGTCTACTTGAGTCATTTCAGAGATTGCTTCCAGGGCGGCATCCGTCCGCAAGGTAACTTCCAGAACATTGAGACCGCCATCGACCAATGCCCGTGCAATCGGAACGGCATCCGAGACATTGTCGATGACCAGCACCGGTATGACAGGCGCCGTTCGCATGATCCGCTCGATGGGTTTCACCGGTGTTCCTTGATAAAGGCCCCGGCCGCGCCGAACAGGCCGGGTTGGTCATGGAGCAGTTGCCTGACCGGAATTTGCTCCATCAACGATTGGAAGCGCCCCTTCGCTTTGAATCTTTCGCGAAAGCCTGATGATGGCAGGCGATGTCCGATCCGACTTCCCACGCCACCGGCGATCACGACAGAACCGGCACCTTGCGCCAGCGTGATGTCACCGGCAAATGCACCAAAACACAAACAGAACCGGTCGAATGCGGCGGAGGCGAGACTGTCTTCACCGGACAGAGCCAGCTGCCAGAGAGCCTTGTCATCCATGCGTCTGGTCGCCTGTCCCTCAACCTCGGCGAGCACGTGGTAAATGCTCTGGAGAGCCGGACCCGAGACCACCCGTTCAACCGAGACACGACCATGTTCGCTGCGCAAATGCTTGAGCAATCGGTCTTCGACATCGTCATGCGGCGCAAAATCGATATGCCCGCCTTCGGTTTCAGTTACCTGATAATCGCCCCCCTGCCGCATCACATGCGCTACACCCATGCCGGTTCCGGGACCCAGAACCGTGATCAATCCTTTTTCATTGAGCGGAATATCCGGTCCGCAAATATGCTTGAAATACTCATTCTCCAGCAACGCCACGGCATGACCGACGGCACCGAAATCATTGACCAGACTATAGCGTTCCAGCCTCAGCTTTTCCCTGATCAAGTGGGGCCGGATCATCCAGCTGTTGTTGGTCAGGTGCAGCACATCGCCGCCAATCGGTCCAGCCACCGCTATGGCGCCATCGGATGGAAGCTTGCGTCCTACTTCCTCTCCATAAGCCTCCCACGCGATCTGGAGGCTCGCATGATCCGCGCTGTTCATGGTGATCTGGTGATCGAGGCGATCGATATGCCCATCCTCTACGACCGCAATGGCAAATCTGGCGTGTGTACCGCCAATGTCGGCAACCATGATTTCCTGGGTCATTAGAGGCCCGCCTCGCTCAACATTGCAGAACCGCCCTTTTCAGCCTCGTCACAATGATGGCGCAGCATTGCAAAAAGCTCGCGCCCTGTGCCGAGCGGTCGGGGCGGTGGCGAAGCCGCAGAGCGACTTTCCCACTCAGATTCATCCGCCAATATCTCGAGGACTCCCTCTTGCGCGCAAACCCTTATCAAATCGCCGTCCCGTAATTTACCCAGCGGTCCGCCCTTGTACGCTTCGGGAGAGACATGAATGGCCGACGGAATTTTACCGCTGGCGCCCGACATTCTGCCATCCGTGACGAAGGCAACCTTGAAACCCCGGTCCTGCAAAACACCCAGTGGCGAACTCAATTTGTGAAGTTCCGGCATCCCGTTGGCCGCCGGGCCCTGGAACCGGACAACGACCACCACGTCTCTTTCCAGCTCGCCTGCCTTGAAAGCGGCCATGACATCATTTTGATCGTCAAAGACCCGGGCCGGCGCTTCGATGGTCCAACGGGATTGATCAACCGCACTGGTTTTCATCGTTGCCCTGCCGAGATTGCCCTTCAGGAGACGCAGACCGCCGTCGGGTTTGAACGGGTCGCTAACGGGCTTTAATATGCTCTCGTCCAGGCTGGTTACAGGGGCAGCCTTGAACGCAAGCCTGTCTTCGGCGATATAGGGCTCCTGCGCGCCGTCCCTGAGCGATGCACCATAGACGGTTTTGATATCGCCGTGAGCGAGTCCGGCATCGACCAGCTCGCGAATGACAAAGGGCATGCCGCCTGCCGCCGCAAAATAGTTCACGTCACCGGCACCATTGGGATAAATGGCGGCGATCAGCGGCACCGCTTTTGAAAGCTCGTCCATATCATCCCAGTCCAGGATGATCCCCGCCGCTCTTGCAATCGCGGGGAGATGCAGGACATGGTTGGTCGAACCGCCGGTCGCGAGCAGACCCACGACCGCGTTGACGATCGCCTTTTCATCAATGCAATGGCCCAGTGGTCGATAGTCCGCGGCGGAATCTTCGCCTACGCCCCATCCGATTTCGGTCACCCGATGCACCGCGGCCCGGGTCAGTTCCTGGCGGAGCTTGTTGCCGGGATTGACAAAACTGCTGCCCGGAATATGCAGCCCCATCATCTCCATCATCATCTGGTTGGAGTTGGCGGTGCCGAAAAAAGTGCAGGTCCCGGCGCCGTGATAGCTGGCGCTTTCGGCATCGAGCAATTCCTGCTTTCCGATCTTGCCTTCCGCAAACAGCTGACGAACGCGGATCTTTTCCTTGTTGGCGAGACCCGAAGGCATCGGCCCCGCCGGAACCAAGATCGTTGGCAGGTGACCGAAACGCAAAGCGCCGATCAGCAGTCCGGGGACAATCTTGTCGCAGATACCGAGCAGCAGCGCGCCCTCGAACATTCCGTGGCTGAGCGCAATCGCAGTGCTCATCGCGATCACGTCGCGGCTGAACAGAGAAAGCTCCATACTGTCCTGGCCCTGGGTTACGCCGTCGCACATTGCCGGCACGCCACCGGCGATCTGGGCCGTCGCGCCTTTTTCACGCGCGAAAATCTTTATCTGCTCCGGATAGCGCCCATAAGGCTGGTGGGCCGACAACATGTCATTATAAGCGGTGACCACGCCAATATTCATCGCCTTGCCGCCACGAATGGCGGCCTTGTCGTCGCCACTGGCCGCGAAACCATGGGCCAGATTTCCGCAGGACAATGTCGGCCGGTGGACCCCGGCTTCACGCTGCCTGTCGATCAAGTCGAGATAGGCGCTGCGCGACGGGCGCGATCGCTCGATGATCCTGCTGGTGACTTTTTCGACTGTCGGGTGCAATGTCATGAGCGGCTCCAGAAGATCGTGATCGGACAGTTCGCTCGCCGGAACAGCCGCGCCACCGGTACGTCCGTATCGCCAGCTATGGCCGCTTCAAGAATATTTTTCTTGTCACAGCCGCGCACCACCAGGATGATTTCCCGTGTCGCGGTCAGCGCGGCCATGTTCAGACTGAGCCTCTCAAAAGGCGCCTCGACCGGCAACGGATCAGGAACCGTGTGGATGACCGCCGGACTGTCCTGATCATCGCAGGTCATGCTCGGAAAGAGCGAGGCTATATGACCGTCTGCACCCATGCCCAGCCAGACCAGATCAAACGGCGCAACCTGTTTTCCGCGAACCAGTGGTTCTATATTGGCTGCTGTAGCGTCAAAGGCCCTGGCGAGCTTGGCCTGGTTGCTTGCGGGGTGCCTGATGGGCACGATCCTGTCGTCGGTCAAACTGATTGTCACCGTTCCCCAGGGCAAGGTCTGACGGGAGAGAATATCGAAAATTGCGATCGGCGTGTTGCCGCCGGGAACCGCGATGCGATGCGGGCCGGGCTGTTCGACGATCTTGGCGACATGGTCCGCCACGCTCTGCGCATCGGTCTTTACCGCCCAGCTGATCGGGGCAGATGCAGCTATTGCAGATTGCATATCAGTCATTCCAGCTCACCCCGTCCCGTTCGGTCAGCGCAATCGCGGCAGACGGCCCCCAGCTACCGGAACCATATGATTTTACGCCCACGTCATTTGCTTCCCAGACCTTGCGGATGGCGTCGATCCAATGCCATTGCGCCTCGACCTCGTCCCTGCGGACGAACAATGTCGGGTCACCCTCAATCAGGTCGATCAACAGCCTTTCGTAAGCGATCCGCTTGCGGGTTTTTGAAAATGCCTGGGTCAGCGAGAGGTCAAGCGGGACTTCGCGCAACACGATACCGTCGCGGTCCAGCCCTGGCTCTTTCGCCATGACCTGAAGCCGGACATATTCTTCGGGTTGCAGACGGATGACCAACCGGTTCGCGTTCAGCCTGGTACCGCCGCGCGCAAAAATATTGTGCGGCACGCTTTTGAACTGGACAACGATTTCGCTGCGTCGTTCGGCGAGCCGCTTGCCGGTCCGGATGTAGAACGGCACGCCCTGCCAGCGCCAGTTATCGACAAAGACTTTCAGCGCGACAAAGGTTTCCGTCTCCGAGCTGTCGCCAAGATTGTCCTGATAGGACGAAACCGCCTCGCCCTTGACCGCGCCATTGCCATATTGCCCGCGCACAACATGTTCAGCAATCACCGGGCGCAAGGAACGTAGCACCTTGACCTTCTCGTCGCGAACCGAGGTGGCGTCGAGATTTGCAGGCGGCTCCATAGCGATAAGCCCGACAAGCTGCAGAATATGATTCTGCACCATGTCGCGCAACGCGCCGGTTTTCTCATAAAAGCTGTGACGCCCCTCCAATCCGACGGTTTCGGCAACCGTAATCTCGATATGGTCGATACCATTTGAATTCCACAATGGCTCGAACATCATGTTGGCGAAACGCAATGCCATCAGATTCTGGACGGTTTCCTTGCCGAGATAATGGTCGATCCTGAATATCCGTTCCTCCGGAAATGCCTCGGCCACTGCATCGTTGATCGCGTTGGAGGATTGCAGATCATTGCCCAGCGGTTTTTCGAGACCGATACGGACATTTTCGCCGGTCAGTCCAGCGGACTTCAATCCCGCGATTGTCGCTTCGAACAAGGATGGTGCGGTCGAGAGGAAGATAGCGAGACCGCCCGAAATGTCACCAATCTTGCTCGCCAGATCGCCAAAACCCTTCGTCGATGAAGCATCCAGTTGCTGATAGGACAGGCGTTTCAGAAAACCGGATATCTTGTCTTTGGTCTGGCGATCATCGGGCAGATATTGTTCCAGAGCCGATTCCGCCATGTCGCGGAATTCCTGATCATCCAGTTCGCTGCGCGCCGTGCCAACGATCTTCACATCGGCCTCGATCAGCTCATCTTCGTGCAGCGCATAAAGCGACGGCAAAAGCATGCGCTTGGACAGATCCCCGGTTGCGCCGAAAAGCAATAATGTCGCCGAACTGTTCATTTTCTACCAATCAGCCCCCGTCACGGTTTCAAGACAGATATTTTCCATCGTTCGAGCCCTATGACAGCGTTGTCATTAAAAGGCAATCGCACAATTGTGTTTTGTCAAACAATTGAAGCTAGGAGCGTAACGACGCTGGCAACGAGACAATTCTCGCGCCGCCAAGCCAGTATCCGGACCGTAAGCGCGGCAAGCTGCGGTCTGTATGCTGTCCGAGAATAAAGCTATTGCACCGGCGGCGACGCGGCAGAATCCCGCTCGATCACCGAATGGTCGAGAAAAATGGCTTTTTCATCTTTTTCTCCCGTCAACCGGCGGGAAATATTGTCGGACAAAAGACTCACCGCGCATGCAGCAAGTTCCGATATCGGTTGGCGCACCGTGGTCAACTGGGGACTGATGATTGCAGCGATAGGTGCATCATCAAAGCCGACGATCGACAGTTGCTGCGGTACATCGATATGCCTGCGATAGGCCGCCGCAATTGTCGCGGCAGCCATGTCATCGTTGCTAGCAAAAATCGCGGTCGGGGGTATTTCCATATCCAGCAGCGATTCAGCGGCTTGCAAACCGCTCGAATAATCAAAAAATCCCTGGCGGATCAAATCTTCATCCGGCTCCAGACCATATTTGGCGAGCGCCTCACAATAGCCCTGATAGCGCTTGCCGGAAGCACTGTGATCGGGATGTCCGCGAATATAACCGATCCTACGGTGGCCAAGATCCAGAAGATATTCCGTGATTTCCCTCGCAGCAGCGACGTCGTCGATATTTACCGACAAACGAACGGCATCCGGGTCGCTCGGAGCGACGAGAACATAGCTGACATGCTGCGATTCCAGCAAATCAATGACTTCCGGATTATCACAGAGCGGTGGCGTGACTATCAGCCCAACCGGTGACAGAGTCTGCAATATCCGTTTAACACCCTCCACGCCATCCGAGCATTCATCGAGAACCAACTGCATGGAAAGATCATGACATTGCTTAAGGGCACCGAGGTGAACATTCTCAAGGTAACTGGGGCTCGGGTTATCGACCAGAAGAGCAACAATCTGGGCAGAACCGCCGCGCAGCGTCCGGGCAGCCTGATTGAGCTTATAGTCAAGCTTTTCCGCAACTTCGAGCACCGCCAGTCGCGTTTCCTCCCGCACATAATTTTCTTCGTTCAGAACCCGGGACACGGTCTTCAATGACACGCCGGCTTCGCGGGCGACATCAACCATCGTCGATCGGCGTGATGTTTGCGTCATTCATTTTCCTCCAGTTGATTACGTGGCCCATAGCCCCGTTTCTCCCCAGCTTGTCAAGCCGCTGATCACCAACCGACAACCTTGTCATAACTTATTAGTGTGACTGTCGATTTGCGCAACGTTTATCCGCTGATTCAACCAATGCGATTTTGGGGGAAAGTCAAGTCCGCCGCCGCGGATATGGCCTGTAGGTATGAGTCACGAGAGAATTTTGACCGAACCGCAACGCTGCATTTCCCCACAGTTAGATATCCAGTTCCCATATTATATTCATCATCTCATATCCGCGCCACTGAACTGCATTCGGGACGCAAGACTGCATGGCTGACGATACTGCAGATTCCGATCCCCTCATTTCTCCCGCCAACCATATATCCTGCCTGATCAACCTTCGTTTTGGATATTGTCTAAAACCCAGACAAACAAGGATACGCAAAACTGATTGCAATGACAACCTTGTCAGGATATGTTTCAAAAAAAATAAATCGGGAGAGATACATTGGCAACACCAATTCCAAACGCGTCAAATGCGGAGGTATCCGCAAATTATAGCAACGCCGGCGGCAAGACGACTCTGGTGCTATTACTAGTGTTCGCAGTCTTCTTTCTTCTGGCCGGCGTTACCAACATCAACGACGCGCTGGTTGCCAAATTCAAAGCCATGTTTCAGCTCTCCAATTTTGAAGCCAACCTGGTGCAATTCGCGTTTTTCATGAGCTATGCTCTCTTCTCGATTCCCTCCGGCATGCTATTGCGAAAGATAGGATTTATTCGGGGATTCATTCTCGGGTTCCTGATAATCGCATTAGCATCCCTGCTGTTCATCCCTGCCGCCAACAGCGGGGTGTATATAAACTTTCTAGGAGCGTTATTCCTGATCGGGGGCGGAATTACATTGCTGCAAGTGGCTATGAACCCGCTAGTGACGACCCTCGGCCCGCCAGAAACATCACATAGCCGCCTCACCTTCGCACAAATGTTCAATTCGCTCGGCGCCTTCCTGATCGTTAGCTTTGGCGCACGCTACATATTGGGCGAAAAATCCGACGTTGATCCGACAACCCTGTCAGGGTCAGCACTCGAGGCATTTCGCGTGTCGGAAGCGACCGTCATCACCCACATCTACATCGCCGTGGCGGTCGCGATGATCGCAATTGCCGCATTTTTCTTTATGTTTCGTAAAGTCATGGACCAGACCGAAACCGAAACGGTCAAGGTGGACGGCACGTGGAGCCTCTTTATCGGCGACAAACGGCTACGATTCGGTGCGCTTTGCATCTTTCTATATGTCGGCGCGGAAGTGACGATCGGCAGCAATCTGGTCGCCTATCTGGGACAGGAACGGGTAATGAACCTTCCCGATGAATCGGCAGCGGCCTTGCTTGGCTATTACTGGGGAGGCGCGTTGGTCGGCCGTTTCATCGGAGCCTTTCTTCTACGCATTTTCAAGCCCGGCAAGGTGCTGATGGCCTTCGCAGGCGTCGCCATCACGCTTATTGCAATATCCTCATTCAGCAGCGGCACCCTGTCGGGCTGGACACTGACCCTCGTCGGTCTCTTCAACTCGATCATGTTTCCCACCATATTCAGCCTCGCAACCGAAGGCATGAAATCTGACAAGGCCGCACAAGCTTCGGGAATATTGGCGACCGCAATTGTCGGTGGTGCCATACTTCCTGCCTGCTACGGTTTTGTTGCCGACGTGACGAGCTTGACTGCGGCGCTGCTGGTGCCCGTGAGCTGTTATGTAGTGATCGCATCCTACGGCCTCTATGCCGAACGCCAGCGGCTAAAAGCCGCTTGATCCAGATCGCAATACCCTGCGAGGTCAGTTCAGAGAAATGGTGCGCCTTGAAGGTGTTCCTTCAAACCAACTATTTGATATCCTAACAGACTGGAACGCTCAACTCCAGCACACTTCAATCGCTGACCAACCCATTCCAGCCAACGAAGATGTGGCTGTTATGGAGATTCAAGAATCGGTGGGGCGTCATGGCAAATGATCGCCCTACGCCCTTTTCTTTGCGCCTGACTTTCGAGGAACGGGCAAAGTTAGAACGTGATGCTGCGGGGATGGCACTGGGAGCATATATCCGCTCCCGCTTGCTCGACCCTGATCTTGTCGCGCCACGCAAGCGCGGGAAGTTTCCAGTCAAAGATCATCAAGCCCTTGCTCAACTGCTGGGCCTGCTGGGGCAATCGCGCCTCGCCAATAACGTCAATCAGCTAGCGCGGGCTGCAAATACAGGCAGTCTGCCTGTCACGCCTGATGTTGAATCGGCTCTACTCTCGGCAGTCGGTGATGTCAGCGAGATGCGCCAACTGCTCATACAAGCCCTGAACATCGAGCCACGACCATGATCCTCAAGGCTTCCAAACGCAGTGGAGGCGCTCAGCTTGGGCAGCATCTGCTCAAGACAGAAGAAAACGAGCATGTCGAAATCCACGAGGTTTCGGGGTTCGTGTCAGATTCCGTCACTGGCGCGATGAATGAGGCCTATGCTCTCGCTCGTGGTACGAAATGCAGGCAATATCTCTTTTCATTGTCGCTCAGCCCGCCTCCTCAGGAATCAGTGCGTCCAGAGGTTTTTGAAAAAGCCCTGGGCGATATTGAGGAACAGTTGGGCTTGAGCGGTCAGCCCCGCGTCATCGTTTTCCATGAAAAGGAAGGTCGCAGGCACTGTCACGCCATCTGGTCGCGCATTGATGCCCAGACGATGACTGCGAAAGACCTTCCGTTCTTCAAGCTGAAACTCAACAAGATTGCCAAACAGCTCTATCTTGAGAATGGCTGGGACATGCCCAAGGGCTTCACCAGTGCAAAACTGCGTGACCCGCGCAATTTCACATTGGATGAATGGCAGCAGGCCAAGCGTGCAGGTCTTGATCCACGCGAGCTGAAATCAGCCATTCAGAGCTGTTGGAAACAGGCTGACGGTAGACAAGCATTTGCGGCGGCTCTCGAAGAGCGCGGGCTATTTCTGGCGCGCGGTGATCGGCGCGGATATGTTGCTGTCACGCTCGATGGTGATGTGTTTTCCATTTCGCGCATGGTTGGCGCGAAGGCCAAGGAAGTGCAGGCTCGCCTTGGTGATCCTGCCAAACTGTTATCGGTCGATCAAACATGCCAGAAACTGGCCTCAGAAATTGCCCCGCGCCTTTCCCGCTATATTGTGGAATCCAAGCGTATCGCCAAACTTGCCATGCAACCCCTAAAAGAGAAGCGCGAGGCCTTGAAGGTTCAGCACAAAGCTGAACGTCAAGCCTCTGACAAATGTCACGCTGAACGCTGGGAAGCGGAACAGCGTGTCCGCTCGTCCCGCGTTCGCAAGGGTCTGGCTGGTGCATGGGACTTTCTGACAGGAAAGTATTTCAGACTGCGTAAGCAGAACGAAATGGAGGTGAAGTGGGCGCGTGAGCGCGACAATACCGAACGCCATGCGCTGATTTCAGGGCAAATGAGCGAACGCCAGACACTGCAAAACCAAATTCGGGAAACACGGCATAGGCAAGCGGAACGCATCCTGTCGTTGTATCGCGATTCCGCCAAATTCCAGCGGATAAGAGACGGACGCGTCGCTCCGTCTCCTGCTCGGAATCGCGGACTGGATTTAGGATAAAACGACCTCAACCGCCCTTATAGTAACGACATTTGCTTATCCGCAGGGTCGCGAATGCCGCAAATCTGGCGCGTCATTTCCATCGTGTTGCGCCCTTCCAGCACTGGCGCGTCCGAGTAGGTATTTGTAATTCCCCAAGATGCCCATATTTTGAAGCCCGCACGCTGGTAATCAATGGAGAGCATATCTGGTCCACATTGCCCTCCAGCAATGCCAAGCTCATATCTCAGTGCTTGCTCCAACTCTTCATCGTTCAAACCTGATGAAATGCGCTCGTCCCAACGCTCTCGTGCGCCTTCTATGTGGCATATTGCGCGTCTCAACGCCTGTTCGATGTCTTCTCGTGTCACTTCCTTGTTTTTCATCACCTTTTCCTTCCTTTGAGGTTCATAAAATCTATGAACCTCTGCCCATCGGCGAGAACGGGGGGTGCAAATTGCAAGTGAGGGGGATCACCCAGCCTGCAATGAAGCGAAGCGCCCATGAAGGTTGGGGAAACTCTTGTTCCATGCGCTAGGGGGCGGTGTCCCCAAGAAATGCGTTAGCGATCGTCACCCGAATGGGACGAAACACCTTTGGTTCGGGGCAACGCCTAGAGCGCGTGTTTGCAAAACAACGCCCAAACTCCCTGAATAATCAGAATGCAATATCATCACCCAATCCAACATCGGGTTCGGCTTCCAAGGAAGCATGACAAATTGCGGCATGGCCTGTCGCAGGCCTGTCGTTCATATCATCAAATGGCAGCTCTTTGCGGACAATGACTGTCGTTTGAGTTGGCGTTAGAATAACGCCAACTGCTGGAAATCCGCTTTGCAATCGATCCAAGCTTCTGACTGGGATTCATTTGCGAGCCATGCCTCAACGTAGTTTTCTGGTCCGCCGTGCTGATCCAGCTCCTGCGCATGTATGAAATGCGAACGATAGCCTGTTTCTGTCATCGGCAATGGGTGCTTTTCTGGCCCGATAGAGCAAATCTCAAGATGCCCCATGCTTGCTTCGTCATCAAAATCCAGCCAGTGTCTAGCCCACCGAATTTCGATATCGATACCGTCCCATTTTAGCTGATACGTTTCATAGTCTTTGTTCATGTCGTTGCTCCTCTTCAAGTTCGTGTGTTGAACAGGAGTGAAAAAGACCGGACATTTGAGGTGATAGGTCACGCTTTTGCCAAAAAGCGGAAACGGACAACACGGATGACAGCTCTGCTGGAATTGGTGCGGGCAGTCGGTTGACCTGAGCCGTGTTCGGTCAATCTCCACGTTTAATTATTCACACGAGAGTTGATGAGGTCCATCGGCATTGCTTCGCATGAAACCTCTGCTTGAGCGGGTCGCGATATGCGCCTTTCGGCTGGCGGGGTGTAGCCACTGGAAATTTAGCGGATCAAGTTGGTCACTGCTTCTCTGATCGTTGCGCCTCTGGCGAGTGATACCCAATCTACACTGGCTTTACCTCTGGCATGAAAGGCCGCGTCAATCGCGGTCTCCGAAACAAGGAGGTAAGCCATGCAAAATCAATTCAATGCCGCTTCACTGGCAAAACTGACAAAATCAGAACTATTATCGCTCCGCGCTGGCGTGACCGCTCAATTCCATGCTGCGGCATCACAGGAAGAGCGAGCGCAATTCCAATCATCGATAGAGGCTATCGACAATGCCTTGGCTCACGCTCGACCATAAATATGGCATGATGCAAGGTGCGGGAATATTACCCGCACCTGTAGACATAGCGTGTGCCAGCAATCTCGGTTTCGGAGTAATCCATGCCCAGATCACGAGCTATCAAATCCAAGTCGAGATAGAAACGCAGTTGCTCGGGAATTTCTCCAAACAGGCCTTCTTCGACGAATTGCTCGGCCAGCTCCTTGAGCGAGTCCAGCTCGTAAATATCAATATCGAGATCATCAGGGTCGCAGTCAGTGGCGAAGCCACTTTCGCCGACCGCGATGATAAAGCGAGTTTTTTGTTCGTCATACCACTGATCGACAATTTCAAAAAAGCGGTTCAGATTGGCTTGGCTCACACCAAGGGCCGACGCCAATGAGCAATCGATATGCTCGCCATCTATGAACTGAATTTCGAACTCTTCGACAGGCTCGCCGTAGTCGTTCTTGAGAGCGGAAGCCTTGGCGCGATATTGCTCGATGCTGTCAAAATAGAAGCCGCAAGCGCTGATGTCGTATGGTTGTGCAAATAATGTTGTCATGTCCTGTCTCCTTTCGCTGTTTCCTTGAAGGACGCGAAAAAGAAGGCGGGGCGTCTCGGCGCATGGTCAGCGTAGCGAAACGGTCAACACGGGAATGAAATGAATGGAGCGGACAGAACCGTTGACGAGGCGACTAGCCCAGCCATCGTAGCGGCATATCTGAACGGAAAAGGCGGAAGGTGCGATTACTACAGAAGTCCGAAACGACCTTCAGCTGGATTACGGGTAAAAACAGTGAGACTGAGTTGATCGTCAAATTTCGCGGGTGGGTGTTGATTTTCAATGATAATGACTTGGCTGTCACGACTATGCTGTTGAACAAGGTACTCGTAAAAGCGCTCCTTGAGGTCAGTGCCCTGCAATGCCAAATCATCTTCACCTTCCGGCTCAAAATAGGCGAGCAGGGGTGAGTCCATCATGACAAAACCGGGGTGCGGCAGAGATTGCTCACGGCAATATTCCATGAGGCCAAGTGTGACTGCGGCATGTGTGATGGCTCGAAGGCCCTTACCTCGGCTCCCCCTTGGTTTCCCGTCAATAACGAAATCCCGCTTTTGCTTGTCGAAATGGACATGGCAATCTCCGGGAAAGTGCCATGCGCGCAAAATTCGCGAGATCGTCATAGAAAGGGCGTGCGAAGAAGCTTCGGGAAGCCCTGTCTCAACCCCAGATGATTCTAGAGCATCCGCTTGATCTTCGTCGATCAAGGTCTGACGCCGCTCTTGCAGTTTTTCCAGCCGGTCAAACATGTCTATTGCAGCTTGAACTTCAGCACGCTTCTCTACGACCTCCGAAAACTGTGACCGAGCTTCGACAACTAACGGTGAAATGCTAGATCGAATTTCAGCGTCGGCTTCCTGAAACAATGCGTGCTTCTCCGACCATGAAGAGGTGATACCGTCCGTTTCACGGTGCAGGTCGGTGACAGTCTGCTGTAATTCCAATAAGAGCTGATTGATTTTTGCAAGCTCCGCGCTCGCTGCATTGACAATGGCATCGACATCGCCTTCGCATTCCTCCGCAAGGTGTTGGTGGTCCGGCTTAGCACCACAAAGGGGGCAAGCGGCCTGCGCAATGTGCGCAAACATCGAACCACTTTCCTGAATCGCAGTCAGCCGCTCTTTGTCGACAGCATAATGCGTTTGTAGGAGATCGAAACGCGCCAACAGATCGATGATTTCAGAGTGCCGATTCTGATAGCCGAGGCATTCATTATACAGCTCTTTCCGACGCTCAATTTTCTGGTCCAATTCCCCTTGAACAGACTGCATACTTGTCCGTTGAGCGTCGAGGGTGGATTGTAGTTTTTCAACTTGTTCCAAAAGCTCAGGCTTTTCGTGCCCCATGTCGCTGATTTCTGACGATAGGTCGGAAATTATCTCGTCAATAAGAGCGAGCTGCCGTGCGTTGTCTGGGCTTTCAACCAATGTCGCCACAATGGCGGAATCATCTACGCCGGTGAGCAAGAGTTTGACGGTCGCCAACTCAGCGGGGTTGGCAACTACATTCTGTGTGAGGAAAGGCGATCCAGCGTGCTGGATTTCGCCTTCTTGTATAATTATCAAGCGGGCGAGATTGCGGAAACTCAGGCTTTGCGTCGTACCCTTTGTTTTGCTCTTCAGTATCCGCTTGTCGAGCAACCCGATCTTATCGAGCAGAAATCCCGAAATGTTGTCAGTTCGACCGTGCGCATGCTGTTGCTTCAATTTGGCGGAAACTCCGTCTCCGTCGGCTGTGACGGGGACGAGTTCAAAATTCCCGCCAGCAAGAGCACGTTTCACCTTCCATCGGTCGGATGCGCCAAAATTAAAGCTCATGTTTGCGCTCGCATAAGGCACACGCTCAGAAATCTCTCTTAGCGTGGAGCCGCCAAACATGAAATCGATAGCTTCGGCGAGAAATGACTTACCCGTATCAGATGCGCCGCAGATTACGTTGACACCCTCCGCAAATTCGATGACCCGCTCCCTATCTGGGCCAAGGAATTCGATTTGCTCTAGATGGATGGAATTACCGGTCATGGGTCAACCTATCGCTTTCGCGGTTTCAAATTCGCTCGTCCAATGCTCGAAAAAGCGGTGGATCAATCCTCGAATCTCCTCCGTGGAGAAGCCCGCAAAATTGTCCACCAGCCAACGCGCACGTTCGCGAAGCTGGAGAGTGTACGGGGCAGTTAGGCTTGCAAGATAAGGTGAGGCAGTATCGCCCGCCACATACTGAATCCCGTCAGTAGTGACGCGGCGCTCAATAAGGCCTTTGCTCATCATCAAGAGCAAGCCACGTTCGATTAGCTGGCGCCTGACCAAAAGTTCACCTGCGCGAAGCGGCAATGGTGCATGTAGGCTAGCTGGGCCACCCACGTCGGCAGAATGGACGACCAGATAATCCATCTCGACCAAGCGCTGCAAATCGTAGCAACTAGGAAACGCTGCCTCCAAAATTGCCAGCGAGCGCAATCCAGTTTCGAGGGGGCTGTTGAACGGTTCTGATTTGAAATCGCTAGTCATTTTTTCACCACCCATTTGAGCCGGTCGTCGTTAGCGAGCTGGTGGCAGATGCCCTGCCGGTCTTGAGTGTTTGTGGCAGGAGAAAGCGGATTGGAAGTTGATGCGATTGAAGCTGCCTGCGAAACGGCGGCAGTCATGCGTTCAAAGCCATTCGAATGATTGGACTCGCATACATCAATGACACCGTGAAAGATTTCATCTTGTAATTGTGCGAAGGTTCCTTCTGGTACGGTATCGCGCGCGAAATTTCTCAGCGCTTCTGCATGGTAGAAGCGCTCACGTTGGCGCCGAAAATTCCCCGTCAGAGTACTATTGGCTCCCAGTACTGTAAGATCGGCGAATTCTGCGCCCGCATGCTCCCCGTAGGCATCGAGGAGCTGACGGATGTATCTGCTCTCATGCCGCTGTGGCTGATCGGGTGGGGGAGCGTGGATTGGGCGCGGAGGCAAACCACCGCCAAATCGAACTGCGTGGAACTGGGTTGTCGCGTGGCCCTGCACGAGTTCAAGCACGGATTTGGACGTAAAAATGCTGAAATCAAATGCTTCGAAATATGCAAGCAGATCACCCGCCAACGGGGTGGTATCCGTGGATGTAATGCGCCCCTCACATTTTTCGGGCCACGCCTCTCGACACTTGGCCTTGAGTTTCGTGGTGTCATTCAGTAGCCTTTCAAGCGTCGTGCCAATCCCTCGCGACGCGCAGAAATAATACTTATGCGGCGGGACAAATTCGCCGCTGAACGAGTAGTAGATGATCTTCCCGATTTCGACCCAAATGTCGCCGGGACGAAGCGCGTGGTCATATCGTTTGCATTGGTAGTTATCCCACCCGCCCGCAAAGCCCTGATCCGTATGAAAGCACGCGACGTCGATGCCCATGTCGCCCGCCCCACCAAAGCGTCGAACCTTCGAATAAGTCGCTTCGAGCGAAGAGGCATATTCTTCTGTGAACATTTCCCAATCGTCGGGCGAAAATACCTGAACGCGCAAAGTAGCGGGGATCGGAATGCCACTTGAGATATGACTCACGGACGCGGATGAAGCTGTACCTGTGGGGGAAATCTTTATTAGGTCGCTTTCGGAAATCACGCTGCGGCCCTCCCACGTACATCCTGTAGCACCCGCACGATCCGTTGCACGTCCGCCTGCTTAAACAAGCCGCTGATTCCTTGGTCATCCAAGTCAGTGAACGGACTCTCATACAAGCGGCGCGGGTCCATCGCGCCTCGTTCGGTCAAATAATCGATGATCAAGTTGATGAACTCGATTTGGTTCGCAGTCAGGTTCTGACCAGCCAATACCTCAGCAAACGCGCCCTTTGCCGCATCTCGATCAAGTCCAATCAGAGAGCGGATAAAGAGACCTAGTCCGCCCTCACTAGTTATGACAGCAATGTCGTTGTCACTGGCCTCGGTTTCTGCGCGCAGGATACGCTCAAGCTCGGTCAGGTCCTGCGGTGTAAGCTGTTCGTTGCGATGGAGCTTCTGGATCGCAATGTGGTCTGCGTGCGCCTTCAAGAAATGACGCACTTTCATCAGGAAGCGCGGCTTGTCTGTTCCGATGCCTGCATGGGGCAACTCAATGGCAGTTGCCTCACCCATCTCATCCTCGAAGTCGGTGTAGATGATCACCGCTTCATCGCCTTCGATCAGCTTCATCAGTCCGCGCAAACGGCGGCGCATTTGCTCCAGCGTCCATGCGTCGATGTCGGTCCAATAATCGGGTGTCTGAACTTCGAGGATCAAATCCATCTGCGCAGTGACCATCGGCACATTTCCAAGCTCTTCAAGCTTGGATGCGAGAACGATCACCTTCTCCTGACACTGCGCAAACGACGTGTCATTTTGCAGCAAGGCGAGTTGCCCCTTCAGCACGATATAGTCGAACTGCTTGGCAGCGATATCGTTGTCCTCGAAGGCTGAAGGAAGGCCAGCGATCTCGCCAATCAGCATCTCGCGGTCATTCAGGCCGATCTCGTTCCAGGCTTCACGCTGCTGGAATTCTTCGACTTCCTTGCGCTTAGCGCGGACAAGGAAGTTGTCGAGGTTCATGGCCACCACCTCGTCGAAAAGGCGGTCGCGCGTTTCGCTATCGAGCTGCGCCAGACCTTGACTGCGTTCTTCCTCGGGCAAGCCTGCCAGCTGCATGGCGAGCTCGACGCGCGTCGTGAAAAGCTTCTCGGTTAGAGAGGCTGATTGCTTGCCTTCCTTCAAGTTCGGGTTCTGGTTGAAGAACTCGAAATTCTGGCAATAGTCGAAAATCAGGAACTCGGACTTGTCGCGGCCGGGGCCGAACAGGTTTTCGCGAAGACGGGTGCCGCGTCCGATCATCTGCCAGAACTTGGTCTTTGAGCGAACGACCTTGAAGAAGACGAGGTTGAGCACCTCGGGCACATCAATGCCGGTATCGAGCATATCGACCGATATAGCGATATGCGGCGGTTTATCGGCAATCGAGAAGTCGTCGATCAGAGATTGCGGGTACTCGACCGAGTAGTCGATCACGCGCGCAAACGAGCCCTTCAGATGCGGGTAATTGGCATCGAAGCGCTCGGCGATGAACTGCGCGTGCTTGTGGTTCTTCGCAAAGATGATCGTCTTGCCTAGCCGGTCGCCCTCGGCAACCTTGAGGCCATTCACCATCAGATGCTCTAGCACCTTGTCGACGGTATCCGCGTTGAACAGCTTCTTGTTCAGTTCAGCCGGATCGATATCGATCTTCGGAAGCTGGCCTTCCCATTCGAGAAGATCCCACTTCTCCTTATCCTCATCGGTGAGGTCTTCGTACTTGATGCCTTGGCGGATAAACAGGGTCGACACCGACATCACAGTCGGCGGAACAAGGAAGCCGTCAGCCACTGCCTCTTCAAGATCATAGCTATCGGTTGGAACGCCGCGCTCAAGCTCGAAGAGCGAATAGGTGTCGCGGTCAATCTCGTCTCGGGGCGTCGCGGTCAGACCGACCAGAAGGCTGTCGAAATAGTCAAAGATCGCGCGGTATTTCCGGTAAACAGAGCGGTGCGCCTCATCGATCACGATCAGGTCAAAATGCCCTGGGCCATAGCGCTTCTGGCCGTTCTGCATCTCATCAATCAGCCCCATCATGGTGGGGTAGGTCGCCACGCAAACACGCGCGCCGTTATGGTCATTCTTCTTGGCGTCGTGCTTCTCGATCAGGTTCGCGCTCGGCGTCGTCGGGATATGCGCCTTGAACGCGTTATGCGCCTGCTTCACCAGCGCCACGCGGTCCGCCAGAAACAGCACGCGCTTGCACCAATTGGCGCGCATAAGCTGATCGACCAATGCGATGACGGTGCGGGTCTTGCCCGAACCCGTTGCCATGACCAGCAGAGCCTTGCGCTGGCGGTCCTTTTCGAAGGCCTCGCCGATCCGGCGGATGGCGCGGGTTTGGTAATAACGCCCGGCGATGTTCTCATCGATCTTTGTGGTCGCGATCGCACGACGTGCGGCCTTACGCTGGCGCCATAGCTCCAGCTCGTCCTTCTTGTAGAAGCCGTGCACTTCACGCGGCGGATAGGCGCCGTCATCCCACAGCCAGTGCTTGTAGCCGTTGGTATAGTAAATCAGCGGACGCACGCCGAACTGCTGCTCCAGACAATCGGCATAGAGCTTGGCCTGCTGCTGACCTTCGCGTGGATCGCGCTTGGTGCGTTTGGCTTCGATCACTGCCAGAGGTTTGCCGTCATCGCCCCACAGCACATAATCGACAAAGCCTTCGCCGGAAGTGCTCGGCATGCCAGTGACGGGAAGCTCACGGTCACGCTCCCGATCGAGCGGCCAGCCTGCCTCAGCGAGCAAGCGGTCGATCCAGATGTCGCGGGTTTCGGCTTCGTTATAGTCGTGTGTATCTTCGACCTTGGCGTTTTCGGCCTTGATGGCCTCGATCTGCCCCTGAAGCCGCTTGATCTCCTCATCGAGCGCGGCGCGGTCTTCCTCGCTCTTAATGCGCGCCGCTTGTTCTTCGGCGAGCGCCGCTGCCGCTTCCTCGCGCTCTTTGGCGAGGGCCTGCAATTTCTTGAGGGTTGAAGCCTCCACCTGCACCGCACGCGGCAGGGCGGCGATGGAGAACTGCACGGTGGGATCAGGCTTGGCCCCGCGCGCATAGGTGCGCACCAGCCAGTAGCAGAAATCGAAGAGCTGCTTCAGGCTATCGGTCGCGGACTTCTCGGGAACGGGCCGCGTTTCATGCACCGCGACATTGCCCAGGTCCTTGATGATCCGCGCCTTGGTGACAAGCGCGTTGCCGACCAGCGAGCGGAACGTGCCCTCATGGATCAGCGCGGAGAGTGTTGTGTCATACGGCGAACGCAGACTGCGGTCATTGTCGTACATCCACTTGACCGCACTTTCGAGCGCGAGGCGGGCATGAAAGCAGCTTCCGCGCGGATCGGACAGGGCAAGCGTTTCCGACTTCCTCGCGAGGCCATATACCTCGGCAAATTCAGCTTGGAGGAAGGCGAACTGCGACATGGCTACAGCTCTCCTTGGAAGGCGCGATGTTGGAGGGACGAAAAGAGGCGGCCATATGCTGCCAGTTCGTCATACATTGGCACCAACTGGTTTTTGATCTCCCGATATGCGTCGCAGAATTTCTTCTGAAGCTCAATTGGAGGTAACGGCAGCACCAGTTCCTTCAACTTCGTAGAATTGACACCGGGCTGCGCCGCCCCTTGAGCCATGCTCTGAATCTGATTCCAATAAAGTGTCGTTTGGAAAAAGCCGAATAGGTACTCTGGACGCACTGCTTTAGAGGGCCTGACCCTAATAAGATATGATGCGAAAACAGCTTTGTCGGGACAGCTTTCGATCAAGAAGCTCTTCCCTGTCGTTGCACCCGTGCGCGCGAACACGATGTCTCCAACATGGAGCTCATTGTCCGCAATTTGCTTTGTCGTCGCGTCGCATAGGGGAACAGTGGCCCAATCCACTTTGCCATCCTGAATGTCAGTAATTCTGAGAAACTTCGGGCCGTCGCCATCCTCTTTAGCTGAGGCCGTCAATCCGTAATCGATCTGTGAAGCCACATCCTCTAGTCGCACATTGTCATACCCCAGCTGGGGATCACCAAACATCTCGTGGAAGATGGCTTGGCCGAGTTGGTTGAGGCGGTCGATGGCGCGCTGGCGTTTGCGGCGCAGCTCGTCCGCCTGATCAAGGATCGCCGCAATCCGCTGCTGCTCGCCGAGCGGGGGAAGGTAAATCTGAGTGTCTTTGATTGTGCCCTGGCTGATGTTGGGCTGCGCCCCGCCTACCCCTTTTGCAACTAGCTCTGAAGCTTTCGCACATAGCGCGTGAAACATATATCGCTCGTCAGCGAGAGCGGGGTCTGGAACCACGTGGCAAACGGCTTGGTTAGTCGTCGCCTCAATACCGAGCCGTCCCACACGGCCAACGGTTGCCCCATACATGGCAACTAACAGCGCACCCGAAGGCACAAGTTTTAGAGAAGTTTCCTTGAGCGCCTCTTCAGTCACAGTCTCTTCGGTTACGGTGATTTCGCCCTCTCGAAGCTCACCTGACTTCACCCATGGTATTTTACCGCCATAGTATCGCGCTTCTTTCTGCCGGGATGGCGTTGTGCCGCTGCCGGTTTGGCAAAAGTCCGATATCTTTATGAAGCGTGCGGCACTCATCCCAGCATCGCCTCCAGCTTCGCAAGGCCGTCGCTGATTTCCTGCTCCAGCGTTCGTAGTTCATTGATAATGTCGGCAGGTTTGTCGTGCGTGACCTCTTCATGCTCGACCTGCTTGTAGCGGTTGAGCGAGAGGTCATAGGTGCCGGTCGCGGCGATCTCGTCCTTGGGCACGGTGAAGCTCTGCGCCGTGCGCGGGTTCTCACGTTCGTCACCGTCGCGCTTGCCCCAGCGGAGCAGGACATCGGGCAGGTTGTTCTTGGCATGCTCTTCTGCCGAAAGCGGCGAGGTGAATTGCAGCCCCAGCTTTTCCTCTGGCAAAAGCGCGCTGCGCTTGTCGTCAAGCGAATAGCCATCGGCCTGCATGTCGTAGAACCAGACATGATCCGTCCCGCCCACGCCGGTCTTGGTGAAGAACAGCACGGCGGTCGACACGCCCGCATAAGGCTTAAACACGCCGGAAGGCAGTTTCAGCACGCCTTCAAGCTTGTGCTTCTCGACCAGCAGCTTGCGCAATTCCTGGTGGGCCTTCGACGATCCGAACAGCACGCCATCCGGCACAACCACCGCCGCGCGCCCGCCCGTCTTAAGCAAGCGCAGGAACAGGGCGAGGAACAGCAACTCGGTCTTCTTGGTCTTGACGATCTGCTGGAGGTCCTTGGCGGTCGCATCGTAATCGAGCGATCCGGCAAAGGGCGGGTTGGCGAGGATCAGACTGTACTTGCCCGCGTCCTTGCCATGCTCTTCAGCCAGACTGTCGCGGTAGCTGACATCGGGGTTGTCCACCCCGTGCAGCGTCATGTTCATGCTGCCGATGCGGAGCATGGTGGGGTCGAAATCGAACCCGTGGAACATGCCGTTGTGGAAGTGATGGCGAAGCTTCTCGTCACGGAAAAGCTGCGGGTGGTTGTCGCGCAGATACTCGCCTGCCGCGACCAGAAAGCCCGCCGTGCCGAGTGCCGGATCGCAGATAACGTCCTCGGGCGTCGGCTGCGTCATCTCAACCATCAGGCGGATGATGTGGCGCGGCGTGCGAAACTGGCCATTGGTGCCTGCGCTCGCGATCTTGCCGAGCATGTATTCGTAGAGATCGCCCTTGGTGTCGCGATCATCCATCGGGATTTTGTCGAGCATGTCGACCGTCTTGGCGAGCAATGCCGCGTTGCTGAAACCTAGGCGCGCATCCTTCATATGCTCGCCATAGCTGGAGCCTTCTTCACCTAGCTGACGCAGGAAGGGGAACACGCGTTCGGCCACCACATCCATCATCTCGCGGGCTTCGAAGTTTTTGAAGCGGGACCAGCGCAGATCGGAATAGGGACGGCCCTGATCGTCGTTCCCGTCAGGAAAAATCCGCCGCTCCATCGGAATGCCTAGGTTGGCCGCCTTGTTTTCTTCAAGCGTGTGCAGGTCATCAAGACGCTTGATGAAGAGGAGATAGGTAATCTGCTCGATCACTGAAAGCGGATTGGAAACACCCCCAGACCAAAAAGCATTCCAAATTTGGTCGACCTGACTACGAATTTCACCAGTAAGCATCGTGGCTCCATGTTTTATTGTTGATTACCGCCACACGACAGCTGCATAGGAAAGCATAAAATTCATGTTTTTGAAAGCAATAAGGTCGGCATTTGTTGAACTTACTTGCCTCCACCCCTTCCGCAAAAGTCCAAGTTTTAGCAGCCCACTTTGTTTGCGCGCGCGTTCAATGCATACCAAATCCAAGCTCACACGCACCTCTAGCATATGAACGCGCATTGGCGGCTCTTTTCGTTAGTCTCAATGCAGAAAGCCAAGCGCTTCCCTGACTGGTGAATGCAAGCGGCCAAACGCTTGCTGCATGGTTCGGGTGCAGGGTGGAGAGGCACGTCTCCAAGCCCCTGCCGCTCATCCAATCCGCGCAGGGTTGGCCCCTCGGGAGAGGCAGGGTCTCAAGGGGCAGGCACGCCCTTTGATCGATGGGGTTTGGGGAGAGCGAAGTCTCCCCGATGGCACGGAACAGGCTCAATGCCTGATGCGCGCCAATGGCGAGAGGGATGCAACGGGAGAACGCAGTGTCTCCTTTGCCAAGATAGCTGGTGTAGTACACCAGACATCTTGCAGTACGCCTTATCGCGTCTGTTCCTCCTTTGCGCTTCCTTTTGGTGCTGTAGCAGACCGGAATTTTGGTCGTGGACTCGTGTCGCAAAAAGTTAGGCCAGATAGCCCTACTGAGCAAACGTCATTTCAACGAATATGAGGTCCAAGGCCGCTCCCTCGATAAACCGAATGTCGCCGCTGCGGGTATTGGATGCCACGGCGACAAAACGAAAAAACCAGTGATCTATTTTGGATTTGGCGAGGATTCTGCAAGACCTAAATAGACGAAGCCGTCTCTTATTGGACTTTTTTCTTCTTTCTGATCGGCTTCCGCATGATAAATATTCTTATGGCATTCAGAAGGACTAGTATCAACACGGAACGCCCGACCGTTAAACAGTGTTACCAAACATTCTCCCTGAACTTCGGTGCTCTCAATTGTTTCAATTCTCGATATTTTTACTAATACATGATCCATTTTTCGCAATCTTGGTAAGAATTTTTATGAAAAGTAATTTCAAATTATGTATATGTCAAGTATTTATTTTCCACTCTACATTGCCTCTGTTTAGTTGATTTTTAATTCCTTCCCAAAAAGGAAATATATCACCTAGGGTCAGGACCTATTAAAGGGATTCCCAGCGCGGCATTTTTGTGATTCAATGTCGGCATCGAAGGAGGTGCTGT
>CANLBM010000012.1 GCA_947488845.1 uncultured Sphingomonadaceae bacterium | reverse complement strand
CATTCAAAGCTCCTTTCAAGCCATAAATAGCCGAAATCCTAACTTTCAATATGGACCACTTTTCGGGGGGCAGGCCACCGGGTCCGGGAACATATTGAAGACGCGGTCAACAAGGGTGCCAAAGTCCTGGCCGGTGGTGGTTGGGCTGGCAATCGTTGTCAGCCAACGGTCCTTACCGATGTAACCGAAGACATGATCGTGTGCAAAGAAGAGACGTTCGGTCCTGTGACGGCGATCTATCCGATCGATTCTTATGAGGAGGGGCTTCAAAAGGCGAATGATACGTCTTTTGGATTGGCGTCTGCCATTTTCACAAACGATCTCAACAAAGCGCTCCATTTTGCCGAGTATAGCGGCGCGGGGATGTGCCATATAAATGGCCCCACCATCCAGGACGAACCCCATGTTCCATTTGGCGGCAATGGTGAGAGCGGTGTTGGCCGTGAGGGAACAGATGCTGATCTTGAAGCGATGACCGAGCTTAAATGGGTGACCATACAGCTTTGACGGTAAGTATCCGACGCATAAAATAGCAGCGCAAATTCGGTCATACGATGAGCGTAAGAATATGAACGGAGAGAGACAGTGGAAGAATTCAAGCGCGGCGGCGGACCGCTATTGGCGGCGGTCATCGGCACGTTGTGCGGATTGTTCACAGCAACTAACTATACCCAGGGCTTCTTCGTTGGACCGGTGACTGCTGAGTTCGGGTGGGACGCCGGCCAATTCTTCTTAAGCTATACCGTGCTGATGCTAGCAGGCATTGTCACCGGCCCTGTGGTGGGATCGATGGTTGAGAAATGGGGTGCACGACGCTTGGCCATACTCGGGCTCATCGGTCATGCAACAGGCTATATTTTACTGTCTTTCAACTCCGGCTCACTGCTGCTCTGGTATCTAAGCTTTTTCTTGCTTGCCATGTTGGCCGCAGGCTCGCTGCCGATAACCTGGACCAAGGTGATAAACAGTTGGTTTGTCGAAAATCGCGGCAAGGCCATTGGTATTGTTATGTCTGGTACCGGCATTGGCGCATTCCTGCTCCCGCCGATCGTCGAGTTCGTGATATCCAACTATGGCTGGAGAATGGGCTACAGGGTGATAGGGATTGGCAGCTTGCTGTTCTCCTTACCATTTGTTCTGGCCTTCTTTCGTGAGCGACAAGGTCCGTCTGATACCGATGCATCCGATTCGCAGCAGCAAACTGCCCAGCTGTGGGGCGTCACGGTTTCTGAAGCCATTCGCAACAAGAAGTTCTGGATCCTTGGAGCGGTGCTGTTCCTGACCGCATTTGTGCTGGTCGGTCTACTGTCCAATTTCGAACGCATTCTTAGCGCGGAAGGGCTGGAACGAAGCCAGATTGCAACGCTCGCAGCGGCGCTGGGCGCGACAGTTATATTCGGACGGCTCCTGATCGGAGCGCTAGTTGATCGTTTCTGGGCACCGGGCGTTGCAATGATTTTCTTCACGCTCCCAATGGTCGGCATATTGCTACTGCTCAATATGGAAATCACTTACAGCAGCGCCTTCTTCATCGCTATCGCGATTGGGCTGGCCGCAGGTGCGGAACTCGATTTGCTTGCCTATCTTACCAGCCGCTATTTCGGAACTGCCCACTATGCTGCCATTTTCGGACGAGTATTCGTTTTCTTCACCGTTGGCGCTGGCCTCGCGCCGCCGATCTTTGGCGGTGCCGCCGCATCAATGGGCGGTTATGGTCAAATACTAGTGATCTCTATCGTGATCCTGATTATCTGTCAGGGGCTGTTCCTGGCGCTCGGTCGTTACCCCACCACCATCTCGCCAACTGTATCGAAAGCTTGACTGGCTATTTGTCTATGAAATATTTTCAAGCCCCGATCCTGCAATTGAATTCGTCCGAAATGTGATTGCGGCTGATTAACCAAGGATATTGTACAGCGAGTGTGCGGTGAGTTGATCATAGATTGCAAATCGACAGAAATTGACTGAGTGGAATAAGCGCATTCGGTCCTTTGCATTGATTAAACTCAGAGCCACCGCACACCTCTCTCAAAAACGGAATGAAATATGGCACGACCAGAACCACGTATCTTGACTGTTCTCGATGAAGTTCGGATCACTCCCAATATGCACCGGGTGAGTTTGGGCGGCGAAGGTCTTGCCGGCTTCCCGGCTGACCAAAGCGGGGGATATATCAAGCTAATGCTATCAGGCGCAGAGGGTAGCAAGTCTTGCGTGCGGACATACACCATCCGCAACCAGTCACAAAAAAGCATTGATGTCGACTTCGCTCTGCACGGGACGGATAAAGAATCCGGACCGGCTACATATTGGGCTGTGAATGCTAAAATCGGTGACTCGATCAAGATTGGGGGGCCAGGCGAAGCAAA
The DNA here is from genome assembly GCA_947488845.1 of uncultured Sphingomonadaceae bacterium. Classification (GTDB taxonomy): domain Bacteria; phylum Pseudomonadota; class Alphaproteobacteria; order Sphingomonadales; family Sphingomonadaceae; genus Parasphingorhabdus. Next base: position 125,734 of record CANLBM010000012.1, on the reverse strand, counting down.
ACCGCTGCCCAAAGGATCCGGTCCATTTCTTCTCGTCGGAGACATGACGGCGTTGCCAGCAATTTCGGTCAATCTAGAGGCATTGCCTGCAGATGCGACTGGAGATGCAATCATTCTTGTCCGTGATGTCGGGGACGAGCAGATTATTGCCAAGCCAGATGGGATGAAACTCCATTGGCTGGTAGATACCCATCTAGGAGCCAATCCATCGCTTTTGTCCGATGCCGTTCGTAAACTGCCCTCATTAAATGAGTTGGCTTATGCTTGGGTAGCCTGTGAGTTTGAGGCGATGAAACTGCTTCGCCAATATCTCCGTGTTGAGTGCCAATTTGGCGCAGAACGGCTCTACCTATCAAGTTATTGGAAACACGGTCTGGTCGAAGACGATCACAAGCAGATAAAACGCGCCGACACCGAGGCGGTTGGCTGATCCTGACGCTAACGCACCGTTACTTTGTGCTTTGCTAGGTCGGAAAGTAATGCGGCTGTCGAAAAGCTGCTAACGCTATAGGGCACCATATATGTCAGTACGATTTTCCAGATGGGCGGAAGGCCTCCAGCTAGCAGCAGGTCCCCCTGGTTAATGGCGATTAAAATCGTTCCAACGACCAGCGCAACTTTCCATGCACGTTTGACCGTCACCGACTGAAACAACAAGCGATGAAATCGAGATTCATCCAACCAAGATAGATCGTCCATTTTATATTTTCCGCGTTTTTGCTTTTCTGTTATGATGGGGGACAAAGAGAGATTATCTAGGCACATTGTTATACCTGTTCAGCAATATTGATTGCCTGTTTCCGTGCGCCACCAAGCACATAATCGGCTGATGCGCAGTTGACGATTGTGCAATCAATGCCTTCGGCGCAGAGTAAATGGCCGAGTAATAATCCGGCGGGGCCAGCGTCGATGATGGCAACTTGTGCTTTCATGCGATCTGTTGTTCCAGATCATGCAGCACCTTGTAGCACGGCAGCACTTGCTCGACGCTTGAATTCGGCTCACGTCCTTCGCGGATCGCGGCAACAAATTCGCGATCTTGCAATTCGATACCGTTCATCGACACGTCGATATTTAACACGTCAATCGGCTCTTCCTTGCCGTTCACCAGATCGTCATAACGCGCGATATAGGTGCCGGTATCGCCGATATAACGGAAGAAAGTACCGAGCGGTCCTTCATTGTTAAAACTCAAAGACAGGGTGCAAATCGCGCCGCTTTCCGCTTTCAACTGGATTGACATATCCATCGCGATGCCGAGTACGGGATGGATCGGGCCCTGCAACGCATTGGCCTGGACAATCGGTCCCGCTTGGTACGTGAAAAGATCAACGGTATGCGCGGCGTGATGCCACAGCAGATGATCAGTCCATGACCGCGCTTGGCCCTTGGCATTAATATTCTTGCGGCGGAAAAAATAAGTTTGCACATCCATTTGCTGGACGTTGAACGCGCCGGCGGCGATTTGATTGTGTACCCATTGATGTGAAGGATTGAAGCGCCGGGTATGACCGACCATGCAGACAAGACCGGTTTCCTTCTGCTTTGCAAGAATAGCCTCACAGGCGGCCCAGCTATCGGCGAGCGGAATTTCCACCTCGATATGTTTGCCTGCGTTCATTGCGGCAATGGCTTGGTCCGCGTGCATTGGCGTGGGCGTTGCAAGAATTACCGCATCGACATCTTCCCGTGTCAGCATTTCGTTATAGTTGGTAGTTGCAAAGCCGACGCCATATTTGTCGGCCATGATTTGTGTTGGTTTCTGCCGTCGTCCGACCAGTGCCGTTACTTCGACACCATCAATTTTTTGCAGACCATCAAGATGTTTTTCACCAAAAGCGCCGCCTCCGGCCAACGCGATTTTCATAGTTTAGCGTCCTTTCGCTGCCAGTTGCGCATCCAATCGGGGATAGACACGGCGCGCATTGCCTTCGAATATCGCATGGCGCTCGGTATCGCTTAGCTCGATGGCCTCCACATATCGTTTGGTATCATCAAAATAATGGCCGGTTTGCGGATCAATGCCGCGTACTGCACCGACCATTTCGGATCCGAACAGGATATTCTTGTTCTCGATCACATCGGCGAGCAGGTTGATTCCGGGTTGGTGGTATACACAGGTATCGAAGAACACATTGTTCATCACATGCGTCGCCAGATCAGGTTGCTTCAACATATCCGCGAGTCCGCGATATCGCCCCCAGTGATAGGGTACGGCGCCGCCGCCATGGGGAATGATCAATCGCAATGTCGGAAAATCCCTGAACAGATCACCCTGGATCAACTGCATGAACGCAATGGTATCGGCGGCGATATAATAAGCGCCCGTCGCATGCATGGACGGATTACAACTGCCCGAGACATGGATCATTGCCGGGACGTCCAGTTCAACCATCTTTTCGTAGAACGGGTACCAGAATTTGTCGGTCAGGGGCGGATGCTCGAACTTGCCCCCACCGGGGTCGGGGTTCAGATTACAGCCGATAAAGCCCATGTCGACGCAGCGTTCTAGTTCCGCGATACTTGAAGTCATGTCGGCTTCAGGGGATTGTGGCAGCATGCAAACGCCAGCAAAGGTTTCGGGATAAAGTCCGACCACTCTTCCGATCAGGTCATTGCAGACCTGCGCCCATTTTACCGCGACCGTCTGGTCACCTACATGCGGAGCCATGGCAGAGGCGCGGGGAGAGAATATCGTCATGTCCGCGCCACGTTCCTTGAGCAGCCGTAGCTGGTTCGATTCGATCGTTTCTCGAATCTCATCATCGGAAATATCGGGATAGGGGGGAGCCTCTTCACTGGCGTTGAAGGCTGCCGTTTGCGCCTCGCGCCATTCGTCATGGGCTCTGGGCAGAACGGTATAATGGCCGTGGCAATCAATAATCATGGTCATTTGGCAATCGCCTTCAGTTTCGCATCCAGCCCTTGTGGAGGGGGATCGAGATTAAGTGCGCCAAGCGCTGCCTGCCTCGCGACGGTTCCGCGCGTCAGCAATGGCGCGACGCCCAGAGCTTCGAGTGTTTTGACCGCTTCCGCCATTTCTGCAGATCGCCGGGTGCCGTGAATCAGCATCCGGTCAATTCGGTAATCCGCTTGAGCGGACCAGTCATTGTTAAAGCTGTCCAGAACCTCATCAGTCACGCCGGCTTGTTCGCAGGCAATCAGGCATTCGGCGGTCAGCGCTTCCACGCCTTTGTACATGACGGAGCGCAGCATTTTGATGGTCGAGGCGCGGCCGACGTCATCGCCGACGATCCGGATATTTGTGAACCCGAGCTCTAAAAGCGCCTTAATCCCTTCGTCGGAATGCGGACCAGAAAGCAACAGCGGAACGCCGGTTTTCGCGGGATTAACAGGTGACATGATCGCAACATCGACGTAGCGCCCGCCTGCCGTATTGATGATTTCGGCAGCGGCCCTTTTGGTATCCGGCGCGACCGAATTCATATCATAAAATAACGCCCCCGGCGTGATGGTCGCTGCCGTATCCTTGGCCACATTAAGCGCCTGATCCGCGGTGACAACGCTGATCACCTGCTTGCTACCGCGTAGAGCTGTAGCCAGCGATGGACAGCCGCAAATTTGATCTTCGGCATAAGGCTCGCGCAAATTCTTCACGTCAAACGCCTGCGCCCTCGATTGCCAGCCCGCGGCCCGCGCAAATATCCGTCCCGCTTCGCCATAGCCGATAAGAGTGATCAAATGATCCATAGCTCGCAGGCTATCCTGAGTATTGCATTCACGCCAATTGGAAGCTTGAACCTGCTATAAGTTTTTAGAAATTCAATCCGATTTGGATATGGTTTCTAATATTGTGATAAACTTGGCTTGCGTAGCTGTTGGTCGCCATTCGGTGCGCTTCGTCATCCCAATATTCCGGATAAAATCTTTGGGAATTTCGGCAATTTGGGTAAGCCATCCTGCTTCCAGTTCCACTGCCACCTGATCCGGAGACAAAAGTGTCAGAAAATCACTTTTGATCAATATCTGCCGAATGGTGATAACCGAACCGCATTCGATAGGTACTTCCGGCAGCGGGATCGAACGCTCATCAAACATCTTTGCCCAGCCATCGCGCAATGGCGTACCTGATGCCGGAATGGTCCATGGATATTGCGAAAGCATTTCCAGCGAAGGTTCGCCTTTCGATGCCGGATGATTTTTGCGGCCAATCACGACCGGACGATCTTCAAACAAAGCCTGTTGGGTGATGTCCGGCCCGGGTGTTGGATCGCGCAAGGCTCCGATCATCAGATCAATGTCTCCGTCGCGCAGGGGTTCGATCAATTCATGGAATGCGCCTTCGACAATGTTAATCGCAACATCGGCATGGTCGCGGTGAAAAGCGGCAACCGCCGCCGGCAAGATACGCGCCCGCGACAAGGGCATGGCACCAATGGTGATCCGTCCGGTCTCGCGCCCGAGCAGAGCGGTCATTTCGCTGAGGCCTGCCTCGAGTTCGGACCGCGCCAGACGGAAGCGGCGCACGGTGCGCCTGCCCTGCTCGGTCAGCGCGACACCCTTGCCGCGACGTTCGACCAGCGATTTCTTAAGCGCCACAGAAAGATCGCCAACCGCCCGGTGCAGCGATGGCTGCGCCAGCCCGGTGACCGCCGAAGCTCCGGAGTAGCTCCCGGCACTGGCGAGTGCGATCATTGCGCGAATCTGCGTCATGGTGACCCGCGGAGATGCAATCTGGTTCAGCGCGGTTTCGATACGCGGGAAAAACAGCCGTCCGGCCTCGGTTGCGACCATCCCGTCGGTTCTCCGCTCGAACAGGGGTTGCGCCAGCTGCGTTTCGAGCTTTGCTATTCCCTGCGTGATCGCGGGTTGACTGATATGGATGGCCTGCGCTGCCGCGGAAATGGTCCCCAAATGTCCGATTGTGGCTGCAGCGCGCAGATGGCGCAGGTTAAAATCCCAAATATCCATTAGCTATAGAATTAACATATAATTATGTCTGTTGCATAGTTCCGACTTGCATGTCTGCGCGCAACCTTCGTAAACTTCAGCCACAACAAGGAGCCTGCCCATGACGAATATCGTTGTCCAGAATATCGACCGTACCGACCTGACCCTGGTCGACGGGCTCGGCAAATGCGGCGTCGCCACCGTGCACGAAGCCCAGGGACGAACCGGCCTGATGGCGAGCCATATCCGGCCAATTTACACAGGCGCACGCATCGCCGGCAATGCCGTCACAATTTCTGCCGCGCCGGGGGACAACTGGATGGTACATGTCGCGATCGAGCAATTGAAAGAAGGCGATATTCTGGTGCTCGAACCGACCAGTCCCTGCGAAGATGGCTATTTCGGTGATTTGCTCGCGACATCGGCGCAGGCACATGGCTGCCGCGGATTGATCATCAACGCAGGTGTCCGCGACATCCGCGACCTGACAGAGATGAATTTCCCGGTCTGGTCCAAAGCGGTGTTCGCACAGGGAACTGTCAAGAATACACTCGGGTCGGTGAACATCCCGATCGTCTGTGCCGGTGCGGTGGTAAATCCCAGCGATGTCGTCATCGCAGACGATGACGGAGTGTGCGTCGTCCCGCGTGAACGGGCCGCCAAAGTTCTCGAAAAAGCCCGTACGCGCGAAGCCAATGAGGAAGAGAAGCGCCAACGCCTCGCCGGTGGCGAACTGGGCCTCGACATGTACAAGATGCGCGAACGACTGGAGAAAGAAGGCTTGAAATATGTCTGATGGAACCCGCGTCATGTGGATGCGGGGCGGAACATCCAAAGGCGGCTATTTTCTGACCGACGATTTACCGGCGGATAAGGGGGAGCGCGATGCCTTTCTTCTGCGCGTGATGGGCTCGCCGGACGAACGACAGATTGATGGCATGGGCGGTGGCGATCCGCTGACCAGCAAGGTCGCGGTCGTCCGGAAATCGCAGCGCGAGGGCGTAGATGTCGATTATCTCTTCCTGCAGGTCTTTGTTGACCAGGCAATTGTCAGCGACGCACAGAATTGCGGAAATATTCTCGCCGGGGTCGGCCCCTTTGCTATCGAGCGGGGACTGGTATCGGCGAATCACGGCGAGACCAGAGTTACCATCTATATGGAAAATACCGGACAGATTGCGGTCGCAACCGTGCAAACGCCCAATGGCCTGCCGACCTATGCCGGCACGGCGCGGATCGACGGCGTGCCCGGTTCTGCCGCTCCTGTCCCGCTGGCCTTTCGGGACACAGCCGGCTCGACCTGCGGTGCCCTGCTACCATCCGGGAATAAAGTTGATATCATCAACGATGTCCCGTGCACCCTGATTGACAATGGCATGCCCTGCATCATCATCAAGGCGACGGACCTCGGTGCCACCGGCTATGAAAGCCGTGATGAACTGGACGCGGCAGAAACCCTCAAGGCGACGATCGAAGCGATCCGCCTTGCCGCTGGCGAACGCATGAACCTCGGCGATGTCACCGAAAAGTCAGTCCCCAAAATGATGCTGGTGGCGCCACCCCGCAATGGTGGGGCGATCACCGTGCGCAGCTTCATTCCGCACCGTGCCCATGCCAGCGTGGGTGTCCTCGCCGCCGTGACGGTTGCGACAGCCGCCCTCATCGACGGGACGCCTGCGGCGGAAGTTGCGAGCATATCCGGGGGAAGCAGCAAAACGCTTTCGGTCGAGCATCCCACCGGAGAAACAACCTGCGTGATGGAGGTGGACAGTCAAGGCAGTGTAACCAGCGCTGCAATGCTGCGCACGGCGCGAAAACTGATGGACGGAGTAATATTTGCATGAGCGAACGCATCATCAGCTGGCATCCTGATCCTTCAAAGCCGAAATATAGCCTGCCCCCCGGTGCAGTAGATGCCCATTGCCATGTATTCGGTCCGCAAGCCCTGTTTCCGTTCAGCCCCAAGGCGAAATATCTCCCCGGTGACGCAGGACCGGACAAATTGTTTGCGCTGCGGGACCATCTCGGCTTTTCCCGCAACGTCATCGTGCAGGCCAGCTGTCACGGCACCGACAACAGCGCGACATTGGATGCCATTGCAAAATCAAATGGAATGGCGCGCGGCGTCGCGGTCGTCGATCCGGACATTACGGATGCTGAACTGGAAGCGCTGCATCAGGGTGGTATCCGCGGCATCCGGTTCAACTTTCTCAAGCGTTTGGTCGACAATGCGCCGAAGGACAAATTTCTGGCTGTCGCAGGTCGATTGCGAAAGGATTGGCATGTCGTAATCTATTTCGAGGCGGACATATTGGAAGAGATGAAAAATTTCATCGCCAATATCCCTGTACCGGTTGTGATCGACCATATGGGACGTCCTGATGTCAGCCAGGGGCCGGATGGTCCCGACATGACCGCCTTTCGCGCGCTGCTCGACAGCCGCGAGGACATCTGGACCAAAGTAACATGCCCGGATCGCCTGGATCCCGCGGGGCCGCCCTATGCCGACTTTGTCGCATCGGTGCGGCCCTTGGTAGAAGACTATTCCAACCGCGTTCTTTGGGGAACCGATTGGCCCCATCCCAACATGCAGGACCTTTTGCCCGACGATGGTGGATTGGTGGATGTAATCCCGCAGATTGCGATAACCGAAGAATTGCAGCAAAAGCTGTTAGTCGGCAATCCGATGTGCCTGTACTGGCCTGAGGGCAACTAGCCAGTTTCGGGGATCGGGATTGATTAGTTGGAAAATAAAAGCAGCCGTGCTGCAAACGGCCCAGTTGCGGCCATTGGAGGTTGCCGGCGCAGTTCCCGTTGGCAGTTGTTGCACGGACAGGGTCTTGCCCGCTCATTAAAGCGACAATATCACGGATGTAGTTTATATTGTCGCCTACATTGTCGAATTAGCTGCGCGAGTCTGATCCGTTATGCCGGGACACATTTGTCTATCCCTATATGCTAAGGTCAAAAATGACGCAGGATAAAAATTTGGTTCGCGAGCAGCAAGCCATGCTTGCAGGAATGACGCCGGTTCTAAGGGATGGTTCCTATTTTTTCTGTTCGACGGATGACGCTGAAATCATAACTGCAGCGGCATCTGGCAGCTTAGCGACCTTTCGGGAAGATGAAGGAACTTCCCTTGTTCTGAGCGAAGCAGAAGCATCCAAGTGCGGTTTCGATTTATCGACACCTATGTGCAGAATCGTGTTGGAAGTGTTTTCTGCTCTTGATGGCGTCGGTCTCACCGCGGTCGTCGCTACTGCGCTCGCTGAAGAAGGCATTCCCTGCAATATTATCTCGGCCTACCACCACGATCATGTGTTTGTTCCGGAATCGATGGGGCGTCGGGCCATCCAAATTCTTGAAGATGTGCAACGCACTGCTGCCGAAAGAGCAGTTTGACGAACTATCCGATTAAGCTGCCCTAGTTCCGTAAGCGGTATGTCAGTAATCCACCCGATTGTGTTGAAAAACTATCTCTTGCAGCAGCGCTGATTGTCTGATTCAATCGTCGCAAAGACGCGGAGATTGGGCGATGATGGGTGAGCGAACGGTAGCGCAGGAAGCGATGTTCTACAGCTTCAACCTGGAGCGCCATGTGCCAGCGGATAATTTGCTGCGTTCAATCGACCGGTTCGTCGATCTGTCGGACATCCGCGAACATCTGCGCAGCTTTTATAGTGAGACAGGCCGTCCGTCGGTTGATCCGGAACTAATGATCCGGATGCTGATCATCGGTTATTGCATGGGCATCCGTTCCGAGCGGCGGCTGTGCGATGAAGTGCATCTCAACCTTGCCTATCGCTGGTTTTGCCATGCTTGGGTCTGGAGGGTGCGGTTCCCGATCACTCGACCTTTTCGAAGAACCGCCATGGCCGGTTCCGCGACAGCGACCTGCTGCGCAAATTGTTCGAGACGACGGTCGCACGGTGCATGGCGGAAGGACTGGTCGGCGGCGAAGGCTTTGCAGTCGATGCCAGTCTTATCCGGGCCGATGTGAACCGGCAGCATGCTGTGGGTCGCCATGAACATTTACCGAGCGAAGTCACCAGCCATGCCATACGCGAATATCTGGCGGTGCTCGACGATGCGGCCTTCGGGAGCGCTACACCGGTTGTACCCAAGCAGTTGGCCGTGGCTGACCCTGCGGCGCGCTGGACCGCCGCGTCGCACGAACGGGCCTTCTTCGCCTACAGTACCAACTATCTGATCGATCTCGATCATTCGGTGATCATGGACGTGGAGGCGACCGCATCAATCCGTCAAGCGGAAGTCACAGCGCAACGGCGGATGATCGACCGGACTGAGGAGCGGTTCGGTATTTTACCCCGGCGTCTCGCTGGCGACACCGGCTATGGATCAGCATACAATCTTGCCTGGCTGGTCGAGAGGGGCATCGCGCCGCATGTTCCAGTGTTCGACCATTCCGCCCGGCAGGACGGCACCTTCGAACGCGCGAACTTCAGCTACGACAAGGACGAGGACAGCTATCTGTGCCCCGGCGGAAAACGGCTGCGACAATATAATCGCAACTATACCAAAACGCGACCCGGCATCGATAAGGATGGCTTCAGGCGATACCGCGCACGCAAGGCAGACTGTGATACCTACGCGCTCAAACCGCAATGTTGCCCCAATACTCCAGCCCGCCGGATCATGCGTTCCATCCATGAAAGCGCCCGCGACACGGCTCGCGACATCGTCACTAGCGATGCCTATGTCACCTCGCGAAGGCAGCGGAAGAAGGTGGAAATGCTGTTCGCGCATCTCAAGCGAATATTAAAGCTGGACCGATTGCGCCTGCGGGGACCAAATGGCGCAAAAGACGAGTTCCTCCTAGCCGCCACCGCCCAGAACCTTCGCAAACTAGCCAAAACAATCCCGATGCCAGCCTGATCAGAAGATCAAATCGCACTCGTCTCGCTTCCAGACGCAATATCAAACCGCACATCAGTCGAGTTTTTCAACAGAATCGACCCATTTCCTGACAACCACTCACCTGAAGCCGCCCACCATCTTGCCATCCAAAAGCCCCGCACAAGCAAGGCGTATTGCTTCTATTGTCGGTTGGCCGCCCCCGACCTTTGCCATGCCAAGTAAACAGGCGCAGTTTTTCCGCCGGCCTTACTCGCTGCTTATTTTGTTAGGGCATTTTTGCTAGGCGCAAAAAATCTGCAGTCCGATACCTTCCCATCAAGCGCAAAAGCGCACCAAAAGATGAGGAGGGATAACGGAATGGCGAAAACCGCTTTGCGTGCAAATTTACTTTACGGAACATCCATTGTGGCGGCCATGTTGGCAGCGCCGACAGCAGCTTACGGACAGGCAACGGTGCCGGGCGCCAGCAGCCAGACAGCTGGCGGTTCTGTTGCGATGCAGTCGGGCAACAGTCTCGCCCCGACGATATTGAATCAGGCCGCCGTCGACTCGGCCGATTCGCCCGAAGCGGAAATCAGGGAACAGTCCGGCGGGCTGCAGGCGATCGTCGTGACCGCCCGTCGCCGGGAAGAAACCGTCCAGTCGATTCCGGTATCGGTGCAGGCGATCACCGCCGAGGAAATCCAGCAGCGCGACCTGTCGAGCCTCGAGAAAATCGCTGCGGCGACTCCGAACTTCACCATCGCCCGCGCCTCCAATGGGGCCGGTGCGCAACTGACCCTGCGCGGCATCGGTTCGTCGGCCACATCGATCGGAATCGAACAGTCGGTCGCGATCGTCGTCGACAGCGTCTATTACGGCCAGGGCCGGATCATCAACGAGGGCTTTTTCGATCTCGCGCGGGTCGAGGTGCTGAAAGGACCGCAGTCGCTGTTCTTCGGCAAGAATGCGACCGCCGGTGTGATTTCCCTGACCACCGCCGATCCCGGCTATGACCCGGAATATATCGGCCGGGTCGGCTATGAATTTGCCGCCGAGCGCGCCTTTGCCGAAGCGGTTATCTCGCAGCCCATCAACGACAGTCTCGGCTTGCGGGTCGCCATTCGCGGGTCCCGCATGTGGGGTGGCTATTATACCAACCAGCAGCAGACGATCGATTACCCGACCTTCGACGTCGGCACCGGCGCCACCAATCCGCACACCGCCGCGCCCGCCGCGACCGACCAGCCGCAGGAACGCGAACTGATCGGCCGGGTGACCGTGAAATATGAACCGGATGATCGCCTGACCGCGAAACTGAAGCTGTCCGGCAGCTACAACCGGACGGTCGGCAATGGCTGGAACTATGTGGCCACCAATTGCCCCACGGGCCAGACCACCAATGCGCCCAATTATCCGTGCGACGGCGGCTTCGTCACCCACCAGAATGATTTCCCGCTCGACATTGCGCAGGACTATCCGTTCGCGCGCGATGACGGCGGTTTGTACAACACCTATAAGAGCTGGGCGGCGACAGGATCGCTTGAATATGCACTCGACAATGTGACGATCAGCTCGATCACCAACTATAACTGGAACAACAATAAATTTGCCTGCGACTGCGACTTTCTGAGCGCCGGCGTCTGGGCAACGGAAAATGCCACCTATCATGCCTTCAGCCAGGAACTGCGCGCGCTGACCGATTTCGACGCGCCGGTAAACCTGATGGTCGGCGCCCTGTACCAGAAGACCAAGCGCAACTTTTACCAGGCGGTGATGTTCGCCAATCTGGAAGATTCGACCGCTTCCGCGCAAAACCGCTATATTGCCTATTCCAAACAGTCGGAAACCGAGGGCGAAACCCTGTCCGGCTATGGTCAGGTGATGTGGCAGATCACGCCGACGGTGGAGGCCACCGGCGGTGTCCGCTATATCCACGAAACCAAGGAAAGCAGCTTCACCCAGCCTTATGTCAATGCCGGACTGCAGGGGCTTTTCCTGCCCGCGAGCGCGGCGGTGAACGGCACGATCTTTGGCGACCAGACGTTCAACGACTGGTCTCCCGATTTCACCCTGCGGTGGAAGCCGACCGACGATATCATGCTCTATGGCGCCTACCGGGTTGCCTATAAATCGGGCGGTTTCTCGAACAGCGCGATCAACTCGGCCCTGTCCCCCGATCCGGAAGGCGATCTCACCTTCAACCCGGAAAAGGGCAAGGGCTATGAGATCGGCATCAAGTCCAATCTGGCTGACAACCAGCTGCAGGCGAACCTGACCTATTATAATTATAAATATACCGATCTGCAGGTCGACTTTTTCAACAGCGCGATCTTTGCCTATATCACCTATAATGCAGGCAGCGCCCGCAGCGAGGGTGTCGAGCTGGAGCTGGAATATGCGCCTTATTCGATCCCCGGCCTGCGCTTGCGCGGCAATCTCAACTATAATGAAGCGCGCTATGAGGACTTTATCGCGCCCTGCTATGGCGGCCAGTCGATCGCGGCCGGCTGTTCGCTGGTTGTCGGCGGCGTGCCTTCGCAGGATCTCAGCGGGACCGCCACATCGGCGGCGCCGGACTGGACCGGTACCATCGGCGCTTCCTACGAAACCGAAATATTGACCGATCTGAAATTCGGCACCAATGTCGATATGCGCTATAGCGACTCCTATATCGCATCGAGCTTTGGCGATCCGGGGACCACGCAATCCTCTTACGCCATTCTCGATGCAGGCCTGCGCATCGGCGCGGCGGACGACCGCTGGCAACTGGCCCTGATCGGCAAGAATTTGACCAACAAATTCTACTTCACCGGCGGTGGCACAGCGCCATCCACCGGCTCGGGAACCGGAACGGCAAACGCGGTTCCGGGCGACAATATCGGCTATGGTGCCTTCCCGCGGACGGTGACCCTGCAGGGCACCGTGCGCTTCTAGGCGACGCTGGAATAGAGGCATGGCGGTCCCGGTGGATCGCCATGCCGACATAAAAGGAGACTGGATCATGACCTCAGCCCAACCGCAATCCGCGACATCGCCCTCGCGCGAACAGCGCATCTCCGACATGCTCGACAAGCAGGACTGCAGCGAACTGGTCCATCGCATGGCCCGGGCGATTGATCGCTGTGACAGCGATCTGGTCGATCAGCTGTTCCATCCCGACGCTACGGATGATCATGGCAGCTACAAGGGCAGCGCCAGGGATTTCACGCCGTGGGTGATGGAAGTCCTGTCGGGCATGCACCGCACCCAGCATATGGTCGGCAATATCCTGATCCGGCTGGATGGCGACACCGCTTATGGCGAAAGCTATTTTATCGCCCACCACGCGATCCCCGCCGAGGATGGCAGCGACAATTTCATGATTGCCGCCGGTCGCTATCTCGATCGCTTCGAACGGCGGGATGGCGCGTGGCGCTTCGCCCATCGCGGTGCGGTCTACGACTGGAGCAGCATCAGCCCGTCCACCGATATCTGGGACCGCGCCAATATGCCCGATTACAGTTTCGGCGTCCGCGGGGAAGACGACCCGTCCTACGCCCATTTCAACCGCTAGCCCGAATATGATATCATAGTTCCAGAACGGAAAATTTTAGGAGAGAGCCCCATGTCCAAAGTCATCACCGAAGACCGCTCCGCCGCCTCGCTGAAGGCCGCGACCGAGAAGCTGCGCGATCCCGAATTCCGCAACACGCCGATTACCCCGGATCGCTATTATTCGCAGGAATGGGCCGACAAGGAATGGGACACGATCTGGACCAAGACCTGGCAGATCGCCGGTGTTGCCGACCAGCTGCAAAAGGCCGGTGACTGGATCACCGCCGATTTCGGACCGGAAACCATTGTCTGCATCCTCGGCGAGGACGGCGAGACCCGCGCTTTCTACAATGTCTGCCAGCACCGCGGCATGCCGCTGGTCACCGGCGAACAGGGCAATGCCCGCGGCAAGCGGCTGACCTGCCCCTATCATGGCTGGGCCTATGAATTTACCGGCAATCTCAAGTCGGTTCCCGACGAGGCCGACTTCTTGCAGGGCTCGCCCTGCGGCAAGCTGAATCTCAAGCCGGTACAATGCACGGTCTGGGCCGGATTCATCTGGATCAACATGGACGAGAATGCCGTTTCGCTGCGCGAATATCTCGGACCGATTGCCGAGCAGATCGAAACCTATCCGATGGACAAGATGAAGCGGACCCACTGGGTCACCGTCGAGGGCAATTTCAACTGGAAGCTGATCCAGGACAATTTCAACGAAAGCTATCACGTGCCGTTCGTCCATCCGCAGACCAAGTTCGTGATGGAATATTCGTACCATCACTGCAAATTTGATCTCTATCCGGAAGGCCATGCCCATATGATCATGCCCGGTGCCGGACCGACCAAGAATCTGCGCGGCGGCGAAAAGGAGACGTTGGAGCAACTGGCCGAGGAACTGGAATTCTGGGGTCTCAATCCGGATGATTACCGGCAGGGCAAGACCGGCGAGATCCGGCTGGCGCTGCAAAAGGCCAAGCGCGAACTGGGCGCGGAAAAAGGCTTCGACTTCTCCGCCTATCAGGACTCGCAGCTGACCGACCACTGGCATTATACGATCTTCCCGAACCTGTCCTTCAGCCTGAAACCGGACGGCAATATCTGGCTGCGCGCCCGGCCGCACGAGAGCGATCCGCAGAAATGCTATTTCGACATGTGGTATATGACGCTCTTCCCCGAAGGCACCGACCGCTATTATTCGCAGAGCATGGCCGAGTGGGTCGACACGTCCGTGCCCGCACCACATATCCAGGGGACCGTCGAGGACGTCTCGATGGGTCCGGGCATCGATCAGGATGTCGAGGTCTGGGAAGTCCAGCAGCGCGGCCTGCGCTCGCGCGGCTACGAGCGTGACTATCTCGCCTGGCAGGAACGGCGGGTACGCTATTTCCACGAGAATATCGAAGCCTGGATGGCCAAATAATCCGAATGCAAGACCAGCGCACCGGCGGCGGCAAGGCCCTCGCCGGTGCGGATATCCCGATATGACGGGCTAGCCCTTTTTCGCGATACCCTCTGCCAGCAGGCTTTTGGCCAGCTCGGCGATTTCGCCGGGCGATTTTTCTTCCGACCAGATGCCATAGCGCAACCCGAGGAAGACATTCATCCCCATGATCGCCCAGGCATGGGCTTCTTCCAGCCCGCCGCGAAAGTCGCCAGCGGCGCTGCCGTCCTGCAAGCGTTCGAAGATGCGCTTGGCGGTTTCCTCATAGTGCGCGCGATAGCTGGCCGGATCGACAAATTCGGCTTCGTCGATGATCCGGTAGATTTCCTTATGCTCGCGGGCGAAGGTCATGAAGGCCTCGAGCGCCTGCTTCTCCCGCTCCAGCGCATTCTGCCACTCGGTCATTGCCTCAGCCGCATGGCTCTTCACCCGCGCGCTCATGTCCTTGACCAGGGCGCTGAACAATTCGTCCTTCGAATCGAAATAGGTGTAAAAACTGCCAAGGGCGGTACCCGCCCGCTGCGTAATTCCGGTTATCGACGCTTCGTGAAAGCCCTTCTCGCCAAATTCCAGCGCCGCGGCGTCGAGCAGCTTGCGCTTCGTCTTGAGCCCGCGCGCAGTGCGCGGCTGTTTGTCTTTGGACTCAATATGTTCGGAATATTCGGTGGCCATAATGTCACGGCTAACCGCATTTCACCGGATAAGCAAATTTCTAAGTTGAATGTTGGTTCAAGTTTCAATATAGGCGGCTCCACGACCTGGAAATGCCAGGCATAAAATTCAAGGAGGATGCTTTCATGAAATTCCATCAAACCGTTAGCTATGCAGCGATTGTCACCGGCCTCGCAGGCGGTCTTGTCGCTCCCGCCGCAGTCCAGGCGCAGGCATCCGAATCGGCCGAACAAAGCGCCGATGACAATATCATCATCGTCTCCGCCCGCCGCCGGGACGAACGGCTGGTCGATGTGCCGATCGCCATCACCGCATTCTCCGCCGAAAAACTCGAACAGCAGGGCGCGATCGATATCACCGATATCGGATTGACGACGCCCAATACGACACTGGAAGCCTCGCGCGGTACCAATTCGACGCTGTCCGCCTTCATTCGCGGCATCGGCCAGCAGGATCCGGTTTCCGGTTTCGAGCAGGGCGTCGGCATCTATCTTGACGATGTCTATCTCAACCGTCCGCAAGCCGCCGTGCTCGATATTTATGATGTCGAACGGATCGAAGTACTGCGCGGTCCACAGGGCACGCTATACGGTCGCAACACCATCGGCGGCGCGGTCAAATATGTGACCAAGCGGCTGCCCGACGAGCCTTCGTTCAAGGCGCGGGCGACCTACGGTACTTATGATCAGGCAGAAGCCGTGGTCACCGCCAGCATGCCGATTGGCGATCTGGTCCGCGTCGGCGCATCGGGCGCACGGCTGTCGCGCGGCGGCTTCGGCGACAATCTGACCAATGGTCTGGAAAATTACAACAAGGACATCTGGGCTGCACGGGGTACCGTCGAGCTGGGCGGCTATGGCGAGCCCGTCCTGGTCCGGATTTCCGGCGACTATACAAAAGACAAGAGCAATCCGCGCGGCGGGCACCGGCTAATCCCGGGCGCCGTCTCCGGTGCTCCGGTACTGGACAATGTTTTTGATACCCGCGGCGGTCTCAACGACCCGGTTCAGGAAATCGAGGCTTATGGTCTGGCGATGAACATCACCGCCAATCTGAGCGACACGGTCACTTTCCGGTCGATCAGCGCATGGCGCAAGGACGACACGGCAACGCCAATCGATTTTGACGCGCTGCCGGCGGTCGATCTCGACGTGCCCAGTCTCTACCTGAACGAACAGATCAGCCAGGAATTCCAGCTGCTCTATGAAGGCGACAAGCTCAACGGACTGGTCGGTTTCTATTATCTCGACGCCAGCGCCGACACCCTGTTCGATGTCCGCCTGTTCACGACCTTCGCTGGCCTGACCGCCTTCACCCAGGCCGAAGTCGACACCGAAACCTATGCGGTTTTCGCCGACTTCACCTATGATTTCACCGAGCAGCTGAGCCTGTCGCTCGGCGGTCGTTATACGTGGGATGAGCGGACAGCGAGCATCTTCCGGCAAAACTACCTTGGCGGCGGTTCGCCGACATTCGGCGGTGCGGGCATTCCTTTCGGCGCTCCCGGAACCGACTTTCAGGGCAACGCGAAATTCAAGAAATTTACGCCACGCGCATCGCTGAGCTACAAGCCCACTCCGGACCACAATATCTACGCCAGCTTCTCGCAGGGCTTCAAGGGCGGCGGATTTGATCCGCGCGGTGTCGGTGTCAACGCACCGACGACCAACGCCAGCGGCATCCCGAGTGATGACGAGGTCGCATCCTTCCTCAGCTTCCAGCCCGAATCGGTCGACAGCTATGAAGTCGGCTACAAGGGCAGCCTGCTCGACGGCGCGCTCAATATCGCGCTGGCCGGTTTCTACACCGATTATACGGATGTGCAGATTCCCGGTTCGGTCGCCTGTACGGTCGCTGGCCTTCCGTCCTTCTGCGGCGTGATCAACAACGCCGGCAAGGCGACACTGAAGGGCATCGAGTTCGAGGCCTCGGCACGGCTTGGCGAAGATCTGCTGGCCGGTGGTGACCGGGTGATGCTCTCTGGCTCGCTTGGCTATATCGACGCCGAATATGATGAATATATCACCAATATTGGTGGCGTCCCGACCGATGTTGCCGATTTCCGCTCGGTGCAGAATACGCCCGAATGGACGGCCAGCGGAACATTTTCCTATACCACTCCGGTGGGAGACGGTGATCTGTACCTCGGGACCACATTGTCCTATCGCAGCAAGACCAACCAGTTCGAGATTGCCAACCCCTTCCTCGATCAAGAGGGATTCGCGCTGCTTGATGCCAATCTTGTCTATAACGCGCCAGACAAGCGCTGGAGCATTGGACTGCACGGCAAGAATCTGACCAACAAGCGTTACAAGACATCGGGCTATACATTTATCGCCGCCGACCCGACGACCGGCGCGATCATTCCCGGCGCCAACGGCCAGCCGATCCCGACGCTCGGACCCGAGGGCACGCTAACAGCATTCTACGGCAACCCGCGTCAGGTCTTTGTCACCGCCGGGGTGAAATTCTGACCGGCGCATAGGCAAAACTGATGAAATATGCGGACCATGTCTACCGCAGCGCAGACCACCGGCTGGACCTTCATGCCCGCATCTACGGGACAGAAGGTCTGCCACTGCTGCTGATGCACGGGCTGACCCGGAACAGCGCCGATTTCGAGGCGCTGGCCGGGCATCTGTCGGGCCAATATCAACTGATCGTCCCCGACCAGCGCGGTCGCGGACGATCAGAATATGATCCCGACCCTGAAAATTACACGCCCGCCGTTTACGTCCAGGACATGTTTGCCCTGATCGACGGCTTGCGCCTCGAAAAGCCTGGCCTGATCGGCACGTCGCTCGGCGGTCTGATGGCGATGATGATGGCGGCAATCTCGCCCGCTCGCTTCGACAGGCTGGTGGTGAACGATATCGGTCCGGTGGTCGAAGCGGAAGGGCTCGACCGGATCCAGAGCTATGTCGGCCCACGCGCACCGTTCGACAATTGGCAACAGGCGGCCGATCAATGCCAGTCCGTTCATGGCGACGCCCTGATCGGATATCAGGCGCAGGACTGGTTGTCCTTCGCCCGGCGCACCTGCACCGAAATGCCCGACGGCAAAATATGCTTTGCATATGATCCGGCCATCTCCGACGGGCTCTCGGGCGATGGAGGCTCGGCTGTTCCCCCCGATCTCTGGGAGATATGGGACCGGCTGTCAGCCCTGCCCGTGCTGATCATCCGCGGGGCGTTGTCAGACATACTCTCTCCCGCTACCGTTGCGGAGATGATAGCCCGTCATTCCGGGCCGATCAGCGCCGTGGAAATCCCGGATCGCGGCCACGCCCCGATGCTCGACGAACCCGACGCGATGGCTGCTATCGACGAATTTTTTGCAGAAACAGGAAAATAAATGGCCGATCAGCAGAGCAATATCAGCCGGACGACTTCGCCCAATGTTGCGCTCGGTATGTTGCTGCTGGTCTATATTTTCAACTTCGTAGATCGCCAGATACTCGCGATTCTCGCCGGACCGATCCAGGCCGATCTCGGGCTGAGCGACACCCAGATGGGTCTGCTCGGCGGCGTTGCCTTCGCCTTGCTCTATTCTACCCTGGCGGTGCCGCTGGCATGGCTAGCGGACAAGACCAGCCGCAGCTGGGTGATCACCGTCTCGCTGGCGGTGTGGAGCGGCTTCACCGCGCTGACCGGGCTGGCGCAGGGTTTCTGGTCCATCTTTCTGATGCGGCTGGGCGTCGGCGTCGGCGAAGCGGGCGGCGTCGCTCCTTCCTATGCCCTGATCTCCGACCATTTTCCGAGCGAGAAGCGCGCCCGGGCTCTGGCCATCTATTCGCTCGGCATTCCGCTCGGCTCCGCCACCGGGGTGATCGCCGGCGGTTATATCGCCGCCACCGTCGACTGGCGCCTCGCCTTTTTTGTCGTCGGACTCTCCGGCCTGCTGATCGCGCCTTTGTTCAAATATTTCGTGCGCGACAAGGTCAAGGCACCGGCTCCCGCCGAACAGCCGGTCGCGCCTTACAGCTTCATGGGAACCGTCTGCATATTGGCGAGAAAGAAAGCCTTCTGGCTGCTCGCCTTTGGCGCCGCGTCGAGTTCGATGCTCGGCTATGGCATCGCTTTCTGGCTGCCCAGCCTGTTGCAGCGCAGCTTTGGCCTGAGCCTGATCGATACCTCGCTATTCTATGGCGCGATATTGCTGTGCGGCGGGGTCGCCGGTGTGCTTGGCGGCGGCATGATCGGCGACTGGCTGGGGCGCAAGGACAAGGCGGCTTATGGTCTGGTTCCGGCAGCGGCTTTTCTGCTGGCCGTGCCCCTCTTCGCCGCCGGAATCATGAGCGGATCGGCGACCGTCGCCTTCATCCTGTTCCTTATCCCGCAGGCCTTGGCCTATTTCTGGCTCGGCCCGGTCCTGTCGGCGGTCCAGCATCTGGTTCCGGCAGAGTCGCGCGCGACCGCATCGGCATTGTTCCTGCTGATCAACAATCTGATCGGCATCGGCGGCGGGATATTCTTCCTCGGCGCGCTGTCAGACAGTCTGACCCCGATCTACGGCGAGGACGGACTGCGCTATTCGATGCTCTACTCGCTGAGCTTTTATGTCATTGCCGCCCTGCTGATGGCGCTTGCGGCCAGACCGCTGCGGAGCGAATGGATCGATGAAGGCTGATCAGCTCTCCGGCACCGCGTAGCAGTCGCGGTAGGAGGTGAGCTTGCCATCCGCGACCCGGTACAGGCCGACACCCTCGATATCGCCATCGGGACGCTTCCACAGCCAGCGCGACCAGGCGACATGTTCGTCCCCGGCAATCTCCAGCACTTCGAAATGCATTTTCTTGTCCGCCAGTTCCCTGGTCAGCCGGTGCAGCAGCGCGGAAATCGCCTCGATGCCCTCGACCCGGCCGATCGCGGGATCTTCAACACCGCATCATCGGCAAACAACGGGATCAGCTTGCCATAGTCATTGTCATCCTGCAGCTCCCAGAATGTCTCGATCAATTCTTTTGCCTGTGCCATGTCTTGTCCCATCAATTGCTCATGATCGCGTTATATTTCAGCGTCTGCTTTTCCAGCGCCGCTTCAAACGCCTGTTCCATCTTCGCGATGAAGGCGGGAAATCCGCTGTCGTCGACAAAGGCCAGCGGATCGCCGGCCGCGAGCTTTTCCTGCTTCTCCGCCATGCCGAAAAACTCCGGATGGTTGGACAGGAAAATATCCGGTTTCCAGTCGCGGGTGATCGCGAAGGTCTTGCGGTAATCCGCGACAATGCCGGGATATTGCGGCGGTCCGACCAGCCGGTTTGCGGCAACCGAAGCGGAACAGAAAAACAATGTCTTATACGGTTTTCGACCCTGATGCGCATCCATTGTCCACGAAGTGCAGCCACGGGTATGGCCGGGGGTCAGATGCGCGGTCAGCGTTACATGGCCAAGCGTTACCGTCTCTCCGTCGGCAATGATCCGGTCCGCCTTGACCGGTGGCGCGCCCATCGAGGCATCATCCTCCGATCCGAGATAGAAGCCGCCTTCCAGCGCCGACCGGTCTCCTTCGCTCGCCAGTAGCGTAGCGCCGGTCAATTCCTTCAGTTCGGCAAGACCGCCGCTATGGTCAAGATGGGCGTGGCTGTTGAGCAGGATTTTGACATCGGCGGGATCATAGCCGAGCTTTATGATATTGTCCCAGACCTGCTTGCCCTGGCCCGGCATCCCGCCGTCGATCACGATATGGCCCTCGGAAGTCGGGATGAAGAACATGCCCAGCCCGCGCGTGCCGACAAAGTAGATCCCCCGCTTGCCCTCTCCGATCACGCGAAACGGTTCGATATTTTCAAACCATGTCTGGTAAAGTTTCTGGAAGTCGAGATCCGGCGCCTCTGCGCTGCTTGCCGCCACGGGGGCGACGGGAGCCGCATTTTCTGCAGGTTCCACCATTGCGCAGGCAGCGAGGCCGCACATCCCGAGCATCAGACCATTTTTGATTTTCCGCATTCGTCCCTCCATTTTTCGCTTCTTATGCAGCGTCTTCGGACTATGCCAACCACTATCTTGCGAAAAACTGAACCGTCGCTTCGTCCATCGGGAACATCAATTCGATCCGGACTTCCCCCGCTCTGGTGTCCTGCACCGAACCGAATTGCGCGATCACAGAGAATAAGGACAGACGGTTTTCACCAACCCGGAAGATCGTCGGGATCACTGCCTGATTGAGGTTGATAGCGCCCATATCGACATTCCTGACTCGCTCGTGCTCCGCCAGCCGGCTGGCGAAAGCGGACAGATGTTCGTCCCCGCCCAGTTCCAATATCTCGGTACGCAGGCGCGAGAGGGAGAGGACCGCAACCTCGTCCCAGTTCTCGATCAGGTCTAGTCCCGCACTGTTGATCAATATGTCGATCAGGTTGGCGGGTCCGCCGGGACTGGCCAGCGCGAGGAGCATCTGCGCACCCTGGTTGCTGTTGACCACATTCCAGTGGCGGTCGATCGCATAGCCTGGAAACGGATCATGTTGATCCAGCATCGTGGCAATAGCCTGATTGACCGGAGCCAGTTCGGGCGCGTCGTCGGAGAGGCTGGGATAGACCGGCGCAAAGCCAGCTGCGTTGAGCGCCTGATTGGCGGCGGGCCTTGGCAATTGCAAAGCTTCGGAAAGGCGCAGGACCATCTCGCGGCTGGGATTCGCTCGACCCGATTCGAGAAAACTCAGATGCCGGGCCGACATCTCGGCCTCCAAACTGAGGTCAAGCTGGCTGAAACGGCGCGTCTTGCGCCAGTCCCTCAATATCGCGCCAAATTCACTGGCCATAATCGTCTCCTTCCGCCGTCCGTCGCGTCACCGAGAGATAGCACGGATCGATCCCCATGCACTTACCCGGGAGGTAATTGTTTTGATGACCGCTCCATGGTCTAAAGATGAGGAACCGAATGAGGAGCAGATCATGTCACCACAAGCCGCTGGCCGCTATATCCGTGTCGTCGGCAGTTTTTCGATTATCGTTGCCATCATATTCGCCTTCGCCGGGGTGAACGACTTCACCGGCGCCAACGAGATATTCTTCCAGCTCGCCTCTTCCGGCGGCAATGGCGTGGCCGGTCTGGACACGCCGGAAGCGAAAATGGCGATGGCGATTGCCGGCGGGGTCTTTGCCGGCCTGATGGCCATGTATGTCTTCATCACCGCGCCGGGTGTGGAGCAAGGCAGCGAGCTGATCCGCAAGGGTACGATTACCACAATCCTGATCTGGTTCGCGGTCGACAGCGGCGCATCGGTGGCGTCCGGCAATGCCGCCAACGTCATCCCCAATAGCGTCTTCCTGATCGTCTATCTGGCGCCCCTGTTTCTCGTGAAGCGCACCGCCTGAAGCGGTCGTACTCCGCTAGCTGCGTCCGTTCACGTCCTTGACCCACGGGCCAAAGGGCGAGTTGCCGAGCATCGCGACCTGCGTCTGCGCGCTGACCTGATTGATCGCCAGTTGCGGCTTGGCGGCGGGATGGACGGGGAGACGCAGGGGTCGCTTGCCGGGCACCCTGGCAATCACCGCGGCAATGGCGCGCGGAACGTCCATCGGATCGGTCGAGCCGCCACTATTGCGCAAGGCTCCGTCGACCAGCGCCTGATAGGCCGCCTTGCGCTCGTCATCGGCACGCTCGAGCATCGGCGCGGTATATTTATTGCCGTTTTCCCAGATCTTGGTCGGGAAGCCGCCGGGCTGGACGATGGTGACGTCGACGCCGTGCGGGACCAGCTCATAAGCCATTTGCTCGCTCATCGATTCCACCGCGAATTTGGTCGAGCTGTAAAGCCCCATGCCCGGGACCATCACCCGGCCGAGCTGCGAAGAGACATTGACAATCAGACCGGATTTCTGCGCGCGCATTTTCGGCAGCGCCGCGCGGGCGACCCGCTGGTAGCCCATCACATTGGTGTCGAACAGCAGCTGCATCATCTCCATATCCTGCAACTCGACGGGCGCGCCGGTGCCGATACCGGCATTGTTGATGACGACGTCGAGCGCGCCGCCATTCAGCCGTTCGGCTTCCGCGACAGCCTTGTTCACCGACTCTTCCGACAGCACATCCAGTTCGATTATGGTGATATCCAGGGCGCCATCCGTCGCGATTTTTGCCAGAGCATCCCCTTCGGCACGCGGCAGATTGCGCATCGTGGCAAACACTTTCGCGCCCAGTTCGGCATAGAGTTTCGCGCCGAGATGGCCGAAGCCGGACGAGCAGCCGGTGATCAGTATCGATTTGCCGGTCAGGTCCGGCTTGCTCTCGACAGCGGCGGCGGACGCGGGACCGGCGCTCAGCGCGAAGCCGGTTGCGGCTGTGGCACCAAGCAGCTGGCGGCGGTTGAGCGATGGTTTGCGAACTTGGTCAGTCATGGGAACACTCCTGAATTTCAAAATGGCTGATACACTATCATAAAATCCATTGCAGGGTGAGCGCTATCCGCCGGGATCGACGGCGATCCATGCGGAGCCATCCCAAAAGCGGCTATCGGATCAGACCGCAAAACCGAGAGCCAGAAAAGCGATGGTTCCCAGCGCCAGAGAAACCAGGGTCTTGCGGCGATAGGGCCGCGCCATCAGCCCCACCACCAGACCGCCGACTATGACCAGAAACAGCGCGATTCCAGCGATCAGCTGGTAGGTTTTGAACAGCGCGGGGCCATGCCCCTTGTGCAGTTCCATCATCGCATATTGAAAGCCGGGCTTGTGCAGGGAGGCCTCCAAACCGTCTGGCGTCTGGTTGATCCGGGCAAAGGTCCGCGAAGTTGGCCGGGTGGTCATATTACCGTCGCGGCTGCGGATGCTTTCGATATCGAGATGGATATTCTGCGTCGCAAGCACGGCCGCAATATCCTTTTTCAGGGTCGGGCTGTCCGGATCCAGCTGCGTTTCGGCCGGCAGTTCAATCGGGATATCCTCGATCGACGCTTCGACGCCGGCCAGCTTGAGCGCGCCGCTCATACCGACGAGCAGAAAGGACGGCGCCAGAAAGGCAGCGAGGAACAGATGTACCAGTACCAGCAGGTTCCGGGTTTTGACTTTGTTCATGCAATGCTTCCCTAGCGCCGGAACCGGCTGGTAAACTTGGTGAAGCCGAGATGCAGCTTCTGGCGATCCGACCGGCCGAGCATCTCGCCGAGCAGCCCGTGGAAATGCTCCGGTTCGCGCTGCACCGCCGCGGTGGTCAGATCGAGCATCAGCATCTCGTCATAGCTTGTTTGCTGACAGCAGGGACGGTGCACCATTATCGGTTCGGGCCAGCAATCGCTCATCAGTTCGATGATATGAGCGAAATGGCGCGCGGCGGTTTCATCGCCCAGTTGCTTGACCAGATAGGGTTTGGGGTCCTGGCCCTTGCGCCACGCCAGGACAGCAATCCGCATGGCGACAACTATCCGCATTTGCGCAGCGGGCAAGACGGCGATCTTGGGGGTCGCGGCCAGCGATTGCGCAAATGCGGATATCGGCCCCGGCATCAATAGTCTGTTGATGCCGGAGCTGTCTGTGCAGCGCCTTGCGCGGATTGCTTGCCGGTAGCGTCTCGAATAATCGATCGCGCTTCCTTGATCGCAGCGGCCTGTGTCAATTTACCCTCGGTAATCTCGGTACCCATGGTCAACAGCCGCCCGCTGATCACCGTGCCGGTCTGCGCTTCTTCCTCGACGGTCACGCCGCCATGCGCCGCGATCGCGGCATCCCATTCGGCCCGCACCTGCTGCCAATAGCCTTTGGTTTTCGCCCAATAGTCATCCGCCGCGCCGACGTCATAGCCGTCGAACTTTGTGTAGGTGTTGAGCACCGATTCCTGGACATAGGGCACGGCCTTTCCGTCAACCCGCTTCATCTTGACATTGTCCTGCCAGTGGATCCAGCCACCGGGCATCGGCTGATGGCGGTTGATCGCCTGATAATGGTCATAGACCGGATCACGAACCGCATCGCGGCGCGCCAATGGCCGGGCCGTCCAGTCACTGGTCCAGTTGCGGAGGCCATTGACCGTCTGCCATTTGCCGAGCCCGCCATAGCGGGGACTGTCATCGACCTGCCAGACCGTCTGCGACCAGCTGCCCTGACGCTCGGATAGCGAAACATCTTTGTTCACCCAGGTACCAGCATCTGCATAGACCAGAACTTTCTCAGGCTCATAGATCCAGTCCTGACGCCAATGTTTGATGATGAAGCTTTCGCCTTCATGTTCCGCGACCAAAAGATGCTGCAGAACAATCTCCGTGCCGGTGTCCTTGATGACCCGCACGCTTTCATGCCCGCCGGAAATCTTCGCCTTGATCGGTTCATAATCTTCCCGCCATGACGTGGTTTCCGCCATGTCGAAGCGGACTTTATAATCCCCGGCCATCGCCAATATGTCAGCACGGTCCTGCTCGAAGGACGCCTGCGTTGCGTTCGCCGAGACCTGCTGCTGATCGCTGCTGGCCAGTGCCGGTGATGTCGCCATTGCGAGAGCGAACAAGGCCGCGCCCAGTCGCGTTTTCAATTTGATAGTCATCGTCTTTTCTCCCCGTAAGATTAAAATGATAGGCTGAGTGAAATACTGGCGTTGCGGCCCGGCTGGGTGAACGCGTCGGTGATGGTGGATGTCGCCGCCAATCCCCTGACGTCGCTCCACAGTGCGTATTTCTGGTTGGTGATGTTGAATATACCGGCCCGGATCTTGGCATATTCGGTGATCCGGACAAAGGCGGTGGCATCGATGATCGCCGATTCCTGCGGACGAAAACAGGCGGAAGAACATACGCCCGTTGTTTCGTTCGCTTCCTTGCGGGCATTATAGCTGACGATCATTTCTCCGCCGAAAGCGCCACCGGGTTCGCGATAGCCCAGACCGAGGATCGCGTTGAGCGGATCGATCGTGGAGAGCGGGACCGGCGGATTGTTCGGCGATTTTACCGTGCCATCGGCAAAGGCAATCGCGAAGCGCGCGCGGAAGCCGTTTGCCGCTTCGTAGCTCGCCTTGGCTTCGACGCCTTTGACCGTGACATTATCGAGATTGATAAACTGATATATTGCGGGATCAGAGGGGGTGAAGCTTCCGGACAC
The DNA here is from genome assembly GCA_947488845.1 of uncultured Sphingomonadaceae bacterium. Lineage (GTDB taxonomy): Bacteria > Pseudomonadota > Alphaproteobacteria > Sphingomonadales > Sphingomonadaceae > Parasphingorhabdus. Next base: position 99,290 of record CANLBM010000012.1, on the reverse strand, counting down.
CTGCTCCTGGCTGATAAAGTCGGAATAGTCCGCAGTGAACGCGGTCAGCAACAGGCTGATATCATCACTGGCGTAGCGGATGCCCGCTTCAAAACTGTCGCTGTTTTCCGGACCGAGGTCCGGATTGGCCAGCGACGAGTAGCCATAAGCGAGATTCTCGAAGAAATTATTGACCTGGCTGGGGGTCGGTGCGCGGAATCCGCGAGCATAATTGCCGAACAGGCGGACATCACCAAGTTTGACCACTGCTCCCAGCTTGGGCGACAGTTGCGAACCATTTTGACCGCTCGGCGTAAAGCCCGGCAGCAGAGGATCGTCGGTCGGATTCAGATCATAGAAATCATAGCGAATCGCCGGATAGAGGGTGAAGACACCGTCGCCAAACGCGATCGCATCGCCCAGATAGAAACCGCCAAGCGTGAAATCGGTCTTCGGGAAAGCACTGGAAGGATAGACTTCCCCAAACGGTGGCTCGGTACCATCACGCACACCCGCCTGCTCGGTCTTGCTGATATCAGCACCGAAGGTCAGTGTATGCCCCACCGTACCGGTGTTGAAGCGAGAACGGAAATCGGCGACTGCTCCGATCACTTCATTGTCGAATGTGTTCAGCCTCTCCCGATCCGGGCGAGGCGTGGCGCCGATCGGGGTCCGCTCTTCCAGAGCAAATTGCCGGTCCGTGCCGTCCTGCCAATAGGCAGCAAGATGGGCATAGTCGATCAAGCCAGCCCCCTTTTCACCGGCATCATAGGTATAATCGATCGACACCCGGCTGCGCCTGGTTTCGTCCTGCGCCGTCAGATTGTCGACGATCCAGCTGGGGGCCGGTCCGAACAGAAATACGGGCCCGCGCCCGGACAATATGTCGGAAGACAGTTCGCGTTCGAGATATGCGCCGGTCAGACGAACCTTGTGCGAACCATTAGTCCAGACCAGCTTGCCAAGAAACGCGTTTGACTCGCCATCCTGCGGATTGGGCGTGGTACGGGTTGCGTCTTCGGTGTCTATGGTACCCTTGTTATCGAGTTCCTCGAAATCGCGGCGCGAATAAGCCAGCATCGCCGAGAAGTCGCCCGCCTGTCCGGCGAGCGCCACGGTCTCGGAAAATTCCTGATCGGCCGAGCTATATTGCGCCCGTGCAAAACCGCCGAAGCTGTTTCCCTCTTTGATAAAGTCGACGGGATCGGCGGTGATGAAGCTGACCGCACCGGACAGGCCGTCACTGCCATACAGGGCTGACGCCGGGCCACGAAGAATTTCGACCGACTTGATCAGTCCGACATCGGTGGCATTGCCGCGCCCGACTTCCTGCGCGCCGAAGGTAAAACCCTGGGGAGAACGGATGCCGTCGACCTGGATCAGCACCCGGTTGCCGCCGATGCCGCGAATGTTGAAATCTTCATTCCCGGCTCGGCCCGTCGTACCCAGCGCAGCACCAAAGCGCGCCGGTGCCCGGCGGACGGAAACCCCGGGTTCGAACCGGACGATATCGCGAACATCGGTCGCCATTTCGTCGGCGATCTGCTCCTGATCGATCACCGTGACCGTCGCCGGAGCATCCACCACGTCGATGGCAGTGCGGGTGGCGGTAACCGTGATGATCTCGTCATCAAAACCGGCGCCGTCGTCAGCGGCTGCCATTGCTGTCTGCGCAAAGCCCAGCGCCAGAATGCTGCAGGAATAGGTAATTCCCCGCTGCCGGAAGTTGATGTTCATAGATATGCCCCCTGATTTAATGATAATGCAAATGATTCTCATTATTAATTAGAGTTCGGGATGGGCGACTGTCAAACGGAAAATCGAATTTGATTGGAAATGGCCTCCGGCTGCGCCTGTCGGCTTGCAGTTTCGACGCGAGTGGGGCAATCAGCATGATATGGGATTGGGGATCAGGAATTTGGGGGAGAGCGCCGGCCGCTGGCTGGGGTTGCTGAAAACCGGTCCGATCATCCCCGGATTGCTGGTGGTGCTGGCTATCGCGGCGCTGCAATTTTCCGCCATCCCGGGATTTGACCGGCTGGGCCTGATGGTCTTTGACAGCTATCAGAACGCCGCGCCGCGCGCCTATCAGGACGCGGGCGTACGGATCATCGACATTGACGAGGAATCGGTCGAGCGGCTGGGGCAATGGCCGTGGTCGCGGACCGAGATCGCCAGGCTGACGCAAAAGCTGTCCGATGCCGGCGCTGCAGCAATTGCCTTCGATATCGTCTTTTCCGAGCCCGACCGGACGTCGCCCGGCCAGATTGCCGCGCGATTGCCGCGGGCGGAGGGCAATGAAAGCCTGCTGCGCTCGCTGTCGGATCTGCCCGACAATGACGACATATTGGCGAACAGTTTCGCTCTCGCACCGGTGGTCGGCGGATTCTTTCTGTTGCACGAGGATCGCGGGGGGCCAATCGAACTGCCGACCGGCATGGCGATACTCGGGTCCTCACCAGACGGACAGGTCGAACAATATCGGGGGACGGTGCAATCGCTGCCGCAATTGCAACAGGCGTCGTCCGGTCTCGGATCGCTGAGCATCGTCGGCGATGCCGACGGGATATTGCGCCGAGCGCCGCTGGTGTTTCTCTATAAGGACAAGCTGGTGCCGTCGCTTTCGCTGGAAGCCTTGCGGGTGGCGCAGCAAGCGGACTCGATTCTGGTCAAGACCAGCGACGGCAGCGGCGAGACAGCGGGCGCGCCCGGAGCCATCGTCAATCTCAGGGTCGGCGATTTCGAGGTGCCGACGACGGCGGCTGGCGAATTGTGGATGCATTTCAGCGAGCCGGCGCCCGATCGCACGATCCCGGCCTGGCGGCTGCTGTCGGGCGATATGTCCGCAGACGAGATAGCCGCAGCGGTCGAGGGACAGATCGTCTTCGTCGGCGCCAGCGCAACCGGCTTGCGCGATCTGATCTCGACACCTCTGGCCGAGAACGAGCCGGGCGTCACCGTCCACGCGCAGGCCGCCGAGCAGATGATCCTCGGCGAATTTCTGATCCGCCCCGACTGGGCACCGGGCCTGGAGTTTTTCCTGATCCTGCTGCTCGGCGGCGGGCTGGCGCTCTTGCTTCCCGGTGCGGGAGCCACGATCGGCGCAGCGATCGGGCTCGCTGCGACGGCTGCGGTAGCTGCGGGTAGCTGGCTGGCCTTTGACCAATTGCACTATCTGCTCGATCCGACCTGGCCGGTCATCGCGCTGATCCTGGTTTACGCGGTCCAGACCCTGCTGAGTTTCCGCCAGGAAGAACAGCAACGGGCCTATATCCACACCGCCTTTGACCGCTATCTGTCACCCGAGATGGTCCGGCAGATTGCCGCCAATCCCGAACGCCTGCAACTCGGCGGCGAAGAGCGCGAAATGACGGTCCTGTTCTGCGATATCCGTGGTTTTTCGAGAATTTCCGAACAATATGACCCGAAGCAGGTGATCAATTTTCTCACCGGTTTCCTGACCCCGATGTGCAATATCTTGCTGGAGAGAAAGGCCACGGTCGATAAATTTATCGGGGATGCCATTCTCGCCTTCTGGAACGCGCCGCTCGACGATCCGGACCAGTTCCGCAACGGCGCACGCGCTGCGCTGCAAATGGTCGAAAGTCTCGAACGGCTGAACCGTGAACTGCCGCAAAGGCCGGGACAGGTCTGGCCGCCGGATGTGAAAATCGGGATCGGGATGAACGCCGGCCTGTGCTGCGTCGGCAATATGGGATCGGAACAGCGGCTGTCCTATACATTGATCGGCGACACGGTGAATATCGCGTCCCGCTTCGAAGGGCTGACCAAGCAATATGGCGTGCAAATCCTGATCGGCAGCGCGCTCGCCGAACAACTGGAGGGTTTTGCCCTGCTTGAACTGGACCGGGTCAGGGTCGTCGGCCGCGATGCGTCGGACACGGTCTATGCGTTGCTCGGCGACGAGACGCTCAACCGGAATCCGGCCTTTGGAATCCTGCAAAGCTGGCATGATGAATTCCTGACCCTCTATCGGGCGCAGAACTGGGCCGCAGCCAGCCATATGCTGGAAGAGCATGAAGCGGCATATAGCGATGCCGGGCTCTCGGTGCTGGTCTCGGTTTACCGCCGGCGGATCGAGTTGCTGTCAAAGGGTCCGGTCGAGGACGACTGGGACGGCGTCTTCGAGGCAACCCGCAAATAGACCGTCCTTCAGGCTTTTACCTCTAGCAATTGGGTCCGCCGACCGTTGCATTGGTGCAAGCTTCATCGCCGCCGGGCAGCAACAGGCCGACGCCGACACCGATGATCGCGGCGGGTATCAAGGCTTTCAGCAGACCGCTTTTTTCGGCCCCGGCCACTTTCGGCGCGAGCTGGTCCTGCAGTTTCGACAGGCCGCTGGCTGAAAGCCTGAACGGCCCAATGGGTTGCGCGCCCGGCCGGGGAATATAGGCCGCCAGGATCGGCTGATCCAGCGTCACCGTCTTGCCCGCTGCGCTGACCTCGGCCAGACCGACATCGAGGTCGCCGCTGCGATTGGCACCCGGGCCGCGCAGCACGACCAGCATCGCGCTGTCCTTGTCGCTTTTCACGCCGTCGAGAAACGGTTCCTTCCTGGCTATCTCCACCGCATCCTTGCCGACCACGCCATCAAGAGCGGTTCCGCGGATACCGATGGTACCGACCGAACTGCTGACCGAGGCGGAGGATTTCTTCGACTTGCGCCCCGACATGAAACGAAAGGCGCCCTTGCTCACCGTTGCGGTTAGCGAGCGTTCCTTGCCCGGATCATAGACAAAGCGGTTGATTGTCAATTGGGCGTTGGAACCGATGGTCAGACTCGACCGGTCGAGCAGCAATATCTGCAACTTGCTCTTTTTCCTGGTGCTCAGCGCATCGCCCCAGGCCAGCCGTTGGCGGCGCGATATCTTGACCGCTTTCTTGGTCGTCGCATTGCTCATCCGCACATCACCGACAACGGTCGCGGCTATCCCGACCTGTACCGGCGCGGAGGCAGCCGGGGCCATGGCAAGGAATAACAGGGCCGGTGCCAGCAGGACGGCTTTAAGGGACAGGGACTGGAATGATATCATGACTTATTCCTTGTCCGCCAACGGGCATAATTTCATGACATCGGCCCAAAGCTCGGGCGCAAAATTCTTTTGCTTCAATTTGCCGAGCTCAACCGCGCCGCCCAGCTGATCGTCGATCTTGCACAGGTTTACAGCATGCAGCAGCCGCGCGCTGTCCGACTTGGGATGGAGCGCCAATACCCGTTCGAGCGTGGCAATCGCCTCGAGATATTCGCCGCGCTCCGATTGTTGCTGGGCAAAGGCAATGCCCTTCTCCTCCTCGACCGCGACTTCCGCCATAGCATCCAGTTCGGGGAGCGTTTCGGCATAAACCGCGGTGACCGCCTGCGCGACGATGAAGAGCGCAGCGGCCAAGCCCGTTATATATTGATGTTGCAAAGCCCGTGCCTCCTCTTTCAATCCAGTTTCTAGCATAGAGACCAGCCGTTTCCTATCGTCACCCGCGCTGTCGAGCGGCGGATCGGGGAAAGCGGCTGTCCAGCGCGAAATCCTTCACCAAACCTAATTGGAAACAACCGCCCATTCGTCGCCGAACCGTGCCCAATAGACGCCGCCCGGCCAGGAGAAGCTTCCCCCATCCATTTTGCCCGACACCGAAATAAGCGGCTGATTGTCCGGACCGAATATTTCATAGACGCGTCCGCCCATCACCGGTGTTACGGTAAATGTTTCCGCTATTACTGCCGGATGACTCGATAATATGGTCCGCAGATAGGTTCTGAACCGGTCCGCGCCTCCGATATATTTTCCAAATTCCTCGATCATCGGTTCGTGCATCCGCACAACCGTTTCGACATCGCCCGAGCGCGCCGCGTCCTGCAGCTTCTTTACCGCATCCAGCAAACCTTCGTCACCGGCGATGTCGGCCTTGAGATAGTTATAATCGAGCGGCCCCTCATGTTCGAAGCTGAGTTGCCCGGAAGAGGATGACGTGAAGCGCACGCTGTCGACGATATCATGATCATCATATTCCCCCTTGCACCGCGCAAAAATTTCGAAAGCCGCGGCGCTTCCCTTATAATCGATGTTCACGATATTCTTGCCGGGAACCAGCCATTCGGAGAGTATATATTCGGTGGACGGCTGGCTCACCGGCTCGGTGCCGGAAGAGATTTTGACGCCTGTGTCCTTGAGCAAGACACCGTTCAGGGTTGCCCGATAGCTGCCCGAGTCGATCTTGGCCCGCACCCCGTGAGAAATATCGCAGGCAGAAGCCGCTGCCGGCATCCCCGCGACCGCTGCCATTGCGAATATGATACCGATTTTCAATTTGCGTCCCATGATTTTCCCTCCTCAGGCTGCTGCCACTTTTGACGGTATAGCATTTTTAGCGAGCCCGACTATGATCGACGTCACATCGCTGAATATGGTGAAGAGCCTGATGCATTTTCTATCCGGACAGAGTGCACGAACGACCAATAAATCAGAATGACGGTATCTGGAAATTCACAGCATTGAGATAAAATGATGCAATCGGTTTCCCCGCTTTGTCCAGCGCTGGCAAAAACTTGGCCCTCTTCATCAGGGAAGCGCAAACGGCTTTGTCAAAAGCCTCGCCACCAATAGAATGCTGGATATGGCAAGCAGTTGGGTCCCCGTTTTCATCGACTCCCATGCGAAAATGAACATAAGCCTGCTTTCCCGCCCAAAGCATGTCACTAGGATAGTCATTTGCCTGGACCCACTGGCCTGGGTCGCCATCTGGCTGCACCGGTCTGGTGAGGCCCTGATGTTTTGCGACATCAATGCCCCAGTGCGTCATAAGTTCGTCCACACATGTCGCAAGGGCAGCCAGCGGGCGGTCCATTGCGCCCAACCTCAAGCTTATGGGGCGCGCCAACGGCTTCCCGATGGAAAGCTGGGTGACGGCTGCCTTGCGCTTCTCGCTGATTGGCGCCAAAATAATCTCTCGCCGCTCATAAGCCTCTCGCTGCTCATCCTCGCTCTCCGTCAGGGGCGCGATTCGGGTACGGCCAGCGAAGATCAGCGCCGGCATGCCATCAGCCATTTTTCCGTTTGAGAATTTGAGTTTCTGCTCCGATTCACCGGGACCAAATTGTATGGATGCGGTGCGGCTTGCGCCTCTGTATGCGACCGGATTGCCTGCGACGGTCAAATTAAACTCGTCCCCCGGGGCGAAACTGTTGAGAATCAGGATGATGTTATCATCATTTTCCCCAAACTTCCGGATCAGTCTGCAACTGTCGTCGGCATAGTCCAAGGTCCAGCTTGAACTGGGTTCCAGGGAAATAGGTTCGGATTTCGCGGCTATAGCTCCCCCCTCTATTGCTCCTGCGGAGCATATAGCGAAAGCAAATAGGATATTTAATCTCATGATATTAGAGTATACCGTAGGATAAATATTGCAATATGGATTGTTACTGCAGCTAATGTGCGCAAACTTGTTCCAGAGTGGCCAGTTTCCTGATTCCGTGACAAAGCCAGAGTATTGGCTTTCACCCAGACGCTTGTCGAACCCCGCCGCTCCCATTAGGAACAGGATTCAAATTTACCTTCCTGATGGAAAACAAAATGACCCTCAACGGCCCCGCCTCACACAGCTATTTCTCGCAGCGGCTCAAGCTCCATTATGCGGACTGGGGCAATGAGGACAAGCCGCCGCTGATCCTGCTGCACGGCGGCAAGGACCATTGTCGCAACTGGGACTGGACGGCGCAGGCATTGCGCGACGACTGGCATATCATCTGCCCCGACGTGCGCGGCCATGGCGACAGCCAGTGGAGCACCGACGGCAATTATGCGACGATGGCAATGGTGACCGATCTGGCGCAACTGATCCATCAGCTCGATCTGTCGCCGGTCACCATTGTCGCGCACAGTATGGGCGGTAATATCGCGTTGCGTTACACCGGCCTCTATCCCGATACGGTCCGCAAACTGGTCGCGATCGAGGGGCTTGGCCCCAGCCCCGAAATGCTCGCCGAACGCGAGAAGGTCGGTCAGTTACAGCGCGTCCGCAACAGTATCGAGGAAAAACGCAAGGCCGCCGGACGCCAGGTCAAACGCTATCCGGGTTTCGAGGACGCGCTGCACCGGATGCAGGATGCCAACCGGCATCTCTCTGACGAACAGGCCCGCCACCTGACCACCCATGCGGTGATCCGCAACGAAGATGGCAGCTACAGCTGGAAATTCGATCCCTATGTCCAGCACTGGGACAGCATCGACCTGTCGCAGGACGCGATCCACGAGCTCTGGGGCAATATCAGCTGTCCGACCCAGCTTCACTATGGCGCCGACAGCTGGGCGAGCAACCCTGAGAAAGACGGCCGGATGCAATATTTCGGCGACAATGTTGCGGTGAAGGAATTTCCAAAAGCCGGCCACTGGCTGCACCACGATCAGTTCAAGCTGTTTGTGGAGACGCTAAACGGGTTTCTTTGAGCCCAAACGGACGACCCCATATCCAATCGCGCAAGAGAACGAGGTTTCCCATGAATGCAACCACTAGCACCACGCGCTATTCGCCCCTTTCCATCCTGCTCCACTGGGTGATGCTGCTGCTGATAACGGCTGTCTATAGCTGCATCCTGTTGCACGAATCCTTTCCCAAAGGCAGTGATCTGCGCGAGGGTTTGAAACACTGGCATTTCATGCTTGGCCTGTCCGTGCTGTCTCTCGTGATTATCCGGATCATCACGCGGTTTGTCACTGCCAAACCGCCGATCAAACCTGAGCCGCCTGCCTGGCAAATGCTGGTCGCCAAAGGCACACATCTGGCACTATACGCATTCATGCTGGCGATGCCGGTTGCAGGATGGCTGATCCTCAGCGCCTCTGACAAGAGCATTCCCTTCTTCGGGCTGGAGCTCCCCGCACTGGTTGCGCCGGACAAGGCTCTGGCGGGGCAAGTGAAGGAATGGCACGAGACATTCGGCACGGTCGGCTATTTTTTGATCGGCCTGCATGCATTGGCGGCCCTGTTCCATCATCATGTGGTCAAGGACAATACACTCCGGCGGATGCTCCCCGGCAAGCGCTAGGCGAAACGGCGCGAAAGCAATTTACTGCCCGACTTGCTTGGGTTCAGGATATCATCGACCGCAGCGTAACGATCCGGTCGGCTTCCTCTGCCGGCTTGTCCTTGCGGATCCGGTGGATGCGCGGGAAACGCATGGCGAGGCCGGATTTGTGGCGGCCGCTTTCGTGGATCGAATCGAACGCGACTTCCAGCACCAGCGACTTCTTCACCTCGCGCACCGGACCGAAGCGGTTCAGCGTATTCTGCCGGACGAAACGGTCGAGCCATTTCAGCTCCTCGTCGGTGAAGCCGGAATAGGCCTTGCCGACCGGCAGCAATTCGCCATCGTCGGTCCAGCAGCCGAATGTATAATCGGAATAGAAGGAGGCGCGCCGGCCGTTGCCGCGCTGGGCATACATCATCACGCAGTCGGCATTCAGCGGATCGCGCTTCCATTTGTACCAGTGACCGGTCACCCGCCCCGCCAGATAGGGGCTTTCGCGCCGTTTCAGCATCACGCCTTCAATGGCCGCATCGCGGGCTCCGGCGCGCATCGCTTCCAGCGCGGCGAAATCATCGACATTGACGACGGCGGACAGATCGAAATGGTCGGGGTGCAGCTTGGGCACAAAGCTCTCGAGCCGCTGCCGCCGTTCGTGCCAGGGCGACAGGCGCAGGTCGGCGTCCCCGTCCATCAGCAGATCATAGACCCGGACAAAGGCGGGAAATTCCTGCCGCATTTTCTTGGAGACGGTCTTGCGGCCCAGACGCTTCTGCAGCGCGTTGAAACTGGCCGCTTCGCCACCCTGATCGGTGCCGCGCACCAGCAATTCGCCATCGATCACCCCGTCGCGGTCGAACGACTCGACAATATCGGGAAAGGACGCGCTGATATCATCGCCCCCACGACTGTAAAGCCGGGTCTCGCCGCCGAGATGCACCGCCTGCACCCGGATCCCGTCCCATTTCCACTCGACCGCATATTGGTCGAGATCGAGATGATTGCCCTCGAACGGATGGGACAGCATGAACGGCCGGAAGAAAGGCGTTGCCGAAAGGTCGGGACGCTCGCCGCCCTGCTCCGCCCATGCGAACAATTTATCATAGGGCGGGTCAAGCGCGTGCCAGAGCTCCTCGACATCATCCAGCGCCACATCAAAGGCCTGCGCGAAGGCGGTCTTGGCCAGCCGCGCCGAGACACCGACCCGCATCCCGCCGACCGCCAGCTTGAGCATCGCATAGCGGCTGTTGCTGTCCATGCTGTCGAGCAGAGACGCGACAATGTCGGGCGTGGTCGCGCGATTGGCGGCGGAGAGCGCCTGCACCACTTCGTCGATGCTTGGATCGCCCTGCACGCGCCCTTCCGCTTCCGGCCAGACCAGCGCCACGGTTTCGGCGGTGTCGCCGACATGGTGGCGCGACAGACGAAACAGTTCGGGATCGATTCTGGTGCCGGCGAGATTGCGGATGGTCGCGGACTTCACCGCCGGAAAATCGATACTGTCGGTCAGCGCCGCCAGCGCCCAGCCGCGATCGGGATCGGGCGTCTCGCGCAAATAGCTGGCGATCGCCGCCAGCTTGGCGTTGCGCGACCGCGTATAGATCAGACTGTCGATCAGGGCGGCAAAGCGGCGCATCAGCCGTCATCCCCCTCTTCGCGCCCGACCATCGCCAGCGCCCGCGCCCTGATCTGGTGCAGCTCGCACCAGCGCAGCAGGCCATCCTCGCTGCCATGGGTGATCCAGGTTTCCTTCGGCGCCAGTTCGCGGATGGTGCCGGTCAGCTCGTCCCAGTCGGCATGGTCGGAAATGACCAGCGGGATCTCGACCCCGCGCTGCCGCGCCCGTCCGCGCACCCGCATCCAGCCCGACGCCATCGCGGTGACCGGATTGGGCAGCCGCCGGCTCCACTTGTCGGTCAATGCCGAGGGCGGCGCGATAATGATCTGGCCGCGCATATCTTCCTTCGGCGTGTCCATCACCAGCCGCAATTCGCCCAGCGATACGCCGAGCTCTTCATATAGTTCGCACATCCGGACCTGCGCCCCGTGCAGATAGATCGGCTGGTTCCAGCCGGCCCGGCGCAATTCGGCAATCACCCTTTGCGCCTTGCCCAGCGCATAGGCGCCGATCAATATACTGCTGTCCGGTTCCGCCTCCAGCCGGGAAAAAATCTTGGCGATTTCCCCCGCGATCGGCGGGTGCCGGAACACCGGCAGGCCAAAGGTCGCCTCGGTAATGAAAATATCGCACGGCACCAGCGCGAATGGGGCGCAGGTCGGATCGGGGCGGCGCTTGTAGTCGCCGGTGACGACCACCCGCTCGCGCTGATATTCCATCAGCACTTGCGCCGAGCCCAGCACATGACCCGCCGAATGCAGGCTGAACCGCACCCCGCCCTGCTCGAACCCCTCGCCATAGCTGATCGCCGTCCCGGCTTCCGTACCATAGCGCAAGCCCATGATCGCCAGCGTCTCAGGCGTCGCCCAGACATCGCCATGACCACCACGCGCATGATCGGCATGGCCATGGGTGACCACCGCGCGCTGCTTCGGGGTGGAAGGATCGATCCAGACATCAGCCGGCCGCACATAAATGCCCTGCGGATGCGGCTCGATCCAGTGTTTCGCTTTTGCCATTGTGTAAAAGCGTATTGGGTCGGGAAAGGTTCCGGTCAAGGGGAAGGGGGGAGTTTGCAAAGGCGTGCCATCTTCCTTCTCCCGTGAGGGAGAAGGATACGGAGCCTTATTCGCGTAGCGGATTAGGCGCAGTTGGATGAGGGTGTTCGGCTAGTGTGTTGCCGTGCCACAGTCGTGCGGCACGCCCTCACCCAGCTCCGACTAGGCAGCAAGCTGCCAAGTCTGCACAACCCTCTCCCGCACGGGAGAGGGGCTGGTTCATGCCTCAGTGGCTTGAAACCGTCAGAATCCTTCTCCGACGAGAGAAACCACCCCAACCCCTCCTTTGAAAAGGAGGGGCTTAAATGCGCTTTCAGGATGACGAGAGCGCAGCACATCATGTGAACCCAATGTGATATTCCCCCTAGACCAATCACATTCCAATGTGATACTCGATTCCCAACATCACATTGAAAGGCCGAGTCCATGAGCAAGATCCTGATCGAAAAACTGGTCACCCTGATCGAATCCGGCGAGGAAACGCGGGCCGGGCTGGCGCGGGCCGCTGGACTGCACGCCAACAGCCTGCGCAGCCTGGGACAGGAAGACTGGAACCCGACGGCGGAGACGCTGGGCAAGCTGGAGACCTATCTGGCACGCGGCGGCAGCGGGGTCATGGCGTCGGCGGAAGAGATTATCAACGAGGCGCGCAACGGGCGCATGTATATCCTGGTCGATGACGAAGATCGCGAGAACGAGGGTGATCTGATCATCCCGGCGCAGATGGCGACGCCCGACGCGATCAACTTCATGGCCAAATATGGCCGCGGGCTGATCTGTCTGGCGATGACGCGGGACCGGGTCGAGGAACTGGGGCTCGACATGATGAGCCAGAATAACCGCGGCGCCTATGAAACCGCCTTCACCATTTCGATCGAGGCGCGCGACGGGGTGACCACCGGGATCAGCGCCGCCGACCGGGCGCGCACCGTCGCGGTGGCGATTGACCGGACCAAGGGCAAGGAAGAGATTGTCACCCCCGGCCATGTCTTCCCGCTGCAGGCGCGCAACGGCGGCGTGCTGGTCCGCGCCGGCCATACCGAAGCGGCGGTCGATGTTTCGCGGCTGGCCGGTCTCAACCCGGCTGGCGTGATCTGCGAGATCATGAAGGATGACGGTGAGATGGCGCGGCTCGATGACCTGATCGAATTTGCCCAGCATCACGGCATGAAAATCGGCACGATCCGCGACCTGATCGCCTATCGACTGCGCCACGACCATCTGACCGAACGCCGCGCAGAGGCCCGCTTCACCAGCCGCTGGGGTGGCGAATGGAATGCGATCACTTATTATAATATGGCCACCGAAAGCGAGCAGATCGTGTTGCAGAAGGGCCATGTCGACCCCGAACGGCCGACGCTGGTGCGGATGCACGCGACCACCATGTTTCCCGACCTGTTCGCCCAGGACAACGGCCGTCCCAGCATGATCGAGGAATCGATGAAAATCATCGGCAAGGAAGGGGCCGGCGTGATCGTCTTCATCAATCCGCGCCAGCCCGATTTCTTCTCGCAACAGGTCCGCAGCCTGGCGGGGGTCAAGCCGCCACCCATGGATCAGCAGCGCGACTATGGCGTCGGCGCCCAGATTCTCAGCGAGCTTGGCGTCCATGATATGGAATTGCTGACCAACACCAGCCATGATCTCGTCGGACTCGACGCCTATGGCTTGCGGATTGTCGGACAGCGAGAGGTGCCTGCCAGCACCAGTATCGCAGCAGATAAAGAACTGGCGAGCGTCTGACCGGCTCGTCGTCCCGAATCCCTTTCGGGACACCCATCGAACATCCACCAAATCCTGAAACGAGTTCAGGATGATGAATTTGAAAGACTATGAAATGGCAAAATTCCTGATCGTCGAAGCGCGGTTTTACAACGAATTGAACGACATGCTGATCGAGGGCGCGACCGATGCTTTGAAAGCGGCGGGCCACGAGCATGAAATCATCACTGTGCCCGGCGCGCTGGAAATTCCCGCCGCCATCTCGATGGCCATTGACAGCGATCTCTATGACGGCTTTGTCGCAATCGGCGTGGTGATTCGCGGTGAAACCTATCATTTTGAAATCGTCGCCGGTGAAAGCGCGCGCGGAATCATGGCGCTGACCATGGACGGCGCGGCGATTGGCAACGGAATCATCACGGTAGAGAATGAAAATCAGGCGCTGGCGCGCGCTGACAAGGCCCGCAAGAACAAAGGCGGAGAGGCCGCCCAGGCAGCAATTGCCATGTATGAGCTGGCGATGAAATTCACGGCCCAACAGCAATAGTCAAAAAATGGTCCGAAATTTAGCGGCGGCAGGCCCATTCAGCCGCCGCCGCTAAAGTAAAAGCTTATTGCGTGCCGGTAAGCGCAGCGTTGAACTGGTCTTCGGTCATCGTGATAGCAACGCCATCTGGCTTGTCCATGAAAGCATCGACAGGCAGTTTCACCGGTTGGCCATCATGGTCGATGGTCACATATTCGGCATCGACTTCCTGAATTTTACCAATGACCGCAGCGCCATTTACGGTTTTCACTTCGGTTCCCGGAGTCAGCGCAGCGAGCAACTGGGCCTTGGCGTCGACAGCCGCCTTTTCGATCGCGGCATCGAGATCAGCCTGGGTCATCATGATCGACAGACCATTTTCCGCCTTGGCAAAGGCGTTGGGCGCGAGGGCTGCCTTGTTCTTGCCCGTATCCACAATCACGGCACCATCGACTACAGAATCAACTGTACCCACATCACCGCCATTGGGTCCGACAACCTTCATCCCCGCCTGGACTTCGACAGCCGGAGCAGCATCTTGCGCCAATGCTGGTGTGGCCGCGAGCAGCGCAGCGCCGGTAACGAGGGTCAGAAAATTCTTCATATTTTACTCCTTAAAGTTCCAAAAAATGGCGCTCAACCGCCAAAGCCTTCTAGGTAAAAAGCCATGACCGAATTTGTTAAGGCGATTGAGGCGAGTTGAGGCATGAGCAGGACAGAAGGCAGCTATATCGCAATCGATCAGCAAAGACCGATCGGATTAGGCCGCCTTTTGTTAGGCCGCCTTCTGAGTGCGCTTGTGGATGCCTTCCCTGACCTCCTCGATGATCTTTGCACTGAACGCGTCGAGATCGCCGGGGTGGCGCGACGTAATCAGGCCGTTGTCGACCACCACTTCGCTATCTTCAAACCGCGCACCGGCATTGATCAGATCGGTCTTGATCGACTTGTACCCGGTGACCTTTCGGCCCTGCACCAGATCCGCCTCGATCAACAGCCATGGCGCATGGCAAATGGCCGCGATCGGTTTGCCGGCGTTGAAAAAGGCTTTCACGAAATCGACCGCCTTGTCTTCTACCCGCAATATATCCGGGTTCATCTGCCCGCCCGGCAAAACCAGCGCGTCAAAATCGCTTTCTTTGGCATTGTCCACGATCATGTCGACGGCGATACTTTCGCCCCAGTCCTTTTCATCCCAGCTTTTGATCGAGCCGGATTGCAGAGACACGATGGTAACATCCGCACCGGCGTCGATCAGTTGTTTCCTGGGTTCGAAAAGCTCCGATTTTTCAAAACCGTCCGTCGCCAGGATTGCTATTTTTGCGTTTGAAATGTTCGTCATTTCTGTCTTCCTTTCGTTAGAGGTTGCAACAGGTCTACGCAGCCAGGTGCAAATTCGTTCCAGAAATTCGGGACCTTTAACGCGGTCGCTCATCTCTCAGTGACAGTTTCGATTTTCAAACGGAAACATGGAACCAGATCGTCAGCGGCGCGTAAGTTTGACAGATACCGCGCCCAGCCAACCCGTCGGGCGTAACAAAAAGGAACAAAAAGAAAGCCAAATTTATGACTGTCAGAACCGCAGACCTCCGCGAGATGAAGAGCGACATCAAAAAGGCCGACCGGGCCGCTGTCGCCGATAAGCTCGGCGAAACTCTCGCCTCCACCTATGTGCTTTATCAAAAGACCCAGTCGGTCCACTGGAATGTCACCGGCCCGCAGTTTCTCGGTATCCATAAGCTGACCGAAGGCCAGTATGAGGATCTAGCTGCTTCGATCGATGAAATCGCCGAGAGGATCCGGGCGCTGGGCGCAAAAACGCCGGTTGGTCTCTCCACCTATATAAAGAATAGCGCGATCGACGATAAGATGGATACTAGCGATGTCAAAGCCATGCTCAAGCAACTGTCGAGCGATACGCTAACCGTAGCCGACCAGATGCGCGAATTTGTGAAAATCGCTGACGAGGCAGATGATGTGTTCACCGCGGACCTGCTGACCGCACGGATCGGTGCATTGGAAGAAGCATCATGGATGCTCTCGGCCAGCATGTAATGGATCCGGTACCACCAGAGAAACAGGAAAACGAGATGAAAAAACTAGACAAAACCAGCGCCCGTCAGGGCCTCACCACCCGCCACATGACCATCGTGCTCGGTGTATCGACTCTGTTGGCGGTCATCGCCTTGGCCGCCGTCACCGGCTTTTTCTAAAGGGCTTCAATCTTCCTTGGTGCCCCCTTGCCGCTCCTGCCTCGCGCAGGAGCGGTTTTTTATCGGATGGCCGCTTTTACTCCGGCTTGGTCAGCTTCAATATGAACCGGTCGGTCTTTCCGCGCACGGCAGGATCGAAGACATTCTTGCCATGATCATCGCCATCACCAGCGAGCAGATTTTCATCGCGTTCGACGATGAAGCCCGCCGCCTCCGCGACAGCCACCGCCAAAGCCGGATCAATCCGGTGATAGGCCTTATTGTCACCGTCGGGATCACCGACATGATCAATCAGCCCGAAACTCCCGCCCGGTTTCAGCTTGGCCTTTACCGCAAGCAACATGCCGGTTGCCGCCATGGCCCCGTAACTATTGTAGACATCATGGAAATTGAGCGCGGTGATCGCCACGTCGATACTATCGTTGGCGACGCCAAGATCGGTGATTTCGCGGTTCAGCCGTTCGATCTGCGGCAAGTCATTGGCCGCGAGTCTGGCCGCTATTTCCGTTTCATAGGCGCCGTCACGTATTTTCAGCGCCTCCGCCGGATTCTGCGCATAGACCTTGCCTTCCGGCCCGGTCGCAATCGCCGCCGCTACGCTATACCAGCCGCCGGATGCGATCAGGTCGAGCACGACATCGCCTTTTTTCAAGCCGAGAAAGGCCAATACTTCCGCCGGCTTTCGGCTGGCATCACGGGCCTTGTCTTCGTCCGACCGGCCTTGTGCAGCGGTCAGCGCAGCCTGGGTCGCGGCCACGTCGAGAGTCCCCATTGTCTCCGTTTCAGCGGCTTCATGATGCTTGGCCAGCAATGGCAAGGGCGCAAGGGCCGTGGTCGCAAGGCCAAGGGCAGACAGTTTCAGCAAAGTGGTTTTCATGGCATTCCTCCTGTTGAACCATGTTCATCTTCCCCGCGCCTCCGGTCAAGCATTATGCGATAAAGCCTGTTGCGCCTGATCTCGCAAATCGTGAACAGGCTTGACCAAATCCGCTTGTTCTATATTTTAGAACAAATCATGAACGATATCGATTCGGATTCGGGTCAGGCTCTTGAGCCTTCACCGGACAACCCCTCTGCTGTGCCTCCGGCGATACCAGCGAAACCCTCTGTCTTGCGGGCGCGGCTTGCCAAAATTCTGGCATCGTCCGGGGTCAGGGCGGCGGAGGATGACGGTGTGCCGTCGCATTTCGGCTTTGGTGTCGACAGGATCGACGCCGCCTTGCGCGGCAATGCGGGAGTCGACGGCCTGCCGCGCGCGGCGCTGCACGAACTGCACGCGGCGAGCAAGGATGACCGGACCAGCACAGCGGCGATGGCGCTATTGCTGGCGCAGCGTTGCCGGAACCTGGATCAGGAAGAACGGCCCATCCTGTGGATCAGCGAAAGCGGCGAAGCCAGACGGCAAGGCCGGCTCTACCCGCCCGGGCTGGCGGAACTGGGCATTGATCCGGACAGCATCCTCCATGTCGATGCGCCGGATGCTATCGCGGCGCTGCGCGCGGCGGCCGACGGGGTGCAATCCTCGGCAATGGCGGCGGTGATCATCGAACTGGCGGGCAAGAAACCCAGGGGCCTCGACCTGACCGCCACCCGCCGCCTGTCGCTGTCGGCGCAGAAGTCCGGCACCCTCAGCCTGATCCTGCGCTCCGGCAGCGATCCCGACAATCCTCTGCCGACCGCTGCCTTCAGCCGCTGGTCAGTGGCTGCGGCGCCGTCGCTCGCGCTCGAAGCCAATGCTCCGGGCCATCCTGCTTTCGATATCAATCTGCTGCGCCATCGCAGCGGTCTTTATGGGCTGAGCGCCCGACTGGAGTGGAACCGTGACGATCAAGTCTTCCGCGAGCAGCCAAGCGAGCAGAACACGCCGGATACTGGCGCTGTCCCTGCCCTGGCTGCCGTCCGAACGGATCATCAGGACACACGGGCCGCCTGATCAACCCTTCGTGCTGACCGAGAAAATCCGCGGCGCGATGGTGATCATGGCGGCGGACCGGCAGGCCGTGTCTCTGGGTCTGGGCACGGGCATGAAGCTCGCCGATGCACGGGCGCGGGTGCCCGACCTGCTCGCCTTTGACCATCAGCCGCTGGTCGACGCCGACCTGCTGTCGCGGCTGGCCGAAGCCTGCGAGCGCTATACGCCGATGGTGGCGGTCGAACCGCCTTATGCGCTGATCCTCGATATCACCGGCGCGGCGCATCTGCACGGTGATGAGGAAAGGCTGGCGCAGGATGCCGAGGACCGGCTTGATGCCGCGGGTTATGGCAGCGACTGGGCGCTCGCCGGCACGCCGGACGCGGCGCTGGCGCTGGCCCGGCATGGCCTGAAGGAAGGCGCCGAAGCCCAGCTGCCAGTCTCGGCGCTGGCCATGGATGCAAAGACCCACCAGTCGCTCGAACGGGCCGGGCTCTATCATATTGGCGATCTGGCCGAACGGCCGCGCGCCAATCTGGCAGCGCGCTTCGGGATGGACCTGACGCTCCGGCTGGACCGGATATTGGGGCTGGAGGACCGGCCGATCGATCCGCTGCGCCGGATCGGCAATATTGTCACCGAGCGCCGTTTTGCCGAGCCGCTGACCCATATCGATGCCGCGCTTGCCTGTCTGTCGGAACTGTTTGCCGAGGCCGCCGAACGGCTCAACGAGCGCGGCCAGGGCGCGCGGATGATCCGGATGATGCTGTTCCGCTGCGATGGTGATGTCGCACGGCTCGGTCTGGAAACCGGCGCGCCAACCCGCGATGCAGCCCTTTTCAAACGCCTGCTGCGCGAACGGATCGAGGCGCTCAACGACGAACTCAACCCCGGCTTCGGCTATGACCTGATCCGGCTGAGCATTGTCGCTTCGGAGATGCTGGCGCCGCAACAATTGCGGCTCGAGGGTGGCGAGGACCGGCGCGGCGATGAAGTTGCTCTGGTCAGCCAGCTCAGCACCAGACTGGGCCGCGACCGGGTGCAGAAATTTGCCGCCGCCGACAGCCATATCCCCGAACAGGGCCTGCTCGCCCTGCCCGCGCTCAACGCCCCGCCGCCGGTGCCGTGGAAGCGGCAGTCTCCCGACAATCCGCCGATGCGCCCCTTGCACATGTTCGACCCGCCGCAACGGGTGCAGGTGATCGCCGAGGTCCCCGACGGCCCGCCCTATCGCTTCACCTGGCGGCGCAAGAGCCATCAGGTGATGCGCTATGAAGGACCGGAGCGGATCGCCTCGGAATGGTGGCAGCGCAAGGACGGGCAGCAGCCGGGCAAGGGCGGCCTGACCCGCGACTATTACCGCGTCGAGGACGCCCGCGGCCGCCGCTACTGGCTGTTCCGGCACGGGCTTTATGGCGAGGAGAAAGCGAATCCGGACTGGTATGTGCATGGGCTGTTTGCTTAAAATCGGACGGCTAGAGATCGCGTCATTGCGAGCGCAGCGAAGCAATCCAGAGCGGCGTTCAGAGGCTCTGGATTGCCGCGTCGCCTGCGGCTCCTCGCAATGACGGTTTTCGCCGAACTCGCCGCTTCCACCCATTACAGCTTCCTGCGCGGCGCCTCGTCCCCCGCCGACATGGTGCTGCAGGCGATGGCGCTGGGGATGACCGGCATCGGGATTGCCGACCGCAACAGCGTCGCCGGGGTGGTGCGCGCGCATGCCGCGCTGCGCCGGGCGCATGAGGATGCGGCGGAAGAGGGGCTGGTGCTGCCGGATTTCAAACTGATCGTCGGATCGCGGCTGGTCTTTGCCGACGAGACGCCGGAAGTGATTGTCTATCCGCGCAACCGGCGCGGCTGGGGGCGGCTGACGCGGCTGCTCTCGACCGGCAATTTGCGGGCGGAGAAGGGAGATTGTTTTCTCCATGAGGCGGATTTGCTGGAGTGGTGCTCGGACGACTGGGCGCTGATCATCCTCCCTGAAGCACCAGCTTCGGGGAGGGGGACCGTCAGCCAGAGCGAAGCGGCGGCTGATGGTGGAGGGGTTGGCGGCGGGAGAGTTTCTGCGCGGCGGCCCCTCCACCATCCTTCGGATGGTCCCCCTCCCCATGCTGCGCACGGGGAGGAAATATTTTGGCAACTTCGTTCCCGCACCCCCCATATCTGGCTGGGCGCGGCCATGCCGCGCTCGGGGCCGGACAAGCGCCATCTTGCCAGGCTACACGGTCTTTCGGAAACGACCGGCATCCCGCTTATCGCCACCAATGACCCGCTCTATGCAACGCCGGAACAGCGCCCGCTGCACGACATTCTCACCTGCATCGCCGAAAAGACGACAATCCCCAAAGCGGGCCGCCTGCTCGCCGCCAATGCCGAGCGGTTTCTCAAACCCCCGGCAGAAATGGCGCGCCTGTTTCGCGATCATCCCGAAGCGATTGCCGAGACGCAAAAATTGCTCGGCTTGGTCGATTTCACGCTCGACGAACTGAGCTATCATTATCCCGAGGAACCGGTGCCGGAAGGCTGGACGCCGCAGGGCTGGCTTTCGCATCTGACCTGGACCGCCGCCCATGATCGCCATGGCGAGACCCTGCCCGAACGGTTGCGCGCCAAGGTCGAGGAGGAATTGCGGCTGATCGAAAAGATGAAATATGCGCCCTACTTCCTGACCGTCCACGACATCGTCAAATTTGCCCAGGATCAGGGCATACTCTGCCAGGGGCGCGGGTCGGCGGCGAACAGCGCGGTCTGCTATCTGCTCGGCATCACCTCGGCCGACCCGATGGAACATGACCTGCTCTTCTCGCGCTTCATTTCCGAGGAGCGCCGCGAACCGCCGGATATCGACGTCGATTTCGAACATGAGCGGCGCGAGGAGGTGATCCAGTATATCTATGCCCGCTATGGCCGCCACCGCGCCGGGATTGCCGCGACCGTGATCCACTATCGCTCGCGCAGCGCGATCCGCGAGGTCGGCAAGGCGCTTGGCCTGTCGGAGGATATCACCAGCCGCCTGTCCAGCACCGTCTGGGGCAGCCACGGCGGCAAAAAGCCCGACAAGCGTTTTGCCGAAACCGGCCTCGATCCCGACAATCCGGAAATCCGGCGGCTCGGCGATCTGGTCCAGCAGATTCTGCAATTCCCCCGCCACCTGTCGCAGCATGTCGGCGGCTTCGTGCTGACCCAGGACCGGCTCGACGAGACCGTGCCGATCCACAATGCGGCGATGGACGACCGCACCTTCATCGAGTGGGACAAGAATGATATCGACACGCTCGGCCTGATGAAGGTCGACATATTGGCACTCGGCATGCTGACCTGTATCCGCAAGGCGTTTGATATGCTGGAGAGCCTAAACATCCTCCCCGAAGCCAAGGCTTTGGGGAGGGGGACCGCGCGAAGCGCGGTGGAGGGGCCACCGCCTCGACCAGATGCCCCTCCGTCACGCCTTCGGCGCGCCACCTCCCCAAAGCTGCGCTTCGGGGAGGAAAGATGGACGCTGCAGAATATTCCGCACGAGGACCCGGCGACCTATGAAATGCTGTGCAAGGGCGACAGCATCGGCGTGTTCCAGGTCGAGAGCCGGGCCCAGATCAACATGCTGCCGCGGCTGAAACCGCGCGAATTCTACGATCTGGTGATCCAGGTGGCGATTGTCCGGCCGGGGCCGATCGAGGGGGAGATGGTCCATCCCTATCTGCGCCGCCGCTCGGGCGTGGAAAAGGCGACCCTGCCCTCGCCCAGCCCGCCGCATGATCCGGACGAACTCAAATCCGTGCTCGGGCGGACCTTTGGCGTGCCCCTGTTCCAGGAACAGGCGATGAAGCTGGCGATCGTCGCCGCCGATTTCTCGCCCGGCGACGCCAACAAGCTGCGCCGGGCGATGGCGACCTTTCGCAATGTAGGGACGATCCACCATTTCGAGGCGAAGATGATCACCGGCATGACCGCCAAGGGCTATGAACGGGATTTCGCCGAGCGCTGTTACAAGCAGATCCAGGGCTTTGGCAGCTATGGCTTTCCCGAAAGCCACGCGATCAGCTTTGCCCGGCTGGTCTATGTCTCGAGCTGGATCAAATGCCACCACCCGGCGGTGTTCGCCGCTGCTTTGCTCAATTCGCAGCCAATGGGTTTCTATGCGCCGGCCCAGCTCGTCCGCGACGCGCGCGAGCACGGGGTGGAGGTGCGGGAACCGGATGTGAATTTCAGTGACTGGGATAACCGGGTGGAGAAAAACATCCTCCCTGAAGCTTCAGCTTCGGGGAGGGGGACCGTCAGCCAGAGCGCAGCGGTGGCTGATGGTGGA
Source organism: uncultured Sphingomonadaceae bacterium (assembly GCA_947488845.1). Classification (GTDB taxonomy): domain Bacteria; phylum Pseudomonadota; class Alphaproteobacteria; order Sphingomonadales; family Sphingomonadaceae; genus Parasphingorhabdus. The sequence goes on along the minus strand of CANLBM010000012.1, from coordinate 76,919 downwards.
GGGGCCAGCAGCGCGAGGGCAGCTACGCGGCGGCCCCTCCACCATCCTTCGGATGGTCCCCCTCCCCACGCTTCGCGCGGGGAGGAAAACTTTCTCCGCATCGGCCTGCGCCAGATCGACGGGTTTCGCGAAGCCTGGGCCGATCAGATTGCCGCCGCCCGCCCGTTCCGCACGATCGAGGAACTCGCCCATAAAGCGAACCTGCCGGCGCGGGCGCTGCGCCTGCTCGCCGATGCCGATGCCTGCCGGTCGCTGGGGCTCGACCGGCGGCAGGCGCTGTGGGAAGTGCGCCGGACTCCGGTCAATACATTGCCGCTGTTCGAGGCAGCGCAGGCTAAGGAACTGGGGCAGGAAGCGGAGGCGCATCTGCCGGCCATGACCAAGGGCGAACATGTGGTGGCCGATTACCAGAGCGTCCGCCTGTCGCTGAAAGGCCATCCGATGGAATTTCTGCGCGGGCGCTTGCGGGAAATCGGCGTACTCAGCTGCGCCGAACTGGCGCGGGCCAAGAACGGCTCTCAGGCGAAGGTCGCCGGCGTTGTCCTGATCCGTCAGCGGCCCGGCAAGGGCAATGCCGTGTTCATCACGCTGGAGGATGAAAGCGGGGTCGCCAACCTGCTGCTCTGGGCCCGCCGCTTTGAAAAAATGCGCCGCCCGGTAATGGCGGCGCGGCTGATGCTCGCCACCGGCGAGGTCCAGCGCAGCGTCGAGGGCGTGACCCATTTGATGACGACGCGGGTCGAGGATTATAGCTTCATGCTCGACGACATTTCCGACCGCGACCGGCCGGACATGCCACTATCCCGCGCCGACGAGGTGAAGCGGCCCATCTATCGCAACGAGGACCGCTGGGCAGCCCGGCAGCAAGAGCAGGCGACGGGACCGCAGCCCGCCTATCCCCGCCACGGTCATCCGCGCAATGTCCGGATTTTACCGAAGTCGCGGGATTTTCATTGATGCCGATCAGCAGCCGCAGAAAATCTTGCATATCCCGCCCGAATCCCCTATAGTATCATTTGAAACTAAATTGCGTCTCCGCGCATCATTATCTCGAGGAAATTTTTGTGGCTGATCTGTTTGAAAATCCCGTTGGTCTCGACGGCTTTGAATTTGTCGAATTCTGCGCGCCGGAAAAGGGCGTGCTCGAACCGGTGTTCGAAGTCATGGGCTTCACCCGCATCGCCCAGCATCGCAGCAAGGATGTCCATCTGTGGCGGCAGGGCGGCATCAATCTGATCATCAACTATGAGCCCAAATCGGCCGCCTGGTATTTTGCCCGCGAGCACGGCCCCTCGGCCTGCGGCATGGCCTTCCGCGTGAAGGACGCGCGCAAGGCTTATGCCTATCTGCTCGACAAGGGCGCCGAGCCGGTCAACGTGGAAACCGGGCCGATGGAATTGCGCATTCCCGCGATCCGCGGCATCGGCGGGGCGATCCTCTATCTGGTCGACCGCTACGAGGGCGGCGAGCGTGGCGAAAATCTGTCGATCTATGATATCGACTTTGAATATCTGCCCGGTGTCGACCGCCATCCGGTGGGCGCGGGTTTCCAGATCATCGATCACCTGACCCACAATGTCTACGGCGGCCGGATGAAATATTGGGCCGACTATTACGAGACCCTGTTCAACTTCCGCGAAATCCGTTTCTTCGACATCAAGGGCGAATATACCGGCCTGACCTCCAAGGCGCTGACCGCGCCGGATGGCAAGATCCGCATTCCGCTGAATGAAGAAGGCGAAGGCGGCAAGGGCCAGATCGAGGAATTCCTGCGCGAGTTCAATGGCGAGGGCATCCAGCATATCGCGCTGATCTGTGACGATCTGATCGCCTGCTGGGACCGGCTCAAGAAATTGGGCGTACCCTTCATGACCGCGCCGCCAAACACCTATTACGAGATGCTCGACGGCCGACTCCCCGGCCATGGCGAGGATGTCGAGGCGCTGCAGACCCGCGGCATATTGCTCGACGGCACGACGGACGGCGGCGAACCGCGTCTGCTGCTGCAGATTTTTGCCGAAGCGCAGGTCGGACCGGTTTTCTTTGAATTTATTCAGAGAAAAGGCGATAATGGTTTCGGCGAGGGCAATTTCAAAGCCCTGTTCGAAAGCATCGAACGCGATCAGGTATCGCGCGGGGTGCTCAATGTAGAGGAGCCTGCCTGATGACTGCACCAAAGATCAACGGCATCCACCATGTCGCCTATCGCTGCAAGGACGCGAAGCAGACGGTCGATTTCTACAAAAGGGTGATGGGCATGGATTTCCAGCTCGCCTTTGCCGAAAATGAAGTCCCGTCGACCGGCGAGCATGATCCCTATATGCATATTTTCCTCGATGCCGGTGGCGGCAACATCCTCGCCTTTTTCGAGCTGCCCGAGCAGAAGCAGATGGACCGCGACCAGAATACCCCGGCCTGGGTCCAGCATATCGCCTTCAAGGTGGATTCGCTCGACGACCTGATGGCGGCCAAGGCCAATGCCGAAGCCGAAGGGCTGGAAGTGCTTGGCCCGACCCATCACGGGATTTTCAAGTCGATCTATTTCTTCGATCCCAACGGCCACCGGCTGGAACTGGCCTGCGATATCGGCAGTGACGAGGAAATGGCCGATCTGCGCCGTGTCGCCCCCGCGATGCTGGAAGAATGGAGCCGCACCAAGAAGGCGCCGCAGCACGCCGCCTGGCTGCACGAAAAGGCGCGCGACGAGCATTAGGTTTTCGCATTGAACAATGTCGTGCTCCTGCGTAGGCAGGAGTCCATCTCCTGAAGCCTCGACAAGAGGCGCTGGCAAGAGATAGGCCCCCGCCATCGCGGGGGCACGGAGCAGGATGAAGGAACGCATATGAAACTCGCCACCCTGAAGAACGACACCCGCGACGGCCGTCTGGTCGTGGTCTCCAAGGATCTCACCCGCTGCAGCGAAGCGAGCCATATCGCCCCGACCCTGCAGGCGGCGCTCGATGACTGGGAGCAATGCGCGCCAAAACTGGAAGCGCTCTACCGTGATGTCGAACATGAAACCGTGCCCTGCGAACGCTTCCACGAGCGGCTGGCCGAATCCCCGCTGCCCCGCGCCTATCAATGGGCCGACGGCAGCGCTTACATCAATCATGTCGAACTGGTGCGAAAGGCGCGCGGCGCGGAAGTGCCGGAGAGCTTCTACAGCGATCCATTAATGTATCAGGGCGGCAGCGACGCCTTCCTCGGCCCGCGCGACGACATCCCGCTCGGCGATCCCAAATGGGGCTGCGACATGGAAGGCGAGGTCGCGGTGATCACCGACGATGTGCCCGCCGGCACCAGCGCCGCAGACGCCGCCGACCATATCAAGCTGGTGATGCTGTGCAACGATGTGTCCCTGCGCGGTCTGATCCCGGGCGAGCTGGCCAAGGGCTTCGGCTTCTTCCAGTCCAAGCCGCCATCGGCCTTCTCCCCGGTCTGCGTCACCCCCGACGAGCTGGGCGATGCGTGGCAGGGCTCGGTCATCCATCTGCCGCTGCAGGTCGACTATAACCGCGAGCCCTTTGGCCGCGCCAATGCCGGCAAGGACGCGACCTTCAGCCTCGCCGATCTGGTCGCCCATGCCGCCAAGACCCGGCCCTTGTGCGCCGGCACGATCATCGGTTCCGGCACCGTCTCCAACCAGGGCCCCGACGGCGACCCCGGCAAGCCTGTGTCAGAAGGCGGCCTCGGCTACAGCTGCATCGCCGAAATCCGGATGATCGAAACGATCAACGACGGCGAGGCGAAGACACCGTTCATGAGCGCTGGCGATACGGTGAAAATCCAGATGCTGGATGCGGACGGCCACTCGATCTTCGGCGCGATCCGGCAGGAGGTTGTGGCGGTTTGATGGGGTTGAATCTCCGCAGGTAATGCGGACGCTGGAGGCATAAGCCCTGCCCGGCATTCAGCCGGCAGGAGCCGTCCCGCGGGCACGCGTCCGTCCGCCGACCAGAAAATGCAGCGGCACCGCGACCAGGATTAGCAGGATGCCGAGACCGCCCGCTTCCAAGCCGGTTCCATAGAGCACCCAACAGCAGAAGCCGAGGCCAACTACCGCCAGGGTTCGCTGAATATGCACCACCAGAGCGGCGATGCAGATGGCTGCGTAGAACCAGATCGCCGAAGCGGTCGTCAGCCGCAGCAGGAAGTCCAGCACTCTCTCGCCGATGCCTGTCGCGCTCGCCAACATCAGTATAATCGCCAGCAGGCTGCCGAGCAGCAAGGGTCGCGCCGCCACGTCATGGCTGCTGGTCGGCGCCATATATTCGGGCAGCTGGCCGTCGCGGACCATACCCAGCGGGAGCTCGCCCATGAACAAGATTATGCCGTTGATACAACCGATCGCGGAGATCGCGGCGAATAACGCAACGGCATCTCCGGCCCACGGACCAAGAAAACGCGTGACGAAATAGGCGATCGGGGCAGAGCTGGCAGATAGTTCGTTCGCCGGGCTTGCCATCATGATACCGGTGCTCACGATCATATAGATGACAAGCACCAGCGTCAGACCCAGCAATGTGCCACGCACGACGTTGCGAGCCGGGTCGCGCACCCGTTCCGCCACCAGACCCGCGGATTCGAAACCGAGCAGGGCAAAAAATGTGATGGCCAGCGCCGGCGTCAGCGACGCCGCCGAAAAGGGAGCCAGCGGAGCCTGGCTATAGGTAGCCGGCGCGCTCACGGCGAGCCACGCGACGATTGCAATGACAACGACGAGCGGCACAAGCTTGAGCAACGTAGCGGCCACCTGAAAATTGCCAGCGTTGCGCACGCCGCGGATATTGATCGCGGCCAATGCGGCAACGATTGCCGTTCCGCCAATCGCTTGCTCCAGGGGTCCGTGGGGAAGCGACGGAAACAGATGCAGCAGATAGGCGGCACCGGCCATGGCGACCACCGATACGCTGCATATCAGGGAAACCCAGTAGCTCCAGGCGATCACCCGCCCCGGAAGCAGCCCGAGAATGTCGCCGCAGATCGTCAATATGCTGGGCTCCTGGGATCGCTGGATCGTGAGATCGGCGATGATACGGGCAATTGACAATACGCCCATGCCGCCGACGATCCAGCTGACCGCACCGGTCCAGCCAAGCGGCGCGAGCTGTCCGGGCAGAACAAAAATACCCGCACCAATCATCGTCCCCACGACCATCGCAGTCGCCGTCCAGACACCGAACGGTCTTTCCAATTTTGCCATGTAACTTGTCCCCCCGGACGGAGACTTGCATATAACTTTCTTTTTTCAAAGAAATTTCTTGGATCGGGAGGGTCCGTCAGAGCGTTCTGACTTGCGGTGACAGCGCACCAATTTGTTCCTGCGCCTGAAATAGAGTGCACTGTCACCATCATGCAAACCGGTCAGCGAAGGCGACCTGGGCTATAGCTGCATCGCCGAAATCCGGATGATCGAGACGATCAACACCGGCGAAGCGAAGACGCCCTTCATGAGCGCAGGCGATACGGTTAAGATCCAGATGCTGGATGCGGATGGGCATTCTATTTTCGGCGCGATCCGGCAGGAGGTTGTGGCGGTTTGATGGGGTTGGTTTTTAGGTGACATTGGTAGCCGCAATATCCCGTCAGTGGACGTTAGGATTTGGCTTCCACTAATCAAAATAGGATCGTAAAAGCCTCCATGGTTCGCGCTGCCCAATCCATCTCCGAGAAAATGATAAAAGTGGATCACGCCGGCGAAAATGGAGCCGTGAATATTTATCGCGCGCAAAAAATTGGTGCATATATATTTGCGCGCGCTCAATTGCCGGAGATTGTGCGCTACCAGCAGCATGAAGAACAGCACCGGGGAATCTTTGCTAATCATTTGGAGGAGTATGGGATCAGGCGTTGTATCAGCTACCACCTTTGCGGAATTGGCGGGTTTGCACTTGGATTGGTTACGGGATTTATGGGAAGTCAGGCCGTATTCGCGACTACTTATGCGGTCGAACATGTGGCTCTAAATCATCTTGAACATCAAATGGCTTTTTTGAAATCTGCAGATAAGAAGGCGTTTGATTGCGTCGAACAAGTCGTTGTTGACGAGAGGGAGCATCACGACAGCGCTGCAGACAATCTGATAACAGATCATTTTCTCACGAAAATACTAGTTAGTATCGTTAGGTTTTCAACGGAAAGCGTCATCCGCTTTGGAATGAGATAGCCTGATTAGCATCATCGCCAGAGTCAGCAACATCCCCAAGGCGGACACCAGCGTCGAAGCCCCCTCAAACCGGCACCGCAGTCTCATATTTGATCCGCTCCATCGCAAAGCTCGCCGACACGTCGGACAAGGGCACCGCCTTGATCAGTTTCTTGTACACCCGGTCATAGTCGGCGACATCGCGGACCAGCAGCTTGAGCATATAGTCGACCTCCCCCGCCATCCGGTAGAATTCGACGACCTCCTCGATTGACGAGGCAGCGGCGGCGAATTTTGTCAGCCATTTGTCGCTGTGGTCGCTGGTCCGCACGGCGACAAACACGGTCATGTTCAAACCCACCGCTTCCGGATCGACGATCGCCACCCGGCGCGCAATGATCCCGTCCGCCTCCATCCGCTTGATCCGCCGCCAGCAGGCATTGGTCGACAGGCTCAGCTGCGCCGCGAGATTTTCCAGCGACAGGCTGGCATCGCGCTGCAAGGCTTTCAGGATATTGCGGTCATTATCATCAATATTTTTGGCTTCTTTACCCATATCCAGAACATTATCACGCCTATCGGGCCAAATCATCAATAAATGACAAGAGAAGTCGCAATATTTGAAAGACAGCCTATCCGCTGAGCTTCGCGATATTGCGATCATCGGCGGTGACCACATCGACCGCGAGACCGATCAGGTCGGTATCTTCCGGCGCATCGGGCAGGACGCCGATGGCGGGCAGGCCCTGCTCGTCCTCCAGCCACAGGCTCGCCGCGCCGCGGCTGGCCTTGCCATAAGGCATGGCATAGCTTTTGATCACCGCCTTGCCGCTGAAGAAATGGTCGGGCTTGACATGATCCGGCTTCGATATGCGCACCGGCTCGGCAATCCGGTCGGGTGACCAGCCGCCTGCGACCGGTTGCGCGGCGTAGATGCCGACCGATTCCTTGTTGATCACCCCGCCATTGGCGGAGATCATGCCCGGCTTGCTGCCATCCTTGCGCAAGGCCTGCACCAAGGCGACCATGCCGTGGGCGCTGTAGCTGTTGCCGGGGCCGCCGAAGAAGCTCAGCCCGCCGGTCAGCGTATAGGACGCCAGCGAACGGTCCGGCGAACCGAGCGCGTCCATCGCCAGCGAGACCGCGACCGGGAAGCAACTGTAGATATCGATCGGGCCGAGATCATTCGCTTCGAGTTCCGCGAGCTCCAGCGCTTTCGGGAAAGCCACCTGCATCGCCGGTGAAACCGACAGATCGTCCTGCAGGCTCATCAGCGGCACGCTCGCGTCGGCGCCGCTGTGCAGATAGATCATCTTGTCTTCGGAGATGCCCAGTTCCGCCGCATGGCCCGCCGTGGTCAGGATCACCGCCGCGCCCAGTTCGACCGCATCCTGCGCCACCATCCAGCGGCGATAGGGATCGTTGAGCCGGTAATTGCCATGATCGTCGGACAGCAATTCCTCCGCCGTCCAGTCACGGGCAAATTGCGCATGCTCCCGCGTCAGAGAAACCCCGGCAAAGGCTTCCCACAGTTCGGCCATGTCTTTTGCATAGCTGTCGCGATCCATGCCCAGCCGCGCGCGCCGGGCGTTCTCGACAATGCCATAAGCCATCGGCATGCTGATGATGCCCTGCCGCCATTCATAGGGCGTCAGCATCTTGTCTTCCGTCGTGACCAGATCGATCATTGCGCGGGTCGCCGGCTGGCTCCAGTCCAGTATGTGGCCGCTGCGCCGGGCGCGTTTGACGGTGCCCATATTCTCGGCGCTGGACAGAACCACCGCCTTATATTCGCCGGCATGGACCTGGGCCGCCAGCTTGTTGAGATGCTTCTGCGGGCTTTGCCCCCCGACATCGCCGTAGAGCAGATGTGCCGGATCAAGACCGGCGGCGGTGGCCACTGCTTCCGGGTGATTTTCCGGCGAACCGCAATCATGCGGCAGACCGCTGTCATGGAACAGGCGAATCGAGAGCAGGCAGTCGATCGACGCGGCCAGTTTTTCGCCAGCACCACTGTCGGCCAGCGCCTCGGCAATGGCTGCCGACGCGAGATCGACGGTCGATGGCCATTCAAGCCCTTGCGATTGCTTCAGTTTCGCGCCGCTAGCCTCGCCGACACCGATCAGCACCGGTGCCTTGGGATCTGCCATTACCATCCTAATTCCCTCAAAATAAACAGTTCATCAATCGATTAAACATGATAACAGCATCAGGGAATCATGCACTAGCTAAAATGGAGAATATTGGATGAGCGGCTGGCCGGAACTAAAATGGGATACGGAACCGACAGGCCCTCTGAAGGGTTTGAAAATCTTAGACATGTCTACCGTCGTCCTTGGCCCTTTCGCCACTCTCAATTTTGCCGACATGGGCGCCGACGTCATCAAGATCGAAAATGGCGAGGGCAAATTTGGCGGCGACATGATGCGCCATGCCGGAGACAATCCGACCGGGGACCTCGGCCCGATCTTCACCTCGCTCAACCGCAACAAGAAATCGATCACCCTCAACGGCAAGAATGATGACGACAAGGCGGTCATCCTCGAGCTACTGAAACATGCCGACGTGTTTTTTCACAATGTCCGGCTGGCCGGCATGGAACGGCTCGGCCTCGACTATGAGAGCGTCAAGGCGATCAACCCGGGCATCGTCTATGTCCATTGCGCCGGGTTCGGCCAGGGCGGTGAATATGAAAAGCGCCAGGCCTATGATGACCTGATCCAGTGCGCCTCCGGCTTCGCCAGCCTGTTCGAAATGCGCGGCGACAGCGGGCGGCCGCTCTACATGCCGTCGCTGGTAGCCGACAAGACCATCGGTCTGTTCGCGGTCAACGCCACGCTCGCGGCCATGTATCACAGGGAAAAGACCGGCGAGGGACAATTTGTCCAGGTGCCGATGTTCGAAGCCTTTACCTGGTTCAACATGGTCGAGAATCTGTGGGGCGAGACCTTCATTCCGGGCAATGGCAAGCTCGCCTACACACGCTCTATCAACGAAAACCGCAAACCCTATCCAACCAAGGACGGCTATATCGGCCTGGTGCCCTATAATGACGCACAGTGGCGGAAGTTTTTCGAACTGGGCGGCAAACCGGGTGTCTTTGACGAACCCCGCTTTTCCGACTATTCGCAGCGGACCAAGAATATCACCGCGCTCTATGCCCTGATCGAGGAAATTGCCGCGACCAAGACCACCGACGAATGGCTGCCGCTGCTCGACGAGCATAATATTCCGGCCATGCGCTATAACAGGATGGAAGATGTCCTGACCGACCCGCATTTGCAGCAGGTTGGCTTCTGGCAGGAACGCGAAGGCGAAAAAATCGGAAAATACCGGACAATCAAACATCCGGTCCATTATTCCGCCAGCCCGGCCAATATCTATGCCGACCCGCCGACATTGGGCGCGGACAATGATGAAATACGCGGCGCTCTGAATATGCCCGCCAACGACGACTAATATAATAATAATGAACAGGACGAGGTTTGAACCATGAATTTTGATTTTTCTGACGATCAGAAGTTTCTTCGCGACGAGGCACGCAAGTTTCTCGAAGCCCAATGCACGATGGCGCATGTTCGCGAAGTGCTGGACGACGACAAGAAGAGCCACAATGAAACCGTCTGGAAACAGATCGTCGAAATGGGCTGGCTCGGCGCCGCCATTCCCGAAGAATATGGCGGGCTTGGCCTCGGCATGCTCGAGCTTTGCGTGATTGCCGAAGAGCTGGGCCGCGTTCTCGCGCCCGTGCCATTCGGATCATCGGCCTTTTTCTTCGCCGAAACGCTGAAGCTGGCGGGTAGCGAAGAACAGAAACTGGAACTGCTGCCCAAGGTCGCCGACGGCAGCCTGATCGGCTGTATAGCGATCAGCGAAGGACCGGGCGAGATCAAGGCCGGCAATGTCGCCACCCGGCTGGGCGGCGGCACGATATCGGGCAAGAAAATTCCGGTGACCGATGGCGATATCGCCACCCACGCCGTAGTGCTGGTGAAAGACGGCAGCGGCGAGAGTCTCGTCATTGTCGACCTGAACCAGAGTGGTATATCGCGGGAACCGATCAAGACGCTCGAGCCGACCCGCAGCCATGCAACGATCAGCTTTGACGGCGCAGCGGCAGAATTGATCGGCGAATCCGGCAACGGCATGGCGCTGCTTGACCAGATCAACGACCGGGCGGCGGTCCTGCTCGCCTTCGAACAATTGGGCGGCGCCTCGCGCTGTCTCGAAATGGCCAATGCCTACGCCAAGGAACGGGTGGCTTTCGGTCGCGCCATCGGCGGCAACCAGGCGATCAAACACAAGCTGGCCGACATGTATGTCAAGAACGAGGTCGCTCGCTCCAATGCTTATTATGGTGCCTGGGCGCTGTCGAGCAATGCCGCGGAACTGCCCGAAGCGGCTGCCGCAGCGCGGGTCGCGGCATCGGAAGCCTACTGGTTTGCGTCGAAAGAGAATATCCAGACCCACGGCGGCATGGGCTTCACCTGGGAGGTGGACTGCCACCTCTTCTACCGCCGCGCCAAGTTGCTGGCCGTGCAGGCGGGCAGCCCGGCGGTCTGGAAAGAGAAGCTGGTCAGCGCGCTCGAAGCGAAGAATGACTGAATATGGGACAAAGAGTGCCGTTCGTCCTGAGCCTGTCGAGCCGAAGGCGACCGAAGGTCAACGACAGGTTGGCGCGCACTCGTACTTCGACAAGCTCAGCACGAACGGACATTCGCGCACGGGCCATAAAGTGAAGGAATAGACTATGGATTTCAACGACACACCTGAAGAAGCAGAATTTCGCGCCGAGGCACATGCCTTCCTGTCGCAGCATCTCAAGCCCAAGACACCGGGCGCCCTGCGCTCCGGCGGTCGGGAAGATTTTCTCGCTCGGGCCAAGGCCTGGCAGAAGATCAAGGCTGAAGGCGGCTTTGCGCAGATCACCTGGCCCAAGGAAATGGGCGGCCGTGGCGGCACCGTGATGCAGCAGGTCATCTGGGGACAGGAAGAAGCCAAATTTGACGCGCCGACCGGCCCGTTCGCGATTGGTCTCGGCATGTGTGTCCCGACCGTGATTGCTTTCGGATCGGACGAGCACAAGAAGAAATATGTCCGCAAGGCGCTGATGGGCGAAGAAGTCTGGTGCCAGCTCTTCTCCGAACCGGCAGCCGGCTCGGATGTTGCCGGTCTCAAGACAAAAGCGGTCAAGGACGGGGACGAATGGGTCATAAATGGCCAGAAAGTGTGGACTTCCGGGGCCCATTATTCCGATTATGGCATCCTTCTGGTGCGCACCGATCCGAACGTGCCCAAGCACAAGGGCCTGACCATGTTCATCGTCGACATGAAGCAGAAGGGGGTCGATGTCCGGCCGATCCACCAGGCATCCGGCGGCAAGGAATTTAACGAAGTCTATTTCACCGACGTCCGCATTCCCGACAGCGACCGGCTCGGCGAACCCGGCATGGGCTGGAAAGTCGCGCTTGTCACCCTGATGAACGAACGACTGGCGGTCGGCGGCTCACCGGGTCCCGACTGGAAGGAAATCATGGATTATGCGCGTTCTGCGGGCACTATATCCGACCAGGCCTTTCGGGCCAAACTGGCCGACTGGTATGTCGCGGCGCAGGGTTACAAGCTGACCAAATTCCGCACCCAGACCGCTTTGTCTCGCGGCGAAACACCGGGTCCGGAAAATGCCATCGGCAAGATCATCAACGCCAACCATCTGCAGGATATCTGCAACAGCGCGATCGAGATGCAGGACCATTTCGGCATCATTGCCGACAAGGACGAAGTTCCCTCGGACGCGATTTTCCAGGAAAGCTTCATGTGGGCACCCGGGCTCAGAATCGCCGGCGGTACCGATGAAATCCTGAAAAATATCATCGCCGAACGGGTGCTTGGCCTGCCGCAGGATGTGCGGGTCGACAAGGACAAGACCTTCGCGGAAATGAACTAGGGAGCAGAAATATGACCGAACAACCCGTCCATGTCGTCGCCAATTTCACCGTGCAGAATGCGGCGAAATATCGCGAATATGAAAAGGGATTTTTCCCGATCCTGAATCGGCATGGCGGGGAGTTCATCACCTATGATGACGGCAGCGTCACCTTTGAAGGCGCGGCTCCGCCGGAAGGCCGGGTGGTGATGTTCCGCTTCCCGAACGAGGCCGCGGCCACCGCCTGGTATAATGATCCCGATTATCAGGCCCTGTCCGAACATCGCCGCGCCGGGACGACGCTGCAGTTTCTGACCATGGTGCACAGCATTCCGCCGCGCAATTAGGCCGTGACCAAAAGTTCGCTTGGAGCGGACGCAGAAAATCTTGCGTGATCAGTGCGCTTACCGATGCTATCGCTTGCCCATAGCAACAAAGGCCAATCCAAAAAGGAATGATCCCATGACCGACAATCTGCCCGATTACACGCCCCCGAAAGTCTGGAAATGGGACAAGGCCAATGGCGGCCGCTTCGCCAATATCAATCGCCCGATCGCCGGCCCGACCAAGGAAGTCGAACTGCCGGTCGGCAAGCATCCGTTCCAGCTCTATTCAATGGCAACGCCCAATGGCGTGAAGGTCACCGTGATGCTCGAGGAGCTGCTTGCGCTCGGGCACAAGGGCGCCGAATATGACGCCTATTTCATCAATATCGGCGAAGGCGACCAGTTCGGCAGCGGCTTTGTCGACATCAATCCGAACAGCAAAATCCCGGCGCTGATGGATCACAGCACCGAGACACCGACACGTTTGTTTGAATCCGGCTCGATGCTGCTTTATCTTGCCGAAAAATTCGGTGCATTCCTCCCCAGCGATCACAACAAGCGCACCGAAGCGCTTAACTGGCTGTTCTGGCAAATGGGCAGCGCCCCCTATCTCGGCGGCGGCTTTGGCCATTTCTACGCCTATGCACCGGTCAAGATCGAATATTGCATCGACCGCTTCGCGATGGAGGTCAAACGCCAGCTCGACGTGCTCGACCGCCATCTTGCCGACAATGAATATATGGCCGGCGACGAATATAGCATCGCCGATATCGCGATCTGGCCATGGTATGGCGCGCTGGTCAAGAATGTCGTCTATGAAGCGTCCGAATTTCTCGACACCGCTTCCTACAAGAACATGAACCGCTGGACCGACATGATCGCCGAGCGGCCGGCGGTGCAGCGCGGCAAGATGGTCAACCGCGCCTGGGGTGATCTCGAAGGCCAGCTCCGTGAACGCCACGACGCCAGCGATTTCGAACTGCGGACGCAGGACAAGCTGGAACCGAAAGAAGAAGCCGCCGAATAGCGATCTGTTACTTCAAAATACCGGCCATGATCAAATCAACCGTCTGCTCGCGATAGGCGTCGCGCATCCTTGTGTCGAAATCATCCCGGCCATAGCAATATTTCCAGACCAGCTTGCCGGTGAAGAAGCGATCAGCCGCGCCGGTGACGGCGGAATAGAAGAGATCGGGATCGACGTCCCGAAACACGCCCGACTTGATGCCTTCGCCAATGAAAATCTTGTAGGCCTCGGACAGTGGTTTCAGATATTTGTCGGCGATCTTGCGGGCGCCTTCCGGCGGCAGTTCGCGAATCAGGCGCATGGTCAGCCGGTTGAGATAGGGAAATTCATAATAGGTATCGATCACCGCGCCGATATGATGACGCAGCTTGTCTTCCGGCGGCCAGTCCTTCTTGATCAGCAGACCGACCTGCACCAGAATATTGTCCATGTCGCGTTCCAGAATGGCCTCGAGCAGACCGTCCTTGTTGCCGAAATAATATTTGACCAGCGCGCTGTTGAGACCGGACAGGACCGACAGTTCGCTGAAGGAAATATCAATCGTATCACCATCACGCATGATATGGCTCGCGGTCTCTATCAGCTTGTCCCGGGCACCCGCTTCATTCGCCTTGGCCACCAGTTTTTCGACGGTCATTCATCTTCCCCTCAACGCACTATGTCACATTTCCGTCACTTATAAACAGGTTCTTCCCACCAAGGGAAGCTGTCTGGTAGGTCGCGAGACACTTTATCGGGATAGTCCGGACTGCGCTTCTCCAGAAAGCTTGCAATACCCTCTTTTGCATCGGCTGATTTCGCTCGATTATAGATGATCCGGCTGTCAACCTTGTGCGCTTCCATCGGATGCGCGGCGGCTGGTAATTGCCAGAGCATCTGCCGCGTCACCGCGATCGATACCGGCGCCGTATTGTCAACAATCTCGCGCGCCAGAGCATAAGCGGCGGGCAGCAACTCTTCCGGCTTGTGCAGCGACCGGACAAGACCGCCCTTGAGCGCTTCCTGCGCGTCAAAGACCCGGCCAGTCAGACACCATTCCAGCGCCTGCGCCCGTCCGACCAGATTGGGCAGGAACCAGCTGGCAGCCCCATCGGGCGCGATGCCGCGCCGGGCGAAGACAAAGCCGAAGCGCGCAGTCTCGCTCGCCAGCCGCATGTCCATCGGCAGCAACATGGTCGCACCGACGCCGACGGCAACACCGTTGATCGCGCCGATCACCGGCTTCAGACATTGATAGATACGCAGGATCAGCAGGCCGCCACCGTCGCGGACGCGGGGGTCGGAATAATCCTCAACCGGTTCCTCGCTGGCAAATGGTTTCCTGCCATCTTCCGGTGTCAGGTCGGCACCGGCACAAAAGGCGCGGTCACCGGCTCCGGTCACGACCACCGCTCGGACATCATCATCGGCATCGATGCGGTCGAAGGCGTCGGTCATTTCCCGGATCATCGTGCCGGTGAAGGCATTCATCTTTTCCGGGCGGTTGATCGTGATCGTCGCGATATTGTCGGCGACGTCGTAGAGGATCTGCGTATATTCGGTCACGTACTTCTCCATCAGATACAAAAAGGGCCGCGAGTTTCTCGCAGCCCTTGATGGTTCGGTTCTAGCGCGGTGCCATCCGGATGGCGCCATCGAGGCGGACATCTTCGCCGTTGAAATATTGCGTCTCAATCATGCACATGGCGAGCGCGGCATATTCGTCCGGCTGGCCGAGCCGCGGCGGATGCGGCACCATCGCGCCCAGCGCGTCGCGGACATTCTGCGGCGCACCGGCGAGCAACGGCGTATCGAAAATGCCCGGCAGGATGGTGTTGAGACGGATGCCTTCACGGGACAGGTCGCGTGCAATCGGCAGGGTCATGCCGACAACGCCGCCCTTGGAAGCGGAATAGGCCGCCTGGCCGATCTGGCCGTCTTCGGCCGCAACCGAAGCGGTGTTGACCATCGCGCCGCGATCACCGTCTTCCAGGGGATCAAGCGTCAGCATGCCGGCCGCCGATTTGGCGATGCAGCGGAAGGTGCCGACCAGATTGACCTGGATGACGAAATTGAAAGCGTCCAGCGGAAAATGCTTGATCGATCCGTCTTCCTTGGAGCGGCTGACGGTCTTGATCGCATTGCCGATCCCGGCGCAGTTCACAAGGATGCGTTCCTGGCCATTGGCGGCGCGCGCCTTCTCAAAACCGGCGTCGACGCTCTCGTCCTCGGTGACATTGACCTTGCAGAAAACGCCGCCGAGTTCGGCTGCCAGCGCTTCGCCTTTTTCCTCGTTAAGGTCGAACAATGCGACCTTGACGCCCTTGGCAGCGAGACGGCGGGCGGTTGCCGCACCGAGACCGGAAGCGCCACCGGTGATGACGGCTGAAATATTGCTGTTGAGTTCCATATTCTTGTCTTTCTTCTTTTATTCGTCATCCTGAACTTGTTTCAGGACCCCTCGCGGGCCTGCGCTATGCGGCACGAGATCCTGAAACAAGTTCAGGATGACGAGTCGCTTAATTTAACCCAGGCGCTCGATGATCGTGACGTTCGCCTGACCGCCGCCTTCACACATCGTCTGCAAGCCGTATTTGCTGCCGCGCGCTTCCATAGCATTGAGCAGCGTCGCCATCAATTTGGTGCCCGAAGCGCCAAGCGGATGACCCAGAGCAATCGCGCCGCCGTTGACGTTGATCTTGTTGCGGTCCGCACCAACATGTTTCAGCCAGGCGAGCGGGACAGGAGCAAAGGCTTCGTTCACTTCATAGAGATCGATATCGCCGATCTTCATGCCGGCGCGCTGCAGGGCACGGTCGGTAGCGAACAATGGCTCTTCCAGCATGATCACCGGATCACCGGCGGTAACCGTCAGATTGACGATCCGCGCCCGCGGGGTCAGGCCGTGGTCTTTCAGCGCCTGTTCCGAACAGACCAGAACCGCGCTCGATCCGTCGCAAATCTGGCTGGCATTGGCAGCGGTGATTGCGCCACCTTCCTGCAGCAGCTTCACAGCACCGATGCTTTCCTTGGTAGCGTCAAAGCGAATGCCTTCGTCGACCTTGTGCTGTTCCCTGCCTTCGGCAGTTTCGATTTCGATCGCGATGATTTCATTGTCAAACGCCCCAGACTCAACCGCCTTGATCGCCTTGTGGTGGCTTTCGAGAGCGAACTGGTCGAGATCATCACGGGTGAAGCCGTGCTTCTTGACCAGCATTTCGGCGCCCATGAACTGGCTGAACTGGATACCGGGATAGGCTGCCTGCAGCCCTTCCGACATGTTGGTTCCGAGACCCGCGTCCTTGAACAATTTGAAGGTCGAACCCATGGGTACGCGGGTCATGCTTTCGATGCCGTGCGCCAGAACCATATCCTGGGTGCCGGACATGACGCCCTGCGCTGCAAATTGAATGGCCTGTTGCGAAGAGCCGCACTGGCGGTCGATCGAAACCGACGGGATGCTGTCGGGCAGTCTGGATGCGAGAACCGCATTGCGGCCGACATCGCCGCTCTGCTCGCCGCCCTGCATGACGCAACCGGTGATCACGTCTTCGATAGCGCTCGCATCGAAATCATTGCGGTCGGCAATGGCGTTGAGCGTGGCAGCACCCAGATCTACCGGGTGCACACCGGCCAAACGACCGCCGCGACGGCCACCAGCGGTACGAACCGCGTCAACAATATAGGCTTCTGCCATAATCTTATTCCTTTGATTGGTTGAGAGTCGAAAATTTAACTGACCGGTTAAACTCCCGAAAGCCTAGCGTCAAATGAAAAAGCCGATCATCACAATAGTGATAATCGGCTTTTGCAATTCATATCTCTGTCCGATCAGGCGGGTACATTGTCTTTCTTGACCGTAATCACCTGAGGATAGGTGAATTCGAGCAAACCTTCCTTGCCATATTCGGCACCAAAGCCGGACTGTTTATGGCCGCCAAACGGAGCAAAAGGAGACAGGTGGAGAAATTCATTGACCCACACGGTGCCGGTTTCAAGCTGTTCGGCAACCCGGACGCCCTCGTCGGGATCGGCGGTCCAGACAGCGCCGGCGAGACCATATTCACTGGCATTGGCGCGACTGATCGCTTCGTCGGTGGTGCTGAATTTCATTAGCGGCATGACCGGGCCGAATTGTTCCTCGGCGACAATCCGCGCATCTTCCGGCGGGTTGTCGAGAATCGTGATCGGCACATAATAGCCGGGAATGCCTTCCTCTTTCTGATCGCCACCGACCAGGAACTTATAGCCGTTATCCTTGGCGTCCTGCACCAGTTCGAGCACCCGCTCATATTGCTTCTTGTTCTGGACCGGACCGACGGCCGTGCCCTGCTGGGAGCCGTCACCGACCTTCACATTCTTGGCATAGGCGGCAATCGCGGCGCTGAGCTCGTCATAAATATCCTCGTGGATATAGATGCGCTTTGCCGCGACACAGATCTGTCCGGCATTGGTAAAGCTCGACCAGAATAATTGCTCGGCGACCTTTTCGACATTGGCGTCGGGAAGGACGATCGAGGCATCATTGCCGCCCAGTTCCAGCGTGATCCGTTTGAGATCCTTGGATGCGCCTTCCATGATCTTCTTGCCGGTCGCGGTCGAGCCGGTGAAAGTGATCTTGTCGATATCTGGATGCGAGGTCATCAACGGACCGAGGCTGTCTTCACCGGTAATGATATTGACGACGCCGGGAGGGGCCACGTCCTTGATCAGTTCGGCAAGACGCAATGTCGTCAATGGTGTGAAGGGTGATGGCTTCAGCACGATCGTGCAACCGGATAGCAAGGCGGGGGCAATTTTCTGCACCGCCATCATCACCGGGAAATTCCACGGCACGATGCCGGCGACAACACCGACCGGTACGCGGCGGGTACGGCTCAGACGCTGTTCCGTATCTTCGTTGATCTCGTCGTCCATGTCGAGCGTCGCCTGCGAACCTGCCATATAGGCGGCGCCGGCGATCTCGCCCTGCGCCTGCGCATGGGGCTTGCCCTGCTCTGCGGTAAGCAGGCGGAACAGTTCGTCGTTATTCTCGTTGATCACACCGGCGATCGCCTGAACCACCTTGCGGCGTTCCTCGATCGGCGTTTTCGACCAGGTCTTGAACGCGGCGCGCGCAGCCGAGACCGCGCTGTTGAGTTCCGCTTCACCGCAGGCAGGAACCTGGCCGATGACTTCTTCATTGGCCGGATTGACGACGTCCAGCACTTTGGAAGTGCCGACCATCTCGCCGTTGATCAAATTCTTATATTGGGTAACCATGATGCTCTCCTTTGGGATATGCCGTTCGATTCTATTTGAGTCGCCTATACGCTATTACAAGGCCGCGCGGGTCATTCATTTTGATAGACTGTACCGTATCGGCAGGGTTTTCAGCCCGCCGACAAAGGTTGATTTGGCGCGTTTGGGCTCGCCTGCCAGTTCCAGCGTCTCAATCCGGTCGAGCAGCTCGTTGAACAATATCTTCATTTCCAGCCGCGCCATGTGCAGGCCGAGACATTGATGCGCGCCCGCGCCGAAGGACAGGTGCCGGTTGGGCGAGCGGCTGGCGTCGAACTTGCGCGGCTCTGGGAATATGCTCTCGTCATGATTGGCCGCAATATAGCTGATCATCAGCCAGTCGTCCTTGGCGATTGTCTGTCCGCCCAGTTCGGTGTCTTCGGCTGCGGTGCGCATGAAATGCTGCACCGGTGTGGTCCAGCGGATCGCTTCCTCGACAATCCCCGGCAACAGGTCGCGGTCGGCCTTGAGCCGGGCAAATTGTTCGGGGTCGCGGGCCAGCGCCAGCATCGCGCCCGCGGTGGAGGCCGACGTCGTGTCATGGCCGGCAGCGGCCAGAATGATATAATAGCCCGCCATGTCGCGGTCGCTGAGATGCTCGCCATCTACCTTCGCATTGGCGATCACGCTCGCGACATCGTCGGTAGGATTGGCGCGCTTTTCCTGGGTCAGCTTGGCAAAATAGGCCTCAAAGTCGGCAACGGCACCGACCACCAGCTGCATGACCTGCTCCGGCGTCATATTGACCATGCCGGACTTGTTGAGATCCTCGTCCTGCCCGCCGAACATCTGCTGGGTGAGGAACAGCATCCGTTGTTCGTCGGCTTCCGGCACACCCAATATCTGCATCACCACGTGCAGCGGATAGGGCGCGGACACCAATGGCACGAAATCGGCCTCGCCGCCCGCGTCGACCAGCCGGTCGACCGTGACCTTGGCCAGCGCCCTGATCTCGTCTTCCATCTTGCGCAGGTTTTTCGGCATGAACCAGTCTTGGGTCAAACGGCGATACTGGGGATGGATCGGCGCATCTAGCGCGACCAGCGAGCGGACCAGATTGGGGTCGCCGCCAGTAATCGATTTGACAAAAGCGCCGCTGTTCTTGTCGCTGAATGTGATGCTGCGCGGACTGTTGAGGAACAGCTTGTTATCCTTGCTGACCCGCATCACGTCGTCATAGCTGGTGACCAGCCAGAACGGATCGTGGACTTCGTCATTGACCACTCGCACCACCGGCGTTTTGCGACGGAGCGCGTCAAAGCGGTCGAGCAGACTGTCCCAGTCAACATAATTGGCGGGGTCGACAATCGCCAGCGCCTCTTCACCCGTCAGTCTCGGTTCTGCTTGTGTAGCCATCAGACTATCCCGCTTTCTGCTTGTTCCAATATTCGTCGCGCAACAGCCGCTTGTAGAGCTTGCCGGTGGCATGGCGCGGCAGTTCGGCGCGGAAGTCGATCCGCCGCGGAATCTTGACCCCGGACAGCGACTGGCGAAGGAAAGCTTCCAGCTCCTGCGCAAGCCCGGGCCCGGCACCGGCCATATCCATCGGCTGCACCACCGCAACCACCTTCTCGCCCATATCCTCGTCCGGCGCGCCGATGACGGCGGCGTCCGCAACCTTGGGATGGGTGACCAGCAGATTCTCGATTTCCTGCGGATAGATATTCACCCCGCCGGAAATGATCATGAAACTCTTGCGGTCGGTCAGATAGAGGAAACCGTCTTCGTCCAGTTTGCCGACATCACCGAGCGAGGTCCAGCCTCTGGCGTGGGTTGCCGCCTTGGTTTTCTCGGGGTCATTATGATATTCGAATTTGGAGCCACTCTCGAAATAGATCTGGCCTTCTTCACCGACCGGGACCTCGTCCCCGTTTTCATCGCAAATATGGACCACGCAATTGATCGGCTGCCCGACCGTACCCTTGTGCTCCAGCCAGCCCTCGCTGTTGCAGAAGACAAAGCCGTTGCCTTCGGTCCCGGCATAATATTCGTTGAGCACCGGCCCCCACCATTTGATCATCGCTTCCTTGATCGGTACGGGCACCGGCGCGGCGGCATGGACCGCGCTCTTGATCGACGACACATCATATTTGGTGCGAACTTCTTCCGGCAGCTTCAGCATCCGGACAAAATGGGTCGGCACAAACTGGCCGACATCGCATTTATATTGCTCGATCAGTTGCAGCGCCCGCTCGGGATCAAATTTTTCCATGATAATGCTGGTTCCGCCCAGCGCCTGTACCGCGACATTCCAGCGCAAGGGGGCCGCATGATAGAGCGGCGCGGGAGACAGATAGACACAATCTTCATGAAAGCCGAAAATCATCTGCGCGAGTCCGGCAATGCCGTTCGGTCCTGCAATATCCTCGTCTTCCGGTAGAGGCAGTTTGACGCCCTTGGGCTGGCCGGTGGTACCGGACGAATAGAGCATGTCGACACCCGCGCGCTCATCGGCAATCGGCGTAGACGGCATCGATGCGAGCGCGTCATCCATGTTCCGCTCGTCCCCGGCACCAAATACCAGCTGCGCGACTTCGGGATTCGAAGCCCGCACCTGATCGAGTATCGGCAGCATCTGCTGGCTGCCGATCAGCAGCTTGGCCCCGGAGTCCTTCAGGATATAGCCGACTTCCTCGGCGGTCAGCCGGTTGGAAATCGCGACCTGAAACAGGCCGGAGCGCTGCGACCCCCAGGTGACGGGGAAAAATTCCCGGTGGTTTTCCATGCAAATCGCGACGGTATCGCCGATCTGCAGGCCGCGGGACCGGTAAAGCTGGGCGACCTGGTTGGAGCGGCTGTCGAGCTCACCATAAGTGATGATCTCGCCGGAGCCGGCCATGATGACGGCAGGTTTGTCGGGGTTTTTCTGGGCGTGCAGATAAGGATGCATAGTACAGGCGCTCTCCAATTGGACGTTCGCCTTGTTCTGGCGATTCGCAATTGCAGCACCATGGTTTAATCGGACAGTTAAATCAATCGATAGTCACAGCGACCAGCGATAGAAATCGGCAACGACCTCTAGTTTTCGACGTAAATATCCACCGGCACGGTCAGATCGGCGAAAATCCGGCCGATCGGGGTCATGCTTGTCGCGCCCTGTTCGATTTCCTGCTCGAGCAGCGTCTGGTTGGCAGCGCCCCTGAGCAGCACCATCACCGTCCGCGCTTCGCAGATGGCGGCCTTGGTCAGCGTCACCAGTGGCGTATCGCCACCTTCGGGGAGCAGGCCAACCACCAGTTTTTCCGGCGGGCCGTCAAGCGCTTCTTCCAGATCGGCGCTTTCCACCATCCCGGCGGTGCTGCCGCCCTCACCCATGCCGAGCCAGATCAGGTCCGCCGGCCATTTTGTGTCGCGCAGCCGGGCATCGGCAGCGGCGCCGGCCATATGATAATCGTCGTGATCCGGTGCCAGTGGCAGCACCCGCGCGCCGCGGGTCAGAAACAATTGCGCCAGCTTCTTGGCATGGCTGCGCGGATCATCGAGTGGGATCAGAAGATCGTCGGTCGGGATGATCGTGACATATTTCCACTTGATCGGCTTTTCGGCCAGAGCCTCGAGAACCGGCAAGGCTTCCTCGCTGGCGGGCAAGGCCAGCAAGGCGTCGCCGCGCGCATCAAGCGCGCTCTCGATGATGAACTGGATATCTCCGGCGACCGCATCGACCATCTCGTCGGCGTCATCGAAATCCCACCATTCGAGCATCGATTCCTCGTCTTCCGTCAGGTCGTCCAGGTCAAAATTTTCTAATGCGTCTTCGAGTTTGCTCATCGCGATATCCAGATCTCTATCAAGTCTTCCGCGCTTCTAATCGCTGCAGACCTCAGCACAAGGGTAAATCCCGCTTTTAAAATTCTCCACTTTGCGCCAATTGGGGGCCGAAAAGGCGATATCCATATGACCGAAAACTATATTCTTACCTTCACCGCAGAAGACCGGGTCGGCCTGGTGGCCGCCGTCGCCGGATTTCTGGCCGAGCATGACGGCTTCATTCTCGACAGCCAGCAATATGCCGATCTCGAGCAGGACCGTTTTTTCATGCGAGTCGAGTTCCAGGGCGCGGGCGAAAGATTTCCGGCCGGCCTCGATGCGCTTCGCGAGAAATTTTCGCTGGTCGGAGAGCGATATACGCTCGATTGGACCCTGGTCAGCGGCGCGGAAAAGCCCAATGTCGTGATCGCCGTCTCGAAGGGCAGCCACTGCCTCAATGACCTGCTGCATCGCTGGAAGACGGGCGGATTGCCGGTCAATATTGTCGGCGTAGTCAGCAATCACGACAGTTTGCGCGACCTGACCGAATGGCATGAGGTCCCGTTCCACCATTTGCCGGTAACCGCCAGCAATCGCGCGGAACAGGAACAGGCTATCCTGGATGTGATGGGCGCGGGAGAGGCCGACTATCTGATTCTTGCCCGCTATATGCAGATATTGTCCGACGATCTCAGCGCGAAACTGGCCGGTCGCTGCATCAACATCCACCACAGTTTCCTCCCCGGCTTCAAGGGCGCAAAACCCTATCACCGGGCGCATGAGCGCGGCGTCAAGCTGATCGGGGCGACCGCCCATTTTGTCAGCGCCGACCTCGACGAGGGTCCGATCATCGAACAGGCGGTCGAACGGGTCGACCATCGCGCCAGCGTCGAGGAAATGATCCGGATCGGCCGCGACATCGAGGCGCAGGTTCTGGCCAAGGCGGTAAAATGGGCAGGCGAGCGGCGGATATTGCTCAACGGCAACCGGACAGTGGTGTTCCGCTAGCAATATGGTCGGACTATTCCGCCGGTAACGAAGCCTCAGGTTCGAGTAACATTCCCGCGGGCCGCAATATGGTCAGCGACGCCGGCGCACCGCTCAGCTTTTCCCGGGCGGTGATATCGACCTGCACAAATTGCCCCTCGTCGGTCAGCCGCGCGCTTTGCGTCCAGGTCCAGTCGAGACCGCCATTCTGCTCCTCGCCGCTGCTGTCGCCGAGGCTGGGCGGGCGCGGATCGGTGAGCAGCTCGACCGCCCGGTTGCGGACCACCGATTGCGCGACGACCCGCAATTCCAGCTCGGCCGCATTATTTGTTGTAAAAGCCTGCAGCCGGATCAGCGCCAGCGCGGCGAGGCTGAACACCGACAGCGCGACCAGCATCTCGATCAGGGTAAAGCCGCGCTCGCCGGAAGACTTCATGGCCTCGCCCCGGCCAGCGTCACGTCACCCATCGGCGCAATCAGGACGCTGCGGCTTTGCCCGTCGCCCTGCAGCACCAGTTCCGCCTGATCGCTGGGCAGCCCGGTGCTTTCGAAACTGATCATCATCGACCCGCTTTCAGCAGTCGCCGCGCGGACGCCGCTCGACCAGTCGGTCGACACGAACGGTTTGTCCTCGATCGCCGACCAGCTGCCCTTGCGCCGTTCGAGAAAACTATAACCGGAGGGAGTGACCTGCACCGCCATCGGCCGCGATTGCAATATCGCATTGTCGCGCAGCGCCGCGGTGCGCGCAGCAAAACGCTGGGCATCCTCTTCCAGATTGCTGTTGCCGGACGGAAAGGAAAAGACGACGATCGATGCCATCAGGCCGATGATCAGCAGCACGACCATCAGTTCCACCAGGGTGAAGCCCGCAACATTATCGCTAGGGTCGGGGTTATTCTGCAGGATCATTATTGTCCATTTAACGAATTGATCGGAGCGAGTCTTGCAGAATCCTTTGGCCCCTGCAATGACGGCGGCATAGAAAAGAAACGCTGGAAAAAGGAAATCTTGATGGCTGACGTCGTTCTCTACGAGAAAAATGACCGCATCGTTACAATTACATTGAACAAGCCGGAAACGCGCAACGCGCTGTCGAAGGACCTGTGCGAGGCGCTGGTCAACGCAATCAACAAGGCCGATGCCGACGCCGGGGTCAGTTGCGTCGTGCTCGCCGCCAACGGCAAAAGCTTTTCCTCGGGCGGCAATCTCCACGAGATCAAGGCGATGACCGCCGAACAGAATATGACGCCGCTGGAAATCGAGAACTGGTACAAGACCGGTATCCAGCGCATTCCGCTCGCCTTCTCGCAAATCTCGGTACCGGTGATCGCTGCGGTCAACGGCCATGCGATCGGCGCGGGCAATGATCTGACCACCATGTGCGATATCCGGATTGCCGGCGAGGACGCGATCTTTGCAGAGAGCTTCCTGCGCGTCGGGATCATTCCCGGCGACGGCGGCGCGTGGCTGCTGCCGCGGATCATCGGTCAGGCGCGGGCCAACCAGATGCTGTTTACCGGCGAATTTATCGACGCCGCCAAGGCGCTGGATTATGGTCTGGTGTCGGAAGTGGTGGCGAGCGACAAGCTGCTCGAACGCGCCTATGAGCTGGCCGAAATGGTTGTCGGCCTGCCGCCGCTGGCGATCCGCAAGACCAAGGAGCTGGTCCGCACCGCGCAGAGCGTGACGCTGAAGGAAAATCTCGATCAGGCGGCCTTGTTCCAGGGCGTGTTGCAGCAGCTCGACGACCACCGCGAGGCGATCGACGCGATATTGGAAAAACGAAAACCGGTGTTCAAGGGCGCTTGATTATCGAGGAGACTGTTCTCCCGCGAAGGCGGGAGTCCATCTCCCAACAGTGCGTCGAGGAAATTTCGGGAGATGGGCCCCTGCCTGCGCAGGGGCACAAGGGAGAGAGAGAATGAAAAAGGCCACTATTGTAATCGCAGCCCTGATGTCGGCAACACCGGTCTTGGCCGCTCCTCCGCAAGGCGTGGCAACCGAAGCCACCAGAGCCGCCAATGCCAAAGTCGCTGCCAGCCTGCCGATTGCCGACCAGACAGATTTTGAAAATGCCAAACGCGGTTTTCTCGCCCGTATCGAAGAGGACCAGATCCTCAACGAGGACGGATCGGTCGCATGGGATTCGCGCCAGTTCGAATTTCTGCAGGGCAGCGCGCCCGACACGGTCAATCCCTCGCTCTGGCGGCAGGGCAAGCTCAACAGCATCCACGGCCTGTTCGAGGTCGTGCCCGGCATCTACCAGATTCGCGGCTATGATCTGGCGCAGATGACCTTGATCGCGGGCAAGACCGGCTGGATTGTCGTGGATCCGCTGACCACTCCGGCCCCTGCGAAAACAGGGCTGGCGCTGGCCAACAAGACGCTTGGCGAGCGGCCAGTGGTGGCGGTAATCTTCACCCACAGCCATGGCGACCATTTCGGCGGCGTCGCCGGTGTCGCGTCGGCCGAGGATATCCGGTCGGGCAAGATCGAGATCATCGCCCCGCATGGCTGGCTGGCCGAGTCGATCGGCGAGAGCGTGATCGCCGGCACCGCGATGAACCGGCGGGTGCAATTCCAGTTCGGCACCGCCCTGCCCGTCGGCAAGACCGGTCATGTCGGCGGCGGCCTCGGCCAGAAATTGTCGAGCGGCGATGTCGCTCTGGTGCCACCCACCCGGTCGATCAGCAAGAATGGCGAGACGCTGATGGTCGACGGCATCAGCTTCGACTTCATGGACGCCGGCGAGACCGAGGCACCGGCCGAGCTGGTCTTCTACCTGCCGCAGTATAAGGCGCTGCACACCGCAGAAGTGGTGACCCGCACCTTCCACAATGTGCTGACCCCGCGCGGCGCGCTGGTCCGCGACACGCTGAAATGGAGCAAGGTGATCGACGACATGCTCGCCCGCTACGGGACGAAATCGGAGCTGATGCTGGCGTCGCATCACTGGCCGACCTGGGGCAGCGACAAGGTCCAGGCGGCGCTGAAAAACCAGCGCGGCATCTATCGCTATGTCCACGACCAGACCATGCGGCAGGCCAATCAGGGCGCGACGATGCACGAGATTGCCGAGAATATCGGCGAGCCGGATTTCGCCCAGAGCGACTTTGGCGTGCGCGACTATTACGGCACGCTCAACCACAACAGCAAGGCGGTCTACCAGCGCTATTTCGGCTGGTGGGACGCGGTGCCGGCCCATTATCACCAACTGCCACCGGTCGAAGCCTCGCAAAAATATGTCGCTGCGATGGGCGGCGCGAACAAGGCGCTAGCGGCCGGTGAAAAAGCCTTTGCCGCAGGCGACTATCGCTGGGCAGCCACCGTCTTCAACCATCTGGTCTTCGCCGACCCCGCCGACCAGACTGCCAAAAACTGGCTGGCCTCGACCTATGAACAGCTCGGCTTCCAGACCGAAGCCGGGACCTGGCGCAACATCTATCTGGTCGGCGCGAAAGAGCTGCGCGAGGGCAATGTTGTCAAGGACTCGATCAGCACCGCCAATGAGAAAGTCTTGAGCGGCATTCCCGCTGTCGATCTGTTCGACGCCATGGCGACCCGCTTCAACCCGGCAAAGATGCAGGGCGATGGCGGCATCATCCGCTTCTGGTTCCCGGACCGCAAAGAGGCAGTCAGCATCGATCTCGGCAAGAGCGTGATGTTCCCGCGCGGCGAGGATTATGCCGTCACCGCCGACGGATCGGACACGCAGATCACGATCAGCCGCGCCCTGTTCACCAAATTGCTGATGCGCCAGGCCAATCCGATGGAACTGGTCCAAAACAAGGAAATGCTGATCAGCGGCAATGCGGCCTTAATGGCAGCTATGTTCGGCGCGCTGGATGAGGTAAATCCGCAATTTGATATTGTGACGCCGTGACCGGGTCTACGCCAATCACCGTTCGTCCTGAGCCTGTCGAAGGACGCTTGCCCAGGTGCTTCGACAGGCTCAGCACGAACGGGTCTGCTGTAATAAGGATTATCCATGCAAAGATTTAACTTCCCTGTTGTCCAGCCCGATCCGGCGCTCGAAGATTTGCGCGGCGAATTGCAGGCCTTCCTGAAAGAAGAGCGCGAGGCGGGCAATTTCCGGCCCGAACCGGAATGCTGGATGGCCTCCGCCGACCCCAAGTTTTCAAAGAAAATGGGCAAGCGCGGCTGGATTGGCCTGACCTGGTCGAACCAATATGGCGGCCACGACAAAAGCGCGCTCGAACGCTATATTGTCACCGAAGAGACGTTGCGCTCCGGCGCGCCCGTCGCCGCCCACTGGATCGCCGACCGCCAGCACGCACCGATGCTGATCGCCCATGGCACCGAGGAGCAGAAGCTGGATATCCTGCCACGGATCGCCGCCGGGGAATGCTATTTCGCCATCGGTCTCAGCGAACCGGGCGCGGGCTCCGATCTCGCCAATGTCAAAACAAAAGCGGAGAAAGTGCCAGAAGGCTGGAAGATCAACGGCCAGAAAATCTGGTCCTCCGGCGCGCATATTTGCCATTATATGGTCGCCCTGCTGCGCACCTCGCCCGCCGATGGGCGAAACCGCCATGTCGGCCTGTCGCAGATCATGATCGACCTCAGCCTGCCCGGCGTCACCATCAAGCCGATTGTCGACCTGTCGGGCGACGCCCATTTCAACGAAGTCTATTTCGAGGATGTCATTGTCCCCGACGACTGCCTGCTCGGCGAGGAAGGCGGCGGCTGGAAACAGGTGACCGGCGAGCTGGCGATGGAACGCTCCGGACCGGAACGCTTCCTGTCCAGCTATATTACGCTGGAAACCGCCCTCCATCAACTGAACGGAAAAATGGGCTCGGACAGCCACGCCCGGCTCGGCAAGCTGATCGCCAGCCTGCGCACGCTGAAAGGCATGTCCTGGGGCATTGCCAATCTGCTCGATCGGGGCGTGTCGCCGGAGACCGAAGCGGCGCTGGTCAAGGATCTGGCCAACCGGCTGGAAAATGACCTGACCCAGCAGGTGCGGGCGATGCTCAACGATCTGCCGTCCGAAGACTGGAGCCCGGACATGCGCCGGATCATGAATATCGGCGTGCTGCGCTCTCCGCCCAACACCCTGCGCGGCGGCACAACCGAAGTGATGCGCGGGATCACCGCACGGCAATTGGGGCTGAGATGATGTCGGGAATCATGCATTTCAAACCGTTCGTCCTGAACCTGTCGAAGGACAGCGATAGTCAACACCAGCACTTCGACAAGCCCAGCGCGAACGGATCTATTCAAGGCAAATTGATACCATGATTAACACCGAAGGCATGGTCGCCGAAACGGCCACGAAAATCTACACCGACCTGTGCGCGCGCGAAGTCCCGCACGAAGCCGAAGCCGGCCGATATCCGCAGGCGCTGTGGGACGCGCTGACCGAAAACGGGCTGCCGCTGGCCTGGGTCAGCGAAGCCAATGGCGGCTTTGGCGCAGACTATGACGAGACATTCGGCGCGATCTGGGCTTCGGCGCAAGCGGCGTCACCGGTACCCTTCGCCGAGACATTGATCGCCAACTGGATGCTCGATCGTGCGGGCCTTGCCCCCGCCGACGGCAGCGCCAGTTTCGCGCTCAGCGGCCATACGCCCAGCGCCGACATTCCGTTCGGCATGCACGCCGACAAGATCGTGCTGTTCGACGAGGCCCATCACGAAATCTCGCTGTTCGACAATCGCGTCGCCGTCCGCTCGCCGGAAGAATCGCTGTCCCCCGATGGCATGACGCAGTTCATATTTTCCGGGCATCTGGCAGAGCAATCGGCGAAAACCGATCTCTCCCGTCGCAGAATCGAAGCGCTGATCCTCACCGTCCGCGCGGTGCAGATGGCAGCGGCGATGGAGCGCGCTCTGGGCCTGTCGATCGACTATGTCACCCAGCGCGAACAATTCGGCCGGCCGCTGTCGAAATTCCAGGCGATTCAACAGCAGCTGGCGGTTGCCGCGTCGGAATGCGCCGCCGCGACCATGGCCGCGACGCAGGCGGCCAGCGCCATCGCCCGCCACGCCGACGATCCGGAACAGGCCTGGCACGAGGCGGTCATTGCCAAGGTCCAGATCGGCCACAGCGTCGAAGCCGTCACCGTGCCTTTCCATCAAGTCCATGGCGCGATGGGCTATACGCAGGAATATGATCTGCACCATTATACCAGGCGACTCTGGGCGTGGCGCGATGCGCTGGGCAACGAGCATCACTGGTCGAAACGGCTCGGAGAAGCGCTCGCCGTAACGTCACCCGATCAAGTCTGGAAAGGCGTGACCACAGGCGACTGGACGGGCGGCCAATGGATTGCTAGTTAATCGCGCGATTAAACTGATTCCCGGACGGCGCAAACATGCCTCCAAATCTTCCAAAAACAGGAGCTAAGTCCATGAAAACACGTATTACAGAGCTATTCGGTATCGAACATCCGATCATTCAGGGCGGCATGCATTATGTCGGCTTTGCCGAGCTCGCAGCCGCCGTGTCGAACGCCGGTGGCCTCGGCATCATCACCGCGCTGACCCAGCCTTCCGCCGCCGCACTGGCCGACGAAATCGCCAAGTGCCGCGACATGACCGACAAGCCGTTCGGCGTGAACCTGACCTTCCTGCCGGTGGTCAACTCCCCCGATTATGAAGGCATGGTCAAGGCGATCATCGAAGGCGGCGTCAAGGTCGTCGAAACCGCCGGCAACAACCCGGTTCAGGTGCTGCCCGCACTGCACGACGCCGGCATCAAGGTGATCCACAAATGCACCGCCGTCCGCCACGCGCTGAAGGCCCAGAGCATCGGCTGTGACGCGGTTTCGGTCGATGGCTTCGAATGCGGCGGCCACCCGGGCGAAGACGATATTCCGAACATGATCCTGCTGCCCCGCGCCGCCGACGAACTGGACATTCCGTTCGTTTCCTCCGGTGGTCAGGCCGACGGTCGCAGCCTTGTTGCCTCGCTCGCCATGGGCGCGGAAGGCATGAACATGGGCACCCGCTTCATCGCCACCAAGGAAGCACCGGTGCACCAGAATGTGAAGGATGCGATCGTCGCCGCCAGCGAACTCGACACCCGCCTTGTCATGCGGCCCTTGCGCAACACCGAGCGTGTGCTCAAAAATCCGGCGGTCGAACGGCTGCTTGAAATCGAAAAGGAAAAAGGCGCGGACCTGCAATTCACCGACATCATTGAGCAGGTCGCAGGCGTCTATCCCAGGATCATGCTGGAAGGCGACATGGACATCGGCGCCTGGAGCTGCGGCATGGTGGCTGGCCTGATAAACGATATCCCGACCTGTCAGGAACTGATCGACCGGATCATGGCCGAAGCGGACCAGATCATCAATCAGCGGCTCAAGGGATTCATGGCTGCCTGAACGAACAGAAAAGCCCCCGGAATCGCTTCCGGGGGCTTTTGCCTGATTGTGGATTGATCATTCGGTTCAGCGCGCAATCGCGTTGCCGATAACCGCTCCGATGAGGCCGCTGGTGATCGCGATCAGCACCGCATCATTACCCGACCGCACCCACTGGTATCCACGCGGTGCGCTGGACAGGCGATAGGCGCGGGGATTGTCGATCACCCGGTAATTGGTCGCATAGCGCCGGTCGAACCGCTGGCCCTTGGCCCATTTCTTC
Organism: uncultured Sphingomonadaceae bacterium; assembly: GCA_947488845.1. GTDB lineage: Bacteria > Pseudomonadota > Alphaproteobacteria > Sphingomonadales > Sphingomonadaceae > Parasphingorhabdus. Next base: position 45,883 of record CANLBM010000012.1, on the reverse strand, counting down.
TGGGAAACTGCGGCATAGCGCCGGTTGTCGTTGCGATCCTGCTTTGTATTTCTGGTCGTCGTGGTCTTTGTCACAACGCGTTTGCCATTTTTCTGGGTCACGCGCTTCTCGACCGTCTTGTGCTGGGCAGCCTGGGCCTGAGCGGTCACCACCGGGGACACCGCCATTGTTGTCACTGCCAAAGCCATCAGAAACTTTTTCATCTTCAATTCCCTTTTTCTATCCGGCGCCAACTGCGGCGTCACAGGTAGAAATAGGCGAGACCTGTCTCAGACATTTGTCAGATTCGAGCTATTTTGTACTAGATTGTCGCAGAAACCCGTTTGGTTCATCTGGCAATCAGCTAGCGGGCCGTTATTCTGTCCAGAGAGCCAATATCGACCGCAATGCCGTTACCAGAGCCAATGGTTGATCCAGCATCAGATGATGTTCGGCTTCCGGAATCGCGATCATCGGGATATGGCTGCCGCCAAGCTCGCGCAGATAGGCTGCACTGTCGTCGTCGAAAAGCTTGCTATTCTCGCCATAGACAATCGCCAGCCGGTGCGGCAGGTTGATGATGCGCTGCCCGGTCTGCAGCCATTTGGCCTGATCGGCGTCATGGCGATGAAATACCATAGGATCGAACTTCCAGGACCAGCCGCCGTCCCCGGCCGGGCGGAGCGAATGATAGGCCATATAATCGAACAGAAACGGTTGTTGCACGGCCTGCGGTGGAGACAGGACAAAACGCCCATAGGCTGTTTCATAGTCGGGATAGACCTTGTTCGGCCGATCCGACCGGCCCGATCCCGGTGGTCCGCCGCCCGCTTCGAAATGTGCCTGCAACCGCTCGGGCCGCAGGATCATCAGGTCGCAGATCACCAGCCCGCCAAATCGCTCGCCGGCCAGTTCCATTGCCTGCAGAGCAACCCCGGAACCGAAGCTGTGCGCGATAATCTTGGGTTTGACCGGTCCGGAAAACAGATCAAGCGCATCGGCGATTTCTACCATCCGCTCGGCCCGCTTGAGACTGTCGCAGTCGGGGATCATCTCGCTTTCCCCCATGCCGGCGAGGTCATAGGCGATAATATCATATTCCTCGGCCAGAAATGGCGCGATAAAGGCGAAGCAGCGCGCGTGGGCGAGAAAGCCGTGAGTCATCAGCAGCGGCGGCTTGCCGCGCTGACCCCAGCGGAAATAGTGCACCTTGTGCCCGTCGACTTCGACAAAAGTGTCCTCGCGCGGCACGTCCATCGCGCGCAGAAACCATGCGGGCAGGTCATGCGACGCTGCCCACTGGTCTACAATATCGTTGCTTGCCATAGGTCGGGCTTATTCACCCTTCCAGTCGGGTTTGCGCTTCTGGGCAAAGGCAAGCGAGCCTTCCTGCGCGTCCTTGGAGGTGAACACCGGCATGGTGATTTCATTCTGCTTCTTCCACGCTTCCTCGCTGGTCCAGTCGTAGCTTTCGTTGATGATCTTCTTGGTCGCCTTGAGCGCCAATGGACCATTGGCAGCGACCGTGGTTGCCAGCTCGATTGCGGCCTCGAGAGCAGCGCCCTCGGTCAGGCGGTTGACGAAACCCACTTCATAAGCGCGCTGCGCAGTGAAAAAGTCGCCGGTCAGCGCCCATTCCATGGCAATCCGCTTGCCGACAAGCTGCTGCAGCTTGATCACGCCGCCCGCTGCCGCCACCAGGCTGCGCTTGACTTCGGGAATGCCGAATTTCGCATTGACGTTGGCAACACAGAGATCGCAGGCCAGAGCCAGTTCGAGACCGCCGGCCAATGCATAGCCTTCAACCGCGGCGATCAACGGCTTTTCCGGCCCCTTTTCGGTGATCCCGCCAAAGCCATAGCCTTTGACCGATGGCGTTTCGCCGCGGAGAAAGCCCTTAAGGTCCATGCCGGAACAGAACGTCCCGCCAGCGCCGGTGATGATACCAGCGTTGAGGCTATTATCATTGTCGAGCTGCTCCATCGCCGCGCGAATGCCTTCGGCTGCTGCCTTGGTCATCGCGTTTTTGGCGTCGGGCCGGTTGATGGTGACGATGATGAAACCGTCCTGGATCTCGGTGAGCACTTCAGACATATTTTTTCTCCTTAAATTGTCTCGCACGAAGACACGAAGGCACCAAGATTGATGTGCAATTGGCTTCGTGACTTTGTGTCTTTGTGTGAGTCCAAATTTCCTTTTCAGTCAAACAACAGATTGGCCAGTTTCGACCGCTGGTAGGCCGCATCGCCGATTAGCGCACCTGACAAAATCGCCTTGCGCCGGTGCAGTTGCGCGTCGCAATCATGGGTGAAGCCGAAGCCGCCGTGAAACTGGATCGCGCGATCCGCAGCGGTGGAATAGCTCGAGTGGGATTGCGCGGCCGCCATGCGGACGGCAACCTCGCCGCGGCCCTGCTCGCCCCAGCTATGCGCGGCGCTGTACAGATGCGTCCGCGCTTTTTCATATTCGACATAATTGTTGACCGTCGGATGTTTCAGCGCCTGATAGCTGCCGATAATCTTGCCGAACTGCTTGCGGGTCTTGAGATATTCCAGCGTATAGTCGATCACCGACTGCGCGCCGCCGGTCATTTCCGCCGCGTGGATCAGACCCGCCGCCAGTTCGATCTTCTCCAGCGTCTCGCGAGTCCGCGATTCGTCGAACAGGGCATCGGCCGAGACGGTCACGCCGTCCAGCGTCACTTCATAGCTGCGCGCGGTTTCGTCGATGACCGTCTCGCGGCGCAATGCGTTGTCGCTCAGTGCCGACCGTTCGACCAGGGCAAAGCGCACTTCGCCGTCAATCTTGATCGAGACGATGATCAGTTCTGCGCTATTCGCCCAGAGGACCAGTTGCTTCTTGCCTGATAGCGTAACCGTGCCACCGCTCTCGAAACCAGTGGCATCGATATTCGACAGGTCCCAGTCGCCATTGGCTTCTCGCAAGGCGAGCGTCGCCGCTGCGCCTTCGGCTATTTTCGGCAGCCATTCCGCCTGCTCGGCTTCGCTGCCACCCGCCAGCAAGGCCTGCGCAGCCAGCGTGGTCGATCCAAAAGGATTGCTCATAAGATTGCGTCCCATCTGCTCGGCAATCGGCACGACCTCCGCCATCGACAGGCCTACCCCGCCGTGCGCTTCCGGTATAGCGATCGCCAGCCAGCCAAGCTCGCCGATTTCGCGCCAGATGCCCGGATCATAGCCGAGATCGTCGTCGATCAGCGCGCGGACCTTGTCGACCGGGCTTTTGTCGCGACAGAAATTGGTCGCCACATCCATCAGTTCGATCTGCTCTTCGGTAGTCCCGATTGTGCCTAGATTATCCATATTTTTCCTCAATTCCCAAATTTCCGTTCCAACCCGTTAGCCCTGAGCTTGTCGAAGGGCGCCTCTCGGTCGAGAGCCGTGGTTCGACAGGCTCACCACTAACGGCAGGTCCAAATCCTATCGCGTTTTCGGCAATCCCAGCGCGTGCTCGGCGACAATATTGCGCTGGATCTCCGAAGTGCCTCCGCCAATCGTGGCCGAGAAACTGTTCAGATAGCTGCGATGCCAGTAGCCGTCGTCGACCGCATTCTCGTCGCCGACATAATAGCCGGCCTTGGTGCCCTGGAAGGCGAGCGAGAATTCGGTCAGCTCGCGGATCAACTCGGTGCGCGCCAGCTTGTTCATCAGCGGCAATCCCATCGGCCTGTCCTGCATCAGTTGCGGCATCCGCCGGCGGGTGTTGTTGAGATTGAGCGCCTGGATATCGATCATATATTGCGTCATCTTGTCGCGCATCACCGGATCGTCGAGCAAGGGCTTGCCATTGCGGACGGAATTTTTCGCCAGCTCGACGATTTCCATCACGTCCAGTTCCTTGACGAAGAAACCACCGACCGGCTTGACCTTGGCGCCGCGCTCATATTCGAGCGTCTTCATCGCCATCGACCAGCCATTGCCCTCGCCGCCGAACAGGCAGTCGGCGGAAATGCGGGCGTCGGTGAAGAAGGTCTGGACGAAGCCATATTCGCCCGTCAGTTTCTTGATACGACTGGTGGTGATGCCGTCGATCTTCATCGGGTTGAGGAAAAAGCTCAGCCCGGCATATTTATTGGGCGCATCGAAATCCGTGCGCGCGAGCAGGATCATATATTTCGCACGGTCGCCGAGCGAGGTCCAGATTTTCGAACCGTTGAGGACATAGTCGTCGCCGTCCTTGACTGCTTTCAACTGCGCATTGCCGAGATCCGATCCGTTTTCCGGTTCGGAAAAGCCCTGGCACCAGATATCCTCTGCGCTCAGCATCGGCTTGATGAACTTCTGCTTCTGCTCCTCGGTGCCGAGATCGAGAATCAGCGGCCCGGCCCAGCCATTGCCGATCGCGTTGAGCATGATCGGCGCGTCATGCTTTTTCATCGCCCGGGTCGCGACCCGCTGAAATTCGCTGTGCATTCCGCCGCCGCCATATTCCTTGGGCCAGCTCGCGCCGAGATAGCCCGCTTCATAAACCTTGCGCTGCCAGTCCTGAAGAAAATCAAACTGCTGGTCGGTTGACACTTCCATGAAGGTCAGCGGCAGCATGAAGCCGGGATCGCGCACGGTATTTTCCTTGAACCAGGCATCTGCCTGTTCGGCATAATCCTTCAGTTCGGCTGCACTCGGTTTGTCGGCCATCATCTTGCTCCCAACTTCTTATCAATAGGGCCAGTGGTCCGGCCCCGTCGTCTGCGATATTGCTTGAATCACTGCTGGGTTAATTGAACGATTAAATTGCAAAAAGCAATGGTTTCACCCTGCTAAATTAGACTGTGGAGAGAAATATGATCAGCGAAGCATTCACCGGACAGAAACATGTCATGTGCAGGGCGTGTCACGCGCATTGCGGCCTGATCGTCGATTTCGAGGATGGCGTGCCGGTAAAGACCCACGGCGACAAGGATAATCCCGAGTTCGAGGGCTATAGCTGCATCAAGGGCCGGCAACTGGCCAATTACCACAGTTTCGACACGCGCCTGCTGACCAGCTATACCGGCATGAAGAACGGCGAGAAGCAGGCCGTGCACTGGCGCGACGCCGCGCGCGATATCGCCGCGCGGCTCGAACACATCGTCGACGAACATGGCCCCGATGCGGTCGCCTCTTACGTCGGCACCTTCGGCTATAATAATGTCAACGCCCATGCCTTCATGCTGGCACTGATGGACGCGATCGGATCGACCTCGGTCTATGACAGCGTCACCATCGATCAACCCGGCAAGGGCATCGCCCGCGCGCTGATCGGGCCGTGGCTGGCCGGCGCGCCGCGGGTCGGCGACTGGGACGGGCTGATGCTGATCGGCACCAATCCGGTGGTGTCGATGAATGGCGGCCTGGGCATGAACCCGGCGAAAAAACTGAACGACGCGAAAAAGCGCGGGATGCAGCTGATCGTGATCGACCCGCGCATCACTGACAGCGCGAAGCAGGCCGATATCCATCTCCAGTGCCGTCCCGGCCAAGACCCGATCCTGCTCGGCGCGATTGCCAAGGTGGTGATCAACGAAGAATTGTATGACAAGCAATTCGTCGCCGGCGATGTCGAGGGCTTCGAGGCACTCAAAAAAGCCGTGCAACCTTTCGATGCCGGACCGGCCGCCGACCGTGCGGGCGTGGCAGCAGAGGATATCGTACGCGCAGCCCGCATGTATGGCAGCTGGAAAAAGGCCAGCATCAGCGGCGGCACCGGCACCAATATGTCGGGCGGCGGCAATATTACCGAATATCTCAACCTGGCGCTGACCTCGATCATGGGACACTGGCTGCGCGAAGGCGATCTCAATCGCCGCACCGGCGTGTTCACCAAGCCCGCCCCGCCGATCGCCGCCACGCCCGGTCCGATCCCGGCCTGGGGCTTCGGTCGCAAGCTACATAGCCGCGATCTGGAGCAGAGCATTTCCGGCATGCCGACCTCGGCGCTCCCCGACGAGATACTGACCCCCGGCGACAAGCAGGTGAAGGCACTAATAGTTCTTGGCGGCAATCCGATGCTCGCATGGCCTGACCAGCTGAAGACGTTCGAGGCGATGAAGGCGCTCGACCTGCTGGTCTGCATCGACCCGCGCATGTCGAAAACCGCCGAACTGGCCGATTATGTCATCGCGCCCAAGCTACATTATGAAGTGCATGGCAATAGCGCCGCGCCGGAAATCTATGGCGGCTTTGGTGCCGGCTGGGGTTTCGAGAATAATTATGCGCAAGCCAGCCTGCCGATCATGGAGTCGCCGGAAGGCTCCGACCTGTGCGAGGAATATCAGTTCATCCACGCGCTGGCCTCCGAGATGGACAAGACGATCAAGGTCAAATCCTGGGCGCTGCTCGCCCATCCCGACGAACGCGAGGAAAAGGCCACGCCCTTCCCCCCCGGTGAAACCCCCGATCCGATCAGCGCTTGGAGCGCATCACTCAACGGGTGCCCGGCGGATATCGCCAAGCTCTATGAGGATGAAGAGGTGCAGAAGGGCAAGATCGTCGAAGCGCAGGCGCTGCTCGTGCAACCGAAACCAGCCGGCTGGGAAGGCAAGCTATCGGTCGGCAATGCCGCGATGATGGAAGAGCTTTCCGAATATGCCGCCAAGCTGGGCGAACCGGTCGAGGACGGAGAATTCCCGTTCCGGATGATCGGCCGGCGGATGACCGAAATCCACAACAGCAACTGGCACGAAGACCCGGTGCAGCGCAAACGCGTCCCGCATCATCCCGCTTTCATGAACCCGGCCGATATGGAAGCGCTCGGCCTGTCCGAGGATCAGCCGGTCGAGCTGGAATCGGCCCGCGCCTTCATCAGCTGCGTTGCCAAGGCCGACAAGACCGTGCGCGCCGGCTGCGTCTCCACACCGCATAGCTGGGGCACCAATCCGGACGAGAAGGAAGACCCGCTCGGCGAAGGCGGTAATACCGGACGACTCTCCTTCAACGACCGCGACTTTGACAAGCGCACCGGCATTCCCCTGATGAGCGCGATTCCCATTCGCGTGCGGGCGAAGCAGGCGAATGCAGAACTGGAAGCGGCGGAATAGTCGAGCTGGGGAGAAAATCTGTTCGCGCTGAGCCTGTCGAAGCACCGGACTGGACGCGAACGGCCGTTCACCTCCGGTGGCCTGCGGCTCGACAAGCTCAGGGCGAACGGTAGTTTTTAGGAGAAGCATGATGACCAATCCGCTGTTCGACCTCACTGGCGAAACCGCCGTTATCACCGGCGCCGGCCGGGGCATTGGCGAGGGCATGGCCAGAACCTTGGCCGATGCCGGTTGCAATATCGTCTGCGCTTCGCGGAGCATCGACGAGATCAGCCGCGTTGCCGATGAAATCAACGCCAGCAACAGCAGCGGCCGGGCAATTGCCCACGCCACCGATGTTACCAGCGCCAAGGACATGGATAAACTCGCCCAGCGCGCGGTCGATGAATTCGGCAGACTCGACATCTGGATCAATAATGCCGGTGGTTCTCTGGTGTCGGCACCGCTCACCGAACTGGACGAAGCGGAATGGGACAAGACGCTGGCAACCAACCTGACCTCGGTATTTCACGGCGTGCGCGCCGCCTGCAAGCATTTCGGCGAAGGCAGCCGGATCGTCAACACCAGCTCGCTCGCCGCAGAGGAGCCGTTTCCCGGCAGCGGCCATTATAGCGCCGCCAAGGCCGGCGTGCTGATGCTCACCAAAACGCTAGCCTACGAACTTGGCCCCAGGACGCGCGTCAACGCCATTCTGCCTGGCTTCGTCCCGACCGACACGGTGAAGAAGGCGCTGAACATGACCGACGAGGATTTCATCGGCTTTGAAGACACGCTCGGCCTGCCCGCCGGACGGCTGGGCACGCCGCAGGATATCGGCGCGCTGACGCTCTATCTCTGTGCGCCAGCTTCAGAGTGGGTGACCGGCCAATGTATCCGGATCGCCGGAAAACCCTGATCTTTACCGCTTGCTGATCAGAAAGACCCGTCATCAAGCTCTGCTGGATTTCCGGCGGCAGGCCGATTATGTTTGCGTTGGGGGGAGATACTGATGAACATACTCAAGATTATCGGCGGCATTTTCTTCGTCGCCGGATTGGCGATGCTCGCGGGCAGCAGTTTCAGCTATGCCAGCCAGAAGGATTTCATAGCCAGCGCCAAACATGCAGAGGGCGAGGTCATTGATCTGCTTCGCAAGGTATCGCGAGATGACGATGGCGACAGCATAACCTATTCCGCAGTTGTACGCTTTACCGACGACAAGGCCATTTCCCATGAATTTGTGAACCGCGTCAGCTCAAACCCACCGGGCTATTCCAAAGGGCAGGATGTCGATCTGCTCTATGCACCGGACAATCCGACCGATGCGATAATCGATGATTTCTGGGGCCGTTGGACAATGGTGGCGATACTGACTGGCATGGGCAGCATTTTTTCGCTGGTCGGCGGGACCCTGTTTTTCTCGCAGATCCGCGCCGACTGGATCAGACGATGGCTCAGGGCAAATGGTACGGCATTTGCCGTCGATTTTCTCGAAGTGGAACGCGATCTCAGTCAAAGCATGAATGGCCGCCATCCCTATCGCATTGTCGCCCAGGGCAAAAACCCGTTCACCGGCAAGCTGGAGCAATATCTGAGCGGGGCGATCTGGGTCGACCCTACAGAATATATGGCCGGCCGGAAATTGCGGGTGCTGATCGACCCGAACAAACCATCGCACCATATGCTCGATACCGACTGGCTGGCAGACCTGCTTCGACGCTAGAATGACGGGGTCAGGCCTTCAAGCAGTTCGCGCCTCCGCCTCTTCTGGCAAGCAGGCAGCTAGCGATCAGGCCGCTTCCTGCCATTTTGCATCCGGAGATTGGCCTTCGGTGCCTTTGGCAGGCCCGCCCAGCCAGAGCGCGCCAATTGTAACGTCGAGTTCCGGAGGATCGAACGGGTCCAGTCCCGACCCGGGATAAAAAGTAACTTCGCCGAATTTTGCCTCTCCGGCAATTTCGTAGAAATCAATGCGCGCGAAATCGAAATCCCTGGCGATCGTTTCAGCGCCAGCCAGAATTTTCTCCAGATTGATCGGAGCCACCGGAAGGTCATCATCACCCAGCCGGGAAATCTGATTCCATTGTCGATCAAACAATATCCACCGGTGATCGGAATCGCGATCGAGATGGACTTGAATAAACGCAGCCCTTCCGGAAAAAACGTAGATTTTATAGTCGATCGGCAATGCGGGGCCGCTACCCAGATAGGGTTCTGCAATATAGCCCCGCGGGATGTCGAGATACGCCCATTCGTCAAGCCACAGACCATAAGGAGCGCCTGTCCATCTGGCCGCGCGCCGACGCGCTTTTTTCCAACCGCCCTGATCGCGGCAGACAATATTCTGATTGCAGCCATGGCTTGCCTTCAGGATGAACGGATAAGGCCAGGCAGGCTGTTCGGGCAGGTCGCGGCCACTCCAGCAGGTCGGTATGGTCCATTCGCTGCCCAATAGCCGTGCGACATGCTTTTTGACCGCGATCTTGTCGGCCAGGACCGGCATCATCGGATTGCGATCATGGAGTTTGCGCCACTGGACAAGCTCGGAGAAACGGCGCGGATTGGTCAAATCCGGCCATCGGCGATGTCGCCAAAGGTAGATGATATATATTCTCAAACGGGCAGAGGGAATCAGCCAGTGCGGCAGGGAAGGCAGGCACCGCAAGTTCATCATCACCATCTTACACCCAAGGGACCATGTGGTTCCCTCCTCTTGGCTTTGCTGGCTCCTTCGCCGTCACCGGATCGGGAACCACTGCCAGACCAACCCGGATCAGGGTCGCGAAATCATACCGCCATCGAGCACCAGCGCCTGGCCGATCATCCAGGAGGAAGCACGCGAGCAAAGGAATAGTGCGGTGCCGGCGATATCTTCCGGCGCTCCCATACGGCCGCGCGGAATCTGTGAAATCGCCATCTTCGTCATACCGTCATTTTCGACAATCTGCTTGGTCATGTTGCTTGGGAAGAAACCGGGCGCGATCGCGTTGACGTTGATATTATAGGGCGCGAGATCGGTGGCCAGATGTTCGGTCAGATTGATCACGCCGGATTTGCTGGCGGTATAGGCATAGGTCGGCATGCCGGAATTGCGGATGCCGTTGATCGACGCGATATTGATCACCCGCGCCGGTTCATCGGCACTGCCGGAGGCCTTCAGCAGCGGCAGGAATTTCTGGGTGGCGAAGAAGATAGACTTGATGTTGATGTCCATCACCTTGTCCCAGCCCTGTTCCGGAAAATCCTCGATCGGTGCGCTCCAGTTCGCACCGGCATTGTTGATCAATATGTCGATTTTCGCTTCGCGTTCGCTGATCGACGCGACCAGCGCTTCGATGCCCTCGACATTCGACAGGTCGGCCGGGATGGCGATACAATCGCCCAGTTCGGAAAGCTCGGCCGCTTTCGCCATCAGCCGCTCTTCCTTGCGGGCGGTGATGTAGACCTTGGCGCCATTTTCGATCAAACCGCGCGCCATCATCGCGCCGATGCCGCTGGAACCGCCGGTCACCACGGCAACTTTGCCACTGACATCAAATAAGTTCTTCATCGACACGCTGTTTCTCCTGTTGGAATTTATCGCGGCACTCCTTTCACATCGGCTGTAAAAAGTCCACGCGCGATCCTGTTCCAGATTTGACCGATGTTGCGCCACGAGCGGACGTCACGTTTCTGCAAACAGCCCATAAAAAAGGCCCCGGAATTAGTCCGGAGCCCTTTTCGCGTATATCATTCGGTCAGCCTAGCCGACCACGATCATCACCAGTGATGTCGCGATCAGTGCCGGCGTTTCGATCCCGTCAATCTCGACAACAACATTGTAGGTCAGCAGCCAGCGGCCCGGCTGCTTTTCAACCGCGTCAACCAGTGTATGGCGACCGCGAACCTTGGATCCTGCACGAACAGGATTGAGGAAACGGACCTTGTCGAAGCCGTAGTTGATACCCATGACCGTGCCTTCGAGGCCCAATGTGGTACCATAGGATAATTTGGGCAACAGCGAGAGCGTCAGCAATCCGTGCGCGATGGTGCCGCCAAAGGGTGTTGCCTTGGCTTTTTCCTCGTCGATATGGATGAACTGGTGGTCCTCGGTGCAGTCGGCGAATTTGTTGATCCGGTCCTGATCAACCAGGACCCAGTCGGATACACCGACTTCCTTGCCTTTCCAGGATTCCAGTTCGCTTGCTTTGATCGTTGGCATATTATGTCTCCTGTTCGCGGGTCTTTTAGCCCTTCATGACTTCCTGCATCCGGCGGAAGAATTTGCCGCCCTGGCCACCGCCATTGGCATATTCCTGCATGCCGGTTTCGTCCAGAATCTGGTCGATATTCTCGGCGATTGCTTCGGCGCTGCGCTTGTCTTCAGGCAACCAAATGCCTTCTGTTTCAAAGATTTTCGCCGCCGCATAGCCGCCGGCACCAGCTGTCAGGATGGTTTTCGATGGCGCGCCGTCGCTGCACAGATAGACAACCGCAGGGGTCACCGCTTCGGGAACCAGCATTTTCAATACGTCTTCCGGCATCAGATCTTCAGTCATCCGGGTTGCCGCGACGGGAGAAATGCAATTGGTGTGAATGCCTTTGCCGGCGCCTTCCTGGTGCAGGCTGTTCATCATGCCGACCAGAGCGAGCTTCGCTGCGCCATAGTTGACCTGGCCGAAATTGCCGTAGAGACCGGTCGATGATGTGGTCATCACGATCCGGCCGTATTGGCGTTCGCGCATATGGTCCCAGACCGCTTTGGTGCAATTGGCGCTGCCGGTGAGATGGACATCCATGACAAACTGGAAGTCTTCCATGCTCATCTTGTGGAAGCTCTTGTCACGCAACACGCCGGCATTGTTGACGAGAATGTCGACATGGCCCCATTTGGCGATCGCATCGGCGACCATTTTTTCAACCGCTGGCATATCGGTAACGCTGCAGCCGGCCGCCATGGCTTCGCCGCCCTCGGCTTCGATTTCCGCCACAACCTGTTCTGCCACGGTGGCGGAACCACCGGTGCCATCACGCGCACCGCCAAAATCATTGACGACAACCTTCACGCCGCGTCGCGCCAGTTCCTTGGCATGTTCGCGGCCCAGACCGGCACCGGCACCGGTGACGATGGCGACGCGATCGTTAAATTCTACTTTGCTCATGGCGAGTCCCTTTTGTTAACCGAATGATTAACGGAAGCGATGCTCAATCAGGCCCGATGAGTCAAGCGTCAAAGCGGCTATTTTCCTGTTGTTTTGACTCGAATCCTGCCTGCCGTAGCGGCAGAGGGCGAAACGCGCTTTTTCGGTTTTTTCGGCTGCTTGGCTTTCTTTTCCTTGGCCTTTCGCGTCGTCGCCTTCTTTTCGCTGACGGCCGCGGCCATCAGATCGGAAAAACTATCCGCAATGCAGGTCGCGTAAAATTCCGGATCGGGCATGATATCGCGATCCGCCAGAAAGGTCAGGATGACATTGCCATTATAACTGGTCACCACATGGAACAGGCCCTGCCCCTCGGCCAATATGCCCATACCAAAGGATTTGACCAGCTCGGCGCCGGCAAAATACATCGGCACCATCGGTCCCGGAACATTGGTGACAACCGTATTCACCGCCGGATTGAGACGGTCGACGAGACCCGCGCGGACCATCATCTTGGTGCCCGCTGCGGTCAATCCGGCCGGCATGGCACCGGACAATTCCATCAGCGTTTTCGCCCCCATCGCCTGGGTCATCGCTTTCGAGCGCCGGGTTTCCTCCATGATGAATTTCAGCCGGTCGCCGGCATCGGCGAGATGGGTGCCCACGCCAACCTGCATCATCGTCACCTGATTGCCGGCGGAGTCCTTGTCATCGTCTGTCCGCACCGATACCGGCGCACCGATTTTCAGAGTCTTGCCCGGCAGGTCATCCTTGGCTTCGAGATAGCTGCGCATTGACCCGCTGACCACCGCGATCATAACGTCGTTCACCGTGGCGCCGGGGAAGGCCTCGCGGATTGCTTTGATGTCGGACAAGGCAAATTCCCGGCCGTCAAACACACGGTGCGGGCTCAGCTTCTTGTTGAAGCGTGTCTTGGGAATAGAGCCCTTCGCATCGTCGCGCTGACGAAATTCGCGCTGCACGTCGAACAACCGCTTTGGCATCGGAATCAGTTTTTGCAGATTCTGCAACCCCCGCACCGGATTGGCGATATTGTTGAACTGGGCCTTGGCCAGCAAGGCAAATGGATTTGGGTCTTTTTCCGGTTCGAACTGCATGTCGAATTTGCGTGGTTTCATCTGCGCGTCGAGGTCGTGCAGCGCCAGCGTCATTTGCAGACCGGACTGTCCGTCGATCGCCGCATGATGCATCTTGTGCAGCATCGCAAAACTGCCCTTGGGCACGCCCTCGACATTGTCGAGCCCTTCGATCACCGTATATTCCCAGAGCGGCTTGTTCATGTCCATCGGCCGGGCGTAGATGCGCGCCGCCTGGATGCATAATTGCCGCCAGTCGCCGGGCTTGGGCAAAGCAATATGGCGGACGTGAAATTCGAGATCGAAATTCGCGTCATCCACCCAATAGGGGTGATCGAGATCCAGCGGCACCCGCACCAGTTTCTGACGGAAGATCCGCGCACCGTCGAGACGCCCCTCGATATAGCGCAATATGTCCTTGAAACCGACCTTGCCGCCGGGGGCGGTCGAGGGATCATAAATCAGCAATTGCCCGATATGCATCGGCGTATTCGGTGTTTCTGTATAGGCAAACATCGCATCCAGTGCGCTTAGCTGTTTCATGGCAATGTCCTCATGCTGCTCTTCTGACCCACAGCCTAATGCAAATCTGTCCGATAAGCGAATCCGTTAAGCTTCGATCATCGGGAGCAAAAGTGGCCATTTCCGGACTTGAATAATCAAGGGATATCAGTCTGGCGATCCGCACCAGTCCCTGACCAGATATTGCGGTGGAATCGCGTGTCCCCAGTAAAAGCCCTGGCCCTGATCCGCGCCAAGCAGCCGTGCTTTTCCCAGATGAAAGGGTGTTTCAATACCCTCGACCACCGTTGTGGCTCCCCGCATATGACAAAAATCGATGATCGGTTCGATGATCGTGATCGGCAAATGACCTTCACAAAAAGCCCAGAAAATTTCCTTGTCCAGTTTCAACTCGGCAAAGGGAATGGCGGAAATCCGGTCGATATTGCTATGGCCCGTGCCATAGTCATCAATCGACACCTTCAGCCCGTATCGCGTCAGCATGTGACAGATTTCGGCGATGACCTTGCTATTGGCTAGTCGATTCTCTTGGGTAATCTCCATCATAACCGACCCGCGCAAATTCCCGTGCCTTTGCAACCGGCTGCACAGCGCGTCGACGAAATCACACCGGGTCAGCAATATCCCACTGCAGTTGAACGATACCGGCACGCTTTTCCCCCGCCCCTTCAACGAGCGTGCGAGTTTCATCACATGATCGATGACATTCAAAGTCGCCTCTATTTCGAGATTTATTTCGGTCGCTGCTGAAAAAATTGTCGCCGGACTGATCGCCCGTCTCGTCTTCAGCCGCGACAAGGCTTCATAACCCACGACCCGCCCGTCGGTCAGCGCGTGCTTCGACTGAAATTCGACGACAAGATTGTCGAGCAACCGGTTGCTGGCAATCAGGGCGGATATATATTCTGAGTCCAATATGGTTTTTTGACAGACCTGCGCATGTCGATCGATCAGACCAGCAAGTACATTTGGTTCGAACGGCTTGGATATGGTCGCGACAATTTGCGCGTTGTCCACCTCCACCGGATCCGAACTGTCGTGCAACAGTTTCGGGTCGGTTCCGGTCATCAGGACCATCGGCAATTTGTGCGAAATCTTGTCAAATGCCTGAATGAGTCCAGCGGACGAATTGGCGAGTATATCTTTATCAATGACAACCGCGGTCGGAGCAAAGGCCATAGCTCCATTCTCATCTCCTGGAGAATAAACACAAGCCACCGATATTGCGCGTTGTTCAAGGTCATCTTGCAAAAGTCGCGTGAAGGCACTCTCCTCGTCGACGACAAGAACACGTTTATTTGACATGATGTGAGGCTTTCGATCAGTGAAGGTCTGCAGGCGGGTCTTCCATTGGGTGTGACCCTGATATAGTCAGTCTGTTCCTAGCTTAGCCGGTTTTCAGTACGATATTTCGACAGGTGGCTTACCCGCAAACCTGGCAAGCCAGACTTGTCGATGGCTTCTTGCCATGAGCAGAATTCTTCCAGCGAAAGATCATATCGGGCGCAGGCCTCTTCGAGGCTTAGCAAGCCACCATTGACCGCAGCCACCACTTCGGCTTTCCGCCGGATTACCCATCTGGTTGTATTACTTTCCGGCAAATCGGCGAGGCGTAAAGATTCACCAAAAGGACCGATAACTTGCACTGGCTTTGTGTGCCGATGAACTTCCATAAAACCTCCAACAATATGCGGTTTTGCGCTGTCTCATCGTGCAAATGTAGCGGAGCACCTGATAAGCGCCCCCGTTACAGTTCCATACCCATAGAGAGTCACCAATTAAGATTGGGTTTTTAGTTCTGGTTAATGCATGGAAAGAAGCCCCGGCGTAAGGGACGCCGGGGCTTTTAAAGGTTGGTTTGGCCAAAGTGTGGCCGCTTGTTGGGGAACTGCGGCTCTTGGAATTTTCTCTAGTTGCTGATTACCATCGCGGTTTTGACAGGCTTGCCTGCCTTGGCTGCGGCCATTATCGTTACGCTGGCACGCTGGGCCGAAGCATTGGCCTCCTCCATGCAGACACCGTAATCCTGCACATCGACCAGACTTTTCGCATTATAACTTCCGCAAACCTTGCGTACGGCACCTTTCAGGCGGCCCTGCAAGGTCGACTGGCCATCCTCACTGTTCAGATCGAGATCGGCATAGCTGACTTCCACCGAACGCACGGTCCGGTTCTGGGCGTTGGCGCCGACCGAAAATCCGGCTGCGGTGACCGCAATTGCGGCAGCGGCACAAAGGGCTTTGGTAAAAATAATATTCGACATTCTCTCACTCCTCAAAATTTGTTCGGGGCGATGCCGGAAAAGGGGGAACCGGCACTACCCGCTAGGGGCGAGGTCAGGAGCGGAATATCCATTGGACCGGGGTCGGACTGTCTGGAGAGACGTAGGGTCATGCTCCCGCCTCACCATCTTGGATAGGGGAACGATCCGGGACGAGCATCCGGACTTCGATAAACCGCTAGAATGTTCGGCCAACGGCAATCGGCTTCGACCAACGACAATCGTTGATCGACAAATGTACCGACAGGTAACTTTTGTTACGAATCAAGTGGTTACAGATGACGCCGAATCATGCTGTATTAGGACACTAAATCAGACCGGACAGCGGACTTGAAGGGTCGGCGTACATCCGGCGACCCATCCGGCCGGACAAATAGGCTTCACGGCCTGCCTCGACCGCCAGCTTCATTGCCCGCGCCATCCGCACCGGTTCTTTCGCTTCCGCTATGGCCGTGTTCATCAGCACGCCGTCACAGCCGAGCTCCATCGCCACCGCCGCGTCGCTCGCGGTCCCGACACCGGCATCGACCAGCACCGGCACACTGGCGCCCTCGACGATCAGCCGGATCGTGACCCGGTTCTGGATACCGAGCCCGGACCCGATCGGCGCGCCAAGCGGCATGATCGCGACCGCGCCAGCGCCTTCCAGTTGCTTCGCTCCGATCGGATCATCGACGCAATAGACCATCGGCTTGAAGCCTTCCTTGGCCAGCACCTCGGTCGCCTCGAGCGTTTCGCGCATATTGGGATATAATGTCTTCGCCTCGCCAAGCACCTCCAGCTTGACCAGATCCCAGCCTCCGGCCTCGCGCGCCAGCCGCAAGGTGCGGATCGCGTCCTCGGCGTTGAAACAGCCTGCGGTGTTCGGAAGATAGGTGATTTTCTTTGGATCAATAAAGTCCATAAGCACCGGCTGGTTGCGGTCGGTGACATTGACGCGACGGACCGCCACCGTGACAATCTCCGCGCCCGACGCTTCGACCGCTGCTGCGTTTTCGGCAAAGTCCTTATATTTGCCGGTGCCGACGATCAGCCGCGACTTGAACGTCCGTCCCGCAACCGTCCAGCCGTCGTCACCGGAGCCGCCGCCGACGAAATGCACGATTTCCAGTTCGTCACCCTGCTCAACCATCACATCTTCAAGGGTGGAGCGCGTCACGATCACCCGATTGCGCTCGACAGCTACCTTCGTCGGCTCCAGATCGAGCGACCGCACCAGATCGGCGATCGAGCCACCAGCCGCGATCTTGTGGTCATCGCCGTTCAACTTGATCTGAATTTCAGCCATTTCGGTAACTTTCATGTCTTTGATCTCGCTTTTCAAAAACGAGCCATATAAAGAGGTCGCTCCAGTCGCAACCAAAAGCCTTTGGGAAGGAGCAATATCTTGGCGGCCAAGACCATCTATGTATTGAACGGACCCAATCTCAATCTGCTCGGCATGCGCGAACCGGAAATCTACGGATCGGAAACGCTCGACGAGATTGCCGGACAGATGGAGGACCATGCCCGGACGCTCGGTTTCGATGTCGACATCCGCCAGAGCAACCATGAAGGCCATCTGATCGACTGGTTGCACGAAGCCGCTGCCGAAGGCGCCCATGCGGTGATCCTCAACGCTGGGGCATTGACCCACACATCGCTTGCCCTGTTCGATGCAATCAAATCCATCAGCACTCCCGTTATCGAAGTGCATATTTCCAATCCTGCGGCCCGCGAAGAATTTCGCCACAAGAGTTTCATCGCGCCGGTTGCAAAAGGAAGCATTTGCGGCTTTGGTGCTTTGGGCTATCAGCTGGCGCTAGACGCTGCGAGCAAATTTTAACGACTATATAAGGACACAATATGTCTGCAAAAAAAGAAACGGGTGACGGCATGAACGTTGATATCAAGCTGGTCCGTGATTTGGCTGCCATTCTTGAAAAAGCGAGTCTGACCGAGATTGAAGTCGAAGATGGTGACCGCAAGATCAAAGTCGCGCGCGGCGGTGGAACCTATGTTTCCGCGCCTGTTTCTGTCGCACCTGCTGCTGCCACGGCGGCAGCCGCGCCAGCAGCTGCACCAGCCGCGCCGGTCGACGATCACGCCGGTGCGCAGAAATCACCAATGGTCGGCACCGCCTATCTCGCCGCCGAACCGGGCTCCCCCAATTTCATCAGCGTCGGCGACAAGGTCGCGGTTGGCGATACATTGTTGATCGTCGAAGCGATGAAGGTGATGAATCCCATCACCGCCGAAACATCCGGCACGGTGAAAGCCATTCTGGTTGAAAACGGCCAGCCGATAGAATTTGACCAGCCTCTGGTCATGATCGCTTGAGGCTGACAGCGTGACCATTGAAAAAATCCTGATCGCCAACCGCGGAGAAATTGCTCTGCGGATTCTTCGCGCCGCCAAGGAACTCGGCATCGAAACCGTCGCCGTGCACAGCACCGCCGACGCCGACGCCATGCATGTGCGGCTTGCCGATCAGGCGGTCTGCATTGGCCCCCCTGCTGCCGCCGACAGCTATCTGTCGATCCCGGCGATCATCTCTGCTGCCGAGATCAGCGGCGCTGACGCGATCCACCCCGGCTATGGTTTCCTGTCAGAAAACGCGCATTTTGCCGAAGTGGTCGAGGCGCATGACATCAAGTGGATCGGCCCCAAGCCGGAACATATCAAAATCATGGGCGACAAGGTCGCGGCCAAGAAAACCGCTGGTGATCTGGGCATTCCTCTGGTGCCAGGCTCAGATGGCGCCGTCAGCGAAATAGCGGAAGCCAAGCAGGTCGCGAAAGACGTTGGCTATCCGGTGATCATCAAGGCGGCTTCCGGCGGCGGTGGTCGCGGCATGAAGGTGGTCAACAGCGAAGCCGAGCTCGAAACCCAGATGAAGCAGGCGGGTACCGAGGCCAAGGCAGCCTTTGGTGACGCCACCGTCTATATTGAAAAATATCTCGGCGATCCGCGCCACATCGAATTCCAGGTGTTCGGCGATGGTCGCGGCAACGCCATCCATCTCGGCGAGCGCGATTGTTCGCTGCAGCGCCGTCACCAGAAAGTGCTCGAGGAAGCGCCTTCACCGGTGATCAGCGTCGAACAGCGCGAGCGTATGGGTAAAGTCTGCGTCGACGCGATGAAGGGCATGCAATATCGCGGTGCCGGAACGATCGAGTTTCTCTACGAGAATGATGAATTCTATTTCATCGAAATGAACACCCGCCTGCAGGTCGAGCATCCGGTTACCGAAATGATCACCGGTTTTGATCTGGTCCGCGAACAGATCCGTATCG
This sequence comes from uncultured Sphingomonadaceae bacterium, assembly GCA_947488845.1. Lineage (GTDB taxonomy): Bacteria > Pseudomonadota > Alphaproteobacteria > Sphingomonadales > Sphingomonadaceae > Parasphingorhabdus. The sequence continues at coordinate 26,594 of CANLBM010000012.1, read as the reverse complement.
CCGACGGCCGCGATCTGTCGGTCAAACAGGAAGACCTGGTTTTCAGCGGCCATGCCATCGAATGCCGGATCAATGCCGAAAATCCGAAAACCTGGGCACCCTCGCCCGGCAAGGTCACCAGCTACCATGCACCCGGCGGCATGCACGTCCGGGTCGATAGCGGTCTCTATGCCGGCTATTCGATCCCGCCTTATTATGACAGCATGATCGCCAAGCTGATCGTCTATGGCCGCACCCGCGACGGTTGCATGATGCGGCTGGCACGGGCGCTGGACGAGATGGTCATCGAAGGCGTCCAGACCACCATCCCGCTCCACCAGAAACTGGTCCATGACAAGGAATTCCAGTCCGGCGAATATACGATCAAATGGCTGGAAGAGTGGCTGGAGAAGGATAATCTGAAGGATTAGCGGTGCCCCCGCGAAGGCGGGGGTCCATCTCCCAATCTCTCATCAATCACGATAGCTGGGTTTGATGGCTCCGCTCCCCGCAAAAAGTCAAAATTGCACCCGGTTTTCCATACACGAGATGGATCCCCGCCTGCGCGGGGATGGAATGAACAGGAACTTCGTTCAGGTTCACTCCACCTTTCCTGAACATAACAAGTCAGTTCAGGAGTCCGACAGGGTTAATAACCTATCACCTGTTGCACAGATGCGGCAAATGGAGTCGCCAGCAACAGGAGTAAGCCATGCGTATATTTTTCTTCACCGGTCTGATGGCGGCCACGATGTTGACGCCCGCCGCCGCATCCGCAGCCGAAATTGCACCCAGTCTCAATAGCGCACCGGGACTGGATCAGGTTGGCCTGACCAGCGCCGCTGCCCTGCAGCGCGATGGTCGTGGTGAACGCCGTGCCAATCGCAGCAGCAACCGCGGTGACCGGAGCAGCAGTCGCGGCAGCGGCCAGCGTCAGGCACAGCGGGCCGAGAATCGTAATAATCGAGGACAGGCGCAGGTAACCCCGCAAACCCGCAGTGCTCGCGACGAAACCCGGCAGAACCGCCGAGCGGATCGTGGCGATCGCAACGTCAATCTCGCCACCCAGCGTAATCAACAGGCCACACAACAGCGCAATAGCAACCGTAATGTGACTCAGAGCCGGCAGGTTACGCAGCAGCGCGCTGCCCGCCGCGGCGACAGCAATCGGGATGGCCGGGTCGACCGGCGCTATGACCGCAACCGGGATGGCCAGATCGACCGGCGTTATGATCGCAACAACAACAATCGCGTCGACCGCCGGGTGGACCGCAACCGCGACGGCAGAATCGACCGGCGCTATCGCGACAACCGCAAGTCCGCGCGGAACAGCCGCAACTGGAACCACAACTGGCGCAGCAACCAGCGCTATGACTGGCAGCGTTACCGCCAGGCGAACCGCAGCTATTACCGGCTGGGCCGCTACTATTCACCCTATCGGTCGCACAGCTATAACCGGTGGAGCATTGGGGTCTATCTTGGGTCAGCCTATTACGGATCGCGCTACTGGATCAACGATCCATGGCGCTACCGTCTGCCACCCGCCTATAGTGGCACCCGCTGGATCCGTTACTATGACGATGTCCTGCTGGTCGACACTTACACTGGCGAAGTCATCGACGTGATCTACGACTTCTTCTGGTAAGGCAGAATGATTGATTGAAAGGCCCGCTGCCGGAAGAGGCGGCGGGTCTTTTTTCATGCGACAACCGGGCGATATCCAGCGGACTAGTCGAGATAAAGCAGTTCGAAATTGCCCCAATATTCGCCACCAAACCAGAGCGGGACGAAGACCTGTTTACCCGCGCTGGATTTATCGTCGGCTGTCCGAATGAACCGGTATACCGAGACGCTGAACGGCCGGTCTTTTTGTTCAATCGCGCGCTTGGTCATCTCGTCCAGGAATATCCGCCGATTGCGGCAATATTTGTCATCATGCGCCGGATCACCATTGGGCTCTCTCGAACGTTCGCTGACATGGGTTGGCAGATAACCGTCGATATTGGTCGCGCCGCAGCTGATAATCGCATCCATCTGCCGATATTTATCCAATATTGGCTGAACCTTCGCATCAGCGAAGACATTGAACTTGTTATCATATCTGGTGGGATTGGAGCCCGCAATCTCGCGATATTCCCGATCGAACAGCTGGTCTCTGGTCAGCTCTCCGCTGGCCAGAGCCTCTTCAACTATTGCGACCAGTTCATCCTTGCCGGCAATCGCCAGATCGACAAATTTTCGATCCTCCGTCGCAAAACCGCTCTGGACCAGCTGGTCAAACATGACTTTCGACATTGTTTCAAGGTCACCCACCTTGTCTTTCGCGGTTTCCAAACTGATATTATTCTTGTCGGCGCTTTCCGAAAAATGATCGAGAACCTCTTGCACCTTTTTCACCTTATTGTGAATCAGGCCGGTGTTTTTGGCGATGTCGCTATTCTGCTCATCGACTTGCCAAACCAGATCAGAAATCCGGTTGACCGTATCGTCGATTTTTTGAAAGTTTCGCTGGGCATCATTGCTCTTGCTGACGCCTTTTTCTATTTTCTCGACCAGAGTCTCGGCTTCGACACCCAATGAGTTGACCGTGGCCGATATTTCATCCGTTGCTTCGCGCGTATTGAAAGCCAGTTGTTTGACCTCTGCCGCAACGACCGCAAATGTGGCACCGGCGGCACCGGCGCGATGCGCTTCAATCGCTGCATTCAAAGCGAGAATGCTGGTGGTATTGGCAATCCTGTCGATATTCTGGGAAACCCTGCGCACCTGGTCCATGGCACCGGCAAATCCGGTAATATGCTGAGCCAGCGCGACTACCAGCCCGGTCAGGTCACCAAATTCCTGCATCGACATCCGGATGACGTGGGTGCTTTCGTGGAGATCATCCTTCGCACGCTTCGACAGCATTCGTGCCTCGTTGGTGGAATCCGTGACGCGTTTTTGGTCATCAGCCAATTTTGCGATCACGTCCTGCAACACTTCCCGGCGCTCGCGCATTTCATCCGCATTCGCCATCACTTCCTCGACCAGGCCGCCTACATCGGCGCAGCCAACGGTGACCTCCCCGCACGAACGGGCCACTGCATCAATCAGCGTCGGATCGGTGATATCAAACTTCTCATGCTTCATAACGGGTATCAATTTCCTATTGATAGAAAGGGCGACAATCCACAGCCCTAACCCAATCAAGTTAGCGATCTATTAACTGTAAACGCAACGATTGCGACCGATGGCACCCGACCGCTCGGACCGGTTGAAAAATACCGGGTCCTGACAGAGCCTGGCGGTTGAAATATCGCCAGATTCCGGGGCCGAAAATGGCATAGGCGACCCGCGCTGCTTTGATTCAATTTTCCCCGCAGAAAGCGATCGATCGAACGGATTTTAATGGCCTCCCCAATCCGAAAGCAGAAATCCCCGCCAGGACCGATTCCTTTCTTGTTGCAACTTGCCATGTCGCTCCGCAATAAGGCCTTGCAACGGTGGAGAGAAATATCATGAGACGGGCCCTTGGTTTGGCTATCGCCGCTTTTGTAGCGGTCACAATTTCGGCTAGCGCATTCGTGCAGGACCAGGTCATTCGCGTTGGCAATCTGATCACCGATGCCGCGTCCGGACCAAGCGCTCCCGCAACGATCATCGTCCGGGATGGCAAGATCGACTGGGTGATGGTCCGCGGCCACATCATCGACTAGGCTGACAAACATGGCCCGGGTCTTTACAAAAAAGCAGATCGAATTCTATTCCAGCCCGAAGCGGATCGCCGAGCTGGGCCGGCGGGTAACCGAGACACTCAACGCCCATCCCCGGGTCCAGTGGCTGGAAAGCCCGTTTGTGCAGCTCTATGTCTGCCAGAATTTCATCAGCGATGCCGATTGCGACCTACTGATCGCGATGATCGACAGCGATAGCCAGCCCTCTTCGCTCTACCAGGGAACGGAACGCGAGGGCTATCGCACCAGCTACAGCTGCAATGTCGATCCGGCCAATCCGGACATCCGCCGTATCGACCAGTCGATTTGCGACCTGATGGGCCTGCCGCAAACCCACAGCGAAATTCTGCAGGGCCAGCGCTACCAGCCGGGCCAGCAGTTCAAGGACCATCATGACTATTTCCATCAGAGTGAAAACTACTGGCAGTTTGAAGGTCCCAATGGCGGTCAGCGAACCTGGACCGCGATGGCCTATCTCAACGAACCGGAGAAGGGCGGCGCAACCGCCTTCCCGCAACTGCAATATCAGGTCGAACCGCGCCGCGGCATGCTGCTGATATGGAATAATATGAGCCTCGACGGGACGCCCAATCTCGACACGCTGCACGCCGGAACGCCGGTGGAGGAGGGCACAAAATATATCATCACCAAATGGTTCCGGCTCAACCAGTGGCAGAAAGCCTGGATCCCGTAAAAGCCGTCTGGCCGATCAACCGACGACGGGTTTCGACCAACGACATTAATTGACCGGTGAAATCGTTGCGAGTGAAACTTTAGCGTGTTAGCTGGACATAACAGTTTTGGATAGGAACCGCATATGATCAAGAAACCTCTCGCCCTTCTCGTTGGTACCAGCCTGCTCGCCTTCAGTGGCGTTGCTGCAGCCCAGCCGCTTGCCGCGACCAGCGCAGCGGCCATGGAACATCACGAAGAAGCGGAGATGACCGAAGGCGAAAAGCTGAAGGCGCTGTTCGCCAGGAGCGACGAGGAAAATCTGAAGCGCAATCCGATCGGTGCCCTGTTTCGCGGCGACGAACGCTATGCCGACCGGCTTGGTGACTATATTTCCGACGAATATTTTGCCGGCGAAAAAGCGGCCGAGACCGCCGAACTGGCGGCTTTGCTGAAGCTGGACCGCAACAAGCTCAGCGCCACCGACAGAATCGCCTATGACGTGTTCAAACGCGACAAGGAGCAGGCGCTCAAGGGTCTTTCCGACGAGATCATGGCCTTGACCGTCGTCCGTCCGGTCAACCATTTCAGCGGCTTCCACACATTCTATCCCGATTTCGCCTCCGGCAAGGGCGGTGCGCCGTTCAAGACGGTCAAAAATTACGACGACAATCTGAAACGCCACAAGCAGTTCATCATCATCGGTGACCGCTCGATCGGCCGTTTCCGCGAAGGCATGGAAAGCGGCGTGGTCGAAACCAAATTGACCATCACCAATGTGATCGAACAGCTCGCCACCCAGATCGGTCTGGGCCTCGAGAACAGCCCGTTCATGGCACCGACCAAAAATTTCCCCGATGATTTCAGCGACGCCGACAAAAAGCGGCTGACCCGCGAATATGCGGCGGCCACCAAGGATATTTTCGCTGGCTACCAGCGGATGCATGATTTCCTGAAAAATGAATATCTGCCGGTCGCCCGCAACGAAGTCGGGCTGTCCCAGATGAAGGGCGGTGCGGTTCTGTATGAAAACATGATCGAAAACACCACCACCCTGCCGCTCAAGGCCGACTATATCCACAATCTCGGTCTCAGCGAAGTCACGCGGATCAAGACCGAGATGGAAGAGATCAAGGCCGAGGTCGGCTTTGACGGCACCCTCTCCGAATTTTTTGAATATCTCCGCACCGACGAGCAATTCCACCCCGAATCCCGCGAAGCGCTGACCCAGGCTTATTATGACATGGGCAAGAAGGTCGACGCAAAAATCGGCGAGCAGTTCAAGGTCCTGCCAAAGTCGCCGCTGGAAATTCGCCCCTATGATGAATCGGTAGAGAAATTCCAGGCCGGTGGTTCCTACCAGAGCGGTACACCCGACGGTTCCCGCCCCGGTGTCTTCTATTTCAATGCCTATGACCTGCCGTCGCGCAGCACCTCCGGCATCACCACGCTTTACCTGCACGAAGGCGCGCCGGGCCACCACTTCCAGATATCGCTGGCCCAGGAAAATACCGACCTGCCGAACTTCATGCGCTTTGGCGGCAACACCGCTTTCGTCGAAGGATGGGCGCTCTATTCGGAAAAGCTCGGCTTCCCGATGGGCCTCTACACCGATCCCTATCAGCGCATCGGCCATCTTGATGACGAAATGCTGCGCGCGATGCGGCTGGTCGTCGACACCGGCCTGCACAGCAAGGGCTGGAGCCGGGAAAAGGCGATCAAATATATGCTCGACAACAGCAGCATGGGCGAAACCGACGCCACCGCCGAAGTCGAACGCTATATCGCAATTCCCTCGCAGGCGCTGGCCTACAAGATCGGCGCGCTGACCATCCAGCGGCTGAAGAAGGAAGCCCAGGACACGCTCGGCGACACATTCGACCCGCGTGAATTCCACGATCAGGTGCTCAACACCGGCGCGCTGCCGATGACCGTGCTGGAAAGCAAGATCCGCGACTGGATTGCTGCGCAGAGCTGATCCAACCGTTTCAAATTGATCGGGCCGGTATGAAGGAAGCATTTCCCATTTGCCGGCCAGATCGCCAAACCCGTGCGCATAATCGCACTAACCGCATTTTAAGCATTTCCTGCTAATCGCGGTCCCGAACTAGTGGGGTGAATGCGATGAAAATGGATATGTCGGGACTAATCGGAGAAATCAAAGCCAAGCAGGCGATTAGCGCGACAGACGTCATGACGCTGCGCCAGGAGATTTGGCCGGATGGTGTGATTAGCGCCGATGAAGCTGATCTTCTTTTCCAGATCAACGATCTCGGCAGCCAGCCGAGCGAGGAATGGCTGGAATTTTTCGTCGCCGCCATCACCGAATATGTCGTCAACCAGACCCATCCCAAAGGCTATGTGAGCGATGATAATGCCGGGTGGCTGATACAGAAAATAGACCATGACGGCAGAATTGAATCCGCAGCAGAACTGGAACTGCTTGTCCGCACGATGGAAAAGGCAACCGGCACACCGGAGGTGCTTCAGGGCTATGTGCTCAAGCAGATTGAAGACACTGTCATGACCGGCAAGGGGCCGACGCGCGATGGTTGCGCTTTGCAGCCCGGTTCGGTCAGTGACAACGAAGTGAAGATTCTCCGCCGCGTCTGCTATGCTGCCGGTTCCGACGGCCCGGGCCGGATCAGCCGCAGCGAAGCCGACATGCTGTTCCGGATCAAGGACGCGACACTGAACAGCGAGAATAGCAAGGAATGGCCGAAACTGTTCGTGCAGCTGGTTGGCAATTATCTGATGGCCTATGGCGAATATGAGATGCTGGGCCGCGCAGAAGCCGCGCGGCTAGAGCGCTTTATGGACGACAATGAAGCGAGCGTTGGCGGCTTCTTTGGCCGGATGAAGGATTCCGACATTGGCGGCACATTTAAAAAGACATTCAGCACCGACATCTTCGGCGAGAAAAATGCCCGATGCGGCCACATTGATGCGGTCGAACAAGCGCGCAAGCTGACCATCGTCGAGAATAGCTGGCTGCACGGGAAAATTCACGCCGACCAAAATCTGGACCCGCTCGAAAGCGATCTCCTCGATTTTATCGCCGACGAGTTGGCGGGAACGGGTCACTAGATAAGGGCCTCTCTGAAGGGTTCAGCGCCGGTTCAAAATATTTGACGGATATCGAGCTTCTTTGTGAGGAGCATGCGACATGCGAAATCCCCGATCGGTGCTGGCCTTTGTTGCAGCAACTGCCCTGTCGCCTTCGCCACTGCAGGCCGCTCCCGATAGCGGGCCACCGATTGACTATCCCGGCTTTCTCCACCTGAGCAATGAAGTCGCCATGGTCAGGGCGGAGCGACTGATTGATCTGGCAGAATTCCGCCAGCGGGCGGCAAAGTCTGGCACGCTGATTCTCGACACGCGCTCAGCCGCTGCATTTGCCGAAGGTCATATGGCGGGCGCGATCAACCTTCCCTTTTCCGACTTTACCGACAGTAAATTGCGCGCCGTGATCGGCGACAGTTTTGATCGGGAAATATTGATCTACTGCAACAATAATTTCAGCAACAATATCCGCCCGATCATGACCAAACGCGCGCCTCTCGCGCTCAACATCCCGACCTTCATCAACCTTTACGGCTATGGCTACCGCAACATTTATGAACTTGGCGCGATCGTCGATCTCTATGATCCGATGGTACAATGGGTGGCTGATGATCGGGGGGCGTAGAACCATTAGTGTCCGCCACGCAGGCCCCACCTTCTCCGTTACGGGCGAAAGATTATATTGGAGCGATCCTGTTTCTCCTTCGGCTTGAAAGTAGCGAGAAACGCATTTGCCTCGTCACGCAGGCAATGCCGCTGATACTGTTAAGCGCCTCCTCTTTGAAGATGGGGTTGGGGTGATGGGGGACCGCAATCACATTCAGAAACTGGTATCGGCCCCGTTGCCTCATAATCCACCCCGTCTCCTCCCTTGAAAGGAAGGGGGAATAAAGCAAAATTCCCTGTCCTACATTGCGCTTATCATGATAGTCACCCCCAATGACCGATTCCAGATCATCTTCCAGAAACCCGCGAATTTTCGCCAGTTTGGGGCCAGTCCACATTTTTTCTTTTAACACTGTAAAGTTTGTAAAGTTCATATTTCCATGACCGACAATCTCCTCCCCGCCGCCCGCGATATTCTCGCCAGACTGATCGCCTTCGACACCACGTCGCGGAACAGCAATCTCGATCTGATTGTCTGGGTCGAGGATTATCTGGCCGGGCATGGCGTCGCCTCGACGCGCGTCGTCAATGCCGATGCGTCCAAGGCCAATCTTTACGCCAGTGTTGGTCCGAACGTCGAAGGCGGGATCATTCTTTCCGGTCATAGCGATGTTGTGCCGGTCGACGGACAGGACTGGCTTAGCGATCCGTGGACGATGACCGAAAGAAGCGGCCTGCTGCACGGACGCGGAACCTGCGACATGAAGGGGTTTATCGCGCTGGCCCTGGCCGCCGTGCCCTTGTTCAAAAACGGGTCGAAACCGGTACATCTTGCGCTGAGCTATGACGAGGAAGTAGGCTGCCTCGGGGCGCCGGCGATGATCGAGGAAATGGCGGCAAAACTGCCGAAACCGGCGCTGGCAATTATCGGCGAACCGACGATGATGAAGGTCATAAGCGGGCACAAGGGGATTACCGTGCACGAAGTCGAGGTGCTGGGACACGAAGCGCACTCGAGCCTCACTCATCTCGGCCTGTCCGCCAATATGGTGGCGATAGAACTTATGCACGATCTCGCCGAACTGGCGCGCGAATTGTGGGAAAATGCGGACCCCGCCTCTCCTTTCATCCCGCCTCACGCGACGCTGACAATCGGCAAGATGCAGGGTGGCACCGCGCCCAATATACTCGCCCGCCGCGCACATTTTATCTTTGATCTTCGCTGCCCGCCCGATGTCGATCCGGAGGTCGTGCTCGCGCCGTTCAAGGCAAAAGTCGCGGCGTTGCACAAAGAGATGAGCCAGGCCTTCCCCGAAGCGGGCATGACCATCACCCGCCTGTCCAACGCCCCGCCAATGGCCCCCGCCGGTTCACAGGAAGCAGCAGATTTTGTCCGCCGCCTGACCGGCGACAATGGTCCGTCCGGCGTGGTCTCTTATGCCGCCGAGGCCGGGCAATTCCAGCAGGCAGGTTTTGCCACCGTGATCTGTGGCCCCGGGTCGATCGAGCAGGCGCACCAGCCGAATGAATATCTGGCGGTCGAGCAGTTTGAGCGGGGTGCGGATTTCATGGTCAGGCTAGCGGAGGCGCTGGCTTGATGGGTGAATAGATTTCCGTTCGTGGTGAGCCTGTCGGACCATCTTTGCGCGCGGATCGGCCCTTCGACGAGCTCAGGACAAACGCAATGTCGACAATAGCGGATAACGCTACGGCATCGCCGGAATTTGTAAAATCCGCAGAAAACAGCTATATTGGGGAAAGAAGGATTGCATTATGCCCGCTGTAAAAGCTGCCAAACCCAATGAAATATTCGCCCGCGAGGAATGGGCAGCTCTGACGCGCGTTTCGCGCTGGCACGGCCTGTGGCTTACTCTCCATGCCTGGCTGATGGTGGCGCTGGTCACCGGTGGCACAGCCTTATTGTGGCAATGGCAATGGCTCGCTGGTCTGGTCGCGACCCCGTTCGCCATCATGCTGGTCGGCGGGCGTCAGCTCGGCCTGTCGATCCTGATGCACGAAGGTGCCCACGGCCTGCTTCACCCAAAGCGCAAGATCAACAATTTCGCCGGCCAGTGGCTGACCGGGTCAGCGACCGGCAGCGATCTGCACAGCTATCGCGCCTATCATCTGACCCATCACCGCTACACCCAGCAGAGCGAAGATCCCGATCTTGGCCTGTCCGCCGCATTTCCGACGACGCCGGCGAGCATGAAACGCAAGATCATCCGCGACCTGACCGGACAGACATTCCTGAAACAGCGCGGCAACCAGTTTGCAGTGGCGTGGAAGGGCTTGAAAGCGATTATCACTCCGATCGTCCTGAGCCTGTCGAAGGGCGAGGATGCGCGCCGTGCGTATTTCGAAAAGCTCAGCACGAACGGGAACGGAAAGCGCGACACATCGGCGGGAACCCCGATGAACCGCAACGGCGCTGCTGGCGTGGCCGCGCCGGTGGTCGATCTGGACGGTGCCAAGCGGACCACCATGACGGTCGGCCGCTTCCTGCTGATCCAGCTGACGGTGCTGCTGGTCAGCCTGGCGACGCTCGGCATCATCCCGTTCCTGATCTGGCTGGTCGCGCTGGCGACCACGTTCCAGCTGATCCTGCGCATCCGCAATATCGCCGAACATGCCTGCACCCCCACCGGCGGCGATGACCCGTTCAGCCACGCCCGCACGACCAAGGCCAATATGTTGATGCGGATGACGCTGGCGCCCTATTGGGTCAATTATCACAGCGAGCATCATCTTTTCATGGGCGTGCCCTGCAATAATCTGCCGAAGGCACATGACCTGCTGATCACCAAGGGTTACGGCCCGCGGATGACGATCGCCAACAGCTATGGCGAAGTCTTGCGGACCGTGACGCGTCCGCTCGCCGCCTAGCCTCTCTGCAAGGCGGCCTTGATCTCCGCCAGATCGGCGTCGAGCTTGGCGATTTTCTCGAGCATCAGCAGGTCGACTTTCTCGTGCAGGCGGATGATGTCGATCTCGGCGCGCAGATTGACTTCATAGTCATGCGCCGCCGCGATCCGATCCTTGTTGGAGGCCCGGTTCTGGCTCATCATGATGATCGGCGCCTGAATCGCGGCCAGCGTCGAAAGCAGCAGATTGAGGAAGATGAAAGGATAAGGATCGAAGGCGGCATCGAACCGGGTCAATATCTCCGAGTTGAGCAGCATCCAGCCGAACAGGACGAGCACGAAGACAATGATGAAAGCCCAGGAACCACCGACGGCAGCTACCCGGTCGGAAAGCCGTTCGCCGACGCTGGTCTGTTCATCCGCCAGACCGGCGGCATCATCGGCGACAATCTGCCGGGATACGATCGCCTCGAGAACGCTCCTCTCCTCCGGAGAGAGGGCCGCAAGAGGCTTGTTGAGCAATTGCTCGCTCAGTTGCTCGACCGTACGCCTTGCCATTTCAACCTCCCGTTGCCGCAGCCCTGTATCTGACCCTGTCCTAGTCGCGGATGAACCGGTGCGCCGACCGGTCCTTGTGGACCTTCGCCGGATCGAATATCTCGCCGTTCATCGCGATATAGACGCCCGGTGGCAAAGTCTGCGTGGCGGCCAGCGCAAAGCCGACATTGAATTCGGCATCGCTGATCCGCAAGGTCGCGGGTTGCATCGCTCCGGTGATCACGATGGTCTTGCCCGGAATATCGGCCAGGACAAGTCCGGTCTGGACCATTGTATCGGTACCATGAGTCACAAGAATCTTGTCGGCATCGCTGGCAATGATCGCCGCGCGAATTTCAAGACGATCATCATCGGTCAGCTCGAGACTGTCCTTGCGCATCAACTGGGTCACCCGGTGCGGCACATAGACATTATTCTCGGCCAAAATGTCAGGCAGTGGTGTCGGACCGATATGATATTCGGACAAGGCATCGAAATAGATCTTGTCGATGGTGCCACCGGTGGTGAAAATGTCGATCATCAGGCGCATTCATCCAGCACGGGAACAGCCGGTGTGCCGTCCGGAGCAGCAAAGGTCTAGCGAAAGGTAAAAGCCTTGTCCGTCGGTCCATGGAGGGCAAGATGATCAACCGCGGCCAGCCCTTCCGCTACGCTGGGCACTTGCCCGACAGGCACCCACCAGAGCGCCTGATAGACATCGATAAGCTCCATCCACTCCTTGCGACGGCGCATGATCACCAGATGCTGGTCATTGCGATAGACATAGGCACCCAGCGAATCGACATCGGTCCAGACCGACATGTTGACGACCAGATTGGGGTCGCCGGGAACCGCATCAATATCGACCGCATCATTGCCTTCACCGGTCAGCCGCCAGACAAAACCCGGAGCCGCTTCCGCCGCTGCATTGACAGGATCCAGCGCGTCCATGAAATCGGCGTTGGCCGGATCGTCCTTGGCCCGCTTGAACCTCGCGATATTGATCTGTGCCAGATGATATTCTCTCATGCCAAAGCCTCCGCTATCAATTTGCGGGTGTTGGATATGCCATAAAGCGCGATGAAGCTACCCATGCGCGGCCCCTGCGAAGAGCCAAGCAGAGTCTCGTACAGCGCCTTGAACCAGTCCCTCAGATTGTCGAAGCCGCCTTCCTTGCCGATCGTATAGACAATCGTCTGGACATCCTCGGCCGCCGCATGTTCGGGCAGCGCGGCAAGTTCGCGATCCAGCCGTTCCAGCGCCGCCACTTCGACGCCTTCCGGCTTGCGCCGGTGCAAGGTCGGGGCAATGAAATCCTTGTGATAGGCCATTGCATTGCCGATCAGTTCATCAAGATCGGGATAGCGCTCCGGCGTCGCGTCCGGCGCATATTGGCGCAGATAGCCCCAGATCTGTTCGCGATCCGCATCGCCCATCACGCCGACCAGATTGAGCAACAAGCCAAAGGTGACCGGGATCGTGTCCGTCGGCACATCGCCATTGTGGACATGATGCACCGCGTTGCCGAGCCGCTTGCTGGCATCCTGTTCATGCCAGAGCGCGCGAGACTGGAAATATTCGTCGACCGCCTTGGGAATGACGCCCAGATGCAGTTGCTTGGCCGATTTGGGCTCGCGGAAAATATAGAAAGCGAGGCTGTTCTCGGAGCCATAGCGCAGCCATTCGTCGAGGCTGAGACCATTGCCCTTGGACTTGGAAATCTTCTCGCCCTTCTCGTCGAGGAACATCTCGTAGATCAGGCCTTCCGGCTTGCGCGCGCCCAGCACCTTGGCAATCTTGCCCGACTGCACACCGCTGTCGGTCAGGTCCTTGCCATACATTTCATAATCGACGCCAAGCGCGGTCCAGCGCATCGCCCAGTCGACCTTCCACTGCAGCTTGGCGCCGCCGGAGAGGATATTATGCTCGATCATCTCGCCATCGTCTTCAAAGCGAACAGTCCCCGCTTCGGCATCAACGATCTCGACAGGCACCTGCAACACATGGCCGGTTTTCGGACTGATCGGCAATATCGGCGAGTAAGTCGCCTGCCGTTCCTTGCCGAGAGTCGGCAGCATGATGTCCAGTATCTGCTGGTTGCGGGCGAGGACCAGCTTCAGCGTCTCGTCAAAGGCGCCGCTGCGATATTGCTCGGTCGAGGACATGAACTCATAGTCGAAACCGAACTGGTCGAGAAAATCGCGCAGCATCGCATTGTTATGCGCGGCAAAGCTTTCGAATTTTTCGAACGGGTCGGGAACCTGCGTGAGTGGCTTGTGCAGATGCTCGGCCAACATATCCTGATTGGGGACATTGGTCGGCACCTTGCGAAATCCGTCCATGTCATCGCTGAACGCGATCAGCCTTGTCGGGTTGCCGGTCAGCGTTTCATAGGCGTGCCGCACCATCGTGGTCCGCAGCACTTCGTTGAACGTACCGATATGCGGCAGGCCCGAGGGACCATAGCCGGTCTCGAACAGCATAGGTTCATCGCCCGGTTTCGGTGCCGGTGCGCCGCGCTCGCCGCGATAGCGTTTGAGCAGCTTGCGGGCTTCCTCGAACGGCCACGCTTTGGAATTCTCTGCTGCTTCACGATAATCGGTCACAATTTGTCCTTCTCAGTCAATGCTGCGCAAATAGTAGCCTTAGCCTATATGGCAAGGTAGAACGCAACAAAAGCGGGAGATTGAACATGGAAATGCTTATTGCCGGTGTGCTGCTATGGAGCCTGGTACATCTGATGAAGTCGGTGACACCGGGCCTGCGCGCATCGATTCAGGGCGCGATTGGTGAAGGGCCGCACAAGGGTCTGGTCGCGCTGATCCTGCTGGTTTCACTGGCCTTGATGATTTTCGGCTGGCGCTCGACCACCGCTGAATTTGTCTATGACCCACCTGCCTGGGGCCGCCACGCGAATATGACGCTGATGTTCGTGGCCATCCTGCTGATCGGTGCGGCGCAGGGCACATCACGAATCCGGCAGTGGATCCGCCATCCGATGCTGACCGGCGTTTTGATCTGGGCAGTCGGCCATCTGCTCGCCAATGGCGACAACAAGTCGCTGATATTGTTCGGCGGACTCGGCCTGTGGGCGCTGGTCTCGATCATCACTGTTTCGCGCAATGAAGGCGTCTGGGTGAAACCGGCCAGGATCGCGAGCGTAAGCCGTGAATTGCTGAGCGTGGTGATTGCGGCGACACTTTATGCCGTACTGATGTTCGTTCACCCGTGGATCGCTGGCGTACCGGTCGTCGGCTGAATGGTGACACCACTTCCCTATCCCGCGCTTCATGCCAGCCACAGCGGCATCTGGATTTGCTCAGCCGATGGCGAAACCCGCGCAATCGGCAAGGGCGAGGCCATTGGCCGGGTAGCGGAAACGCCGCATATCCTGCTCAACGCTCCGCTGTTGGGGCAAAGACTCGGCTATCCCGATCTGTCCGGACTCGACCTGCTGGAGCTGTTCGCCTTCATCCATCCGGCCCAGTTCGTCGTTCCGACTCCGGCCGGCCTCGCCAAGGCGCTCGGCCTGGCTCCGCCGGCGCAAGAGGCCGATATTGCGGCGCTTTGCCAGCAGGCGGCGAGCCTTTTGCTGGAAGGATTGGAAGCACCTTTCTGGAAAGAGCGCGAAGGCGCGTGGAGCAGCGCGCAGGCGCTCTATCGGCTGCGCTGGCCCTGGGCACAGGAAGTCGGGCGCAAACTGGAAAAACCGGTCGAGGCCGAACGCTGGCTTTTTTCCAAACTGCCCGAATGGGAAGAAGAGGCACCGCGCCCTGCGCCGCGAACGGTCACGATAGACCGGAACGAGGCGCTGGCCACGCTTGATTCCCTGACCGGGGAAGGATCGGAAGAGCGCGAGGGCCAGAAAAGCTACGCCGCTGCTGTCAGCCAGATTTTCAACCCGCGCAAGATCAAGGGCTCTCCCAATATGCTGCTGGCTGAAGCGGGGACGGGTATCGGCAAAACACTCGGCTATCTCGCGCCCGCTTCCCTTTGGTCGCAGCAAGCCGGCGGTACGGTGTGGATCTCGACCTTTACCAAGGCGCTGCAGCGCCAGCTCGACCGGGAAACCCGCCGGATATATCCGGATGAAGAGACGTTCCGCAAGAAAGTCGTGGTCCGCAAGGGACGGGAAAATTATCTCTGCCTGCTCAATCTCGAAGACGCGTTGCAAGGCGGCTTTACCGGCCGTGCAGCGATCCTGGCCCATCTGGTCGCGCGCTGGGCTGCCTATAGCAAGGACGGCGACATGGTCGGCGGTGACCTGCCCGGATGGCTGGCCACTTTATTCCGTCGCAACGGTGCCACCGCGCTGACCGACCGGCGCGGGGAATGCGTCTATGCCGGCTGCCCGCATTATCGCAAATGTTTCATCGAGAAGGCGGCACACGCCAGCCAGCAGGCCGATATCGTCATCGCCAACCACGCGCTGGTCATGGTCAACGCTGCCCGCGGGCGCGAACAGCAGAACCGGCCGACCAGACTGATCTTTGACGAAGGCCATCATCTGTTCGACGCCGCCGATTCGATGTTTGCGGCGCGGCTTTCCGGACAGGAAGCGATAGAAATCCGCCGCTGGGTGATCGGTCCGGAAACGAAGAATCGCGGACGCCGTCGCGGCCTCGCAGCGCGTCTGGCCGATCTCGCATCCTATGACGAGGAAGGTGGCCGTGCGATTGAAAGCGCGCGCGTTGCCGCCGAAGCCCTGCCCGGTGACGGCTGGCTCCAGCGGATCGGGGAAGGCGAGCCCTTCGGCCCGATCGAGGCGCTGCTCCAGGAGGTCCGCGCGATGGTCTTCGCCCGCGACGAGAGCCAGAGCGCCGATGCCGGTTACGGACTCGAAACCGAACTGACCCATGTCGAAGGGCCGATGATCGATGCCGTCGCCAATGCCGCCGAGGCAATGGATGGCTTGCTCAAACCTCTGGTCTGTCTCGGCCAGCGGATCGAACATCTGATCGAGGAAGGCCCGGACTGGATGGACGCCCCGGCCCGCGCGCGGATGGAAGGCGCTCTCTCGAGCCTCGGCTGGCGCCGCGATACCCTGTCGGGCTGGCTTTCGCTCCTGTCCCGCATCGGCGGGCCAGCCGATCCCGATTTTGTCGACTGGCTGATGATCGACCGTTTTGAAGGCCGCGAATATGATATCGGCATCTGTCGTCACTGGCTCGACCCGACCATTCCGGTCACCGAAGTCGTCACCAAACCAGCCCATGGCGTGATGATCACGTCGGCGACGCTGAAAGGCGGCGGTGGCTGGGATACCGCCCGGGCGCGCAGCGGTGCCGTCCATCTTCCGCACCCGCCGCAGGAATTTGAAGTCGCCAGCCCGTTTGACTATCCCAATCAGGCCAAAGTCATCATCGTGACCGATGTGAAGCGCGGCGACATGGCCGGCCTTGCCGGCGCCTACGCACAATTGATCGAAGCCTCGGCGGGCGGGACGCTTGGCCTGTTCACCGCGATCAGGCGCCTCCGCACGGTATATGCCCGGATCGCCGACCGGATGGCGCAAAGCGGCCTGCCAATCTACGCCCAGCATGTCGACCCAATCGACACAGGGACCCTGGTCGATATTTTCCGCGACGATCCCAAGGCCAGCCTGCTGGGCACCGATGCCCTGCGCGACGGAGTTGATGTCCCGGGCCAGAGCCTGCGCCTGGTGGTGATGGAATCGGTGCCGTGGCCGCGTCCCAATATCCTGCACCGTGCCCGCAAACTGGCCGGCGGCGGCAGCGCCTATGATGACCGGATCATCCGCGCGCGACTGGCCCAGGCCTTTGGCCGGATCATCCGCCGCGCCGACGATCATGGCCATTTCGTCATCCTCTCTTCGTCTTTCCCGTCGCGGTTGTTCTCAGCCTTTCCGCAAGGCACCCCGATCGAACGGATGCCACTGGCACAGGCGCTGGCAGAGATAAGCAAGGCAACTTTCGAAATGAAGGAATCCGGTCTTTCAACTGAAACACGTTTGATGCATGACGATCCGCAATGAAAAAACTTACACTCTTGCGCCACGCCAAATCCGGCTGGGATGACCCGGTCGAGCGCGATTTTGACCGGCCTCTCAACAAAAAGGGCAAGCGCGCGGCAGCCGTCATGGGCAGCTTCATCAAGCGCAACGGACTGACCTTTGACCAGATTCTGGCGTCACCGGCGGTGCGGGTGATCGAGACGCTCGAAAATGTAGAGGAAGCCAGCGCTCAGGCGATGGAGCCGACCTGGGATCGCAAGATTTACCTCGCTTCCTCGGCTACCTTGCTGGATGTTTTGCGCGGCGCCCGGCCCGATGCCGAGCATGTGCTGATGGTTGGCCATAATCCGGGCCTGGAAGACCTGATCTTTGACCTGGTGCCGGACGACGGAACCTCACCGGCACGGGACGAGGTGGAAACGAAATATCCGACCGCCACTCTGGCCGAGATGACGCTGGCCATCGACAGCTGGGCCGATATCAGTGAAAAATGTGGCACGCTGGAACGCTTTACCCGGCCCCGCGACCTCGATCCGGAACTGGGGCCGAATTACGATTAAGCTTGGTTCAGGGCGTTCGTTAGCTGATCGCGGATAGTTTTCAGTTCCGCCAGAATCAAACTGTTATCCTCCTGCACATTTCCCGCCAGCGGCAACGCTGCAGCGGCCGATTGCGGCGCATCCTCGACCATCTCCGGGGCCTTGCGCCGTGAAGACAGAAATTTGCGTGCGCCTTTGATCGTGTAGCCTTCTTCGTTGAGCAGACGGTTGATCGCCTTGACCATTATGACATCTTCAGGCCGATAATGGCGCCGCGAACCCGCCCGTTTGAGCGGCGTCAGCACTGCAAACTGGTCTTCCCAATAACGCAAAATATGGGGTTTGATGCTAAGCTCTTTCGAAAGCTCTCCGATGGTCCGGAAAGCCCCTTGTTCCTTGGTCATACTCTAACTCCCCCGGTTCACCGGGCCATTAACCTGCGGCGATAATCCTGTCACGCATCGTTTGGCTGGCGCGGAAGGTCAGAACGCGGCGCGGTGCGATCGGCACTTCGATACCGGTCTTGGGATTGCGACCGGTGCGTTCTCCCTTGTCGCGCAGCACGAAGGTGCCAAATCCCGAAATCTTGACATTTTCACCGTCGACCAGTGCCTCAATCATATGATCCAGAATTGATTCCACCATGACAGCGCTGTCAGCACGCGACAGGCCGACCTGACGGTTCATTGTTTCGGCGAGATCGGCGCGGGTCAGGGTGTTAGTATAGCTCATCACAACATCTTCCATCAAGAGATTGAAAACTAACCAAAGCCATAAATCAAATTCCAGCTTTTGTAAATGTCGATGGCAAACTTACCAGTGGATTTCAGCCGATTAGCCCGATATGCGGAAAAGATGACCGATAAACATCCTCAACCCGTCGCCCTCACCGAACTGCTCGATCAATGCGGGCCGGGCGGATCGGACAATCCCGTCACTCTGCCGCAAAGCTGGACGCAGGGTCGAACTGCCTTCGGTGGCCTGTCCGGCGCGCTTGCCTATCACGCTGCCAGCCATATCGAAGAGGGCCTTCCTCCTCTGCGGTCGGCGCAGGTTGCGTTCACCGGACCGTTGTTCGGGGCACTCACTGCGGAAACCGCGATGCTGCGTCGCGGCAAGAATACCGCTTTCGTCCAGTCCGAGATCTTCGGGGACAAGGGTCTGGGGCTTCATTGCAACTTCATATTTGCCGCGCCCCGTCCGACGGAAGTCAGGACATCCGATATTATCGAACCACACTTTCCCAAGCTACCTGATGGGGAAGACCTGCACAGCGGACCGCCGCAATATTTCACCTCGAACATGGAATATGTCGGCAAGCGGATCGACACGAGCAGGAAGACCAATCGCCTGACCAGCTGGATACGCCTGAAACAGCGCGACGGCCTCGATCCCGTGGCCGAAATCCTGTGCATGTGCGACAGCCTGCCGCCTTCGGTGATGGGACTGCTCGACAAAAAT
The DNA here is from genome assembly GCA_947488845.1 of uncultured Sphingomonadaceae bacterium. Lineage (GTDB taxonomy): Bacteria > Pseudomonadota > Alphaproteobacteria > Sphingomonadales > Sphingomonadaceae > Parasphingorhabdus. The sequence goes on along the minus strand of CANLBM010000012.1, from coordinate 7,186 downwards.
GCGATGGTCAGCTCGATGAACTGGCAAATCAATATCATCGCCGAAGAGCTGACCACCGAAGATGGCTGGTGGCTTATCGATTCGCACACCCACCATGCCGATCACGGAGCGAGCAGCCAATATATGAGCATCTGGAACAGCCGCCATGAACTGATGGCAACCGCGATGCAGAGTGTGGCCTATTACGCCTGACAAGGGCCGAGGCCGCCAAACCGGATAATCGTGTCGGCGTGCTGGATGCGCTATTTCCCGAGCGATGGCCGCTTGGGCTAATGCAGCAAGTGCCACGCAAATCATGCTCGAAACATCCTGTTGCAGGAACGGCGCGAAGCTTTTACATATCGGCTTCTGGGGGAGCAACCGATGGTACAGGCTACGCAAACGCCAAATGGCGCAATACAGTCTTTCTCTTCTGTACAGGCCAAGCTGGCCTCGTGTTCGAAAGTCGTGGGAGAAGCCTTTTTCCCCGTCATGGTCGAGGCGCTGGCCGAAGCGCTGTCCGTCCGTTGGGTGTTCCTGTCCACCATCCATCCGGTCGACCCCGGGCAAGCCTGCACGGTAGCGGTATGGGACAATGGTCCCGGAGAAAATTTCGAATATCAGCTGGAACATTCTCCCTGCGCGGATATTGTCGGTCAGGGCGCCTGTTGTTTTCCCAACAATATTATCGATCTCTTTCCGGACGACCACATGCTGAAGGATATGGGCGCAGAAGCCTATGTCGGAACCCCGCTTCGGTCATCATCTGGAAAAATTCTCGGTCTGCTTGCGGCGCTCGACGACAAAGTCATTGAACATCCCGAACAGGCCGCTGAAATAGTCGAGCTGTTTTCTGGCCGAGCGGCAGCCGAACTGGAACGGCTGGCGACCGCTTCGCTCAACGAACGGCTCGGGCGGATCGTCGAAGATTCGGTCAGTGAAATATATATATTCAGTGCGGAAAGCTATTATTTTGAACTGGTGAACCGGGGCGCGCGGGACAATCTCGGCTATTCGATGGAAGAGCTTCGCGAACGCACGCCCTGGGACCTCAAGCCGCAATATACAAAGGAACAATTCATAGATTTCGTGACACCGCTGCGAAACGGAGACGTGGCTAACCTGCTGTTTGAAACGGTACACGAACGCAAAGACGGCTCCACTTATGATGTCGCGGTGCAGCTGCAGTTTTTTCCCGGCGTCGAAAATATTTTCTATGCGTCGATCACCGATATCACCGACCGGAAGCGCGCGGAACAGGCACGAGCCCATCTCGCCGCCATCGTTGCGTCGTCCGACGAGGCGATCATTTCCAAAACGCTGGATAGCACAATCACAAGCTGGAACGATGGTGCCGAGAAAATCTTCGGCTATTCTGCCGGCGAAATGATCGGCAAATCGATCCGTATTCTCATACCGGCGGACCGCCAGTACGAGGAAGACGACATTCTTTCGCGACTGAACAGTGGCGAGAAGATCAGCAATTACGAGACGGTCCGCGTATGCCGTGACGGGCGGCGGGTGGACGTCGCCGTCAACGTCTCGCCGATTTACGATGCAGCCGGCAATATCGTGGGCGCCTCGAAAATCGCACATGACATAAGCGAACGCAAGCATGCGGAAGAGCGCGAACGCCTGCTGATGGGCGAGGTGAACCACCGCGCGAAAAATATGTTGACCCTGGTGCAGGTCATTGCACGACAAACCGCCGCAAGTGACGCCACAACCTTCGTACAGCGTTTCGAAGAGCGCATTCTTGCTCTCTCCGCCAGCCACGATGTGCTTCTCAACAACTGCTGGCAGGATGTTCCGCTCGAAGAGCTGGTGCGGTCGCAGCTTGCCCATTTTGGCGATGCGATAGGGCCTCGGATAAAATTGTCCGGACCGCCGCTCAGGATCACCGCGCCAGCGGCCCAGGCGATCGGGATGGCGTTGCATGAACTTGCCACCAACGCCGCCAAATATGGCGCGCTGTCAAACGATGAAGGTATCATCGAAATCATCTGGAAGCTCGAGCAAAAGGCTGGAACGGAGCAGGATTTTTCGATGAGCTGGAGCGAACACGGTGGTCCGAGAGTTGAAAAACCGTCGCGCAGCGGTTTCGGATCGACGATCATCGATCGCCTGCTCGAGGCCAGCCTCGAGGGAGAGGTGGATCTGGACTGGCGACCAACCGGCCTCTTCTGCCAATTATCGTGCCGGGCCGACAAGGTGCTTAGCGGACAGCACCCATCGACACGGCAAAGCGATGCGGTAAACGAGCCTAGACAAGCGCGATCCGGCGCAACCCAACGGATCCTGGTGGTGGAGGACGAGATCTTGATCGGAATCGAGATTGCCGAAATTCTGAAAGACGCCGGTTTCGACATCCTAGGCCCAGTCACCACGGTCGGCGGGGCGCTCGAATATCTCGAGAATGAAATATGTGATGCGGCGGTGCTGGACATCAATCTGGGCAAAGAGACGTCGGCGCCGGTCGCAGAGCTTTTGTCGAGAATGGGAACCCCCTATCTCTCGGTCTCGGGTCGCAGCATCGACGACCGGCCAGAGGCCTTCTCCGGCTCGCTCCATCTCGCCAAGCCGATTCAGTCGGCGCTTTTGGTAAAAGAAGTCGGGCAGATGCTCGCCGGATCAACGGCGCCTTCTGCCGGCCAGATCCATTGATCTAACATCATCCGGCTCAAAGCAGATGCAGGTTACGACAGCCGCGGTACTTGACGCACATTCAAAATGCGAACCGTGACCGGTGACCTTATCCAGCAAGAATTTCCAGCGCAACGCGTTCGGCCGAAGCCAGTGCAACCTCGACGCCCCGGGAAACATTTTCCGTGTGCTCGCCACAGAAGCTGATTGGGCCGGCCTTATCAGCAATCGCATTCGGCAATGTCGTGGCCTGACCAGGGCCATAATAGGCCCATGCCCCGCCTGAAAATTCTTCTCGGGCCCAGCTGTGATAATGGCGCGCCTCCAGTTTTCCTTTGCCGCCGGACGCATTGCTTCAATGTCGGCCACGATCTTTGCCATCGCTGTTTCTGCCCCGAGCTTGTCCCAGTCAAGAGCGAGGTCGCCGCGCGCCTGTACCATCAGTCCGGTCACTTCTTCGTCGGTTGCTCCGTATCGCTGGGGAATTACGGTGCTGGAGAAACTGTCACTCCACATCCCGGGTGCGAAACCGTCTTCTTCCCAAAAAGGTGCCTTGGCGGTCAGGAATGCTATCGAGATTGGCTGATAATTGACTTCTTTAACAGCTTTTGCCTGCAGTGCCGGTAGCCCGGGTGTAATATCGACGTTCCGTAACGCTGCAAGTGGCAGCGAACAGACCAGTTTTGCCGCCTGAAAGCGCGAACCGTCGCGACAAGTCACGATAACCCCGCCAGCATTTTGTTCGATCGCGGCAACCGGCTTCCCGAGAATCACATCGCCCTTTAACTGCGCCGCCATGGCTTCCGGCAATTTTATATTGCCACCCTTTGCCGCAAATGATTCCGGCCCCGCGGCGATCTGGTTTTGCACGAAGCCGCTGTTAAAGCTCATCATCATCGTGGAGACGTCGCGCGAGCTTCGTCCGTGATAGGGCGCAAGATCATAGCCCAGCCGAATCGCTTCCTCGTTCAAACCCTGTTGCGCAAGAAATTCGGCGAACGGCCTGTCGAGCGCCGCGTTCTCCGGATCGCACCATTTAGTCCAGTCATCGATCGGTGGATTTTTGCCGAGCAGGACGAAAGGCAGTTCGGCCGGCATGACCGGTTTGAGCGCCTCGGGAAAAGGATTCTCCGGATGGGCGGCCCATTCTTCACGCGAGAGATGCTTGCCGTTTATATAGAGCCCGGTTGGCTGACCATATGTGTAGCGATGACCGATAACCGGGAGACCGCTGCGCCAGCACCTCCAATCGCAATTTCGAAGGCCGTCAGGGAGCGGGCGGACGGACGCATCTGATGAGCCCGGCCATGGCGGCTGCCGCCGCAGTCACCGGCTGCATCACAGACGTCAGGAAATTGGTGCGATGAAACCTCAGCCTTTCAAGACCCTGTCCGGAACGGCGGCGCCGCTGGAACAGGACAATATTGACACGGATATTATCTTCCCCGCCCGTTTTCTGCTGATCACGGCGCGCGAAGGACTGGGGCAATATGCTTTCCATGACCGGCGCTTCGGCAGCGACGGCAAGCCGGATCCGGAATTCATCCTCAACCGCGAGCCATTTTGCCAGGCCCAGATATTGGTGGCGGGTGCCAATTTCGGATCGGGATCAAGCCGCGAGCAGGCCGTATGGGCGCTGCTCGGCTTCGGTATTCGCAGCATCATCGCGCCCAGCTTTGGCGAAATCTTTCATGGCAATTGCCTGCGAAACGGCATTCTGCCGATCATCCTTCCGAACAGTGTCGTGCGCGACCTGATGTCGCTTGCAAACGACGGGTTGGCATTGACTATCGATCTGGAAAACCAGAAGGTTATCGCGGATAAGAATGAGGCTTTTGGATTTGATATCCCGCCAGAACGCAAGCTGGCGCTGATTAATGGCTGGGATGAAACCGCCCAGATATTGAATCAGAAAGCAGATGATATTGACGACTTCGAGACCTGGCAACGCCAGGACCAGCCTTGGCTTTATGAAACGGAGACTGCGCGATGAGTGATGAAGACCTGCTCGAAAATTATCGCCGTGCCTACAATACCAAAGTCGGTTTTGGCGAGCGGCCCGCCTTGATCCTGATCGACTTCTGCCAGGGCTATTTCGATCCTGACTGCGATCTATATTCCGGCGTGGAAGACGCGCTGGCCTCCGCCTTGCGGGTACGCAAAGCGGCCCGAGCGGCCAAAATACCGGTAATCCTGACCGGAGTCTCCTATCATCCGAGCGCGATCGATGGGGGACGTTTTTTCGAGAAAGCCGCGCCGCTGCGCTATTTCATCGAGGGAAATCCCATGGGTGCCTTTGCCGAGGGGCTGACGCCAGAGAAGGATGAGCTGGTCATTACCAAGCAATATCCCAGCGCTTTCTTTGGCACCTCGCTTGCCTCGACACTCACTGCGATGGGTATCGATAGCGTGCTATTGACTGGCCTCACCACCAGCGGCTGCGTAAGGGCAAGCTGTGTCGATGCGATGTCGCATGGTTTCCGCACCGCGGTTGTGGCCGATGCCTGCGGCGACCGGCATGACGCGCCCCATGAAGCCAATCTTTTCGACATGAACGCAAAATATGCCGATGTGGTGAGCGAACAGGAAACAATAGATTTTCTGCAGAAGCTCAAAAACCAGCTTTCGATATAGCGCTGCCCTGTCAAAATGCTTCGGCTTCTGACAGCGATGTGTACATAAGACAGAATAGCCAGGAGCTGACCGACCACCGGATAAAGCCACCGGTGACATTCACAGCGCAACTGTGGCCGCGCAACCAGCAGTTGGCAAAATGGAGTTCTTACCCAATGAGCGGCAAAATGAAACAGTCTGGGCTGATAGAGCAGCTGCAAACGCTTTTGGGAAAGGAAGGGCGTCTATTCCAGCTTGCGTGACGTCTCAGTGTGCGATCGGGTCATCGCGCCAGATAGGTCGCCATCAATTCGCGGATTTGCGGCATGATCCTGTCGCAGGCAGCCACGCGACTGTTATTTTCGCGAATGCTTTCATCGACGCAGAGCGCTTCAAACGCGAACAATTTGCAGAATTTCTCCTATAGCGCATCGGCAACAACACCGATGAATACCGGATCATCCTGGGTCTGGAACCCATCCTAGATCGACCGGGCGGAAATGCCGAGCAAGGGTTGAGTAGGCCGATCGGACCAACTCCCACCCCCCAAATCCTCAAACCCAAATGGGTCAGATTCCTCGTCCCGAAAGCATGATTGACATGTGGATGCTGCGGCGAAAAGTTCTCAATGCCCGGTCGTTCATAACCAGCGGGCGGGACACGGGCTTGATGCATAAAACGCAGGCGGGCTAACAAAATTCGCTTAAAACCCTGAGACTTTCAGAGAGCAAGAAACGCCATTATTGATCACAGAATATTTGCAGATTGCAGGTTGCTGCAGGATCGAAATCTATCTATTTTCCAATAAGAAAATAAGGGTGTGCTCGGTTCGCCCTCGGCGGGGAGAATAAATCATGAAGCACGTGCTAAATGCCTGGTATGTGGCAGCCTGGTCGACAGACATTGTGGCAGCCAAGCTCCATTCATTATCGATCGCAAGCGATCCTTTGGTTCTTTACCGAAAGGAAAATGGCGACCTAGTGGCTTTCGAGGACCGCTGCGTTCACCGCCATGCACCGCTTTCGCTGGGCCGGTGCGAGGGGGATCACCTGCGCTGCATGTATCACAGGTTTCTGTTCGACAGCGAAGGGCGTTGTGTGGAGATACCTGGACAGGACAAAATTCCCGAGACAGCGCGGGTGCGCTCTTATCCGGCGGTGGATCAGCACGGCTGGGTGTGGCCCGGAAACCCGGAGCTTGCGGACCCGGCATTGATTCCCGATGTTATCGGTCTGGATAATCCAGACTATATCCTTGGCAGCGGCGAACTTGATTATGATGTGGAGCCCCGCCTGATCCACGACAATCTTTGCGAATTGTCCCACGCAGCGTTCGTCCACGCGAGTTCTTTTCCCGTGACGGAGGATTCCGCTGCATCGCCGGTGGAAATCTCACCCATTGACCGCGGCGTTCGGTTCAGGCGCTGGATGCGGCAACAACCGGGCATGGAAAACGGTGGCCAGCCGGTGGATGTCTGGTTCGTCAACGAATATCTCGTCCCAGGAATCTTGCGGATCTCCAGCGCTGCCTATCTGCCAGGTACGGCGGACAGCTGCAAGAACGCAGCGCCTCCTGCCGAACTTCCAGCCATGGACTAGGTGATCAGCAGTCAGGCCGTTACCGCCATGACGGATCGCTCCGCGCGTTACTTCTATGTCACTGGGCCCAAACGCGGCCTGGGGATCGACCATATGGTGGAAATGATGGTCGAGATGACAAACCGCGCATTTGAAGAAGACAAAGTCATGATCAGCGCGCAGCAGAAAATCATTGACCTAGATCCTGCGCGCAAGGTCCTGCCGAGTGCTGCGGACAAGGGCGTGGTTCTTTATAATCGCTTGGTAGATCGGATGTGGCGTAACGAGAGGGAAGCTTAGGGTCAGGACCTATTAAAGGGATTCCCAGCGCGGCATTTTTGTGATTCAATGTCGGCATCGAAGGAGGTGCTGTC